>NZ_JAGWDK010000014.1 GCF_018398875.1 Bradyrhizobium sp. sGM-13 | reverse complement strand
CATGCCGGGTGGTGTGGCAGGGGAGCGACCCACAAGGTCGCCCCCTATGCCGATTTAACGAATCGTTCCGCGACGTGACGAGAGCCTCGGCTCCCGAACTAGCTTGCAAGCCGCGGCAGCAGCTTGAGCGCATTCCCCCGCTCGATCGCCGCCATCTGCTCCTCCGTGAACACACCCGCCTCGCGCAGCCCCTTCACATGGTCGATGCCGGTCCGATACGGAAAATCCGTTCCGAACACGATCTGCGACGGAGGAATAATCGCCGCCAGCGCCGACATGGCACCACGGTTGGATGTTTGCGCGGTGTCGTAGAAGAAGCGCTTGAGCTCGGTGAGCGTGCCGTCGGGCACCGTCTCCTTGGCCTTCGGCGCCAGCAGCGGATGTCGCACAAAGCGCTCGATCAGAAACGGCATCGTGCCGCCCGCATGCGAGAAGATCCATCGGATATCGGGGAAACGCCTCGCGTTACCGGAGAAGACGATATCGGCGATCGTGCGCGTCGTGTCGGTGCCGAACTCGATCATGACGGGCGGCTGCGTCGGCGCTAGGTTCACGCAGCAATTGGCCGCGGTGGGATGGGTGTAGACCAGCGCCTTGCGGCGATTGAGCTCCCCCATGACCGGCAAGAACACCGGATCCCCGAGCCACTTGTCGCCGTAGCTCGTCATCAACGCGATGCCGTCGGCCTTGAGCGTGTCGAGCGCATAAGCGAGCTCGCGCAGGCTGCCTTCGGCGTCGGTGAGTGGCAGCATCGCGAAATTGCCGAACCGCCCCGGATAATCCGCGACCAGCTTTGCAGCATATTCGTTCGACTCGCGGCAAAGTCTTCGTGCCGTATCGCCCTTGGTGAAATTGACCGCGGGCGTGGTGACGGACAGCATCGCAGTGGCAATGCCGGCCTTGTCCATATCGGCGAGCGATTTCTCGATCGTCCAGTTCTTCATTAAGGGATCGCCGAACCCGCTGTCGTTCGACGCGGTCACGTAGGTTGGCGGCGAGAGATGATGGTGAACGTCGATCCGGAACGGCTTTGCGTCGGCGGTTTGTGCCCCCACCCGGCCACCACCGATCGCCGTCGTCATCGCCAGCGCGCCGGCACCGAGCATGAAGCCGCGCCGGCTTGGTGCGGCGAATGACTGATACGATTGACCACAGCAGAAGCATCCCCGCAGCGGGGCGGTGCGCAAATCCGTCATTCGTTCTCTCCCCGATCTTGCTGTTGTTGCGTGCAGCCTTCAGCCGTCGAGAATGGCGACCGCGCGGGTCCAGCCTGCAGATGCGCGCTCGATCTTCACCGGAAAGCACGACACCATGAAGCCGGTCGACGGCAATTGCTCGAGATTGTGCAGCTTCTCGAGATGGCAATAGCCGATGTGGCGCCCGGCTTTGTGGCCTTCCCAGATCAGGCTGGCGTCCTTCGTCTCGGCATACTTCTTCGCGGTGTAGATGAACGGCGCATCCCAGCTCCAGCCGTCGATGCCGGTGAGGCGCACGCCGCGCTCCAACAGATACATCGTCGCCTCGTAGCCCATGCCGCAGCCTGAGGTGACGTAGTCCTGCTGCCCGTATTTGGCGCCGGCGCTGGTATTGACCACGACGATCTCAAGCGGCGAAAGCGTATGGCCGATGCGCTTCAATTCCGCTTCGACATCCTTGGCGGTCGCGACGTAGCCATCCGGCAAATGCCGGAAGTCGAGTTTCACACCCGGCTGAAAGCACCATTCCAGCGGCACCTCGTCGATGGTCCATGAACGCTCGCCGCGGTTCATGGTGGGATGGAAATGCCAGGGCGCATCCAGATGCGTGCCGTTGTGGGTGGAGAGCGATACCTGCTCCACCGCCCAGCCCTGGCCATCAGGCAGATCTTCCGCCTTCAAACCTTCGAAGAACTGCAGCATCCGCGGCAGGCCCTGCTGGTGATCGATGTACTGGATGGTCGGGTGATTGCCGGGCGGATCGGCCGGCACGTCGTTTTGCAGGGGGACGGAAATGTCGATCAATCTGCGCGCCATGGCGTTTCCTCGCTGGATGCTTCTTTGGGTAGCGTCGCCGGAAGCAACTATTGCCGCTCGACCCGGTTCTTCAAGATGCCGATCTTTTCGACTTTGAGCTCGATGGTATCGCCATCTTCGAGATACCAGCCGAGTTCGAGCCCGCATCCATTGCCGACAGTGCCGGATCCGATGAATTCGCCGGGCATCAGGGTCTCGTCCTGGCTGACATGGGCGATGATCTCCTCGAACGAGAATAGCATGCCCTCGGTCACCCCTTGCGAGCGCATCTCGCCGTTGACGCGGGCTTCCATCTTCAATTTGTAGGGATTGCCGATCTCGTCTGGCGTCACGATCCACGGGCCCATCACGTTGCCGCCGTCGAAACTCTTGCCTTTCGCCGGACCTAGCCGCCCCTCCATTTCAATGCGCTGGGCATCGCGCGCGGAAAAGTCGTTGAAGATCGTGTAGCCGAAGATGTGGTCTTTGGCCTTGGCGGCAGAGATGTTGGCGCCCTTGTTCCTGGTGATGATGCCGAATTCGAGCTCATAATCCATCACCTGGCTGTAGCGCGGCCACTTCACCGTGGTGTTGGTACCGCGCACGCTGAAGCGGTTGGTGATGTAGTAGATCGGCTGCTTGCGATAGACCTCCGGCAGTTCACCGAGCGGCTCGGCCTCGATCCGCGCCAGCTCCGCCATGTCGCCCTTGGCGCGTGCGGCGAGCTTGAGCTGCCCGCGCGGGGCCTGCAGGATATGCAGCGGGAACGACATGCCGTCCCGCATCTGCCGTGGCTCCGGGACCGGCGCGAGAATTTCGGCCGCGTCGATCTTCATGGACAAGCTCTCGTCCTTGCCGTGCTTGTGGAACACGTTTGCCGCCTGTTCGAGCGCGGCGTCACCGGCATCGATCAGTGCCAGCATCGATGCGAAAGCCGGATTGGCGCCTCCGTTGCGGCTGGCCGCCGCCGCGAGATCAAAGAGCAGCCTGTCGCCGCTATGCACGATGGCGACCTTTTCCTGACCGCCCGACTTTATTGTTGCGAGTTTCACCTGACGCCCTCTTGTTTTCTGATGAAATATATGATCAAAAAAAATATCGATAAACAAGACAGAAAAATGTGTTGTGGGGAGAGCACCGTGAAAAAGGCCCTAGCCGCCCTTGCCGTCAGCATGGCGCTGACCGGTACCGCCTTTGCGCAAGCCAAGATCCAGGTCGGCTGTACGGCGACTTCGGACTGCGCCTCAGCAATGATCGCGATCGACGAGGGCATTTTTAGAAAGCACGGGCTCGAGGTCGAGATGACGCCGATCGGCATCAACTCGAACATCCCGGCGGCGATCCTGTCGAATTCGATTCAGATCGGCGGGCCGACCTCGACGGTGTTTTTGCAGGCCGTCGACGGTGGGCTCGATCTCGTCGCTATTGCGGGTGCCACCATCATGAGCCCGGTATCGAACGGCAACATCACCGCCTTCGTCCGCAACGGCATCACCATCAAGGAGCCGAAGGATTTCGTTGGCAAGAAAGTCGGCGCGCCGGGGCTAAACGCGTTCCTGCATGTGCTGTTCGTGAAATGGCTGGTGGAAAAAGGCGTCGATCCCAAGGGCGTCAATTTCGTCGAGGTCACCTTTCCGACGATGGCCGATATCATCAAGTCCGGCGGCGTCGACGCCGTCCTGACCGCCGAACCGTTCGTGACCCGTATGACCAATGCCGGCCTTGGTTCGGTCGGCGCACGCTATGCGGTCGAACTGGCGCGCACCGATCCGATCATTTTCTACGCGGCCTCGCGCGAATGGGCGGAAAAGAATGCCGCGGCAGTCAAGAAATTCCGCGACGCGCTCGCCGAATCCGCCGCGATCGTGAACAATGACCGCGAAAAGGCGTCGAACTCGATTTCCAAGTTCACTAAGCAGCCGATCGAACTGGTCAAGGCGACGCCGCCGAACCGTTCCGAACCGGCGCTGAAGCCCGAGCAGCTCTCTTGGTGGATCGAGGTGATGTCGTCGCAGAAGATGCTGCAATCCAAGCTCGACACCTCAAAGCTGGTCCTGAAGTAAAGGATTTCGCGATGCCGGTCTCTGAGCGCCAATCGAGCCGACCGGTGACTGAGGCCGCTACGCTAACTGAGCGCGCGGCCATGCTGGTCGAGCAGGATATTCTCGCGGGCCATCTGGCGCCGGGATCGCGGCTCGGGATCGTCGACCTTGTGCAACGGTATGAGATCGGCGCGACGCCGCTGCGCGAGGGGTTGTCGCGGCTGATGTCGCGTGGGCTGATCGTGGGCACCGGGCAGCGCGGTTTCCGCGTCGCCGACGTCAGCCGCGAGGATCTGCTCGACATCACCACGATGCGTACCGCGATCGAGATCGAGGCCATCAGGCTGGCGATCACCCATGGCGACGATGCCTGGGAGGCTGGCATCGTCAGCGCGCTGCACCAGATGCGCCGACACATCGAGCGGACCGGTGATGAATTCCGTGAGGGCGCCGAGGATTTCGACCGGCTGCACAAGGGCTTTCACACCGCCTTGCTGGCGGCGTGCGGCTCGAAGCGTTTGCTGGCAGCCCATTCCGATCTCTACGACCAAGCCTACCGCTACCGGCGCGTGATGATGCGCTCCGTCGACAGCGGCAAGAAATTCGTGCGCGCGCATCAATTGCTCGCCGACCGCGTCATCGCCCGCGACATTCAGGGGTCTCAAGCGATGCTATCGGCGCATCTGCGTTCGACCATGGATTTCGTCTATCCCCCAGGCAACGAGAGCTGACATCATGGCAAGCGCCGCAAAACGCCTCGAAGCCGTATACGGCACTGCCACGCCCCAGATCGCATTTGACGGCGTCACACTCGTCCTCGGCGGCAAGACCATCATCGAAAATCTAAGTCTCGGAGTCCGGCCCGGCGAATTCCTCTGCATCGTCGGCGCCTCCGGCTGCGGCAAGACCACAGCGCTGCGTCTGGCCGCAGGCCTTTACCAGCCGACCAGCGGCAAGGTGAATTTCGACGGCCAGCCGATGCGTGAGCCGCGCCGCGAGATCGCGATCGTGTTCCAGGATTACGGCAAGGCACTGCTGCCGTGGCGCACCGCGGCGGGCAATGTCTCGCTGGCGCTGGAAGCGGGCGGCATGCCGTCGGCCGAGCGCCCTGCCCGCATCGAGGAGCTTTTGCGCACGGTCGGCCTGCCCGGCCATGCCGGCAAATACCCGTCGGAAATGTCAGGCGGTATGCAGCAGCGCCTGCAGATCGCCCGCTGCCTGGCGCAGGAGCCGAAGACGCTTCTGATGGACGAGCCGTTCGGTGCGCTGGATGCGATGACGCGGCAGGGATTGCAGGATGAGGTATTGTCGCTGGTGGCGGCGAGCGGCGCCACCGTGATCTTCGTGACCCACGACCTCGATGAAGCCATCTATCTCGGCGATCGCGTCATCGGCCTGCTGCCGCACCCCGGACGGATCGGCATCGAGCTTTCGGTCAACCTGCCGCGCCCGCGCGATCAGTTATCGACCCGCGAGCATCCGGAATTCCTGCGACTGCGGCGGCAATTGTTCGATTTCATCAAGGCGACCGAGCAGTGAGGGCGAATTCCGCCAAGGCGCTGGTGTTGCCGCTGGCCGTGCTGGTGGCGTTCGAAGTCTGGGCGCGCGCCACCCATCTGCAAAGCGACAGCCTCGCGCCGCCGAGCGAGATCGTGATGGCGCTGTTCGGCGCCTTTGCCGATTTGTCGATCCTGACGGCCACGCGCGACACGCTGTTTTCAGCTTTCGCAGGCCTTGCGATCGGCACCACCATCGGCTTGGCTTTCGGCATCGCCTTCGGGATTTCAGATACGCTCGATCGACTGATGGAAGTAACGGTCGAGGCGATCAGGCCGATTCCCTCGATTGCGCTGCTGCCGATCGCGCTGATCGCGCTCGGCTTCGGCTACCGCATGGAAATCGTGATCGTGGCGTTCGCCTGCGTCTGGCCGGTCCTGATCCTGTCGCGCGCGGCGGTGCGCAGCATCGAGCCGCGGCTGATGGAGGTGGCGCGGGCGCTGCGGCTGCCGTCGGCACAGCGGGTCTGGAAGATCATCATCCCGGCGGCGCTGCCGCGGATCTTCGTCGCGTTCCGCCTGTCGGCCGGCATCGCGCTGATCGTCGCCGTGACGGTCGAAATCGCGATCAACCCGCTCGGCCTCGGGGCCGGCATCATGCTGGCGCAGCAAGCGCTGCGCCCGGACCTGATGCTGGCCTATCTGGTCTGGATCGGCGTCATCGGCTACGCGTTGAATGTCCTCTTGGTCGTCGCCCAGAACCGCCTGTTCGGCCGCGCCGCATTGAGCGGAGACGGCGCATGAACCGCGCGGCCCTCCTGTGGCGCGTGGCGAGCTTTGCGGTTGCGGCCGGCTTCGTCGCGCTATGGCAACTGATCGCCAGTTTAAAACTGGTCTCGCCGGTGTTCCTGCCGGGACCGGACCGGGCCTGGGCTGCGCTGGTGCGCGGGTTTTCCTCCGGCGATCTCTGGAGCAAGCTCGCCGGCACGCTCGAACATATGGCCTATGGCTGGCTCGCCGCCTCCATTGCCGGCATCGCAATCGGCGCGATCATTGGATCGTCGCGCAGAATGCGGACCTATGTCGCGCCGTCGCTGGAGTTTCTACGGCCGCTGCCGGTCTCGGCGATCATTCCGGTGGCGATCGCCATGCTTGGGCTGACGCAGGCGATGGCGCTGTTCGTGATCGCCTTCGGTGCGATCTGGCCGATCATGCTGGCGACCATCCACGGCTTTGCGGCGGTTGAGCCGCGGCTTTACGAGGTCGCGCGTTCATTGCAGATGTCGCGGCTCGCGGTGATCTTCAAGATCGCGCTGCCCTCCGCCAGTCCCGACATCCTCGCCGGCATGCGCCTCAGCCTGACGGTGGCGCTGATCCTGTCGGTGGTCTGCGAAATCCTGGCCGGCCTCGACGGGCTCGGCCATTGGGTCCTGCTGTCAGCCCGCGCGTTCCGCTCGGCCGACCTGTTCGCGGGTGTGATACTGCTTGGGTTGACCGGCTACGTGACGTCGGTGGCGATGTCGCTGGCGGAGCACAGACTGCTGGCGTGGCAGGCAGCGCGGCGGTGATCGCCGGCAGCCGAGCAGTTGCGGCTACGTATCTGCGACAGGCCGAGCCGAAACCTCCGGCTTCTTCGATGCAGTCATAAGGCGCCGCCAGCCCCGTCCGACCCAGCGCCACAACGCCCGCAGGCTGAAGGTGACGAGCACCTCATGGTGCCGCATCCCCTTGCCGCCCTTGACCAGCCCGAGATCGCGGATGATGCAGTACGTCCCGCTGCTCATGCGGGCGAACTTCGCACCTTGGAAATGATTGCGCACACGCGACAACATGCGTGCAGCATGCATCGCGCGAAGATTCCGTCAATCTTGACCGGCAGCGAATCAGCCGCGCAGGCTACGAAAGCCCTCAAAGCGTTGCGTTGTTGCTGCGTTCGCCGATGCGATACAGTTGCGCAGTCCGGACCGGCATGCGACCGAGCACCTCGCGGCGCTCCTGCAGGCGCGCGCTCGGCGCCTCCGGCCGCGCAAAGCATTCAAGTATCTGGATGCGGATTTCTTCGGCGAGCGGGCCATCGACCCGACGCATGCGATTCCAGAGCCGGATTATTTCCCGTTGCTTCTCGACATCCATTGGTCACCTCCGAGGAATGACCAAAGAGAACATAACAGGAACGATATTGCAAGCCCGCAAATCGGGATGGGCTTCACATCAGCGTGGAAATCGCGTCGAACTGGGCGCTCGCATGCGTTGGCGCCGCCATCCGACCATCATCGAGCGCGCAGCGCGGCGAAGGCGGCTACTCCCAACTTCAGGTTCTAAAGGCACAGGCTGAGAATCTTCAGTCGGCAGCTCTCAGCCGCGCGCGATTTGGACTTCGCAGCGTTTGCCTGCTTTGAATCCTTCGGCGAACTCTTCGGCGCCTTGGGACGCTCATAGTCGCCTGCGATCACCATGGCCCAGTACGTACGACCGGTCCTCGCGCTTTTCACGCTGGCAACACCTACGCGCGTCGCGCCGGGCAACAGGAGGTTCTTCCGGTGCCCGGACGAATTGATCCACTGGTCGAGGGTCTTGGGAAAACCATCGTAGCCGTACGCAATGTTCTCTGCGGCCCGGCCTGCGCCCGCCGGGCCGACACGCGTATTGAACCGACCAAGGACATCGTGATCCAGTTTGTCCTTTGCGGCCATCGCCTCGGCTTGATCGTGTGCAATCCGTGTGAGAGTCGCATCCAAGGTTACGCGCTTCTGCCCGTGCTTTAGCCGAAAATCAGAAATCATCTGCGCAGGATTGGCCGCTGCCGGCCGGCTCCCTGCGGCGGCAAAGCAAATCACCAGCCCCAGCAGAAGGGCCTGCCGCACCAGAACGACTGTCTTCCTACTAGCCACAATTATTCCCCCGCCCCCCCAATTGTGCTGGGAAAATTCAATCCGAAAAAGACGTAGCAAGTCATTGATTTTATTGGTCGGGGCAGCTGGATTCGAACCAACGACCTGCAGTACCCAAAACTGCCGCGCTACCAGGCTGCGCTATACCCCGATCCGATGCTGGAAATGCTCGATACACGCTAAATCCGCAGCCATCAAGGCGATGGAAGCCGGTCAGCGCTTGTTGAACAGCGGGTGGGCCACCCGGTCGCCGGGCTGAATGCCGTATTTTTGCGCCGTGCCGGCAATCACTTCCAGGACCCCCCTGGCAAGCCCGCCCGAGGAGATGATCTTGGTGGAGAGCGGCTCGGTGTTCTCAGCGATGCGCAGGATGCGGCCGTCGGCGCGGATGAAGATCATGTCGAGCGGAATGTAGGTGTTCTTCATCCACATCGAGATCTGCTGCTCCGGCGAGAAATCAAACAGCATGCCTTTGCCGTCGGGCAATTCCTTCCGATACATCAGCCCCTGGGTCTTCTCCTCCTCCGTCGTCGCCATCTCGACCAGGAACACGCGTACGCCTGACTTGGTGGCGATCTCGAGTGGCTGAACGCTCGCGGCCCGCGCAGCAGGATTGGTGCAGAGGATGAGGAGCACGGCAGACGCAGCGACCAGCGACGTCACCAGGCGGCCCGGGATGCGAAGCCGCGCAACCATCAAAGCGAAATTCATCAAAGCACTCACGCCGGATATCTCAGGAGAAATTGCAGGGAACCCTAACCTGAGGATTGCGGCAAATGCCAGAGGCCGCCGCGCTGGGGCGCGACGGCCGGCTCACGTTTGCGTCAGTGGTACGGCAGGATCAATGCGACGACAGCGCCGACGGGCCGGTCTCCGGATGAATTTCGGCCGCCATCATGCCCTTGGACCCGGGGCCGTAGCGCACCAGCACGTACTGGCCCGGCCGCAGTTCGGTCATGCCGAAGCGGCGCAGCGTTTCCATGTGGACGAAGATGTCAGGCGTGCCCTCGCCGCAGGTCAGGAAGCCGAAACCGCGCAGCCGGTTGAACCATTTGACTTGGGCCCGCTCCAGACCGCTGGTCGGCGTAACGCTGACATGAGTCCGAGGCGGCAGCATCTGCGCCGGATGGATCGCGGTGGACTCGTCCATCGAGACAATCCGGAACGCCTGGTAGCCCTTGGCGCGTTGCACGCATTCGACCACCACCCGCGCGCCTTCATACGCGGTCTGGTAGCCGTCGCGCCTTAGCACGGTGACGTGCAGCAACACGTCGGGCCAGCCATTGTCCGGCACTATGAAACCGTAACCCTTCGAAGCATCGAACCATTTGATGATGCCCGATATTTCGACAAGGTTTGCTGCAGCATCGCCGAGCCCCGACAGCGCGTCCGCCGCCGGATCGCGCTGTGCGCCGGCTGCGTATTCACCTGGTCCAAGCCTGTTCTGCCCTGTCCCGCCTGGCGGCGGCCCCCCAAGCTTCTTGGACCCAAATTCGTCCGACCCCATGACCCCGGACCTCACACTTCAAAAGCGGCCCGCCACGCCCTAGCGGGACCGGAACACGCGCCCATCCATGACCACTCATGACAACGCCGCGCGAATCTCTCGAATCAAAAGATAACACTCTCGATTGCCGCGCATAGCTAAAAAAAACAAAATTGCGGAGGCTATGAACAGGCTTGCACAACCACGAATCAAGGCGAATCAATTGGCAATCAATTGCCTACGAACGGTCCGAGCGTTTCTCCGATGTCGTGACGGATGACAAGATCGGCAACGTCATCCTGTTCCGTGCTCTCATTATTGATGATCACGAGCTTCGCGCCGCAGTTCTTGGCCATCAGCGGAAAACCTGCGGCGGGCCAAACAACTAGCGAAGATCCGATTGCCAGGAACAGGTCGCAATGCTGCGCCAGTTCGGTGGCGCGGCGCATCGCGTCTTCCGGCATCGCCTGTCCGAACGAAATCGTGGCCGTCTTTACCGGCTCGTCGCAGATGGTGCAGTCGGGTGCGCTACCAGCTTCCTCGAAACGCTGCTTTACCCAAGGAAGATCATAGGCATGTCCGCAGCCGATGCAGCGGGCATACGTCGTGTTGCCGTGCAGCTCGATCACGTCATCGGCCCTGAAGCCTGACATCTGATGCAGATTGTCGATGTTCTGGGTGATGATCGCCGGCGTCTTGCCGGCTTTGTAGAGCGAGGCCAGCGCGCGATGCCCGCGGCAGGGCTTGGCCGCGGCAAAGGTTGCCTCCATCGCAAAGCGTCGCCGCCAAGCCTCGGCCCGCGCGTCGGCGCTTGCAACGAATTCGTCGAACGCGATCGGGCGGTTGCGGGTCCACAGGCCGCCCGGGGAGCGGAAATCAGGAATGCCGCATTCGGTGGAAATGCCGGCTCCGGTAAAGGGAACGATACATGCGGCTTCGGCGATCATGTTGCCGAGCTGCTCGACGCCGCTGCGTAAATCCTTGGCGATCACCGCTGATATTTTCCGAATTGTTGGGCCGCGCGGATTATAGCACGGTCGTTCGGATTGCCAGACCGATGCGCGCTGCCGGGCAGCGCCATACGCACGTCCGGCAAGGCGGCCTTTTCAAGCCGCCTTATGCCGCGCCGCCTTGTAACACCGACGCCTCATGCTGCCTCATCATGCTGCCTTGGCCGCCGATTCCTTCGGCTCCTTGGCTTCTTCCGACTTCTTCGCCTTCGGTGCGGGTGCGCTTTCCATCTTCTTCACCGGTGGCTTGCCGTATTGCGCCAGCTTTTCCAGTTCCGCTTCGAGTTCGGCGCGGCGTGCAGCGACTTTTTCAAACAACTTGTCGGTGGCGTGCTCCCGCAGGCCTGCGAGTTCTTCGATGCTCAATGAATCCAAATCAATCTTTGCCATTGGAACCTCCCGTTTGTCCTTCGCTAACGGGAACCCGCATGAGCGACAACAATGTGCCACACCTTATCCACCATCTTCGCTTCAGGCGGCACGCGATCACAATGCTTCCCCATTCGCGCCCCATTCGCGCGCGCCAATCATGGCGGGGTGCGAATCAAACAAAAAACGGATGGCGATGACGGAGAAGGAAGAAAGACTCGCGCGCGACCGTGCCGAAATCGCAGCACGCGTCGCGAGCTTCAGGCAAACCCAGCAGAAGTTCGAACGCGAGCGCGAAGAATATTACGAAACGACGTTGGCCAATGCGCTGAATGGATCCAGCCGGCCAGCATTCTGGCGCTGAGGCAGTACCGGCAAGAGCACTGTTCAACCTCCGCGCTGTCGCCGACGGAAATATCGCGCGCGGAACCCGCAATAGAATTTGCTGCGGCCGGCAGCAACCTTGCGAGAGGTGAAAGCGAGAAACCCCGTCTAGATCTTCGGATGTAGGCGGTGTTTCGCTTGCCGGTCTGGGAGGGCGGCATTGCGAGCTATGCGATCCCGCGAACCTGACCGTCGAATTGCGCGGAACGAATTCGATCCGTTCGGTGTTTCACTACCGGAAGGTGCATCATGCCTGCGTGGATGGAAATTCTGATCAATTTGATCGGTTATGCCGGCTTCATCGCCATCGCGACCTATCACAAATCGCCAGACGAAAAATTGCCGGACCGTTGAGTGCCCAACTGGGCAGGCGCCAGTTCGCCTTGACCAGCGCTTGGCCCCTTTCGGTTTACGGCCGCAGATTCCGTTTGTTCTCCCGGAACGAACAGGGGGTGCGTTTCAGGCACGATTGCTTTCTTAAGATGCTGTTACCTCGCCGTGCCGACCGTCGAACCTTTTTGGCGCAGCCCGTACCTATCTAAAAAGGTGCTGCGATGACCCAGGCCGACCACTATCGAGAACAATCCGACAGAGCCCGACGGCTTGCCGAAGCCGTCAAGGATCCGGAAGCTTCGAAGAAACTGATCGAGATGGCCGAGGAATTCCGACTCTACGCCGAGCGACTGGAACGGATGCATTAACGCGATTGCGGGGGCGTGCACGGGATAAACGATTTAAGCTTCTATTTACCCCTTTGCGCTGTAGCACCCGGCCATTAACCCAACCTCTTTACAAGACGTAAACAGGAACCTGACAAGTTTCGATCAGGAGGGTTGCACCCATGGTCATTTACCCAATACCGGTTGAAGTGACACAAGCCAGAATCCAGCTCGTCGTCGATCAGGCCGCCAAGGCGCCGCCGCATACGATCAATCAGGATCTGAGGGCCGTCGACCACGCCAAGGCTGCCGCCATCGAAGCGGCCCTGGCCGATTTACAGACCGACGAGCCGTCGCTGCTGGACGTTAAAGTCTGACCTGACGGGAAATATCAATCTTGCGCGCAAGGGCCCAGATTGCGTCCGGCCCTCCTCTCACGCTCGCCATCGAGCTGTTGTGCGTGCACGACGCCGAGCGTCAGCAGACCGCCGATGCCGGCGAGCACGGCCAAGCCAGCCGATCCCAGCGGCAGCGCTCGACATGCTCGTTGCGCGTCGAGGCAGGCATATCCTTCGCTAATGCATCAGGCGCGGCACGATAACCGATACCGCCAGCAATGCGCCGAGGCTGCTCACCATGGACAATTTCATCCGGGCTGTCCTGGCATCGGTAATCGGGAGCACGAAAAAGAAAACCATCGCAACTATGAGCACGCCATAGAGCAGGTACATGGTCGATCCCTCCGTTGCCGCCACAATGGACGGAGGAGCCAACCGCGTATGTGTAGGGGATCACGCAGGTGATGCGATCCAATAAGCTTGCAATTTTACGCTTTTGGTTGTCTCAATCACAACGTGAGCGTGCCACACTGGTTTGATCAAAGCTCGAAAGAAAAAGAAATGCTCGGGAAGTTTCTGCGCGACGAGGGCGGCGCCACCGCAATCGAATACAGCCTCATCGCCGGGTTTATCGCCTTGGCCATCATCGCTGCCGTCGGAATGACGGGCGAAAGGCTCGTAGCGCTACTTGAGAATCTTCTTACCGCATTGACCATTTAGGTCGCGATTGAAATGTCACGGCAAGCGTGAGGATCGCGAGCGCGCATGAGATGGCTACGCGATCCAATAAATTGCTGTCCCAACGACAACGAGAGCAATGGCACCAGCGGTCAAAGTCCCGAGCTTTCGCTCCGACCTTATAGGCAAATCTTCCCGCGCCGCATTCTCTTCAGCCGGATGATCTTGTTTCATGCGACACCTCCCTCGATTCAAAACCGGCGTAGCGGTTTCGTTCCTCGGAACCAAGGTTCGAAATTTATGACAAAGGACGAGAAACGGGTACGCGAGCGCGTGGTAAGGCGAGCTCTCCAGTGCATCGCCCTTGAGCTCGCCCAGGCGGGTGTCGTCCGCAACCTGACCGTTGAGCAAGGACCGCTTCCAATCTTTTCGCATTCGCCAGCATCGATGGCCTTCTGAGGCCATAGGCGGCTCAGCGCGAACGGCTGCAGAACGCACCCGCACTTTATGCGACGTTATCAGTGACCTCTGGTGCATTTTGCTGCTATTTTTCGCCCGAACCGCCCAACCCAACAAAATCTCTGAACGTTCTCAGGAGGACAAGAAACATGCGCTATCTCCACACCATGCTGCGCGTCCGCAATCTCGATACCGCGATGAAGTTCTACCGGGATGCGCTGGGGCTGAAGGAAGTACGGCGCGTCGACAACGACAAGGGCCGGTTCACGCTGGTGTTCCTGTGCGCGCCGGAGGACGAAGGCCTGTTGAAGGCCGCTCCCCAGAACCGCGGCGCACCGCTGGTCGAACTGACTTATAATTGGGACGAGGAGAAATACGGCGAGGACCGCTATTTCGGTCACCTCGCCTACGAAGTCGACGACATCTACGCGACCTGCGACCGCCTGATGAAGGCCGGCGTCACCATCAACCGCCCGCCGCGCGACGGCAACATGGCTTTCGTCCGCTCGCCGGATCTACATTCGATCGAGCTGTTGCAGAAGGGCGAACCGAAGCCGCCGGCCGAACCGTGGACCTCGATGCCGAACACCGGTCACTGGTAGGCCTTGTACAATTTCTTCGTCCACGTCCATCATTCGAGCGACCACAAACGTTCCTGCGCTCGGGTTCTTTTCTGCGCAGGAACCACCCCCTCGCACGCCGCGTTTTCTCCTCGAATAGATTTGAGGAGGAGACGATGGGACGAGGAATTCTGCTTTGGTTGCTGGGCGTGCCTATTCCGGTGATCATTCTGCTATGGCTGTTCTTCGGCCGCTGACTGGCCGACGCCACGACTAATGCGAGAAGCGGGCTCTGTCGCACTGCGGCAGAGCTCATTTTTGTTGGCTCCGGACCCGCGCGAACGCGCGCTTTTTCTCTGATCTTCGGCTATTAACGGCCAATCGGAAAATCAGCGGGAGCAACGTGCGTGGCCGACAACAACAAACAACAACTCACCATCTGGGGCCGGGCCAATTCGGTCAACGTGCAAAAAGTGCTGTGGTGCCTCGCCGAACTCGATCTCGCCTATGAGCGTATCGATGCCGGCATGCAGTTCGGAAAGAACGACGAGCGCGCCTATCTGGCGATGAATCCGAATGGCCGCGTACCCACGCTGGTCGACGGCGACTACGTGCTGTGGGAATCCAATTCCGTGATGCGCTATCTCTGCATGGCCTATGGCCAAGGATCTGCAGGAGGTTCGTCGATCTATCCCTCGCAGCCGAAGGCGCGCGCCGGCGTCGATCGCTGGCTCGACTGGACGCTGTCGACGCTGCAGCCGGTCGACCGGCCTGTGTTCTGGGCGTTGGTGCGCACGCCCATCGAAAAGCGCGACATGGTCGCGATCCAGAAGGATGTCGATGCCGAAGCCGCGGTGTGGCGGGTCGTCGAGGCGCACCTGGCGACGCGGCGCTTTATCGAGGGCGATCAGTTCACCATCGCCGACATTGCGCTCGGCGCCTTTGCGCGGCGCTGGTTCGGCGTCGAAGGCGTGACAAAACCGAAACTGCCGAACCTCGAACGCTGGTTTTCGCAGCTCGCCGTCCGCCCAGGGTTCACGCAGTTCATCGCACCGCCGATGACGTAAGCGCGAATCTTCTCAACGCGAGCCGCCGGACACCCCCGCTCCAACGCTCACCGCGCCGCCGATTTTCATGCAGGTGTTGGAGCCTTCGATTCTGACGAAGCCCGCGCCATATTCCGCGCATGCATTGGCCGAACCTGGGCGCTTCAGCGGAAGCGACTTGCCCGACGCGGGAGCTTTGTCGAGCTTCTGAGGACGGGTTTGTTCCGCGACCGAGGCAACCGAAGACAGCGCCAAGACGATCATTATGCCGATCATTACCAGGAGGGATTTTCGCATCCCGCCTTTTATCGTCTCTCGCGGATCGGTGCCAGATTAGCGGATGAACTTGATGCCGACCGATTTGCCGCGGCGCCAGACCACTTCGCAGCGGCGCCCGGTCCTGGCGTCGCGCGAAAACGCCAGCCGCAATTTCGCCGGCAACGTGTTGGGATCGTCGATCGTGACCTTCGCCCCCGTTGCGGACAAATCTTGCACCACGCATTGGCGCGCGGCAAAACCGCCTTCGAACGTGATCCACCCGGGTTGACTCAATGATTTGCGCGCGTCGCGCTTCTTGCTTGATTGCAAAGCCATGTCGAAAAGCCCTCCCGAGACAACCCTACGCCATGTGGCTTTAGAATCCGTTGCTCGGCACGGCGTGTCTCGTCGCGCGACCGGGACGCTGATGGAGCCGCAAAGCGGCGGCAGAAACGTCTTTCCGAGCGGCTTGCCCGCCCGCTCAAACGCCACTATACGTTCGCCCGTCGCCGCCCCCATCAAGCATGGACGGCCGGCGGCCAACACGGCCCATCAAGCACTAACATCTTGATTTTCCTGTTGTTCTTGCTCCCTTCGTCTATCGGTTAGGACGCCACCCTTTCACGGTGGAGAGAGCGGTTCGATTCCGCTAGGGAGCGCCAACACGTTGCCACCACTTTCAAAGCCCAAGCCGACCATTTTCAGGCTTAAGGCAACCATTTTCCCAGCTCAGGTTCCCGTCGTCCGCAGGTTCCGTAAAACGGACCGCGGCGCGTACGTAGAAAGGGACAGGGGAATGGATACGGCCGCTATCGCAATCACAACTTGTGTCGCGCTTTACGTCGCACTCCGCTTTACGTTGCGGTGCTACTTTCCGCCGGATACCTGACCGGAGCTCGTCGCGAATTTCTGGATCATCCTATGCGGGAAAGAACGCGAAACGCATCGTCGCCGGCGCGATCAAGTTGCTGAAGATCGAAATAGACATTTCGTTCGCGTAGGGGGATGCCCAATCGCTTTGCGCCTCCCCCGCAATATCTCCTAGCCCGTCGACACGACTTTCGACGCCTGACGCCTTTCGATTCGCCTCGAACCAGGCTGTCGAGTTTCCCGGACCGGACAGGTCGAAACGGCCGTCGCGATAACTGCTGCAGCCATAATAATGATATCGCCGGCTCTCGGACGCAAAGCGTCTGGACACTCCACAGCTTATGCGAAAAGAATGCGTGACTACACGCTTAAGGAGAAGACCAGAATAGCCGCTGGCCGGTGACGGCGCTCGTGATCGTGTATGGCCAGCAATCATTGCATTGACGTTGCTTTCCGGAAGATAAGTAAAGCTGCTGGCGACGTTCACGGAACTTTGTTCTACTCCGAGAACGGCAGCGGGAACTTTGTTCTACTCCGGAGAACTACGGAAAGCATGGCTGACATATCCTCGCGCGTCGATGGCGAACGCGTCCTCGCCGATCTCAACGAGCTGCGCGCCATCGGCGCCTACAAGACCGGCGTTCACAAGCCGACTTTCTCTGAACCACATCTGCGCTCGCTGGCGTGGCTGGTGCAGCGGCTTCCCGACGCCGGCCTCACCGGCGAGATCGACGGCATCGGTAACGTGCTCGGCACCAGCACGAAAAGCGGGCCGAGACTGCTGGCGGGATCGCATCTGGAAAGCCAGAATCACGCGGGCTGGCTCGATGGACCGCTCGGCGTGATGTATGCGCTCGAAGCCGCCCGCGTCATCAATCCCGATCCGAATATAGAGGGCGCCGTCGAAGTCGCTTCATGGTGCGACGAGGAAGGCCATTTCGGACACTTCCTTGGCAGCCGGTCCTATGTCGGCGGCGTCACTGAAGCCGATATCGACGCCGCGCGCGACCGCAACAATGATAGGAGCATGCGTGACGCGCTACGCGACGCGGGCCTTGCCGGCCGCGCCCGTGCGCGGTGCGAACAAGGGCGGCATATCGGCTATCTGGAAGCCCATATCGAGCAGGGCGAGACGCTGGAAAGCAGCGGCCTCAAGATCGGCATCGTCACGTCCATCGTCGGGATATGGCAATATCGCATCACCTTCACGGGCGAACAAAACCACGCCGGCACCACGCGGATGGCCATTCGCAGGGACGCCGGCCTCGCGCTCGCCAGATTTTGCGTCGCTATCGACGATCGTTTTCCTGCCGCCTGCGGCCCGCGCACGGTGTGGACCACCGGCCGCATTACGCTCGATCCCGGTGCACCCAGCATCATCCCGGGAGCAGCGGAAATGCTGTTCCAGATTCGCGACGACGATCCTGCCGTGATTGCGCGGCTGGAGGAACTGCTCCACAGCATGGCCGCAGAGGTCAACGCCCAAGGCCGCTGCGCCGTCGCGGTGGAGCGCATCCGCACCGGGACGCCCGCGCGGATGGATGGCTCGTTCCAGGAGGCCATCGAGGCTGCCAGCGCAGCTTTTGCCGATGGCAAGTCGCTTCGCATGCCGAGCGGCGCCGGCCACGACGCCCAGATTCTCTCAACCGTCATGCCGGCCGGCATGCTGTTCGTGCCCTCGATCGGCGGCATTTCGCATCACTGGACCGAGAACACCGCCGACGCCGACATCGTTACCGGGGCAGAGGTCTTTGTTGACGCCTGCCGGCGGCTGTTGGCCCAATGAGGCGACGCGAGATGCGACATGGTTGCTGAAACCAGGCCGGCCTATTCGATCAGGGACATTCCGGCCAGCGTATGGGTGCTGGGCTTCGTCTCGATGCTGATGGACATCTCGTCGGAGATGATCCACGCCCTGCTGCCGATCTACCTGGTCTCGGTCCTCGGCGCATCGATGGTGACGGTCGGCGTCATCGAAGGCATCGCCGAGGCGACCGCCTCCATCACAAAAATCTTCTCCGGTGCGCTGTCGGACTGGCTCGGCAAACGCAAATGGTTAGCTGCCATCGGTTACGGTCTCGCGGCCTTCACCAAGCCGGTGTTTCCGCTGGCGCCAACCGTCGGCTGGCTGGTGGCCGCGCGTTTCGTCGACCGGATCGGCAAAGGCATTCGCGGCGCCCCGCGTGATGCGCTGGTGGCCGATCTCTCGCCGGCTGATCTGCGCGGCGCGAGCTTCGGGCTGCGCCAATCGCTCGACACGGTCGGCGCCTTCGTCGGCCCCCTGCTCGCCATCACCCTGATGTGGTCGACATCGGACAACTTCAAGGCGGTGTTCTGGGTTGCCGTAATTCCTGCCTTCCTGGCGCTGGCGCTGATCGTCTTCGCCGTGCGTGAGCCGGAGCGGCCGCGGGCGCTGCGCACGGTGCGCAATCCGATCAGCCTGGCCGAGATCAAAAACCTGGGGCCGGCTTATTGGTGGGTGGTGGCGGTCGCGAGCGTGTTTACGCTGGCGCGCTTCAGCGAGGCCTTCCTCGTTCTCCGCGCTCAGAATGTTGGAGTGCCGATCGCGCTCGTCCCGGCCGTGCTGGTAGCCATGAATATCGTGTATGCCCTCGCAGCCTACCCCGCCGGCGTCATCTCGGATCGCATGAGCCGCACGGCCGTGCTGGCGAGCGGCATGCTGGTGCTGGTTGCCGCCGACATCGCGTTGGCCTTGTTGCCGTCGGTGAGCGGTGTTGCGCTGGGCGTCATTCTCTGGGGCCTCCACATGGGACTGACGCAGGGACTGCTGGCCGCGCTCGTTGCGGATACCGCGCCGGCCGAGTTGCGCGGCACGGCTTACGGATTCTTCAACCTGCTTGGCGGCGTAGCGATGCTCGCGGCCAGCGTCATTGCCGGCGCACTCTGGGATATCGCAGGGCCGCAGGGCACGTTCCTGGCCGGCGCCGGCTTCGCGCTGATCGCGCTGGCGGGATTGCTGGTGGTGCAGGGCAAGATCGGCAAACGGACCACAGCCTAAGCGGCGCCGGATTCGGCCGGGTTCCTTGGTGACAAGGAGTCGCGTCTGACTTTCTTGCAAACGGCTGAGTTTGCGGCCATTTACGCTCGCACGAGGTAAAAGCTCCCCAGATGTTGCTGCTGCAGGCCCTCCCTACATCGATCGGCGTTGCCGCCATCGCGCCGGCGTTGCTGATCCTCTGGCTCGTCATTGCCGCGGACGAGCGCCCCGGCCCGCCGGCGCGGGTGTGGCTCGCTTTCGTACTC
This sequence comes from Bradyrhizobium sp. sGM-13, assembly GCF_018398875.1. GTDB lineage: Bacteria > Pseudomonadota > Alphaproteobacteria > Rhizobiales > Xanthobacteraceae > Bradyrhizobium. The sequence continues at coordinate 164,306 of NZ_JAGWDK010000014.1, read as the reverse complement.
GGGGCCGCCAGCATTTCTCTGCTGGGCGTTGCGCGCGCTCCGTTTGCCGCGATCCTTGCGGTGCCTGGAAACCCCTGGATGACGCAAGGCCTGCGTTCGATATTCGGGGTCGCCGCGCCCGAAGAGATCGTGAAGGTCCTCGTGATCATTCTAGTGTCATTGCCGGTGCGCCGCCGTGCGTTTGCAGACCCAATGGATACGGTGGTCTACGGTGCGGCCGCAGGCCTCGGCTTCGCGGCCTACGAAAACCTCGCCTATCTCGTGCAGCACGCCGACATGTGGCGGTCGCTGGCCGCTTTGCGAAGCGTGTTGACGGTGCCGTTTCATGGCGCACTCGGCATCATCGCAGGCGCCTATATCGCGATCGCGCGCGCCGGCACCGCGCTCGGCGCGCATCGCCATCATCGCGACTGGGCGCGGATCTCGAGCTGGGTGCTGGCGCTGTTCGCGCCGGTCGCGCTGCATGCGGCATTCGATTTTCCACTGCTGACGCTGCAGAAACACCCAGATCTCGGTCCCAACGTGCGAATGCTGCTGGGGGCGGCAAGCCTGCTCATCGGCTTCAGTTCGATCGGGTTTGCCATACGGCTGGTACGGCGCGTCGGCCGCCATCATGCGCCGCGCACCGAGATCGCGCGTGAGCGGCTGAGCCAGTTGCGGCGGATGTGGGCCCTGCTGCTCGTGGGCAGCGGCGCGGGCTTCGCCGGCGCGGCTTTCGTCCTGACCTCGCTTCATCACTGGTTCGTCAGTCCGGAGCGCAATGCTTCGTTACTTCTCATTCCGCTCGGCATGACCTCCATCTTGATAGGCTTGGCGCTGTTGCTGGCCACGTCGGCTGTGTATGTGTTTGGCCGCAATCGCATTAGAACATCCTCGGACGGATTTTCGTCCGCGCCTGAGCCGGGCTGAACGTTATCGTTCAGTCGTTGATCTCGCTAAAAAAGCTAGCCAGCAATTTTACCCGCAGGCGGCTTACGGGGTATATTGGATACTCGGCGCGGCAGGCATCGGGAGTTTCCAATGACCCAAGATATTCCCCCTGATATCGGCAAGCTGCAGTCCGAAATGAACGCCGCGGTGAAGGCGCACTGGAAGGCTTTTCTGTTCGAAGGCATCGTGCTCGCCCTGCTCGGCCTGGCTGCGATGATCGTGCCGCCGCTGGCAAGCCTCGCCGTCACCATCTTCCTCGGTTGGATGTTTCTGATCAGCGGCATTGCCGGGCTGTTCGTCACTTACTGGGCGCGCCAGATGCCGGGCTTCTGGTGGTCGCTGTTTTCCGCCGCGCTGGCCGTTCTCGCCGGCGGGATTTTGCTGGCGCGGCCCGCGCAGGGCGTCCTCACGCTCACTATCGTGGTCGGCGCGTATTTTCTGGCCGAGGGCGTCGTCAGCATCATGTACGCACTGAACAACCGCCGCGAATTGTCGGAGCGCTGGTCCTGGCTGTTGATCTCAGGCGTGATGGACCTCCTGATCGCATTCATCATCATCGCCGGCCTGCCGGGTTCGGCGGAATGGGCGATCGGCCTCCTGGCCGGGATCAATCTCGTGCTCGGCGGCGCGTCACTGGTCGGCATAGCGCTCGCCGCCCGCAAATCCTGATGCCGCCGATTATGGGATGACAAGACCCGGCAGGTGCGCTATAGAGCCCGCCATGATCATGATCGCCGCCAGCAACTTTTGGTACTTTAGCTACGACAGCTCGCTGGCGGTGGGAGGATCGCGCTCAATCTGACGAATTGAAGCCAAGAAATCCGAACAGCCGCCAAACCTGGCGGCTTTTTTATTGGCCGGCAGGTTTCCTTTCAAACAGGAGCCACAGCCGTGTTGAGCACCACCGACGACCTTCGAATTAGCGAACTAAAAGAGCTGAGTACGCCGCAGGAGGTGATGGGCGAGATACCGCGCACCTTGACCGCGACGCGGGTCGTGATGGCGGCGCGCAATGCCATCCACGGCATCCTGCACGGCACCGACGACCGCCTGCTGGTGGTCGTCGGCCCCTGCTCGGTCCATGATCCCGCCGCGGCCGTTGATTACGCCGAGCGGCTCGCCGCCTTGCGCGAAAAGCTCTCCGACCGACTCGAAATCGTGATGCGTGTCTATTTCGAGAAGCCGCGCACCACGGTCGGATGGAAGGGACTGATCAACGACCCCAATCTCGACGGGTCCTTCGACATCAACAGGGGCCTGCGGCTCGCCCGCAACGTGCTATCGGCCGTAAACAATCTCGGCCTGCCGGCCGGGACCGAATTCCTCGACATGACGACGCCGCAATACATTGCCGACCTGATGGCATGGGCGGCGATCGGGGCGCGTACGACCGAGAGCCAGATCCATCGCGAGCTCGCTTCCGGTCTATCCTGCCCGGTTGGCTTCAAGAACGGTACCGACGGCAATATCCGCATCGCGGCCGATGCGGTGAAGTCGGCCTCGCATCCCCATCATTTCATGGCCGTCACCAAAGGCGGGCGCTCGGCGATTGCGGCAACCACCGGCAACGAGGACTGCCACATCATCCTGCGCGGCGGCAACAAGCCGAACTACGACCGGGAAAGCGTCGATGCCGCTTGCGTCGAGCTTGTCCGCGCCGGCGTCACGCCGCGGATCATGGTCGACACCAGCCATGCCAACAGCAACAAGAAGCCGGAGAACCAGCCGCTGGTGGTCGCCGACATCGCGCGCCAGATATCGGATGGCGAGCAGCGCATCACCGGCGTCATGATCGAGAGCAATCTGGTCGCCGGCCGCCAGGACGTCGTGCCGGGCAAACAGCTCACCTATGGGCAGAGCATCACCGACGGCTGCATCGACTGGGAGACGACAGTGTCGGCGCTGAACATGCTGGCTGATGCCGTGGCGACGCGCCGGAACGGGCCATCGCGCAGTTTCCGGGAGGAGCGCTCGGCGTAGCCACTGGCCGAATGATGGCAGGAGCCAATCGCATATGGCGTTGCGGAGCTCGGGAGCGCTGAAGCTTCCGCACCGTCATGGCCGGGCTTGTCCCGGCATGACCAGTTTGTGGAACGATCAGCTACCCGAACCAGCAGAATGACTTCATATTGCGAATACCCTGCCTAGCAGCCGCGGCAGATGCTTTTGATCTTGCGGTCGAGCGCGGCGTTTTCCTTGCTCAGTGGATCGTTCGGGTCGGGCTGGTTCTTTTCGGGCACATCGCTGCGACGGGGCTGACGGTGTCCGATCGGCGCCTCCGGAATGCCTCCGGCACTCGGGTTGCTCTTTGGCATTGTCGACGTCCCGCCCTGCGCGAACGCAGCAGGCATGCCGATCAGGACCATCAGCGCGACTGACAAGATTGTTCTTTGCATCCTGATTCTCCGCCTTTCAGATTCCTTTATCGTGTCCGTTCGGGCACGTCGATCGTTGCGCAGTTTCGCCGTCCCTGGGCAGCGCAGTCCTGTGCCTTTCGTACATCGGCCATGGTGCCGAGCAACCAGATTCCGGCGGCCACCAACAACACGAAGAAGCCGAGCAGAACGGCGTTTTCGATTCCGCGATGGCCCTCATCTTCCGGCGGCTCCCGTTTCTCCTCGCCGTGTTCCGTCATCGCCTGATCACGGCTTTGGCGGATAGAGGTGAACCTCTCCGCAATAGTCGACGATACGATACTGCGTTTCCGAGGATAGTTCACATTCCCCGGAACTTGCATGCGACAAATAATTCGGTCCAATCGGCGCCTTTCCATGGCCGCCGGGAATGTCGAGCACGTAATCCGGCTGGCACAGGCCCGAGACACGACCGCGCAACTTGCGCATCAGTTCCCGTCCCTCTGCAATGGTGGTGCGCAGATGGCCGGTCCCCGGCGCCAGATCGCCATGATGCAGGTAATAGGGCTTGATTCGGTTTTCAACAAAGGCCCGCATCAGCGCTTCCAGCGTCGCGGCATCGTCATTGACGCCGCGAAGCAGCACCGTCTGGCTCACCAGCGGAACACCGGCGTCGGCCAGCCGCGCGCAGGCGGCGCGGGCCTCGCCCGACAATTCGCGCGCATGATTGGCGTGGACGGCGATCCAGGTCGTTGCGCCCTCGACTTTCAACGCCCTGATCACATCGCCATCGATGCGCGCAGGCGCAGCCACCGGCACGCGAGTATGGATGCGAACGATCTTGACGTGATCGATGGCGGCGAGGTCCGTCATGATCTCAGCCAGCCGCCGTGACGACAGCATCAGCGGATCGCCACCGGTCAGGATGACTTCCCAGATTTCGCTGTTCTTGCGGATATAGCCCAGCGCGTCGCGATAGGCGGCCTCGGACAGCGCCGTTGCCTTGCCCGGCCCGACCATCTCGCGGCGGAAGCAGAAGCGGCAATACACCGCGCAGACATGCACCAGCTTGAGCAGCACGCGATCGGGATAGCGATGGACGATGCCGGTGACCGGCGAATGCGCGTCGTCGCCGATCGGGTCGGCATTCTCGCCCGGCGCGTTCGACAATTCGCGCGCGCTCGGAATGAATTGCCGCGCGATCGGATCGTCAGGATTTTCCGTGTCGATCAGGTTCGCAATATCAGGGGTCACCGCGATGGCGTAGCGCGCCGCGACCCGCTCGAGGTCGGCGAGATCGGCCGGCTTCGCCAACCCCCGCTCGATGAGATCGGCGGGCTGCCGCAGCGTTGCCAAAAGTTTCGGATCGATCTTGTTCATGTCTCTCCTGCCGGTGGCGTCCACACCACCTGGTCCACCCGCAACGCGCCGCTTGCCAGCATCACCAGCCGATCGAAACCGAGCGCGACGCCGCTCGACGGCGGCATCGCGGCAACCGCTGCGAGAAAATCCTCATCCAGCGGATAGCGCTCGCCGTAGCGCCGCTCCTTCTCGTCCATATCAGCGGCGAAACGGCGGCGCTGTTCGCCGGCATCGGTCAATTCGCCAAATCCGTTGGCGAGTTCGACGCCGCAGACATAGACCTCAAAACGTTCGGCGACGCGCGGATCGGACGCTTTCGCCCGAGCAAGGGCTGCTTCCGGCGCCGGATATTCGAACAAGACAGTCAAACGCCCCTGCCCCAGATTCGGTTCGACGTGTTCGACCAGCACTTTGCTGAAAATATCCGACCAGGTGTCGTCATCGGTGATCCGCACCCGCGGTCTTGCTGCCGCCGCAAGCGCCGCGCGATCGCCCTCGCCATTGCTGATCGTGGCCAACAGATCGATCCCGGCGAAGCGGTCGAACGCGTATGCCACCGTCAGCAGTTCCGGCTCGGCGAAGGGATCGGCCGTTCTGCCCCGGAACGAAAACTGCCCGATCCCGGTCGCCTGCGCCGCATGTGCGATCACGGCGGTGGTGTCGGCCATAACGGCATCATAGCCTTCGTCGGCACGATACCATTCCAACATCGTGAATTCGGGCAGATGCAGATCGCCGCGCTCGCGGTCGCGGAACACGCGCGCCAATTCGAAGATTTTGGCTTCGCCGGCGGCGAGCAGTTTCTTGGCGGCGAATTCCGGCGACGTTCGCAAATAGCGCGTCGCGCGCGTGCCATCGTGGCTGATGACTTCAGTGCGTGGGGCATGCAGATGCGTCTCGTTGCCTGGCGAGACCTGCAGGATGCCGGTTTCCACCTCGGTAAAACCCCGCTCGTCGAACCAACCTCGCACGGCCCTCGTGATCGCGGCACGCGCCATCAGGAACGGCTTTCGATCGGCATGCCGCGCGGCCGACCACCAAGGCGAGGGCTGGTCGATATCAACCATCACAGGCGGTTCCGAATCCACCGGGCATCCGCGGAGCCAATCAAGGCGTTCAGGGAATCGGCAAATACCATTGATATTGTTTGACTTTCTTTACGTTCGACATGGCGAGCCGGAGGAAGCGGCAAGATCCAGCTCCAGCTTCGTCATTTCATGTCGAAAGACGCTCTCCTTGTCCATTCGCCCGATCGATATCGCCGCATCCCGCTGAAGCTGCGGGTTTTCGCGAACCGCTTAAACCATTGCTTTCAAGCCTATCAGCAACGGTCGGCGCATCGTTCAATTGCTTGCCAGACGCGTCATATAACACGGCGAAATCCGGCTTTTTGCGGCTTCAAGCAGCTCGCCGGAATGGCCGTAAAACGCTGGCATCGACGGGCAAAATCAGTATGTTGCAGCCCGAAACCGCCTGATTGGCCCTGCGGACACAAATGTCCGGTTTGGCCAAAGGCCAGAAATTCGGGAAAACAGCTTTGAAAGTTATCGCCAGTTCTATTCGCAAGGGCAACGTCATCGAGCAAGACGGAAAGCTCTATGTCGTCCTGTCGGCCGAAAACATCCATCCCGGCAAGGGAACCCCGGTCAGCCAGATCGAAATGCGCCGCATTGGCGACGGCGTGAAGGTCTCGGAACGCTATAAGACCACTGACCAGGTTGAGAAGGCCACCGTCGAGGACCGCAATTTCAACTACCTCTATGAGGATGCCGACGGCTTCCACTTCATGAATGCCGAGACCTATGACCAGGTCCAGGTCTCGAAGGAGATCGTGGGCTCGGCTGCGCCCTACCTGCAGGAAAACATGACGGTGAAGCTGTCGATGCACGACCTGAATCCGGTCGCCATCCAGTTGCCGCAGCGCGCAACCCTCGAAGTTGTGGAGACCGAGCCGGTCACCAAGGGGCAGACCGCGTCTTCCTCCTACAAGCCTGCTATTCTCTCCAACGGCGTGCGCACCTCGGTGCCGCCGCACATTGGAACGGGAACACGGATCGTGGTCATGACCGAGGACGGCTCCTACGTCGAACGCGCAAAGGATTAAGACCGCGCCATAGGAGCATACGCCGGGGGGCGATGCATTGGGTACGAAGGCTGTCCGCTTGCTCTCGCGTTGGCTGGCAGCCTTTTGTTTGCTCCCCGCCGGGATATCAGGCGTTTCCGCCAATGAGTTCAGAATGCCGTCGATGTCGGCCGTTCGCGTCGAATGGCGCGCCGTTCTGGATCAGCTTCGCAGCGAGATTAGTTCCCGGCCGGCGATCGCGCAGCGCTTCACCTTCGCAGGCCAGCGGCGGGTGCCGGCATGGGATCCGCGCTCTGCGCCCGCGCTGGTGCAGTTGAACGCGATCAATTCGGCGATGTTCGCAGCAATCGGCCGCAGTCCGGTGCCGGTGCTGTTGCCGTTCGATACCGCGGCCTATCTCGAGGCCGAGGCCAGCGGCGCGCGCCATCCGTCGGTGTCACGCCACCAGGCCGGCTTCCGCCCCGTCGATCTGTTTCACGCCGGCCCCTCCGGCTACGACGCGGTGTTTTCACTCGATCCCGACGCCGGTGACGGCCTGCCGTCTCGGACGTTCACCCGTCCGGTCGAGGTGCAGATTACGGGCTCGATCCTTGTCTACGATCTTGCCGATCCGCTCAGCGGCAAGGGCGAGCCGGTCAAGGCGCTGGCGTCGCAATTTCCGGACATGCGCCGTTTCATTCGCGAAGGTTACGTCCGCTACGCCTTCACCCGTTTCGGCGTGCCCTATGTGGTGTCGATCCAGTGCCTCGATTCGGCGCCGCGGGCGCGGCGGCTGGCCTGCCGCGAGGCTTACCCGATTGCCGAGCGCTTCCTGAAGGCGCTGCGCATCGCCGGAGGCCAGCCGGCACGACCGCGCTTCGACGTGCCCTCCGGGGTTGCTGAACGGCCGGCCACCCTTTCGCCCGACTTCACCTATCGCCCGAGCGGCGACATCATTGCCAACAGCGGCGCGCGCAGGCGCGGCGGCCGCGCCGACCTGATCGCCTATTCGCAGATCCGCTTTCCGCTTGAGAGAGCTCCGGCCCGGGTCAGCTCGCAGCAGTTCACCAAGCGCAAATCCGGCGGCGTCTATCCGTGGCGGGACAATTTTTGCGAAGCCCGCAGTTTCCAGGTCGGCCAATGCGCGGCCGGCTTCGGTCACCAGGGCCAGGACATCCGCCCCGCGCCTTGCCCGCCGAACAGCAGCGCCGACAACGCCTGCCATCCGAGAAAGCAGGCGGTCGTCGCGGTCCGCGACGGCGTCGTCATCCGTTCCTTAAAGCAACAGGCGGCAACGCTGCAGATCAACACAGGCAACGAGCACATCCGTTTCCGTTACATGCACATGAACCCGTCAGCCATGGATGCGGACGGCATCCTCAACGGGCGCCGGGTCGCCGAGGGCGAGAAGATCGGCGTGGTTTCCAACTATCTCGATTTCCCGAACGGCACGTCATACCACCTCCACTTCGACGTGCAGGTGTTCACGCGTGACGGCTGGATCTGGGTCAACCCCTACACCACCCTGATCGCCTCCTACGAGCGGCTCATCCGCGGCCGCGGCCACGAGATCGGGACCGAGCCGCCGGCCGCCGTCGCGCATGCGTTGCCGAAGAATGTACGGCGTCACGTCGCGCGACAAGCGGAAGGCCGCGCTAACTAACCGCCAACCGGTTCGCTTCGGCCGCGAAACCGTTCAAACCTCTGCAATGGATTCCGTGGGCATTAACGGCTGGCGGCGCGCTCAGGCGACCTGCTTCCGGGCCGGCGGCGTCCAGCGAAATGCGGCGCCGAATCTGTTCCAGACATTGATCGAGGCGACCGCGGAGGTGAGATAGGCGAGCTCCTTCTCGGAGAATTCCGCGCTCGCCTGCGCATAGACCTCATCGCTGACGCCGTCTCTAAGCAACGTCAGCGCTTCCGTCCAGGCCAGCGCCGCACGCTCGCGCGCGGTGAACTGCGGCGCCTCGCGCCAGACCACCACGAGATTGAGCTTGTCGGTAGGCACGCCGAGCTTCTCGCCCTCCAGGATATGATACTGCACGCAAAAGGCACAGCCGTTGATCTGCGAGGCACGCAGCTTGATCAACTCGAGCAGTTGCTTGTCCATGCCTGCCTTGCCCGCGACCTGGCCGAGCGCCAGTACAGCCGCGTAGGCGTCGGGCGTCAGCGACATGAAATCTTTGTACTCTTTGCGGGCGTGTGACATTCTTCCTGCCTTCTGTTGTCAGTACTCTGCTTGATTATAAGAGACCCCGCACCCCGTCCATGGCTAACCGCATCGGCAAAACTGCCGCGGATTTCTGCCGAAAAAGCCGGTTCCCGCGGCGTCATAGCTTTTGGCGCAGGCACGCAACGCCGCTAGACTGAGCGCATGAAACAGCCTGATTCCAAGACTGCGCCGACCCGCCGCGCCCTGCTGCAAGGCAGCCTCGGTGCCGGCGCCTTGCTCGCGACCGGGCTTCCTGCATTTGCCGCACCGGCCGGCTTCGACCAGTGGCGCGACAATTTCCGCGCGCGTGCGCTGGCAAAAGGCATTTCAGACGCGACCTGGACGCGGGTGATGGGGCGCATCGAGCCCGATATGACCGTATTCCGGCAGATGCAGAAGCAGCCGGAATTCCATGAGCAGATCTGGCAATACATCAATCGCCGCGTCTCGGACTGGCGTATCATCAACGGCCGCGGAGCCCTGAAGAAGCACGAGCCGCTGTTCGCGCGGATCGAGCAGGATTTTGGCGTCGAGCGCGGCACGCTGCTCGCGCTGTGGGGCGTCGAATCCGCCTATGGCGATCCTTTGGTGCAGCAGAACCATATGCGCCCGATCTTTCCGGCGCTCGCAGCGCTGGCCTGGAACGAGCCGCGCCGCCGCGCCTATTGGGAGACCGAGCTGATCAACGCGCTCAAGATCGTCGATCGCGGCTGGGGCACGCCGGAGGAAATGCGGGGATCCTGGGCCGGCGCGATGGGGCACACGCAGTGGATGCCGGAAGTCTGGCTCAATGTCGGCATGGACTACGACAAGGACGGCCGCGTCTCGCCGTTCGGCAAGCCCGACGATGCGCTCGGCTCCAGCGCGCGCTATCTGCTCAACCGCGGCAAGTATCACCGCGGTGAGCACTGGGGCTATGAGGTGCGCGCATCCGGTGGGGCCTCGAGCGGCAGCCGTACCTACGCGGCATGGGCTAGCGCCGGCGTCACGCGCGCCGACGGCAAGCCGTTCCCACAACCGAACGCGTCGGCGCAGATGTGGGTGCCGGTCGCCGGGGGACCTTCGTTCCTGTTGGGCCCGAATTTCTATTCGGTGAAGAGCTACAACCCGTCAATGAACTACGCGCTGGCGATCTGCCATCTCGGCGATCGCATTTTGGGTGCACCGCCCTTCATCCAACCTTTCCCCGGCTCGGAGCGCGCGCTGACGCTCGCCGAAGTGCAGGAGCTGCAGACCCGGCTGACCAAGGCCGGCTTCGATACCGGAGGCACCGACGGCCGCGTCGGCAACGACACGATGAAGGCGGTGAAGGATTATCAGACCAAGATGGGCCTGCTGCCGGCGGATGGCTACGGCGGGCTGAAGGTGCTGGCGCGATTGAGGCAGGGCGGATAGCGACGCAGCTTCAACCTCGCACGGTTCGGCCGCGTCCTCTACATCGAGTCTGCAGTCAAGCTGCTTCCAGCGGTTCGGCTTCCTTCGCCAGCCGATCCACAAGATCATCCACTGCGCGTTCGGCCGCAGCGATCGACGCCTTCAAGCGTTCACCCCCGAACTCGTCATATTCGATGGCGATGCTGTGGAAGTCGGTGACGCCGAGGAAGCCGAACACGTCGCGCACCGACCCTTCGACATGGTTGATGTGCGCGATCCGTCCGCCTGGATCGTATCCGTAGTCACCCCGCGAACTGAGCATGATGAGACGTTTGCCCTTTCCAGCCAGTAGCTGCGAATAAGGATCGTCTGGCCGGGCACGGTCAAAGCCGAAAGTGCGACCGACCCGCACGACATTGTCGACATACGCCTTGAACTGCGCCGGCATTCCAAAATTGTACATCGGCACGCCAGCCACGATCAAATCTGCGGCGATGAGTTCATCGACCAATGCGTCGCTTTCCGCCAGCACATCATTCATCCACGGTTCGCGCAGTTCAGGTTTGGTGAAGGCCGCACCGATCCATTTCTCGGTGACGTGATGCGGTGGTGATTGGCCGACATCCCGATCGGTCACGAGGTCACTCGGCCGGTATTGCAGCCAACGCTGCACGAAGCGTTCCGTGAGGCGGCGCGTGTGCGACCCGCGAGGGAACCGGTCCGATCTGTCAGGCCGCGCACTGGCGTCAATCCGTAGCAAGTTCATGGCATATCTCCTTTCATCCTTGTTCGACTAGATGGATCAGGAAGAATGCATTGACAAAAGCAAATTGCTCATCACATGGATGAATTGCATTCATCTGTTAGGTCTGGCCGATGAGACGTCTTCCACCGCTGTCTGGGCTGCGGGCGTTCGAAGCCGCCGCGCGGCATCTGAGTTTCAAGCGTGCGGCTCAGGAGTTGCACGTGACGCCGACCGCCATCAGCCATCAGGTTCGGCAATTGGAAGAGGTGCTTGGCGTGAGCCTGTTCGAACGGCGGACGCGTCAGGTCCTGCTGACCGCGGAAGGGCAAGTCTTGCTGCCGGTTCTGCGCGACGGCTTCGATTCCTTCGCACGTGTCATCGAAGGATTGAGCCGCAGGCAGCGCCGCGCGACCGTGACACTTTCGGCCACTCCCGCGTTCACCGCCAAGTGGCTGGTGCCGCGCATCGCGGGCTTTCACAACGCAAGACCTGACATCGATCTCACGCTGCTGGCGACCCTGGAGGTCATGGACCTTAATTCGGGTGTCGCGGACCTCGCGTTGCGCTATGGCCCTGGCCCTTATCCCGATCTGAGCGCCGAACCGTTGGCCATCGATCGTTTTGCGCCAGTGGCAAGTCCGCGTCTTGGTCTGAAGAAGCCGGCCGATCTGCGCTCAGCGACCTTGCTGCATTTTGACTGGCGCCGCAGCGATAGCGGCAATCCGACCTGGCGGCGCTGGCTGAAGATCGCGGGTATCGACGGTGTCGATGCTCGGGCCGGGCTCCGCTTCAGCGATGAGACCCATGCGATCCAGGCCGCCGTCGCCGGCACCGGGGTTGCGTTGCACAGTCTGCTGCTGGTGTCGGAGGAACTCGCGACCAAAACGCTGGTCGTACCGTTCGGCCCGGAAATCGAAGGCTTCACCCTGCATCTAGCGCGCGGCTCCCGCAGACCCCTGACCGAACCGATCGAAGCAACGCAAGCCTGGTTGCGCGCACAATTCGCCAAAAGCTCACTTTCACGCTGATGCACGCGCGCGTAGCGCAGTCGATACTGCTGCCCACGTTTTCGTCTATGCGCGTCGCGCCACCCCACCTGCATTCATGCCGCCGTCGATAACAAGCTCCGTTCCCGTCACGTAGCGCGACGCATCGGACGCCAGATACAGCACGCCTTGCGCAATCTCCGCCGCCTGCCCGGCGCGGCCGAGCGGCGTGGCCAGTTTCGCGCGCTCCTCCGGATCGATCGGCGCGTTCTGCCCGCTACTTGTGGTGCCCACCGGAATCTTGCCCCAGATCGGCGTGTCGATGATGCCGGGATGCACCGAGTTGACGCGGATGCCGTCGCCAAACGTTGCGCATTCCATCGCGATCGACTTGGCGAACAGCCGCACACCGCCCTTGGTCGCGGAGTAGCCGGAAAGCCCGGCCGCGCCACGCAGGCCCGCCAGCGACGACATCATGATGATGGAGCCGCCGCCGGTCTTGCGCATCACGGGCAGGCAATGCTTCACCGACAGGAACACGCCGTCGAGGTTGATCGCGGTCTGCCGCCGCCAGTCCGCAAGCGACATCTCGGTGATCGACGGCACCGAAATGCCGATGCCGGCGTTCGAGACCAGCACGTCGAGCCGGCCGTAGCGCTTCATGACATCGGCCACGACTTCGATCCAGCGTTCCTCGCTGGTCACGTCGTGATGCCAGAAGCTCGCTTCCCCCGCCTTCTTGATCCGCGCAACGACTTCCGGGCCTCTCAAATCGTCGACATCGGTCACCGCGACCGACGCCCCCTCGCGCGCCAGCAACTCGCAAACCGCTTCGCCGATACCGGATGCGCCGCCCGTCACCAGCGCGACCTTGCTCTGAACCTGCCCTGCCATTTCGCCTCCCGTTTGTTATTATTGGGTTCGAACTATCTGATCACGGCCGGTCCAGGATCCGGCACCGCGACGTCGAGCACGCGCAACTGCACCCGTTCCGAACCTTGAAAACGATCGACCGCGAGCGATCCTGCCACGTGCAAAAGCTGGCCGCGGTTCTGTGACAGCGCGTCTCCGAGCTTCTGTCCGACCGCGCGGAACGCGATGCCGTTGACGATCGCGCCGTCGCCCGACTTGAAGCGCACGCGCAGATGCGCCTGCCCCACTTCGTCGGCATAGACGAGCTGATGCGCCGGCAGCGCGATCACCGGCTCCGGATTGGCCGCGCCGAACGGCCCGGCGCGGTTCAGCGTATTGGCGAATTCCACGGTCACGCTGCGCGCGCTGACGGCGCCATCGATGAACAGCTCGTTCTCGTGACGGGAATTGGCGACGTCCTCGGCCAGCGCGCTTTCCATGAAGGCACGAAACTCCGCGAGCTTCTCTTTGCGCAGCGTCACGCCGGCAGCCATGGCATGGCCGCCGCCCTTCATCAAAAGGCGCTCCTTCACCGCCTGCCGCACGGCCTTACCGAGATCGACGCCCGAGATCGAGCGGCCCGAGCCGGTGCCGATGCCGCCCGGCTCGAGCGCAATGGCAAAGGCGGGACGCGCAAATTTCTCCTTCAGCCGCGAGGCGACGAGACCGACAATGCCGGGATGCCAGCCTTCGGCGGCGGTCACAATCACCGCGCCCTTGTCTTCGAGCCCGAGCGAGGCCAGCGCCTCGGCCTCAGCCTGCGCTTCGGCCGCCTGCTCGATGACGCGGCGCTCGTTGTTCAGCCGGTCGAGTTCGGCCGCGATCCGCGCGGCCTCCGAGACGTCGCCCTCCAGCAAGAGCCGCACGCCGAGATCGGCGCGCCCGATCCGGCCGCCCGCATTGATACGCGGCCCCAGCATGAAGCCGAGATGCCAGGCTTCGGGCGGGCCGTTCAGCCGCGCCACATCCATCAGCGCGGTATGCCCGACATGGTCGCGGCGGCGCATTGCGATCAGGCCCTTGGCGACGAAGGCGCGGTTGAGGCCTATCAGCGGCGCGACATCGGCTACGGTGCCGAGCGCCACATGGTGCAGCATGCCCAAGAGATCCGGCTCCGGCAGCTCCGCGCTCCAGAAGCCGCGGCCGCGCAACTCGCGGTTCACAGCGACCAGCGTGATCAGCACGAGACCGACAGCGGCGAGATGGTCGAGGCCGGAGAGATCGTCCGGGCGATTCGGATTCACCAGCGCGTCGACCTCGGGCAATTCATCGCCGGTCTGGTGATGGTCGATGACGACGACGGATAGGCCGAGCTTTCGCGCTTCCGCCAGCGGCTCGGTGCTGGTGGTGCCGCAATCGACGGTCACCAGCAGCGTTGCGCCCTTGGCGGCCAGCGCCCGCACCGCCTCGACATTGGGGCCATAGCCTTCAAAGATCCGATCCGGGATGTGGATAAGCGGATCCAGCCCACAATGGCGCAGATGCCAGGCCAGCAGCGCCGCGGACGTGGCACCGTCGACGTCGTAGTCGCCGAAGATCGCCACTTTTTCCCCACGGATGGCCGCGTCAGCGATGCGTTTGGCCGCCAATTCCATCTGCGTCACGGTGTGTGGATCGGGCATCAGTTTGCGGATGGTCGGATCAAGGAAGTCCTGAACCTCGTCGATCCCGACATCGCGGCCCGCCAGCACGCGGGCCAGCATTTCCGGCAACTGATAGCGCTGAGTGATCGCCAGCGCCCGCGCCGCTCCCCTGAGGTCGAGCCGATCGCGCCACAATTTGCCCGTCGCCGAACGCGCCACGCCGAGAAACGCCGGCGGCAGTTCAACGGGAAGTGCGGATGCGGGAAGGATCATGATGCCTTCGAAAGATAGGGGCTAAGCGGGTTGTGGGCCATGCCGACAAATGCGACTTGCACAAAGAAGATGCAACTTCATCAGGTAAAACTACCCGCAAGCCGCCGGAACTTAAACCAATCGTTAGCCATGATCCCCGACAAAGGAGTCGAATACGCTCTCATTTGAGTCCCGCCGATCCGCAGAAGATCGACATCCGCACAAAGACTGAGGAATTCCCGCCAATGTCCGTCGCGCTTCGCTCCCAAACCGCAACGACCGCAAAACAGCCGGCCAAATCAGCGGGCACCGAGGACGAATCCGACGTTTCCGCGCTGATCGCGAGATTGACCGCCGAGGTCAACCAGGTCGCCTGCGAGAAGACCAAGTCGATCCAAAAGATCACCAACCAGATGAAGATGCTGGCGCTGAACGCGTTGATCGAGAGTTCGCGCGCCGGCGCGCAAGGTGCGGGCTTTGCGGTGGTGGCGCAGGAGGTCCGCAACGTCGGCCAGCAGGTCGAGACGATTGCCCGCGAGCTCGAAAGCCAGCTCACCAACCGGACCGGCAATCTGATGAATTCGATCGCGCAGATGGCCGACCGCTCGCGCGGCGAACGCATGGTCGATCTATCGCTCAACGCCATCGAGCTGATCGACCGCAACCTCTATGAGCGCACCTGTGACGTGCGCTGGTGGGCAACCGATTCCGCCGTGGTCGATTGCGCGGCCGCGCCACAGGCTGCCGCCGTCAATCATGTGTCGGAACGGATGGCGGTGATCCTCGGCGCCTATACCGTCTATCTCGATCTCTGGCTCTGCGATTTCGACGGCAATGTGCTGGCCAACGGCCGTGCCGATCGCTTTGGCGTCGTGGGCCAGAACGTGGCGCAGACCAAGTGGTTTCGCGCCGCGCGAGCCCTGCGCTCCGGCGACGACTACGCCGTCGGCGACGTCGAATGCCAACCTTTGCTCGGCAACGCCCAGGTCGTGACCTACTGCGCCAGTGTCCGCGAAGGCGGCAAGGCGCACGGCAGACCGACCGGCGTGCTGGCCATTCATTTCGACTGGGAACCGCAGGCCCGCGCCATCGTCCAGGGCGTGCGCGTCGGCGCGGCCGACCAGGCGCGGGTGCTGCTGGTCGATTCGAATTTCCGGGTGATCGCCGCCTCCGACGGCCAAGGCCTGCTCACCGAGCGCCTCTCGCTCCAGCTCGAAGGAAGGCGCTCCGGCTTCTATCAGGACCGCTCCGGAACGATGATCGCGTTCCACGCCACGCCCGGCTACGAGACCTACAAGGGCCTCGGCTGGTTCGGTGTGATCCAGGCTGGCACGGGATAAGCCCGCCTCGCCAATCGTCAGCACCCCAGCCGGTCGGCGATCTCGCCAAAATCCTCGGCGACGATGTCCCAATTGCCCGTCGCCTCGAAATCGTATTTCTGGTGCGGGCCGTATTCGGTCGGGCGCGCGACGAACGCGGTCTTCAGGCCGTTTTGCTGCGCGGCTTTCAGATCGCCATTGTGGGCGGCGACCATCATCACCTCACCCGGCGACAGGCAGAGCAATTTGGCGGCGCCGAGATAGGTTTCGGGATCGGGCTTGTAGTGCTCGAACAATTCCGCCGACATGATGAGATCCCACGGCAGGCCGGCGAATTTTGCCATGTTGGTCAATAGCGCGACGTTGCCGTTGGAGAGCGGCGAGATGATGTACTTCTTCTTCAACCGCGTCAGCCCGGGCACGCTGTCGGGCCACGGATGCAGGCGGTGCCAGCCCATCGTCAAATAGTGCAGATCGGCGTCGCTCAGTCCCTTGATCGCGAATTGCGCGACCAGCTTTTCGAGCGAGCGGCGGTGCAGGGTGTCGAGGATCTGATAGCCGCGTTCGGGATGTTTGCGCACCTCGTCCATCGAGGCCATGTAGACGGCACGCCAGCCATCGACGAGCGCGGTCCAGTCGGCCTTGATGCCGGTGGTTTTCGACCATTGTGTGAAATCGTTGATGAGGCTGGTGCGCCAGTCGACCACCGTGCCGAACACGTCGAACACCAGCGCCTTCACGGCTGATACGTCGGACATGCGAGCCCCTCCCGTTTCTTCTTGTCATTCCGGGGCGCGCGTAGCGCGAGCCCGGAATCTCGAGGTTCTCAGATGCGCAATTGCGCATCGTAGTTCGATGCTACCCATCGCCCCGGAACGACGGCTCATTAGTCGAGATGAAACTTGTCCAACTGCCGGTGCTCCGCCTTGATGTAGCGCACCGTGCCGGTCACCGAGCGCATCACCACCGTTTCGGTCTCGATCACCTCATCCTTGCGGAACTTGACGCCCGTCAGCAGCGACCCGGTCGTGACGCCAGTTGCCGCGAACAGGCAATCGCCCCGCACCATGTCCTCGATTCCGTAGATCATTTTTGGATCGGTCACGCCCATCTTGTGCGCGCGCTCGCGCTTCTCCTCGCTGTCGAGGATCAGCCGGCATTGCATCTGGCCGCCGATGCAGCGCAGCGCCGCCGCCGCCAGCACGCCCTCGGGCGCGCCGCCGGTGCCGATATACATGTCGACGCCGGTGTTGTCGGGGTCGGCACAATGGATCACGCCGGCCACGTCGCCATCGGTGATCAGCCGTACCGCGGCGCCGGTCGAGCGGATGCTGGCGATGATGTCGGCGTGGCGCGGCCGATCGAGCACAAGGACTGTGATCGCGCCAGGCTCGACGCCTTTGGCTTTGGCGAGCCGGCGGACATTGTCGGCAGGCGACGCGTCGAGCTCGACCACGCCCTTGGCGTAGCCCGGGCCGATCGCAAGTTTCTCCATGTAGACGTCGGGCGCGTGCAGCAGCGTACCGCCATCGGCCATCGCCATGGTCGCGATCGCGCCCGGCATGTTCTTGGCGCACAGCGTGGTGCCTTCCAACGGGTCGACGGCGATATCGACCTGAGGACCTGCGTTCAGCCCGACCTTCTCGCCGATGAACAGCATCGGCGCCTCGTCGCGCTCGCCCTCGCCGATCACGATGGTGCCTTCGATCGGCAGCTTGTTGAGCTCGCGGCGCATCGCGTCCACCGCGGCCTGGTCCGCCGCCTTCTCCTGGCCGTGGCCGCGCAGCCGTGCGGCCGAAACGGCTGCACGTTCCGTCACCCGCACGATTTCAAGCGTCAGGATGCGCTCGAGCAGCAATTGCGGCGGAACGGAAATATGGGTCGACATAGCGAGCACTCCTTAAATCTTCACCGGGCCCCCGGCCCGTCTTCAACCATTGAGCGCGCAATCCCTTGCAAATCGCGCTAGTTTTTTTCGATCCGTATCACCTGCGGCCGGCCGCTGATCACCTTATCGCGCTGCACGGCCTCCAGCGCACGGTACACCGCATCCTCGGAAGTGGCGTAGGTAATTAGAATGACCGGAACCGGCGCGCCTTTCTTCGTTGCACCGTTCGCGTCGACACCTTCGGGGTGACGCTGCACGATCGATTCCAGCGAAATCTTCTGTTCGGCGAGGCGGGTGGCGATGGTGGCGGCGGTGCCGGCGAGGTCGCGCGCCATCAGGCGGATGTAGTAGCCGCCCTCATGCCGCTCCATCGGCGCCTTGGTGGTGTCGCGCAGCCGTTCCACCGGGCGGCCGAACGGCTTTGCGCGAATGCCGCGCGCCACGTCCGCGATGTCGGCGACGACAGCGGACGCCGTCGCGGCGCCACCGGCGCCCGGCCCCACCAGGGTGATCGGGGGAATGCCCTCGCCGTCGACGGTCACCGCGTTGGTGACGCCCATCACCTGCGCGATCGAGGACGATTTCGGCACCATGGTCGGATGCACGCGTTGCTCGATGCCCTTGGCGGTGCGCACCGCGACCCCGAGCAGCTTTACGCGGTAGCCGAGTTCTTCGGCGGCGCGAAGATCCTCCGGCGCGATCGAGGAGATGCCTTCAACATAGACCGCGCTCTGCGCCACCTTGGTGCCGAAGGCAAGACTCGCCAGGATCGCGAGCTTCTGCGCCGTGTCATGACCATCGACGTCGAAGGACGGATTGGCTTCGGCATAGCCCAGCCGCTGCGCGTCCTTCAGGCATTCGGCGAACGACAAGCCTTCCTGCTCCATCCGGGTCAGGATGTAGTTGCAGGTGCCGTTGAGGATGCCATAGACGCGGTTGACGCCGGTGCCAGCAAGCCCTTCGCGTAAGGTCTTGATGACGGGAATGGCGGCACCGACGGCGGCCTCGTAGTTGAACGCGCCGCCGTGCTTCTCGGCCGCCTTCGCCAGCCGCACGCCGTGCTTGGCGATCAGCGCCTTGTTGGCGGTTACAACCGACTTGCCGGATTTCAGCGCGGCCTCGATCGCCGACAGCGCCGGATCGCCGGCGCCGCCTATCAGTTCGACGAAGCAATCGACGTTGGCGTCGCTTGCCAGATCAAGCGGGCTTTTCGCCCAATCGATGCCGCGCAGATCGAGCGAACGCCTCTTTGTCTTCGAGCGCGCGGTGACGGCAACGACGCGCACCCCGCGCCCGCTGCGCTCGGCAAGCGTCCGCGACTGCTCTTCGATGAGGCGGACGACTTCGGCACCAACAGTGCCGAGCCCCGCGATACCCACTCTCAGGGGTGCGACCATGAATGAGAGAACCTGCAATAAAAGGAATTAGCGCCGGTTGGCGAGAGGAACCACGTTGTGCAACGTTTCAATGCCGCTTTCAAGGAAGCGGCGCACCCCGCGCGCGGCCTGGCGGATACGCTGTTCGTTTTCTACCATGGCGATGCGGACATAGCCCTCGCCATGCTCGCCGAAGGCGACGCCGGGCGAAACCACCACGCCCGACTTCTCCACCATCAATGTCGCGAACTGCATGCTGCCGACGCCTTCAAATGCCTTGGGCAGCGGCGCCCAGGCGAACATCGAGGCCTGCGGCGGCGGGATCTCCCAGCCGGCCCGGCCAAACGATTCGACCAGCGCGTCGCGGCGCCTGCGGTAGGTGTCGCGCATCTCCTTGATGCAATCGTCCGGTCCGTTCAGCGCGGCGGTGGCCGCTACTTGAATGGGCGTGAACGCGCCGTAGTCGAGATAGGATTTCACCCGCGCCAGCGCGGCGATGATCCGCTCGTTGCCGACGGCAAAGCCCATGCGCCAGCCCGCCATCGAAAACGTCTTCGACATCGAGGTGAATTCGACGGTAACGTCGATTGCGCCGGGAACCTGCAGCACCGAGGGCGGCGGATGCCGGTCGTCGAAATAAACTTCGGCGTAGGCCAGATCCGAGAGGATGAAGATCTCGTGCTTCTTCGCGAACGCCACCAGATCCTTATAGAAATCGAGCTCGGCGACATAGGCGGTCGGATTGGAGGGATAACAGACGATCAGC
The DNA here is from genome assembly GCF_018398875.1 of Bradyrhizobium sp. sGM-13. Taxonomy (GTDB): domain Bacteria; phylum Pseudomonadota; class Alphaproteobacteria; order Rhizobiales; family Xanthobacteraceae; genus Bradyrhizobium. The sequence continues at coordinate 144,185 of NZ_JAGWDK010000014.1, read as the reverse complement.
GCAATCGGCTTCGGAATCGAATGAATGATCGCGCGCTCCACCGCCTCGAAAAACTGCGGCGTCGGTTCCGAGGGCACCGAGCGAATCACGCCGCCCGCCATCAGAAAGCCGAAGGCGTGAATCGGGTAGCTCGGATTGGGGCAGAGCACGACGTCGCCGGGCGCGGTAATCGCCTGCGCCACATTGGCAAAGCCTTCCTTCGAACCCAGCGTCGCAACGATCTGGGTATCCGGATTGAGCTTTACGCCGAACCGCCGTCCGTAATAGGCGGCTTGCGCCTTGCGCAGGCCATTGATGCCGCGCGAGGCCGAGTAGCGATCGGTCCGCGGCTTGCCCAGCGTCTCCTTCAGCTTCTCGAGCACATGGGGCGGCGTCGGCAAATCCGGATTGCCCATGCCCATGTCGATGATGTCGGCCCCGGCATTGCGCGCGGCCGCCTTGGCCTGGTTGACCTTCTCGAACACGTAAGGCGGCAGACGGCGAATGCGATAAAAATCTTCCATGGGACCCTTGCTCCGACAACCGGCAGGACAGAATCGAACGGAACCTGCGCGCTACGAAACCCGATCGGCTTCGTCCAAAAATCGCGTCCAATCAAGGATTTGGAGCGAATTCAGGCGCGAGGTCTTAAGGCTCTGGACCCGCAATGCGGTTGAATTGGGTTCTTTTAGCACGGGAGCCCGGCAGCGCCAGTAATTAGGTCACTTCTTGGCGGGTTTTGGCGGGGTAGCGGCGGCCGCCTGACGGTCGCGAGCGGCGGTCAATTCTGCCTGGATTTTAGCCAACTCGGCCGGCTTCATCGCCTCCTCGTTGCGGTCCGGCGGCAGGTCGTGAACCGGTAGATAACCACCAGCTTCCTTCGGGCGCTCTGGCGCGTCAGCCGGCAGGCCGAAGCCCGGCATATCGGCGATCTGGGTCGAGCAGCCGCCGAGCACAATGGTCGCCGCAAGCAGCGTGGCAACCGACCACAGCCTTATCGTTCGATCCACCGCCATCCGTTCCGGAATCCCCAACTACCTGATGCAGTGCACGCGCATCGCGACGACATCTATGTGCTGGTACGAGCCTTGCAACGCAAAATCGTCCCGCGGCGTTGATTTCGCCAGAACCGTTCAAACCATTGTTGCCCGAAACGATTAAAGCCCAAAGAGCAAACCGAGCCGATGCGGCTGCAATGTGTCGGTCAGAACACAAGAACTTTATCGCAGTGCAACAGGGTTAACCCAAACTTGTCGCCACCAATCCACGCGGTGACGAACGCAAAATGAAGCTATAGTGTCTCTGATATGAGTGACGTCAACACCGAAACCCAGGCTTCGACAACTTTCAACGCCGAAGCCTTCGCCATGAACATCGCCAAAGCGATGGAGACGAGCGGCCAGGCGCTCGCGGCCTATCTCAAGCCGCGCGAGGACGGGGAGCCGAAGGACAAGCCGCCGAGCGAGCTCGGTGAAGTCATCAAGACCTTCACCAAGGTGGCGGAATACTGGCTGACGGACAAGGAGCGCGCCGAAGCTCTGCAGACCAGAATGGGCAAAGCCTATCTCGATCTCTGGGGCTCTGCGATGCGCCGCATGGCCGGCGAACAGGCCAAGCCTGCGATCGAGCCGTCGCCGCGCGATAAGCGCTTCAAGGATCCGGAGTGGAAATCGAATCTGTTCTTCGATTTCGTGCTGCAGCTCTATCTGCTCACCGCGCAATGGGCGCAAGAACTGGTGAAGAACGCCGAAGGCGTCGATCCGCACACGCGCAAGAAGGCCGAGTTCTACGTTCAGCAAATCACCAACGCGATCGCTCCGTCGAATTTCGTGCTTACCAATCCGGAAGTGCTGCGCGAGACGCTGGCCTCGAACGGCGACAACCTCGTTCGCGGCATGAAGATGCTGGCCGAGGACATCGAGGCCGGGCGCGGCATGCTGCGCATCCGTCAGTCCGATCCGTCGAATCTCGAAGTCGGCGTCAACATGGCGACGACGCCGGGCAAGGTGATCTACCAGAACGAGCTGATGCAGCTCATCCAGTACACGCCGACCACGGAGACGGTGTTGCGCACGCCGCTCCTGATCGTGCCGCCCTGGATCAACAAGTTCTACATTCTCGATCTCAAGCCGGAAAAGTCCTACATCAAATGGTGCGTCGACCAGGGCATCACGGTGTTCGTGATCTCTTGGGTCAATCCGGACAAGGAACTCGGCAAGAAGACCTTCGACGACTACATGAAGGAAGGCCCGCTGACCGCGATGGACGTCATCGAAAAGGTGACGGGCGAGATGAAGGTCCATACCGCCGGATACTGCGTCGGCGGCACCCTGCTGGCGTCGACGCTTGCCTGGCTCGCCGAGAAGCGCCGCCAGCGCGTCACCTCGGCGACGTTCTTTGCGGCGCAGGTCGACTTCACCCATGCCGGCGATCTGCTCGTGTTCGTCGACGAAGACCAGATCGCGACGCTGGAGCGCGAGATGGAAGCACGGGGCGTTCTCGAAGGCAGCAAGATGGCGATGGCCTTCAACATGCTGCGCTCCAACGACCTGATCTGGTCCTATGTCGTCAGCAACTACCTGAAGGGCCAGCCACCCTCCTCCTTCGACTTGCTGCACTGGAACTCCGACGCCACGCGGATGCCGGCGGCCAACCATTCCTATTACCTGCGCAACTGCTACCTGGAGAACCGGCTCTCCTCCGGCAGCATGGTGCTCGATAACACCCTGCTCGATCTCTCGAAGGTCAAGGTGCCCATCTACAATCTGGCGACGCGCGAGGACCACATCGCGCCGGCGGACTCGGTGCTCTACGGTTCGCAGTTCTTCGGCGGCCCGGTCAGATATGTGCTGTCCGGTTCGGGCCACATCGCAGGCGTAGTCAACCCGCCGGCCGCGGGCAAATACCAATACTGGACCAACGACAACATCAAGGATGTCACGCTCGCCGACTGGCTGAAGAACGCCACCGAGCACAAGGGTTCGTGGTGGCCCGACTGGCTGCAATGGCTGGAGGGCATCGACGCCGAGCGCGTGCCCGCGCGCGCCGTCGGTTCCGAGGAGATGCCGCCGATCGAGGACGCACCCGGCAGCTACGTCAAGGTCCGCGCGTAGCATTGAGGCGCGCTGTTGGGTATAACCGGCCATCCCATGGCGGGATCGTTGAGGGGAAACCATGACGCAACCAATAACGCGTGAATTGTTCTGGCTGACTCTGACCGTGATTTTGACCGGGCTGATGTGGATCCCCTACATCATCAATCGCTGTCAGGTGCGCGGCCTCTCCGGCGCCATGGCCAACCCCTCGCGCAACGACAAGCCGCACGCGGATTGGGCCAATCGGATGATGTTCGCACATGACAACGCGGTCGAGAACCTCGTGATTTTCGCGCCGCTGGTCCTGATCCTCAACGTAATCGACTATTCCGACCGATGGACCGTGCTCGCCTGTGCCGTGTATTTCTGGTCGCGCGTCGCGCATCTGATATTCTACACGCTGGGCCTGCCGGTGTTCCGAACGGTAGCCTTCACCGTCGGATTCCTGGCGCAAGCCGTGCTAGCGCTGGCGATCTTCAGGGTGGTTTGAGGCAACTATCCTATCCTTAGGACATTCTTCTCCTTGCGCCCTCATCGAGAACGCTGAAGGGCGAACTACGGTGCGCAATTGCGCACCTGAGAATCTTGAAATTCCGGGCCTAGCCGTAGCGTCCCCGTGAGGCGAGAATGCGCATGAGATCCAATAAGGACTTTCTTGAATTCCACCGATTGCCAAGAGAGGTCATCTTATCCCTCATTGATCGCGCGCAGTCGTTGGCGACAGCTTGGCACGATCGCGCCATGCCTCAGAGCTTGTCCGGCAAACGCATTGCCCTCATTGCCGACGATAGTGGATGGAGAAATACGACCGCGTTTGATCTGGGCATACAGGCCATGGGCGGCATCTGTGTCCAATCGCCAATCAAGTTCAATGTCCTTGAAGCCACGGCGGATTTAGCGAGATATCTCGACGACTGGTTCGACATTTTGGTCGTCCGCACCAAAGAGCTGTCGGCCTTGAAAGAACTCGCATCAATTGCCGAAGCTGCCGTGATAAATGCGAGAACGAGGTCCAATCACCCTTGCGAAACACTTGGCGATCTCGCCTATGTCCAAAGCAAGAGAGGAACTCTTGAGGGAATGAAGGTCGTTGGCGTTGCGCCAGACGCCAACATCTTCCGATCGTGGGTGGAAGCTTCGATCTCGATTCCTATCCAAGTGAGACAGGTCTATCCGGAGAACTGGCACGTCAAAGACGTGTCGCTATTGGGTCCAAACTTCGCTGCAAGCACTGATCTTGCAGAGCTATGGGACGCGGACGTGATCGTTACTGACTCATGGCCAAGCGATGCAAATGAAGAAGAGATGCTGGAATACCAGATCTCGACGTCTATTCTGGAGAAATGTCGTCCCGACGCCATCTTCCTTCCCTGCCCACCCGTTTCCAGGGAAAAAGAAGTTACTGCTGATGCAATACGTCACCCAACCTGCCAGAGCACGGCAGCAAAGGCCTATCTTCTACACGCGCAAAACGCGCTGCTCGAATGGATCGCCACATAGCCATATGAGCCGCCTGCAGCCATGTGGTGGCTGAAGGCCCTTCCGCATCCCGCATATCAATGAAAAACCCCCGAGGCTTCGCCCCGGGGGTTCTCGGTGGCGCCTTTGAAACAGCGCTTAGTACTTCGCAACGACAGGCGAATTGAAGTGGTAGTTGATGCCGGTGCGGAAGACGTGCTCGGTAACCGAACGGGTTGTCGTCGCCGGAACCGCGCCGAAGATGAAAGAGTCCGACGTCGAGCCGAGGTCGACGTAGAGATATTCGGTCTTCGTCGTCCAGTTCGGGCCCAGCAATCCTAGAAGTGTAAAGGGCGTCTCGATGCCCGCGCCCGCGGTCCAGCCGGCATTGGTGTGCGAGAACGATTGCGTCACCGGGCCAACGAAGGAGTTCGTGTCGATCTTGGTCTTGATGCTGCCATAAGCGAGACCGCCGGTCGCATAGAACAAGGTCGAGCCGACCGAATAACCCAGCCGCCCGCGAACCGTGCCGAACCATGGCAGGGTGGCATCGTAAGCCGCGCTCACTCCTGCTAATCCGCAGCCCAATACGCACGTCTTGTCGTCTTGCAGGGTGGCCCCCTGGATATCGGCTTCCAAGCCGAACACCCAGTTAGCGGCCTGCCAGTTGTAGCCCGCCTGCACGCCGCCAATGAAACCGTCGGGGGCCAGGTTGAAGGTGTCCACGAACGGGCCCAGCACGCTCAGCGAGCTTCGGTCACGGCCGTAGCCGGATCCGAAATTGCCGCCGAGATAGAAACCGCTCCAATTGGCCGCGGCCACCGGCTGATAATTCGAGTTGCCGCCGATCCGGTAGTTCAGGCCGGCGCGGAAGATGTTTTGGCGGATCTCGGTATTCACGTTGCTTGGGAAGAACAAGAGCGCGGCGAAGTCGGTCCGGTTGCCGAGATTCAGGTAAAGATGTTCGATCTTTCCGGTCCAATTGCCGCCGAGCGCAGCCTCCACGCCACTGCCCACCACCCATCCACCCTGGGTGCGATCGGTTGAAAACGTCGCCGGAACCGGACCCGGCCCCGATTGAGTTATCGTGGTGTTGACGTTGCCATAGGCAAAGCCGGCCGTGACGTAGCTCAGCACCGGTCCCTTGGCCAGGCCGATACGCCCGCGAATGGTTCCAAACCAGTCGAGCTCCTGGCTGTAGTTCGTAAGCAAGCCGCCGGCGAAATTCAGATTGGTGCGGTCGTCGCTGAGGCCGGCTCCTTGGAGATCCGCTTCAACACCAAAAACCATCGGCCCGAGGACGGAATTCGTCTGCCAGTTGTATCCAATCTGCCCGCCACCGAGCCCGCCTTGAGGCTGCAGGTAAAGCGAATAGTTTTGCCCCGGAAGCGGCTGATGTTGCGTCCGATCGCGTCCGAGCCCCCCTCCGGCGTTGACGCCGACATAGAAGCCGGTCCAGTCGTAGACGGCTGCGAGTGCTGGGGCTTTGGTGTAGGGACGAGCGGCGAAGTCTGCGGCGAGCGTCGGAGCGGATCCGAGGCCAACGAGAGCGGTTGCCAACAGGTACTTCTTCATTTTCATTACGGCATTCCCAGTCCGGCATTCCCAGAACATCCGACACACGCGCTGTCAGCAGTCGGAAGGCACCTTTACTGGATTCTCATAACAACTCTGTAGCCCGGCAGCCACATATCCGGGGAATTCCCCGCGCGACGGGCGGCAATTTCGATGACTGCAAGATGGCAATCAGCCGGCTTTTTTGGCAACCACGAACAGCATCGACGCCATCTTGTCGTCGAACCCGATGACTTCGCCGCTTTCGATCGTCAGCGAACTCCATTTGCCTGCCTCGGCATAGGTGGCGCGCAGCCAGTCTGGCGACGGATAATTGTTATAGCGATTGAGCGTATCGCGGCCGTCGCCATCGCCTTCCTTGTAGCTTGCGAAGAAATAGCCTGTGGGCTTCAGCGCGCGCCAGACCAGTCTGACAACATCGGCAAGCTGGTTACGGGGAACGTGAAGCAAGCAAGCATTGGCCCAGACACCATCGTGCGCCTCGATCGCGTCGAGATCATGAAACAGCAGCGTCTCGACGCTGCGGTTGAGATGCTTTGAGGCGATAGCCGCCATTTCGGGCGACCCGTCGGTTGGACGGACATCGAACCCACGCGCCAGCATTTCCGCTGTGTCGCCGCCGGCGCCGCAGCCGAGTTCGAGGATGGAAGCGCCCGGCGGCAGCAGCGCCAGAAAGGCCGTCAGACGCGCCTGCCGCGAGGTGAACGTGCGCCTGGAATAGGCCTCGGCATTGCCGCGGTAGAATTGCAGGGTTTGCTCGTCCACCGCAGCACCTCACATCATGGAAACAGCGCGATCTGCTCCAGCCCGGCCGTCTCGGGCAATCCGAACATCAGGTTCATGTTCTGGATCGCCTGCCCGGCCGAGCCCTTCACCAGGTTGTCGAGCGTGGAAATCACGATCGCCCGGTTTTTGATGCGGTCGGCGACGACGCCGATCTGCACATAGTTGGAGCCGCGCACGTTCTGGGTCTGCGGCAGCACGCCCTTCTTGGCGACATGTACAAACGGCTCGTTGGCGTAGGCCTTCTCCAGTGCGGCTCGCAGATCGTCCGGCGTCGCGCCGTTGAGCTTGACGTAGGACGTGCAGAGTTCGCCGCGCGCCATCGGGATCAGATGCGGCGTGAAATTCACCGTCACCGCAGCGCCCGCGGCGATGCCGATCTCCTGCTCGATCTCCGGCGCGTGCCGGTGGGTGCCGACCGAATAGGGCGACAGCCCCTCGCCCGCCTCGCTGAACAGCGTGTTCTGCTTCAAGCCGCGCCCGGCGCCGGTAACGCCCGACTTGGCGTCGATGACGATGTCGTCGACGTCGATCAGTTTTGCCTTGGCGAGCGGCACCAGCGCGAGCAGCGCCGCGGTCGGGTAACAGCCGGGACATGCGATCAGCCGCGCGGCCGCAATCTTCTCGCGGTAGAATTCGGTGAGGCCGTAGACCGCTTCGCCCTGCAGTTCGAGCGCCCGGTGCTCATGGCCGTACCATTGCGCATAGGTGTCCTTGTTGCGCAGCCGGAAATCGGCGGACATGTCGAGCACCTTGATGTTGGGATTGGCCCTGAGGACGGCGGCGATGATCTCCTGCGTGGTGCCGTGCGGCAGCCCGCAGAATACCGCGTCGAGCGTGGTCCAGTCGACCTTCTCCCACTCGACCAGCTTCGGCAGATCGAGCATGAAGAAATGCGGGAACACGTCGCCCATCGACTTGCCGGCGTGGGTGTTGGCGGTGAGCGCGGTGATCTCGGCGTTCGGATGCCGCGCCAACAGGCGCACCGCGTCGGCTCCGGTGTAACCGGAGGCACCGAGAATGCCGATCTTCTTTTTCGAGCTCATCACGCGTTCCTTTCTTCGGGCGTCGTCGTTTGCTTGTCTTGTACCGTAACCGCCGTGAATGCCAGCGGCCGTGCCGCGCGCATCAGGGCTGCGATTTCGCGCGCGTCGGCGTCGCCTTGCGAGGCGAGCGCCTGGGCCAACGCGGTGTAGTCGGCGTCCGACTTGTGCTGGTTCAGCTTGAAGCTGCCCTCCACCTCTTCGACCGTCATCTCGAGTCCCACGATCGCCTTTTTCATGGCCACCAGCCGCCCCGCCGTCATCTTTGACGACAGCCACGGCTTCTTCGGCAATAGCCTCTCCTCAAACTTCGCGCTCAGCGTATCGATCTGCGCGGCGAGTTCATCATCCGACATCACCCGCACGGGGCCGGTCAGATGCACCGCCTGATAGAGCCAGGTCGGCACCTGATCCGGCGACACGTACCAGTCCGGCGACACATAGGTATCGGTGCCATTGACGGCCAACAGCCACGGGGTCGCGCCGTCAGCGAGCTTCACCAGCGGATTTTGCCGCGCAACGTGAAACGCCGCGTGCGGCGTGCCGTCACTGGCCGAGGTCAGATAGAATGGCAGCGACGAGGCGACCGGCTTGTTGCCATTCCACGCGCAGGCCAGACCGAAGCCGCGCGCTTCCGCAAACGCCAGGCTCGCGGCGCGGTCGGACTTGAACGGTGGTGGCGTATACATCTCAAACTCCTGATTGACGTAGGAGCCGCCAGTTCAGACCGCGTTTTCTGGAAAAGGGAGAAGCCGCGGGACCGGATCCGGCGGCAGAGGCGACAGTCTCAAACGCAGACGTCCGCCCATACCGCGATGATGGCGCGGCGGCGGCGAGCGATGGAGATGGTCACGGCGATAGTCATGGGCGCGGCTATAAGGCCGCCCCCGGCTGTCGTCAAGAGATACACGTCATTTCGGGATGGTCCGTCAGGACCAGACCCGGAATCTCGAGATATTTGCGCACCATAGTTCGATGCTGCGCATCGCCCCGGAATGACATCGCGCCTCAGATCACCGGACTCCACGGCGCCGGGATCAGCCGGTAGCCATTGCCGTCCTTCTCGACGAAGCCGTTGGCCGGGAATGGATAATGGAAGCCCTGGACCCGCATCTTGTCGGCGACCAGCATGTCATAGACCCGGCGGCGGGTCTTTTCCGCCAATGCCGGATCCTGGTCGAACATCAGGTGCCAGCCCGGATTGGTGACGAACAGCGCCGGCAGGTTGGTGACATCCGATTGGATGAACACCTTGTCGGAGCCGGATGCGAGAACATAGGAGGTATGGCCCGGCGTGTGGCCGATGGTTTCCACCGCCGTCAGTCCGGGAGCTACTTCCTTGCCCCATTCATAGGGCGTCACCTTCGTCTTAAGTCCCGCCTCGAGCACGCGGCGGGCGTTCTTGAAGACGGTCTGCATCCGCCCTTCCGGCGCACGGCTCATCTCGCCGTCGTCCATGAAATATTTCCATTCCGCCGCCGGCACCAGCACCTCGGCATTGGGGAAAGTCGGCGCGTTCTCCGCGGTCAAAAGGCCGTTTATGTGGTCACCATGGAAGTGCGAGATCACGACGATGTCGACTGCCTTGGGGTCGAAGCCCGCGGCAACCATGTTGGCGCCGAACTGGCCGACATTGCCCTTGCTCGATGCAAAGGCTGCGGCGCCGTTACCGGTATCGACCACCACGAGCTTGCCACCGGTATTGATGACCAGCGGCGCGAACCGGATCGACATCTTGTCCTTCGGCATGAAGGCCTTTTCGAGCGCCGCGTTGACTTCGTCCTTCTTGGCGTTGAGCACGAACGTGTCGGGCAGCGCGAAATTGTTGACGCCGTCAGAAATGGCCGTCACCTGGGCATCGCCCACCTTGTAGCGATAGAAGCTCGGCGCCTGCTTGTCCGCCACGGGGGCGGCCGCCCTGGCGGACGCCTGCGGCAAGAGCGGTGTGGCGGCGAGCGCCGCGGCGCCAGTGAGTGCGTGACGACGTGTCAGTTCCATGGTGATGTTCTCCCCAGTGAGATGATGGATACGAGCGCGGGATTCACCCCGCTTTGATGCGTGCCCTTGGGCGGTCGCCGCTGGACCTATCCGCACTTCTGCGATAGCGCGACGACACGACGGCAATGCGAAGGGGCTGTTGTCTATCGATGCTGGGGCTAACACCCCCGTCATCCGCTTATTCCGTTCGATGCTACACCACCCGCCAAAGCCATTCGGCGATCTTCCCCATGACGTCGCCTACCAGCAGCAGAACGGCCGACCAGACCAGGGCCGAGACAAAATTGGCGATCTGAAAGGGCCAATATGACATCTCGAAAATGCCGGCTGCGAGCGGCACCGAGGCGCGCAGCGGTCCGAAGAACCGGCCGATGAAGATCGAAGGCACGCCCCATTTCTTAACGAAGTCCTCGCCGCGCAGCAGGATTCCCGGATAGCGCGACAGCGGCCACATCTCTGCGACGTGTTCCTTGTATTTGAAGCCGATCCAGTAAGAGACCCAGTCGCCGAGCGCCGCGCCGATGCCGCCGGCGAGCCAGACCGGCCAAAAGCTGATGCCGCTGACGCCGATCAGCGCGCCGATCGCGACCAGCGCCCCCCAGGCCGGCACCAGCAGCGAGACGAAGGCAAGCGATTCGCCGAATGCCAGCACCAGGACAATCGGTGCCGCCCACGCCTGGTTGTCGCGCACGAAATCAGCGAGGGCGCGCACATAGTCTTCCATGTATTGAGTGCCTTCCCCGCCCCGTTCACACCCTTGAACTTTCGTCTGATTCAAGGTTATGCGACAACTAAGCTAGCCGCTTGCGTGACTTCAAGTCACAAGGGCTGGCACGGGATGTGATTGCCCCGTGCCGGCTGCCGCAACCGCGATCAATGCCCGCGAAAAACCCTGTCTGTCCGGGCCATAGCCGAGGGTGTTGCGGTCCTCTGTTCAGAGCGGCGCGAGACTGGTACGGCCTTGCAATCCGGTGCAACAGCAGGGAAGAAGCGCACGCGCTAGCCCCGCCGTCACCTTTTCAGCCCATCCGTGGCATAGTCACAGCGACCGATTCGCTCGCGCGAGATCGCGCGCAACACCTAAAGAGCCATGTCCAAGTCATTGAAATCAGCTACAAAAGCCAAATCCGCCAACGATCTGTTCGCCGCGGAAGGGAAAAGCCGCGCGGCCCCCAAGGCCGCCTCGCGCGGAACCAGCGCCGAGGCTGGCTATACCGCGGCCGACATCGAGGTGCTGGAAGGCTTGGAACCGGTGCGCCGCCGCCCCGGCATGTACATCGGCGGCACGGACGAAAAGGCGCTGCACCACCTGTTCGCCGAAGTCATCGACAATGCCATGGACGAGGCGCTGGCAGGGCATGCTTCGTTCATCGAGGTGGAACTGAGCGCAGATGGCTTTCTGACCGTCACCGATAACGGCCGCGGCATCCCGGTCGATCCGCATCCGAAGTTTCCGAAGAAGTCGGCGCTCGAAGTCATCATGTGCACGCTGCATTCCGGCGGCAAGTTCGACTCCAAGGTTTACGAGACCTCGGGCGGCCTGCACGGCGTCGGCGTCTCCGTGGTCAACGCCCTCTCCTCGCGGCTCGAGGTCGAAGTCGCGCGCAGTCAAAAGCTCTACCGGATGAGTTTTGAGCGCGGCCACCCCAAGGGCAAGCTCGAGGATCTCGGCAAGATCAACAACCGCCGCGGCACCCGCATCCGCTTCAAGCCGGACACCGACATCTTCGGCGCCAAGGCGGCTTTCAAGCCGCAGCGCCTGTTCAAGATGACGCGCTCGAAAGCCTATCTGTTCGGCGGCGTCGAGATCCGCTGGCGCTGCGATCCCGCGCTGCTGAAGGGCGTCGAAGACGTGCCGGCCGAGGACAGCTTCCATTTCCCGGGCGGCCTGAAGGACTATCTCGCCGCCGCGATTCACGCCGATACGCTGGTGCACCCGGATATCTTCTCCGGCAAGTCGGGCCGCAACGGCGCCCATGGCGCTTGCGAGTGGGCGGTGGCGTGGACCGCGGATGCCGACGGCTTCCTCTCCTCCTACTGCAACACCGTGCCGACGCCGGATGGCGGCACCCACGAGTCCGGCCTGCGCAGCGCGATGCTGCGCGGCCTGAAAGATCATGCCGAACGTATCGGCCAGGGCAAGCGCGCCGCGCCCGTCACGTCGGAAGACGTCATGGTAGGAGCTGCCGTGATGCTGTCCGTGTTCGTGCGCGAACCCGAATTCCAGGGCCAGACCAAGGATCGTCTCGCCACCGCAGAGGCCCAGAAGATCGTCGAACAGGCGATCAAGGATCCGTTCGATCACTGGCTGTCGGGCAATCCGCTGCAGGCCAATAAGCTGCTTGATTTCGTCATCGAGCGCGCCGACGAGCGGCTGCGCCGACGCGCCGAAAAGGAAACCTCGCGCAAGACGGCGGTGAAGAAGCTGCGGCTTCCCGGTAAGCTCGCCGATTGCACCAACACCGCGACAGAAGGCTCCGAACTCTTCATCGTTGAAGGCGACTCGGCCGGCGGCAGCGCCAAACAGGCGCGCGACCGCAAGACCCAGGCCGTGCTTCCCCTACGCGGAAAGATCCTCAACGTCGCCTCTGCCGGCAAGGACAAGCTGACGGCGAACGCGCAGCTTTCGGACCTGATGCAGGCGATCGGCTGCGGCACCGGCGCTCATTATCGTGAAGAGGATCTGCGCTATTCCCGCATCATCATCATGACGGATGCCGACGTCGACGGCGCGCATATCGCGTCGCTTCTGATCACCTTCTTCTACCGCCAGACGCCGCGGCTGATCGACGAAGGCCATCTCTACCTGGCGGTGCCGCCGCTCTACAAACTGACCCACGGCAGCAAGTCGGTCTATGCCCGCAACGATGCACATAAGGACGCGCTGCTGAAGAGCGAGTTCAACGCCAACGCCAAGGTCGAGGTGAACCGCTTCAAAGGCCTCGGCGAGATGATGCCGGCGCAGCTCAAGGAAACCACCATGGACCCGGCTAAGCGCACGCTGCTCCGCGTAGTGCTGCTGGCCGACGATCGCGAAGGCACGGCTGATTCCGTCGAGCGGCTGATGGGAACCAAGGCCGAGGCCAGATTCGCCTTCATCTCGGACAAGGCGGAATTCGCCAGCGACGAGCTGCTGGACGTCTGATCTCATCAGAAGAGGCGATTTTCCGGCGATCTTCGGCCTATTTGGCCGGTTATTGCCGGAACTTGCCCGTTTTTCGGGCTTTTGCCGGTCATCCCTTTTCGCCCCAGTGTGCTTCCCCCGCAACAGCAATTTGGCCGGAACTGCGTATAGTCACGCTACTGGATTTTGGGAATCGGCGCTCGCGCACCTCTAGAGCGGTGGCGCACCTAGGGTAAGGGACTTGAAAATGAAAAAGGTACTGCTCGCTCTGACTGCCGTGGCGGCAATGACTGGATCGGCCGTTGCGGCTGACCTCGGGGCCCGTCCCTATGCCAAGGCCCCGGCTCCGGTGGCTGCCGCATACAACTGGACCGGCTTTTATATCTTCGGTGGTGGCGGCGGCGGACTGTGGAGCGCCGATAGCAACGTGCAGACCTTCCCCGGTGGAGCAGCCCTCACCCGCGACCAGCGGCATGGCGGCAGCGGCTGGTTCGGAACGGTCGGTGGCGGCTATGACTGGCAGTTCGGCGGCCGGTGGGTGGCCGGTATTTTCGGCGACGCGCAATTCGGAGATATCCGGGGCTCAGTCAGCGATCCCTTCCTCTTCATCGGTGGCACCGAAGGTCGTATGAAACTTGAGACGAGCTATGCCGCCGGTGTGCGGCTGGGCTATCTCGTTGCCCCCAATGTGCTGTCTTACGTCAATGCTGGCTACTCTGGTTCGGAGTGGTCCGGTACGACTCAGAGCAGTCTCGTGGCTGGCCTCGGCGGCGTCGGCCTCACCACTACGCCTTCCTTCGATCGCAATGGATGGTTTATCGGCGGCGGCGTCGAAAACAATCTGGACCTTTTCGGTATCTCGGCTCCCGGCTGGTTCATGAAGACAGAGTATCGCTCTGCATTCTATGATCGCATTGCCCTGCCGACGACGTTCACGCCTGCAGCCGGCGGCGGTCCGACCGGCACTGCAATTACCTTCAAGCCCTGGACGCAGACCATCAGCACCTCGCTGGTCTATCGCTTCAACTGGGGTGGCCCTCCGGTTGCCGCTAGGTACTGATCTCTGCCAACTCGACAGCTCAAAAGCCCCGGCATCGTCCGGGGCTTTTTTGCGTCTGCGGGGTGCCGCGCCACCCCGACCGGTCTCGAATGAGGGCGGCGGCGATCGCCAGGGCAAGCGTGAGAATGACCGTCCGGCGGTCCATGCATGATGACCGTCGAGATGGCGACGCCGCGACTTCCAGCCTTGCGAAGCCCGCTGGCTTTGTATTCGATCGGAAGCTACGGCCGCTCCACCGGCAACGATTTCCTGCCGGGGCCGACTATGTCCGCGGGGCGTCCAGAGGCCGAAACGGCAGCAGGAGGATCCATGGCCAGATCGCTTTCGATCATCGGCTTTCTGGCGCTTGCCATCGGCCTGTTGTGGATCGGTCAAGGCACAGGTGCCATTCGCTGGCCGCCATCGAGCTTCATGATTAATCAACTGCAATGGGCAGGATATGGCGCAGTGCTTGCCGCCATCGGCCTGATCCTGATCTGGCTAGGCAACCGCTAGGCTCGTAGATGCGTAGTATCGGTGGAGCGCAGCGATACCCATCGACTTTACGCGTTGTGATTGATGATGGATATCGCGGAGCTGTCATCGGGCGCGCATTCGCGCGATCCGTTGGCTCCAACCATCCTACAGAAACTGGACAACAACAATGACCACAAAACTCTTCGACCTCTCCGGCAAGGTAGCTATCGTCACCGGCGGCAATGGCGGCATCGGGCTCGGCATGGCCCGGGGCCTCGCAGAGGCCGGCGCGGCGATCGCCGTGGTGGGCCGCAACGAAGCCAAGTCGGCCGACGCGGTCGCGGATCTTACGCAAGGCGGCGCCAGAGCGATTGCGGTGGCGGCTGATGTCACCGACAAGGCGGCGGTCACCACGATGGCCGAGCGCGTCGTCCGCGATCTCGGCCGCATCGATATCCTGGTCAACAATGCCGGTATCAATATCCGCAAGCCGCCGCATGCGCTTGATATCGCCGAGTGGAACAGCGTGATCCAAACCAACCTCACCAGCGCCTTCCTGTGCTCGCAGGCGGTCTATCCGGCGATGAAAGCGGCCGGCGGCGGCAAGATCATCAATATCGGCTCGATGATGTCGATCTTCGGCGCCAGCTTCACGCCAGCCTATGCCGCAAGCAAGGGCGGCATCGTGCAGTTCACCCGTTCCTGCGCCTGCGCCTGGGCAGCCGACAACATCCAGGCCAACGCCGTGCTGCCGGGCTGGATCGACACTGATCTCACCAAGCGCGCTCGCCAGGAGATCGACGGCCTGCACGATCGGGTGCTGGCGCGCACGCCGGCGGCGCGCTGGGGCGGAATTGACGACTTTGCGGGAATCGCCGTCTTCCTCGCCTCGCCTGCCTCCGACTTTGTCACCGGCACGGCGATTCCTATCGATGGCGGGTATTCCGTCATGGGGTAGCCAAAAGGACTTGCCGGATCCTCCGCCTGCACGAAAAAAGCCCCGGCCAAGGCCGGGGCTTTTCCATCATCTCTGGATTTCAGTACTTGGATCAGTACCTGGCGACGACCGGCCCGGTCGGCCACGGGTTGAACTTGTAGCTCAACCGAGCCATCACAGCGTCGACATCCGCATCGACGTTGCGGAAGGTCACACCTCCAGGAGTGCAGGTGACCAACGCCAGATTACAATTGTGCTGCTTGCTGTCGAACTCGTAGTGCTTGTAGTCGATGCCGATGATCAGATTGTCGAGAACCGCGTATTCGCCACCAACGCCGGCATACCAGCCGCCATGCGAAGCGCCGGCATGGTCCGACGTAAAGCCGGTTCCGTTGAGGAGGATCTGGGTGTCGATGTCAGCCTGCGCGTAGCCGCCCTGGCCATACACCATGAAGCGATTCCAAGCATAACCGACCCGCCCGCCGATATACCAGATGTCATTGATGCGGCTTTGGCAGGAAAAGCCGGCACCTATCCCGCAGCGCTCACCGATCAAGCCGGCGCTGCTGGTGGTGTTAAAGCCGTTGTCGAGGGCATTAAAGCCGCCTTCGATACCGAGGACGAAGTTGCCCCACTGCTTCTGGATTCCGGCAAAGCCGCCGTAGATCAAAGCGGTGTCGCTGTTACCGGTGCCCCAGAGGAAGGGCGGAACATTGAAGAAATTTCCGGCGGTGTCGTGCCAGGCGCCGCCAACCGCGCCACCGACATAGATGCCGGACCAGTCATAGGTAACGACCGGGGGCACCACGGGCGCCTTCGCGATGCGCGCCGGCATGTCTGCGGCAAACGCGCTCGCCGCGCTGGCGGCAAGGATGGAAGCAGCAAGTACCAGTTTCTTCATTGCATTCGCCCCTTTAGTGAGCACTGCGCGGATGAGCAGCGGGTGAGCATCAAATCGAAATCATGACCCAAATTACCCGGATTCCAGCCCTTTGGCTGTCACCCGATTGCTACAGTTACGCGCAATGTTATCTCCGGTTGAGGATACCAAAACACAACTTTTGGGTTGTTTCGGCAGGGCCGCAGCTCAATTGCCGGCGCTGCATGGCGAATGCACATGCTCGGGGCGCACGCCAAGCCCCACTAACCGCGCCGTGACGCCCTGCAGCCAGGGCACTGCGGTGACCAGCCGCATGACCAGCGGGACCTTCAGCGGCTGATTGCCCGGCTTCAGCGCAGCGTTCACGATGTTGTTCTGCACGACGACCTGCATCCGCTGCGTCATCCGCACCGGGAATTCGCGCCTCCGGCGCACCGCGTCGAGTTCGTCTTCGGACGGGCAGCCGCTTACCAGCTTCGACGCTAGCAGATTCGCCGTCGCCACGGCATCCTGAACCGCGAGGTTGACGCCGACGCCGCCGATCGGCGACATCGCATGCGCGGCGTCGCCGATGCACAATAGCCCCGGCCGCGTCCAGCGCTTCAGCCGGTTGACCGCAACCGTCAACAGCTTGACATCGTCCCAGCTCTTCACCTCGGCAAGTCCCGGTTTCAGGATCGGCGCCATGCGCCCGATGTCGTCGAGCAGCGCGGGCAGTCCCCTCGCCTTGACCGCGTCGTACTGTCCCTTGGGAATGACGAACGCGCATTGCCAATAGTCGCCGCGGTCGAAGGTCACCATCATCTTGCCGGGATCGACCCGGGCAAACAGGCTCTCGTTTTCGTTCTCCCGCTTGCCGGCGCGAAACCACAAGACATCCATCGGCGCGCCGATTTCCTCGACCTCAAGGCCAGCGCGTTCGCGCACCAGCGAATGACGCCCGTCGCAGGCAATGGTCAGGTCGGCCTCGATGTCGATGATGCCATCCGGCGTCTTCGCCTTCACGCCTGTGACGCGCTCGCCGTCTCGAATGAGATCGATCGCTTCCGTCGACATCATCACCTTGAGCGAGTCGAACCGCTTGCCGCTTTCGCGCAGGAAATTGAGAAAGTCCCACTGCGGCATGAAGGCGATGAAGGGATATTTGACGCGAAGCCTGCTCAGATCGGCGATCCGCACCGTTTCTCCGCCGAACATGCCTTGCATCTTCTGCAAGCGCTGGTGCGGCAGGTTCAGGAAGCCGTCGATCAGCCCGAGTTCGTCCATCACCTGCAGCGTCGAGGGATGCACGGTGTCGCCGCGAAAATCGCGAAAGAAGTCGGCGTGCTTCTCCAGCACCACGACATGGATTCCGGCGCGGCCCAACAGATATCCGAGCATCATTCCGGCCGGCCCGCCGCCGACGATGCAGCAACGTACTTTCACCGCTCGCTCCTGTCGCCGATTTTCCCGTCGAGGGGCAGCATCGATCATCTGCCAGGCATCGGCAACCGTCGTCCCTGCGAACGCAGGGACCCATACGCCGCGGCGGTCGTTGTCGTGCTGGATCGATAACGGCTTCCTTCAAACAACGTGCATTTGTGGTTATGGGTCCCTGCGTTCGCAGGGACGACGGAGGAGAGCTGCTCCGACGTGCCTGTGATGCAATCGAGGCCGTGTATGCTACCGCCTAAAACTCTTGATCTCGGAGACGCTGCCGTCGCGATAGGTCAATTCCACCGAAACCGATCTGGTCGCCGGCGCGAGCTTCAAATAAGGCTGCGCGTCGCGCGGAATGGCGATGGGATCGCGAGTGTCGCAAGGCGGCATTTTCAGCACCTTGTCGGGCACCGCACTGTCGATGCCGAGGCGCACTTCGCGGATCGCGCAGCGGTACGACACCAGGTGCGTATAGTAGACCAGAAGCCCGTTGTACTCGCGGAACGACAGCCAGCTCGTCGCGGTCATATCGAGGATCTTGCGCTGGTCGCGGATCAGTGCGGCTTCGGGATCGAACCTGATCGGAAACGGCCCCTGCAACTCGCCATTGGTGTCGACATAGCGCACCTGGATGACGGCCGCCGGTGCATCGGCCGGCAGCTCGACCGACGGGTTGGGCATCCGCTTGCGGGTCCGCGGATCGAGCGTATCCATGAAGCCGGTCTCGCGGAAATCGCCGCTGTCGCCGATCCGCCAGGAAATGCCGAGCGTCGGATCGGCGATCGAGAACACCACGGTCCAGCCGCCATTGTGGCGCGAGAACATCGCGATCGGCGCGTTGACGGAATCGTTCTGCGGCTGCAGGCGCTGTACCGGAGGCAAAGCTGCAAGCTTTTGCAGCGGTTCGGCGGGCGTCGCCGCCTCGGGCTGGGCCTTCGCCAAACCATTCAGGAAAACGTCGTCGACCATCTGGTCGAAGTAAACCGGGATCTGCTTGTGGCGCACGGTCTCTGCCAGTTCGCTGACCGCGCGCCGCGTGCGTTGCGCAACTTGAACGAGGTTCGCGCCGGGCTGCGTGATCTCCTTGGCGAAGGTTCGCGTGAACACCGAATTGGGATTGGCGTCGTCATTGGAAAGCCGGTCGAGCGCGGTCTGCCGTGGCCCCGCCGAGAAGATCGAGAACACGCCTTCCGGCAATTGCGTCATCGGCGCGAGACCGCCGCCGCCGGCAACCGCACGCGTGCCGGCGCGCTCGAACGGATTGTTGCGGCAGGCATCGAACACCAGAATGGCAGTGCGTACCTTCCGGTTCTGCAGCCGCTCGATGATGCGGTCGGCGAGGATCGAGGCGTCGCGCACGAGTTCTTCCTGGCCTTCGGTCGCCGCCGGCACGTCGGTTGGCAGCAGGAAATTCTGGCCCGCGATTTCAAAACCGTGGCCGGCATAGAAGAAGAATGCCGTATCCCCGGCGTCGACCGCCTTGTCGAACGCCAGCAACGTCTGGCTGAACGCCTGCCGGTTCTGGTTTTCCGCCACCATCACCGTGAAGCCGAGCTGCTTCAGCGTATCGCCCATGGTGCGGGCGTCGTTGACTGCCTTCTGCAGCTTGGGCACGTTCCGGTAGTCGTTGTTACCGACCACCAGCGCGACGCGCTTTTCCGCCTGCGCAGGCACGGCATAGGCCGTGATGCAAGTTGCAAGACTTGTCACCGCAAGCAGTCTGAGAAGCCAGCCTTTCATGGAATTCCCCCTGCGCACGATTCGTCCTGATTTGGCCCGTGCGAAGCTGTTTCAATGCCATAGTCGGCAGGCGATTGCCCATGGTTCAACGGCTTCGTTCGATGGGAATGAGATGGCTCAATTTGACGGCCAAATGACGGTTCTTGCCGTTATTTGTGCGAAAACATTAAGCTTTCTGGGCTTCAATGCCGGTTCCTAGATTGACTTTGGCCATTTCGACCCTATGTTCGCGCTCAACGCGGCCTTGGATCGAAACGCGATTCCTTAGGTTAGCCGCTCGTCTGCGTAAGTCAGAGCCCCCAGCTTTTCAAAAGCGCGCCGTTTCGGGGCAAAACGCGACAGCCTTTGTTACCTTCGATTCCGAACGGCGGTGTCGACTAGAGGCTCAATGTCTTTTTCCCATCTCGGTCTTTCCGATAAGGTCCTCGCCGCAGTTGCGGCTACCGGTTACACCACCCCTACTCCCATCCAGGAACAGGCGATCCCCCCCGTTCTGGCCCGCCGCGACGTCCTCGGCATCGCCCAGACCGGCACCGGCAAAACCGCCGCCTTCGTTCTGCCCATGCTCACACTTCTGGAAAAGGGCCGCGCCCGGGCACGAATGCCCCGCACCCTGATCCTCGAACCGACCCGCGAACTTGCGGCGCAAGTGAAAGAGAATTTCGACAAATACGGCGCCGGCCAGAAACTCAACGTCGCGCTTTTGATCGGCGGCGTCTCGTTCGGCGACCAGGACTCCAAGCTGACCCGCGGCGTCGACGTCCTGATCGCAACCCCGGGGCGGCTGCTCGACCACACCGAGCGCGGCGGCCTCCTGCTCACCGGCGTCGAACTGCTGGTCATCGACGAAGCCGACCGCATGCTGGACATGGGCTTCATCCCCGATATCGAACGCATCTGTAAGCTGGTGCCGTTCACGCGCCAGACGCTGTTCTTCACCGCGACGATGCCGCCGGAAATCAGCCGCATCACCGAAACCTTCCTGCACAATCCGGAGCGGATCGAAGTCTCGAAGCCGGCAACCACGGCAGCCGGCGTATCGCAGTTCCAGGTTCGCGGCGGCCGTGAGCCGCACGAGAAGCGCGAGCTGCTTCGCCGCCTGTTGCGCGACGCCAAGGACCTCAACAACGCAATCATCTTCTGCAATCGCAAGCGCGAGGTCGCCGTCGTTCACAAATCGCTGCAGAAGCACGGCTTCAGTGTCGGCGCCCTGCACGGCGACATGGACCAATCAGCACGCACCGCGGCGCTCGATCAATTCCGCAAGGGCGAGATTCCGCTGCTGGTGGCCTCCGACGTCGCCGCGCGCGGCCTCGACATTCCCGCAGTCAGCCACGTTTTCAATTTCGACGTGCCGCATCACGCCGACGACTACGTGCACCGCATTGGCCGCACCGGACGCGCCGGGCGCGCCGGTACCGCGATCTCGATCGTGACTCCGCTCGACAGTAAATCGATCGCTGCAATCGAACGACTGATCGGGCAAACCATTCCCCCCGCCGAAGGTGACTACGCGGTACATTCGGACTCATCCGAGGAGTCCGATCAGCCGCGCGAACATCGCGCGCGGGAAGGCTCGCGCGGCGGGCGCAAGCCGCGGCGCGAACGCGAGCCGCGACACGCCAGGGATCCTGACAAGCGCAGCGACAAGCGCGCCGATCGTGAACCGCGGCAGGCCAAGGGCACGGGCCGCAGTGCGAGGCCGCAGCCGGAGGCCGCCGCCTTCTCGCCGCCCGCTCCTGCGCAGCCTTCGCGCGTACCCTCGATCGGGCGACCCGAACCGCGGCGCGCTAATCGCGAGGTCGAATCGGAGCCGGCCGATCACTCGCACCTTCCTGCATTCCTGTTGCGGCCCATTCGCGCCCGCATCTGACAAGCGTCGATTTCCTGCGGCCGGAACCGTTTACCGGCCGTTCATCCTCCTCCGTTAACCTGCGGCGATAATTTAATCATTGCTGCACGGCGACGACCGGCGCTGCTCGCTATTGGGAACGGATCAGTGGTCAAGCTGCTGGACGAGCACGAACGCACGATGGCGTTTGCCGAAGTCGCGTTGGGCCAGATCAAATCCCTCAGGCAGACCGCCGTCCCACGCAACTATGAAATCTGGTACGTCTACGCGACCGGATACAATGCTCCCCTCAACAAGATCATCAACGAGACGCTGGCGCGCAACGGCAAGCTGAGCGAGTCCGATCTCGAACAGATCTACGAAACCTATCTCTCCCACATCAAGGCCTCCGACCGCATCGACAAGGTCGGCGCGCGTGTGATCGGCGAGATCGACGACGTGATGACCCTCATTACCGAGGCGCTCTCCATGTCGGAGAGCTATGACGCCAAGCTGAGCGGCGCGACCGAAAAACTCAGGAACGCCAAAAGCCGCGATCAGATCAAGGCGATCGTCGACGGCCTGGTGAAATCGACGCGCGAGATGCGCGAGACCAACAAGGCGCTGGAGAGCCGCCTCACGCTGTCCAGGACCGAGATCAGCAATCTACAGCACAGCCTCGAAGCGATCCGCGCCGAGAGCTTGACCGATCCGCTGACCGGATTGGGTAATCGCAAATATTTCGACCGCTCGATCGAGATGGCGGTGCGGACGGCGCTGGCGAGCGGCGAACCGCTGTCGCTGATGATGTTCGACATCGACCATTTCAAATCATTCAACGATTCCTATGGCCATCTTACCGGCGATCAGGTGCTGCGGCTGGTAGCGATGTCGCTGAAGCAAACCATCAAGGGCCAGGACATCACCGCCCGCTATGGCGGCGAGGAGTTCGCGGTGGTATTGCCGAATACCGGTCTGCGTCAGGCGCTGACGGTCGCCGACCACGTCCGCCGCGCCGTCATGGCCAAGGAATTGAAGAAGAAATCGACCGGCGAAATTCTCGGCCGCGTCACCATCTCGGTCGGCGTCTCCATGCTAAAGCCGGACGACGACACCGATTCGCTGATCGAGCGCGCCGATGCCTGCCTCTACGCCGCCAAGCGCAACGGCCGCAACCGTGTGGTCTGCGAACTCGACCCCGAATACGCCGCCGAAACCCGCAGCCAGGTCGCCTAGGCTCTCGCTATTTGCGCCGCGCCTTCCGCGTGCCCGTGGCTTTCCGCTTCGCAGCCGGCTTGCCCGCCTTTCGCGAAACCTTTGCCTTCGCTGCCCTGCGCGCCTTCGGTCGCTTGCGCAGAGCTGCGCGCTGCGCCGCGGCCAGCGCTGCCCTCGCCCATGCGGCCAGTTCCTCGGAATCATCGAATAGCCGCGCCGGCAATTGCCAGTACGAGTTTACGGTGACCGTCTTGGCTCGCGTCTGATACTGAAACGGCGTCGAGCCTTCCGCTTCGAAGTCCGGAATGGTCTGTTCATCGGCGCGGAAATAGAGCCCGGCGCGTAGCGCGAGCGCGAAATTGATGCCGTCGGCGGAGATACCGTAGCCAGAAAACATCCGGCGGCTGGTGACGGGGCCGAAATCGGCAAACAGGTCGATCAGGAAATCGCGATCCATGCCAATCCTGCAGCGGCGGACGGAGCAGTTCCGGCCAGTGATAGCAGAAGCACTTGGAACGGAACATACCGAAGCCAATTGAATGAGCATGAAGTACTCGAAGAGCGGTGCAGCGGCGCGGTTGGCCCCCCGCGATGTCCTGGCACGCGCGATCAAGGAGCGGCACGCCATCCTGTTCGTTGGCGCTGGCGTCTCGATGTCGGTCGGGCTGCCCTCATGGCAGACGCTGATCGATCATCTGCTCGATGAGCTGGAGCTCGATCGTAGCACGATGGACGACATGCACGAGGGCTACCAGATGCTTGCCGAATACTACCGCCTGAAGCAGGGCAGCATCGGCCCGCTGCGCAGTTGGCTGGACCGAAACTGGAAAGTTGCTTGCGATCGCGTGGCCACTTCGGAACTGCATCGGCTGATCGTCGAGCTCGATTTCCCGGCCATCTACACCACCAACTATGACCGCAACCTTGAAACCGCCTTCGACGTTCACCACAAACCGTACGCGAAGATCACCAACGCCAAGGAGATCGCCGACGCGCCGGAAGGCGTCACTCAGATCATCAAGTTTCACGGCGACTTCGACGACGATGATTCGCTCGTCCTGACGGAGACCGACTTTTTCAATCGCCTATCGTTCGATTCACCGCTCGACATCAAATTCCGCGCCGACGCGCTCGGACGGACGATCCTATTCATCGGCTACAGCATGTCGGACCCGAACATCCGCCTGCTGCTGCACCGGATCTGGGAGATCTGGGAGAAGTCCGGCCGCAAGGAAGACCGTCCGCGCTCGTTCGTGTTTATGCCCTCGCCTAACCCCGTGCAGGAAGCGCTGCTGGCGCGGTGGGGGATGACGTTGCTCGCGCCGGAGGGAGACACGCCTGTGGACGATGCGCTGGTCGCACTGCTTCGCGACGTTCAGGCGAGGATACGCACGTTGCCCGGACCAGCTACTGACCCGGCAACAAAGGAAATCAACCCTTCGCCGGGGTCAGTTGAACCGACTCGCCGCAGCCACAGGCGGAAACCTGGTTCGGGTTGTTGAAGATGAACTGCGCCTGGAGCTTGTCGGCCTTGTAGTCCATCTCGGTGCCGAGCAGGAACAGGACCGCCTTTGGATCGACCAGGATCTTGACGCCCTTGTCCTCGACTACTTCGTCGGTCGGGCGGATCTCGTGGGCGTATTCCACCGTATAGGATTGCCCGGCGCAGCCGCCGTTTTTGATGCCAACGCGCAAGCCGACGATCTCGGAATCGGCGCGCTTGGTCAGCTCCGTAATCCGCGCGGCGGCGGCCTCGGTCAGCTTCATCACCTGCGGGCGCGGCCGCGGCTTCGGCTTGGACTGGACGATGGTATCCATAGCGGTCGATCTCCGGCGTCGCATCGCGGCGACGAACTATCATGGCATTAAAATAACAACGAAATTCCCACTGTGAAGGTCTCTCGTCATGAACTCGATCAGAACCCCACGAAATGCTGCCCGCTAGTAAATCTTCCAAATTCCCGGCGTCGCCAGTTCCAGCAGATGGTTGTCCGGGTCGCGGAAGTAGATGCTTTTCCCGCCGCGCGGCCAGTCCGTCCTGCCTTCGATCGCGACGTTGTGCTTGTCGAGTGCCTCTTCCCACACCGGCAGCTCAGCCGCCGGAATGGCAAAAGCCATATGGATGGGGCCGCTGCCATCATGCGGCGGAATGGTGCCGCCGGGGAGTTGGATCGTCTCAGGCGTCGAGCCGCGGCGAAACAGCAGCAGCACGCTTTGTCCACCTACATCGAAAGCAACGAACCGCGGATCCGCCGTCAGCGCTTCCAGACCCAGCACCTCCTCGTAGAACGCGCGGGCGCGGTCGAGATCATCGACGTAGAGGGCAGTCTCAATGACGCCGGATAGCTTGGGCAATAGGTCCCTTCACCACATGTTGAGGACGAGGCGCGCCTCGTCGGACATCCGGTCCGGCGTCCAGGCCGGATCCCACACCAGATTGACATTGACGACGCCGACGCCAGGCACGCTGGCGATCGCGTTCTCCACCATGGTCGGCAGTTCGCCGGCCGCGGGACAGTTCGGCGTAGTCAGCGTCATCGTCACATCGACGCTGCGGTCGTCCTTGAGGTCGACCTTGTAGATCAGGCCGAGTTCGTAGATGTCAGCCGGAATTTCCGGGTCGAACACCGTCTTCAGCGCGGCAACGATTTCGGTGCCCAGCCGCTCCGTCTCCTCCGGCGGCAGCGCCGAGTTGGTTTCCATGTTGGCGGTTTTGACTTCGGCCGTGTCACTCATGCGAACAAATCCTGCGCCTTGATCAGCGCCTGTGCCAGATGGTCGACTTCTTCCCGGGTATTATACATTCCGAACGACGCCCGGCAGGTGGCTGTGACATTGAACCGCTCCAAAAGCGGCATCACGCAATGGGTACCGGCGCGCACCGCGATTCCCTGCCGGTCGATCACGGTTGCGACGTCGTGGGGATGGGCGCCCTTCATCTCGAAGGAGATCACCGGCCCCTTGCCGCGCGCGGTGCCGATCAGACGCAGCGAATTGATTTCGCGCAGCCGCTCCTGGGCGTAGTTCAAAAGATCGTGCTCGTGGGCGGCGATGCGCTCCTTGCCGATCGAGTTGACGTAATCGATCGCAGCGCCCAGCCCGATCGCCTCGACGATCGGCGGCGTCCCGGCTTCGAACTTGTGCGGCGGATCGCCATAGGTGACCCAGTCCTTTGCCACCTCGCGGATCATCTCGCCGCCGCCATTATAGGGCCGCATCGCGACCAGGTGCTCATGTTTGGCGTACAGCGCGCCAATCCCGGTCGGGCCATAGATCTTGTGGCCGGTGAAGGCATAGAAATCGCAATCGAGGTCCTGCACGTCGATCGGCAAATGCACAGCGCCTTGCGCGCCGTCGACCAGCACCAGAATGCCGCGGTCATGGGCGAGCTTCACGACTTCCTTGACCGGGACGAAGGTGCCAAGCGCGTTCGACATCTGAGTGATGGCGACGAGCTTGGTGCGCGGCGTCAGCAGCTTCTCGAACTCCTCGATCAGGAAATTGCCGTCGTCGTCGACCGGCGCCCATTTGATCACGGCGCCATGGCGCTCGCGCAAAAAGTGCCAGGGCACAATGTTGGAGTGATGCTCCATGATCGAGAGCACGATCTCGTCGCCCTGCTTGATGTTAGGCTCGCCCCAGGAAGATGCCACCAGATTGATGGCCTCGGTGACGTTGCGGGTGAAGATAATTTCTTCACTACGCCCTGCGTTAATGAATTTCGCCACCTTGGCGCGGCCGCCCTCGTAGGCTTCCGTCGCGGCATTGGCGAGGTAGTGCAGGCCACGATGTACGTTAGCGTATTCGCTTCTGTAGGCTTCCGTCATGCGATCGAGCACGGCGGTCGGCTTCTGCGCGGAGGCGGCGTTGTCGAAGTAGACCAGCGGCTTGCCATAGACCTTCATCGCCAGCGCAGGGAAATCCTCCCGCACGCGGGCCACGTCATAGGCGCCATTCTTGACCGCTGGATGCTGGGTCATGCCCGTGCCTCCAGCCAACGCTGCGCGGCGGCGATTGCGAGCTCGCGCAGATCGTCGTTGACGATGGATTCGATGGCCTCACCAACAAAGGCCTGGATCAGCAGCGCCTGGGCCTCCTTCTCGGAAAGGCCGCGGGCACGCAGGTAGAACAGCAGGCTCTCGTCGAGCGCGCCGGTCGTGGCGCCATGGCCGCAGGTGACGTCGTCGGCGAAAATCTCGAGCTCCGGCTTGTTGTCGGCCTCGGCGTCGTCGGACAAAAGCAGTGCCCGCGTCATCATCTTGGCGTCGGTCTTCTGGGCATCGGGACGCACGATGATGCGGCCCTGGAACACCGAATGGCCACGGTCATCGACCACGGCGCGGAACACTTCGCGGCTGGCGCAATGCGGCACCGCGTGATCCATGAACAACGTGGTGTCGGCGTGCTGGCGCCCGTTGAGCAGATTGACGCCGTTGGTCTCGACGCGGGATCCTTCACCGGCGAACGCAATCGTCGCCTGATAGCGGCTGACGGCGGCGCCGGAGGTCATGCCAAAGGTGTTGAAATGCGCGTGGGCGCCTAGCGTGATGACGGCGGAGGAGATGTTGAACGCGTCGCGGCCATCCTCGACCAGTCGAACATGGTCGAGCCGCGAATTATCGCCGATTGCGACGATCAGGGAGTCATGCGCCTGATAGGCCTTCGCACCCTCGGCCGCGATGTAGCTCTCGACCAGCGTCGCGCCGGTATCCTTGCCGAGACGCAGCAGCGAACGGGTAAACATTGCAGCCGGCGTGGCGCCGCTCGCGACATGAATGACCTGCAGCGGCTGCTTCAGCACGATACCATCGGCGATCTCGATCACCACGCCGTCGGTCATCATCGCGCTGTTGAGCGCGACCATCGGATTGGCATTGTCGGGCGTGAACAACTGCGTCTGCAGCGCGGCGTCCCCGGTTTCCAGCACGTCGCGCAAAGTGCGGACGGTAACGCCCTTCTCCAGCCCCTCCAATTCGGAGAGCTTCGGCGCGAACACGCCGTCCACCAGCACCAGCCGGCGGGCACCCTTGATCGCCTGCAGCTTCACGGCGGCAGCAGCCTGCTTTAGCGCGGCCGCATCCGGTGCTGCCGCCAGCGGCAGCACTTCGCGCATCAGCGCGCGCAGATCGGTGTATTTCCATTCCTCGAGCCGTCGGTGCGGCAGGCCGACGCGCTCATAGGCCTCGAAGGCGGTATTCCGCGCCTCGGCGACTTTGCCGCCGCCCGGCAGCCGATCGCGCGCCAGCGCAAAGCTGTCGCTCAGCGCGCGTCCGGTCTCGTTTTTTGCCAGAACTACATTCATCACAAATCCGCTTCCCGTCAGGCCGCGTCTTCGAACTGGGTATAGCCGGAAGCCTCGAGCTCCAGCGCCAGATCCTTGCCGCCGCTCTTCACGACGCGGCCCTTCGACATCACGTGCACGAAATCAGGCACGATATAGTTGAGCAGCCGCTGGTAGTGAGTGATGACGACCATGGCGCGATCGGGCGAACGCAGCGCGTTGACGCCATCGGCCGCGATCCTCAGCGCGTCGATGTCGAGGCCGGAATCCATTTCATCGAGGATGCAGACGGCAGGCTCGAACAGCGCCATCTGCAAAATCTCGTTGCGCTTCTTCTCGCCGCCGGAGAAGCCGACATTCACGCCGCGCTTGAGCATGTCCTGCGGGATGTTGAGCGACTTTGCGACCTCGCGGACCTTCTTCAGGAAGTCCGGCGTGGAGAATTCGCTTTCGCCGCGCTCCTTGCGCTGTGCGTTCAGCGCGGTGCGCAGAAAGTTCATGGTGGCGACGCCGGGGATTTCGACCGGATACTGGAACGCCAGGAACACGCCCTTGGCGGCGCGCTCGTCGGGCTCCATCTCCAACAGGTCCTCGCCCTTGAACAGGATCTGGCCATCGGTGACTTCGTAACCCGGCTTGCCGGCGATGACGTGCGACAGCGTGGATTTGCCGGAGCCGTTCGGTCCCATGATCGCGTGGACTTCGCCCGGGTTCACGGTCAGCGTCAGCCCGTGGAGAATTTCGTTATCCTCGACGCGGACCTTCAGGTCTTTCACTTCAAGCAATGACATGTCTTTTTTCCGTTTTCACCGCTCGTCCTGAGGAGCGCCGCCAGGCGCGTCTCGAAGGACGTGGCCACAATCTTTCCGCTCATCCTTCGAGACGGCCGCTACGCGGCCTCCTCAGGATGAGGTCGCTATCCCACCGATCCTTCGAGCGAGATCGAGATCAGCTTCTGCGCCTCAACTGCGAACTCCATCGGCAGTTGCTGCAGCACGTCCTTCACGAAACCGTTGACCACGAGACCAACCGCTTCCTCCTGCGAGAGCCCGCGCTGGGTGCAATAGAACAGCACGTCCTCGGAGATCTTTGACGTCGTCGCTTCGTGCTCGAAGGTCGCCGACGAGTTCTTCGCCTCGACGTAAGGCACGGTATGCGCACCGCATTTGTCGCCGATCAGAAGCGAGTCGCAGGCCGTATAATTGCGTGCGCCCGTCGCCTTGCGATGGGCGGTGACGAGGCCGCGATAGGTGTTCTGCGAGACGCCCGCCGCGATGCCCTTGGAGATGATGCGGCTCGACGTGTTCTTGCCGAGATGGAGCATCTTGGTGCCAGAATCGACCTGCTGGTGACCGTTCGAGATCGCGATCGAATAGAACTCGCCGCGCGAATTGTCGCCGCGCAGGATGCAGCTCGGATATTTCCAGGTGATCGCCGAACCGGTTTCGACCTGGGTCCAGGAAATCTTCGAATGGTTGCCGCGGCAGTCGCCACGCTTGGTGACGAAATTGTAGATGCCGCCTAGACCTTCGGAATTACCGGGGTACCAGTTCTGCACCGTCGAATATTTGATCTCGGCGTCGTCGAGCGCGACGAGTTCAACGACCGCCGCATGCAACTGGTTCTCGTCGCGCTGCGGTGCGGTGCAGCCTTCGAGATAGCTGACGTAGGAGCCCTTGTCGGCGATGATCAGCGTGCGCTCGAACTGGCCGGTGTTGCGCTCGTTGATGCGGAAGTAGGTCGACAGCTCCATCGGACAGCGTACGCCCGGCGGCACGTAGACGAACGAGCCGTCCGAGAACACCGCCGAGTTCAGCGTCGCGAAATAATTGTCCGAGGTCGGCACGACCGTGCCGAGATACTTCTTCACCAACTCGGGGTGTTCGCGGATCGCCTCCGAGATCGGCATGAAGATCACGCCGGCAGCCTTCAGCTCCTTCTGAAAGGTGGTCGCCACCGAAACCGAATCGAACACCGCGTCGACCGCGATCTTGCGGTTGGCCGACGGCTCGCCGCCGGGCGGGGGCTCGACGCCTTCGAGAATGGCGACTTCGCGCAAGGGAATGCCGAGCTTCTCGTAGGTCTTGAGGATTTCGGGATCGATTTCGTCGATCGACGATAGCGTCTTCTTCGGCTTCGGCGCCGCGTAGTAATAGATGTCCTGGTAGTCGATCTTGGGATAGTTGACGCGCGCCCAGGTCGGCTCGGTCATGGTCAGCCAGCGGCGATAGGCCTCCAGACGCCATTCCAGCATCCAGGCCGGCTCGTTCTTCTTCGCGGAAATGAAGCGGACGGTGTCTTCCGAGAGACCCTTGGGGGCCTTGTCGGACTCGATCAGCGTCTCAAAACCATATCGATATTGATCGACGTCGATGCGCCGTACGCGCTCGACCGTCTCTTGTACGGCTGGCATTCCATCCTCCGCTCGCGGTTTCAAGGACCGCGGTGGAACAATTGCAAATCGGTGACGAAACGTTCCGGCGAAACTTACTTAGAACGTTTCAAGCCGTGTTTCGTCGCCCTCTAAGTAAGGCATCGGCGAGCTTTCGCCAAGCCTGAAGGGCCAAATCAATGTCTGTCTCCGTGGTAGACCAGCCCAGACTGAGCCGCACCGCTCCCTGTGCCAGCTCGCCGTCGAACCCCATGGCGGCCAGAACGTGGGACGGTTGCACCTTGCCCGAGGAACAGGCGGAACCGGACGAGACCGAAATACCGCTGAGATCGAAGCCGATCACCGCCGTCTCGGCTCGAAGCCCGGGAACAGTAAACAGCGTCGTATTAGGTAGACGCGGCGCATCCTCTGAAAACACAATGATTTCAGGTGTTTGGCTCAGCCCCTTCTCAAGGCGCTCACGCAGGCCCTGCTGTCTGGCGGCACTAGCCGGCAGCTCGGCCGTGGCTATCTTGGTCGCAGCGCCGAAGGCTGCAATACCAGCCACATTCTCGGTTCCTGCCCGGCGGCCCAGCTCCTGGCCACCGCCGCGGAGCAGCGGCTCCAGCCCCTGCACCGCCTCGGCCAGAACCAGCGCCCCCACGCCCTTGGGACCGCCGATCTTGTGCGCAGACAGGGTGATTAGGTCGGCCCGTATCGATTTGATATCGAACGGCATTTTGCCGAGTGCCTGGATCGCATCGACATGCAGCAGCCCGCCCGCTTGATGCACGATGTCAGCGACTTCGCTGACCGGTTGAATGGCGCCGGTCTCGTTGTTGGCCAGCATCACCGACACCAGCGCCGGCGGCCCTCCGGCAAGCAACGCACGCAGATGGGTGAGGTCGACCAAGCCGGTGCGGGAGACCTTAATGGCCGCGATCGTATCGGCCGGAAACCGTCCCCCTGACAGCACCGAGGGGTGCTCGATGGCCGACACCACCAGTCGCTGGACCGGCGAGCCCTTGCTCCTGCGCAATCCCGGCGCCAGCGCCATAGCATTGGCTTCGGTGCCGCCGGAAGCAAACACCACATCCTGCGGACGGGCGCCGACGGCCGCCGCGACTGCAGCCCGCGCGTCCTCGACCAGCCGGCGTGCCTGACGCCCTTCGGCATGCACCGAGGACGGATTGCCGGCCAGGTCCCAAGCGGCCGCCATCGCCTTCCTCGCTTCGGGGCGAAGCGGCGTCGTCGCATTCCAGTCGAGATAGATCCGGTTGGTCATGTCTGTATAATATTACCTACACCTTCGGCGGCCAGCACGAGGCAGGCCCAGTGCCCGCGCAAAGCGCCTTATGGCAATTGGGCATCGTGCCGTCTCGTACAATCGCAAGCTAACGCCTTGAACAGCCTTCGAGATGTTCAAGATGCTTGCTTTTTGCCCCTCGCCTCATGCTAGAAGGCCGCAACCAGTTCACGGGAGCGCCCGTTCGCGCATCGCCCAACGACGCATGATCACATTCTTTTCCGCCCGGATCACGTCCGTTGCCTAGGGATCATCAATGCCTGAAGTAATTTTCACCGGCCCCGCAGGCCGCCTCGAAGGCCGTTATCATCCGGCCAAGCAGAAGAATGCGCCGATCGCGATGATCCTGCATCCGCATCCGCAGTTCCACGGCACGATGAATCACCAGATTGTCTACCAGTGCTATTACGCGTTTGCGCATCGCGGCTTCTCGGTGCTGCGTTTCAATTTCCGCGGCGTCGGCCGCAGCCAAGGCTCATTCGACCACGGCACCGGTGAGCTCTCGGACGCAGCCTCCGCGCTCGACTGGGCGCAGACCATCAATCCCGAAGCGCGCGCCTGCTGGGTCGCGGGCTTTTCGTTCGGCGCCTGGATCGGCATGCAGCTCTTGATGCGCCGTCCCGAGGTCGAGGGTTTTATTTCGATCGCGCCGCCCGCCAATCTCTACGACTTCTCCTTCCTCGCGCCCTGCCCGTCTTCGGGCCTGATCGTGCACGGCGAGAAGGACGCGGTGGTGCCGCCAAAGGACGTCAATACGCTCGTCGAGAAATTGAAGACGCAGAAAGGCATCGTGATCGATCAGCAGATCATCCCGGGCGCCAATCACTTCTTCGACGGCAAGCTCGAGCCGCTGATGGAGACGGTGACCGGCTATCTCGACATGCGGCTTGCCAACGTCCGCTGAGCGACAATCGGGCAGCTACGTAGGATGGGTTGAGCCCTTCGCGAAACCCATCAATCGGACGCCGCGGTGTCGATGGGTATCGCTTCGCTCCACCCATCCTACGATCACGCCGGTCTCACGCCGCCAACTTCAGCAAATGGGCGTTATGGCGCACCAGGAACGCGTGCAGCAATTGCGGATAGTCGCGACCCACCGCGGTGCGTACGCTCGGCCGCCTCCCCAGCTCTTTGCGCCATGCGCGGACCTTCGGCGTATCGGCGAACACTGAGAGATCAGTCAACTCATCGAACACGTCGAAATAGCGGAAGATCGGCGCGAACACCGCGTCCACCAGGCTAAAGCCCTTGCCCGCGAAAAACGGACCCGTGCCGAGCGTCTTCTCGACCTGCGCAAATTTCGCGGCGACCGCCTGCCGTTTGCTCTCGAAGATCGCGGAATCGCCCGTCGTCTCCAAGCCCCAGAGTTCGCTCAGAATGGTCGACCCGAACTCCATCCAGGCGCGATGCTGCGCGCGCTGGAGCGCATCCTGCGGATGCAGCTTTGCGCCGCCTTGGGTGTCCTCAATGTATTCGCAAATCACGTTGCTTTCGAACAGCGCGACCTCCTTGCCGTCGGCACCGGTCACGACCAGCACCGGCACCTTGCCAAGCGGCGAAATCTTCAGGAACCAGTCCGGCTTGTTGGCGAGATCGATGTCGACCCGCTCGAACGGAACGCCCTTTTCGTTCAGCGCGATCACGGCGCGCTGCACATAGGGACAAAGCTTGTGGCTGATCAACGTGAGCTTCTGCGCCATAACGACCTCCAACGCGAAGGCCGGCCGGCCTCGCTCCATGCATCTGCATCTAAATTAGATGCATCTGCATGCAGTCGTCAAGGTCGATGCAATTGCATCAACATATCTTGAACCGCGTCACGGTCGCGCAATGATGCCGCCGGTCATCGGGAGCGGCACCCCAGTGGTGGCGGGGTAGCTCAGCGGCAGGCCTTTCATGCCCCGCGCCGCCAAAAATCCGAAAGCCTGCGCCTCGATGGCGTCTGAGGCCCAGCCCAAGGTGTCCGCCGCCCGGACAGTCGCAGGCGCCAGACACTCACGCAGCATCCGCAGCATGGTCAGGTTGCGGGCGCCGCCGCCGGCCACGATCCAGTTCTTGGGTTCCTTCGGCAGCAACGGCACCACCCGGGCGATCGCAGCGACGGTAAAGGCGGTCAGCGTCGCCGCGCCATCCTCGGGCGCCATATCGCCGAGCTTCAGGCCCGCAAAATCGTTGCGATCGAGCGATTTCGGTGGGGGCAGCGAAAAGAACGGCATCTCCAGCGCACGGTTGATCCATGCCGCATCGACCCTGCCCAGCGCGGCGGTGCGGCCCTCGGTGTCGAAGCGCTGGTTCATGCGGCGGAACATGTGATCATCGAGCAGCGCGTTGCCCGGCCCGGTATCGCAGGCGATCAGCGTGTCGCCGTCGATATAGGTGATGTTGGCGACCCCGCCGATATTGATCACGATGGTCGGCCCCTCCCACTCCAGCGATTGGGCGAGCGCGCGGTGATAAACCGGCACAAAGGGCGCGCCCTGCCCACCGGCTTCGACATCGGCGGCGCGGAAATCGTACATGACCGGAATGTGGATCGTCTTGGCGAGCGTCAGCGCGTCGCCGATCTGGACCGTCAGCTTTTTCTCGGGCCGGTGCAGCACAGTCTGGCCATGAAAGCCGACGATGTCGATGTCGTCGAAGCGCATCCGGTGTTGCGCGGTAAAGGCGGCGACCGCCTCGGCATGCGCTGACGTGACGACACGCTCGGCCTCGCGCAGGCAGCCGGGCCGCGCCGCGCGATCGGTCAGGTCGGCGGCCTCGTACAGCGCCTGCCGCAACAGGCCGCGCTCCGTATCGGTATAGGGCCGGTATCCGGACGGTCCGAGCGCATTCACCCGGCGGCCGTCGGTTTCGATCAAAGCGACGTCGACCCCGTCGAGCGAGGTTCCGCTCATCAAACCTAATGCCGTCAACATCATGGTCGATTGTGCCTTTGAAACGCCCTGCTCGATACGTCCCGCCGACGACGACCAGCTTGTGCCAAACACGCACATCTTATAATGCCACAGCGCCCGGCCTTGCGGCAGCCTGTTCCGGCCATGGTTCCGCAACTGGTTACAATTACAGTGAAAATAGAATGATCAAAGCGCCCGCCCATGACCAAATTTAAATCAGATTTTCTGAACGTTTTGCAGGAGCGCGGCTTCATCCACCAATGCTCCGATTTCGAGGGCCTCGACGCGCTGGCCGCCAAGGGCCAGGCGACCGCCTATGTCGGCTACGACTGCACCGCGCCGTCGCTCCATATCGGCAATTACCTCACCATGATGATGCTGCACTGGCTGCAGCAGAGCGGCAACAAGCCGATCACCCTGATGGGCGGCGGCACCACCATGGTCGGCGACCCCTCCGGCAAAGACGAAACGCGCGCCATCCGCTCGATCGAGGAAATCGAGGCCAACAAGGCCTCGATCCGCGGCGTGTTCGCGAAGGTACTGCGCTACGGTTCGGGCCCGAGCGATGCCATCATGCTCGACAATGCCGAGTGGCTGACGAAACTGAACTACATCGAAATGCTGCGCGACGTCGGGCGGCACTTCTCCGTCAACCGCATGCTGACGATGGACTCGGTGCGGCTCCGTCTCGAGCGCGAGCAGGAGATGAGCTTCATCGAGTTCAACTACATGGTCTGCCAGGCCTACGACTTCGTCGAGCTGGCGCGGCGTACCGGCTGCCGGCTGCAGATGGGCGGCTCCGATCAATGGGGCAACATCGTCAACGGCGTCGATCTCGGCCGCCGCATGGGCACGCCGCAATTGTTCGCGCTGACCACACCGCTGCTCACGACCGCGTCGGGCGCCAAGATGGGCAAGACCGCCCAAGGCGCAGTGTGGCTCAACGCCGACCAGTTCTCGCCTTACGACTTCTGGCAATATTGGCGCAACGCCGAGGACGCCGACGTCGTGAAATTTCTAAAGCTGTTCACGACCCTGCCGATGAGCGAGATCGAGAAGCTCGCGGCATTGCAAGGCGGCGAGATCAACGAGGCCAAGAAGGTGCTGGCGACGGAAGCGACCGCGCTGTTGCATGGCCGCGACGCCGCGAACACCGCTGCCGAAACCGCCCGGCAAACGTTCGAACAGGGCGCGATCGCGGAGAACCTGCCCACGGTGGAGGTTTCGCGCGGCGAACTCGAGGCCGGCGCGGCCGTGCTGGGGCTGTTCGTGAAAGCGGGGCTCGTGACCTCGAATGGCGAGGCACGGCGCCAGATCAAGGGCGGCGGCTTGCGCGTCAATGATGCCGCCGTGACCGACGAGAAGATGGTTCTCACGCCCTCCAACCTCACTCCGGAAGGCGTCATCAAGCTTTCCATGGGGAAGAAAAAGCACGTCCTGCTCAGGCCGGCCTAAGGCTTGGACTCGCGCAGCCAAATTCGGATTGATGCGAGTTTGACGTGCGCGAGCCCGCTCACGTTCAGAGACATCTCCGGAGGCATGCTTCTAGACGCATAGCATCATTCAACGGAACGCATATGCCCAAGCCATGCGGTGAGCCTTGATCTTTGCCGGACCAAGCCATCCTGATTGAAGTGGTGAACACAAAAGTGCGCCCATGAATCTTCGAACGCCATTTCCATGTCCCCTGTGACCGACGTGGTACCCAGCCCGATTTCTGCGTAGGTAAACTCGAAACTGCCGCTAGGGCGCGCCAGCGCAATGTGGAATGGCTGACCGGTAAACTCGTTGATCTTCGGCCTGCCTGTGCTCCGCATGACGCCGGGTATCTCTACCCTCGCGGTTCTGAGTTCCAGGTCTGCATCGAGATCAATCGGCAGGAACAACGTCTCGCAAAATTCCGAGCATGTGGACGCGAATACGGCGAAGAGATTGCTCAATGGTTGGCATGCGTCGCCTGAGATAATCGCTTCAAGCGCGATCCGTTGAGCTTCATCTGCACGCTCGTCGATTACGATCTGGCGCCGCCCGTTTCCGTCCTTGATTTCGCTGGGCCACTTGTACAGCGCAGCCCAGTTCAAGCCTGAGAGCGGCGTATCGTTGAAATGGCCTTCGACGATGGTGCCGACGAAGGCCGACTGGCAGTAGCCGTGAGTACTCGGCAAGTTGAACTGGCAGCCACAATTCATGGTGCAATTGCAGTTATCATAAGTCTCGCTCTTGAAAACCCATTGGTCCGCCATCGTCGTCACCCTCCTCTGCTGAGGAGTCTTGCAGAGAAACATCGGCAACAAGACCCGACCGTTCTACAGCCGACCAATGTCAGCTCGAGGCTCAGCTAACACAACAAATTCGATCCGGCTAAGCTCTCTGCCGTCATCACTCAGCGGATCAAGCCATCCTGGTTGTAGTGGTGCACGCAAAATAGCGCCCATGAATCTTTGAACGCCATCTCCATATCACCGCCTACCGAGGTCGTGCCTCGCCCAATTTCCCCATAGGTAAACTCGAAGCTGCCGGACGGCCGTGCCAGTGCAATGTGGAAGGGCTCGCCATTGAATTTGTTGATGATTGGTCTGCCGACACTCTTCACAACACCCGGGATGTCGACGTTCGCGGTTCTGAGTTGGAGATTCACATCGAGATTGATCGGCAGGAAAAGTGTCTCGAAAAACTCCGTACATAGGGAACCGAAAACGGAAAAATGGTTGCTGAGTGGCCGGCATGCCTTACCCGATATAATCGTTTCGAGAGCGATCCGTTGAGCTTCATCCGCACGCTCGTCGATAATGATCTGGCGCTTGCCGTTTCCTTCCTCGATCTCGCCGGGGAATATGCAGAGCAGCGACCAATTCAGGCCCGCCAGCGGCGTGCCATTGAAATGACCTGCAACGACGGTGCCGACATAGGCAAACTGACAATTTCCGTGTGTCGTGGGCTCGTTGAACTGACACCCGCAGCTCACTGAGCAATTGCAGTTATCATAAGTCTCGCTCTTGAATAGCCATTGATCAGCCATCTCACTGCGCCTTCCGAAAGCGATGATGCTCAACTCGACTTTGCACGAGCTTCAAGTCGGAACGAAGCGATAGGCGCCATCCTTGCGCTCGACAAAGCCGGTGCCAGGCAACGGCAGGTGAGCGCCGATCAGCAGGCGCTTGTCACTGACGAGTCGATCAAGCAAGCGTAGGCGGGTCGAGATGCCCCGATCGGGCTCATGGTCGGCTGGCACCGGCCACGACGGATGCTGAAATGAGATCACAGCGTGCGTAAGCGCGTCCCCAACGACGACGAGACCGTCCCCACCGGAGATTTCGACCGAGATGTGGCCCTGCGTATGCCCTGGCGTATCGATGACCCGCACGCCACTGACAATCTCATCGCCATCCCGTACGGTCCTTATCTTGTCCTTGACGTGCGAGAAATGGTTCTTGGCGCCGTTGATGATGCGATCACTGGTTGCCAAGACTGCCGGCAACCTTCGCATCACATCCGGGTCGGCCCAAAGATTCCATTCGGCGGCCGAAACGAGATAGCTCGCATTCGGATAGATCGGGTTGTCATTCGCGTCGAGGATGCCCCAGAGGTGGTCGGGATGGCCGTGGGTCAGGACGATCTTGGTAACGGCCGTAGGTGGGATGCCGGCAGCTTTGAGGTTCTCTGCAAGCTTTCCCGCCGTCGGCTGATGGCGCGGGCCGGTGCCCGTGTCGACCAGGACCACATCGGACTGGCTACGGATCACCGCGACAGTGTTCACGAGCTGGAGCCGTTCGCCAGTTTGTCCGGCTGCGTTCAGGGCGGCTTCGCGCTCCGCGGGCGGAGAGTCCGGCGTCACGAGAAAGCCCGCTGGAAGGTAGAAATGGCCATCGCTTATGACCAGAGTCTCGAGGCTACCTGATTTGTGGACCGATACCGTATGGACGGCTGCTGTTGTCGGCCGCGGCAAAGACGCACACGCAGCTGCCGCCAAAGCCGCTGCAGCCGTTTCACCCAGAAATTGGCGTCTAGCTATTCTGTGAACATGCCGTGCAATCACGACGCTTCCCTCCTTGATGAGCCACCCTGCCGATAGGCACCCCCGTTGGGCGCAAGCTTAACTGGCGCATTTGGGTGCTAGATATCCGATTGCCGCGAGGGCCTATCCAGAAAGCGCGTAAAACGCGGAAATCGCCTACGGGAAGCGCCAACCACCATTATCCAGAAACTGCAAGAATGATCGGAGCATTCCCGCTCCCCGGTGCCCATGCCTCGATATGCGTGGTATGCTCGATCAACACGGAGGCGTGCATGCAGCTTGGCACAGCGCCGCTTCTGGAGCGGCTGCCCATCTTCCACAGCCGCAATGTGGAAGAGACCGGTGCATTCCTGCGCGCGAAAGGCTACCGCTTCGACATCGCGGGGCGGCAGGCCCGTCAGCTCGATGCGCGCCTCAACGGCGTTTACATGCCGGGCCTCTACATGGGTTACGCGCAATATGGCGGCGCATCGGTCGTTCTGTCGCCGAGCCCTACCCGCACGGACACCTGGATCCACCTGCCGCTTCGCGGGCACCTTGAAGCCAAGATTGGCCGTGACAGTATCGTTTGCAATCCGAACCTCGCCACGATCATCTCGCCGATGCGCGAGAGTTGTCGGCTGGTATCGGAGGCCGACAGTAGCCGCATCCAACTGTCTCTGACCAAATCCAGCCTTACAGGTCAGCTTGCCGCCCTACTCGGCGAGCCACCAGCCGCTCCCCTCGACTTTGCGCCCACGATCGACCTCGCCGCCGGGTACGGCCGCAGCCTGGCACGCTACGTGCTCATGGCCATAGCGGACCTCGAACAGGCGGGATCGGTGCTCTGGAGTTCGACGACGGTGAGCAAATTCGAGGAGTTCATTATTACCGCACTGCTGCTGTCGCAGCCGCACAATTATAGCAACGCGCTGCGACGCCTCGAGAGGCCGATTGCGCCGCGTGACGTGAGGCGCGCGGTCGACTATATCGAAGCCCATCTCGACCAGGCAGTTACAGTGGCCGACCTAGTTACGGCGACCGGCGTTGCGGGCCGAACACTCTTTATGCACTTCAAAGCTTTCAAGGGCGTCTCGCCGATGCGCTACCTACGGAACGCCCGCTTGAGGCAAGTTCGTCAGGCCCTGCTGCGGGCCGATCCGGAAGCGAATGTCACAGACATTGCCTTGAGCACGGGGTTCACCCACATGGGCCGGTTCTCGGTCACGTACTGCGCGTACTTTGGGGAGAGTCCTTCGGAGACGCTGAGAAGTCGGATGCAGCAGCAACGGAAGCAACCGTAGTTTGGGAAGCTCCAGCCAGCAATTACGTTTGCTGCGTTCAGTCGATCCACCAAATCAACCGAGTAGCTTCGTGCTGAGGTCCCCTTGTGGCACATCGCGTCATTTCGTTGCGATGCGGAATTTGGTCGCTACCGGGGCATGACGGACACAGCCCCCACCAATCGAGTTCGATTTACGAGTACGCGCCCCTAATCAGGCCTGCATAGGCGCATTCATTTTTGAGGCTTGCGGTATCGGCGGAAACGCGCTCCCTGCCCGTCATGGAACAGAAAGCGCCAGAGGCAGACGCGTCGACCCAGCCGCTCAAGCCGGGGCGCGTGGCGCTCAACGTGCTGGCACTGTGCTTCACGCTGGCGCTGCTTGGCCGCGGCCTCGGCGAGAGCTTTACGGTTTTCCTCAAACCGATCTCGGAGAATTTCGGCTGGGACCGCGCGGAAGTGGTCTCGGTCTATTCGCTGACCTGGCTGGCGGGCGGGCTGACGGCGCCGGTCGTGGGGCGGCTGTTCGACCGCTATGGCCCCCGCACCGTCTATTCGCTGGGACTGCTGCTGCTCGGCGGGGCGTTTCTGGTGGCGTCGCGCGCGCAGGCACTGTGGCAATTCCAGCTGAGCGTCGGCGTCTCCCTCGGGATCGGCATCGCCTTCATCGGCAACGTGCCGAACTCGATCCTGCTCGGCCGCTGGTTCGGCCCGCGACTGGCTACCGCGATGGCGGTGGTGTACTCCGCCGCCGGAGCGGGCGTGCTGCTGCTGTTGCCGGCGTCGCAGCTTCTGATCGATCACATCGGCTGGCGCGGCGCCTACCAGACCTTCGGTATCATTGCGCTATGCCTGCTGCTGCCATTGTTGCTATTGCCATGGCGGCTGTTCTCCACGGGCTCGCCGCATATCGCCAAAAAGACCGATTCCGATTTCGTCGACGGTGGCTGGACGCTCGGCAGCGCGATGCGCCACCACGCATTCTGGGCGCTGTTCTCGACCTTCTTCTTTACGGCCGTTGGGATGTATGCGCTTGCGGCGCAGATCGTCGCCTATCTGATCGATGCCGGCTTCCCACCCCTGCAGGCCGCAACCGCCTGGGGCTTTTCCGGCGTCGTGCTGCTGTTCGGCATGCTAGGCGTGACCCAACTCGATGCAATGATCGGACGAAGGCCGTCGGTTTTGCTCAGCTATGCCATTTCGATCGTCGGCATCATCCTGCTCTGGCTGCTGCAGTTCTATCCGAACTTCTGGCTGCTCGGCGCCTTCGTCGTGACCTTCGGCAGCATGATCGGCTCGCGCGGCCCGCTAATCACGTCAACCGCAATGAATATCTTTCGCGGCGAACGGGTCGGCACCATCTACGGCACGATCTCGATCGGCAGCGGCCTTGGCTCGGGGCTCGGCGC
This sequence comes from Bradyrhizobium sp. sGM-13, assembly GCF_018398875.1. Classification (GTDB taxonomy): domain Bacteria; phylum Pseudomonadota; class Alphaproteobacteria; order Rhizobiales; family Xanthobacteraceae; genus Bradyrhizobium. The sequence goes on along the minus strand of NZ_JAGWDK010000014.1, from coordinate 103,055 downwards.
CTGGGCCGGCGGCCTGATCCACGACTGGACCCACAGCTACAACCCTGTGATCGCATTCGCGCTGGTGGCCGTGGTGCTCGGAATGATTCCGTTCCTGGTCGTGCCAGCGCTGCGGCGATAGCTACGTCCCGGCCTGCTTGCCAGGGCTCGTCTTTGTTGCCGCGATCGTTTCAAGCAGCCAGCTCTTGAATGAGAGCATTGCGGCTGTCGGTCGCCGGGAGTGCAACGACGTGATCCAATAATCACCGAGCGCGACTTCGATCTTGAACGGACGTACCAGCCGCCGCTGGCGGATCTCGTCCTGAAACAATGCCGCCGGCAACAACGCAACGCCGAAACCGCGCGCCGCTACACTGGCGATCGTGATGGATGAATCGAATACCATTCCCTTGAGGACCGGACTCTGCAGTCCCGCCGCGGCAAACCATCGCGGCCATTCCTCCTGTCGGTAGGAACGCAGCAGCACCTCGCGCTTGAGATCGGCCGGCCGGCTCAGCCTGCGAGCCAGCGAAGGCGCGCAGCAGGGCGTAAATGGCGCTGCCATCAAGTGCGTCGCCTCGGTGCCGTGCCAAAGGCCATCGCCAAACCTGATAGCGTAATCGAGGCCTTCACCCGCAATGTCGATACGATTGTTGTTGGTGAACAGGCGCAAATCGATCCGTGGATAGGCTTTCCTGAAAGTATCGAGCCGCGGCAACAGCCAGCCCGAAGCGAAGGTACCGACCACACCGACCGCGATGACGTCCTGGTAGTGGCCGTCTTCAAAACGATTGAGCGTTTCGGTGAGCCGGCCGAAGGCCTCGACAATGCTCGGCAGCAGCAACTGTCCTTCATCGGTGAGCGCAACGCCGCGGGGTAGCCGGCGAAACAACTGTACGCCGAGCCGGTTCTCCAGCACTTTCACATGCTGGCTGACGGCCGCCTGTGTAACCCGAAGCTCCAGGCCAGCACGGGTGAAACTGAGATGGCGCGCTGTCGCTTCAAAGGCCCGTAGCGCATTGAGCGGAAGGTGCGAAAGCTTCATCCGGCGCCGCATTGCTCGTCCCTAGTTTTTCTTATGCCTGCCCGCAGAACTCATCGTTTGTCAAGGCAACGGCCTGGCGGCACCTTCCTGCGCGCAGCAAGGAGGGATTCATGGTGATCACGAGACGACAGTTCCAGCTTGGATGCGGCGCAGCGCTGATAACGACTGCTTTGAGCGCCCGGCAAGCGATACGCGCATCGACCGCAAATCAACGACTGATCGACGAGATCAAGCGTCTGGAGAGCGAGAGCGGCGGCCGGCTCGGTGTTTGTGTCCTCGACACAGCAACGAATACTCGTCATGCCCACCGGGGTGACGAGCGCTTTCCGATGTGCAGCACCTTCAAGATGCTGGCAGCCGCCGCGATCCTGGCGCGGGTAGATGCCGGCTACGAACAATTGACGCGGCGCATTACCTTCGACGCGTCCGCGCTCGTCGTGTACTCGCCCATAACCGAAAAGCGCGTTGGCGGCGACGGCATGACGCTCGCTGAAATTTGCGAGGCGGCGGTGACGCTCAGCGACAACACGGCCGGCAATCTGCTGCTGGCCAGCATCGGCGGACCGCCGGGGCTGACGGCCTTTGCACGAAGCCTCGGCGACAACGTCACGCGGTTAGACCGGGATGAGCCCTCGCTCAACGAGGCTTTGCTCGACGATCCCCGCGATACCACGACACCGAATGCGATGGCTTCGAATTTGCAAGCGCTGATCCTTGGGACTAAAGCGCTGTCGGCTGCATCGCGCGAGCAACTGACGGCATGGCTGATCGCCAACAAGACCGGCGATACGAGACTGCGTGCAGGTCTTGCGAAAGATTGGCGCGTCGGCGACAAGACCGGCACTGGTGCCCGAGGCACAAACAATGACGTCGCTGTGATCTGGCCATCCGGCAAGGCGCCCATCGTGATCACCGCCTATCTGACCGGCTCCACTGTTTCGGCCACGCAGCAAAACGCCATTTTGGCGTCGGTCGCGCGGGCGGTCTCGGCCAAGGCATCTGGCTAGGTGGCCCAATGCACACACCAACTGCCGGATTATCGGTAGCGACCATCGTATTGTGCCTTGCTGGGCCTGGTTCGGCTCCATCGATCGCGTCGGAGGATATCTTTGCCGGCAGGCCTGCATTTTCCAAAGCAGAGCAGCCGGCGCGGACGCCAGCCGACTGCAGAGATGTGAGGCGGATGGCGGACGGCATTCCTGAACTTGACTACCGGATCGATCTCTCCGCGGTCGGCAGTCTCACAGCGGTGCAGACGGATCAAGTCTTGTGGTATCTCGTGCTGTGCTCACCGCCGGATATCAGGATCATGTGCGTGACCTACCAATCCAACGGCGTGGCGGTTGGCGACAGGGTCATCGTAAGAGGCGGATATCGACGACGCGACGCCAACCATGTCCTGTTGGATCCTTGTCTGGCAAGCAGACCAGAGCAGTGATGTCAGCCGAACGCAGCTTCCCACCCTGAAGTTTGCATTCGATCGTCCACCGCCTGCGGCGGTGGCTGTCTAATTGTTCGGCGGGAGTTCGATCGGGGTGTTGTTCTGCTTGCCGGTGTTGAACTCGAATATCTTTCTGAGCACGCCGGGCGCCATCGCCGAGATAGGATTGACGCGCAGCACCGGCTGGCCGGGGGTGCCGACCACTTCATAGGTGACGCCGATCAGGCCCTCGTTGCTGCCGCCGCCGAGGAACAGCCCGAGCACCGGAATCTGGCCGAACATATTGTTCAATCCGTACATTGGAACGAAGGTACCGCTCATCCGAACTTGATTGGCCACTGTGTCGATGCTGCCTTCGATCGTCGCCCCGACCATCGGTCCTTTCACGACACCATCGCGGATCGTGAGCTGTCCATTCTGCCGGGTGAATTCGGCTCGCAATGCCGTAAAGGAAACGCCGCTCTGAGTGCCGGTAGAACCACCTGCTGCCACACGGTCGAGCGAAGCCTCGCCCTTGATGGAGAAGTCGCGGACGTTGATCAGGCCTTCCTTAGCGCTCGGTTCGACCGTTGGCGGCTCCATCGCGAGCGAGAGCTGGCCACCAATTACCTTCGAGTACATGTCGGTGAAACGGAAGAACGCGCCGGCGTCATTGGTCTGCAGGATGATGATGTCGCGGCCTTGTCCCTGCCCGCGGCCGCGCAGATCGGCCGTCATAGGCGTGTCGCGCCCGACCTTGCCGGACAGCGTAAAGCTTCTAACGATGCCGTTACGGCGGGAAAACTTGCTATCGACGCTGCGCAGCGCCTCGCCGTTGAAGCCCGCGACCGCGCCAAGTTTGATGTCGATATCGAGGTCGATGTTCCGCGATTTGCTCTTGGGGTCATCCCTGCCTGAGATCGCCGATTTGAGGAAGCCGCGGCCGTCGAACACGTCGCCGCGTATCGTGACCTTCACGACGCCGTCGGCGCCGCGCTCGGCCTTCAATGTCGTCTTGTCACCGTCCGACGGCGCGTAGGTCGGGAAGCTCGCCATCAGCAGATCGCCGTTCTGGTCGACCTCGAGCGATCCCTTGATCGACGCGCCGCCGCCTTCGACCACGATGTCCTGGAACAGCGTCGATTGCTCCTTCTTCACAACATTGAACGTCGCCTTGCCCGACTTGCCGGGCACCTTGACCCAGCCCGGCAGGATATTGTCGAGCCGCAGCGCGGTCAGATCGGCCTCGATGCCGACGCGACTGTCGTTCTCGCCGATCTTGCCGACCACCTTGATCGGGATCGAGCCGCTCACGGCGGGTCCGAGATCGATCCCGAGACGCGCGCGGCTGGCATCATCCAGCGTCGCCTGCAGCTTGATATCGGCGTCGCCCTCGCTCGGCTTGCGATAGTCCAGCGAAGCCGGTTGCCCATTGATCTTGACGTCGCCCTTGACCTGGTAGCCCGCGTTGTTGGCGAGCACCTTGAGCGTATTGGATTCCAGCTTCTGGTTCATCACGAGCTTGTCGGCGGCAAACCCGGCCAGATCGGCAATCACGGTGTAGGTGGTGTCGGCCTTGGTCATCGAGCCCTTGACCGGCATGCCAAGCGTGATGATGGCGGCAACATTTCCCTTGCTGGCGTTCGGATCGATCAGCGTGCCGGAGAGATCGCTGATGCGGTCGGACGCCAGAATCTCGGCCGCTGCCGGCACGGACGCATCGACCCTGAATTTCACCCGCGAGGGCGACGGCTTCGGCGCCATGTCCGGCACCTCGAACGTGAAATCGGAAATGTTGATCTTGCGGCCGGCGGGCGTGTCGGCAACGCCCTGCCCGATCGTCACCGTCGCCGTTCGCCCGGTAACGCGCGCTTTCAAATCCGCATCGCGGACCGCGGGCATGTCATCCACTGGACGCGCGGTAACTCCGGAGGCGACGATGTTGACGGCCAGGCCGTCGTCCGGAATCGGCGGCCCCTTGCGCGACAGATTGCGCACCGGCGAATTGACGCCGACCTCGATGCGCTGAAGCGTGCCGCGCTCGATCCGCTCGATCACCCATTCGCGCACTTCGGGCACGATCAGGATCGGCCACATCCGCTTCAGCGCGGATGCCGACATCGGCGTGCCCGCAAAACCGAGCTGGAGACGCGCCTCGTTCGCATAGTCGATGCTGCCGGTGCCGGCGACGCCGATCTCGCCGTTGCTGATATCGGCCTGGGTGAGCAGCACGCGCTTGCGGTCGGTGTCGAACTTCAGCCCGATCGCGATCCGGTTGAAGATCAGCGGCGGTTCGTTGTCGGTGCCAGCCAGCAGGATGGTGCCGCCGCTGAGACCGGCCTGCCATTCGGTGGTGGCACCGTTCGGCGGCTCGAGATGGCCGAGCAGCGTAATCCGGTTCGAACCGGAAATGACCTTGAAGGGCGCGACCAGCACGCGCCGTCCGGCATCCCATTCGACGCTCATCTCCGCCGAATCGATCGGCATCGGATAGTCAGGCGTATCGCTGTCGATGAGGTTCCCGGCGCCGGCAGTGATCTTGCCGCGGAAGTAGGTCGGCAGGCCGTCGCGGCCCAGTTCGCCCTTCAGCTCGCCGGAAAGCGGCAGCTCGGCGCTGTAGGTCAGGTCCTTGACCCGCATCGCCAGCAGGATGTTGGCGGCCGGCACCTTGTCGGCGCGAAGATCGACCGAGCGCACGCCGTTCTGCTGCGGTCCGACCACGACCTTGAGCGACCAGGGATGCGCACCTTGCTCGCCAAGGCTCACCGCAACCCCGCCGCCGCTCGGACGGCGCATGCTGAGGCTGATATTCTCGAAATTCCATTTGTTGCCGCGCTGCTGGTCGTCGACGATGAGATTGCCGTTTTTGAGGCCGATCTCGTTCAGGTTTTGGCCGTCGAGGCCGGTCAGGCTGAGGCTGTCGAGCCAATCGAGGCCGGCCAGCAATCCGCTCTGCGTGGTATCGGGAGCCGTCGCAGCAGCACCCTGAGGCGGCGCAGGCGGCTGGCGGGGGAATGTCGGGGCCATGCCGGCATCGCGCTTGGAGGCAACGCCGGTCGCCAGCGGTTTGGCGGTATCGCCGGCAGACACCGTCACCTGGCCATCGGGTGTGATTCGCACCGAAAGTTCGGCATCGACCAAATTGAGGCTCTCGGCGCGCAGCCGCCCCATCAGGAGCGCCATGCCCGACAACTTCACCTCGGCCTTCGGCGCGGTGGCGACGACGACCTGGTCACGGTCGCGGACCACGATGTCGCGGATGCGCACCGCGATTCGAATCCGCCCGGCCCGCTCGATCTGCGTACCGCCGACCTCGACCGTGTTGCCATGGCCGATATTGTCTTCGATCGCGGTCGCCAGCCACGGCGTCGCCATGTCGAGATTGATCGGCCCGGCCCCAAGCCGCCACCACAGACCGCCGAAACAACCGGTGAAAATCACCGCCAGCACGGCGATCACGATCGCCACGCGCTTGACCCAGCGCTCGCCGGTCATCCATTGCTGCAACGTTGCAAATCTGTCGCTGAACCGGTGGAATCGGGAATTGGAGCGCGACAACAGCCGTCGCGCACGATAGCCCGCCGCCTCGTCCTGCTCCCAACCCGCCGCGTCATCCCATTGCTGGGCCTCGGCACGCGGATTCGACCCCTTGGGCGTAGTATTCCTAGCCATTGCCTCTCGGTGCCGGCGCTGAGATTGATCGCCGCCCAGGGCGCACTCTTCGATCGGTATCGAGCGCTCCTGTGCCGGCATCGCTGCCAATCCTCGATTAATACTGTTACTCGTGGTCGGGCCCAAGGATTGATTGGGCGGTCCCATCGACGAGCGGACGGGGGTAGCGTCGAATTCCTTGTAACCATACTCCGGGGTCATCAAACTTGCCCAGCAGCCGGAGCGAATCCGACAGTCAAAGGCGAGACCCGCAATACCCTAATGGTTGATCTGCGGAAAGCGACGAAAGGAAGGCGTATGTCCAAGAAAACGCGCAAGAAATCCTCCATGGCATCCCCCAAGAACCGCAAGGCCTCCGCGGCAAAACCGGCCGCGGCCAAGACTGCCGCCAAGGCCGCCAGCAAGATCGCCCGCCGCAGTACGCCGGCATTGACCAAAAAGCCTGCCGCCAAGTCAGCCAGCAAGGCCGCCAAAACCGCCACCAAGGCAGCCGCCGAGAAACTGGCCAAGAAGCCGGCTAAGACGGTCAAGACCGCTTCAGCCAAAGCGTCGCACAAGCCGACATCGAAAGAGTTAATAAAATCCAATCTATCGGATATGCCGAAGCCAGTTGCCGGAACCGGACTGGCCGAAGGGGCCATGGCGCCCCCGTTCAGCCTTCCGCGCGATGGAGGCGGCAGTGTTTCGCTGGCAGACTATGCCGGCAAGAAGCTGGTGCTGTTTTTCTATCCCCGCGCTGACACGCCCGGCTGCACCCGGGAGGCGATCGACTTCACGCGGCTCGATAGTGCATTTGCCGATGCGGGAGCGGTGGTGCTCGGGATCTCGGCCGACACCGTAAAGGCCCAGGAATCCTTCCGGAACAAGCACCAGCTCTCGGTTCCTCTGATCTCGGACGAGCAACATGAGATGCTTGAGGCCTATGGCGCATGGGGCGAAAAATCGATGTACGGCAGGACCTTCATGGGGATCATTCGAACAACTGTTCTGATCGGCGCCGACGGACGGATCGCCAAAATCTGGCGCAATGTGCGGGTCGATGGTCATGCCGAGGAGGTGCTGGCTGCCATTCGCGCCATGTGATCGGCAGGTTCTGATCGGCAGGTTCCATTTCCCAAAAATTAACCATGAACGGGTCAAATCGGCACGCAGATTGAGCCGAACGGAGCTGATTTCCGACCGGCGCGGGAGTGCCAATGTCGTACCGTTCCGGTCATTATGCCGATCACCATCATCCCCACGATCATGGCCGGACGCCGCCCCGCCGCCCGGCACCCCACGCGGCAAAGGCCGCAGCGCTGGACGGTAACAGCTACACCATCGTCCATGCCGGCAAGCAGGTCAGGCTCGGCCCGGTCGTGTTCTGGATCGTTGTCGGCACGATCGTGCTGCTCGGCATGTGGTCGGCCGCCACTGCCACCTATTTCGCGTTTCGCGACGACGTCCTGACCCGGCTGATCGCTCGCCAAGCCGAGATGCAGTACGCCTATGAAGACCGCATCGCGGAGCTGCGCGCCAAGGTCGACCGCACGACCAGCCGCCAGTTGCTCGATCAGGAACAGTTCGATCAGAAGCTCGACCAGATCATGCGCCGCCAGACCGCACTCGAATCGCGCGCCACTGCCCTTGGCGCGATGCCGGACATCGCGGCGACCGGTTCGATTCGGCCTCCACCGCGCGGCGTGGCCGTGGAGACGCCCGCTTCCGGCAGCCTAAAACCCTCGCCGATCAGCGACACCGTGATCTTCGTGGCGCCGCCGGATCGCGAGGCCCGGCTGGAATCTCGCGTGCCCGCCGTCGCCAAGCCGCAGCCAAATCAGTTCGCCAAGGTTCAGGGCGTCGACAACGTCCTGGTCCGCCTGCAGACCTCGCTTGACACCGTCGAGCGGCGGCAGATGGCGGCCTTGAGCTCGGTCGAGGACAGCATGGAATCGCGGCTGCGCCGCATGCGTGGCGTGTTCACCGATCTCGGCCTCAACATGGCGCAGCTCGAAGCCGCAACGCCGCGCTCGGCCATTGGTGGCCCGTTCGTGCCGGTGAAGCTGCCGGCGGATGCCGGTGCGTTCGAACGCCAGCTCAACCGGATCAACCTCACCCGCGTCCAGATGCAGCGCCTCAACGCGACGCTCGCACTGGTGCCCTACCGCAAACCTGTCGTCGGCGAGGTCGAATTCACCTCGGGCTTTGGCGTTCGCAGCGATCCCTTCCTCGGTCGACCCGCGATGCATACCGGCCTCGATTTCCGGGCCGCGACCGGCGATCCGGTGCGCGTCACCGCGAACGGCAAGGTGGTGTCGTCGGGATGGATGGGCGGTTACGGTCGTATGGTGGAGGTCGATCACGGCAACGGCCTGTCGACCCGCTACGGCCATCTGTCGGAGATTCACGTCAGGGTCGGCGACTTCGTCAAGATCGGCCAGGTCATCGGCGCCGTCGGCTCAACCGGCCGCTCCACCGGTCCGCATCTGCACTATGAAACACGAATCGACGGCGACGCCGTCGACCCGCAGAAATTCCTGCGCGCGGGCGTGCGGCTGAGCTCAGGCTAGTATCGCGCCGTCAGAATCAGCGTGCTTGCTCGTTGATGGCGGAATACGTCGGCGGTCTACCGGCATGTGAATGGAACCGGCGCGTCCGCGTCGGTGAAATTTTTTCTGGCCCTATGTCGGATCGCATGGAGGCCAGGCGTCCTTGTGGCAGAGACTGAGCAAACCCAACCCAATCCCGCGATATACTCCGCTCAGTAATGGAGAAAATAACATCATGTCCCAAGGCAATACCGTTCGTTTGCATCGCGTCTTCGCCACCACGCCGGAGAAGGTTTTTCGCGCCTTCCTCGATGCGGAAGCCATGGCCAAGTGGCTGCCGCCCTACGGTTTCACCTGCAAGGTCCACCAATTCGAAGCGAAGGTCGGCGGCACGTTCAGGATGTCGTTCACGAATTTCACCACAAACGCCGGCCATTCGTTCGGCGGAGAATATCTGGAGGTCGTGCCCAACGAGCGAATCCGCTACACTGATCGTTTCGACGACCCCAATTTGCCCGGCGTTATCGAGGTCACGGTGACCCTGAAAGCGGTTTCGGTCGGAACCGAGATCAATATCGAACAGACAAACTTGCCGACGGTGATCCCGGTCGAAGCCTGCTATCTCGGCTGGCAGCAATCGCTTGCCCAACTCGCGTTGCTCGTGGAGCCGAATATTCCGGAATAGTGACGGTCGAGAGGAGGCATCACGCTGTGGTGCCTTCTCCTCTAGTGTCCGACCTCGCCGGTTATGATGTCGAAGGCCTCCCACGCCTCGCCGCTGTCTCGCAAGCCGCTTCAGCGCTTGCAAGCATACACTTATTCCGTGTGCCGAAATGGCATTGTTGCCCGGCGCCAATTGTGATTGATGCGGGCTGCAGGCATGACCTTGTGCGATGGCGAGGCCCAGAGGTTGGACTAAGGCTTGAAACCGAACACACGAATTGGTCCGCGACACCCAAAACTCGCGGCGGGTGGATTTCGTTTTGCGCGCTGGCTCGCTGCAAAGACCATGGGTGCTGCGGGATTTCATCAGCTCGGCTCTGAATTCGCCGATGCGCGGATCGCAGACGTTCGCGACAAACTCGCGCGGGGCGAAACAGTGTATCTCGCAGGTCTCGGCGCGCCCGGCACGCATAATTCAGGTCTGGCGCTGGTCGAAGTGACACAGGCGGATGGGCCACGGCTGATCGTCAACAACGAGGAAGAACGCTTTTCCGGCAACAAGCACACCACCGAATATCCGAGGCTGTCGATCGACGCGGCGGTGGCGACGCTGCGCGGCAGGGGCCGCGATATCGGCGACATCGATGCCTGGCTCACGAGTTGGGATTACCCGACGCTCGCCGGCACACTGGCGCGCTCGGTGCTCGAGGAATTGCCGCAGAGCATAAAACTCCTGCGCACCACCGAGGCCGCAGGCTTCGACGGCCGCCGCCTCGACCAGATGACGCGGACGCCAAAAATCCTCGCCCGCCAGCTCGGGCTCGCCGAGCGCGTGCCGTTGATCTGCCTGCCGCATCACGACAACCATGCATGGTTTTCCTACGCTGCCTCGCCATTCGCCGACGATGGCGCGCCAACCGCGATTGCGGTGCTCGACGGCACCGGCGACCAAGGCTCGATCTCGCTCTATGTAGTCGAGAACGGCGCAATGCGCCGGCTCTACTGCAACGACAGCATGTTCGATTCACTCGGCGCATTCTATAGCGTGATCTCGTCGACACAGGGCGGCTGGACCTGGCTGTCCAGCGAGGGCCGCTACATGGGCGCTGCCGCCTGGGGCGATATGGACCGCGGCAGCAATCCTTATTATGCGCGGCTGCGCGACGTTCTGCATTTTGGGGCGAACGGCGATATCAGGCTCAATCGCGCGCTGGCCAACTGGTATTGCGACCCCTTCGACCATCCCTACAAGGAAGCACTCACCAAAATTCTCGGCGAACCGCTTAAGCCGGACCAGCTCTGGAATCCGGATGCGGTGCTGCGTGTCGAGGACATCCACCACCGTCCCGATACCAAAGACCGTCTCGACAAGGCAGCCGCGACGCAACTGGTGTTCGAGGACGCCATGATCCACGTCGTCGATCATTTGTTGCGCACGACGGGGGCCAACCGGCTGGTGCTGACCGGCGGCGTCGCGCTGAACGCGGTCGGCAATATGCGGCTGCTCGAACATTTCAATGAAGGGTGGTTCGCCGAGGCGCAGCGGCGCAATGTGCGGCTGCATCTGTGGGTGCCGCCAGTGCCGGGCGACCCCGGCGTCACCATCGGCGCTGCCTGGCTGTTCGCGCACCTGGCCGGCGCTCCGCGCGGCGCGCCGATGACGCATGCTTTCTATTGCGGCACGCCGCCCTCGCAGGGCGACATCGTCCACGCCGTTGCGGCCGACGACATCGCCTCGCACAAGATCGGCGATATCTCGACGCCTGAAGGGCTTGAAGCGATCGCCGACCTGATGGCGTTGATGGTCGCCCAAAACGGCGTGATCGCGCTGTATCAGGGCGCAGCCGAGACCGGTCCCCGTGCGCTCGGCCATCGCTCGATCCTCGCCAATCCTTGCGACCCGGCGGTGCGCGAGCTACTCAACGCGCGCGTCAAATACCGCGAGGCCATTCGCCCGCTAGCGCCGATGGCAACGCTGGCGGCTGCCAAAGAATATTTCGAACTGCTGCCCGGCGCCGCGGCTGCCGATTACAACGCCTATAATTACATGGTGCTGACGGCGCATTCGAAGCCGCATGCGCGCGAAAAAATCCCGGCGGTCATCCACGCCGACGGCACCGGCCGCATCCAGATCGTGCGCGCCGGCGACGATCCCCTCACCCATGCCTACTTAAGGGCGCTCGGCCGCCACATCGGCGTCGAGCTGTCCGTCAACACCTCCTTCAATGTCGCAGGCCCCATCGCGCAGACGCCGCAGCAAGCGATCGATACGCTGCGCCGTTCCAAGGGGCTCGATGTCGTGGTTCTCGTGGCCGGTGACGGCACAGTCACCGCAGCCTGGCACGGCGGCGAGCGCGACAACGGAAGGTTCAGAAACTGGATTGCCGACTGGAAGAAGACATCAGCTTCCAGCCAGCCTGCGCGATAATTCGCTTCTTCAGATCGGATGATCCGCCGGTTCAGAGATCGACGCGTTCGCCCGCAACCGCCTTGCGTTCCGCCATGTTGAACCGGCCGCTATAGATCGGCCGCTTACCGGTTGTCGGACCAGGATACTGGACGATGAATATCTCCCCGCCCGTTTCGGTGCGGAATTCACCCTCAAAGTGGGGGTCGGGATGGAACAACACCGTTCCCGGAGCATGCAGCGTTCCGTCGATTGAAAACTCGCCTTTCAGGATATGCCAGACCTGCGCGAAGCCATGATAGCGCTCGGGATGATAGGCGCCGGGTTCAAGCCGCAGAATTCCCGCGTTCGGTTCGGTCGGGCGTTCCGGTCGCGGATGAAAAAGCATTTTGCCTGTCTCGCCCGGCCACCGGATCGTCTCCCATTCAACTTCGTTGAAATGACGCGTCTCGTAGGGCTTGTGATCCTTTCGCGACGCTTCGCGCGCGGTCGTCAATTCCGCATTTGCGGCCGCCGTGTCGGGAATCTCCTTGCTGACAGCACTCATTTTTCTCTCCGTTTTGCCGTGCTTTCTCGTTCGCTTTTCCTGCCCGCAATATTGCTCCACCACTCAACCGCGATGGCCGACTGATTTTCGATTGATGTGACCATGAGCAGGCGCGCACTGCCGGACTCCCGCGCCCACGCCATATGCGGTACGTCTGAGCGCAAATGAATGGAATCGCCGCGCTCCAGTGCGATGGTTTCGTCGCCCACCTGAAATTCGACGCTGCCTTCGAGGACGAAGCACATTTCTTCGCCGGGATGCGCGACCAGCGTCGGCTTGCGCGGTTTTGCCGACAATTCGAGCAGGAAACTTTCCAGCCGCTGCTCGCCCACGCCCGAAGCGAGTTTGCGCCAGGCATAATCTGCATCAGCGCCCTTCGATGGAGCGGCATCGATCGACCGCACCACGCGATACGCGCGCGTCCGGTCCTCTCCTTCGATGTCGGCAAATAGCTCTGCCGGCGGCAACTGAAGGACGCCGGCAATTTCCAAGAGATTGCCGATCGAGCACGCGATGAGTCCGCGCTCGATCCGCGAGAGAAATGTCACTGACAGACCGACCATTCCGGCGAGGTCATCGAGCGTCAAATCGCGCGCCGAACGGGCCCTCCGAATGACAGATCCGATTGCGGCAAGGCGCGCCGCCTCGCGGGCGCGCCGGCCGGCTTCTGCCGAAACCACGCTGACACTCCTGTTTGCCTATTTGGCAAATCGTATTGCTATATAGGCAAAAGTCAAGTTGGCTCGCGCCGCCTGGGGAAGCCAACTAAACGTTCGAGAAACTTCAGCACGCGGCCGTCGATCAACAACAACGCGCTGCCGATCACCAGTGCGCCCGCGATCTCGCGCGGCGAAATCGGCTCGCCGAGTACGAGCGAGCCGAGCAGGATCGCTGTAACAGGCACAAGCAGCGTCACCAGCATGACGTTGGTGGCGCCGGAACGCCGCAGCACCTGGAAGAAAACGATATAGGCCAGCGCCGTGGACAAGCCGGCAAGACCGAGCACCGCGAACCATGTCACCGTATCAGGCATTGGCAATTGCCACGGCCGCTCGAAAATGCCGGCGACGACAGTCATCATCAGGCTCGATGCCATCAATTGAAACGTGGCGGTGGAAAGCGGCGGTGCATCTGATAGCGCGCGCCGCGCTATCAGCGCGGAGATGCCGTAGCTCAGCGCCGCCACGAGACACAGTAGAACGCCGAGCCCCTGCCCGCTGGCAAAGCCTAATCCGCTGCCGCGAAGGATCACGACGCCGACAAGGCCTGTGATCACGCCGACCACACGCCTGATGATGAGCTTCTCCTCGCCCGTCGCCGCCATCACCGCCACCGTGAACAGCGGCGTGGTAGCATTGAGTATCGAAGCCAGCCCGCTCGGGATGTACATCTGTCCGGTGACGATCAGCGAGAACGGCAGCACATTGTTGAACAAGGCGACGAGGAAGAACGGCCGCCAGCCCTTCCATCCCTTCGGAAACGGCAGTCGCTGCGCGCAAAGCACGGGCAGCAGGATCATGGCGGCCAGCAGCACACGCAACAGCACGAGCGTGAACGGCGGCAGCTCGCGTAGCACCACGCCGTTGAAGAAGAACGACCCGCCCCACAGCACCGACAATGCGGCGAGCAACGCCCAGTCGCGCGCATCGATCCGGCCGTCGCTGACTGTCATCTGGTAAGAACCTGGTGAAATCGCGCAGCCAGCTAGAACCGGACGCACGTCGCGGTCCACCCGATTTCCGAAGATTATTTCGGCCGCGATACGATCTCGATCATCTTCGTCATCGTCGGGCGCGTTTACCTTCGCGTTCCGACGTTGGTCATGGATTAGTCCACGTCCTCGACCTGGCCGGGTGCGGTGCCGAACGCGCGCTGCGCCAGCGTCGCCGCCATGAACTCGTCGAGGTCGCCGTCGAGCACGCCTGACGTATCCGAGGTCTGCACGCCGGTGCGCAGGTCCTTCACCATCTGGTAGGGCTGCAGGACGTAGGAGCGGATCTGGTGACCCCAGCCGATATCGGTTTTGGCGGCCTGATCGGCGGCGGCCTGTTCCTCGCGCTTCTTCAGTTCGATTTCGTAGAGCCGCGCGCGGAGCATGTCCCAGGCCTGGGCGCGATTCTTGTGCTGCGAGCGGCCGGCTTGGCAGACCACCGCGACGCCGGTCGGAATATGCGTCAGGCGCACCGCGGATTCGGTCTTGTTGACGTGCTGGCCGCCGGCGCCGCCCGAGCGCATGGTGTCGGTGCGTACGTCGGATTCCTTGATGTCGATCTTGATGCTGTCGTCGACGACCGGAAAGATCGCCACGGAAGAAAACGAGGTGTGCCGGCGCGCGTTGGAATCGAACGGCGAGATCCGCACCAGGCGGTGCACGCCCGCTTCGGTCTTCAGCCAGCCATAGGCATTGTGCCCGCTGATCTGGATGGTCGCGGATTTGAGGCCGGCCTCTTCACCTAACGTTTCTTCCAGATACTCGATCTTGAAGCCGTGGTTTTCGGCCCAGCGCGTGTACATGCGCAGGAGCATCGCGGCCCAGTCCTGGCTTTCGGTGCCGCCGGCGCCGGCATGCACTTCCAGATAGGAATCGAACTTGTCGGCCTCGCCGGACAGCAGCGCTTCCAATTCGCGGCGGGCGACCTCTTTCTTCAGGGCTTTTAGCGCGTTCTCGGCCTCGACGACTACGCCTTCATCGTTCTCGGCCTCGCCGAGCGCAATCATCTCGACATTGTCGTCGAGGTCGCGCTCGACCTTGCCGATGCCCTCGAGCGCATCCACCAGCGAGGTGCGCTCCTGCATTAGCTTCTGGGCTTTCTGGGGATCGTTCCAGAGGTTGGGATCTTCGGCGAGCTTGTTCAGCTCGGCCAGCCGTGCCGTCGATTTCTCGACGTCAAAGATGCCTCCTCAGCAGCCCGACTGACTGCTTGATCTCTTCAACAAGGCGTTCGACTTCGGCGCGCATGGTCTCTTCTGTCTGTGGATGGAACCGCTACTGGATAGATGTTCAACGGGCCGGATGTAGCGGCGTACGCCGCAAAGCGCAATCGGCTCAGGCCGGTGAACCCGGTTTTGTTTGATGCCGGCGGGCTAATACAGCCCGCCCGGGCGCATGACATTGGTGGCGTCAGGCGGGATTCCCGGCTGCATCGGCACCCCTCCGTCGTCGACCACGCCGACAACGGCGTAATTGTCCGGCGGCGCGGTGCCCGGCTTGAACGCTTCCAGGATGGTGCGGCCGCCCTCGCCCGGGTTGGGACGCATCCCGCTCTTGGCGTCGACGCGCACCAGCCTGATGCCGGGCGGCACCTTGAAGGGGGTCGCCGGCTTGTCGGCGAGCGCGAGCTTCATGAAATCCTTGACGATCGGAGCTGCGGTATGGCCGCCTTGCGCGGCTCTGCCCAGACTGCGGGGCTTGTCATAGCCGAGATAGAGACCGACGACGAGATCAGGCGAAAAGCCGATGAACCAGACGTCTTTTCCGTCAGAGGTGGTGCCGGTTTTACCGGCGATCGGCTTGCCCACCTGCCGCAGCACCGATGCTGTGCCGCCCTGCACCACCCCTTCCATCATCGAGGTGATCTGGTAGGCCGTCATCGGATCGAGCACCAGCTCCCGACGATCGACGAGCTGGGGCTCGGGTTGGTTTTTCCAGCCGCCGGGCGCATCGCAGCCGCGGCACTCGCGCGCGTCATGCTTGAAGATGGTGCGGCCATAACGGTCCTGGATGCGGTCGATCAAGGTCGGCTTCACGCGACGGCCGCCATTGGCGAGCATCGAATAGGCCGTGACCATCCGCATCACTGTGGTTTCACCGGCGCCGAGCGAATAGGAAAGATAGTTCGGCAATTCATCATAGACGCCGAAGCGCTTGGCATATTCGCCGATCAAGGGCATGCCGACGTCCTGCGCCAGCCGCACCGTCACGGTGTTGACCGACCATTTGAGGGCTTCACGGAGGGTAATGGGACCCCGGTAGCTGCCAACTGAAAAATTCTCGGGACGCCAGACGCCGGCGCCAGGCCCCTGATCGATCTCGATCGGCCCGTCGACCATGATGGTCGATGGCGTGTACCCATTGTCCATCGCCGCCGAATAGACCAGCGGCTTGAACGTTGATCCCGGCTGCCGATAGGCCTGCGTCGCGCGATTGAACTGGCTTTGGTCGAACGAGAAGCCACCCACCATCGCGAGCACGCGCCCGGTCCACGGATCCATCGCGACCATGGCGCCGGACACTTCAGGCAGTTGCCGCAGGCGATACTGGCCTTCGACCGGGTTACCGTCCTTGATCAGCGGATCGGCGTAAATTACGTCGCCTGGCGACAAAATTTGCGAGACCGAACTCAGCGCCTTGCCGCGCGCCGGCATAGAAGCCGGTCTCGTCCATCTGACACCTTCCAGCATGATGAGGCCGGTTTGCCGGTCCTTGGAAATCGCGCCTCCCAGTTCGCGGCCGGGCTGGAAACCGATCCGCGCCGACTGATCGGACGTCTCCAGCACCACGGCCATCCGCCAGGGCGAGATGTCAGAGAGCGATTTGACGTCGGCGAGTTTCACGCCCCAGTCGCCGGAGATGTCGAGCTTGCTCACAGGACCGCGCCAACCCTGGGCCTCGTCGAAGTTCACGAGACCGGCGGCCATCGCTTTGCGCGCCATCACCTGCAGCTTCGGATCCAGCGTAGCGCGGACCGAGAGCCCGCCTTCATAGAGTTTCTTTTCGCCGTAGCGCTCGAAGATGTCGCGCCGGACTTCCTCGGCAAAATATTCGCCAGCAAAAGTATGCGCGGCGTTGGACCGGCTGGCCACGACCAGCGGCTCCTTGCGAGCCTTGTCGGCGTCGGCCTGCTTGATCCAGCCGTTTTCCAAGAGGCGATCGATCACATAGTTGCGCCGCTCGATCGACCGGTCGCGGTTGCGCACCGGATGCAACGTGCCCGGCGCCTTCGGAAGCGCTGCAAGATACGCGGCTTCTGCCACCGTCAGCTCATTCACTGATTTGTCGAAATAGACCAGCGACGCCGCTGCGATGCCGTAGGCGCCGAGGCCGAGATAGATTTCGTTGAGATAGAGCTCGAGGATGCGATCCTTCGAATACGCCCGCTCGATGCGCATCGCCAGCAGGGCTTCCTTAATCTTGCGGGTGAAGGAGACCTCGTTGGTCAGAAGAAAGTTCTTCGCGACCTGCTGGGTGATCGTCGACGCTCCCTGCGGACGCTTGTTGGAGCCGAAATTCTGCACATACGCCACGGCCGCGCGCGCCATGCCGGTGAAGTCCATGCCGCCATGCTCGTAAAAATTCTTGTCCTCGGCTGCGAGGAAAGCGTTGGTGACGAGTTTAGGCATCGCCTGGATCGGCAAATAGAGACGCCGTTCCTTGGCGTATTCGCCGAGCAGCGCGCCGTCCGACGCATGGATGCGCGTCATCACCGGTGGCTCGTAATCCTGAAGCTGCGAATAATCGGGCAAGTCCTTGGAGAAATGCCAGATTGCGCCTGCAACGCCTGCGACACCGACCAGAAACACCACGGTGCCGGCAGTAAACAGAAAACCCACAAACCGCACCAGCAAGCGCATTACCGAAATTCCATTCCAACCCTTGCGCCGCGACAGTCAGCGTTTGCCCTCGTGCGAAGGCTTTGCGCTATCCTTCGGACGCCTATCTCGACCTCGGGCACTTCGCTCTACCGCGATACCAACGATCGGGACCCGCCCGGGTCCAGGCGTGTATCACGCAATGTCCAAGGATACATCTTGAGATTGCGGACGATTCGCCCGGATCAATAAAGCCCGCCGGTGCCGGGCCGCATGATGTTGCCCGCATTATCAGGCTGGTAGCCTTGCGGGTATCCCTGCGGCGCCCGGCCGTCCATGTCGGCAACACCGATAACCGAGTAATTGTCCGGCGGCGCGGTACCCGGCTTGAACGCTTCGAGGATGGTGCGGCCGCCCTCGCCCGGACCGACGCGCATGCCGCTCTTGGCATCGACGCGAACCAGCTTGATGCCCGCGGGCACCTTGAACGGGACCGCCGGCTTGTCGGCAAGCGCGAGCTTGAGGAAATCCTTAGCGATCGGCGCGGCGAGATGACCGCCGGTCATACCGCGGCCGAGATTGCGCGGCTTGTCGAAGCCGACATAGATGCCGACCACAAGGTCCGGCGAAAAGCCGATGAACCACGCGTCTTTTTCATCGTTGGTGGTGCCGGTCTTGCCGGCAATGGGCTTGCCGACTTCCTTGACCACCGTCGCGGTGCCGGCCTGCACGACATATTCCATCATCGAGGTGATCTGGTAGGCCGTCATCGGATCCAGCACCTGTTCGCGGCGATCCACCAGTTGCGGCTCGGCTTGGTTCTTCCAGCCGCTCGGCGCGTCGCAGCCGCGGCATTCGCGGGCGTCATGCTTAAAGATCGTGCGGCCGTAGCGGTCCTGGATGCGATCGATCAGGGTCGGCTTCACACGACGGCCGCCATTGGCGAACATGGAATAGGCCGTGACCATGCGCATGACCGTGGTTTCACCCGCGCCGAGCGCATAGGACAGGTAATTCGGCAGTTCGTCATAGACGCCGAAGCGCCGCGAATATTCGCCGATCAAGGGCATGCCGATGTCCTGCGCGAGCCGCACGGTCACCGTATTCAGCGACTGCCGGAGCGCGTTGCGCAGCGTCGTCGGCCCGCCGTATTTGCCGGACGAATAGTTTTCCGGACGCCACACGCCGGCGCCCTGCCCCTGGTCGATTTCAATGGGCGCGTCGACCACGACGGTCGACGGCGTATAGCCATTGTCCATTGCCGCCGAGTAGACCAGCGGCTTGAACGACGAACCCGGCTGTCGATAGGCTTGTGTCGCGCGGTTGAACTGGCTCTGGTCGAACGAGAAGCCGCCCACCATCGCCAGCACGCGGCCGGTCCACGGATCCATGGCGACCAACGCGCCGGACACTTCCGGCAACTGGCGCAGCCGGTATTGGCCTTCGACCGGCTTGCCCTCCTTGTCGAACAGCGGGTCGGCATAGATCACGTCGCCCGGCGACAACACCTGCGCCACGGAGCTCGGCGTCCTGCCCTTGGCGGGTCCGGATGCAGCCTTGGCCCAGCGCACGCCGTCGAGCGTTATGATGCCGGTCTGCCGCTGCTTGCTGACGGCGCCACCAAGTTCGCGGCCCGGTTGGAAACCGATCCGCGCCGACTGGTCGGATGTCTCCAGCACCACGGCCATACGCCAGGGCGAGATATCAGAGAGCGATTTGACGTCGGCGAGTTTCACGCCCCAATCGCCGGAAATATCGAGTTTGGAGGGCGCGCCGCGCCAGCCGCTGGCTTCGTCATATCTGACGAGCCCGGCGACCATGGTCTTGCGCGCCATCACCTGCATTTTCGGATCGAGCGTGGCGCGGACCGAGAGGCCGCCTTCGTACAGCTTCTTTTCGCCGTAGCGCTCGAAAATGTCGCGCCGGACTTCCTCGGCGAAATATTCGCCGGCGAAGGTATGCGCGCCGTTGCCGCGGCTGGTGGTGACGTTGAGCTGTTCCTTGCGGGCCTTGTCGGCATCGGCCTGCTTGATCCAGCCGTTTTCTACCAGACGATCGACCACGTAGTTGCGCCGCTCCACCGCGCGATCGCGGTTACGCACCGGGTGCAGCGCGGCGGGCGCCTTCGGCAGCGCCGCCAGATAGGAGGCTTCCGCGATGGTGAGCTCGTTCACCGATTTGTCGAAATAGACCAGCGACGCCGCCGCGATGCCGTAGGCGCCGAGACCGAGATAGATCTCATTGAGATAGAGCTCGAGGATGCGGTCCTTGGAATAGGCGCGCTCGATGCGCATCGCCAGCAGGGCTTCCTTGATCTTGCGGGTGAAGGAGACCTCGTTGGTCAGAAGGAAGTTTTTTGCGACCTGCTGGGTGATCGTCGACGCACCTTGCGGACGCTTGTTGGAGCCGAAATTCTGCGCGTAGAGCACGGCCGCGCGCGCCATGCCGGTGAAGTCGATGCCGCCATGCTCGTAAAAATTCTTGTCCTCGGCCGCGAGGAACGCGTTGATGACGAGTTTTGGCACCGCCTGAATCGGCAGATAGAGCCGGCGCTCCTTGGAATATTCGCCGAGCAACGCACCGTCAGACGCGTGCACGCGCGTCATCACTGGCGGCTCGTAATCCTGAAGCTGCGAATAGTCGGGCAAGTCCTTGGAGAAATGCCAGATCGCGCCCGCGACGCCTGCCACGCCGACCAGGAACACCACGGTGCCGGCCGCAAACAGGAAACCCAAAAACCGGACCAGCAAGCGCATTATCGAAGTTCCGTTCCAACCCTGCGCGCCGTCATCTGCAGCGCCTATCCTGATACGGCAATCCCGCCGGGCGGGTTGCCGTTACGCGGTCGAACAATAATAAGGTCCGGCGGACAATATTGACCGATTCCAAAGACCAGCAGTCCGTTTTCTATACCGTTGCCGCTGTGGCCAAACTAGGGCTTGGTCCGTCGGACGGCCCCTTTTCAATCCACCCTTACGCCACGCGTACCGGGCTTTTCACTTGGCCGGTCCGGCAGTTGCCAGCCGTTTGGCCAGAAACGCATCAATTGCCTGCGCCATCGCGCCGACCGTCTTGTTCCGCCAGTTTTCCGATACCAGAAGTTCGAGGTCGCCCTTGTTCGAGACATAACCGAGCTCGACCAGCACCGACGGCACGTCCGGGGCCTTCAGAACCCGGAAACCGGCCGATTTGAGCGGGTGCTTGTGCATCCGCACGGTATTCTTCATTTCACTCATCAGAATCCGTGCAAACCGGTTTGAAAAGGTTTTGGTCTCCCGCTGCACCAGGTCGATCAGGATGTCGGCGACTTCGGTCGGCTCGTCGACGAGGCTTACTCCGCCAATCGCGTCCGACCTATTTTCGATATCGGCCAGCCGCTCGGCCTCGGAGTCGGTGGCCTTATCTGAAAGCGTGTAGATGGTGGCGCCATGGGCGTCGCCCTCGCCGCGTGGCAAAGCGTCGGCATGGATCGAGACGAACAGTGCCGCCGCCTCGTTGCGTGCGACCTTCACGCGGTCGCCAAGCGGTATGAAAGTGTCGTCCGTCCGGGTCATGACGACGCGATACTTGCCCGATTTCTCGATCCGGTCGCGCAGCGCCAGGCCGAACGTCAGCACCAAGTTCTTTTCCATGATATCGCCGCCGCCGGCCTGGGTACCGTTGTCGACACCGCCATGACCGGGATCGATCACGATCACCGGCCGCTTGTCGGGTGCTTGCGGCGGCTGGGCGATTGACGAATCCGGTTGGGCGGCGTTGGCCTCGGCGATCGCGGGCCGCAGCTCGGGACGGCTTTCCGGCGGCAGCGACTGGACAAAGGCGGTGCGATCCAACTGTTCGAATTCGAGCACCAGCCGCGGCGGTTGGCCGTTGGCCGCTTCCAGTATGTAGGATTTGGCGATCTTGGCCGGCCCCGTCAGGTCGAACACGATCCGTGATCCACCCGGCATGACGAGACCATAACGGAACGCCTTGACCAGCCCCCGTCCTCCGGCTCCGATCCCAGCGGGAAGATTGAAGCTGATCTGGGGAAAATCGACGACCACGCGATAGGGGTCCGCCAGCGCGAAGGCGCGAAACTGCACCGGCTTGTCCAGATCGAGGATGAAACGGGTCTGCCTGGCATCGCCAGCCAGCCGGGCATCAGACGCGATCGGGAAATTCGATACGGCTGCCGGGCCGGGGACGGCGGCGACAGAAGCCGGTGGTTGAGACGCTCCCCCCTGGGCCGCGCAGGAGCCAATCATCTGGGGGCACAGCAATGCTGCGGCGCACAATAGCCCACATCCCAGCAAAACAAAGTGATTTGCGCGGCTCGCCAACGATTCGGTGCCTCCGGAGGAGCCTTCCCTTACCGCATTAGAACCACAGGGTTAATCGGACCTTAACGTTTAACCACCGAAAAAACAGCAGGTGTTGCCGTGCAGCGACGCCCGGCGGCGGGTTCCCTTGCGCTTCCCTTGCACGGAGCCCCTGATCCACGTATGTACGAGGTGCTGACGGCTAATACTCCCGGTTGTGTCGCGTTCAGCCTCCCGGTGCAGCGCCGGAACCTCCGAAGCCCGGAGGAACCTGCGTCTTTCCCGATCCCTCCACAGCCAGCGCCGCGCGCGGCTGACACGGAGGCGGCGGTTTCGAGCCCGAGCGGCGTCCGGTCCCAGGTCCTTTTTCCAGGGGCGGTTTAAGACACGGCAAAACTGATTATCCGGACCCTATCGGTCCGATATGCGATGGCCGGCGGGCGTCTAGGCGCCGAACCGGGCCTTCAGCGATAAATACGGCGGTATCCCTTCCGCCAACATGTTCAGACGGGCCGACGCTTGATGCGCCAGACTGTGTTGCCGACCAAGATCCACGGAACGATCGCGCCGACGCGAGGCGGAAGCTTCGCGCGTCACATCGCTCTGGTGGGCCCCCGTTCGGCGCGGCGCCAAGAAGTGCGTTTTGGCCTTCCCCTCACCCCCGAATCAGGTGGACCGTCGCGTCACCGGGCCGCGCAATTTGCGCGCGCCATGCACCGCGCCCGCCCCCGTCAAGAGTTCCAAAATGCCCAACAAGATGTTGATCGACGCCACCCACCCGGAAGAGACCCGGGTCGTTGTGGTCCGCGGCAACCGCGTCGAAGAGTTTGATTTCGAGACCGCCCAACGTAAGCAACTCCGCGGCAATATTTATCTCGCCAAGGTCACGCGCGTAGAACCGTCGCTGCAGGCGGCGTTCATCGAATATGGCGGCAACCGCCATGGCTTCCTGGCGTTCAGCGAAATTCATCCGGACTACTACCAGATCCCGGTCGCCGACCGTCAGGCGCTGATCGAGGCCGACGAACGCGCCCATCGCGAGGCCGAGGAAGAGAGCGAGAACCGCTCCACCCACCGCCGCCGCTCGCGCCACCGCAATGCGCGCCGCCGCGGCCATGGCGACCGCGTCCAGAGTGACCTGGTCGAGGGTACTAGCGAGGATCCCTCGCAGGCCGCCCAGCCCTATGAGCGCCAGGAAGGCTTTCAAGATCAGGATTTTCAAGAACATCCGCACGAGCCTGAGGCCGTGCAGGCCGGCGATACGCCGGCGCAGGACACTGAACACCACGACGCCGAACATCACGCCGAAGCGGCTTCTCACGATCGCGATGCGCACGACCAGGAGGCGCATGGTGACGAGCGGGCGCATGATGGCGACCGCCCCGCACATGATCACGACGAGCCCGAACAGGCGCGCGCCGCGAGCGAAGCGCCGGCCGCGGAGGTACAATCTGATGCGCCTGCCCTTGCTTCGGTCGAACCTGCCGAGGTGCAGGCCGAGGACGGCCATGACGACCGTCATGACGAGGAGCGCGCGCAGGAAAACGCCGCCCATGCCGACGACGTGCCGCACGTCGAGCACGTCGGCGATTATACTCCGCCTCCCGATGAACCCGCCGCGGCTCTGGAAGCCGACGATGGCCATGACGATGAGGACGATGGCGAGGACGCCGAAGAGGAAGTCGTCGAATCCGTCGGTGGCGACGACGTGCTGGAGGAAGTTCCGGAGCGCCCGTTCCGGCCACGCCGCCAGTACAAGATTCAGGAAGTCATCAAGCGCCGCCAGGTGATGTTGGTTCAGGTCGTCAAGGAAGAGCGCGGCAACAAGGGCGCGGCGTTGACGACCTACCTCTCGCTGGCCGGCCGCTATGCCGTCCTGATGCCCAACACCGCCCGCGGCGGCGGCATCAGCCGCAAGATCACCTCTGCCCAGGACCGTTCGCGGCTGAAGGAAGTGGTGCAGGACCTCGACGTGCCCGAGGGCATGGGGATCATCCTGCGCACCGCCGGCGCCTCGCGGACCAAGCCCGAGATCAAGCGCGACTTCGAATATCTGATCCGGATGTGGGAGACCGTGCGCGACATGACGCTGAAGTCGCAGGCCCCCACCCTCGTCTACGAGGAAGGCTCGCTGATCAAGCGCTCACTGCGCGACCTCTACAACAAGGAAATCGACGAGATCCAGGTCGCCGGCGAGTCCGGATACCACGAGGCGCGCGATTTCATGAAGATGCTGATGCCCTCGAACGTGCGGGCGGTGAAGCAGTATCGCGATGGCCAGCCGCTGTTCTCGCGGATGGGTGTCGAGAGCCAGTTGGACGCGATGTTCTCGCCGACGGTGCAGTTGCGTTCCGGCGGCTACATCGTCATCAACCAGACCGAGGCGCTGGTTTCGATCGACGTCAACTCCGGCCGCTCGACCCGCGAACATCACATCGAGGATACCGCGCTCAAAACCAATCTCGAGGCGGCCGAGGAAGTGGCGCGGCAGTTGCGTCTGCGCGACCTCGCCGGCCTGATCGTCATCGACTTCATCGACATGGACGAGAAGCGCAATAACCGCGCGGTCGAGCGCAAGCTCTCCGACTGCCTGCGGCAGGATCGCGCGCGCATCCAGGTAGGACGCATCTCGCATTTTGGTCTTCTGGAAATGTCGCGCCAGCGCATCCGTGCGAGCGTGCTGGAAAGCTCGACCGAGCCCTGCCCGCAATGCGGCGGCAGCGGCCATGTGCGCTCGGTCTCCTCGGTCGCACTGCAATTGCTGCGCGGCATCGAGGAAATCCTGATGAAGGGCGCGACCCACAATCTGGTGGTGCGCACCCGCACCGACGTGGCGCTCTATGTGCTCAACCACAAGCGCGGCCACCTGCGCGATCTCGAAAACGCCTTCAAGGTTACGCTCGCCGTCGTCGCCGACGCCACCGTGAGCGGCCAGCAATCATACGTCATCGACCGCGGCGAGCAGGTGCACACGCTGGAAGCCGCCAAGGCGTTGCTGGCAGCGCAGGCTGCCGCCTTCCCGACGCAGGTCGAGGAAGCCTATGACGACGACGAGGCGTTCGACATCGAGACCGAATCCGAGATCGAAACCGAGGAGACCGAGGGGCTGACCGACGATGGCGCCGAGGCAGCGGTTGCCGAAGGCGAAGGAGACGGTCACCGCCGCAAGCGACGCCGGCGTCGGCGCGGCCGTGGCGAGCCGCGTGAAGGTGGCGGCGCCCCGCGCGAGGACGGTGACGCGATGCGCGTCGCAAGCGAGGCAATCGAAGGCGCGATCGCCGAGGACGGCGAAGCCGACGAGGACGAAGGCGACGAACAGGCCGGCACGGGCCGTGGCGATCAACTTGCCAGTGGCGAGCGGCGCCCGCGCCGCCGCGGCCGTCGCGGCGGACGCCGCCGGCGCGGTACCGGACTGGAAGATGGTCTTGCCGGGTCGATTGCAGATGAACTCGGGCCGCCGCCAGTTCCGGAAGCGACCAGCGCGGTTGCCGATTTCGAGGGCGCCTCGTCCGAGCCCGCGCCATCACTGGTGCAGGCCGACACCCAGCCCGAACCGGTCTCGCCGCCGGCAGAGATGCAACCTGCGGCCGATGCCCAGCCGGAGCCGGTTGCGAGTGCGCCGGCGCCAACCGCTGAGGAAACCAGGCAAGAGGCCGAGCGCGCGGCGGCGCGGCGGCGCTCGACCGTGCGCGAGAAAGTCAGCTTCTTGACCAGCGCTCCGACTGAGCCGGCTCCCGCCGCCAGCCAGAACGCGCCAGAGCCGGTCGCGCACCCCGCGCCCGCTCCAGCCGAACCGGCGCCGGCCTCATCAGGCGAAGCCGCGCCACGCAAGGCAGGCTGGTGGTCACGGCGCTTCGGCAGCGGCGAGTAAGGAATCGAACCCAAAAAGAAAACCGCCCGGCGAAAACCGGGCGGTTTTTGTTGTCTGGTGCGATGGCTTAACCGCGCGGATCGAAAATCCGTCGGATCGCCGGCACGAGAGCCGCGCCGAGCGCGTTCTTGATCAGCGATGCCGCGATGAATGGCACAATGCCGACCAGCCACGCCTTTTCGAAGCCGAGCTTCATGCCGAATGCAAGCCAACCAAATCCGGCGGCAAGAATGAGAATGTGCCCGAACGCCATCGCCACGAATAGCCGGAGCACCGATCGGTCCCAGCCACGCTCGCTCAACCATCCCGTCACGAAGGCCGCTGCTACGAAGCCAAAGAGATATCCGGCCGTCGGACCAACGAACGGCGCGAGGCCGCCGACCGGGCCCGCGAATACCGGAAATCCGATCGCTCCCTCCGCCAGATAAGCTACGAGGGTAGCGCTGCCGAGCCGCCAGCCATAGGCTGCGCCGATCACCAGCACGACCAGCGTCTGCAGTGTCATCGGCACGTAGGGCAACGGCAGATTGACCTTCGCCGACAAGGTCAGCAGCGCCGTTCCCAGCGCGACCAGGATCACGCTGCGCAACAGGCCCGACGATCCATCGGCACGATGCGGCCACAGCAGCGCGGCGAGCGGGAAATGCGATGGCGCGACGGTTTCAGTCATGGTTCTGGACACGGATAGCTCCCGGTTGGTTATAGGTGCGGATGAGGGGTGTGACGGGCTGGAGATATTATCGCAGCCAACGCGCGATGCGCGTCACCGCTTCGCGCATCTCGTCGGCCGAGCGCGCATAGGAAAAGCGAATGAAGCTGCGGCCGTGGATTGGATCGAAATCGACGCCCGGCGTCGCCGCCACATGCGCCTTCTCCAGCATGCGGCCGGCAAACTCGAAACTGTCGGACGTGAAATCCGAAACATCGGCGTAGAGATAGAACGCGCCATCGGCCGGCAGGAACTTGGTGAGACCGGCCTTCGGCAATCCCTCGATCAGGATGCGGCGGTTCTCCTGATAACCGCGCTTGATCGCCTCCATCTCTTCGCGGCCTTCGAATGCCGCTTCGGCCGCGATCTGCGACAGCGTCGGCACCGAGATCGACAGGTTCTGCTGCAACCGCTCGATCGGGCGCACCAGGGACTCCGGCACCACCATCCAGCCGACCCGCCAGCCGGTCATGCAGAAATACTTCGAGAACGAATTGATCACGAGCGCATGCGGCGAAAGCTCCGCCGCCGTCACCGCCGGAAACGCATAGTCGAGCCCATGATAAATCTCGTCGGAAATGAAGCGGATGCCCGCACCTTCTGCCGCGTTGATCAGGCCGGTGAGCGCTTCGCGCGACATCATCGTTCCCGTCGGATTGGCGGGGCTGCCGACCAGCACGCCCTTCAGCGGCGCCTTGCGGTGCGCCGCCAGCAACGCCTCTCCCGTCAGAGCATGGCGCGTCGCGCTCGAGGTCTCGATCAGCACCGGCTCGCAACCGAGCGCGGTCAGAATATGCCGGTAGGGCGGATAACCCGGCACCGTGACCGCCACGCGATCCCCCGGTTCGAACATCGACAGGAACGCCAGAATGAATCCACCGGACGAGCCGGTCGTGATCACGATGTGGTCGGTATCGACAGCGCAGCCGTAAGTGTCGCGGTAGTGCCTGGCAATCCGCGCGCGCAGCGTGGGCATGCCGAGTGCGGAGGTGTAGTCGATCCGCGCCTCATCGAGCGCCGCGTGCGCGGCCGCGATCGCGGTTCTGGGCGCGGGCGCCGCCGGTTGCCCCACTTCCATGTGAATGACATGGCCGCCGGCCGCTTCGATGCGGGCCGCGGCCGCCATCACGTCCATCACCATGAAGGGCGGAACGTCGCTCCGCGCCGAGGGGGTCAGCAACGCTGTCGCGCGGTCTCTAAGTGTCGATTCCAGCATCGATCTCTGCTATTGCACGGGCGCCGTCCGAATTCGGGTTCCCGAGCCGGTAAGCGCCCCAGACTGGCCGTATTCGGTGGCTTGTTATAGCGTTTTCAAGCGAAGTGATACCGGCTCGGTGAAGAAACGCGTTGAAACAACAAATTAGGACCCGTTTCTGATCTAATCGGAAACCGAACCGGCGTCCGGGCAAATCCGGATGCACCGCCAATCGCCAAAAGACTGTTCATGCTGCTCCGCATCGCCCCACGCAAGAAATCACTGAAATTGGCCACGTTGACGACTGCAGTCGCTCTTGCCGTCGCGCCGATGGCTGCGCTGGCGCAGAACAGGGGCCCGCCGGTGCTCCGCGATACCGAGACGGAACAATTGCTGCGCGAATATACGCGGCCGATCCTGCGCGCCGCCGGTCTGGAAAAACAAAATATCCAGATGGTGATCATCAACCAAGGCGTCTTCAACGCCTTCGTTGCCGACGGTCGACGCATCTTCGTGAACTACGGCGCGATCATGCAGTCGGAGACACCGAATCAGATCATCGGCGTGATGGCGCACGAAACCGGCCATCTTGCCGGCGGCCATCTCTCCAAGATGCGCGAGGAAATGGCGCGGGCCCAGACGCAGATGATCATCGCCATGCTGCTTGGCGCCGGCGCGATGGTCGCGGGCGCGCAAGGCGGCAGCAACAGCGGGTTGGCCAACGCCGGTGCGGCGATGTTTTCCGCGCCGGGAGAAATGATCCGCCGCAACCTGCTCTCCTATGTACGTCAGCAAGAGGAGAACGCCGACAAGGCCGGCGTCAGGTTTCTGACCGCCACAGGCCAGTCCGCCAGGGGCATGCACGAGACCTTCAAACGCTTCACCGACGAGAGCCTGTTCGCGGCGCGCGGCTCAGACCCTTACGTTCAATCGCATCCGATGCCGGCCCAGCGCGTCGCCGCGCTGGAAGACCTGGCACGGTCGAGTCCTTATTGGGATAAAAAGGACGACCCTGCCCTGCAGCTACGCCACGACATGGTGCGCGCCAAGATCTCGGCCTTCATGGAGCGGCAGGATACTGTGTACCGGCGCTATCCGTTGTCCAACAACAGCCTGCCTGCGCGCTACGCCCATGCGATCGCGACTTATCGGCACGGCGACCTGCGCAGCGCGCTCGCGCAGATCGACGCCCTGATTCAGCAGCAGCCCAACAATCCCTATTTCCACGAGGTGCGCGGCCAGGCGCTGCTGGAGGGCGGCAAGCCGCAGGAGGCGATCGCGCCGCTTCGCAAGGCCGTAGCGCTCTCCAACCACGCGCCACTCATCGAGATGATGCTTGGGCAGGCCCTCGTGGCAACCGGCAACAACGCCCACACCGACGAGGCGATTGCCATCCTGCGCGCGGCGGTAGCGCGCGAGAGCGAGGCGCCGATCGGCTATATGCAGCTTGCGATCGCCTATGGCCGAAAAGGAGATTACGCGCAGGCCGATCTGGCGTCGGCCCAGGCCGCCTACCTGCGCGGCGACAGCAAGACCGCGCGCGATCTCGCCTCACGGGCAAAAACACGCTTCGCGGTCGGAACGCCAGGATGGGTCAAGGCTGACGACATCGTGAACACCAAGCCACTGCCCGGCCAGAAGGGCAACTAGAATTAAGCCGCATTCGGCTATAATCGGACTTGGTCACCAAACCTGGCCATCAAGGACTTGGTATCAAGGACTTCGCTATCAACGATTTGGCCAACCCGAACCAAGCTATTCTCGAGAAGCCGGCCTTCAGCCAGAATGCCCGGGAACTCGCCGCATAAGGATTTACCGATGCCCTCGTTCCGTCTTCTCATCCCCGCACTGTTCGCTTTGGCGCTCTGCGGCGCGCCGCTGTCCGCCTCCGCACAGAGTTTTACCGACACCCAGCGCGGCGACATCGAGGCCATCGTCCGCAATTACCTGATCGCGCATCCCGAGGTGCTCGAGGAAGCGATGACCGAACTCAGCAAGCGTCAGGCCGCGGCCGAAGCCGCCAAGCACGAAGCCGGCGTCGCCAAGAATGCGGATGCGATCTTCAACTCGCCACGCAACGTTACGATTGGCAACAAGGACGGCGACGTCACCTTCGTCGAGTTCTTCGATTACAATTGCGGCTATTGCAAGCGTGCGATGCTGGACATGATGGAGCTGATGAAGAGCGACCCGAAGCTCAAGGTCGTGCTCAAGGAATTTCCGGTGCTGAGCGCGGGCTCGGTCGAAGCCGCTCAGGTCGGGGTCGCCGTGCGCATGCAGGATCCGACCGGCAAGAAATATCTCGACTTCCATCAGAAGCTCCTCACCGGCCGCGGCGCCGCCGACAAGGCACGCGCGATGGCCGTTGCCAAGGAAGTCGGCCTCGACATGGCGAAGCTGGAGAAGGATCTGAACAGCACGGAGGTGCGCAGCACGCTCGAGGAAAACTTCAAGCTCGCCGAGGCCATGGGCATGAACGGCACGCCGAGCTACGTGATCGGCAAGCAGGTCGTGATCGGCGCGGTCGGCGTCGAGGCATTACGCGAAAAGATCAGCAACGCCCGCTGCGGCAAGGCGACCTGCTGAGGCGACGCTTCGTGCATGGAATGAAAGGCCGGCTCGACAGCCGGCCTTTTTTGTTGCGGATTACGCGGCGCAGCGGTTCATCCCACGTTCACAAAACAATGGCGGCGGAACCGCCAACTATCGGGAACATCAGGCAATTCCTTTCGTTGTCGGCGTGGGCAATGCAGAAACGTGAGGAGACATTCGATGAGTAATCGCTTTCTGATGACGGTCGCCGCGGCGGCCCTGATCGCCGGAACCGGCTTTGCGAATGCGCAAGGCACCGGCATGGGACGCGGCGACGCAGGGTCGGCCGGTTCGGCGGCGCAGCAGAGCGCGCCTTCTTCTGAGCGGGGCGGTGCTTCTTCTGAGCGCGGCGGTGCCGGGACTGCGCAGCAGCGCGAACCCGGCGGCACGACCGGCATGAAGGGTGCAGAGTCCGAACAGAAGTCGATGGGCGGTGAAAAGGCCCAGCGCAGCGAAGACCGCAAGGGCGGCAAGGACATGAAGGCCGAGGGCAAAGAGGACCGCGGCACCATGAAGGGCGACAAGGGCCAGACGACCGGCCAAGGCATGCAGCGTGATCAGGGCACCACCCAGCGTGATCAGGGCACCACCCAGCGTGACCAGACCACGACCCAGGGCCGTGACCAAATGCAGCGTGACCAAAAGGTCCAGGGCCAGCAGGACCGCGACCGCACGCAGACCCAGACGCAGGGCGGAGCCGCGGACCAAACGACCACGACAGGTCAGGCCGGCGCGGGCGCCAAGCTCTCGACCGAGCAGCGCACCCAGATCACCAGCGCGATCAAGGAGACACGCGTTCAGCCAGTGACGAACGTGAACTTCTCGGTTTCGGTCGGCACTAAGGTACCGCGCGACGTGACCTTCCACACGCTGCCGGAGCGCGTGGTGACGATCTATCCGGAATGGCGCAGGTATAAGTACATCCTCGTCAAGGAGCAGATCGTAATCGTCGATCCGAACACCTACGAGATCGTGGCGGTTCTGGAAGCCTAACACGGCCTTTCGCAAGCATCAGGGCGGGCAGAAATGCCCGCCCTCTTTTTGCGGCTTGTTTGCGGCTTGGGTTCCACCCAACGAGATACCCGGCTTCGCTTCACTTTTGCAGAAGCAGCCGCACCAGTTCGGCCTGGCGACGTGAGCCCGTCTTGTCAAAGATACTGGACAAATGGCTGCGCGCCGTACCGACGGTGATGCCTAACCTGTCGGCGGCTGCCTGGCGACCGTCGCCCTTGACGATCTCAAGCGCGAACGCGGCCTCTGCCGGCGTAAAACCGAACCGTTGGCGTAAGTCTTCGACGCGCGCCTGGATCTCCGTTTCGGGATCGGAGACGAGCACGATCGCGACGGCACGTTGCGAGAAAGTCCAGGGGATGATGGCCGTTGCCGTTTCCTGCCTTACCGGCGTGACGACAACGTCAAGCGGCAACCGCGCTTCACGCGCCAGCGCGACTTCGCCGCCAGAACCGGTTACAGCACTGACATCGCCAGCGCATGACTTGATCAGCCCGCGCAATGTCCGCCCGCCGTCGGCATCGGATGTGGACAAGGCGCCGGCTTCGAGCCGCAGGCCATCGCGACTATCGAGCAGCGCCCGGGCCGCACGATTGACGAACAGCGGCCGTGCCTCCGCATCGACAAGCAGAAAACCTTGCTGCAATCCGTCGAGGCCGGTTAGCGCACGCTCGTTTGCGATCGTCAGATGATACACACGGCGCTGTAGCGCGACCGCGCGAACGAGATGCTGCGCCAGCGCCGCGAACAAACGTTTCTGGCTGCTGTGAGGGCGCGATTGGTTCAGCAGTCCGTGGCTCGCAATGTGCCCGCAGGCCGCACCATCGGCAAACAGGTTGGTGACCAGGGGATCGGCGCTGAAACCGCCCGGCCGCCACAATTCATTATAGAAGGCGGTGCTGGTAAACTCGTCACGCGAGATGACGTCCCCACCGGTAAAGACCTCGCCGGGCCGATGGTTTCCCGTGCACGGCAAGGCCGGAATTTCCGGCGACCAGTCGTCAAAGCTGCGAAGGATGTCCGGATCTGTCCGCGGCGCATGCATGCTGACGGTGCCGTTCGCCGGGTCGTAAAACCCGAACACCACATGCGGCCCGCCCACGGCATCGCCAATTCTGTTCAGGACGCCCGGCCAAAGCTGCGCATCGAGCGCGGCATCGTAAATCGATCCGACAAGGTCCAGCACCTTGTCCTCGCCGGATAGTCCACCGCCAGACATTCGCCCTACCCCAAGCCCTTCCCGAACTGTGGCCCAGGTTGCGGCCCGGCCGCAAGACGGGATTATGGGCATCAAGCACGATGTTGCCGCGAAGCCTCACTTCGCAAACATTCAGCTCGAAATGCTCTCCCTTTGCTCGATGCATCTGACGAACGTCAGATGCGGCCGCTGCATGGCTTGGGCCAAGGTCGCTTCACGGCAGACCGAAACAACAGAATCATGCCGTCTGCCGTGAGGGCTTTTGGATGTTTGATATTCGGCGTCACCAAACCGTCATTTCGCCGGCACTTGCTCCTGGCGCCTTCTATCCGAGCAACCGTCGCGGCGGATCGGTCGCCAGCAGTTTCCTGTCGGGGGTGACCTTGCGGTGGCTGGCGTTGGCCGCTGGTGTCGCGAGTGGTGTGTCGCTTGGGAGCGGCTCCGCCCTGGCTGCCGATTATAATGCAGGCGGCGGCACCAATAATCCGGTCAGCGGCAACGCAACGGCCGTTGGCGACGGTGCCGAAACGACAGGATTCAACGCTACGGCCTACGGCGCCGGTGCCATCGCGAATGGCTCCTCCGCGACCGCGACGGGTGCTAGCAGCTTCGCGACCGGCGACTTTGCGACCGCAACCGGCGCCTTTGCGCTGGCGAACGGCTCCAGTGCGACCGCGACCGGTCAGGGCAGCTACGCAAACGGCGCCCTCGCTACAGCGACGGGCTCGGGCAGCTTGGCGAACGGCAACGCCGCGACCGCGACCGGCCTCATCGCGTTCGCGAATGGCGACTTTGCCACCGCGACCGGCCAGAACAGCTTCGCCAATGGAGCCTTGGCCACTGCGACGGGCTCACAGAGCCTGGCAACAGGCCAACAGGCGACCGCGACCGGTTATGCGAGCACTGCGAACGGTAACGGGGCGACTGCGATGGGCGGAGGGAGCTCGGCCAACGGCTCGGTGGCAACTGCGATAGGCCTGCAAAGTAACGCGAACGGCCAACAGGCGGTCGCAATCGGCACCGTAAGTTTCGCGAATGGCAGCACCGCGACTGCGACGGGCACGTTCAGCTTCGCGAACGGCACGCAAGCAACGGCGATGGGTCAGAGCAGCTTCGCGAACGGCGCCACCGCGAGCGCGTTCGGCCAGGGCAGCAACGCCACCGGCGACGCCACCACCGCGATCGGTCAGGCGAGCATTGCGGGCGCCACCGGCGCAACCTCGCTCGGCGCGGGCGCGCAGGCACTAGCCGCGAGTTCGGTGGCGATCGGCGCCGGTTCGGTAGCGAGCGCTCCTAATACAGTATCGTTCGGCGCCGCCGGCAGCGAGCGACGGTTGACCAATGTGGCGGCCGGCATCAACCCGACCGATGCGGTCAATGTCAGCCAGCTTTCCAGTTTCAGCTCCAACTTCCAGTCCCAGATCAGTTCATTGCAGGCACAGATCGGCGACAACCGTACCGAGGCGCGGCGCGGCATCGCCGCTGCGGTCGCGACCGCGAGCGCGCCGATGCCCTCGGCGCCCGGCAAGACGACGTGGCAAATTCGCGGATCGACGTTTCAGAGCGAGGCCGGATTTGGATTTGGATTTGCCCATCGTCTCAACACCGGCGTGCCGCTCAGCATTGTCGGCGGATATGGCAACGGTGGCGGCACTCAACATACGGCCTATGTCGGTCTCGGCGGCGAGTTCTGACGGAAGCAAGCTTCCGGCCGCCAAATGCCATCATTCGATCTCAACGGCGATCGGCGCCCTCGTCACGAGCCAGCCCAACGATGCCGCACCTTGTCCTCGCCGGATAGGCCATCGCCAGACATTCGCCCGACCCCAAGCCCTGCCCGAACTGTGGCCCAGGTTGCGGCCCGGCCGCAAGACGGGATTATGGCATCAAGCACGATGTTGCCGCGAAGCCTCACTTCGCAAACATTCAGCTCGAAATGCTCTCCCTTTGCTCGATGCATCTGACGAACGTCAGATGCGGCCGCTGCATGGCTTGAGCCAAGGTCGCTTCACGGCAGATCGACGTAACAGAATCGCGCCGTCTGCCGGTGGGAGCTTGCATGTCTGATGTTCACCAAACGGTCATTCACCGGCCAGCGATCGGAAAAGGCCGACGATGACAGGTCTTCCGACAGCGTGCGCAGCGGATTTGGCGACAGCGCAGACGTCAGACGTGTTTCACCCATACGACCTCCGGGCGCGGCTGCTTGTCAGCAGCGTGCTCTCTGGCGGCACGTTGCGAAGCCTAGCCGCTGCGGCCGGGATCGCGACAGCCTTCGGCGGCGCTCCGGCCTGGGCGGCATGTTTGTCCACTAACGTCGGCTTTACCGGGACTTGCGCGGCCATGACCGCGTCCGGTTTAAACGCCACTGCGGTCGGACAGAATGCGGTTGCAGCGGGTGACCGCGCCACCGCATACGGCGATAACGCCAACGCGACCGGCGACGTGGCAACCGCGACTGGCGCAGATAGCATCGCGAATGGCAACCAGGCGACCGCGACAGGTCAGAACGCCAACGCGACCGGCACCTACGCGACCGCAACGGGCAACAACAGCCGCGCGAATGGCGCCGAGGCAACTGCAACCGGACAGGGCAGCAACGCGAACGGCTTTGCCGCGACCGCGACGGGCCAGAACAGCTCCGCGAATGGCACCACCGCGACCGCGACGGGCGTTAGCAGCTTGGCGAGCGGCGACTATGCGACCGCGACCGGCTCCTTTGCGTCGGCGAACGGCACCTTTGCGACCGCGACGGGCCAGAATAGCTCCGCGAATGGCTCCACCGCGACCGCGACCGGCGAAACCGCCCGCGCATTTGGCCGCCGCGCAACCGCGACAGGGTCGTTCAGCCTTGCAAACGGCACCAACGCGACCGCGACGGGCCAGAACAGCATCGCGTGGGGCGCCACCGCGAGCGCATACGGTCAGGGTAGCAACGCCATCGGCGACGCCACCACGGCGATCGGCCAGGCGAGTATTGCCACCGCCACCGGCGCGACCGCCCTTGGCGCCGGCGCTACGGCGACCTTCGCCAATTCGACCGCTATCGGCAACGGCGCGAGCACGACAGCCGCCAATCAGGTC
Organism: Bradyrhizobium sp. sGM-13; assembly: GCF_018398875.1. Taxonomy (GTDB): domain Bacteria; phylum Pseudomonadota; class Alphaproteobacteria; order Rhizobiales; family Xanthobacteraceae; genus Bradyrhizobium. Next base: position 67,304 of record NZ_JAGWDK010000014.1, on the reverse strand, counting down.
TCGATCGGCACCGCATCGAATACCTACCGGATGTCGGGTATCACGTCGGCCGCAAGTCTCGCGGCGCAGTCCGGCCCGACTTCGATCGTCACTACGGACGCCAACGGCAATCTTGCCGCGGCTCCCTTCAGTGCACAGGATGTTTCCGGTCTCCAAACTAATGTGTCCGTGCTGCAAGGCAACGTCGCGACGTTGCAGACGCAGATGCGACAGGGGTTCGAGGGAACGGCGATCGCGATCGCGATGGGCGGATCGGCACTGCCATCGGACAAGAAGTTTGCGATTTCCAGCAACTGGGGAACGTTCCGCGGCGAAAACGCCATGAGCCTGAGTGCCCAGATGCGGTTGAGCCAATACGTGGTCGTCAATGGCGGGCTCGGAGCCGGGTTCGCTCAAGGCGGCATCGGCGGGCGGGCCGGAGTGACCGTCGCATGGTGACGGCAGCGTGGTGAGCATCAAGCGGCGCCGCTGGCGAATACTGTTGGTTGCAGCCGGGCTGTTGGTGACGACGTCCGCGGGCCATGCGCAGATATCAGCGCAAACGCCGAAACCCGCTCAGATCGATCGCAACGGGGTGCTGATCCTGATCAGATCGTCCCTGCTCGCGCTCGATCAGGCCAACAAGACCGGCAACTATACCGTGCTGCGTGACATCGGCGCGCCCGGCTTCCAGAGCAACTCGGCCGCCCGGCTCGGTGAGATCTTCGCCAAGCTGCGCAACGACAATCTCGATCTTTCCGGCGTTGCCGTGATCGATCCGCAGCTCAATCTGCTGCCGCAGATCGAGGTCAATGGCCTGATGCGTATGGCAGGCTTCTTTCCCTCAGTGCCAAGCCAGGTCAATTTCGATCTGACGTTTGCGCCGGTGAACGGACAGTGGCGACTGTTCGGCATCTCTGTATCGATCGGACAAAGCGGGCCGGTTGCGCCTGAGCCGCCTTCGCCGCCGGCTGCACAAAAGCAGCCTGCTCCGGGCAACGCCAAGCAACCTGCTCCAAATGCCGCCAAGCAGCCTGCGCCAGCAAAGTCCGCGCCCGCGATCAAGCTCGCGCCACCTGAGAACAAGTCGACCGACAGCCTGCAGCCGAAGTAGGAAATGCTACCCGACGAAGCCCTGAAATCGATGAAGGTGATGTTCGCAACGCCGTGCTACATCTCGGCGGTCAGCATGCACTATGTGACCAGCATCTTCGACCTCACTCATCATTGCAACCGGTTCGGGCTGCAATGCATGCTGCATATGCATTCGGAGAGCCTGATCACGCGCTCGCGCAACAACATGGTGCGCAAATTCCTCTCCGACGAGACCCTGACCCATCTGTTCTGGATCGATTCCGACATCAGCTTCACGCCGCAGTCGGTCTGCCGCCTGCTGCTGATCGACCGCGACGTCACCGCCGGCGTCTATCCGATGAAGAACTTCAACTGGCCTCCCGCCGGCCTGCCGGCGGGAACGACACGCCAGCAATTCGAGGATCGCTACACCGAATATCCGTTCAATCCGATCGGCCACGGCGCCGAGCGGGTCAGCGCCTATGCCGATGCCGACGGCTTCGTCGAGGTCGCGGAGGCGCCGACCGGCTTCATGTGCATCAAGCGAGATGTGTTCAAGCAGATGATGCAGAAATACCCGGAGCTGAACTACGTGCCGGACGGAGCACCAGGCCATCCAGAGGCGCATCTGCATTGGTTGTTCTTCGACTGCATGGTCGATCCCGACTCCGGCCGCTACCTTTCCGAAGATTACGCGTTCTGCCGCCGCTGGCGCGACATCGGCGGCAAGATCTGGGTCGATCTGCAATGCAAGCTACTGCATCTCGGGCAGCACAACTTCCGCGGTGACCTCGCCGAAAGCCTGCGGGTCCAGAACCGCTGGTAATGTGGGTGATACGGCTGCCCGATTACGGAGTCAGCTCTCTGAACAGTGGTTAACGAGCAATTTCTGTAGGTTCCGCGCGCCTTTTTATGAACAGGATGAGGCATTTGAAAGGGGTCCAGAGCGGCCTAAAGGCTTCCCCTTGGCCGCGTTGTTACCTATAACCCCGCGACCCGCCCGCCCCTTTTTGCTGGAATCCGGATGGCCCAAGGAAGCGCCCAAGCCTCTGCCGCGACGATTTATGTGCTCAACGGCCCGAACCTCAACATGTTGGGGACGCGCGAGCCTGAAACCTATGGTCACGCGACGCTCGCCGACGTCGAAAAACTTTGCGTCGAGACGGCAGCACGATTCGGCCTGAAGGCCGATTGCCGCCAGTCCAACCACGAGGGCGAGTTGATCGACTTCATCCATGAGGCGCATGCGAAGAAGGCGGCCGGCATCATCATCAACGCCGGCGGTTATTCGCACACCTCGATCGCGTTGCACGATGCGCTGGTCGCGGTCAAAATCCCGACGGTAGAAGTGCACATCAGCAATATCCACGCCCGCGAGAGCTTCCGTCACCACTCCTTCACGGCCATGGCCGCCTTTGCATCGCTCTGTGGCTTCGGCATCGACGGCTACCGGCTCGCAATATCAGGCCTGGCCGCCAAACTCGGCGCCAGGGCCAACGACTGACTTCAAAAAACTGACATCAAAAGTCTGACGTCGAACGACACCTGACGCTTAAGCCGTCACCCACATCGAGAATTCCGGATCAAGAGCATGGCCCGCCAGCCCGACAACAAATCAGCGGACAAATCAGCCGCAAACCTAAAGAGCGACGACAGCGCGCTCATTCGCGAACTCGCGCTGTTGCTGGACGAGACCAGCCTGACCGAGATCGAGATCGAGCGCGCCGGCTTAAGGGTGCGCGTCGCGCGCAACATCAGCGTGTCGGCGGCGATGCCGGCGAGCTTTCAGCCGGCGCCGGCTGCGGCGGCAGCCATCGCTGCGGGGAACGCGGCGGTTGCCGACCTCGCCAAGCATCCGGGCGTGGTCCCCTCGCCGATGGTCGGCACCGCCTATTGGGCGCCTGAGCCCGGCGCCAAGCCGTTCATCGAGGTCGGCACCAAGGTTTCGGCCGGCCAGACTCTCCTGATCATCGAAGCGATGAAGACGATGAACCAGATCCCGTCGCCGCGCGCCGGCACGGTGACGCAAATTCTCGTCGAGGACGGCCAGCCGGTCGAATTCGGCGAGCCATTGGTCATTATTGAGTAGATGGCGAAATGGCGAGTGGCAAATAGCGAATGGTCTTGAGCGCGGACCATTCGCCATTCGACACTCGCTGCTCGCCGGCGGGAGCCGCATGTTCGACAAGATCCTCATAGCCAATCGCGGCGAAATTGCCCTGCGCGTGCTGCGCGCGTGCAAGGAGCTCGGCATCTCCACCGTTGCCGTGCATTCCACCGCCGACGCCGACGCGATGCACGTGCGGCTCGCCGACGAGAGCGTCTGCATCGGGCCGCCGCCTTCCAAGGACTCCTATCTCAACGTCCCGGCGCTGCTCGCGGCCTGTGAGATAACGGGCGCGGATGCCGTGCATCCCGGCTATGGCTTTCTTTCCGAGAACGCCCGCTTCGCCGAAATCCTCGCCGAGCACAATCTGCATTTCATCGGCCCGAAGGCCGAACACATCCGCCTGATGGGCGACAAGATCGAGGCCAAGAAGACCGCCAAGCGGCTCGGCATTCCGGTGGTGCCGGGCTCCGACGGCGCGGTCTCTTCCGATGACGATGCAATGGCGATCGGCAAGGCGATCGGCTTTCCGGTGCTGGTGAAAGCGGCGGCCGGCGGCGGCGGACGCGGCATGAAGGTTGCCCGCACCGCCGACGACCTGATGCTGGCGCTGTCCACCGCCTCCAATGAGGCGAAATCCGCATTCGGCGACGCCTCGGTCTATCTCGAAAAATACCTGCAGAAGCCGCGCCATATAGAGATCCAAATTCTCGGCGACGGCCGCGGCGGTGCGATCCATCTCGGCGAGCGCGATTGCTCGCTGCAGCGCCGTCACCAGAAGGTCTGGGAAGAAGGCCCCTCGCCGGTTCTCGCCGCCGCCGCCCGCGCCAAGATCGGCGAGACCTGCGCCAAGGCGATGCGGGACATGAAATATCTCGGCGTCGGCACCATCGAATTTCTCTATGAGGATGGCGAGTTCTATTTCATCGAGATGAACACCCGCATCCAGGTCGAGCATCCCGTCACCGAGAGCATCACCGACATCGACCTCGTGCTGGAGCAAATCCGCATCGCCGCCGGCGGCGACCTGCCCGCGAAGCAGGAAGAGATCGCTATCATCGGGCATGCCATCGAATGCCGCGTCAATGCGGAAAACCCGCAGACCTTCCGCCCCTCGCCCGGCAAGATCACGCAATTCCACCCGCCCGGCGGGCTCGGCGTGCGGATCGATTCCGCGGTTTATCAGGGCTACGTCATTCCGCCCTACTATGATTCACTCGTCGGCAAGCTGATCGTGCACGGCAAAACTCGCGCCGAATGCCTGATGCGGCTGCGCCGGGCGCTCGACGAGATGGTGGTCGACGGCATCGAAACCACGCTGCCGCTGTTCCGGGCACTGGTCCGGGAGGCCGATATCATCAACGGCGACTACCACATTCACTGGCTCGAGCAGTACCTCGCCGGCCAACCCGCGGACGGCTAGACCTCTGGGCGCGCCTGAAATTTTCGACGGCCGATGGAACCGATGGGTTCCATCGCACGTTGGGATGTACAGGGGGTTGCCGGGGGCGCGTATTCCGCTTGTCCATGACACGAGATCACCGTGATCGCTGATGTCCAGCGCAAGCGCGCCGTGGGCCACATCCTGCTGCTTGCGGCGGGGCTATTGGTGTTGACCGCCATCAGCGCGGGTTCGGTCTATCTGGTGAACAAGGCGCGCGAGGACGCGCGCGCGGTGCAACGCACCGTCGAGGTCGAGAACCAGATATCGCTCGTCCAATTGCAATTGCGGCGTGCCGAAAGCGCACAGCGCGGCTACCTCGTGACATTGCGCCCCGACTTTCGGACCGACTTCGAGCAAGCCATGTCCGAACTGGCGCCGGCGCTGACGCGGTTGGGCCGGCTTGTCAGCGACAATCCGGTTCAACGGGGGCTCATGGACGAGATTATGCCGCTCTACGAGCAGCGCATCGAGGAATTCCGTACGACGATGGAGCTGGCCCGGTCCCAGCGCCTGAACGATGCCTCCAAGATCGTGCGCGAGGGCATCGGGCGCGACACCATGAAACACATTGACGATCTCGCCGTGCGGATGCGAACCGAGGAGGACCGTCTGTTTGTCGAGCGCACGACCAACGCGGACCGCAGCCAGACCCTGGCGGCCTCGATCACCGGCATCGGCTCGGGTTTGGTGGTCGTGCTGGCTGGCATTGCGATCTTCCTGGTCCGCCGTTCGTCGCGCGCACGCGACCAGGCGGACGCTAGGCTACGCGACAGCCACCTCAACCTCGAGGCCACCATCGACGAGCGCACGGCCGACCTGCGTGAAGCCAATGACGAGATCCAGCGCTTCGCCTACATCGTCAGCCACGATCTGCGCTCGCCGCTGGTGAACATCATGGGCTTTACCAGCGAGCTGGAGGAATTGCGCGGCGATATCTTCAAACGGATCGCAGCGCTTTCCCGCGCGCAATCCGAAGCGCCGCCCGCCCCGGAAAATGCCACCGATACCGCCGAGCCCGTACTCGAAGGTCCCGACCAGAAGCTCTCGGAGGATTTCTCCGAGGCGCTCAGCTTCATCAAATCGTCGATCGGCAAGATGGATCGGCTGATATCGGCGATCCTCAATCTGACCCGCGAGGGGCGGCGCGAGTTCGAGCCGGTCTGGATCGACACCAAAGAGCTGATCGAGGGAATTGTGGCGACCGTGGCGCACCAGGCCGCCGAGGCCCAGGCCGAGATCCGGATCGACGCCTTGCCGAATATCGTCAGCGATCGCCTTGCCCTGGAGCAGATATTCTCCAATCTCATCGACAATGCGCTCAAATATCTCAAGACCGGGGTTCCCGGCGAGATCACGATTCGCGGTCGCACCAAGCTCGGCTTTGCTGTTTTCGAGATATCAGACAATGGCCGCGGCATCGATCCCAAGGACCATCAGCGCATTTTCGATTTGTTCCGCCGCGCGGGAACCCAGGACAAGCCGGGACAAGGCATCGGACTTGCCCATGTCCGCGCGTTAGTGCGCCGCTTGGGAGGAACCATGTCGGTCGCGTCGGAACTTAACCAGGGCAGCACGTTTACGATCACACTGCCCATTAATTGGCCAGCGAGTAACCGGAACATACGGATATGAGTAATCCAGTCACCATCATCATGATCGAGGACGACGAGGGCCATGCTCGCCTTATCGAACGGAACATACGCCGATCCGGCGTAAACAATGAGATAATTCCGTTCACCAGCGGTACAGCAGCGCTGAATTACCTGTTCGGCAAGGACGGGACGGGCCTCGACCACAAGGGCGGCGCGCTCCTGATCCTGCTCGATCTCAACTTGCCCGATACGTCCGGTATCGACATTCTGAAGCGAGTGAAGGAAAACCAGTATCTCAAGACCACGCCGGTCGTGGTACTGACCACGACCGACGACTCCTACGAGATCAAGCGCTGCTACGAACTCGGTTGCAACGTCTACATCACCAAGCCCGTGAACTACGAAAGCTTCGCCAACGCCATTCGCCAACTCGGTCTGTTCTTCTCCGTCATTCAGGTCCCTCCGGCCGCCATATGAAACCCGCGACGCCGACGCTGCTCTATATCGACGACGACGCCGGCCTCGCACGGCTGGTCGACCGCGGCCTGACCCGGGCAGGCTTCAAGGTCGTGCACGCGGCGGGCGGCGAAGAAGGGCTGGCGCGGCTGGCGCAAGGCGGTATCGACGTGATTGCGCTCGACCAGTACATGCCGGGTCTCGACGGCCTCGAAACGCTCGAGCGCATCATGGCGATACCGGACGCCCCGCCGGTGGTATTTGTCACGGCCGCGCAGGATTCGGCGATCGCTGTCACGGCGCTGAAGGCCGGCGCCGCCGACTATCTCGTCAAGGACACGCGGGGCGATTTCATTCCGCTGCTTCAGGTCGCGATCTCCGGCGCGCTCAGGCAGGCCGAGCTTCAACGGGCCCGCGACGAGGCCGAAGCCGAGGTTCACGCCTCGCGCGACCGCTATGCGGCGCTCGCCGCCGAACGTGAAGTGCTGCTGCGCGAAGTCAACCACCGCGTCGGCAACTCCCTGCAAATTATCGCCTCGCTGCTGCACTTGCAGGCCAATTCGGCGACCCAGGACGACGTCAAGGCGGCACTGACCAATGCGATGGGCCGCGTCGCGGCGGTCGCCCAGGTCCACCGCCGTCTCTACACCTCGCACGATCTCAAGAGCGTGTTGTTGAACCAGTATCTCGAAGCTCTGCTAGAGGATCTCCGCCGTTCGGCCGAGGGCAACAAGATGTCGCGGCTGACGCTCAAGGCCGAACCGATCGAGATCGACCCGGACCGCGCGGTGGCGATCGGCATCATCGTCAACGAACTGGTGATGAACGCCGTCAAATACGCCTATCCCGACGGCGCCGGTCCCATTCACGTCGAGCTCAAGCCTGAGGGCGAAGACCTCGTGGTGTCGATCGCGGACGACGGCGTCGGCCTCAACGCCAAGTCGGACCCGCGCTCCACCGGCATGGGACAACGCATCGTGAGCGCCATGGCCGCCAAACTGGATGCCAGCGCCGAGCGCGATCCCAACCACCACGGCACTAAGATCGTACTGCGTTTCCGCCGCGTCCCGGCAGCGGCGCCGAAATCGACCAACGCCGCGGCGAGTTAGGCTACTCCCGTGCCGTCGCTTCGATCGCGCGCGCAGCCGAGACAAGAACGTCCGTCACCTCGATCGCGCGGCGTGGGCCCAATCTGTTGCGCATGGCGGAGAGTGTAATCGCGGCGGCGGGCTGGCCGTCAGGAGTCCGGATCCAGGCCGAAAGCGACTTCGTTCCCTGCACGAGGCCGACATCACGCAGATTGTAGCCTCGGCGCCGCGCAAGCTGGATCTGCCCGAGCACGGTGGCCGCATCGGTCCGGTAAGCGCCAAACCGTGTTTCGTTGGCGAGCACGATTTTGCGCGCCTCGGCTGACGGCATGGCGGCGAGGATCGCTACGCCAGCGCTGCTGACGCCCAGTGGACGCCGCACACCGACCTCGATCGACAGCACCTGGATCGGATAGCTACCGATGCGACGCGCCACGCACAGCGTATCGAGGCCGGTGCGCACCGTGAGAAACAAGGTATCGCCGAGTTGCGCCGACGCTGCCGCCAGATGCGGCTCGGCTGCAACCATCAGGGGCGAACGCGATGGACGCGCCAGCGCCAGTTCGGGCACCTGGCGGCCGACGACATAATTTCCCGTCCGTTCGCTGCGTTCGACAATCCCCTCCTCGATCAGCACATGCACGATGCGATGTACGGTCGGGCGAGCGAGCGAAGTCGCCTGCACGACTTCAGCCAGCGGCACGCCTCGTTCCCCACCAACCGCGAGCGCCCGCAGCACCGCCAACGCGCGGCGGATCGCCTGCCCACCCTGCCGCGGCCCTCGTGTCTTTAACCGACCATTCGTCATACGCGCTGTCCGCTGTCCACAATGTGGACAAAAACACCACAATTTGGTCGACAGCGGAAGGGCTGCGCGCAAGATCGCTGACGCGGGAACAATACATGCGCATGCCGCTCGGGACGGGGCTCGCGCAAAACAAGAATGTAGCGGCAGATGTGCCGCTTTTCGGGAGGATGCGATGAAATTTTTCGCGATCGCGGGCGTCGCTCTGTCGACACTATTCACGGCAGCGTTGATCACACCGGCAGATGCCCAGCAATGGCCGGCGCGTCAGGTTAAGCTGATCGTCCCTTACCCGGCAGGCGGCAATGTCGATAGCGCTGCGCGCGTCATCGCTGACAGGCTGCAGGCGAAGCTGGGCCAGCCGTTCATCATCGAAAACAAGGCGGGCGCCGGCGGACTGATCGCCGGCGAGGCGTTCGCGAAAATGCCGCCCGACGGCTATGCCTTGTTCGTCGGCGCCAATGGTCCCGTGCTGTTCGCACCCGAGATCGCCAAGCGCGAGGCCTACAACTGGAAGCGGGACTTCGTTCCCATCACCTCGATCACGATGACGCCGCTGGTCCTCGAAGTGCATCCGTCGGTGCAGGCCAAGGACCTGAAGGAATTCATCGAGCTCGCGCGCCGCGATCCGGGCAAGCTGACGATGGCCTCGCCCGGCCAAGGCACCACCAACCATCTGCTCAGCGAGCTCATGCAGTCGACGTTGGGCTTGCAATGGCTGACGGTGCATTACCGCGGCAACGCGCCTGCTCTCAACGACCTGATCGGCGGACAGGTGCAGTTTGCCCTGGACCAGATCTCGGTCGGGTTACCCTCGATCAAGAGCGGCATGCTGCGTGCGCTCGCCGTCACCGGCAGCCGCCGCGCCTCCTGGCTGCCGGATGTTCCGACCTTCACCGAACTCGGCCACAAGGAATTTGACGGCCAGACCTTTACCGGCCTGTTCGCGCCCGCACGCACGCCGCCCGAAATCGTGACCAGGCTCCACGATACCCTCGCGGAGATCCTGAAAGATCCCGCCATCATCGAGAAGTTCAACGCGCTCGGCGCCGAGGCCGTATCGATGACGCCGGCAGAGTTCACGAGCTACCTCGAACGCGAGGACGCCAAGTGGATTCCCGTCGTCCGCAAGGCGAACATCAAGGCTGATTGATCCATGCAGATCGATCCCGGCGATCTCGGCGCGGAGCGGATTTACCGGCTGATGACCGGCATCGTGGTGCCGCGTCCGATCGCCTGGGTGACGAGCCTGTCGCGCAAGGGCGTGCTCAACCTCGCCCCGTTCAGCGCCTTCACCTTCGTCTCGCAGAAGCCGCCGATGCTGGCCATCAGCGTCGGCCGTAAAGGCCCCGACTACAAGGATACGGCGCACAACATCCTCGACACCGAGGAGTACGTAATTCACATCGCCGACACGCCGCTGATGGGTGCGGTGCATGACAGCTCGGTCGAGCATCCGCCCGAAGTCAGCGAGGTCGGAGAGCTCAACCTGGAAACGCGTCCCAGCGAGCGCATCACGGTGCCCCGGCTTGCCGCCGCCCCGGTCGCGATGGAATGCGTGTTTCGGCAATGTCTCGAATTCGGCGAGGCGCGCAGCCGGCTCATCGTCGGCGAGGTCGTGATGTTCCACATCCGCGACGGTCTCGTGAACAACGGCAAGGTCGAGACCGAAGCGCTCGACCCGATCGCCCGCATCGGTGGGCCCCGCTACGCTCGCCTCGGCGAGATCGTGACGCTGCGCGGCGTCTTCCAAACCCCGAAATCGACCGATTAGCGGCGGCAGCAATCTGTAGCGAGCTTGCTGACACCGGACGCAGATCGAAGCAGAATTCTCGAGGAGGACGACAATGCGACTGGTGAGCTATCTGGTGGAAGGAGAGCCGCGCTACGGCGCGGCAGTCGACGGCGGTGTGGTCGACCTCACCCAACGGCCCGGACCGAAATGTCCTGACATTCGGACTCTGATCGCCAAGGACGGCTTGGAAGCTGCGCGCCAAATGGTCCCCGGCCTCAAGCCGGACCATGCGCTGGATGACCTTGTGCTGCTGCCGCCCATCCCGGCTCCGGAAAAACTCTGGTGCATCGGCGTGAACTACAGAGATCGCAACGCCGAGTACAAGGACAACTCGGACCTGCCGAAATATCCGAGCCTGTTCGTCCGCAACCCCTCCTCCGTCGTCGGCTCCGGCCAGCCGATCGAGAAGCCGAAGGTCTCCGAACAGCTCGACTATGAAGGCGAGCTTGTGATCGTGATCGGCAAGGAAGGCCGGCACATTCCACGCGAGCGCGCATGGGAGCACATTTTCGGCATGACGCTGTGCAACGAGGGCAGCGTTCGCGACTGGCTGCATCACGGCAAGTTCAACGTCACCCAGGGCAAGAATTTTGACCGCTCGGGCAGCATCGGGCCGTGGATCGTCACGTCAGACGAATGCGATCCGCGTGGCCCGCATGACATCATCACCCGTGTCAACGGCGAGGTGCGCCAGAGCGACTCCACCGAGCGGCTGATGTTCCCATTCGACTACCTGATCGCCTACCTCTCCACCTTTGCCACCTTGAGGCCCGGCGACATGATCGCGACCGGTACCCCGACCGGGGCCGGCGCCCGCTTCACGCCGCCGCGCTGGCTCAAGGTCGGCGACGTCGTCGAGGTGGAGTCCGGAAAGATCGGCATGCTTCGCAACACCGTGGCGGCGGAGCAATAGAAGATGCTCGATCAACAAACTATCGAACGGCTGGCGCAGCGCCTCGACGACGCCGAACGCAGCAAGACGCTGATCCCGGCGTTCACGCGCGAATATCCTGATCTCACGATCGAGGACGCCTACGCCATTCAGCGCGCCTGGACCAGGTTGCAGCTCTCCCGCGGCCGCATTGTCAGGGGCCACAAGATCGGCCTGACATCGAAAGCGATGCAGAACGCCGTCGGCATTTCCGAGCCGGATTACGGCGTGCTGTTTGCGGACATGTTCTACCCCGATGCATCGCCGATCCCGTTCGACCGTTTCCGTGCTCCCCGCATCGAGGTCGAACTGGCCTTCGTGCTGAAAACGCCGTTGAAGGGCCCGGATTGCACGCTGTTCGACGTGCTCAACGCCACCGATTACGTGACGCCGGCGCTCGAAATCCTGGAAACCCGGATGCATCGCGTCGATCCCGAGACGAAGGCGCCGCGCAAGGTGATGGATACGATCTCCGACAATGCCGCGAATGCGGCGCTGGTCGTCGGCGGCCGGCCCATTCGTCCGCTAGACGCCGACCTGCGCTGGATCGGCGCGCTGTTGTTTCGCAACGGCCAGATCGAGGAGACTGGTATCGCCGCCGGCGTGCTCAACCACCCCGCCAACGGCGTGGCTTGGCTTGCCGATCGGCTGGCTGCCCAAGGCGAATATCTCGAAGCCGGTGAAGTGGTGCTGGCGGGATCGTTTACGCGCCCGGTCGACATCATCAAGGGCGACACGTTTCATGCCGATTACGGCCGGTTCGGATCGGTGTCCTGCCAGTTCGTCTGAACAAGAAGCATCCTGGAGGGAGAGCAGCGATGACAAGGCGCAAGAGCATTCACATCGGCGAATTCAAGCACGCCAATCCGATTCCGAATGCCTGCCGCATCGGCAATCTCCTGATGTCCGGCGTCATTCTCGGCCGCGATCCCGCGACCGGCGCAATGCCTGAGCGCATCGAGGACCAGTGCGCCAATATGTTCGCGCATATGAAGACAATCGTCGAAGCCGGCGGCGGCACGACCGATGACATCATCAAGATGACGGTGTGGCTGCAGGATCGAAAGCAGCGCGCGCCGGTGAATACCGAATGGCTGAAGATGTTTCCCGACGAACACTCTCGCCCTGCCCGCCATGCGCTGCAGATGGACATGGAGAATGGCGCGCTCGTGCAATGCGATTTCACCGCCGTGATCGACTGACCCCGATCAGAAGGAACCCGAGATGCCGACCTATCTTCCGTTCGATCCGAACCCGCGCCGCCCCTCGAAACTGCCGCCGCCGAAGAGCGTCGACAGCCAGTTTCACGTGCTAGGGCCGCTGGAAAAATATCCGGTGCGGCCGAGTGCCGCCTACCAGATGCCGACTGCGACCTGGGAGGCCGCGCTTCGCGTCCACAAGGCGCTCGGCATCGAGCGCGGCATCATCGTGCAGACCACGACCTATGGCGCCGATCATTCGGTAGTGCTCGATGGCCTCGCCGCGATGGGACCGAACTATCGCGGCTGTGCCAACGCGCTGGTGTTTGCCGAAGCCGGTGACGCCTATCTCGCCAAGCTGCACGATGCCGGTGTCCGCGGCGCCCGTTTCAGCTTCCGGCAGGAACTCGGCGCGGTGCTCTCGGACAAGGATTTTGCCCGCGCCATCGCGAAGATTCGCGAACTCGGCTGGTATGCAAAAATCCAGCCGGAGAAGGACGGCATCGTCTCCAGCGTCGCGAAGTACGAAAATCTCGACGTCCCCGTGCTGATCGATCACATGGCGCGCCCGGACCCGACGCGCGGCAAGGACGACCCGAACCTGCAGAAGATGCTGGAGCTTCTGTCCAAGGGCAATTTCTGGGTGATGCTGTCGCTCGGCGAAAAGACCTCGAAGAAGGGCCCGCCCTGGGACGACGTAATTCCGATCGCGCGCGCCTATATCGAGGCGGCGCCCGACCGTTGCGTCTGGGCCAGCGACTGGCCGCATCCAGTTTCGGTGGTGCAGCCGCCCAACGACGCCGACCTGCTCGAGCTGCTTTATCGTTATGTCGCCGATGAAGCCGAGCTGCAGAACATCCTTGTGACCAATCCGGCAAAACTGTTCGGCTTCAATTCGGCAGGCCCGTCGTGAACAATTATTGAGGTACCGCCTCGACGGAGAAGGAGCGGAACTTCGCCAGACTGTCGCGGAGCGGCACGAGGTCTTTGAAGGCCGCTGAATCGCGATACGCTTGGATCTTATCAACGGTATCCCACTGGATGATAACCACGCGCGGCTTCGGCGGCTCTCCTTCGATTGTCGTGGTTTTGCCTCCGGCGGCAAGGAACTTGCCGCCAGCCGCTTTGATGGCGGCCTGAGCCTTCGGCGCATAGTCCTTCAAGTAGGCCGCCGTGTTGGAGGGTTCGATTTCAACGACTTGGTATACTGGCGGTGTGGCCTGAGCGTGAAGTCTCTCAACCGCGACTGCACCGAGTCCTAAGCCCGCCAGCATCGCCAATGTCACTGAATAGTGAGTCTTCATGACGTTTCTCCCTGGTCACGACGGAAATATTCGGTCGTGCAGGCTCGCACGGCCGTGCATTGCGAATGCCAAGACGCACCGGCTAAGAAAGACTGTCGGTCTATTTGAAGTACGACGCCTGCCGACGGCATCGACGCTGCCAATACAAACGGTGGCGTCGGCGCGCCCCAATGGCAGCTCGCGGAGCAGTTTGATGTCCGTCCATTCAGCGTACAACGTCAGTCGGATCGTTGGAAGGGCGGGAGAAGATCGATTGAGGCGACATCAATCAAACTCTATTTACCAGCATTCACCGCGATTCCGAAGGCGCTGTTTTTGTCTGAATCGTAGCATAGCCCCCGCGTGTCCTGCTATTCTCCCGCCCCATGACCTCGCGCGAGTCTGCTGCTTCCGAAATCACGCCCGAAGTGCTGCTGCGGGCCTATGCCTGCGGCATCTTCCCGATGGCCGAGAGTGCCGGCGATCCGACGCTGTTCTGGGTCGAGCCGGAAATGCGCGGCGTCATTCCGCTCGACGGCTTCCGCATCGCCTCGCGGCTTGCCCGCACCGTGCGTTCGGACAATTTCCGCGTGACCGTCGATACCGCCTTCAAGGCGGTTATCGCGGGCTGCGCGGCTCCGCAGCCAGGCCGCGACGACACCTGGATCAACAAGCGCATCCGCGATCTCTATCTCGGGCTCCACGAACTCGGACACTGCCACAGCGTCGAGGTCTGGCAAGACGGCGATCTCGTCGGCGGCCTCTATGGCGTCAGCCTGGGGCGTGCCTTCTTCGGCGAAAGCATGTTTCACCGCGCCCGCGACGCTTCCAAGGTGGCGCTGGTGCATCTGGTGGCGCGGATGATCGCAGGCGGGTTCGAGCTGCTCGACACGCAATATGTCACCGAACATCTGCGCAGCTTCGGCGCGGTCGAAATTCCGAGACGCCGCTATCGCGCCTTGCTCGACAAGGCGATCGCGGGAGAGCCTGCGGATTTTAAGCGATTGCCGCCCAGCGTCAGCGGTGCCGATGCACTCGCGATCATCGCGAAGGGCATGTGACGCGCGTGTCCCGGACGCGGTGCAGCGTGCAACGCTGAGCCGGGACACGGATGCGCCGTGTATCGTGCTAGTTCCCGAACAACCCACCAAACAAGCCACCGGGCCGCTGTTGCGGCGGAGGCGGTGGGGCCTGCTGCGGCTGCTGCTGGAATTGCGGCTGCGGCGGCGGTCCTGGCGGGCGCGGCGCCGCCTGCTTCGGCGGCGGCGGACGCTTCGCAGCCTGCGGCGGCGCGGCCGACTTGGCCGGATCGGGCTGCGCGCTGACGATGGTCTGGTCAGGGACTTTGCAGTCGGTGAGCCAGATATCGTAGACCGGGTGCTCGACGCCGTGCAGGCCGGGACTGGCAGCGAACATCCAGCCCGAGAATATCCGCTTCACCTCACCTTGCAGCGTGATCTCGTCGACCTCGACAAACGCATCGGTGTTGGCAGCTTCCGTCGATGGGCGCGTGTAGCAGGCGCTGGTCTTCACGCGCAGTGCGCCGAACTGCACGGTCTCGCCAATGTCCTCGTCGAAATTGATGATGCGGCCGGTGATCTTGTCGAGACCGGAGAAGCTCGCCTTCTTGTTGGTGATCTTGGTGGCCGGCGGTTCGGACACGACCTCGTCGCCCGGCTGCAGGGTCGCCGGCGAATTGGGCACGCCCTTGGCAGGGGGCTGGCGTTGACCCGGCGGCGCGTTGGCGACGCCTGGACCTCCGGGCTGCGGCGGCTGAACCGCGACGCCGGGCTGCGTCCCCTGCGGAGGAGCGGTGGTGCCGGGCGGCGGCGCCAGCGGCTGCGACTGGAAGCTTCCCGGCGGTGGAGCGCCCTGCCCCGGCGGCGGACGGTTCGGGGTCGGCAGCAGCCGGCCGCGTGGCAGTTCCGGCACTTCCTCGTCGTCGTCGGGGAATTGTTGCTGCTGTTGATTGCCGCGGGGAATGGCCCCCGGCGGCCGCAGCGGAGGATCGGAAAAGATATTGCCGATCTGCGCCTGCGCGGGCGGCGCAAGCGAGGTCATGGTGGCGGCGATCAGGGCCGCAAGACCGGTCAGGGCAATGGTTCGAAGCATCTCGCGCGGCTTTAACAGGCGAATCGGGCTCGTGACATAGTACAGACTTGTCCGCCGCTCGCGTCCCTCCCGGTTAACACGGTGAATACGGCGGGGAAAGGGCGGTTTGTCCCCATCCTGCCGCAGTGAATCATGGCCTGGAAAGGCGGAAATCGTCCTCAGTGCTCGTCCCCTATATCTAGCCACGCCCGGTTTCAGATGAAATAGTCGCTCCGTCGCGCGGCCACGTGCGAAAACCATCAAAATCCGGGATAACCGGACGAGCCAGAGGAAACCTCAAGCTATGCCCGATCGAATTCGCCTCGATGGCCGGGTGGCCGTCGTGACCGGCGCGGCCGGTATCATTGGAACCGCGACCATCCGCCTGTTGGCCGAGCGTGGCGCCCGCATCGTCGCCATCGACCGCAAGGAGCAGGATCTTGCGGCCGCCATCAAGGACCTGCCGGCCTCGGCCGAAGCGCTCGCGGTCGCGGCGGACGTCACCCGGGAGGAAGAAGTCGCGGAATACGTCCGCGCCAGCGTCGACCGGTTCGGCACGATCGATGTCTTCTACAACAACGCCGGCGTCGAGGGCGATATCAAGCCGATCCCGGAATATTCGCTGGAGAGTTTTCGGCGCGTGCTCGACGTCAACGTGGTCGGCGTCTTTCTCGGCATGAAGCACGTGCTGCCGGTGATGCTGAAGCAGAACAAGGGCAGCATCATCAACACCGCCTCCATCGCCGGCCTGGTCGGCTCGCCGATGATCGCCGCCTACAGCGCCAGCAAGCACGCGGTGATCGGTCTCACCAAGAGCGCCGCCTGGGAATGCACCGGCACCGGCGTGCGGGTGAACTGCGTCTGTCCCGGCCTGATCGACAGCCGGATGCTGAGCACGATCCTGCAGGGCCGCAATTCCGGCAATGAGCCGCCGCCGACCGAAAAGATCGTCGACCGGATTCCGGCGCGGCGGCTCGGTCAGGCTACCGAAGTCGCCTCCATCGTGGCGTTCCTGGCTTCGGATGAGGCGAGCTACGTCTCCGGCTCCGCCTATGCCGTCGATGGCGGCCGCACCGCGGCTTAGCACCGTCATTCCGGGGCGGTCCGGAAGGACCGACCTACGGTGCGCAATTGCGCACCTGAGAATCTCGAGATCCCGGGTTCGCTGCGCGCCCCGGATGACAACTCAAAACGAGAGGTCCCATGCCCGTCACGCTCGATCCCGATGCCGCCGCCGTCTACAAGGCTTTCCAGGAGGCGGGCCGTCCCGCCTATGAGACGCTGACCGCGCCGGAAGCGCGCGAATATTATCGAAGCGCCCGCGTCGTCAGTAATCCCGAACCGCCCGCGCTCGAATCGACCAAGCCGCTCGCGATCCCCGCGCCGCACGGCACGATTCCGGCGCGCATCTACACGCCGAGAACGCTGCGCAAGAGCAACGGCCTTGCGCCGTGCCTGGTATTCTTTCACGGCGGCGGCTGGGTGATCGGCGATCTCGACACCCATGAAGTGGTCTGCCAGAAGCTTGCCCACGAGGGCGAACTGATCGTGATCTCGGTCGGCTACCGGCTGGCGCCGGAGCACAAATTTCCCGCCGCCGCCGACGATGCCATCACGGCGACGAAATGGGTTGCTGCCAATGCCAGCCAGCTCGGCATCGACTCCGGCCACTTGCTGGTCGGCGGCGACAGCGCCGGCGGCAATCTCGCCGCTGTCGTGGCGCTCGCCGCACGCGACGGCGACGGCCCGAAACTCGCCGGCCAGGTGCTGATCTATCCCGCCACCGACTTTGCGATGACTCATCCCTCGCACAGCGAGCCCGAGACCAGCATCCTGCTGACGCATTCCGTAATCAAATGGTTCTGCAACCATTATCTCAACGGCGCGGCCGACATCGAGCATTGGAAGGCTTCGCCCGCGCGCGCGAAAACGCTGGCAGGGTTGCCGCCGGCCTATGTGCTAACCGCTGGCGCCGATCCGCTGCGCGACGAGGGCGCCGAATATGCCGCGCGGCTCAAGGAAGCCGGCGTGCCCATGACCTACCGACATTTCCCGGGCCAGTTCCACGGCTTCTTCACCATGGGCAAGCTGCTGCAGCAGGCCAACGTCGCCGTCAGCGAAATTGCAGTCTGGCTGAAAGCACTGCATTAAGAGGAAGCGCATTGTTATCTTCTTCCAACTCATTCGCGCGTTGAGGACACCTTGATCGAAACCTTACCTCGCATGTTCCTCGCCTCGGGACGCCATTCCAGGATGGATGGGCTTAGCCCCCTTGGCATCCTGGCCGGAATCGCGCTCGCGGTGGCGCTCCCGTCCGAAGCAATGGCGGCTGAGCTGGACGGAGCCAAACTGGGTCTTGCATGGGGCTTGCCGTTCGTCGGCATCCTGCTTTCAATTGCGCTCTTCCCCCTCCTTGCGCCGCATTTTTGGGAACACCACCACGGCAAGATTGCGTTGTTCTGGCCAGCGCTCGTCGGAATTCCGATGGCGCTGTTTGTCGGGCTAACTGACACCGTGCATGCGCTGGCTCATACCGCGCTGCTGGAATACATCCCTTTCATCCTCCTTCTGCTGGCATTGTTCACGGTCGCAAGTGGAATCGTGGTTTCAGGCAACCTTCACGGCGCCCCAATGACAAATACGGTGCTGCTCGGCATCGGAACCATTCTCGCCAGCCTGATCGGTACCACCGGCGCGTCGATGGTGATGATACGCCCGGTCCTTAGGGCCAACGACGATCGAAAGCACAACGTGCATGTCGTGGTGTTCTTCATCTTTCTGGTCTCGAACATCGGCGGCTCTCTCACGCCGCTCGGTGATCCGCCCTTGTTTCTCGGCTTTCTCCGAGGTGTGGATTTTTTTTGGACGACACAGCACTTGTTTCCTGAAACGCTGTTCGCGGCAGGAATCGTTCTGGCGGTGTTCTTCGCCCTGGACACCATCATCTACAAGCGCGAAGGACACGTGCCGGTCGACCCCACGCCGGATCAACCAATTCGCGTGAACGGCGGAATCAACTTGCTGCTAGGGGGCGTCATCATCGCCGCTATCCTACTCAGCGCCAAACTGCAGCTCGGCACGGTTCGGATTTTGGGAATCGAGGTTGCAATCCAGAACCTCTTGCGGGATGCCGCCATGATCGTGGTGACTCTTCTGTCCCTTTTGGTCACGCCGAAGCAGAGCCATGTGGCGAACGGGTTCTCGTGGGTTCCTATTGCGGAGGTCGCAGCCCTGTTCGCTGGCATCTTTGTCACGATTATTCCCGTGTTGGCGATGCTGCGCGCCGGGAGTGCAGGTGCCTTTGCTCCCTTAGTTGCCATGGTGACGAATGCGGACGGAAGCGCCAACATCGCTGCCTATTTTTGGCTGACTGGCGCCCTCTCTTCTTTCCTTGACAACGCGCCGACGTATCTCGTTTTCTTCGAGTTGGCAGGAGGGCGAGCCGAGTGGCTGATGCGGGAGGGCGCATTGACGCTCGCGGCAATCTCGGCCGGCGCGGTGTTCATGGGAGCGAACACTTACATCGGAAACGCGCCGAACTTTATGGTCTATGCCATTGCCCGCCAGCAGGGCGTAAAGATGCCCAGCTTCTTCGGTTACATGCTCTGGTCCGGGTGCGTATTGCTGCCAGTGTTCGCCTTGGTCACGTTGGTTTTTTTCCGCGGCTGAGTCGTTCACTTGCTGCGCGAAGGCGCGGCTATAGGCGGCGGGAAAGGTGGTGGCCGGCCTCGCACCGGCCATCATTCATTGGCCGGCTGGGCTGTACCGACTCAGGCCGCAATGTTATCCAAGTTTCATACTAGCTGTCGCACGCAACAACTCTGCCGGTGATTCGGCAGCAATCCGCGAGGTGATTGCAATGGCATTTTTCAGGCGCGAGCTCGGCCCGATCGAGCGCTTCGAGGTTGCGCTGAAGGACAAGCTGACGGCGCGGCAGAAGTTGGCCGAGCGGTTGAGCGTGGCCGAATCGGAACTCGCAGAAAAGCGAGCCGCTGCCGAACGGCTGGCGGTAGCCGGTGCCGACAATTCCCGGCTCGATCGAGCCGAAGCCAGCATGCGCGCCGTCGAAGACCGCGCCAAGACGTTGCGCGCCGAATTGGTGGAATTTGACGATCAGGTGGCCTCGGCCGAGCGCGCCCTCGCTGATGCCAAGGCCCAGCGCGACCGCGACGCGATGGCTGACGAGATCGAGGCGATGGCTACGGCGATCGAACGCGCTGCGCCCGGATTCGAAGCCGGCACAACCGCGCTCGTCGAGGCCGTTACGAAGAGCTCGCTGTCGATACCTGAAGCCACCCGGTTCTCGGCCAGCGTGGATGCGGTGCGTAGCGAAGTCCGCGCGGCGGCGGACTTGATCTGCTGGGAGCTGCGTTCCGCCGCGGTACGCACGCGCGCGGGCAACGCCAACCTCGCCAACCCCGCGCCATCCCTGTCGGACGAGCCGCGATCGGCAGAGACCGAACGGCAATTGATGTACACCCTCCATCCCCTGCGTTGGCGCGAGGACGGCAAGGTGCGCAAAGTTTCCGCCTTTGCGTTGGTCGGGCTCCCCAAGGCGCTGCTGCCGGTAGCGCTGCAGCATCAGCATGTAGACCATCTCAATGCCCGCCGCGTGCAGACGTTGATGCATCTTCACGGCAGCGCAGGAAACGGCGAACCGCAGGACGACGATCCGCAGCTTGTCGATCTGGACGCCCTGCTCACCGAGGAAACGCAGAGCGCGCAAGCCGACGTTGCTTGAGCCAGCGCAGGCAGGCACCGGCAAGCGGCGCTGAACCAACTGCTCCAGCGGACGTTGTCGGGTTGGTCCATGAAGCCGGCTTACGAGGATGCGGCTACGCGTCGTCACGCTCAACGTCTGGAATCGGCAAGGCGACCCGAAACGAACCGGTCTGATCAATCTGGAACTGCGCCGGCTGGCTCCCGATCTCGTGTCATTCCAGGAAGTGGTCAAATCGCCGGATCATTCGCAACTCGACGAGTTGATCCACGACACCGGTCTGCATGGAACGCATCAGGCTGACGTGCTGCGCACCGTCCCGCCCCATGCCGATCGTTTTGGCGGAAGCGCCGTCGCGACGCGATGGCCGCATCGCGTCGAGGAAGTCCTCGATCTGCGCATGTCGGATGCGAACGATGTCCCCTGGTGTTCGCTGGCAGTAACGGTGCCGTTACCCGGCGAAGGCGATCTTTTGTTCATCGCCGCTACGACCTCCTGGCGGCTCGCCGCGGAATCGGCCCGGGAACGGCAGGTCGTTGCGCTGACGGACCTCGACGCGCGTCACCGGCAGCCGCTTCCCACCATCATTGCCGGCGACTTCAACGCAACGCCTGACGCGGCCAGCATTCGCTACCTCACCGGACTGCAGTCGCTCGGCGGACGAAGCGTCAGGTATCACGACGCCTGGGAAGTCGCAGGCGAAGGTCAGGGGTATACCTGGAGCGTCGACAATCCAAATGCACAGTCGGAGATCGGCAGGATCGTCCGTCAGCCGCGTCATCGGCGCAGGGTCGATTACGTCTTCGTGGGCTCCTGGGACGCCCACCCGGAGGCGAGCTGCGAGGTTCAGGCCGCCTCGCTCGCATTCGACCTAGCGGTCGACGGCATCTGGCCCAGCGACCATTTTGGCGTCGTGGCCGATCTGGAAATCAGCGCCGCTCCCTCCGCGTGAGGAGGTTACCCCGGCCCTTGCAGCCGGGTTCGAAATCGACTCCAGCTACATCACCACCACGGTTCCTTCGGGAATCGGGTGGCGGCGACGGCTTGATCCTGCGATCCCCAAGCTCACGAACCAAGCCGTGCCGTTGAGCCAAGGCAGGGCGATTGCAGTTGGAGAAGGCCAATGAAATCCGAAAGCGATCTCACGACCCGAAATCCGTTCGGCGTCATGGACGTTCCAAATCCCGGTGATGACGACGTGATGCAGTTCGCCCGCATCACGATGCCGGAAGAATCCGCCACCGACGAGAATGCAAGGCCCTGGAGCCCCGGAGATGCGAGCTACCAGCGCGGCAGGATCGATGGTGAGTGGTCGAGCCGCTGGAAGGGTGCCGCGGACCCAACCATACCGGGCGATGCCCCCGACAAATGGAAACAGGGCCGGGGCGAAGCGAGAACCGTGGGGGACCGCGTGTACCTGTTGTTCGACTGGAATGCCGGCGCGCGCCGGGGACTGATCGAGGCACGGCGCGAAGGTCCGCGGCGGCTGGTGGGCAAGTATATCAACCTGAACAATCCGGAGATCACGGTGCCCTGGGTCGGCCTGGTGGTGAGCGATCAGCGAATAGACGGCTACTTTGCGCAAGGCCGGGTGGATTTCCGAAGGTAGCAGCTTCCGTTCACCTACCCTGCCCGCGCCGCGCGGCGCAGCGATTGCGGAGGCTGGCCGAAGGCGCGGATGAAGGCGCGGCGCATCCGCTCCGGGTCGCGGAAGCCGGTGGTCTGCGCGACGCGCTCGATCGCCTCGCTCGAGGACTGCACGCGTTGCCGTGCCACCTCGATCCGTAGCCGCTCCACCGCTTTTGACGGCGTGGTGCCGGTCTCGGCCATGAAGGCGCGGGTGAAATGCCGCGAGCTCATGCCGGCCTGCTCGGCGAGATCCTCGACGGTGAGCGGCGCATCGAGGTTTTCGCGCGCCCAGGCCAGCAGCGGCCCGAAGCGGCCGTTCGGCGTCTTCAATTCCAGAAGCGAAGAGAACTGCGACTGGCCGCCGCTGCGGCGGTGATAGAGCACGAGCTGCTTCGCGGTCTTCTGCGCGATCTCGTCGCCATAGTCCTCCGCGATCATTGCCAGCGACAGATCGATGCCGGCCGATATCCCCGCCGAGGTCCAGACGTCGCCGTCGCGCACGAAGATGCGATCGGGCTCCAGCTTCACCTGCGGATAGGTTTTCAGAAAATGCCGCGTGCGCTGCCAATGCGTGGTGGCGCGGCGGCCGTCGAGCAGGCCGGCTTCTGCGAGGACATAAGCGCCGGAGCAGACGCTGGCGATGCGGATGCCGCGTTTGGCAATCATGCGCACGAAGCCGATCGTCTTCTCGCAGGTGGCGGCCTGCCGCACGCCCTCGCCGCCGGCAACGATCAGCGTCGTGATCGCAGATGCCGACTTTAATCCTCGCGCAACGATCTCGACGCCCGACGACGAGCGCACCGGCCCCGGCGTCACCGCCAGAACGCGGATCGCGGGCGCCCCCTCGGCATAGCGCGCCGCGATCTCGAACGCCGATATCGGCCCGGCCGCATCGAGCAACTGGAAATCCGGAAACACGAGAACGCCGATCATGAGATTTGCCCGCTTTTGGCCGATGTCCTGAAATGAGGGAAATATGCCATTTCGGACAAGAAGCGACCATGGCACGATGCACTTCGTCAAGCCAAATTTTCCGGAGGTCACGATGTCCGCGCCATCTCAATCGTCCACGCCGCTTCAGATCGGCCTCGTGCTGTTCCCGCGCGTCACCCAGCTCGACTTCACCGGTCCCTTGCAGGTGTTCTCCAGCCTGCCCGGCGCCAACGTGCATTTGATCTGGAAACGGATTGAGCCGGTGACGAGTGATTCCGTGCTGGTGCTGACGCCGACCACGACCTTTGCCGACTGTCCGCAACTCGACGTGATCTGCGTGCCCGGCGGGTTCGGCACCGACGACATGATCACCGACGAGGAGATGCTGGCCTTCCTGCGCAAGCAGGCGCCCGGCGCGAAGTATATCACTTCCGTCTGTACGGGATCGCTGGTGCTCGGCGCCGCCGGCCTGCTCAAGGGTTTTCGCGCAGCGACGCACTGGACGGCGATGGATTTTCTGAGCGCGTTCGGCGCGATCCCGACCAAGACGCGCGTCTGCGTCGACGGCAACCGCGTCACCGGCGGCGGAGTAACCGCGGGGATCGACTTCGCGCTGACGCTGGTCGCGCTACTGCACGATCAGAAGACCGCAGAGGCGATCCAGCTCCGGCTCGAATACAACCCGGCGCCGCCGTTCAATTCCGGCTCACCCGACACCGCGCCGCCGGAAGTGCTTGCCTTCATGAAGGATAGGATCGCGCCAGCGCAAATCCGACGCGGCGAGATGATCAACCGCGCCGCCGCACGGCTGGGGTAGCGCTGTGCCTCTGCAATCGTGTCCCGGACACGGCGCGGCACGAAGTGACGCGACGCAGAGGCGGGACCCATCTGAATAGGTCCCGGCTCTGCGGCGCCGCGATGCTTCGCATCGCCGGGAGAACGCTGCACCGCGTCCGGGACACGAACCGGTGCAGGCACCTCTGGCGTTTGGCGCAAAAGAAAAAGGCCGCCTGGTTTCCCAGACGGCCTTTCCTGTCCTACGGCAGCCACACATTGGCGGGCGATTTCAGAACTTCTGCACCGGGGGCCTATCTCCCGGCCGTGTCCTACTCGGTGGCCGCTGCTCGCCGGGGCAGTCGCGAACTGGAGCCCGGCACCGACGCGATGGTTTCCCATCTCCGTAAGATGGCTACATTGAGCCGCGATAACGCGGATGGCGCAAGGCGGCTGCGGCGGATGTCCCCGCTGATCCCGTTATTCACAGGGTCGATGATTGTGGTCTAAGGCGCATGCAACGCGGTATGACCGCGACGCGCGTGAATGACGATCGTCTCAGCTTCCCGGCGTCCAGGGCTGATAGTCGCCGGTCGCCTTGGGGCGGCGGCCGCTCGCCAGCGTCGAGCCGGAGGGGCGGTAGGCCGCGGGCGTGCCGGTCAGGTTCGGAACGTGTGGCTTCTCCCACTCCCGCGGCGTGTAGGTCTCTTCAGTCGGCGCGGTATCGACAACGTGATGCAGCCAGCCATGCCATGACGGCGGCACCCGGCTCGCCTCGGCAAGCCCGTTGTAGATCACCCAGCGCCGCTCGAAACCCAGCGTCGGATCGATCTTGCCGCCCTTGGTGCGGTAGTAGCGGTTGCCCTGCTCGTCCTGTCCGACCAATTCGCCGAACCGCCACGTCCACAATTGCGTGCCGAATGTTTGGCCGTTCCACCAAGTGAAAAATTTCAGCAGAAACAGCTTCATGAGGGCTCGGCCGGTTCGAGATATCGTGCCGCTCTGATGCCACCGGCCGGACGGATTGTCCAGACAGAGGCTGACATTCCGGCCGTGCCGGACGGCGGCTTGCTGCCCGTCCACAGTCGCGGAATCGGCGCAATCCGTTCATCCCGACACAGTTCCGCGATCCGACAGGCTGTATTCGCGTGCAATCAACGCGCGGGCTCTGGAACGTCCGCCCCTTGAGCGGGTTAGGGCCTATATCCCGCAAATGGAGCCTAAAATGATCAGTCTAAAGGTTTTGAGTACCGCGGCAGCGATGGCGCTTGTGTTGCCGGTGGTCGCGCCAAGCCTCAGCGCCGTTCAGGCGCAGTCTATCGGTGGCGCCAGGGGCGGTGGCGGTGCGGCTGTCGGCGGCGGTGGCGGTGCGGCTGTCGGTGGCGGCGGTGCAGCTATCGGTGGCGGTGGCGGCATGAGAGGTGGCGGCGGTGGCATGGCGGCCGGTGGCGGCGGCGCAGCTATCGGTGGAGGCGGCGGCTTTAGAGGCGGCGGCATGGCCGTTGCACCCGGCGGTAGAGGTGGCGGCGTGGCCGTTGCACCCGGCGGTCCCGGCTTTAGGGCCGGCGCCGTTGCCAGCACGGAAGGCCGCGGAACCGGCTTTGTCCGGCCCGCGCCAGTCGTCGGTGGAGGTACCGTCGCAGGTGGCGGCTGGCACGGCGGCGGCCGTCACTTCCATCATCGCCATCATCACCACCGTCACGGCGGCTTCTGGCCGGGCTTCGCGATCGGTGCCGGTATCGGGTCGGCCTATGGCTATTACGGTAGCACCTATTACGATGACCCCTACTATTACGACGACACCATAGTCGCCGCAGCGCCCGTGGTCGGTGATGATGCCGTCGCGTATTGCATGCGGAGATACAAGTCCTACGACCCGGCGTCAGGAACGTATCTCGGTTATGACGGGCAACGTCATCCCTGCCCGGCGCAATAGCAAGACATCGTGAGTTCGAAGGGCGGCGCATTCCGGTGCGCCGCCTTCTTTGTTTGAAATTACTTACGAGCGCAACGCCACCGCGACGCCGCCGAGCGTAAACACCAGTGCAGCGATCTCGCGCAGGCCGAGCGGCTCGCCCAGCATCGCTGCCGCTGCAAGCACCCCGATGACAGGAACCAGCAAGGTTCCGATCGAGGCCGTCGCCGCCGGCAGCCGCTCCAGCGCGGCAAACCAGCACACGTAGCACAGGCAGAACTGGATCAGCGTCATGTAGAGCAGCGACGCCCAGCCGATGGATGATAGATCCGCCAGTTGCGGCTGCTCGACCACAAGGCCCACGATCGCGATCGGCAGGCAGCCCAGCCCGATCTGCCAGGCGGCCAGCGACAGCGGCGGCATCGCCAGCGGAAAATGCTTGGTCAATACGGTGCCAAGCCCAACGCACACAGCGCCTGCCAGCGCGCAGGCGATGCCCGGCAATTTCTCGACGCTAGCCTCGATGCCGTTGCCGCCAATCAGCACGGCGATGCCGGCAAGCGCGACCATCAGCGCGACGGCGCGGAGCGGCGACAGCCGCTCGCCGAGGATCGGCCGTGCCAGAAACGCCACCCAGACCGGGATCGATATCCCGAGCACTGCGGCCTCGCTGGCGGTGAGCCACAATAGCGCCAGCCCCATGAACGCGACCCAGCCGCCGATCGTGAGCATCGAGACCAGGAGCAACCGCAGCCACATGAGACGCGGCACGCTCAATTTCTGCCGCCGCGCGACCGCAAACAGCGCCAATGCCGCGGCGCCGACGATGCCGCACAGGCCGCGCGAGGACAATGGCGGCCATTCGGTCAGTAAATGTTTCATGATCGGAAAGTTGAGGCCCCACCCCACTGACGTAACGGCGAGCAGGATGAGCCCGAGTGGCGACAGCCGGGCGGCAGCGACGCGCCTCGCATGGTTGATTGGCGACATGAAAGGATTGGGTCCGGAACCGGCGGTTGAATTTGTTATCGTTCTGATACAGCGAAACGGAATTGCCCTCGGCAGCTTTTATGGGCACTCTACCATGCAGACGACCTGTCGATGTTTCGACTTAATCGTCACATGGGACGTGCGACTTGCCGCCGCCCTGAGGAAGAAGGAATCATCGTGCCGCGCGTTCTCGTGGTCGATGACGACCCGATGGTATGCGTTGCCATCGAGGTTTGTCTGACGCGCAAGGGTTTCGAGGTCACCGTTGCCGACGGTGGTGAAGCGGGAATGCGCGCGCTCGAAACTTCCGATTTCGACGTCATGCTGATCGATGTGCTCATGCCGCATATGCGCGGCTTCGAATCGATCCGGATGTTCCACGAGCGCAAGCCGGATGTACCTGTTATCGCGATGTCGGGCTACGCCTTCGCCAACACCGAACGCGCACCGGAGTTCCTGCGGATGACCATCGAGCTCGGCGCAGCATGCTGTCTGCGCAAGCCGTTCACGCCGGACGCATTGTTGACCTCGGTCAACCAATGCATCACCAACCCGAAAGCTTCCGCGCAGCAGTCAAAATCGTGAAGTAAACAACTGGCAATGCCCTCGCAGCGTATCATTCTTGGAATTGGCCTCGCGATCCTCCTCATTATCGGCGCTGCCTCGATCGGTCTTGACCTCAAGTCGCGGTCCGATGCAGCCTCGGTCGACCGTGCGCTTGGAATTCTCAGCAAAATCTCGGATATGCGCCCGCTGCTGCGCCGGACGGAAAGCGCGGCGCGCGCCTTTGCGCTATCGGGCGATCAGGAATTCGCCAGGGAATACCGCGAGGCCAGCGACGCCACCCTGCCGGCGCTGGCGGCACTGGTCGAGGCGGTCAAGGATAATCCCACCGAAAGGCGGCTGATCGAGGAAACCAAGGCGCTGGTCGAGCGGCAGATTGCCTTCAATGGCGAGTTGATCAGGCTGCGCACCGCGGGAGATGGCGCCGCTGTCGCGGCGCTCGTTAACCAGGAGGACCGTGCGGCGACGGCCGCAATCACCGAAAACCTCGAGAAAGCGGTCGCAGAAGAGCGCAGGCTGCTTTTTGCCAGACGCGCCGAATCCGAAACCAACGGGACGCTCCTGCTGGCGATCGATCTCGCCGGCGTCCTGCTGATTCTGTTCCTCGCCACTCTTCTGACGGTCTCAACCCGCCGCTCGCGCCGGGAACTGCAGGATTCGCTGAGCGCCACCAAGGCCACCAACGAGGCGCTGGAGGCCGCGGTCGCCGAGCGCACCGAACATCTGGTCGCCGCGCATGAAGAACTCAGGCTTTCGGCCGCGGTCTTGCGCAGCACCTTTCACAGCATGGCGGAGGCGGTGCTTGTCATCGACACCAGGGGCGAGGTTTTGCTCTCGAACCCGGCCGCCGAGAAGATGCTGCGCTACCGGCCGGGCATGACGGTCGAGCACTTACGGTCGCTCAGCGCGGTTTTCCATGCCGACGGCGTCACGCTGCTACCTGTCCATGACATGCCCGCCTCGCGCGCGCTGCGCGGCGAAGCGTTCGACGCCAGCGAGATCGTGTTGCGCCCGGTTAGCGGCGATCCGCCGGTTCACCTCGTGATCAGCGGCCGGCCGCTGCGCGATGCCTCGGGTGCCATCAGCGGCGCAGCGCTGGTCTACCACGACATCACGGGGTCGCGCGAAACCGAGCACAAGCTGCAGCAAGCCCAAAAGCTCGACGCCATCGGCAAGCTCACCGGCGGCGTCGCGCACGACTTCAACAACATGCTGACCGTGATCACCGGCACCACCGAAACGCTGGTAGCCAACCTTGCGCACGAGCCGGCGTTGCAGAAGACCGCCGAACTGATTGACCAGGCGGCGGAGCGCTGCAGCGAGCTGATCCAGCATCTGCTCGCCTTCGCCCGCCGCCAGCCGCTGCAGCCGCGCAATGTCGACATCAACGCGACCGTGCTCGATATCGCAAAACTGCTTCGCCCGACGCTCGGCGAGCAGATCGAGGTCAACTCCATTCTCGAGCAGGAAGTGGCGATTGCCCATATCGACGCATCGCAGCTCGCCAACTCCCTGCTCAACATGGCGATCAACGCGCGCGATGCGATGCCGAACGGCGGCAAGCTGCTTTTGGAGACGCGCAACGTCGTGCTCGACGAGGCCTATGCGCAGGCCAACCCGGACGCAAAGCCAGGTCCCTATGTAATGCTCGCGGTCAGCGACACCGGCGCCGGCATGCCGCAGCACGTGCTGGACAAGGTGTTCGAGCCGTTCTTCACCACCAAGCAGGTCGGCAAGGGCTCAGGCCTCGGCTTGAGCATGGTCTACGGCTTCGTCAAGCAGTCCGGCGGGCATATCCGGATCTACAGCGAGGTCGACCACGGCACCACGATCAAGCTCTATCTGCCCCCTGCCCGCGGCCAGGTCGAGGCCGCGCCGCCGGCGGCAGCGGCGCTGCCGCATGGTAACGAGACCATCATGGTGGTGGAAGACGACGCGCTGGTGCGCAACTTCGTCACCACGCAATTGCAGAGCCTCGGCTATCGCACGGTGGCCGCTGCCAACGGACCGGCGGCGATGAACCTGATCGAAAGCGGTCAGGCGTTCGATTTGCTGTTCACCGATGTCATCATGCCCGGCGGCATGACCGGCCGCGAACTGGCGGACAAGGTGTTGAAGCTCCGGCCCGGCGTCAAAGTCCTGTACACGTCCGGCTATACCGACAACGCGATCGTGCACCAGGGCCGTCTCGATCCCGGCGTGCTGCTGCTGACCAAGCCGTACCGGCAGTCGCAGTTGGCGAACATGGTGCGCCGCGCGCTGTCGGGATAAACAAGGCGCAAGCCCCCCTCCTGCGGCGTCGTTTTCGATGCCAACTTGATGTATGAACGGGTGACTTGGACGAAGAGATTCGGGAAGAGCCAAGGCTAATGGCCGACGTGATCTACAAGCGCTGCTATTTCGATTGGGGCGGACGCTGCGCCTACTGCGATGTTGGACTGCCCCGGATAAAGACTGGGGGCAAGGTCAAGGCCAGCATCGACCATTTTATCCCGCTCTCCAAGGGCGGTCAGAATGGCAGGAGCAACCGCGTCCTGTCCTGCTACCCCTGCAATCTCGCCAAGGGCGACACCGACCCGCGCGAGACGAATCAGTGGCGCCACATCGAACAGCGCCTCGCCGAGATCGCCGCTTCGCCGCTCATCAGTCACGGGAAGCTCAAACTGCTTATTCCCGAATTAGTGAAGCAACTTGCCGTCTAGGCATGATCCGCACCGGAAGGTGCCGCGTTGGCGTTGATCGAGGACGGCAAGTCGATCGAGCTGTTGTCCACCGACGTCATCATGGCCGGCGGGAATGACAGTGAGCCCCAGCTTATCATTCATACTAAGGACCGGCGAAGCCTCAATGGTCCTTTAAGACCTAGTGGGCTTGCCCGTGGCACCAACCAGCAGCAGTGCGCTCGCTCCAAACGTCGCGGCAGAATGCAGTCCGGAATTCATGAATACAGCTCATAACCACATCCGGATTTTCCCGGCTTATTGTTGTGCTTGGCGCGTCATACCCTGGCCACCAGGATGCCGCGCCCGTGTAGCAAAAGGCGTGATGGCTAGCAGGACGGTCATGTTCACGAGGACAGCTTTAGCGCTCGCATTTTTCTTTGGGCCAGGAGGACTGCTCATGGCGCAGGAACGTATCGTAATTTCTTCGGCATGGGGAGAGATGAGAGCTGAACTGGCAGACAACGAGACAGCCCGATCGCTTCTGCGGATGCTGCCGGTCACGATGGAGATGCGCGATCACCTGCGTCAGGAAAAGACTGGAAATCTGCCCGCACCGCTTGCGGAAACCTCGAGGCAGACCGGTTTTTCGAAGGGCACACTCGGGCTTTGGACTTCGGATCACTTCGTCATCTACTACCGCGACGGTCAGGTCCTGCAGCCGGGGATCATCGTCCTTGGACAGGTGAGCGATGACGTTTCGATTTTCGACCGACCCGGTTCGGTTGCCGTTACGATCGAACGCGCGCGCTGAATCCGACACCATCGACTGACCGCCACCTGGGTCCTATAATCAGGCAGTAATTATGAGAAGGACTCATGAGTGCTGCGCGAGAATATCAATGACCTTCTGGCCTTCCGGGCGGTGGCCCGCGAACGCAGCTTCACCAAAGCTGCTGCCACACTCGGCGTCTCGCAATCTGCGCTCAGTCATACGATCCGCGAGCTGGAGGCGCGACTTGGCGTGCGTCTCCTCACTCGTACGACGCGCGCGGTAGCCCCTACCGAAGCCGGCGAAAGATTGCTCAACGGCATCAGCACACATCTCGACGAAATCGAAGCGCAGGTCGAGGCGCTGGGGGAATTGCGTGACAAGCCCGCAGGCACGATCCGCATTGCGGCCGCCGACTATGCAATCAGCTATGTGCTGTGGCCAAAGCTGAAAAAGTTCCTCATCCGTTTTCCCGACATCAAGGTTGAGCTCGTACTCGATAATGGGTTGACAGACATTGTGACAGAACGGTTTGACGCTGGTGTGCGCATGGGCGAGCATCTTGCGAAGGACATGATCTCGGCACGGATCGGGCCGGACTTTTGTCTCGCCGTCGTAGGCTCCCCGGAATACTTCAAAGAACATCCCAGGCCGAAACATCCCAAGGACTTGGTCCAGCACACATGCATCAATTTCCGGCTGCCGACATCGGACCGCATGTATGCATGGGAATTCGAGGAGAACGGCCGGGAGCTGAAGGTCCGTGTGGACGGGCAGTTGGCTTTCAACAACATCTTCAATGCGCTCGATGCATCGCTGGAGGGGTTCGGGCTTGCTTACATCCCGGAAGAAATCATCATACCCCACGTTTCGAAGGGACGACTGGTGCGCGTCCTGCAGAACTTTTCGCCGTACTGGGACGGCTATCATCTCTACTACCCGAGCCGCCGTCAGTCGTCGCCAGCATTCATCGCGCTGGTCGAGGCATTGAGAGACCGGCAGTAGGCAGGAAAAGACCCCATGCGACCCTACATCATCTGCCATATGGGCACGTCGATCGACGGTCGCCTGCATCCGAGCCGGTTCACTTCGCCTGCGAAGGGCATCTCCCGAGATATCCTGCGTAGGCATTATGAACGCGTCCATGACCAGTTCGGCGCTGATGGATGGATCGTCGGCCGCAGGACCATGAGCGAGATGGCGAAGGGAGCGGAACGGCCAATCAAAGACCCCCATATTCGCGCGTGATGCCCATATTGCCGAGAGGGGCGGACGGACGCTTGCGATCGGCATCGATCCATCGGGCCGCGTTCATTACGGCAAATATTGGCGGCGACCACGTCGTCGCCGTTCTGGGCAAAGTGTCCGATGCGTACCTCGCGGAACTGCGTGAGGATGGCGTGTCTTATGTCTTCGCCGGCCCCAATGGCGATGATCTGCCCCGCGCGATGGAAGAGATCGCTTCGCTGCTTGGCGTCAAAACGCTTCTTCTCGAAGGCGGCGGCAAGATCAACGGCGCCTTTCTGAAGCACAAGCTCATCGATGAGTTCAGCACCTTGATCCATCCGGCCGTCGATGGCGTGGCCGGAGCGCAGAGCATCGTGGATTATCACGGGCCCGAGGGAGACCGCCCCGGATCCGGGCAATCGCTGCGCCTCGCGCACTGCGAAACGCTTGAAGGCGGCGTGGTGTGGTTGCGGCACGCGGTGGAACGTGCGCCAGGCTGATCTCTCACGATTGATGCCCCGCATGAAGGGGGCATCATAGCGGCATTGGACATGCAGTCTCGGTCATCGAGCGGGGCGCGCTTCTTCGCTGCAGAAGCGAACCCTCGCTTACGCGCCCCCTACTGCGCGCCCGATCCCCCCGCCACGATCTTCTCGTTCAGCTTCTGGTCCACGATCTCGACCGTGCGGTCGATCTCGGCGCTGGGCGCGCCGAGCTGGTGCGAGATCAGCTTCACGAGCAGGTCGACGCGCTCGATGAACGGCGCGCCGGCGGCGACCGCACGGGCCGCCGATGACGGCTTGAGCAGGCTTTCGGCCGCCTTGGCATATTTCCCGAACGGCACCTGATCCTGCGGATCGGCGCCGAGGCGCCGGGCGATGCCGTCAACGTGGTCGTAGATCGACTGCGACAGTTTCAGGTCGCCGTGCACGGCGTCGCGGATCGACTGCGGATCGTTCGGCGTGATGCAGCGGTAATTGCCGGTCAGCAGCATCGACCATTTGGCGAGCGGCACGAACAGCGAGTCGAACACTTTCAGCTTCACCGGGACGTCGTGGCCATCCAGCGTCACCGCATCGATATCAGCTTCCAGCTCGCGGAGCAGCTTGTTGTGCTGCTCATCCGCGAATGCCGCGGCCTTGAAGTTGGTCGGCAGGCCGACATGCAGGACGTTTGCCGCCTCTTCCGGCGGCCGGAAGGCCTGCGGATCGGGCGAGCATAGCGTCACCAGCCCGGGCTGGAAGCGTTCCCACACCTGCGCGTTGGTATAGGCCTCTTCCAAGTCCATGTCCGCCAGCGCCGGGATCCGCTTGAGATAGGGTAACGGCGGCATGTTCATGATCGACAGACAAGGCAGTTTCGCCTCGGCGATCTTGATCATCAGAACGCGGATCGTGTGATTGGTGTATTGCGGCTCCTGCATCGCGAGACCGACCAAGTCATAGCGGGAGAGGTCGACCTCGGCGGGCGTCGTCGCATCCAGCTTGCCCGGCAGGTTGCGCGAAAAGATCCCGCGGTGCACAGCTTCGTCGCGCAGCTTGATGCGTACTTCGGTGCCGTCGCGGTTGATGAGCTCGGCCGTCTTCTTCCGGCATACCAGGGTTACGTTGTGACCGGCCATCAAAAGCTTCGTCGCCAGCAAGGAGCCATACGAGGCCCCCAGGATCAGAATGTTGCGCGCCATACTCTCTCTTTCACAGATAAAACCAGCCCCTATAAGTCTGGCACCCATTATGCCAGAACTAACTCAGCAGGAGGCGTACTGCAAACTGGGAGATATTACAATCAGATAGCGGCTTTCAATTTTACCGTCCGGCTACGCCGTCGGTTTGCCGACGATGTTGTAGGTTAGATTGGAACGCCGAAAGAAGAATCGACTTCGTGAAAAATGGAGCGCGCAATGAGAACGACCATCCTTGTTCTTTTGTGTCTCGCGATTTCCTGTGAAATGTCTCTTGCGCAGCAATTAAATCGGTTCTGTATCGGAGAACGACGTTGTCCGACAGGCAGCCACACGCTGTACCCATGTGGGTCGGATGCCGACACTATTGCTGAGGAGCTCTGCACGGTTCGGCTGGGAGGCGGCCAGACAAAAGTGCTCCCGCATCAGCTCCGGAAGGATGGCACGAAAGCCGGCAAACGGTGCGGATACACTTGGTACAGCGTGACTTGTATGAAGAATTAGCCAGGTCAGGCATAAATTTCCGGAATTCTTGGCTCACGCGCTTCAGTCAAAGAACTCCACCGCACCTGTTTCGAGACTGTACATTGCACCGGCGATCTTGATTTCACCCTTCGCGTCCAGCTCGGCAAGCACGGGACTGTCCTTCCGGATGCCCGCAACGGTCATTTCTACGTTCTTTCTAGCGACGGCATCGACGAAGGCGTAGTTCTTTGCCAGGCGCTCGCCGGTATAGGTCGTCTCCTCCACTGCCGGTTTGATCTTGGTCAGCAAGCCCGTCAAATTTCCCAATTCGGCATTATCAATGGCGCCCTTGATGGCGCCGCATGCCGTGTGGCCCATTACGAGTACGACCTTTGCGCCCGCCAATTTGCAGGCGAATTCCATGCTGCCCAGGATGTCCGCGTTTCTAACGTTACCCGCGACCCGGCAATTGAAAATGTCGCCAAGTCCAAGATCCATGATCACCTCGGCAGGCGCACGCGAATCTATGCACGTCAGCAAGACGGCCGCCGGGCGATCTGCACGGAAGACGCTGCCACCGCCAATGCCGACTACAGTAGCTCCGGCAGCCAGTTTGAGAAAACCACGGCGACCCAGGCAATCGCAGCCAAGAGGATGTCCAAGCGTCTGGCGCACGTGCGATCTCCTTTCCTACATCTGGATCTCCAACGCGGCCACAATCACCAAGCTTGGCCGCGGCAGGCCAGCGGGATCACAAAAAAGCGTTTCAAACGAGCAACTCAGTGTCCGCTCAACACAAGTGTCTTGATCGGAAGCAGCAGGGCCTGGATGCGCAACAGCATCGCGTGCACGATGCCGACGGTGTCAACGGCATGCAACGCAAGCCGCTTGAAAAAGCCAGTCTCGTTCGAGGCAATCCGCTCGTGGTTACTGGTATAGGCGTTGACGATGCAACTGCTTCCCGGTGTCACGCCGCTAAGGCCGCCTTTATAGATCGGCTCCAGATAGGTGAGAATGGTGCCTGGACGCATCACCTGCTGCGCGTCGAGCAACTGCTCGCCAGCGCGGACCTGGCCTGCGGCGATGTAATCTTGCACACCGGTCACCACCATCGGAATGATAGTCCAGGGCTTCGAGATGCATGTGGCCTCAGCGACCATTCCAACCTTCATGACCTGCGCCTCGATCTGTCCAAAGCCCGCGAAAAGCGCGCGTTGTCCTGCCCCCTCCGGAATGAGAACGCCAGCCGAGCGCATCATAGGATTGACGACATCTCCCACGCGCAGCGTGAACTGCTCTACCCGGCCTGCGACGCCAGCCCGAATATAGGATTTGTCCAGATCGACCTGCGCATCGGCCAACGCCGCCTCCGCGCTTGCCTTCTCCGCGGGCAGAAGCGCGCTCACGCGAGTCATTGCTGATTGTTTCGAAGCTGTCGCGGAATCAAGGCTCCCTTGCCGACCCGCAAGCAGCACCTCGAGCTTTTCGATGTCACGCTGCGGGACTATGCCGGGATTGCGCCTTTGAAGTTCGCGTTTGGTGTCCAGCTCATCCGAAGCTTGCTGATAGGCGCCTTTGGCCTCCTGAATCTGTCCTTCGGCCTTGAGGATGTCGGCCTGCGCCACCAGCAAAGCGGCCTCGACTTCGGCGATCTTGCGCCGGGCCGCTTCCATTGCGGCTTCCTGCTTTGAAGTGTCCAGCTTGAAGATCACATCACCCTGCTGGACAGGAGCGCTGAAATCAGCGCGAACTTCTGCGACCCGGCCAATTCTCTCAGGAACGATCGGAATGGTCCTGTAGAACAGCGTCGCCGTGTTGGTCGACGGATGAAAATAGAAGATGACCGTAATCAGGCCGACCGTCAGCATGAGGCAGGTGACGATGCCCCACCTTAGCTCAAACCATACTGAATAGAAGGTGATCTCCCGCCCGAGACGCTTCCCTTGCCAGTAGCGGCGATAAAGGTAATCCGGAAAGATCGTGACCAGGGAGCAGAGCAGCAATTCAAGCATGGCTGCGCACTCCCCTAACGCCGGCTTTTGTCGCATCCGCTCCCTCGGGGCGAGCGGCGTGGGCCGGGCCTTCATCGGCTATTTCGGCCGCTTCGCTTCCTGGCGGAACGCCGGCCATCTTCTCGACGGATCCCGCGATGCTGCGCAGCGGCGTGCTGAAATCGGGCAAATCGATCATGGCAAGCAACAGCCCGATTACCCAAAACAGGTGAATGTGGGTAAAGAGCGCCAACAAACCCAACACAGCCACGATCTCGAATTGCAGCTTCTGCGATTTGTGCGCCATCCGCTCCGGCAAAGAGTGCAAACGCAGATAAAGATTACCGACCAACAGAACGGCACCGAGCAGAACGATGCCGACCACCACCATGAGGATATCGGTGCTATCAGGAGCGGTGATGAAGCCCGGCAGGTGATGCGGAGCGATTGGATGAAGCAACTCGCTCACGGCATACTCCATTCCAAAATGCAAACTATCGTACCGAAGAAAAACAGATACTCAGCTTCGCCGAAGGGTTGCATATTTGCACAAAACTGCAACTTGGCAAGCTAGGACCTTGTCGCCAGCACCACGCCCGCCAGCGTGAACACCAGGGCTGCGATCTGGATCAGCCCGAGCGGCTCACCGAGCGCGATGGCCGAGGCGACGACGCCGATCACCGGCACCGCCATGGTGCCGATCGCGGCGACTGATGCCGGCAGGCGGGCGAGCGCGGCGAACCAGCTCACATAGGCGATGCAGAACTGGATCACGGTGGAATAGATCAGCAGCCACCAGCCGAGCTGTGTCACCTTCTCCATCTGCGTGGTCTCGACGGCGAGACCGATGATGACGATCGGGAAACATCCCAGCCCGATCTGCCAGGCCGCGGCCGGGATCGGCGGCAGCGGCACCGGCAACTTCTTCGCCAGCACCGTGCCGAGCGCAAAGCCGAACGCGCCGCCAAGCGCCATCACCATGCCCGGCAGCTTTGCAGCGGTCGCGCTAAAGCCGTTGCCGCCCATGATGGCGGCGAGGCCGGCGAACGCCATCACCAGCGCCACTGTGCGCAGAATAGTCGGCCGCTCGCCGAGCACTGGCCAGGCCAAGAGCGAGGCCCAGACCGGCATGGTGTAGGCGATCAGCGCCGCTTCGCTGGCCGGCAGCCACAACAACGCCAGCCCCATCAGCACCATCCATCCCGTGACGTTGAGCAGGGCCGAGAGCATCAGCCGCGGCCACAAATGCCGCTCGACCTTGAGGCTTTGCGAGCGCGCCAGCGCCAGCACGGCCAAGAGCGCCGCGCCGACCACGCCGGTCGAGCCCCGCAGCGTCAGCGGCGGCAGCTCGCTCAACAGGTACTTCGTGACGGGCCAGTTAAACCCCCAGCCCACCGAGGTGATGGCGAGGAACATCAGGCCTGCGGGCGCGATCCGCATCGGCGCGCTGGTCGGTTTTGATTCTGTCATGGAGCCCGGCAGGGACGGAAAAACGGTGGAATCGGCCTCACCTTGCCGCTTATCGGCGGGCGCGACCACGGGCTCGCGGGCATGCCAGCCCTCCCCGTTCCGTAGCGTTACGTGAGTCTTTCGAACGCAATCCCGAAGGGAGAAAAAATACCTGCCCTGTGAACAGCGGGACGAAGCCTGTTTCCACACGCGA
Source organism: Bradyrhizobium sp. sGM-13 (assembly GCF_018398875.1). Classification (GTDB taxonomy): domain Bacteria; phylum Pseudomonadota; class Alphaproteobacteria; order Rhizobiales; family Xanthobacteraceae; genus Bradyrhizobium. The sequence goes on along the minus strand of NZ_JAGWDK010000014.1, from coordinate 29,476 downwards.
GGAAACAAATTTTTGGGTTGGGAATCCCTGAGGACTCACCGATACTTGGCACCATCACAGGCGCGGGAACACCCCCTGTTATCCCTCACTTTCCACCATATTTAGTATTTGATTCAGGAACTCGTACTACTCCTTGACGGGCGCAACGGGTTTGGCCTAGCCTTATTGCTGGACGGCGCGAGTTAAGTTCTGGGTCCCGCCGATCGCTCCCAAATGGGTTCCGAACGAACACTCCGTCAGCCGGTTGAGGCACGGATCGAGGGCTTGTCTGCCCAAAATTCGGGGGCGATCCGGGCCTTAAAAACGAGCCGAATGGCTCAAGGCGACGAGTCGCGGCGTTGAGTTGGGAGCATGGTCCGGAAAAGTGGGTACCGGTTTTCCGAACAGACCATGCTCAAACGAAGGAAGGGGCTGCCTTGCCGAAAAGGCGGGACGAGCCCTTGGGGTGGCGAAGACAGAAACAGGGCCGGGTCCACCGGTAGAGCTTGCGGATCTCAGGGACCAAGGTTGTCTTCAACCTTGGTGCCGAAAGTTCGCTCACTGAAACATCCGGCAACCGCAGGAAATGCGGACCGGGCAAGAAGACGGGGCACGACAACTATGCGAATCGAACGGCGCAACACCACTTCCGGCCAGTCACCCTATGCAGGGATTGATTTCAGGCTGACGACATCGGAGATCCGCAACCCCGACGGTTCGGTCGTGTTTCGGCTTGAGAATGTCGAAGTGCCCCAGTTCTGGTCGCAGGTTGCCTCCGACGTCCTGGCGCAGAAGTACTTTCGCAAGGCCGGCGTTGCCGCGCGCCTGAAGAAGGTCGAGGAAGAGACCGTCCCGTCGTGGCTGTGGCGCTCGGTGCCGGACACCGAGGCCCTCGCCCTGCTCCCTGAAAGCGAGCGCTATGTCGGCGAGACCAGCGCAAAACAGGTGTTCGATCGCCTCGCCGGCTGCTGGACCTATTGGGGCTGGAAGGGCGGCTATTTCTCGTCAGATGAAGACGCGCAGGCGTTCTGCGACGAGCTGCGCTACCAGCTCGCAAAACAGATGGTCGCGCCGAACTCGCCGCAATGGTTCAACACCGGGCTGCACTGGGCCTATGGCATCGATGGTCCCGGCCAGGGCCACTATTACGTCGACTGGAAGACCGGCAAGCTGACCAAGTCGAAATCGGCCTACGAGCACCCGCAGCCGCACGCCTGCTTCATCCAGGGCATCGAGGACGACCTCGTCAACGAGGGCGGCATCATGGACCTCTGGGTGCGTGAGGCGCGCCTGTTCAAATACGGCTCCGGCACCGGCTCGAACTTCTCGCGCCTGCGCGGCGAAGGCGAGCGCCTCTCCGGCGGCGGCCGCTCGTCCGGCTTGATGTCCTTCCTGAAGATCGGCGACCGCGCGGCGGGAGCCATCAAGAGCGGCGGCACCACGCGCCGCGCGGCCAAGATGGTCGTGGTCGACGTCGATCACCCCGACATCGAGACCTATATCGACTGGAAGGTGAAGGAGGAGCAGAAGGTGGCGGCGCTGGTCACCGGCTCCAAGATCAACCAGAAGCACCTCAAGGCCGTGCTGAAGGCCTGCGTGAACTGTGAGGGTTCGGGCGATGACTGCTTCGATCCCGAGAAGAACCCGGCGCTCCGTCGCGAAATCAAGCTCGCACGCCGCGCGCTGGTGCCCGACAACTACATCAAGCGGGTGATCCAGTTCGCGAAGCAAGGCTACAAGGACATCGATTTCCCGATCTACGACACCGACTGGGATTCGGAAGCCTACCTGACCGTCTCCGGCCAGAACTCCAACAACTCGGTCTCGCTGAAGGACGATTTCCTCCGCGCGGTCGAAACCGATGGCGAGTGGAATCTGATCGGCCGCACCAACAAGAAGATTACCAAGACTCTCAAGGCGCGCGAGCTCTGGGAAAAGATCGGCCACGCCGCCTGGGCCTCGGCCGATCCGGGCCTGCACTTCAACACCACCATGAACGACTGGCACACCTGCAAGGCGTCCGGCGACATCCGCGCATCGAACCCGTGCTCAGAATACATGTTCCTGGACGACACGGCGTGCAACCTCGCCTCGGCCAATCTGCTGACGTTCTATTCGACCACGACCAAGCGCTTCGACGTCGAGGCGTACGAGCACCTGTGCCGGCTCTGGACCATCGTGCTCGAAATCTCCGTGATGATGGCGCAATTCCCGTCGAAGGCGATCGCCGAACTCTCCTACGAGTTCCGCACGCTGGGCCTGGGCTTTGCCAACATCGGCGGCCTTCTGATGACCATGGGCCTGCCCTATGACTCCAAGGAAGGCCGTTCGCTGTGCGGCGCGCTGACCGCCGTGATGACCGGCATCGCCTACAAGACCTCGGCCGAGATGGCGGCTGAGCTCGGCACCTTCCCCGGCTACAAGAAGAACGCCCAGCACATGCTGCGCGTGATCCGCAACCACCGCCGCGCCGCTCACGGCGACGCCTCCGGCTATGAGGCGCTGTCGGTCAACCCGGTGCCGCTCGACCACGCCTCCTGCCCGCAAGGAGACGTCATCGCGCATGCGACGAAAGCGTGGGACGACGCGCTGGCGCTCGGCGAAGCCAACGGTTTCCGCAACGCGCAGACGACTGTCGTGGCGCCGACCGGCACCATCGGCCTCGTGATGGATTGCGACACCACCGGCATCGAGCCTGACTTCGCGCTGGTGAAGTTCAAGAAGCTTGCCGGTGGCGGCTACTGGAAGATCATCAACCAGGCCGTCCCCGCGGCGCTGCGCGCGCTCGGCTACAGCGAAGCGCATATTGCGGAGATCGAGGCTTACGCCGTCGGCCACGGCTCGCTCTCCAATGCCCCCGGCATCAACGTCTCGACACTGAAGGCCAAAGGCTTCACCGACGAAGCGCTGGCCAAAGTGGAAGCTGCATTGCCGACCGCCTTCGACATCAAGTTCGCCTTCAACAAGTGGACCTTTGGCGAGGACTTTTTGCGTGACAGGCTCGGCCTCGCGCCGGAAGCGATCGCCGCCCCCGGCTTCGACCTGCTCGCCGCGCTCGGCTTCACCAAGCGCGAGATCGAGGCTGCCAACGTCCACATCTGCGGCGCGATGACGGTCGAAGGTGCCCCGCATCTGAAGGCCGAACACTATCCGGTGTTCGACTGCGCCAACCCCTGCGGCAAGATCGGCAAGCGTTATCTATCGGTCGAGAGCCACATCCGCATGATGGCGGCCTCGCAGCCGTTCATCTCGGGCGCGATTTCGAAGACCATCAACATGCCGAACGACGCCACGGTGGAGGACTGCAAGGCGGCATATCTCTTGTCCTGGAAGCTCGCGCTGAAGGCCAACGCGCTCTACCGCGACGGCTCAAAACTCTCCCAGCCCTTGAACTCGCAGCTCATCGCCGACGATGACGACGAGGACGATGCGGTGGAGGCGCTCTACGAGAAGCCGATGGCTGCGCGCACTGCGCAGGTCTCGGAAAAGATCGTCGAAAAACTGGTCGAGCGCATCGTCGTGATGCGCGAGCGCGAGAAGATGCCGGATCGCCGCAAGGGTTACACCCAGAAGGCGGTGGTCGGCGGCCACAAGGTGTACTTGCGCACCGGCGAATATGACGACGGCCGTCTCGGCGAGATCTTCATCGACATGCACAAGGAAGGCGCGGCGCTCCGCTCCTTCATCAACAACTTTGCCATCGCCGTCTCGCTCGGCCTGCAATACGGCGTGCCGCTGGAGGAATATGTCGACGCCTTCACCTTCACCCGCTTCGAGCCGGCGGGCCCCGTGCAGGGCAACGACTCCATCAAGTATGCGACCTCGATCCTCGACTATGTGTTCCGCGAGCTCGCGGTCAGCTACATGTCGCGCTTCGATCTCGCCCATGTCGATCCGACCGAGTCGAATTTCGACGCGCTCGGCAAGGGCGTCGAGGAAGGCAAGGAGCCGTCCGACCAGGGCCAGCAGGCCACCAAATATCTGTCCAAGGGCCTGACCCGCTCGCGCACGGACAATCTGGTCGTGATGCGCGGCGGCGACGTGGATGCCCGCGGCTCCCACAACGTCACCGCGATCGGCGGCCACGGACCCAGCGCCCGCAGCTCCGACGCGCACGAAGGCGCCGTCGCCTTAAGGCAAGAATCCCAGCACGACCTGTCGCCGACAGAAAAGCTGGGAGCCCTGCAATGGAGCAAGTCCGGCAGCGCCGCAGTCGCCGTCGCCCCGTCCAAGGCCGAACGCCGGGCTGAGGCGAAAGCCAAAGGCTACGAAGGCGAGATGTGCTCGGAGTGCGGCAACTTCACGCTGGTGCGGAATGGCACGTGCATGAAGTGCGATACGTGTGGGTCCACGACGGGGTGTTCGTGAGCTATTGACAGATCGACGGAACGGGAAGGCCGCTTTAAATAGCGGCCTTTTCTACGCTCCGCAGAAACCCCATTGCGGATTATCGGAATCCAGTCAGCTTTTGTTCAAAACAAGTATCTACGAGCGAAGAGCTGGGGCGGAGTACTCGCCACGCTGTCCCTTTTGGACGAGGATATCCGGAACGAAGTCAGGCAATTTATAGAACGGCTCTTCGCCCTCACGGGCCATCAGCCCAAATAACAATCATCAAAGCACTTGCAAAAGTTGCAATTGCGCGACTACTAATCTTATAAATGTGAACGTCACCAAGCAGGGCGAACATCGCAATGTCGGTGTTCTGCTCAGGCTGCGCCCGTCCAAACTTGCGATCGAGGTTACACAATGGCACTTCCTATAAAGGGAATGGCACTTCCTATGAAGGGCATGAAGACAGCAATTGCGCTGCCGGATATTGCGCCGAACTCAGTTCCGATGCTGGAAGCGGTTACGAAGGCGTTGGGCGTGGAGAGAGGGATACTGCCAGCCGACGATCAGATCGCCCACGTTTGGAGCAATCTACCGCGCTTGATCGAGAAGATACCACCAGAACATCGCAGTGAAACAATTGTCCGAATGTGCGTTGCTGTGGCAGCCGGACTTTTCGATGGTGCCATCAACTACGCCTGGAACGCGGCCGTCATAGAACTCAGGAACAAAGTACGAAGCTTTGGTTTGGCGGTCGTTCCTCAGGTAATCGACAAAGACTTCGACGAAGCCGCGCTCGTTGATCTGAAAGACGCAGAGCTTCTCAGTTTATGTTTGAAATTGAATCTCATTACCGAAGATGGATTCTTTCTGCTCGATCAAAACCGAGACATCAGGAATAATTTTTCTGCTGCACATCCTACCAAGGGCGCACTTGACGAATACGAATTCCTCAATTTTCTCAGCCGATGCGGAAATCATGCTCTCACGAACGAGAAAAATCCTCGCGGTGTAGACATTCAAGGCTTCATCACGGCGATCAAGGCGTCTAGCTTTTCTCAGGAGCAGATAACACTTTGGGTCACTCGCCTGTCGGATACCTTCGATGCGCAGCGCGAGGCGTTGTTCAAAATGTTGCATGGCATCTATTGCGATCCTACGTCTGGCGAACAGGCTCGTGTGAATTCGTTGGCGATTTGCGAACCGTTCAAAGGCGCTCTTTCACCTAACTCCAAATCCGAACTGATTGATCGGCATCAAGAATACAAGGCGAGAGGCGACGAGAAGCGCAGCAAAGCGTCATCACAGTTCTTCGAAAAACTAGGCCTGTTGTCGCTGCTCGGCGATTCGGAACTTCATTTGATTTTCACAACGGCCAGCGCAAATCTACTCGCTGTGCACAACGCGATGAACAACTTCTACAACGAACCGCCGTTTGCACAACGCTTACGGCAAATTTCTGAACAGAATCAAATTCCAGCGAGCGCACAATATTCGGTAGTGGAAGCTGTCACGACGTGTGCGGTGGGGAACCCTTGGGGTGTTTCAAACGCGGCAATGCCGTCGTACGAAAAAATGATAAAATCGTTCTCGCCCAGCGAAGTTGGAATACTGCTCAACTTTGGATCGTTGCCCAGCACAGTCGTCGGAAACCGAATAAAGAACCAAACAAGTTGTAGAAAGCGGTTCGCGCAGCTGGTGACGCTCATTTCAGCAGCCAGCGTGCCGACGCAGTCCAAAGCTCAATACGATTATTGGATAAAAGAAGCCAAGGCTTAGCTCGGACGGCGGATTAACGCAGCCAAGTCCGCCACCTCGGTTCAAGCCGCCTATTCGCTGCCTGATGTATATCGAATTCACTACACAGAAAGCCCTCGCGCTGATCACCGCAACCTGATCTCACCGACGAGACTACCCGATGGCTGCCAGTACTGTCGATTTGATAGCTAAACTCGCCGGACCAGCGGCAACTGTTTTGGCAGCTCTGACGGCTGCCGGTGTTGCGATTGCGTTCGGTTTGTACCAGGCGAAGATGTCAAAGCGGCAAGCTGACATCGCCCAAGACAAATTGGCACTCGATTTGTTTCAGCGTCGCTTGGAGACATTCTCGACGGTTCGTCGGGCGATTGCAAAAATCATCTCTCACGGGGCGTCGGACCCGGCGATCGAAGCAGACTTATTGGAAGGGATAGATGCTGCCCGCTGGTTATTTGGGCCTAACATTAGAAAATACTTGGACAGCCTGTATAATCACGCACTGGATTTGGACGTTTGTAACAAGGAACTGAAGGAACCGCACTTGATCCCATCCGATCGCGCCGCAATTTTGGCAAGGCGACGAGAGCATTTCAATCAGCTTGAAAATTTCTACAAGCGTATCGACGAGCTATTCGGCCCCTATCTTTCCGTCACTCACGAGTTCTCGCGATGAATTCCCGAGACCAATCTAGAGATTGCGGTGACACCCATTAGCCGGCCGATCGTCAAGGCCGCAAAGCAATTTTTGGCAGCGCCAGCTGCCAACGTCTTTCATTGGTCGCTTCCAGCTACTGGGATTACGGTGACAGTGCACTTAAATTGGCGAAGTGCAGTTTAGTGCACTGTCACCTAATCATCACCGCTGCCTTTGCGCCAGATAGAATCCGAACAGCACCGTGACCAGTCCCGCTGCCTGCAACGCGGTCGGAAGCTCGCGAATTACGGTGACAGTGCACTCAATTCCGAAGCTTAGCCCACGCCAAATCTCGTCAACGACATTGACCAAACGCACGTCGCTTCGATGGGCGGGGTCTCGAGGCCATTGAATCAGGCCTCGACAGAGGTCGTGAGAAAGCTGGTGAGACGCGGCGGCTGATAATCTGATCGGTGGCAACCCATGATCGAATTTCCAAATCATAGCCGTTCATATGACCAAACCCGGCGAGCCGTGCGGTTTTGGGGACACGACAGCGCGCTGGAAGCGTCATTCTTCATCGACGAAGGCGCATTGAGGCGAATTCAACCAGATGCCCGCCCCGACGAGTCCGGCTTACTGGACGCGTTCGATTGCAACCGTGATGTGATATGTGCGGCGGCTGCGAAGGTTTACGTCCGTGGCAGCCGCGGCTCTTACGATCTGGTCGCCGCAAATTTCTGAAACGAAACACTTACGACCTTCTGACTAGAGACCAAGAACGTGCTGTACAGCATCACGCCAAGGGTCTACCGTTGAACGACAAGGTACAGTTGTTCGCCTTGAAGCTGTCCATGAAGCGGTGACGTCCGAAGTCGCTGCTCGTCCTCGTAGCGGCAGCTTGCGTGCCATCGGAAGGCGCAATCTCAATAGGCTGAATGTTTTTGCCAAGCGCGGACGCGGCGTCCTGCGGCTGCGAACGCGCTCGTGCGCGCAAACAACAACAAGGGAGACCATCATGAGAATGCCCGACATTTTGCAAGGTGAGGCGCGAACCCGTTTTCTCCAAGGTATCGCGTTCGGCGCTGTTGCGGCGATGGCGATCGGATTCATGTGGGGCGGCTGGGTCACCGGCGGCACTGCCAAGACCATGAGCGCCATGGCAGAGAGCAACGGCCGGATGTCTGTCCTGGTCCCGATCTGCGTCGCGCAGTTCACGGCGGCCGACGGCGCCGTCGCCAAGTTCAAGGCGGCGGGCCCCTATTCAAAGGAGAACGTCATCAGCGAATACGTCAAGACCGTTGCCTCCACGAGCATGGACTATTCATTCGCCAGGGCCTGCGCAGCCGGCGTGGAAACCGAGCTCTCCAAGACGGCCACAAAGAGCTGAGCGGCCGGTTCGCCAAGACACGGATTGCAGCGAAATGAGCGGTCAGAGATCCGGACGGCGTTCCTATCTTGTCTATGGCTTGCTGGCCGTCATCCTGTTTGGCGGTTATGTGCTGGTCAGTGATCTGCAAAACGACGACTCCGCAACCATTGCGCCGACCCTGTCACTCAATCGCTGACGAGGCGCGCGGGCTGGAATTACGGGTGACACAATTACGGTGACAGTGCACTTAATCTGCCGACGGCGAAGTGCTGTTTAGTGCACTGTCACCGTAATTGATGACGGCACGGCCGATGACACACCTCACCGCTGCCTCTGCGCCAGATAGAATCCAAACAGCACCGTGACCAGTCCCGCCGCCTGCAGCGCGGTCGGGGGCTCGCCGAGCAGGAGCCAGCCGGCGAGGATCGTCAGCGCCGGCACAGTCGCGGGAAACACCGCGGCGCGGGCGACGCCGATGGTCTGGACCGAGAATGCGAACAGATACAGCGCGGCGGGGCCGGCCAGGATGCCTTGTGCCAGCGCCTGCAGCGCGTTTTCGCCAAGGCCCAGCGCCGCCACGCGCGCGAACCCGCCAAAGGCCGCATAGAGCGGCAGCAGCGCCAGCGACACCACGCTGATGACGGTGGCGGCCGAGAACGCCGAGACGCGCCAATGGCGCAGCAGCGTGCCGAACACGGCGAACATCAATCCGGTCATCACGAACAGCAGATCGCCCAGCACGCCATCGGCGCCGATATGCCCGATCGACTCGGCGCCGATCACCGCAAGCCCGCCGATGATGACGAGCGCCCCCAGCACGCGCGAGGGCGGAACCCGCTCGCGCAAGAACACCGCGGCCAGCAGCAGGCCGCCGAGCGTCGCGCTGGAAGGCTGGATGACGCTGCCATGGCCGAGCGGCACGAACAGGAAGCCGGTATAGCTGATGAGCGACATCACAGGCCCGCCCAGCACCATCAGCACCAGTCCGCGGCCCCATCCGATGCCGCTGAGATTGCCGATGCCGGCGCGAAGCACGAGCGGCAGGAACACCAGCCCGGACCACACGAAGCGGTGCATCAGCAGGTCCGGCGGCGTGAAGCCGACCTTCAGCCCGTGCCGGGTCGCGACAAAGCCGAGCGCCCAGAACAGCGCCGCACCCACGCCGCACGCGACCCCAAGCAGAGCCGGCTTCGCGTCAGGCTTTTGGGCTGGAGCATCGCCGCCGCTGGTCGGCTGGTTCATGGCGGACGCTTACGTCACCCTGCACCCCTGTTCAACCCACGCCCATGCAGGGCTGACGGGCGCTCATCCGCCCTACGCTCGCTACTTTGCATGGGGTTGTTTTCGCGATTTTGTGTCCGGGCCCTGCGATGTACTGCGGAAGAGTATCTGCACTGGGTCCGGGAGGCGATACGGTCAGCAAGCAGTAAGTAGCCCGGATGAGCGAAGCGACATCCGGGACAACTCTAGCACCGCCCCGGATATCGCTTCGCTCATCCGGGCTACGGCGCCACTCACTTCATTCACTTACTTTGCCAGCCCCAGCGACTTCAGCGCCTTGCCGTTGTCCTCGTTGTCCGCCTTCATGAACTCCCCGAAGCCAGCCGAATCCAGATAGATCATGTCGAAGCCGCGCCTGTTCATGAACTCCTTGAACTCCGCGCTGTCCCAGACCTTCTTGATCGCGGTCTCGTACTGCGTGGCGATCTCCTTCGGCAGGCCCTTGGGCGCCGCAAAGCCGCGCCACACACCCTTGTGCCACTTGTGACCCGTCGCCTCCTCGGTGGTCGGCACATCAGGGAAGTTCGGCGCGCGCTTGGGCGAGAAGAACACGAGGCTGCGGATACGCCCCGCCTTGAGCAGCGCCTCGGCTTCCGGCATCGAGCACGCGACGAAATCGACGCCGCCAGCCGCGAGATCGGTCAGCGCGGTCGAGGCGCCGGTGGACGGCACCCAACGGATCGAGCCGGGCGAAACGCCGTCGGCCTGCATCAGGCCGGCGAGCGCGACATGCCAGCTTCCGCCCTGCCCCGTACCCGAGGCCACCAGCTTGTTCGGGTTCGCCTTGATATACGCGAACAGCTCCTTGACGCTTTTGTAGGGCGAGTCCGCCTTCACGTGGATCGCGGCGGGGTCCTGGTTGACCAGCGCGATCGGCGTGTACTTCTCCCACGTGAGATCGGTGAGCCCCACCCAGTGCATCAGGTTGATCTCGAGCGTGATGAGACCGAACGTGTATCCGTCCGGCGCGGCGGTGGCGATCGCCTGGTGGCCGACCACGCCCGACCCGCCCGTGCGGTTCACGACGTTCACCGGCTGCTTGAGATCGCGTTCCAGCATGCTCGCGATCTGGCGCGCGACCGCGTCGGTGCCGCCGCCGGCGGCCCACGGCACGATCAGCGTGATCGGCCGCTCCGGGAAGGCCGCTTGCGCGTTTCCGGCGCCGAGCAGGCTTGCGGCCGCAAGCGCCGCAAGCGCGAGATTTCTGACGTGATTTCTCACCTGGCGAAACATTCGCAAACCCTCCCGCTTTGTTTTTTATGCGCCGGGTGAGACACCGCGACGGGCGCTTATGCGCTGTTCGCATTCGGGCGGCGGAGCGCTCACATGTCAAGGAGAAGCAAGCGTAGGGCGGCTTAGTTAGCCGAAGGCGAGCCGCGGACATCCGTCATTGCGACCTTCAGCGAATCCGCCGATCCTCCGATCGACATGGGGTGATTCGTGCTCGCTGAAACTACCGATCAATATCTGGAAAGCCTCAATCCCGAGCAGCGCAGGGCCGTCGAGCACGGCATCGGCCCGGATGGAACCATAGGCTCGCCGCTCCTTGTCATTGCCGGCGCAGGATCCGGAAAGACCAACACGCTCGCGCACCGGGTTGCCCACCTCATCATCAAGGGCGCCGACCCGCGCCGCATGCTGCTGATGACGTTTTCGCGCCGTGCCGCCGCCGAGATGACGCAGCGGGTCGAGCGCATCGCGCGCCGCGTGCTCGGCGACAAGGCCGGCATCATGACGGAAGCGCTGACCTGGGCCGGGACCTTTCACGGCATCGGGGCGCGACTGCTGCGCGAATACGCTGAAAGCATCGGCTTCGATCCGGCCTTCACTATCCATGACCGCGAGGATTCGGCTGATCTGCTCAATCTGGTGCGCCACGAGCTCGGATTTTCAAAGACCGAGAGCCGCTTTCCGACCAAGGGCACCTGCCTTGCGATCTATTCCCGCTGCGTGAATGCGCAGATGCCGATGGAGACGGTGCTCGGACAGCATTATCCTTGGTGTTCGGGATGGGCGGATGCACTCAAGCAATTGTTCGCCGGCTACGTCGAGGCCAAGCAGAAGCAGAACGTGCTCGACTATGACGATCTGTTGCTGTGGTGGGCGCAGATGGTATCGGAGCCGGGAATCGCGCAGGAGATCGGCGGGCGGTTCGATCATGTCATGGTCGACGAGTATCAGGACACCAATCGGCTTCAGGCGACGATACTCCTGGCGCTCAAGCCGGATGGACGCGGCCTTACCGTGGTTGGGGACGACGCCCAATCGATCTATTCGTTTCGCGCGGCCACCGTTCGGAATATTCTGGATTTTCCCGATCATTTCAGCCCTCGAGCCGAGATCGTCACGCTCGACCGCAACTATCGCTCCACCCAGCCGGTACTCGCCGCCGCCAATGGCGTGATCGGGCTTGCCAGGGAACGCTTCACCAAGAACCTCTGGACCGAGCGCCATTCGGCGCAATTGCCGCGTCTGGTCACGGTTCGCGACGAGGCCGACCAGGCGCGCTACATCGTCGAGCAAGTGCTGGCGAACCGCGAATAGGGATCGCGGCTCAAGGAGCAGGCCGTCCTGTTCCGGACCTCCTCGCACAGCGGCCCGCTGGAGGTCGAGCTGACGCGGCGCAATATTCCCTTCGTCAAGTTCGGCGGCCTGAAGTTTCTGGATGCCGCCCACGTCAAGGACGTGCTGGCGCTGCTCAAATTCGTCGAGAACCCGCGCGACCGCGTCGCCGGATTCCGCGTGCTTCATTTGCTGCCCGGCATCGGCCCGGCGTCGGCCCAGCGCATTCTCGATCAAACCACCGTAATGGCCGATCCGATCTCCGCGCTCGCTGCCCTTCCGACGCCTCCCCGCGCCGGCCAGGACTGGAGCGCCTTTGTCGAAACGCTTACCAACCTCCGCTATTCGGAATGGCCTGTTGACATCGAACGTATCAGGCTCTGGTACACCCCGCATCTGGAGCGAATCCACGAGGATGCCGAGGTGCGGCTGGCCGACCTGCTGCAGCTCGAGCAGATCGCCTCGGGTTATCCTTCCCGCGAGCGCTTTCTGACCGAGCTCACGCTCGATCCGCCTGATGCGACCAGCGATCACTCCGGCCCGCCCTTGCGCGACGAAGACTATCTGATCCTGTCCACGATCCACTCTGCCAAGGGGCAGGAATGGAAGTCGGTCTACGCCTTGAACGTGGTCGACGGCTGCATGCCGTCTGATCTCGGTGCCGGCACGACGGCTGAACTCGAAGAAGAGCGCCGCCTTCTCTACGTCGCGATGACGCGCGCCAAGGACGATCTGCATCTGATCGTGCCGCAGCGCTTCTTCGTGCACGGCTAGCAGGCCCGTGGCGACCGCCATGTCTAATGCGTCGCGGACGCGCTTCATCCCGGAGCACCTGGTAAAACTGTTCGATCGGCAGACCTGGCCGGCGGCGGCAACGGCAGCACGCCGATGCCAGGTCAAAGCGTGCAGATGGATATTCGCGAGCGCATGCGCGGCATGTGGCGTTAGCAGCGGAGCCGGACGAGCAACCCGGTTGGCTCATGCAGGCTGCTTGTTACTCGCCGGTGAGAACGCAACTACCATCCGCGATTGAGATGGCGCACCTCACCGGTTCGCGAGTCGACATAGACTTCCATCCAGCGGCCCGCGCGGTCGCGGCCTTTGATCTCCCACTGATCGCCTTGGAACTGGGTATAGGACACCGTCATGACGCCGAGACCGGTCGCGACGTCGAGCGCGGTCTCCATCGAAATCTGGTCACCGGAATCGAAGGCGACGGCAGGTGTCGCTGCACCAAGCGCTAGGGCAGTGACAATTGGAAGAATGACATTTCGCATGGACACTCCTGTCGAGCGCGTTGAGCTGTTACGCCAGTTAGAACGAGCGGCAAGGTACTGTGTTCCGACACCAGAGATCGCGGAACAGCATGAAATTTCGGCAGTTGAGGCGATTTCGCGGCGGTTCCCGCTCGCTAACTAACTCGCCATACACGCATGAGCAGCGTGGTACCCAAGCGTTGTCCGGCCGATCGTCGAACAAAAGAAAAGCCCGGCTCAAGGCCGGGCTTTTCGTTCATTAGCGCCTGTCCTGGCCGGGGCCTCCGCCACCGCCCGGTCCACCGCCACCGCCACCGCCACCGCGCGGTGCGATCTGCGCGCCGCCGCCCTGCGGCGTTGCGGGCGCTGCTGCACGCGGGGCAGCCGGGGACGGCGTCTGCTGCGCGCGTACGTTCGGCGGGCCTCCACCACGTCGCGCCGCATCGGGCTGCGTCATGCGGGGCGTGGCACGCTCCATCCGCGGCGCAGCCGCACGCGGTTCGTCATGGCCGCGCGCCATGATCGGCGGCGCCTGCGGGCGGGTGCGAGTAGTCGGCTGCTCGCGCACCGTCGCTCTTGCGTTCTCACGCGTCATCCGCGCGCTCTCTCGCGCCGTCCGCGCGTTTTCGCGCGTCATGCGGTCCTGCACCACCGCGCGTTCGCGCTCTTCGCGTGCGCCACGCGTCGTGATGTCCCTCTCCCGCGTCACGCGCTCCGTCACGCCGGCGCGGCTCCGCTCCGTCACACCGGCGCGCGTCCGTTCCTCGACACGGGCGCGCGACCTCTCCTCGACACCGATAGGCGCATTTGCACGCGTCCTTGCCTCGGGGAGCGCAGCATCGCGCGCGACCGCCGCGCGGCCGATCCGGGCCGCCGAGCGGTCGATCGTCAACCGCGTCGCGACACCCTCATGCGATCGCCAGTAGCCGCTCCAGTGGGCGCGGCGGTGATACCAGGGACGTCCCGCATAGTGGCTCGACCAGTACGTGGTCAGCACGAACGGCACGATAGGAACGTCGATCTCGTCGACATAGTCGGGCAGATAGACGTAGCGGTTGCGGTAGAGATATTGCAGATACCGCGACGACACCCAGCCACGATCATCCGACCAGCTCACATCGCACCAGGCCTTGCCTCTGAAGCATCCGTGGATGTTGACCCGGGTGCCGCCGGGAATGCGGTCAACAGTCGGAAAACCTTCACCGGGCCCGGCCTTCAGGCTGACCGTGGTGGTAACGATGCCCGGCGCCGCCAATGCGGCGGTCGGCATCAGCAGCACGGCTGCTGCAATGAACAATGCTCTAAACTTCATGGCGAATTCCTCCTCACGAGCAGGAACGCCGCGGCGAAACAGGTGTTCCCTGAGCAGGGTCGCGTTAGCCGAAGGATGCAGGTATCTCGCAAGCGCGAGACGCGGCGCTCTCGCCCATCGCTCGTTCGTTATGGGCTCTGCGCAAACTCTCGGGGTGATCTCGGCAGGCGAGCCTCGGAGACCACGAGCATCTCCTTACCCACCTTCCGGCTTAATTCCCGCCGCCTTCATGATCGGCAACAGTCGCGCTTCCTCGCTATCACGATAAGCCGTGATTTCCTGCGGCGTGGTCGGCCACGTAGTGGCCCCTAAGTCCGCGTAGCGCTGTTTGAGCCAGGGATCGTTCAGGGCCTTTGCGGTGAGCGCGTTGATCTGCGCGACGAGATCGGGCGGCATGTTGGCGGGACCGATCAAGGCGGTCCATGAAGTCATCTCGTAGCCGGGCAACAATTCGGCGAACGCGGGCACGTCGGGAAGCTCCGCGATCCGCTTCTTCGCGGTGACCGCCACGGGGCGGATCGCGCCGGAGCGCACGCTCGGGAGCGAGCCCGGCAGGTTGTCGAACAACAGATCGACATTGCCGCCGAGCAGGTCGTTCAGCGCTGGAGCTGCGCCGCGATAGGGCACGTGGCGGAGCTGGACACCGGCCATACTGTTCAACATCTCACCGGAGAGATGCAGCGTGGTGCCGAAGCCCGCGGAGGCGTAGGTGTATTTGCCCGGCTCCTTCTTGAACGCCGCGAGCAATTCCTTCAGGTCCGCCGAGAACAGGTCCTTCTTCGCGCTCAGGATGTTCGGCAATTGCCACATGCCGGAGATGAAGGTGAAATCCTCGCGCGGGCGATATGGGAGTTTTGCGTAGCTGCCGATCGCGAGCACGTTGGAGGCGATACCGCCAAGCCCGACCGTGTAGCCGTCCGCCGGCGCCTTTGCGATCGCGTCCGCGCCCAGCACGCCGCCGGCGCCGGCCTTGTTCTCGACCACGAAGGACTGGCCGGACAGATCGCTCATCTTCTGGCAGAGCAGGCGCGAGAGCGTGTCGGTGGCGCCGCCCGCCGGAAAGCCGTTTACATATTTTACGGGCCGGATCGGCCAGGCCTCTGCGGCGCGGCCCATACGCGGCATAAGCCACGGCGCGGCAACGAAAGAGCTAACGAGCGCGAGCGCGCGACGGCGGTTCACGGATGGCAGCATCGGTGGCCTCCCCTCCAAGACTGTGCGCCGCTTCGCAGCTTTTCGCTGTCCTCTTCTCCTTCGCTCCGTCTTCGATCGGCGTTCCGCGATGATCTCTGACGAGCGGTGGGGCGCGTTCGGCTGACACAGCTTACGTGCTGTCCGCGATGCTGGGAACCCGCTCACTGCAACAAAAGGGCCCCCGAAGATGGCGCAGCCCACTCACCCGGGGCATTCGATACGGATCTGTGATCTGGCCCATACGCGGTTCAAACCACCTACCCTACAGTTTCTCCCATGGTGCTCGAGTTCCGGGGACGGATATGGACGACGAGTTTTGCAGGGAAAGGGCAAGGACAGTCAGGGCCCTCGCCGAGCAAGCTGACCCGTTGGTCAAGCGGCGGCTGCTGCAACTGGCCTCCCACTACGAGCGCAGGATCACGCGGCCATCCGATATTCGAGGCAACCAGGCGGCGGCAGTGTCCCGGCCGTTTGAGGGCGCTTGGGAGCAAGAGGTCGAGCAATCGACCGAACGACCGGACCCTGATCGTCAATAGCCCGCCCCTACTCACTGGCGCCGTCAGGACGGCATCCTCTATCGGCGAGCGCCGCGCGGTTTGACCACCCCCTTCTTCCACAGCCGAAATCCGCCCTCGAACGCGTTGGTGTTGGCGCCGAGCCGGACCTTGCGCGGCAGCTTGTCCATCTTGTCGGCGTTTCCGCCGCCCAGTATGACGTAATCCGGCTCCAGTGCCGCGAGCAGACGCTTCAGGACGTCATCGACCGCGCGTTGCCATTTCTTCCTGCCAATGCGCTTAAGGGCTGCGGCGCCGACGCATTGCTCGAACGTCTTGCCATTGCGGTAAGGCAGGTGAGCGAGCTCCATCGGTTCCAGAATGCCATCTACTATCATCGCGGAGCCGAGACCCGTTCCGAGCCCTAAGAACAGCATCCGGCCGCCCTGGTAGCTGCCGATCGCCTGCATCAGCGCATCGTTGACGACCTTAGTCGGGCGGCCGAAGGCCTTTTCGAAATTGAAACCGGCCCACCCGAGACCGAGATTGTGAGGCTCCGACAAGGGCCGGTTGTTGACCACAGGTCCCGGATATCCGAGCGCGATGACGTCATAGGACCAGTCCTTTGTCAGCGCCTTGACCTTCCTCACCATTACTTTCGCGGAAAGATCAGGACCGGACGCAAACGCGCGCCTGATTCGCTCCGTGCTGGTCATGACCTTCACGCGCGAACCACCGATATCGATCACGAGGACCGTATGTCGCGACGCCCGCTTGCCCGTTTTCTTCGCCATGAATTTCGCGCCCTGCGCTGTCGGACGATCATAACGCCAGCCGATGCTCACCTGAAGCAGAGAGACAAGCAGCACCACATCTTTGTTCTCCGTCCGACTCTATTTTGTTCGCAAGGAACGAATCGGAATCGTGCAAATCAGCGCGGGCCAATTCTTAACAACGCGTTTGCTTCGTGCTTGCGTGGCACCGATGCCGTGCTCGATCCGTTGGCTAACCCGTCCTACTCGCTATTCTCTGAAATCCAACCTACCAACCGAGACCGACGCCATGTCCCCGCTAAAACCCCAAGCCACCTACGACGACTTCGCCCGCCTCGATATCCGGATCGGCAAGGTCGTGGACGTGCAACCGTTTCCCCGCGCGCGCAATCCGTCTTACAAGGTCGGCGTCGATGTCGGCGCTGAGCGGATCATGTGGTCGAGCGCGCAAATCACGAACTATGAGCCGGCTGCCCTGCTCGGCTCGCTGGTCGTATGCGTCTGCAATCTCGGTGCGAAGAACATCGCGGGTTTTACGTCCGAACTCCTGATCCTCGGCGCGAAGGATGCGGACGGCAATGTGATCGTGCTGGGCCGCGCAGTGAGGTTGCGATCGGCGAGCCGATCTTTTGATGCCGCGGGTTACGCGGGCACTTACCGATGAAATAGAATCGGATGAGATAGTGTCAGCGTCAGCAGAGAAAGAAGCAGCACCACAGTCTTGTTCTCCATCCGACTCCATTTTGTTCGCAAAGAACGAATCGGAATCGTACAAATCAGCGCGGGCGAATTCTTAACAACACGTTTGCTTCCTGTTTGCCCGCTGCGGAGAGCGCGCTCATCACGAAAAAAAGCCCGCGAGGATATCGCGGGCTTTTGAAACTTCGGCAAGGCGCTCACTCGGCCCAGCTCAAGCGCCGATCAAACGGCTGCGCTCAGCGAATAGCGCGACCGGTGGTGTCGGTCCGGCCTTGTGCGGTCGTGATCTTGCCCCGCGGCGTCAGCACGCTGAGCTGAAACGGAGTGGCCGACGTGGCGTCCGGCGATGCTTCCTGGACGCTTTCAGCGCCCAGCACCTGAACCTGCACGGCCGAAACCGGAAAGCCCGCCTTTTGATAGGCCGGCAACTCGGCTGCGACAGCGCCAGTTGCAGCCGGGATCGCGAGCAGAGCAGCGGCAGCGATGGACAGGGAAATCTTGTTCACTTCAATTCTCCATAGGTAGCTTGAAATACGGACCTAATAGTCATTTTGCTGCGCTGCAATAGTCTATTGTTGCAATGCACACATGCAGGACAGAATGCGGAACCGGCCGTTGGTCGCACGACCAGCCGCAAAGGTTCGCTGGAATTTTCCGCGTTGCAGCCGGAAAATCCGCCGCTCTCGCGATGAATTGGCGGGGCCGCCATCTACGCTATTGCGCGATGACGCAGAAAGACGTGCATAGCCGGCCATAGGCGAGCGCAAGCGACGCCGTCCTTTGGACGGCTATGCCCGGCCATGACACAAAAAGTGAGCGTATTTAGAAACGTGCCGGCAGCATCACGCCGCCTTCGCTTCCTTCTGCGGCGGCGCGGTTTCCATGGCGCGCATGTAGAGATCGAGCAGGCTTTCGCGCTCGTCGCGCTCGTCCTGGTCCTGCTTGCGCAGCTTGATGATCTCTTTGAGGATCTTTACGTCAAACCCTTCGCCCTTGGCCTCCGAAAGCACTTCCTTCTTCTGCTCGTTCAGCTCCTGCAATTCGCTGTCGATGTTCTCGATCCGCTCAACGAAAGAACGAATCCGCCCGCCGGGAATGGTGATGTCAGACATGGTGCCTCTTTGTTGAATAGGATCGTGAAAATGCCCGCAAACAAATGACCAATGTGTTAACCTCGGCAGGTTCCCCGCCCGGCAATTCGGCATTTCCCAGAACTTATCCGCATGAACGTGATTTCGATTCAGTCGCAGGTCGCCTTCGGCCATGTCGGCAACAGCGCCGCGGTGTTTTCGATGCAGATGCATGGCATCGACGTCGTGGCGGTGCCGACCACGCTGCTTTCCAACCGGCCGGGCTATCCGACCATCCGCGGCCGCGTGCTCGATGCAGATCTCGTTGCCGATCTCCTGCGCGGTATCGAGGAGCGCGGTGCGCTCGACGCCGCGCAGATGATTCTGTCGGGCTATCTCGGCTCGGCCGAGAACGCCAAGGTGGTCGCGGAGTTTGTCGCGCGCGCCAAGGCGAAGAATCCGGCGCTGCGCTATTGCTGCGATCCCGTGCTCGGGGATCGCGACCGCGGCCTGTTCGTCCACGCCGACATCCCGCCGCTGGTGCGCGATCGTCTCTGCGCGCTCGCCGATCTCATCACGCCCAATCATTTCGAATTCGAATATCTGTGCGGAACGAAAGCCGCGACGACCGATCAGGTGGTAAAGGCAGCGCGCGCGTTCATGGCGCGCGGGACAATCGTCGTCACCAGCGCCGAGCTGGCCGATACACCCGAAGGCGAGATCGAGACGCTGGCTGTCGAGCGCGCCAAGGCGTGGCGCGTGCGCACGCCGAAACTTGCCATCAGCCCGAACGGCACCGGCGATCTCTTTGCCGCGCTGTTGGTATCCGCCCGCCTCGGCGGCGCAGGCACGCCGGAAGCGCTCAGCCACGCCGCCTCCGCCATCTTCGCCGTGCTGGAACGCACCGCGGCCAGCGGCATGGAGGAAATGCGCATCGTCGAGAGCGCCGAACTGCTGACGCGTCCGCGGCGCAAATTCGAGTGTATTGCGATTATCCGGTAGCCGCTACTGCACGACGTCGAGTTTGACCTTGGCAACGCCCTTCCCCACCATTCCCAGCGCGTCGGCTGCGGAATAGGAGACGTCGACAATGCGCCCCCGAACATAGGGACCGCGGTCATTGACCCGCACCGTCACCGACTGGCCGCTCGCGACGTTTGTCACGCGCAACTTGGTGCCGAACGGCAATGTCGGATGGGCGGCGGTCATTTCCATCGTGTTGAACTTTTCGCCGCTCGCGGTCTTCGTTCCCTCGGTGTAGAAGCTGGCAACCCCATGCGAGGCAGTCTTGGTGCCGCCTGCGTCCCTGCGCGACGCAGACCGGGTGTGCTTTCTCACGGCGGCCACGCGCCGCTTCATCATGGACGATGTCGTTCGATCCTGATCGAGCGACGCCTGCCGGCTGGCGCGAAGTTCGGATTTTTGGGTAACGACCGAGGACTGCGCGCAGGCCGCGAGCGATGCCGTTCCCAACGCGACAGCAAGCAGCCGTATGAATTTGCTTGCGCGTGCGGCCGTGATTGATGGCGCTTCAAATCGGGTACGGCCTGCTCTGACGTCGACGCACGAAGTACTGGTGCAGCCAATGCAAGACATGTTGCAATCCCCCGCTCGCGCCCCAGCCCAAGCCGAAAACCAACACGGGGCAATGGCGGGCCTGAATCCGGGCGGAAGCGTGGCCGAACGCGATCAGGCACGGCCTCCTCGACGCAATTCGGTTCGAGTGTGGTGATTGGGTCACAGGAATTAGAGGTCAGCCCCAGAATTGCGGCATCGGCTCAGATCAGCTACCCGATCCCACTCAGCCGAGTGGAGAGAAACATGCAAGTCGCAGTCGTCGGTGCTGGTGCAGTCGGATGCTACTATGGCGGACTGCTACTCAAAGCTGGGCATGACGTGACCTTCATCGGCCGGCAGCCGCACGTCGACGCCATCAATGCCCATGGCCTGCTGCTGGACACCACGAGTTTCAGGGAGTACCTGCCCGCCCGCGCCGCGACCGACACGACTACCCTCGCCGCGCCCGATCTGGTGCTGGTCTGCGTGAAGTCGGCCGATACCGAACAGGCCGGCCGGTCGCTCGCCGGACACCTGCGGCCGGAAACATCCGTGCTCAGCCTGCAGAACGGCGTCGACAACGCACCGCGTCTTTCTGCCGTCACCGGCCATGCCGTCATTCCCGTCGTCGTCTATGTCGGCAGCGAGATGGCCGGCCCCGGCCACGTCAGGCATCACGGCGGCGGCGATCTCGCCATCGGCCCCTCGGCCGCGAGCGCTGCGCTGGCCGAGATGCTTCAGGCCGCCGGCATCGGCATCACGATCGCCGACGACATCGACCGGACGCTGTGGAGCAAGCTGATCATCAACTGCGCCTTCAACGCGCTGTCTGCGGTGGCGAGCATTTCCTACGGGCCGATGCTGGACGTCGCAGGCACCCGGGATGTCGTCAGAAGCGCGGTGCAGGAAGCGATATCCGTCGCCCGCGCCTGCGGCGTCTCGATATCAGACGACCTCATGGAGCATATCCTGAACATCCCCAACATGATGCCGAACCAGATGTCGTCCACCGCGCAGGATCTTGCCCGCGGCAAGCCCAGCGAGATCGACTTCCTCAACGGCCATGTGGTGCGCAAGGGCGCCGAACTCGGCATCGCGACGCCGACCAATCAGGCGCTGCAGGTGATGGTGAAGCTCGCCGAACGCGGCAAGGAGATATCGCAGCGGCCGTAGCAAGTAGCGAGCGCGCTCTCACCCACCCATCACATTCCCCCAGCCGTCGAACACATATTCCCGCCACGCCACCGTGCCGTCGTCGCGCGTGCGGCTGAAGCGGCGGAAGTCGTCGGCCTCGTCGCCGATCCAGGTGATGATCTGATCGCTTGCGAGGTCGTGCAGGACGGCGGGCTCCGATGGGTTGAAGCTCGTCATGGGGTGCATCGTCGGGTGTTCCGTCATGTCGTTGCAACGTTTTTGCAGCGGCGAAGGTTGCGCATCCTTCGCAACCTCCTCCCCGCAACGGCGTTGTCGCAAAGCTCTCAAGGAGGCACGCACCATGCGGAACAAGGCGCCAAATTCGAAAAGCACAAAATCGCGCTCGAACGCCCAGATGCAGGCGGCAAATTCAATGCTCAATCCCGGCGATGAAGCACCCCGTGGAACGCCCGGCACCGGCGACGACATCTGCCCCGAATGTCATGGCAAGGGCCGCATCAACGGCTCTCCCTGCCTCAATTGCGGCGGCGGTGGAACGATCACCCGCGCCATCGGCGGCGCGTGAATACGCGTATGCCATTTCGTAGAGCGTAGATCGGCGGATTGGCCGAAGGCGTAATCCGCCGATGGTGACGCCTACGCGGTTCGCTTCTCGAGAATCTTGCGAAAATCGGTGGCCAGGCTCGCGTAGTAGCCGGCCAGCCCTTCGTAGAAGGCCTGCTGCGCCTTGTCCGTGGCCTCCTTGGCCTTTGCTTCGCACTTGCCGGCCCGGCTCTCGTACTTCTCCACCTTGGTCTGAAGTTCAGCCACTACCATCGTCATTACTCCCCGCCACCACACATGCTCATGATGCTATGCCGGCAAAAGTCGAAAAGATGGCCGCGTCGGGGAGATTTCGCAGCGTTGCCGTGAGCAAGCGATGGCGACGCGGCCTATCGCGTCGGCACCGGCGCCGGCGGACGCATCGATGATCGCGACTTGGCTGACGCTGCCTGCGGCTTCGCCGCGGCGCGCTTTTCGCTATCGATGGATTCCAGATAGGACGTCAGCGCCCAGGCCGAGCTCGCGCCGGTGGAATAGTGCTTCTGCAAAAACAAATAAAGCGTGAGGTGAAAGCGGCCCTTGGCGAGCCCACGCGGGCTGCGATGGCAGGACGCGCAACCTTCGGCAAACAGCTTTGACGCCGGTTTGCCCTGATCGAGATTCTGCGCGACAGCCGGGCCGGAGAGCGCGGCCATCAACACAAGAACAAGCAGGCCGCAGCGCGCTTTCGTTGGCGACATCAATTCTACCCGTGCATGAAGCAAATGGACGAGCTGCCTGCGGCAGCTCAAGAGAGGCGGAAGATGGCAGGCAATTCGCAATCTGCTGTCCAGCCGTGGCGAAAAGTGGGTGCGTTTTCGCCAACATTGCGCTCCGTTCGGGGCATGGGAGATATGCCCCTCAATATGGCGGCTTCTTGCGCTCCCGCTGCGCCCGTGCCGCCTCCATCCACCATACGAGATCATCGGCGAAGCGCGGAAACGCGTGAGCCAGCGCCTTGCCGCCCTCTCCGATCGGCTTGCCGTCTTCACTCAGTGTCTGCCCGATCGGCCCGACCGCGACCGAACTCGAAATCACCACCATGCCCATTTCCGAAAGCGTGCCGTGCCAAGCGAGCGCGGCGCGTGCGCCGGAGAAGCGGCCGGCCGAATAGCTCGCAATCGCCGCCGGCCGCCAGAACCATTCTTCCAGAAAATGGTCGGTGAGATTTTTCAGCCCCGGCTGCATGCCCCAATTATATTCGCCGGTCACCAACACAAAGCCGTCGGCGCTGCGGATCTTTCCCGCAAGTTCTTCGAGCGCCGCGGGCGCACCGCCTTTCGGATATTCCTTGTACATCCGGTCCAGCATCGGCAGGCCGATCGCCTTGGCGTCAATCAACTCGACATCATCGCCGCGCGCGCGAAACCCCTCGACAACGAACTGCGCGAGACGAATGCCCATGCGGTCGGAACGGTAGGAGCCGTAAAGGACGAGAATACGGTTGCTCATGAGACCTCAACCCTCAGGACATTGGATGATGACACTGGAACCATGCGCGCCACTCTCATGCAAGGCCTGAGCCGCCTCGATGGCTTTGGCAAGGCGATCGAGCTCGTCCTCAGCGCGAACCGTGCTGAGCACGATCATCTTCCTTGCGCTACTGTCGTCCTATGCCGCAGCCACCCGCTGAAGGTTCAAGCAGCCAACAAAAAGCGGCCTTGCGGCCGCTTCTTTGCAGTTGCTAGTCCGGCTCTACCAATAGCCGGGCCCACCATAATAGGCATATGAATCAACGTACGGTGCACCCGCGATCGCGGCCGCCGTTCCGACCGCTACGCCGGCAGCCAAGCCAACCGGTCCGCCGATATAGGCCGGGCGATGATACACGCGCGGGCCGTAATAGGCGCGAGGCCCGTAGTAGTAGCTATAGTCATAGCGGCTCGGCGTTCGCACGCCGTATCCGCCGAGCAAGTAGTCGGAGTTCGGGTGGGAGAACCCGACCATGCCGGGCTCCTGGGTGGCTTCCTGCGAGAGCGCAGGCGTCGCGAGCCCCATCGCAAGGATGGCGGCCGCGCCGAGCAGTGTGAGTTTTGTCATCGCTCATTCTCCATGTGAACATGAAGAGCGAACGAGCAGGATAAGATGCTGGTTCCGGCGGCGAATTCACAGCGCCGTGAATATCAGTGACGATTTGCTGCGGGTCGCAAAGAGAAAAGGCCGACGGGCGTTACGCCGCCGGCCCTCTCTTGCAACTGCCGGCTCGGGAGGTCCGGTTCCGCTGCGATTCCATGCCTAAAGTTTGACCACTACAGTCTTAATAAAATCTTAAGCGACGACTGTGAGGCGCATCACAGAGTACCAGAACCTTGTCCGGCTAGCCTGCGACCAACAGTACAGATCGCCTGCAACAGGAGGCCCGACATGACCCAGGTCTATTTCCACTGCTCAAACTCCCGGGAAGTCCGGCTCGATCGATCCGGCGAAGCGGTGAGCGACCTCGCCGAGGCGCGCGACCGCGCCGCCTGCATCGTTCGATCGCTCATCATGGGGCGGGACGCGGAAGACTGGCGCGACTGGGTCGTGCATGTCAGCGACGATTTCGACGAAGAGATATTCGTTCTGCCCTTCGCCTTCGTCCTCGGCAAGCCGCACTGAGAGGTTGCCATGTTGCTCCGCCGCCTGGACGCGATCATGGCACGGTGGCACCACCTGATCGAGCGCGCCTGCGACCCCTATCGTCCCGAGCGGCATTACATGCGCGGCCCCGGCCCAAAGTGGCACGCCCGGCATCCGCCTCGCGCTACCGGCGCCGTCCTCTAGCCTCACTGCGTCATGAGCCCCGCATAATGGGGAGCGCCAACGGGTCTGCGCGTAGCGCGGCGGCCCGCGACGAGCGCAGTAGCGCTCGCGTAGTGATGACAGGCTCCGCGCCCGTGCCCGGCCGCCTGCAGGTGTAATCGCTGCGCCCGGGTTCCAGCGCGGCGGCGGGAGCCGCGGCCCTAACCTCTCCACGCTCTCGCCTTGCTTTGGTCAAACCTCGCTGGCCGTGTGGTGGCCAGGGCAGAGGTTTTCCACGCAGCAGAGCATGCTTGCCGCCCCGATCCGGGTAACATTGGACTGAGCAAGGGACCGCCAATGCAATCCACGCCAACTTTGAAAGAGGCTGATCCGCACGACGTTTTTGCGATCGAATCGGTGCTGGCCGCACACGCCCACAAGGCGCCGCCGCTGGCCCACGATCCGGCCGCCCCTCCCATAGCGCCGCAAGTCCAACCGGTAGCGCCACAGGTTCATGTCACGCCGCAAGCTGAAGTCGCGGCCAAGCCGCAAGTGCAAGCCGCGGCCAAGCCGCAGGTTCACGTCGCGCCCGCGATTTCGATCAGTGCGCCAACCCCGCAGGTCGAACCGACGTTTCGCACCACCGACATGCGGGATGTCCAGATGCGTGATGTCCAGGTCAACAACATCAGACCGGGCGAGGAGATCAAGCTGGATGGCCTGAAGCCCGCCGGCGAGCAGCCAATAGCCAAATGGACGAAGCGCGTGGTGATGGCGCTGTTGGCCTTGGTCGGCGCCATTGCTGCCGCCGCCTGGCAGCATTATGGCGATCAGGCCAAGGCGATGGCTGCCGAATGGGCGCCACCCTTCGTGCTGGCAGCCTTGCCTTCGGCGGCCAAGCCCGCCGTGGCCGAGGAACCGAGCGCGCCGGCCGCTCCCGCCGCCGCAACCGATCAGGCCGCAGCGGAGCCGGCGGCAACGGCAGCACCGACTCAGCCCGAACCCACAGCTACGGCCGCGGCAGCTCCCTCCGCGGAATCGGCTCAGTTGCAGTCGATGGCACAAGATCTCGCCGCGATGGGCCAGCAGGTTGAAGAACTCAAAGCCACCATCGCGCAGCTCAAGGCAGGCCAAGCGCAAATGGCGCGGGAATTGGCCAAGGCTGCCGAAATGAAAGCTTCGGAAGCGAGGGCTGCTGAGGTCCGGCCCGAACAGAATTTTCGCCCGAGGGTAACAGCCGCGCCGCCGCCACCCCGATCCGCGAATGCGCCTGTCGCGCCTGTCCGGAAGCCGAAGCCGGCTTACTACCCACCGGCCCAAGCCGCCTATGTCCCCCCTCCGCCGGCAGCCGCCGCCCCCGCGCCGCTGCCGCCGGCACCGCCGCAGCAATCGATGGCTGATGACGGCGAGCCGGTGGTCCGCCCGCCGATGCCGCTGCGGTAAGTAACTGCGTGTTCCGGATGCTGCGCGCTGTGCCGCGCCGCATCCGAGACAAATCCGTTAGCTCTGATGCGGGCCTCGCATCAGCTTCATGGCGTCTTCGATATGACGCCATTCCTTGGCTTCCTCAATGTCGCCGCTGCTCTCGCAAGCCTGTGCGTTGTGTGCGGCTTGTGCGATCGCGGTGAGGCCGTGCTTCTCCATCATCTGACGTGCAATCGTGTGGATCTGCATTTCCGACATCATGTTGCTCTCCCGGGGTTGCATCCGTCCTCGCCGCAGCGATTCGAATGTCGCGGCGTCCTCGTCAAAACGGCCGAAGCGAAAATCTCGTTCCTCTTGCCGCAGTAGATAATTTTAGGACAAGTCTAGGGATCGCGCGGTTCCACTCGAGGCCGCTCGTCCCCGTAATATCCCGCCCCGCAATCTCCCCGAATATCAAGCCGGTCTTCCGCCTGATATTTTCTTCAGCGTGAATCGCAATCGCGGGAGTCGGACATGGCACTAGTCTATTTCCACTGCTCTAATTCCGACGGCGTACGTATCGATCAGCGTGGCCTTGCCGTCGGGAATCTGGCCGAAGCGCGTGACCACGCCGCCCGCGTCGTGCAGTCGCTGATTACGGCGCAGTGCCCGGAAGACTGGCGCGACTGGACGCTGCATGCGAGCGACGATCTCGACGTCGAAATCTTCGCCCTGCCGTTTTCGTCCGTGCTCGGCGAGCCGCATTGAGAGGTCGCCATGCTGGCCATGCAAGCGCTTCTTCGATACCTGAACCAGGTCGCCGCGCGATTGCTGGTTCTGCTCGACCCTGCCCGCAATCGCTATCGCCCCGAGCTGCACTACATGCGCGGCCCCGGCCCGAAATGGTACGAGAAGCATCAAGGCGGCGCTATCTGATAGTCTCGTAGGGTGGGTTGAGCGAAAGCGAAACCCATCATTCGGGCCGCAAAGGTGATGGGTATCGCTTCGCTCCACCCATCCTACAAGCGCCTACAAATCCCCCAGCTCCGGCGGCTCGAACCAGTTCGTCAGCGACAGCCCGCCGTCGATCGCGATTGCCGCGCCCGTGACATAGGCCGATATCCGGTTCGACAGCACCGCCAGCGCCAGCGGCGCAAGGTCTTCGGCCTCGCCGAGCCGGCCGAGCGGAATGTGTCTTGCGAGCGCCGGATCGGCGACGAAGCCGCCGGCTGCAATCGCGCCCGGCACCAAAGCGTTAACGCGAATGTTGAAGCGGCCGAACGTCTTGGCCAATTCCTTCACCAGCATCGAAAGCCCCGCCTTCGCCGTCGAGTAATGCGGCAGGTTGCGCGGCGTGCCGGCATGCAGTGAGGTCAGCAGCAGGAACGAGCCGGGCGTTTTGTCGGCGATCAGCTTGCGCGCCAGTTCGCGGCAGAGGTGGAATCCGGCGTCGAGATTCACCGCATGCATCTGCGCCCAAATCTCTGTGGTGACGCCGAGCGCATGATCGGCTTCGCGCCGCGGCGGCGAGGCGCTGTGCACGAAATGCGTCACGCGGCCGACGGCAGACGCGGCTTCAGCCAGCAGCGCCTCGCGCGCCGCGGGATCGGCGAGATCCCCAACCCAGGGCAGCGCCAGTTCCGGCCGCGGCGACGCTTTCGCTGCCGCCGTGACCGTGTCCCGATTTACATCGGCAAACACCGTGCGGACGCCCTCGCCCACCAGCGCCTGCGCAATTGCGCGGCCGATCCCGTTGCCCGCGCCGGTGACGAGCGCTGCCTCGCGCGCGGGGTCGAATGGCGTACCCAACAGGCTCATGTTCGCGTCTCCCATCGAAACTGTCACAGCCAATTCTACAGGCCGACACTTCTTGCGCCGTATCAATTCGGCGCACTACCTGCACCGCTAAGTTGCTTCCACCTTATCGGAAACCGTCCTAAGCTTCCTTCCCTAACCGGCGGGCTCACCGTCATGCAAACCGGCGTTCGAAAAGTCGCCCACGTCCTGGAACGCCTCGGGCTTGCCATGGCCGGCGCCGCGAGCGGGCTGTTTGTGGCCGCACTGGTTGGGACGAGCCACGCTGCACTCACCAATCAGGCGTTCCTGCTGCTGATGATGGTCGGCGGCGCTATCGGCTTTTACCTCGGAATCGATACGCCGCTGCGCTCCACCGCATCGAACGACCGGCCTCCCGATGACGCCTGGGTCGACAGAGTGGACACGCCGGACCTGCTAAGCTCGATCGGGACCTTCCTCGCGGCGTTCTCGGCGTTCGCCTGCGTCGGCCTAATCGTGCTGCGCCACGATCCGCATTTGGCATGGATCTGGATGATCATGGCCGGATGGGTGGTCGGCGTCGCCATGCAGATCACCGCCGGCACGATCGCCCGCCTGCGCCGCTGATCGGGCGGTCCGTCCGACCTCAGCCCTCGTCTTCCAGCGTCAACACCAAACCGGTCAGCGCTGCGCCGATGCCGAACATTAGCCCGTAGGTTGTCACCAGCATCACCGTGGTCTGAACAGGTGCGCCGCTCTTGGCGACGTGGTCTCTGACATGGAAGGCATCGATGAGGCCGAGCAACAGAACCAGCGTTAGTCCAAGCGCCACGCCCATCAGAAAATGGGTGAGCAGCGCATTGAAGAGTGATTTTTCCCGACGCATGGAGGTCGTGCCTCTCGGCATGATGCCAAGCCAACGCACGGCTGAAGAAGCTGGTTCCACACCGCGAGAACAGAATTCGCCTTGCGCTGCAGCGCGTCGGCGGCCTTCGTTTGCAAAACGTTAAGCAAGTGCCGGTACGTCCATCAGCATTCCCAAAAAATTCCACAATCCTTTTTAGGAAGAACACATCGTTTTCGACACAGGAGAATTTCCCATGCGGTTAGGGCAAGCGATCTTCTTCGGTTCGGCGGCCGCCCTCCTCACTTTGGCAGCGCCGACGCTCGCCAGGAACTCTAACACGAACTCCAACACGAATTCCCAACCGGCAAGGACGAACGAAGCACCCGCTTCCGCCTCCTGCCATGCCTATCAGCAGGCGGCCGACGGCTCATGGACGCAACTGCCCTGTCAGGAAATGGGTTCAAAGGCGCCGCAGCCAAAATCCGCATCGAAGAACGCGGAAGAGGAAACGCGCTGAGTGCTGAGCCGGTGACTGGACGAGCCGGACCTCCAGTGCAATCCGCCGCGGGGCAAATCACTTCTGATTTTCAGAAATGACGTCAAGGCCCGGAAACAAAAATATTTCGCTTAACGCGAGGGGCAAATCAGTCGCATAACTCCGCTGTCTCACCCGATGGAGGGGCGGCTCGCGATCGTCACGAACGTGCGGTGAGATGCG
>NZ_JAGWDK010000013.1 GCF_018398875.1 Bradyrhizobium sp. sGM-13 | reverse complement strand
CGCGGCTCTTGGCGCGCCATGCGCGTGAACACGGGCCGGCGGCGGGGCATGCGTGTTTGGCCAATTTGGTCCAGGGAACGGTGTGCAAGATCCTCGGCCGGGAGGAAATCAAGCCGCACAAAGTGCGCTACTATCTTGAAAATCGCGACACCGAGTTCGAACAGAAGATGGCGGAGGTGCTGGGCGTCTATCGTGAAGTCGAAATCCTGAAGAAAGCCTCTGCCAAAGGAAGGAGGCGGGGAAAGCCGGTGACGATCGTCTCCTGCGACGAGAAGCCGGGAATCCAGGCCATCGCAACGACGGCGCCAGATTTGCCGCCCAAGCCTGGCATCCACGCCAGCTTTGCGCGCGACCATGAATACAAACGCCATGGCACGCTCAGCCTGTTGGCTGGGATCGATCTGCTCACCGGCAAGGTCCACGCCCTTGTCAAAGATCGTCACCGCAGTCGAGAGTTCATCGAACTCCTCAGGCTTATCGATGCCGCCTATCCGCCGAACACTGCGATCAAATTGATCCTCGACAATCATTCCGCGCACATCTCGCGAGAAACCAGAGCCTGGCTCGCCACTCGACCGGTGGGACGCTTCGAGCTCGCCTTCACTCCCAAGCACGGCTCGTGGCTCAATCTCATCGAAGGATTCTTCTCCAAGTTCGCCCGTTCAGTCCTGCGCCATATCCGGGTGACCTCAAAACACGAACTCAAGGAGCGCATCATGGCCGGTATCGACGACGTCAATCGCCATCCGGTCATCCACAGGTGGTCCTACAAACTCGCCGACGCCGCCTGATATGATTCGAACCAAGAAAACGCTAATCTAGATACCGCGAGAGCGACGCATAGCCCTTGAATTCTTCCATTGGTGGCAGAGGCCTTCCGCAGTTTGTGAGGTCCTCCGGCTGGCAATAGGTCTATCGCTGCAACATTCGCCAATCTTTGTGTCCGGTGACTAGAGCTACCTATTTTAGGAACGTCCAGCCTCAAACAGCCGACCGTTGCCTTCGTGGCGAAGGTCATGGAAACGCAGGTCATCGATCTTAGTTCATCATGTCCGCGCGCAAATGTGGTGCGGATTGATCGGATGATTGTGTGAGATGTCTCTGGCCTGGTTCAAACCTTCTTTCGTGAGACCATCACGCGAACAAAACGGCAATCAATTCTGTGGCGGTAACTGAGGCGGTGCCAAATTATCAACCTTCAGGAACGTCGTAAGCTCCTGTAATGTCTGGTGGGCCCGGCAGGACTCGAACCTGCAACCAGACCGTTATGAGCGGCCGGCTCTAACCATTGAGCTACAGGCCCCGCCGCGGAGCGGCCGCGGGGAGAAGGCGGCCGGCAACGGTGCCGCCATCGTTTACAGGCATGACAGCGATACGGCAATGCCGACCTTCCGGGCCGAAAACGCGCTTTCGCGAGCGCTCGGGCTTGCCTACAACCTTCCGTGCATCATCGTCACCGAACGTTTGAGGCCAACAATGAAACTCGCTGGGATCGCCTGGGCCGGCCTGCTCCTGTTGGTCGGCGCCGCCGCAGCACAGGAGGGAGGCAAGGCCATTACCAAAACCACGATCAGCCTGGGAACCGCGACGCCGGGTGGCGGCTTTCCGGTCTACGGCACTGCATTCGCGGAGGTGATGAATGCCGCCGATCCGGCGCTGTCGATCGAGCCGCGCAACACCAAGGGCTCCAACGAAAACATCCCGCTGCTGGAAGCCGGCCAGCTCGATATCGCGCTGGTGGCGGGGGAGCCCGCCTACGAAGCCTTCATGGGCATCGGCCGGCCGGCGACGAAGCTGAAAATCCTGACCGCGATGTATTCCAGCCCCGGCATGTTCGTGGTGCGGGCGGACAGTCCCTACAAGACGATCAGGGATCTGGTCGGCCAGCCGGTTGCGTTCGGCGCCAAGGGCTCGGGCCTGCCGATCCTGTCGCGCTATATCCTCGACGGCATCGGGCTGAAGCAGGATGAGGACTTCAAGTCGATCTATCTCGACCGCGCCGGCGATGGCCCCGCCATGGTCCAGGACGGCCGCGCCGCCGCGCTGTGGGGCGCGGGCGTCGGCTGGCCCGGTTTTGTCGCGATGGTGCAAGCTCCCGGCGGCGCCCGATTTATCGCACCCGACGCCAGCGAGATCGCGCGCGTCCGCGCCAAGCACACGTTCCTTAAACCGTTGACCGTGCCCGCCAACAGTTATCCGAACCAGCCGACCGCGATCGATTCCATAGGCTCCTGGAGCTTTGTGCTGGCGCGTGAAAGCATGCCCGACGACGTCGCCTACCGGTTGGCGCGCACGCTGCATGGGCAGGAGGCCGCACTGTGCAAGAAGCTGCCGCAGGCCTGTGAGACCACGGCCGCGAATACGGTTGCGGCGGCGCCGAACGCGGGACTGATTCATGCCGGCGTGATGAAGTATTTCAGGGAAGTGGGGATAGCGAAGTAGGGCGCGCCTCTTTCCGCTCGTCGTCCCTGCGAAAGCAGGGACCCATAACCACCGCTGTCTGTTGCTACGTCGAGTAGCGGCTCCAATTTTCGTAACAACACACTCGCCTGTGGTTATGGGTCCCGGATCGCGTTCGCTGCGTTCACTTGTCCCGGACGACGGAAGATCACTTCTTCGCCATCGCGCACGCCGGATCGGGCGGACCGAACGCTTCATCGCCGGGAATCTTGGCGAGGATCTGATAGTAGTCCCACGGATATTTCGATTCCTCCGGCTTCTTGACCTGCACCAGCCACAGGTCGTGCACCATCAGATTGTCCTCGCGCAGTTTGCCGTTGCGAGAGAAGAAATCCTCGATCGGCTTTTCGCGCATCTTCGCCGCTACCTTCAGCGGCTCGTCGGTGCCGGCTTCCTTGATGGCGTTGAGATAGCTCATGACCGATGAATAGACGCCGGCCTGCCACATCGTCGGCATCCGGTTCATCTTCGCGAAGTAGCGCTTCGACCATTCGCGGGTCTTGTCGTCCATGTCCCAATAGAACGACGTCGTCAGCAACAGCCCCTGCGCTGCCGGCAACCCAAGCGAATGGATGTCGGTGATCAACGCGAGCAGCGCGGCCATCTGCTGGCCGCCCTTGAACACGCCGAACTCCGCGCCGGTCTTGATCTCGTTCATGTTGTTCGGAGGACCGGCAGCAATGCCGATGATCTTGGCTTTTGAGGCCTGGGCCTGCAGCACGAAGGATGACAGATCAGGCGTGGCAAGCGGCGGGCGCACCGAGCCCAGCACCTTGCCGCCGTTGGCCGTGACGACGGTGGAAGCGTCGCGCTCCAGCGAGTGACCGAACGCGTAGTCGTCGGTGATGAAGAACCAGCTATCGCCGCCGCGCTTCACCACCGCCTGCGCGGTGCCGACCGCCAGTGCGCGGGTATCGAACACCCATTGTATCGCATGGGGCGAACAGAACTTGCCGTGGAAGTCTGCGGTGCCGGTCGAGTGCACGATCAACAGCTTCTTCTTTTCGTTGGTGATGTTTTGCACCGCAAGCCCGACCGCGGAAACCGGAACGTCGAGGATCACGTCGACCTGATCCACGTCATACCAGCGCCGCGCGATGCCGCCGCCGATATCCGGCTTCAACTGGTGGTCGCCGACGATGATGCTGATCGGCTTGCCCAGCACCTTGCCGCCGAAATCGTCGATCGCCATCTGCGCGGCAGTGACCGAGCCCTGGCCGGTCGCCGTGGCCGCCGGGCCATTCATGTCGGTGAGAACGCCGAGCTTGACGACGTCGTCCGAGATTTGAGCCAGCGCCGCGGTCGATGCCAGCAGCGCGGCCATGAGCACGGCAAGCCTGGATAGTTTCCTGGCGAACATCCTGTCTTCTCCCTAGGAATCAGCACATTGGCCGTTGGTGTTATCAGGCGGTTGGCTCCACCAATTGGTCTCATTTGCAACTATTTTGCTCCGACGTCAACGTAGGTCGGATGGGCTACGCCACGCGCCAGATCCGGTTCTATTTATTTTCCGCCCGATTCAGGGCATAGGCGGCTCCAATGACCTCGAACCAGCGCTTGCCGACTTCGCTAACGCCGCTCGATGTGGCGCTCGCCGCGTTGCTGGAGGGCGTGGATCCGGTCGCGCCTATGGAACTGGCATTGGCGGAAGCGCTGCGCTGTATTGCCGCTGATATGCCGGGGCTCGATGCCCGCCCGCCGCGCGATATCGCTGCCGCGGACGGCTATGCATTCCGCGCGCGCGACCTTGTCGGCGCATCCTCCTATTCGCCGCTGCCATTAACGGCGGCGCCGGTGTGGGTCGAGGCCGGCGAGATCATTCCTGACAACTGCGACTGCGTGCTGGATTCCGATTCCGTCGAGATGTCCGGTCCGCTCGTGCAGGTGCTGGCGGAGGCGATCCCGGGGCAGGGCGTGCGCCGGGCCGGCAGCGATATCGCAGCGGGCAGCCGTCTCGTTGAAGCCGGCCGGCGCGTGCTGCCGCGCCATCTCATGATCGCCCGCGCCGCAGGAATGGCGCGATTGAGCGTGCGCCGCCCACACCTGCGCATCGTCAATATTCCCGGCGGCACAGTAACCGCGGATCTGGTCGCCGAGAGCGCGCGGGCCGCGGGCGGTGAGGTTCTCTTGGTCGCGGCTGCAGGTCGCGATGCCGCATCGATTATCGCGGCGATCGATGACGGTGCGTGCGATCTGCTGCTGATCGTCGGCGGCTCCGGAGTCGGCCGCACCGACACCGCGGTGATGGCATTGGGCGCGCGCGGGAAGATTCTCGCACATGGCATTGCCCTGCAACCAGGCCGCACTTCGGCCGTTGGTCGTGCGGGCAAGACGCCGGTCGTGGTGTTGCCAGGCGCGCCCGACCAGGCCTTGGCGGCATGGTGGACGCTGGCGCTTCCCGCGCTCGATCGCTTATCGGGCCGCCGGCGGCGCAACACGCTCAATCTGCCACTGGTGCGCAAGATTGCTTCAAGCGTCGGCATTGCCGAGATCGTGCTGCTGGAACGAGAGCAGGATGCCTGGGTCCCGCTGGCGGTGGGCGAATTGTCGCTCGATGCGATTGCGCGCGCCGAGGCCTGGCTCGCGGTGCCCGCCGGCTCGGAAGGATTTGCGGCGGGCACTCCGGTCGATGCCTATATGCTGCGGGAGTGATATGGGTTCGGGAATGACGAATACGCCCTCGCCGGAAGGCCGCGACACTATCGATCAGGATCAATTCCTGACTATCCTGTCGCGTGAGGATGCGCTGGCGCGGTTTGAAGCCGCGCTGTTTCCGCGTGCGGTCGCGAGCGAGCAACGCTCGCTTGCGGACGCGCTCGGGTGCGCGCTCGCCGAGGACGTCGTGGCGCCGATCGATGTGCCGCCGTTCGATCGCTCCAATGTCGATGGCTTTGCGGTGCGTTCCGCCGACCTCGTTTCGGCCGGCGAAGCTTCACCGGTACGCGTGATGCTGAACGACGAAGTGATCGCGTGCGGTACCGCCCCGACGCGGCCGGTCCTGTCGGGAACAGCCACGCCGATCGCGACCGGCGGTCCGGTGCCGCGCGGGGCGGACGCCATCGTCATGGTCGAGCATACCGAGCCGGCGGGACATCGTGCGATCGACATCCGCCGCGCCGCTTCGCCTGGGCAATTCGTATCCTATGCCGGCTCCGATATCGCCCGTGGCGAGGCGCTGCTGCGCGCCGGCACCGTCATCGGTTCGCGCGAGATCGGGATGCTGGCCGCCTGCGGCATCGCCGAGGTGACCGTCGCGCGGCGGCCACGCG
Organism: Bradyrhizobium sp. sGM-13; assembly: GCF_018398875.1. Taxonomy (GTDB): domain Bacteria; phylum Pseudomonadota; class Alphaproteobacteria; order Rhizobiales; family Xanthobacteraceae; genus Bradyrhizobium. The sequence goes on along the minus strand of NZ_JAGWDK010000013.1, from coordinate 185,639 downwards.
TTGCGATCATTTCCACCGGCGATGAACTGGTGCAGCCCGGCCATTCCCTCCGGCCGGCCGCGATCTACGATACCAATGGCGCGATCGTCACGGCGGCGATCACGGAGAATGGCGGCGAGGCTAAGTTTCTCGGCGCCATCGCCGATGATGAGGCGCAACTCGAATCCGCGATGCGCGAGGCGCTCGCGAGCAGCGACATGCTGGTGCTGTCAGGCGGCACGTCCAAGGGCGCGGGCGACGTGTCCCACCGCATCATCGGCCGGCTCGGCAAGCCCGGCGTCATCGCCCATGGCGTGGCGCTGAAGCCCGGCAAGCCGCTGTGCCTTGCGGTATGCGCCGGCAAGCCCGTGATCATCCTGCCGGGATTTCCGACTTCGGCGATGTTCACCTTCCACGACATGATCGTGCCGGTGCTGCGGCGGATGGCCGGCCTGCCGCCGCGCTCGGACGCCAAGGTGGCCGCGCGCGTTCCCGTGCGGATCGCGTCCGAACTCGGCCGCGCCGAATTCGTCATGGTGTCGCTGGTTGAAGGCGCGGATGGGCTGATCGCGTATCCTACAGACAAGGGCTCCGGCGCCATCACCTCCTTTGCTCAGGCCGACGGCTTTCTGCGCATCGATGCGCTGGCGGACCAGATGCCGGCGGGCAGCGAGGCCGAGGTGACGCTGTTCACGCCGCATGTGCGGGTGCCCGATCTCGTCATCGTCGGCAGCCACTGCACCGGGCTCGATCTCGTTACGGCGCCGCTGGCGCATGCCGGGCTCACTGTACGCTCGATCGCCGTCGGAAGCCTCGGTGGGCTCTCGGCCGCCAAGCGCGGCGAGTGCGATCTTGCGCCGATCCATTTGTTCGACGAGAAGACCGAGACCTACAACACGCCGTATCTCAGCGACGGGCTCGAGCTGGTGCCGGGATGGCGTCGCATGCAGGGCATCGTATTCCGCAAGGACGATCGGCGCTTCGAAGGCCTGAGCGCGGAGGATGTGGTGCGCGCTGCGCTGGCCGATCCCGCCTGCATCATGGTCAATCGCAACCAGGGCGCCGGCACGCGCATCCTGGTCGACCGGCTGCTCGGCGGTGCGCGCCCGGACGGCTACTGGAATCAGCCGCGCTCGCACAATGCGGTGGCCGCGGCCGTCGCGCAGCACCGTGCCGATTGGGGCATGACCATTGCGCCGGTCGCGCATGCGTCAAACCTGGGTTTCATTCCCTTTGCCGAGGAGCATTATGACTTTGCGCTGGCGACGGCGCGCAAGCAACGGCCGGCAGTGCAGGCCTTTCTCGACGCGCTGGCCTCGGACGAGGGACGTGCCGCGCTCGAGCAGGCGGGTTTCGGGCTGGCCTGAAGCCTTCGGAGTTCAGGAAGCCGTCAACAGAAGCGGCTCGGGCAGGGATGGGAATGGCAAGACCGCTATCGATTGCGATCGTCGGCGCCGGCATGGGTGGGCTCGCAACCGCCGCGGCACTGCGGCGAGTAGGTATTGACGTCACCATCTATGAACAGGCCACGCAATTCGCGCGGATCGGGGCCGGCATCCAGATTGGCTGCAATGCAATGAAGGTGTTGCGCGCCCTCGGGCTGGAGGCGCGACTGCGCGCGCAATCCTTCTATCCGCGTTCCTGGAATAACCGCGACTGGCGCACCGGCGACATCAAGTTCGACATGATCTTCGGCGAGAGCGCCGAACAGAAATTCGGCGCGCCCTATCTTTTGGCGCATCGCGGCGATCTGCATGCGGCGCTGGCCAGCGCGGTCCCCGATGCCTGCATCAGCCTCAACCACAGACTGGTTGGACTCGAGGAAACCGGCGAGGGCGTTCGGCTCGCCTTTGCCAATGGCTCAAGCGTTACCGCCGACGCTGTGATCGGCGCCGACGGCGTTCATTCGGTCGTGCGAGATATCCTGTTCGGCACTTCACCGGTGAACTTCACCGGGCGGATCGCCTACCGCACCACCTATCCCGCCGCGCTGCTCGGCGGCGAGACAATCGACGACTGCACCAAATGGTGGGGCGAGGACCGTCACATCGTCATCTATTACGTCAAGCCGGACCGCAGTGAGATCTATCTCGTCACCAGCCAGCCGGAGCCGGATTTCCGGATCGAGTCATGGTCGGCGAAAGGCGATGTCAGGGAATTGCGCAAGGCGTTCGCCGGCTTCCACCGCCAGGTCGAGCAGGTGCTGGCCGCGTGCCCCGACGTGCACAAGTGGGCGATCGTCGATCGCAATTCGCTGGAGCGATGGGCGGATCGCAACGTGACGCTGCTCGGCGATGCCTGCCATCCGATGACGCCCTACATGGCGCAGGGCGCAGCGATGGGGATCGAGGACGCCGCCGTGCTGTCGCGTTGCCTCGAGGGCGTCGAGAGGGAAGGCGTTGCCAACGCATTCCGCCGGTTTGAGGCCACGCGCAAGGAGCGTACGGAGCGCGTCCAGCAGACCTCGCGCGCGAATACCTGGCTCAGCGGCAGGACCGACACCGACTGGGTGTACGGCTACGACGCCTGGACCGTGCCGCTGGCGGCGTAACGGCTTCTCTGAGTCGTCCCGGCGAACGCCGGGACCCATAACCACCGCTCAAAATTGTTACGTCAACAGGTGGCCCCAGCGTTCTCCAAATGGAGAAGCCTGTGGTTATAGGTCCCGGCTCGCGCTTCGCTTGGCCGGGACGACGAAGAGGGGTCATCCGCCATCCAGCGCCGCCAGCCGTTCTGCTTCCGCGATGTCGTCCATGGTATTGGCATTGAAGAACGGATCGAGCGGTGTGACCGGCCATGTCGCCGTGGCGAGCCTGTAGCGCGCGGTCCAGCGATCGATCTTCCTGATGTCCTCGACGACCAGCGCGTGGCGAAGTTGTTCGCGCAAGCCGACGCTCCATAATCCGATCACCGGATGCGACTGGCCATCGGAGGCGGCAACGGCCAACTCGGCATTCTCCGCTTCCACCGCGTCATACAGCCTGGAGACCAGATCGCGCGGCAGGAATGGGCAGTCGGCCGCGGCGCTCAATACAAACTCCACGTCAGGCCGGTTGACCGCAGCCCAGTCGAGTGCGGCCAGAATCCCGGCGAGCGGGCCAGGAAAATCAGCGACGCTGTCGGCAATGACGGGAAGGCCGAACGCTGCGAAACGCGCTGGGTCACCATTGGCGTTGAGAATCAGGCCGTCGCATTGTGGCGCAAGGCGCGCGATCACGCGGTCGAGAATGGTGCGGCCACCGATCGTGCGCATCGGCTTGTCGCCGCCACCCATTCGCCGCGCCAATCCGCCGGCGAGGAGGACGCCCGGAATTTTACTCGTCACGCTCTTCGCCCTTGCGCTTGTGCCGCGCGGATTCTTCCTCGACAAAGTCGAGGTCCTGGTCGAACACGATCCGCTCCTGTCCTGACAGCGCAATGAAGCGCTTGCCGCGCGTACGGCCAACCAGCGTTAGTCCGACCTGCCGCGCCAGTTCGACGCCCCATGCGGTGAAGCCGGACCGCGAGACCAGGATGGGAATGCCCATCCGCACCGTCTTGATCACCATCTCCGAGGTGAGCCGGCCCGTGGTGTAGAGGATCTTGTCGGCGGGATCGACGCCGTGGCGATAGATCCAGCCGGCAATCTTGTCGACGGCGTTATGACGGCCGACGTCCTCGGTGTAGCAGACGGGCGTGCCTTCCTTGCACAGTACGCAGCCATGGATTGCGCCGGCCTCCAGATAGAGCGAGGGCATGGTGTTGATCGTGCGCGTCATCTGGTAGAGCCACGACGTGCGCAACTCGGCTTTGGGCAACGCCACGCTTTCCACCGCTTCAAGCAGGTCGCCGAACGCGGTGCCCTGGGCACAGCCGGACGTCTGTGTGCGTTTCTTCAGTTTGGCTTCGAAATTGGTGTGATGCTCGGTGCGCACCACCACGACCTGAAGGTCATCGTGATACTCAACCTCGGTGACGACGTCGTCATATTTCAGCATGTTCTGGTTCAGGAGATAGCCGAGCGCCAGATATTCCGGATAGTCGCCGATCGTCATCATGGTGACGATCTCCTGCGCGTTCAGGTACAGCGTCAGCGGCCGCTCCATCGGCACCCGGATTTCGACCGTCGCGCCCGTCTGATCGGTCCCGGCGACGCGCTCGGTCAGCCGCGGATCCTCGGGATTCGGCACGATCAGGGGGGCGGGTAGTTTTTCAATCTTCATCATGGGACGCAGGTTAGCATGACTTTGTCTCCGGGCTGATATAAGGACCGGAGTTAACAAGTCACGATCTACCCGTCATGTCCCGGATTGTCCCGGCCATCCACGCCTAATCTTGCTGCGATAGCGTCAAGACGTGGATGCCCGGGTCAAGCCCGGGCATGACGATCCTGCAAGGAAACGCAGGCTCGGAGAACGCAATGAAAGTGATAGGCCTCGCGGGATGGAGCGGCGCCGGCAAGACCACCTTGCTGACGCGGGTGATCCCGCAGTTCGCAAAACAGGGCCTGCGCGTGTCCGTGATCAAGCACGCCCATCACGCCTTCGACGTCGACGTACCCGGCAAGGATTCCTGGCGGCATCGCGAGGCCGGCGCGGCCGAAGTTCTGGTGTCGTCGGGGCGGCGCTGGGCCTTGATGCATGAGCTGCGTGGGGCGCGTGAGCCGCGTCTGCCGGAACTGCTGGCCAAGATGTCGCCGGTCGATCTCGTCGTCGTCGAGGGTTTCAAGCGCGAGCCGCACCGCAAGATCGAGGTCTATCGCGCCGCGAATGAAAAACCGCTGCTGTTCCCCGACGATCCCGGCATCGTGGGAATCGCGACCGACACGGCGGTTGAAACCAAGTTGCCAACTGCCCATCTCGACGATATCGAGGCGGTGGCGGCGATGATGTTGCGGTCTGCGATATCGCTCGAAGACGTGCTGGCGAAATGCGAAGCTGAGGGCTGATCAGGCACATGGCGCAATTGTCCGACGATTGCTTTGCCTTCGGCGGCCCGATGATGTCGGTCGATGAGGCCGTCGGTCTCATTGCCACGCGTGTGACGCCAGTCGTGGATATCGAGACGGTTACGCTCGCCCGCGCCGATGGCCGCATTCTGGCGCACGAGATCCTGGCGCCGCTGCCGCTGCCGCCCTTCACCAATTCCGCCGTCGACGGCTATGCGGTTGCGAGCCGCGATCTCCCGCAGCAGGAAGAGCAAACGTTTCCAGTTACCGGCCGCGTTCAGGCGGGCAGTTCCTCATCTGTGCCGCTCAAGCCGGGGCAGGCAATGCGCATCTTCACCGGTGCGCCGATGCCGGAAGGCGCAGATACCGTTTTCATGCAGGAAGACGTCCGCGTCGAGGGCGACAAGGTCGTGCTTCCTGCAGGCCTCAAGCCGGGCGCCAATGTACGCCCCGCGGGCGAAGACATCGCTTCAGGTTTTGCGGCGCTGCAGGCCGGCCAGCGGCTGCGGCCGCAGGACGTTGCGCTCGCCGCAGCCTTTGGCCTGACACAACTCGATGTCACAAGGCGCATTCGCGTCGCCGTGTTTTCCACCGGCAACGAACTGGCTTCGCCGGGCGAAGCGCGCACCGCAGTGCAATTGTTCGATTCCAACCGTTTCATGCTGATGGCGATGTTGTCGCGGCTCGGCTGCGAGGTCAGCGATCTCGGTATTATTAGGGATGATCGCGCCTCGCTAGCCCGCGCGCTGCAGGAGGTCGCCAGCGGTCATGATTTGATCCTCACGACGGGCGGCGTTTCGACCGGCGAGGAGGACCACGTCAAGGCGAGCGTCGAAAGCGTGGGCAGGCTGGTGCTGTGGCGGATGGCAATCAAGCCGGGACGCCCCGTCGCGATGGGCATCATCGACGGCACGCCTTTCATCGGATTGCCGGGCAATCCGGTGGCCAGTTTTGTCACTTTCGTCCACGTGGTGCGGCCGACGATCCTCGCGCTTTCGGGCGCGATGCAGGAAAAACCATTGCCGATGCCGGTGCGCGCTGCTTTCACCTACAAGAAGAAGATCGCCCGCCGCGAATATGTCCGCGTCACTCTGCGCAAGGCTGCGGACGGCGCGCTGGAAGCGGTGAAATTTCCACGCGAGGGTGCAGGCCTGTTGTCCTCGCTGGTCGACACCGACGGCCTGGTTGAACTCGGCGAACAGGTCACGCTGGTCGAGCCCGGCCAGACGGTCGGGTTTCTGTCCTACGCAAGCGTGATGTGAGACTCTTTGCTGGCGCGTGCTTTCCCGAACCGGATCCCACTTCGCTCGAAAACGCTTTGTTGACGCTGCGTCCCGGCTTCGCCATGTTCGCTCGCATGAACACGACAAAACTCGATCTCACCGGTCTCAAATGCCCGTTGCCGGCGCTGAAGACGCGCAAGGCGTTGAAGTCGATCACTCCGGGCGATTTCCTGGAAGTTCACTGCACCGATCCGCTCTCGGTGATCGACATCCCTAATTTGATCCGTGAAACCGGGGATAAGGTCGAGATAGCCGAGCGCGCGGAAAGCCGTATTGTTTTCCTGATCGAGAAAGCAGCCGCCTCCGGGAACTGAGCGGGCCCGTTTGATGCAGTCCGCCTTTCCGTTCATTTTGAATCCAGATCGATCAATCGCAAACTAAAATCAATGCGCATTCGCAATCGCAGCATGAGACGGCTTTATTGATCTCCCGACCAAATTCGCGTTCTCATCCAGTGATCAGGCAAAGCAAACGTGGTTGTTCCGGGCGCGGACAGGATCGAAAGCTCGCGGCCTGTGTTGCCCTAAATATCTGATAAATCTCTTGGCATCTGGCATGCCACTGAACTAGAGTTGGCTGGCAGACTGGCAGGAACGAGACGTTTCGATGGATCACGACGTACACGACCTACAAAAAGTCCGCTCGTTCGATCATCCGGGCGCGGGACGGAAGCGGGCCAAGGCAACGCCGAAGGGCCGCCAGGTCGACCCCACCGCCGCCCATGAGATCGAGCTCCTGCTCGGCGATCGGTCGCGGCGCCGCGACCTGCTGATCGAGCATCTGCACCTGATCCAGGACAAGTATCACCAGATCTCGGCGGCGCATCTGGCGGCGCTTGCCGACGAGATGAAGCTGTCGTTTGCCGAAGTGTTCGAGACCGCGACCTTCTACGCGCATTTCGACGTGGTGAAGGAGGGCGCGCCCGATATCGCGCCGCTGACCATCCGGGTCTGCGATTCGCTGACCTGCGCCATGATGGGCGCGGAGAAGCTGTTGCACGAACTGCAGGACAGTGCCGGCCCCGGCATCCGCGTGGTGCGCGCGCCCTGCGTTGGCCGCTGCGACACCGCGCCCGCCGCCGAAGTCGGCCATCACTTTGTCGATCATGCCACGGTTACGAATGTGCTCGCCGCCGCCAAGGCCGGCGACACCCACGCACATCTGCCCAAATATACAGAATATGACGTCTATGTCGCAGGCGGCGGCTACAAGCTGCTCAATCGCCTGCGCTCCGGCGCGATGACGAAAGAAGACCTGCTGAAGGCGCTCGACGACGCTTCGCTGCGCGGGCTCGGCGGCGCGGGCTTTCCGACCGGGCGCAAATGGCGCGCGGTGCTGGGTGAGCCCGGCCCGCGGCTGATGGCGATCAACGGAGACGAGGGCGAACCCGGCACGTTCAAGGACCGCTTCTATCTCGAAACCGATCCGCATCGCTTCATCGAGGGCATGCTGATCGGCGCGCATGTCGTTGAAGCGACCGACGTCTATATCTATCTGCGCGACGAATATCCGGCGTCGCGCGAAATCCTCACCCGTGAAATCGCAAAATTGCCGCCGGGCGGTCCCGTGCTGCATATGCGTCGCGGCGCGGGCGCCTACATTTGCGGCGAGGAGTCCTCGCTGCTCGAATCGATCGAGGGCAAGCGTGGTCTGCCCAGGCACAAGCCGCCTTATCCGTTCCAGGTCGGCCTGTTCGGCCTGCCGACGCTGATCAACAATATCGAGACGCTGTGGTGGGTGCGCGACATTGTCGAGAAGGGCGCCGACTGGTGGAAGAGCCACGGCCGCAACGACCGTCACGGCCTGCGCAGCTACTCGGTCTCGGGCCGCGTGAAAAATCCCGGCATGAAGCTGGCGCCGGCCGGCGTCACCGTGCGCGAACTGATCGACGAGTTCTGCGGCGGCATGGCCGACGGCCACACCTTCCACGCCTATCTGCCGGGCGGCGCGTCGGGCGGCATCCTGCCGGCGTCGATGGATAACATTCCGCTCGATTTCGGCACACTGGAAAAATACGGCTGCTTCATCGGCTCCGCCGCTGTTGTCATCCTGTCCGAGCAAGACAGTGTGAAGGGCGCGGCGTTGAACCTGATGAAATTCTTCGAGGATGAAAGCTGCGGCCAGTGCACGCCGTGCCGTGTTGGAACCCAGAAGGCGGCGCTTTTGATGCAGCGGCCGGTCTGGGACCGCGAATTGCTGGACCAATTGAGCCAGGCGATGCGCGACGCCTCGATCTGCGGGCTTGGACAAGCCGCGTCGAATCCGCTGACGTCAGTGATTAAATATTTTCCGGAAGAATTCGTGCCGAAAGAGGCCGCGGAATGACCAAGATCAAGTTCGAACTCGACGGCCAACAGGTCGAGGCCAGCGCGGGCGAGACCATCTGGCAGGTGGCAAAACGCCACCAGAAGGAAATCCCGCATCTCTGTTATTCGCCGGAGCCGGACTACCGGCCTGACGGCAATTGCCGCGCCTGCATGGTCGAGATCGAGGGCGAGCGCGTGCTGGCCGCGTCCTGCAAGCGCACGCCGAGCGTCGGCATGAAGGTGAAGACCGAAAGCGCCCGCGCCGTCGCGGCGCAAAAGATGGTGATGGAATTGCTGGTCGCCGACCAGCCCGCGCGCGAGACCTCGCACGATCCCGATTCGAAATTCTGGCACTGGGCCGAAAAGGTCGAGGTGACCGAGAGCCGTTTCCCGGCGGCCGAGCGGTGGCAGGGCGATACCAGCCATCCCGCGATGAGCGTCAATCTCGATGCCTGCATTCAGTGCGGCCTATGCGTGCGCGCCTGCCGCGAGGTTCAGGTCAACGACGTCATCGGCATGGCCTATCGCAATGCCGGCGCCAAGATCGTGTTCGACTTCGACGACCCCATGGGTGAATCGACCTGCGTCGCCTGCGGCGAGTGCGTGCAGGCCTGCCCGACCGGCGCCTTGATGCCGTCGGTGATGCTGGACGAGAACCAGACCCGCGTCACTTACGCTGACAGACAAGTCGATTCGCTGTGCCCGTTCTGCGGCGTCGGCTGCCAGGTCACCTATCAGGTCAAGGACGAGAAGGTCATCTACGCCGAGGGCCGCGACGGCCCGGCCAACCACAACCGGCTCTGCGTCAAGGGTCGTTTTGGTTTTGATTACATCCATCACCCGCATCGGCTGACAAAGCCGCTGGTGCGGCTGCCCAATGCGAAGAAGGATGCCAACGACCAGGTCGATCCGGCCAATCCGTTCACGCATTTCCGCGAAGCTTCGTGGGAAGAGGCGCTGGATATCGCCGCAAAAGGCCTCGTGAAAATTCGCGACGAGAAGGGCGTCAAGGCGCTGGCCGGCTTCGGCTCGGCCAAGGGCTCCAATGAAGAGGCGTATCTGTTCCAAAAACTGGTGCGCACCGGCTTCGGCTCCAACAATGTCGACCATTGCACGCGGCTCTGTCACGCCTCGTCGGTCGCGGCGCTGATGGAAGGGTTGAATTCCGGTGCTGTGTCCGCGCCGTTTGCCGCTGCCATGGATGCCGAAGTCATCATCGTGATCGGCGCCAATCCGGCCGTGAACCATCCGGTCGCCGCCACCTACCTCAAGAACGCAGCCAAGCGTGGTGCCAAGCTGATCGTGATGGATCCGCGCACGCAGTCGCTGTCGCGCCACGCCTGGAAGCATCTCGCCTTCAAGCCCGGCAGCGACGTCGCGATGTTGAACGCGATGCTCCACACCATCATCACCGAAGGGCTGACCGATCAGCAATATATCGCGGGCTATACCGAAGGCTTTGACGAGCTCGCCGAGCGTATCAAGGAATTCCCGCCGGAGAAGATGGAAGCGATCTGCGGTATCCCTGCCGAGACGCTCAAGGAAGTGGCGCGAACATACGCGCGCTCGCAGGCCTCGATCATCTTCTGGGGCATGGGCATCAGCCAGCACATTCATGGCACCGACAATGCGCGCTGCCTGATCGCGCTGGCGCTGACGACAGGCCAGGTCGGCCGTCCCGGCACCGGCCTGCATCCGCTGCGCGGCCAGAACAACGTGCAGGGCGCCTCCGACGCCGGCCTGATCCCGATGTTCCTGCCGGACTACCAGCCGGTCGGACGCACCGACCTGCGCGAGCCTTTCGAGAAGCTCTGGCATCAGGACCTCGACCCTGTGCGCGGCCTCACCGTCGTCGAGATCATGGATGCGATCCATGCCGGCGAGATCAACGGCATGTATATCGAGGGCGAAAACCCCGCGATGTCGGATCCCGACCTGCAGCATGCGCGCGAGGCGCTGGCCAAGCTCGATCATCTGGTGGTGCAGGATCTCTTCGTCACGGAAACCGCATTCCATGCCGATGTGATCCTGCCGGCGTCTGCGTTCGCCGAAAAGAGCGGCACCTTCACCAATACCGACCGCCGCGTGCAGCTTGCGCGGGAAGTGATCCGTCCGCCGGGCGATGCGCGGCAGGATCTCTGGATCATCCAGGAGATCGGCAAGCGCATGGGGCTGCCGTGGAACTACGACGGCCCGGCCGACGTCTTCACCGAGATGACACAGGTGATGCCGTCGCTGAAGAACATCACCTGGGAGCGGCTGGTGCGCGAGGGTGCGGTGACCTATCCGGTCGACGATCCGAACAAGCCCGGCAACGAGATCATTTTCACCACGGGTTTCCCGACCGCGAGCGGCCGCGGCAAGATCGTCCCGGCCAAGGTGATCGCGCCGGACGAGGTGCCCGACGCCGAATATCCGATGGTGCTCTCGACCGGCCGCGTGCTCGAGCACTGGCACACCGGCTCGATGACCCGCCGCGCATCCGTGCTCGATCAGCTAGAACCCGAGGCGGTGGCGTTCATGTCGCCGAAGGACATGCGCAAGCTCAGCGTCTGGCCCGGCGATTTCATCAAGCTGGAAACCCGCCGCGGCGCGGTCGAGGTCAAGGTGCGCTCCGACCGCGACGTGCCGGAGAACATGGTTTTCATGCCGTTCTGCTACGCGGAAGCGGCGGCGAACTTGCTGACCAACCCAGCGCTTGATCCGTTCGGCAAGATCCCTGAATTCAAATTCTGCGCCGTGCGCGCCGAAAAGCTGGCGCTACAGTCGGCGGCGGAGTAGGCGGCCCGTTACCCCATCTACAAAAGTCACGCAAAATTGTCGGCGCAAACTGGCTCGTACAGTGGGCTGACATTCTGCGGCACGGGCGGGACGCTGGTCCGGCGCGATGTCGTGCTGATGTGCTGCGCTTCCACGAATGCACCTAGGATTGCCAGCGCCAGATCGGCGTGACGGCCTTCGACTGCCTGATCCAGCCAATCCGGCAGTTCGCGTTGCCGCGACAACGCGCAATGCCATTCACCGTCATCGTAGGCGAGGCGGCGGACCCGCCATTGCGGCAATTCCAGATCGATCAGCGCCAGCGCGGCATCGATCCAGGCGTGAGATTGGATCAACTGCTCGATGCGGGCGGTCTTTGCGCCGTGGGCTGTGGACGGAAAGCGCCGGCATGCTGCGGCGATGTCGGAGAGGAATTCGATCGTGGCGTCGCGAAGCCGATCGCCGAGATCGGTGGTGGTCCGGTGTTCCAAAAGAATTGACATGGCGTCATCTCGTTCATTCGCGCGGCCGCGACTGCAACCGCACTCCCAAACTGGCGAAAACGCCATTCGAAAACGAGTGGGGGCGAGGGTTGGAAATATAGGGATTTCATATGGAGTTATCCCCGTCGTCCCTGCGAACGCAGGGACCCATACTCCGCGGCCGGTGTTGTTTGGAAAAGAAAGATAACGAGCAGGTCGCGAAATAATTAACGCCTGTGGTTATGGGTCCCTGCGTTCGCAGGGACGACGGAATGCGTTTTATGAGATTCCTATAACGTCGCCATCCTTCCCGTCTCGAAAACCTATGCGCCCGGTGGCACCTCAGGCCGGAACGCATAGCCGTATCTTTGGCTGCGCGGTTCACGTCGCAGAGGAACATCCCATGCTGGACATCGTGATGCTGGCGCTCGCTCTCGGCCTCTTCGTGGCGGGCATTGGTTATGCCTATGTCTGCGAGCGGTTGTGAGGGAGAGCGCCATGATCTTCGACTACTCGCTCGCTGGTCTCGTCTCTCTCGGTCTGCTGTTTTACCTGACCTACACGCTGTTGCGCCCCGAGCGGTTCTGATCTCACATCCAGAGGTAATCCCATGACCGTCATCGGCTGGATTCAAGTTCTATTGTACTGCGCGATCGTGGTCGCGCTCGTAAAGCCGCTCGGCTGGTACATGACGCGCGTCTTCAGCGGCGAGCGCACACCCCTCACGCCGATCCTGAGACCGGTCGAGGTCGGGCTGTACAGGATCGGTGGCGTTGACGAGAAACGCGAGCAGCATTGGCTGACCTACACGGTCGCGATGTTGCTGTTCCATGTCGGCGGCTTCCTCATCATTTACGGCGTGATGCGGCTGCAGGCGCTGCTGCCGTTCAACCCGGCGGGACAATCCGCCGTCGCCCAGGATTTGTCCTTCAATACCGCGATTTCCTTCATCACCAACACCAACTGGCAGAACTACGGCGGCGAAAGCACGCTGTCGTACCTGACGCAGATGCTGAGCCTGACGCCTCAGAATTTCCTGTCGGCCGCGACCGGCATCGCGCTCGCAGTGGCTCTGATCCGCGGCTTCTCCCGTTCCTCGATGCGCACGATCGGCAATTTCTGGGTCGACGTCACGCGCTGCACGCTTTACGTGCTGCTGCCGATCTGCATCGTCTATACGCTGTTCCTGGTGTGGCAGGGCGTACCGCAGACGCTCGGCGCCTATGTCGAGGCGACCACGCTGGAAGGCGGCAAGCAGACCATCGCGGTCGGCCCTGTCGCTTCGCAGGTCGCTATCAAAATGCTCGGCACCAATGGCGGCGGCTTCTTCAATGCCAATGCCGCACATCCCTTTGAAAACCCCACCGCGCTATCGAACTTCGTGCAGATGATCTCGATCTTTGCGCTCGGCGCGGCGCTGACCAACGTGTTCGGCCGGATGGTTGGCAACCAGCGGCAGGGGTGGGCGATTCTCGGCGTAATGGGCGTTCTCTTCCTTGCCGGCGTCGCCGTCACCTATTGGGCCGAAGCCAACGGCACCTCGATGCTGAGCGCGCTGGGTTTCTCTGGCGGCAACATGGAAGGCAAGGAAGTCCGCTTCGGCATCGTCGCCTCCTCACTCTTCGCGGTCATTACCACCGCTGCCTCCTGCGGCGCCGTCAATGCCATGCATGACTCCTTCACCGCGCTCGGCGGCATGATCCCGCTGCTCAATATCCAACTCGGCGAAATCATCGTCGGCGGCGTCGGCGCGGGGCTTTACGGTATGCTGTTGTTCGTCGTGCTGGCGATCTTCGTCGCCGGCCTGATGGTCGGCCGCACGCCGGAATTTGTCGGCAAGAAGATCGAGGCGCGCGAGGTCAAAATGGCGATGCTTGCGATCCTGATCCTGCCGCTGATGATTTTGGGCTGGACGGCCGTTGCGGTCGTCTTCCCTCCGGCGGTGGCGTCGATGGCCAATGCCGGTCCGCATGGCTTTACCGAGGTGCTCTATGCCTTCACCTCGGCGACCGGCAATAACGGCTCGGCCTTCGGCGGCCTGACCGGCAATACCTTCTTTTACAATCTGACGCTCGCCAGCTCGATGTTTGTCGGCCGCTTCTTCATGATCGTGCCGGCAATGGCGCTGGCGGGGTCGCTTGCGGCCAAGAAATCGATCCCGCCCTCGGCCGGCACGCTGCCGACCACCGGCGGCCTGTTCGTCGGCCTCGTCGTCGGCGTCATCCTGATCATCGGCGGCCTGACCTTCTTCCCGGCGCTGGCGCTGGGGCCGATCGTCGAGCACCTGGCGATGAACGCCAACACCTTGTTCTGATCGAAGCCGTCAGGAGTTACGTCCATGGAAATCATGAAATTGCAGAAGAAGGCGACGGCGTCGGCGATGTTCGATCCGAGCATCGTGCTGCCGGCAATCCGCGCGGCCTTTGCAAAACTCGATCCGCGGCTGATGGTGAAGAACCCCGTGATGTTCGTGGTCGAAATCGTGGCCGCGCTCACGACCGTGATATTCCTGCGCAATCTGGTGGCCGGCAGCGAGAGCCTCGCCTTCACCTTCCAGATCATCCTGTGGCTGTGGTTCACCGTGCTGTTCGCCAACTTTGCCGAGGCTGTTGCCGAAGGCCGCGGCAAGGCGCAGGCTGAGTCGTTGAAGAAGACCCGCACTGAGAGCAAGGCGAAATTGCTGGAAGGTCCCGGCAAGAACTATCGTCTGGTTTCCGGCACCAGCCTGAAGGTGGGTGACATCGTCCTGGTCGAGGCCGGCGACAACATCCCCTCTGATGGCGAGGTGATCGAGGGTGTGGCTTCCGTGAACGAGGCCGCGATCACGGGTGAATCCGCGCCTGTAATCCGCGAATCCGGCGGTGACCGTTCGGCGGTGACCGGCGGCACGCAAGTGCTGTCGGACTGGATCCGCGTTCGGATCACGGCGGCGCAGGGCTCGACCTTCATCGACCGCATGATCAAGCTGGTGGAAGGAGCGGAGCGGCAGAAGACGCCGAATGAGATCGCGCTCAATATTCTGCTCGCAGGCCTGACGATTATCTTTGTGTTCGCCACCGTGACGATTCCGAGCTACGCGGCCTATGCCGGCGGCTCGATTTCGGTAGTAGTGCTGGTGGCGCTGTTCGTCACGCTAATTCCGACCACAATCGGCGCGCTGCTGTCGGCGATCGGCATCGCCGGCATGGACCGGCTGGTGCGCTTCAACGTGCTCGCCATGTCGGGCCGTGCGGTGGAGGCCGCCGGCGACGTCGATACGCTGCTGCTGGACAAGACCGGCACCATCACACTTGGCAACCGGCAGGCCACGGCGTTTCGCCCCTTGCGCGGTGTTACCGAACAGGAGTTGGCCGATGCGGCACAACTCGCCTCGCTCGCCGACGAGACGCCGGAAGGTCGCTCGATCGTCGTGCTGGCGAAAGAGAAATACGGCATCCGCGGCCGCGACATGAAGGAGCTCAATGCGAGCTTCATTCCCTTCACCGCGCAGACACGCATGAGCGGCATCGACGCCGGGTCATCGTCGGTGCGCAAGGGCGCGGTGGATGCGATCCTGAATTACGTCGATGGTGGCGGCGCGATCCGCGCGGTCGCTTCCGGGAATGCGGCGCGCGCTGTGTCGGGCGTCCTCTTGGAGGTGGCCCGTGAGATCCAAGCGATTTCCGACGAGGTCTCGAAAGCCGGCGGCACGCCGCTGGCGGTCGCCAAAGACGGCAAACTGCTCGGCGTCGTGCATCTGAAGGACATCGTCAAGGGCGGCATCCGGGAGCGCTTTGCGGAATTGCGCCGCATGGGCATCCGCACCGTGATGATCACCGGCGACAATCCGATGACCGCAGCCGCCATTGCGGCCGAGGCCGGCGTCGACGATTTCCTTGCCCAGGCAACGCCGGAGGACAAGCTGAAGCTGATCCGCGACGAGCAGGCCAAGGGCAAGCTGGTGGCAATGTGCGGCGACGGCACCAACGACGCGCCGGCGCTGGCGCAGGCCGACGTCGGCGTCGCCATGAATACCGGCACGCAGGCGGCGCGCGAGGCCGGCAACATGGTCGATCTCGATTCCAATCCGACCAAGCTGATCGAGGTGGTCGAGATCGGCAAGCAGCTTCTGATGACGCGCGGCGCGCTGACCACGTTCTCGATCGCCAACGACGTCGCAAAGTATTTCGCCATCATCCCGGCGATGTTCCTGGCATTCTACCCGCAGCTCGAAGTGCTCAACGTCATGCACCTCGCAAGCCCGCAGAGCGCCATCCTGTCCGCGATCATCTTCAACGCGCTGATCATCGTCGCGCTGATCCCGCTGGCACTGAAAGGCGTCGCTTATCGGGCGGTCGGGGCGGGGGCGCTCTTGCGCCGTAACCTGCTGATCTACGGCTTCGGCGGCATCATCGTTCCCTTTATCGGCATCAAGGCCATCGACCTTGCGGTTGTGGCTTTGCATCTGGCCTAGCCCCGTCATTGCGAGCGAAGCGAACCAATCCATATGACCGTGTCAAGAACGCGGGATTGCTTCGTCGCTTTGCTCGCAATGACGAAAACACTTACGGAGACTCACTATGCTTCGCGAAATTCGTCCCGCGATCCTCATCCTGCTGCTGCTCACCGCGATCACCGGCCTTGCCTATCCCCTCGCCATGACCGCCATCGCCGGCGCGATCTTTCCGAGACAGGCGCAAGGCAGCCTGATCGAGAAGGATGGCAAGGTCATCGGCTCGGCCCTGATCGGGCAAGAGTTCAAGGACGACAAATATTTCCACGGCCGCCCGTCCGCGACTTCGGCGCCGGACCCGGCCGATCCGACCAAGACGGTCTCCGCGCCCTATAACGCCGCCAATTCCGGTGGCTCCAATTTGGGTCCGACCAGCAAGGCCTTGAAGGACCGGATCAAGGAGGACTTCGCGAAGCTGAAGACCGAAAACCCGGCCGCTCCCATACCGGTCGATCTCGTCACCACCTCCGGCAGCGGACTCGATCCCGATATCTCGCCGGAAGGCGCGCTATTCCAGGTCCCGCGCGTGGCGAAGGCCCGCAACCTGCCGGAGGCGCGCGTCCAGCAACTGGTTACCGAGCACGTTCAGGGCCGCATGGCTGGATTGCTTGGCGAGCCGCGCATTAACGTACTGGCCTTGAATCTAGCGCTGGATGAGGTTTCAAAATGAGACCCGCTAGGCCCCTTGAAGGGTGAGGACTATACTGCCGCATGGTCCAAGCCCGCCGCGACCCCGAACAACGTCCCTCGCCGGAGGCCCTGCTGGAGGCAGCGCGGCGCGAGGAGAGCCGCGCTGGCAAGCTCAAGATCTTTGTCGGTGCCGCGCCCGGCGTCGGCAAGACCTATGAGATGCTGCAGAGCGCCCACGCCAAGAAGAAGGCCGGTGCCGATGTCGTGATCGGCATCGTCGAAACCCACGGCCGGGCCGAAACCGAGGTGCTTCTGAACGGTCTCGAGGTGCTGCCGCGCAGGCGGCTTGTCTACAAGGAGCAGACGCTCGAGGAGATGGACCTGGATGCGCTGATCGCGCGGCGGCCACAGATCGCGCTCGTCGATGAACTCGCTCACACCAATGCGCCAGGCAGCCGTCATCCCAAGCGCTATCTCGACGTCGAGGAATTGCTGTCCCATGGCATCGACGTCTATACGGCAGTCAATATCCAGCACATCGAGAGCCTCAATGACGTGGTCGCGCAGATCACGCATGTGCGGGTCCGCGAGACGGTGCCGGATTCCGTGTTCGACCGCGCGGACGCCATTGAGCTGATCGACCTCACGCCCGACGATCTGATCCAGCGGCTGAAGGAGGGCAAGGTCTACGTTCCCAAACAGGCCGAGCGCGCGCTGGAGCATTATTTCTCGCCGGGCAACCTGACCGCGCTGCGCGAGCTGGCGCTGCGGCGTACCGCCGAACGCGTCGACGAGCAGCTGCTCACCCATATGCAGGCCAACGCAATAGCAGGCCCCTGGGCGGCGGGCGAGCGCATCCTGGTTTGCGTCAGCGAAGATCCGCGTGCGGCCGGGCTGGTGCGCTATACCAAGCGGCTGGCGGACCGGCTGCACGCGCAATGGACCGCGATCAGCATCGAGACGCGCCGTAGCCTGCGACTGACCGACGAGCAGCGCGACCGGCTGGCTGATACCATGCGGCTGGCGGAAGCGCTGGGCGGCGAGGCGCTGACCATCCCCGGCGTCGGCCGCCGCATCGCCGACGACGTCATCCATTTCGCGCATGCCAACAACGTCACGCAGATCATCATCGGCAAGTCGACCCGCTCGTGGTGGTTCGAACTGACGCGCGGTTCTGTCGTGCACGATCTGGTGCGCCGCGCCGGCCATATCAGCGTCCACGTCATCCCCGGCGACGAACAGGGCGTGGCGAAAGCGGCGGTGCAGACCGCGGCGCGGCAGGAGCCATTCAACCTGCGGTCTTACATGATGGCGCTGCTGTTCGTCGCGATCAGTCTCGGCGCTGCCGAACTGATCCAGCCGATGTTCGCTGGCATCGAGAACGTCGATCTCGTCTTCCTCACCGCCGTGGTCGGCGTCGCCGTTCGCTACGGGCTATGGCCATCGCTGCTGGCGAGCGTCGCGGCGTCGCTATGTTACAATTTCTTCTTTATGCCGCCGTTCTATACCTTCACCATCGCCGATCCGACCAACGTCGCCGCCTTCTTCTTCTTCTTGCTGATTGCGCTGTTGGTCTCCAATGTGGCGGCACGAATCCGCTCTCAGGCGGACACCGCGATCGGCCGGGTGCGTACCACCGAATTGCTCTACGCCTTCAGCCGCAAGCTCGCCGGAACTGCGACGCTGGACGATGTGCTATGGGCGACCGCCTATCAGACCGCGCTGATGCTGAAGGTGAGGGTGGTGCTGCTGTTGCCGGAGGACGGCGTGCTCACCGTGAAGTCGGGCTATCCGCCCGAGGATCAACTGGGCGAGGCCGATCTGGCCGCTGCCAAATGGGCCTGGGACAACGACCGTGCGGCCGGGCGCGGCTCGGATACGCTACCGGGCGCCAAGCGGCTGTTCCTGCCGATGCGAACCGGGCGCGGCGCGATCGGCGTCATCGGCATCGACGACGACCGCACCGGTCCGTTGCTGACGCCGGATCAGCGCCGCCTGCTGGATGCGCTGGTCGATCAGGGCGCGCTGGCGATCGAGCGCGTGCTGCTGGTGGAAGACATGGAGCGGGTCAAGCGCACGATGGAATCCGACCGGCTGCGCGGCGCGCTGTTGACCTCGATCTCGCACGATCTGAAGACGCCGTTGGCCTCGGTGCTCGGTGCCGCTTCCACCCTGCGCGATCTCGGCTCCAGCCTCAACGACGCACAGAAGAACGAACTGCTCGCCACCATGATCGACGAATCCGAGCGCCTCAATCGCTTCATCGCCAATCTGCTCGACATGACCAAGCTGGAATCCGGCGCGATCGTGCCGAATACCGCGCCGCATGACGTCTCCGAGATCGTCGGCAGCACGCTGCGCCGCGCGAACAAGATCCTGCTGCACCACAAGGTGTCACTGGAACTCAGCCCCAATCTGCCGATGCTGGAGCTGGATGCGGTTCTGTTCGAACAGGTATTGTTCAATTTGCTCGACAACGCGGCCAAATACGCGCCGGCCGGTACCACGATTTCGATCCGGGGAACGCGCGATCAGGCAAGTGTGTCGCTGCAGATCCTCGACGAAGGTAGCGGTATTCCGCCTGCGGAGGTGGAAAACGTGTTCGACAAGTTCTATCGCGCCCAAAAGGGCGATCACGTCCGTGCGGGCACCGGGCTGGGGCTCGCCATCTCGCGCGGTTTCGTCGAGGCGATGCATGGCACGATATCGGCCGCCAATCGTACCGATCGCTCTGGAGCCATCATCACGATTCGACTGCCCGTCCCGGCCTCCGATAGCGCGCTGGATACCGCCGCATGAACGCCGCCCAGATCAGGGTTTTGGTGATCGACGACGAGCCGCCGATCCGCAAATTGCTGCGGATGGGGCTGAGCACGCAGGGCTACGACATCCTCGAAGCCTCCAATGGCAAGATTGCGCTGGAAAAGCTCGCGGAAGGCCCGGCGCTGATTATCCTCGATCTTGGCCTGCCCGACATCCAGGGTCATGATCTCCTGCGCATGATCCGCGGCCGCAACGAGAGCGTGCCGATCGTGGTACTGTCGAGCCGCGGTGACGAGGCCGGCAAGGTGCAGGCGCTCGACCTCGGCGCCGACGATTATCTGACCAAGCCGTTCGGCATGGACGAGTTGCTGGCGCGGATGCGCGCAGCGCTCCGGCACCAATTGCAGGTGCAGGGCGAACGGCCGGTATTCCGCGCTGGCGATCTCTCGGTCGATCTGGTGCGCCGCATCGTCAAGGTCGGCGAGCGCGAAGTAAAACTCTCGCCGAAGGAATACGAATTGTTGCGCGTCTTGGTGCAGCACGCCGGCAAGGTGCTGACCCATCGCTTCCTGTTGAAGGAGCTGTGGGACGAGCTGACGGATGCACAATATCTGCGCGTCTATGTCCGCCAGCTCCGCCAGAAGATCGAAGCCGATCCTGAGCGTCCGCAATTCGTGCTGACCGAGACGGGGATCGGGTATAGGTTGCGGGCACCGGATTGATCATACCAAGAGGACGCAACGCTATGGCTGAGAGCGTTATGTATCACGAAGGTAACAGGCGATTGCAGGACCGGTTCGACAGCCGCCGGATTTCGGACCGGCTGGAAGAGAAGCTGATGCGCAAGGAATTTTCGGCCGACGACAAGCAGTTCATCGAAGGCCTGCCCTATTTCTTTCTGGCAACCGCCGACGCCGAGGGCCGGCCCGATTGCTCGTTCAAGGGCGGAGCGCCGGGGTTTGTGCGCATCACCGGGCCTTCCGAGCTCGCATTTCCCGACTATGACGGCAACGGGATGTTCAAGAGTCTCGGCAACATCGTCGTCAATGCCGATGTAGGCCTGCTGTTCATCGCCATGCACGACAAGCCGCGGCGTTTGCGTGTCAACGGCCGCGCCAGCGTGAGCGGGAGCGACCCGCTGCTAGCCGAGACCGTCGGCGCGCAGCTCATCGTTCGCGTGACGGCGCGTGCGATCTTCCCGAACTGTCCGCGTTATATTCCGACGATGAGTTCGATCGAACCGTCGATCTATGTGCCTCAAGCCGGACAGGACGCGCCGGAGCCGGCGTGGAAGGGCTTTGCAGACTTCAAGGACTGCATTCATCCGCGGCAACCGACATTCAAGGGGTAGGGAGCGATTGTAGCCCACACCGAAAATCATCCTCGTCGTCCCTGCCTAGTGTGCAATTGCGCACGGGGCGCAGGAACCATAACCACCGACCTAGATTGCAGCGAAGGCAACTGGCCCCATCGCACCGCAGATGAGCCGCGGCGTATAGGTCCCTGCGTTCGCAGGGACGACGGCGAAAGTATTTGCAATGAACAGAGGCGGCCTAGATCGCCGTCATCTCGCCCTTGGTGCAGGCGTCCCGCAGCTTGAATTTTTGGATTTTGCCCGATCCGGTCAGCGGGAATGCGTCCACGATGTACCAGTGTTTTGGCGTTTTGTGCGGGGCGAGCGAGGCGCGCATGTAGGTGATCAGCTCTTCCTTGTCGATCACCGCGCCCGGCGCCGGGCGGATAAAGGCTGCGACCTCTTCGCCCCATTTCTCATGGGGCAGGCCAATGACGGCGACCTCGCCGACCTTGGGATGCTTGAACAACAGTTCTTCCAGCTCGCGCGGATAGATATTTTCGCCGCCGCGGATGATCATATCCTTCAGCCGGCCTTCCACGGTGCAGTAGCCGCGCGCGTCCATCGCGCAGAGATCGCCGGTGTGCAGCCAGCCGTCGGCGTCGATCGCAGCCGCAGTCGCATCGGGCAATTCGAAGTAACCGATCATGACGTGGTAGCCGCGGGTGCAGAACTCGCCGATCGTGCCGATCGGAACGGTCTCGCCGGTGTTGGGATCGATGATCTTGGTTTCCATATTGGGCAGCGGTAGGCCGATCGTGTTGGCCTTGTCCTCGACGCTGTCATGGGTGCGGGTCTGCGCCGCGACCGGGGAGCATTCGGTCTGCCCGAAAACAATCGTAAAGGGCGCGCCGAGCTTTTCCTCCAGGAGCCGCACCAGCGAGGCCGGCACTGTCGAGCCGCCGGAGCAGATCGCCTTGACGGAGGACAGATCGGTCGCCGCGAATGTCGGGTGCTCCAGCATCGCAACCAGCATGGTGGGCACGCCGAGCATGGCGTTGCCGCGATAGGTCCCGAGCATTTCCAACACCAGCCCAGGCTCGAAAGCCTCGACCAGCACCGTGGTCGCAGCCTTCGATACCGCGCCGATCACGCAGCAGACGCAGCCGCCGGTATGAAACAGCGGCATCGTGGTGACGAAGACGTCGCCGTCGTCGACGCCCATCCGGTCGGCGGTATCGGCACCGTTGTTGAGCAGCCCGCGATGCCGGAGCAGGGCGCCTTTCGGAAAGCCGGTCGTGCCCGACGTATACTGGATCATGACGGGATCGTCGGGGCTGACGGCCGGCAGCTTGATGCCTTCGTCATTGCCGGCCGCGATGAAGGCATTCCAGTCGTCGAAGCAGATGATCTCGCGCAGCTCGGGGCAGTTCGGCGCCACCGCCTGCACGGTCTCCAGCATCGGGTTGCCGCGAAAGCCGTTGACCACGAAGACCCCGGCCGAGCGCGACTGCTTCAGCACATATTCCACTTCCCGGGCGCGGAAGGCCGGGTTGACCGTGACGAGCACCATGCCCGCCATGCCGGCACCGAATTCGAGCATCATCCATTCCGGGATGTTCTGCGCCCAGACGGCAATGCGCTCGCCGGGCTTGAAGCGCGACAGCAGCGCGCGGGCGGTGCGCTGGGCTTCGCGATAGAACTGTGCGTAGGTCCATTGCCGCCGCTGCGCCGGGTCAGGCACGCCCGCGATCAGAGCGAGGCGATCGGGCGCGGCCTCAGCCGCCTTGCGCAAGAGATCGCCGAACGTCATCTCCCGTACCGCAGGCGTGGTCGGTCCTGCGACGTGCGACTTCGTCAATGCCATTCAATCCTCCCCGGTCCGGCGCCGCTATTGTCGGTGGCGTCAGTTCCCAAGAGGAAAATGCCTTCCGGTTTCGGGTAATGCAAGCGGGAGGGTGGCCAAGGCGCGCGAGAACCGCGTGAGCAACGACGCGATATGCCTGCGTTAGCTCGCCTTGCGGTGCCTGGCTGTAGACCGGTGCGCTTTCCTTGCCGTCCGGCGCGTCGGCGCCCGCCGCGAAGCCGTGGCGTGGGCGCGCCGTTTCGTCGCCGCTTTGCCTTTCAGGCTCGCCTTCAGCGCGTCCATCAGGTTGATGACGTTGTCCGGCCTTGCCTCGGGCTCGGCAACCTTGATCGGCTTGCCGGAAGCCTTGCGGCGCACCAGCGCCTTCAGCGCGTCCTCATACTCATCCTTGAACTTCGAGGGATCGAAATGCGCGGCCATTTTGTGCAGGATATGGCCCGCGAGTTCGACCATGTCCTTGGTGATCTTCGGGGTCTTGATATCATCGAAGAAGTCGTCCTCGTCGCGCAGCTCGTACGGATACCGCAACGTGGTGCCGAGCAATCCCTTGCCGAGCGGCTCGATCGCCATGACGTGCTCGCGGTTGGTCAGCACGATGCGCGCCAGCGCCACCCGTTCCTCGTCCTTCATGGCGTCCCGGATCACCGCGAAGGCGTCCACCGCGGCCTTGCCGTCGGGGGCGATGTAATAGGGGTGGTTGTAGTAGCGCTTGTCGATTTCGTCCCGCGGCACAAAACTGTCGATCTCGATCGTATGATTGCTCTCGATCTGGACGGCTTCGAGTTCCTTCTTCTCGATCTCGACATACTGACCCTTTTTCAGCTCATAGCCGCGGCCTTTCTGGTCGCTCTCGACGACGTCGCCGGTCTCGGCATCGATCATCTGCTGTTTCAGCCGGTTGCCGGTCTCCTTGTTGATCATGTGAAAGCGGGTTTTCTCGACTGATGTCGAGGCCGGATACAGCACGACCGGACACGACACCAAAGAGAGTTTCAGCGAGCCTTTCCAGTAGGCGCGGGGGGCCATTGCAATCTCCAGGCGCGGTTTGGGTTTGGGAACTTCAACGGTTAGTATGGGTTTTCGTTCCGGGCGTTGCCGCGGGGCGGTTTTGATTGAGGTGTGGCCGTGGCGTTGAAGAAGCTCAGCACGTATCGCAAGAAACGCGATTTCCGCAAAACGGCGGAGCCCTCCGGCGACGTCGAGGTCGCGCCCGCCCGAAAGCGGCGGTTCGTGATTCAGAAGCATGATGCAAGCCGGCTGCACTACGATCTCAGGCTGGAATTCGACGGCGTGTTCAAATCCTGGGCCGTCACCAAGGGGCCGTCACTCGACCCTCACGACAAGCGGCTCGCGGTCGAGGTCGAGGACCACCCGCTCGATTACGGTGATTTTGAAGGCACCATTCCGGAAGACCAGTACGGCGGCGGCACGGTGATGCTGTGGGACCGGGGCTATTGGGAGTCCGATGATCCCGACCGCGGCTTCAAGAAGGGCGACCTGAAATTCACCCTGCATGGCGATAAGCTGCATGGAAGCTGGGTGCTGGTGCGGATGCGGGGCGACCGATACGGCGGCAAGCGCACCAACTGGCTCCTGATCAAGCACCGTGACGAATTCGTTAGGGAAGGCGAGGATAACGACATTCTCGACGAGGACCGTTCGGTCGCCTCCGGGCGCACGATGGAACAGATCGCGCAAGGCAAGGGCAAGGCGCCAAAGCCGTTCATGCTGGCTACGAAGACAAAGGCCGATGCGGTCTGGCAATCCAACCGCGGCGATGCCGCCGAAGCGCGGACCTTGCGGAAGACGGCCGCCTTGCGGGCCGCGCCGGAGATCAAGACGCGCGCGCCCGCGCCAGCCGTCAAGCCGAAGAAGGTCGCGGCGATGCCGGATTTCGTGGCGCCGCAGCTTTGCACAGTCGTCGAACGGCCGCCCGGCGGCGCGGGCTGGTGTCACGAGATCAAGTTCGACGGCTACCGGGTGCAATTGCGGGTCGAGGACGGCGATGCTGTGCTCTACACCCGAAAAGGCCTCGACTGGACCAACAAATTCCAGGCGATCGCCGAGGAAGCGAAATCGCTTCCTGACGTGCTGATCGACGGCGAGATCGTCGCGCTCGATCATAACGGCGCGCCTAACTTCTCGACCCTGCAGGCGGCGCTGTCGGACGGCGACAGCGAGAGCCTGATCTTCTATGCGTTCGACCTGCTGTTCGCCAATGGTGAAGATCTTCGCAAGCTCCCGCTCGGCGACCGCAAGGCGCGGCTGAAGAAATTGCTGGAGGCGCAGAAGGGCAAGGACAAGCAGATCCGCTATGTCGAGCATTTTGAAAGCGGCGGCGATGCCGTCCTGCAATCGGCCTGCAAGCTCGAACTGGAGGGCATTGTCTCCAAGAAACTCGATCTGCCCTATCGCTCGGGCCGCACCGAGAGCTGGACCAAGGCGAAATGCCGCGCCGGGCACGAGGTGGTGCTGGGCGGCTGGAAGACCACCAACGGAAAATTCCGGTCGCTGATGGCCGGCGTCTACCGGGGCGATCATCTCGCCTTTGTCGGTATGGTCGGTACCGGTTTCGGGCAGGACAAGGTCCGCCGCATTATGCCGGCGCTGAAAGCAGCCGCCTCCGACAAGAACCCGTTCGGCGGCCAGAACGCGCCAAAGAAAACCCGCGACGTGCATTGGCTGAAGCCGGAGCTGGTCGCCGAGATCGAATTCGCAGGGTTCACCGCGGACGGAAATATTCGTCAGGCTGCGTTCAAGGGCCTGCGGCAGGATAAGCCGGCCGAGGAGGTGGAGGCGGAAACACCGTCCAAGGCAGGCGTCGCGCAGCCGAAGCCCGGCAAGGGCAAGGGCAAGGATGCGAAGGTGCGGGCAACGCCCGCAACAACGAACAAGACCGGCGACGTCATGGGCGTGGTGATCTCAAAGCCGGACAAGGAGCTGTGGCCCGACGCCGGCGACGGCGAGGGCGTTACAAAGCTCGACCTCGCGCAATATTTCGAGGCCGTCGGCGAGTGGATGATCGGCCACCTCAGAGGCCGTCCATGCTCGATCGTTCGCGCGCCCGACGGCATCCATGGCGAGAAGTTCTTTCAACGCCACGCCATGCAAGGCGCGTCCAACCTGTTCGAGCTGGCCAAGGTCTCGGGCGACCGCAAGCCCTATCTGCAGATCGACCGGGTCGAGGGATTGGCGGCGGTGGCGCAGATCGGCGGCCTCGAATTGCATCCCTGGAATTGTGCGCCGGACGCTTACGACACACCGGGACGTCTGGTGTTCGATCTCGATCCCGCGCCCGATGTTGAATTCTCAGACGTCATCGAGGCGGCAAAGGACATGCGCCAGCGGTTGACTGCAGTTGGCCTCGAAAGCTTCTGCAAGACCACCGGCGGCAAGGGGCTGCACGTCGTGACGCCGCTGCTGCATGGCGCAAGGGACAAGGTTTCATGGAAGGAGGCCAAGGCGTTCGCGCAAGGCGTCTGCCAGTGGATGGCGAACGATGATCCCGAGCGCTATCTGCTCAACATGTCGAAGAAGCTGCGCAAGGGAAAAATTTTCCTCGACTATCTTCGCAACGACCGGATGTCGACGGCGATCGCTGCCTTGTCGCCCCGTGCGCGCGAGCGTGCTACCGTGTCGATGCCGTTGACCTGGACGCAGGTGCGCGGCGATCTCGATCCGAAGAAGTACACGATCCGCACCGTGCCGTCGCTACTGGCGAAGACGAAAGCATGGGACGGTTACGATGACGCGGCAGCGTCGATCAAGCCGGCGATGAAGAAATTGGCCTCGATGTAGGGCGGGCAAAGCGACATCGTGCCCACCATCTTTATCTCAACAAGAAAGGTGGGCACGGCGCAGGTGCGCCTTTGCCCACCCTACGATTCTCGACGCGTGGCTCAGATCTTCCCGAGCAGCAGCAGGATCAACAGGATCACGATCACCAGACCCAGTCCGCCGCCGCCGTAATATCCGGTGCCATAGAACGGGCCGCCACCGATGCCACTGAAACCACCGAGCAGGGCGATGATGAGAATAATCAGAATGATTGTGCCGATAGACATAAATCTCTCCTGAGCCCGAAGCGGGGCGTGCGTCTATCCTGCCTTCGCGGAGAGTAACAAGCGTGAATCACGAAAGTTCCGGTCTGGGAGGCGATGTACGGTCGTCCCTTACTTTCGAACCGCGTACAATTACATGCAGCTAGATCAGGGAGGATTTTTCAGCGATGACCAAACCGCTCGTGGTTTCCATCCCGCATAGTCTGGGCCGCGAGGAGGCAATGCGCCGCCTCAAGACAGGACTGTCGCGCGCCGCTTCCAGCGTACCGATGCTAACTGTCGACGAGGAGCGCTGGGAAGACAACCGCATGATCTTCCACGTGAGCGCCCTCGGGCAAGGCGCGGCGGGGCATGTCGATGTCGCCGACGATCACGTGCAGGTGGAAGTGGTGCTGCCATGGCTGTTGCAGCGCTTTGCCGAAGCGGCCCAGGCCGCGATCCGCAGCCGCGGCCAGTTGCTGCTGAGCAAGAAGAGCTG
Source organism: Bradyrhizobium sp. sGM-13 (assembly GCF_018398875.1). GTDB lineage: Bacteria > Pseudomonadota > Alphaproteobacteria > Rhizobiales > Xanthobacteraceae > Bradyrhizobium. The sequence continues at coordinate 158,317 of NZ_JAGWDK010000013.1, read as the reverse complement.
ACGTATCAGCCGCGACGGCGCCCTGGTGCGGGTTGTGCCGCGCTATTGTACCTTGCTTTCAGCACTGCGACGGGCAGATGCGTCAGCAAGTCTGACAGGCGCAATTGCGCAGCATCGGCGTCGGCAAAGCCTTCCATCGCGTAGCCGCCGACGTTCAACGCGGCGTCGTAGTTCTCCGGACCGGGCCAATGTCTGCCGACATCGGTAAACGGCGCAAACCATCGTGTGACCACGACGATCGCAGCCTCGCGGCCTCGCCGGCGGGCGAACGCGATGAAATGATCGCGACGCGGTCCGCTAACTTCCAAGGGCTCGTAATCACCGCTTGCGAACGTATCGGCGAGCTCAGTTCGAAGCTTGAGCAGATGCCGCGTCCAGGCCAGCTTCAGATGACCGCTCGGCCACTTCTCGACCAGCCGATCCCAATCCGGATTCTCCACCGCACCCAGCCGGCCTGCGCGTTCGGCAAAGTCGACGGGCCGGCGGTTGTCGGGATCGACCAGCGAGAAATCCCAAAGTTCCGTGCCCTGATAGAAGTCCGGCACGCCCGGTATCGTCGCCTTTAGCGTGATCTGGCTGAGCGCGTTCAGGCCGCCCAGCAACGAGAGCCGCTGCGCCAGCGTCTGCAGGGACTTCAGGAATTCGCCTGACAGCGAGGGGTCGAGGATCTTCGCGATGAAGCTCTTGACGCCAGTCTCGTAGGCCGCGTGGGGATTGAGCCAACTCGTTTCCTGCTTGCCCTCGCGCGCCGCCTTCAGCGCATATTCCTGCATCCGGTCAAAAAACGAAGCGTCCCCCGGCTGCCATGCCCCCACCAGCGCCTGATACAGCATGTATTCGAACGCCGCCGAGGGCGCGCGCAGATCGCCATCGACGAGCAGATGCGGCGCGTTGAGCAGTTTCCATCGGGCTACCGTGCCGGTCCATTCGCCCGCAATTTCCGATAGGGCCAGGATTCGAGCGCGGGCATCCTCGCCGCGCTTGGTGTCATGCGTTGCAGTCGCGGTCATGCCATGCGGCCATTCCTTGGCGCGCGCCTCCATCATCCCGTGAAAGTCGTCAACGGATACCGCCCTTGCGGCGGGGTCGCCGCCGACCTCGTTGAGGGCAAGCAGGCGGTGGTAGCGGTAGAACGTTGTGTCCTCCAGCGACTTTGCCATCATCGGTCCGGTGAACTGCTGCATCTTCAAGGCAAACCGGCGCACCCGCGGCGCGCTGTGGTGGATACGTCCGGGCTTAATCAGGTCCATTGTCAGGGCGTCGCGCAGGAAATCGAAAATGCCGTCATCGGCGGCAAACCAGTCGGCGCGCGCCCGTTCGATCGTCCCTGCTATCAACTGGCGGTCGTGCGCGGATGGGCCCGATGCTGTCAGGTAGGTGCGGTAAACCGGGAAGTGCAGCACGTAGAGTTCGAGCGCCTGCCGCAGGCCGTCGGCGGAATAGTCGCGGGTGGAATAGTGCCCGCTGGCAATCCGTGCCAAGAGGCGCGTCAACACCGTGAACTCGCTGGTCAGCAGCGTTTCCAGCACGCGACGCTTTGCATCTCGCAGAATCGGTTCGAGTTTTGGCGAATGGTTGCTGATCTGCCGCCAGACCTCGTCGAGCGGCTCCAGGCCGCTTCCATCGGTCAGCACATGGGTGATCGCGTTCAGCCACTCATAGCCGGTGGTGCCGTGAACGCCGGCGAACGGCGGCAGCTTTTCGTGCTCGCCGAGAATCTTCTCGACCACCACGTAGAAGGGCCTGCTCCGCCCGCCAAAGCCATCGCGGATCAGCCGGCGCAGGCGCTGGAAATACTGGACGGGATCGCGCAGGCCGTCGATGTGATCGAGCCGCAGCCCCGCAAGCTTTTCCTCCGCGATCAGCCGTTTGACCAGGCGATGGATCGCCTCGAAGGTGCCGGCATCCTCGACGCGCAGGCCCGCCAGCGTGTTGATATCGAAGAAGCGCCGGTAATTGATGTCACTGGAAGCGAGCCGCCAGTGGCCGAGCTTGTAGTGCTGGCGTTCGAGCAGATGATGCAGCGCCAGCGTTGCAGCGGCGCGATCCGGCCCGGCCCGATAGGCTGCAACCCCATGCGCGATGATCTCGGCGGCGCCCGTGATGCCTTTCAATTCGGCTTTGAACCCAGGTGCTTCCTTGCGGTTGGGGCGTCGCGGCCCCTGATAGCGGGAGGCCAGCGCAAGCATGGCCCTGCCGGGCGTGCTGTCCTCCGCGCCCGCTTCCTTGACGATCATCCGCAGTATTTCGCCATAACGTTCCGGCGCGATCGGCAGCCGATGCTCAAAGTACCAGGCCGAAAAACTGCCTTCGCCGGCGTCATAGCGTAATTCGATCTCGCCGCTTTCCAGCGCCTGACCGTAGGACGAGCCGATGATCGGCAACAGCACCCCGCCGCGGGCGCGATACGGCAATTGTTCCCAGTCGATGTCGAACGAAGCCGCGTGCGGCGAGGCGGGACCCCATTCCAGCACGTCAAGCCACCATGGATTATCGTCGCAATGCACGCCGACATGGTTGGGCACAAAATCCAGGATCAGCCCGAGATCGTGTTGCTGCAAGGCTGCGCTGAGGCGCTCGAAGCCGGATTCGCCGCCGAGCTCGGGATTGAACTGGGCGTGGTCGATGACATCGTAGCCATGCGCGCTGCCCTTGCGGGCGCGCATGAAGGGCGATGCATAGAGATGGGTGATGCCGAGCGCCTTCAGGTAGGGCACCACGGAAGCGGCGGCGTCGAAATCGAAATCCGCCGACAGTTGCAGGCGGTAGGTCGCGATCGGGATCGCCGGGGGCATTTTCCTATCCGATGCGCCAGTGCACCGACCATGGCGGGACGCTATTGCCCAACTCGCTACCCCAGATCAGGGTTCCTGCAGCTTCGCCGTGGCTGACGGCCTTTTCCGACAGGTTGGCGGTGAGGCGAAGCGCGCTGCCATCGCCCATGCGCCAATCGGCGGTCAGCAACCCGCTGCTTTCCGCGTCTGCTTTCCCAAAAGCTGCGCCGGCCAGCCGCGGTACAATCTCCTGCCGCCGGACCTGCAATAGGTTTCGCACCATGGTCAGGCGTTTCCGCCCCGCCGGAGCGTCGCGGCCATCCCAGTCGAGAACGGCGGAATCGCGGGTCGAAGCGGCCAGCGCGTCGGGGACTTCATCACCATATTCCGCATAGGCCCAGGCCAATTCGATGCGGCGGCCCTTCCGAACCGCGTCGGCGAGTTCGCCGCCGAAATCGCAGAAAAACGGGAAGGGGACCGTCGAGCCCCATTCTTCGCCCATGAACAGCATGGGGATGTGAGGCGCGATCAGCAGGATCTGAAGCGCCGCCTCGATCATCCGCGCGTCGGCGTTGCCTTCTAGCCGGTCGCCCAGCGCACGATTGCCGATCTGGTCGTGGTTCTGCAGGAAGTTGATGAAGGCGGTCGGCGCGAGATGGCCGCTTGGCTCACCACGCCTGACGCCGCGAAAAGCCGATGGCTCGCCCTGGTAGACGAAACCGGATGACAGCGAGCGGGCGATATCCGATCTCGGCGCGCGCTGGTAATCGCCATAATAGCCCTGCTTCTCGCCGGTCATCAGCACGCGCCAGGCGTGATGGTAATCGTCGTTCCATTGCGCGCGGTATTTGCCTTGTGGAGGATCTTGGACGGAATCCAGGATGCTGGCGCGGTTGTCGCCGTTCTCCAGCACGAGGTGAATGTGCCGGCCGGTTTCTGCGGCCAATTGGCCGGCAGCGGCGCTGATATCGTGCAGCAGCGACAGCCCGCCCGGTTCAACGATCGAGTTGACGGCATCGAGCCGCAGCCCGTCGAAGCGGTAGTCGCGCAGCCAGGAGAGTGCGTTCTCGATCGCAAAGGCACGGACTTGCCCGACGCGATAGTCGATCGCACTACCCCATGGCGTGTGGGCTTCGGTGAAGAAGGAGGGCGCATAGCGGCCGAGATAATTTCCCTCGGGGCCGAAATGGTTGTAGACGACGTCAAGTATCACCATCAGCCCGCGCAGGTGCGCCTCATCGATCAGCGCCTTGAGATCTTCGGGGCGGCCATAGGAGCTGTCGGGTGCGTACCACAAGACGCCGTCATAGCCCCAGTTGCGGGAGCCGGCGAAATCCGCCAGCGGCATCAATTCCAATGCGGTGATGCCGGTGGCTACGAGATGGTCAAGTCTGTCGATCATGGCGCGATAGCTGCCTTCCCGAGTGAAGGTGCCGACATGGGCCTCGACGATGACGGCCTCCTGCCATAGACGCCCGCGCCAGTCGGCGGCGCGCCACCGATAGCTGTCATGGTCGATCACTTCGCTCGGGCCGAAAACGTCCTCGGGCTGAAACAGCGAAGCTGGATCGGGGACATCGAGTTCGTCATCGATGCGGAATTTGTAGCGTGCGCCGGCCTTGACGCCGGCAATATCGGCCGTGAACCAGCCGTCCTCGCCGCGCCTCATCGCGTGAGGCTGCTCCAGCATCACCTCGACGCGTTTGGCCGCCGGTGCCCACAGCCGAAACCGCGTGCCGTAGTTTGTCAGAAGCGGGCCGAATTGCCGGTCATTCATGCCGCGCCCGCAAAGACAAGCACCGATCGCGGCGGCGCGCTGGTTTCGACGCCCGAAGCGAATTCGGTGGCGGCCAGCACGGCCTCGGTCGTGTTCAGTACCTGCTGCCAGCTCTTGTATTCGGGCATCTGCGGCAACTTGAAAGCAATCTCTTCGGGCGCAGCATTCAGCACGATAAAGATCGGCGGCTGACCTGGTTCCAAAGGCCCCAGCACATAGGCGAGGAATCGCCCTTCTGGAAAATTCCAGTCGGCTTCCTGCATCTCCTCGGCTGCCGGCGTCAGCCAAAGCACGCCGTAGGAGCCGTCCTTGCGCCGCCCGGAGAGCCAGCGCTGGTAGCGCAGTTGCGGGAAGCGCCGGCGCAGCGCGGTCATGTGGCCCACGAAATCGGTGAGGTCTTCGCCTGGCTTGCCGAGATTTTCCCAGTTGACCCAGCCGATCTCATTGTCCTGGCAATAGGCGTTGTTGTTGCCGTTCTGCGAATTGCCGGCTTCATCGCCGGCTAGCATCAAGGGCGTCCCCTGCGCGAGGAACAGGCAGGCGAGCTGGTTCCTGCGGAGTTGCCGGCGCAGCGCCACGATCGCGGCGTCCGTGGTCGGGCCCTCATGGCCGCAATTGTTGCTGTGGTTGTCGTTGGAGCCGTCGCGATTGTCTTCGCCGTTCGCCTCGTTGTGCTTCTCGTTGTAGCTGAACAGGTCGGCCAGCGTGAAACCGTCATGCACGGTGATGTGATTGATGCTGGCGCGCGTTGCTCGGTTGTCATGGTGGAACAGGTCGGATGAGGCGGTCATGCGGCGCGAGACCTCGCCGATCAGGCTGCCTTCGCCGCTCCAGTAGCGCCGTAGCGCGCTGCGATAACGATCGTTCCATTCCGACCATTGCGAGGGAAACGCGCCGACCTGATAGCCGCCCAGGCCGAGATCCCATGGCTCGGCGACGAGTTTTACGGTTGCCAGCACCGGGTCCTGCCGCACGGCCGTGAGGAACGAGGAATTGCGGTCAAAACCGTTCGGCCCGCGCGCCAGCGTGGTGGCGAGGTCGAAGCGGAAGCCGTCGACGTGACAGACCTCGACCCAATAGCGCAGCGAATCCATCACCATCTGCAGCACGCGCGGATGGGTGAGATTGACCGAGCTGCCGCAGCCGGTGAAGTCGTCATAGTAGCGCGGATGCTCTTTGTTGAGCCAGTAATAGGACGCGTTATCGATGCCGCGGAAACATAGCGTCGGGCCGAGATGATTGCCTTCGGCGGTGTGGTTGTAGACTACGTCGAGCATCACCTCGATGCCGGCGTCGTGCAGCCGCGCCACCGTGGTGCGGAATGCATCGAGCGCATTGTCCTGCGCATAGCGCGGCTCCGGCGCGAAGAACGCCAGCGTGTTGTAGCCCCAGTAGTTGGAGAGCTTCTTTTCCACCAGCACCCGGTCGTCGATCAGGCCGTGGATCGGCAACAGTTCGATGGTGGTGACGCCGAGCCGCTTGAGATGGTCGATCATCGCCGGCGAGCACAGCCCGCCATAGGTGCCGCGCCAGCCCGGCGCCACGTCGTCGCGCCTCTGCGTCAGGCCCTTGACGTGGGCCTCATAAATGATGGTGTCTTCCCAGGCGATGTTCGGCCGTATCTCGCGGCGGCCCCAGTTGAAGGTCTCGTCGACCACGACCGCCTTCGGCATGCCGCGCGCGTTGTCGCGGCGGTCGAACGAAAGATCCTCGCGCGCGCTCCCCGTTCGATAGCCGAAATGCGCGTCGCTCCACACCAGCCGGCCGGCGAGCCGCTTGGCATAGGGATCGAGCAACAGCTTGTTGGCGTTGAAGCGGTGTCCGCGCTCCGGCGCGTAGGGGCCGTGGACGCGATAGCCGTAGAGCTGTCCGGGCGAGACGTCGTTGAGATAGCCGTGCCAGACGTCCTCATTGCGCTCGGGCAGTTCGATTCGCTCGAGTTCGCGGCGGCCCTGGCCGTCGAACAGGCAAAGCTCGACCTTCTCCGCATTGGCCGAGAACAGCGCAAAGTTGGTGCCCCTGCCGTCCCAGCTTGCTCCGAGGCGGGCGGGGCTTCCCGCGGACAATCGCATGCGTCAGCTTTCCGGTACGAGAAAGATCGCAGCCAGAGGCGGAATGGTGAGGCTGAGTTCGGGGATGCTGCCTTCCAGGGTATGGACTTCGCCGACGTTGCCGACATTGCTGCCGCCATAATGCGCAGAATCGGAATTGAGCGCTTCCCTCCACGCGCCGGCGAATGGCACCCGGACGCGGTAATTGTGATAGACATTCGGCGAGAAGTTCACGACCACGAGGCAGCGCGCGCGCGCATCGAAACCCTTGCGCAGCCAGGCAAAGACGTTGCCGCCGGAATCGTGGGTGATGACCCATTCAAATCCCGCCTGGTTGCAATCCATCTGGTGCAGCGCTGGCACGCTGCGATAGAGCCGGTTGAGGTCGCGGATCAGGTTCTGCATGCCGCTATGGCGATGCTGCGCCAGAAGGTGCCAGTCCAGCGAATGATCGTGGTTCCATTCGCGCTCCTGGCCGAACTCGCAGCCCATGAACAGGAGCTTCTTGCCGGGATGGCCGAACATGAAACTGTAATAGGCACGCAGGTTCGCAAAGCGCTGCCACTCGTCGCCAGGCATACGGCCGAGGATCGATCGCTTGCCGTGCACGACTTCGTCATGTGACAGCGGCAAAATGAAATTTTCCGAAAATGCGTAATGCAGGCCGAACAGCACGTCGCCGTGATGGTGCTTCCGGTATATCGGATCCTTGCCGATGTATTTCAGCGTGTCGTGCATCCAGCCCATGTTCCATTTGAAGCCGAAGCCGAGCCCGCCATATTCGACCGGCCGCGAGACCTGCGGCCACGCGGTAGATTCTTCCGCGGCCGTGGTGGCTTCCGGAAAATGCCCGAACAGTTCGATGTTGAAGCGGCGCAGGAACTCGATGGCTTCGAGGTTTTCCCGGCCGCCGAGCCGGTTCGGAATCCACTCGCCGGCGGGCCGGCTGTAGTCGAGGTAGAGCATCGAGGCGACGGCATCGACGCGCAGGCCGTCGACGCCGTAGCGATCGAGCCAGAACAGCGCGTTGGAGACCAGGAAATTGACCACTTCGGTGCGGCCGTAATTGTAGATCAGCGTGCCCCAGTCGAGATGGCGGCCCTGCATCGGGTGGGCGTGCTCGTAGAGTGCGGTGCCGTCGAAATAGCCGAGCCCATGCGGATCGTCGGGAAAATGTCCGGGCACCCAGTCGAGCCACACGCCGAGCCCCTCGCGATGACAGGCATCGACGAGGGCGGAAAAATCTTCCGGCGGGCCGAACCGGCTGGTCGGCGCGTACAGGCCGGTCGGCTGATAGCCCCAGGAGCCGTCGAACGGGTGTTCGCTGACGGGCAGAAACTCGAGATGGGTAAAGCCCATATCCTTTGCATAAGCCGGAAGCTGTTCGGCGAGCTCGCGATAGCTCAGCCATTCATTGCCGTTCTTGCGCCGCCAGGAGCCGAGATGAACCTCGTAGATCGAGATCGGCGCTTCTAGCGCGTTGATGCCCGACGGCGCCGGGCGCGGATGCGGAATTCTGCTTTCGTCGACGACGATCGAGGCCGTTGAAGGTCGGACTTCCGCCGCAAAGGCCACCGGATCGGATTTCAGCGGCAGATGCCGTCCGTCGGAGCCGGTAATATCGAACTTGTACCGGTCGCCGGCGCGGGCATGGGGCACGAACAGTTCCCAATAGCCGACGCCGCGCACCCGCATCGGATGCCGCCGCGCATTCCAGAAATTGAAATCGCCGACCACGTTGACCGCCTTGGCGTTCGGCGCCAGCACCACGAACGCCACGCCGTCGACACCATCGAGTATCATCGGATGCGCGCCGAGCTTGTCGTAGATCCGCCGGTGCGTGCCTTCGCCCAGGAGATAGAGGTCGAAGTCGCTGAGCACGGGCGGAAAGCGGTAGGGGTCGTCGAGATCGACGACGTTCTCGCCGAAGCGGGCGCGGAGTTGGTAGCGTTTCGATCCGTTCGGCAGCGCGCCTTCAAACAGCCCGGCGTCGTGAATGCGCTCAAGCGGCGCCGTCTCGCCTTGCTCGCCGATCGCCTCCACGTTGGATGCTTCGGGGATGAAAGCGCGCACCACGCTGTGTCCGCCTTCGCTGTGCAAGCCGAGATATCGAAACGGATCCGAATGCTTGCCTTCGATGATTGCGTAGGCCTCTGCGGATAGCTTGGTCATGAGGGCTCGAAGAACGGTTGTGACAACATTTTGATAATTCCGCTCAGTGGCACGCGCAGCCATTCCGGCCGGAATGACAGTTCGTGTTCGATCTCGTTCAAGGCCTTCTCGAGCAGGAAGAAGGTCAGCAAGCCGTCTGCCGCCGTCGGATCGGCCGGCCAAAGCCGTTGGTCGGTCATCGCTTCGCGATAGGCGGCGAGAAATGCGGCCGTCGCCCGGTCCCGCCATTCGCCAAGCGCCGCGCCGAGCTTGCCGTGGTCATCGTGGGCCACTTTGAGCGCGCGCTCAAGCGCTGCGGTTGCCGAATAATCGATCGACCGGATCAGGCTTGCGATGTCGCGTGCTGCGGGCATCTTGCGCCGGCGTTCAGCGATACTGCGCCGCGGCGCGCCTTCGAAGTCGACGATGAAGATGTCGTCCTTGACGATCAGCAACTGGGTGAGATCTAGGTCGCCATGGCCGCGAATGTTGGCGGCGTCGGCCTCACGCAGCAGCAGCGTTTCCAGCCAAGCCGGCAGGACCGGCTGCAACGCCAGCACCTGATCGGCCAACGCCCGGTCGGCTTCCTTCAGCGTATCTCGCCGCTGCCGAAGTGCATCAAAGACGCGCCCGGCGCTGAGCATCAGATCGTCGACCCAGCGCTGCACGTCGTCGCCGCCGGTCGGCTCCGGCGCGAATTCGGCAAGCTCGGCGTTGCTGGCGAGCGCAACATGCAGCTCGGCCACGCGCCGTCCGGCCTGCGAGATGTAGCGCAGATAAGGGATCTCTTCCTCGCGCTCGCCGGGATGGATGCTCGCTGCGAGCAGGCTCTGCTCCTCGACGAAGCGATCGAGATAGGCCGCACTCATGGTCCAAAGGTCGCCCTGATTGGCGATGAAGGCGTGAACGACGCCGACCGCGCTCTTCTCGTTGCCTTCGACCAGCTCGGCGCTGCCGAGCAGCGCCGGCGCATTGGGAAAGTTGGCGACATCAGTCAGGAAGCGTCCCATCTCGACTTCGGGATTGGGGCCGGCCTGAAGTGTCCGGTAGATCTTGACGACATAGTCATTGTCCACCAGCGCGGTGCTGCGCGGCAGTTCGGATTCAATGGTGCGGATGTGCTCGGGCTGCCGGATCGGCTTGTCGCCGAAGCGGCTGGTCGGGCGGAATTCGAGCCGCAAGCCCTGTTCGCTCTCGTCGACCGTCAGCGACTGCTGCAGATTGCGCAAAAATAGCGCGACGAAGATCTGGTCGGTGGCAACGTCGAGCAGCGTTCCCTCACGCGCGCCCTGGCGAACGGCGGCCAGCGCATGCGGATTGTAGCGCTCGCGGTCGAAGCGCACCCATTCGATCTGCATCGGCAGCACGTAACGCGTGGTGACGCCGCGCTGCGTCGCTTCGAAAAAAGCGAGCCACGGCCGGTTGTCGCCGATGTCGCAGAACGGAATCGCCGACGTCAGTTTCGGATGGATCGCCTTGGCCGAGCGTTCCGGGTACCAGCGGCTGCGCGCCAGATGTCCCGGAAGCACGTCGCGCTCGAACACGCCGCGCTCGCGCGCCAGCGATACCCAGGTCGCGTTCAACGGCACCACCAGCGTTTCGAACTCGGGCACCGCGCGCTGCGGCACCGGCGCCGATTTGTCGCGCTCCTGCAGTTCGAACCAGTAGAAGCCGTAAGGCGACAGCGTGATCATGTAGGGCAGCTCGCCGATCGCCGGGAAGCGCGTGCGGCCGAGCATTTCCAGCGGAATGCGGTCCTTGAAGGCGGAGAGATCCAGTTCGGTCGCCTGAGCCGATCGCGACAGATTGGCGACGCACAGAATGACCTCGTCCCGGTACTGGCGCACGTAGCACAGCACCGAGCGGTTTTCCGGGCGGATGAATGTCATGCTGCCGCGGCCGAAGGCGAGCGTGGATTTGCGAACCGCGATCAGCCGCTTGGTGGCAGAGAGCAGCGAGGAGAGGCTGCGCGACTGCGCCTCGACATTGACGGACTCGTAGCCATAGACCGGGTCCATAATGGTCGGCGCGTAGAGCCGCGCGGGGTCGGCACGCGAGAAGCCGCCGTTGCGATCCGGCGTCCACTGCATCGGGGTGCGGACGCCGTTGCGGTCGCCGAGATAGATGTTGTCGCCCATGCCGATCTCGTCGCCGTAATAGATGATCGGCGTGCCCGGGAACGAGAACAACAGCGAATTCATCAACTCGATCTTGCGCCGGTCATTGTCCATAAGCGGCGCCAGCCGCCGCCGGATGCCGACATTGATGCGGGCGCGCGGATCGTTGGCGTAGGTCGACCACAGGTAATCGCGCTCGACGTCGGTGACCATTTCCAGCGTCAGTTCGTCGTGGTTGCGCAGGAACAGCGCCCACTGGCAATTGCCTGGAATATCTGGCGTCTGGCGCAGGATGTCGGTGATCGGAAAACGGTCTTCCTGCGCGATTGCCATGTAGATGCGCGGCATTAGCGGAAAATGATAGGCCATGTGGCATTCGTCGCCGCGGCCGAAATATTCCTGCACGTCCTCCGGCCATTGATTGGCCTCGGCCAGCAGCACCTTGCCCTTAGCGTAGGCGTCGAGCTCCTGGCGCAGTCGCTTGATGACCGCGTGAGTCTCGGGCAGGTTCTCATTGTTGGTGCCGTCGCGCTCGCAGAGATAGGGAATGGCGTCGAGCCGGAAGCCGTCGACCCCGGTGTCGAGCCACCGCTTCATCACCTGCACCAGCGCGCTCACCACGCGCGGATTGTCGAAATTGAGATCCGGCTGGTGCGAGAAGAAACGGTGCCAGTAGAACTGGCCGGCTTCCGGGTCCCAGGTCCAGTTCGACTTCTCTGTATCGGTGAAGATGATCCGCGTGCCCAAATATTTCTGGTCGGTATCGCTCCAGACATACCAGTTGCGGGCAGAGGAATTCGGATCCGAGCGGCGGGCGCGCTTGAACCAGTCGTGCTGATCGGAGGTGTGGTTGATGACGAGCTCGGTGATGACCCGCAGGCCGCGCTTCTTGGCTTCCTGAATGAAGCGCCTGAAATCCTTCATCGTCCCGAAATCGGGGTTGATGTCGCCGTAGTCCGCGATGTCGTAGCCGTCGTCGCGGCCGGGCGAGGGATAGAACGGCAACAGCCACAATGTGGTGACGCCAAGGTCCTGCAAGTACCCCAGTTTCTCCGTCAGCCCGGCAAAATCGCCGATGCCATCATTGTTGCTGTCGGCGAAGGCCTTGACGTGCAACTGATAGATGATCGCATCCTTGTACCAGAGCTCCTCCGTGGCGACGTCGGCTGCGGGCAGCTCCTTTGCTTCGACCACAAGGCTGCTATCCGGATTCAGCGGATAGGAACCGTCGATAGGAAGGGAGACGCCGGCGTTGGAGCTCTCGGCGGTTTGCGCTTTTTTGTTCACGGTGATGCCATTGCCATGGAAATGACGTCCCCGTTTCGTTTGCAGAAAGGGAGACGTTCCGGACATAGAGATAGAAGCCGCTCGGCTTGCTTTGGTTCCAGGGGAACCGTTGGCGGGCCCGAACGTTAGACACGGTCTATCTCCTTCCCGTAATTGGACAATTTCGCGACATCGGTTTGATGTTTGCGTGCAAAGTACGTGCCGAATGGATCTTTTCGCTCAAGCTAAAGCCCTGGGAATTCAAACCGAATTCCTGGATGGTCAGGGTAATCGCCGTGTGACAGACGCGGCCGCCCTCAAAATAATCCTGGATGCCCTGCCGCCGCAGGCGCCGGGACCACTAGTCGGCCACCCGGTCGTGGTCCGGTCCGGACGGCCGTCGCGAACCGAACTCCCCACAGCCACGCTCCCGGCGGAGTGGAAAATCGTTGCGGATTCAGGAGTTATCGCCAAGGGCGAGAGCTCGGATCATGCCATCGACTGGCCCAGAGACCTGCCGCTCGGCATCTACCGGCTGCAGGTGAGCGATGCCGCGAGAGTCGAGGATGTGCCGCTGATTTCGGCGCCGGAACGGGCGTTTGGCGGCGAGTTCGACCGCTGCTGGCTGCTCGCGGCCCAGCTTTACGGCGTCCGCTCGGCGCGCAATTGGGGCATGGGCGACTTCACCGACCTCGCAAGCCTGATCAAACTCGCCGACCATCTCGGGGCCGACGGCGTCGGCCTCAATCCCTTGCATACCCTGTTCGACGATCGCCCGGGCGATTGCAGCCCGTATTCGCCAAACAGCCGGTTGTTTCTCAACGCGCTCTATATCGACGTTGAAAAGATTCCCGAATATCGGCTCGATTCCGAAACAAGCGAGGCGCTGGCGCCGTTGCGGGCGGGCGACGTCGTCGATTATGTCAGTGTCGCCGGTTTGAAATGGCGTGCGCTTCGCTCCGCCTTTGCTGCCTTCAAGGCCAATGCCAACCCGACCCGCCGACAGGATTTCGACAAATTCCGTACCGAGTGCGGTACCTTGCTGTCGCATTTTGCCTGCTTCGAGGTACTCCGGAACAAATTCGGCAAGCCGTGGTGGGAATGGCCAGAAGAGTGGCGGCAGCCGGACGACGCCAGATGCGCCGCCTTGCGCCAAGGCCCGGACGCCGGTGAGATCGAATTCGTCGAATTTGTGCAATGGACCGCAGACCGGCAGCTCGGCGCGGCCAGCGATCTGGCGAAGAAGCTTGGCATGAAGGTCGGGCTCTATCTCGACGTTGCGGTCGGCGTGCAGGCCGACGGGTTCGATGCCTGGAACGAACAGGTCGCGATCTCACGCCATCTCGGCGTCGGCGCGCCACCCGATCCGCTCAACACCGCCGGCCAGACCTGGGGCCTTGCCGGCTTCAATGCGGCAGGGCTCGAGCGGCAGTCCTTTGCGCCATATCGCGACATGCTGCGCGCCTCGATGCGGCACGCCGGTGCGATCCGGCTCGACCATGTGCTCGGGCTGAAGCGGCTCTATCTGGTGCCGCAAGGCTTCACCGCACGCGACGGCGTCTATGTGCAGATGCCGTTCGAGGCGCTGCTCGCGGTGACCGCGCTGGAAAGCCTCACGCAGCGCTGCGTCGTGATCGGCGAAGATCTCGGCACTGTGCCGGAAGGCTTTCGCGACCAGATCGCCGATTGGGGCATCTGGTCGTATCTCGTGATGATGTTCGAGCGCGACGACCACGGATCGTTCCGCAGCATCGATCATTACCTGACCAACGCGCTCGTCACCTTCAACACCCATGATCTCTCGACCTATGCCGGCTGGCGCTCGTTCGGCGATCTCAAGCTGAAGCGCTCGCTCGGGATCGATCCGGGCGAGAGCGACGAGGCGCGCTGGCACGCACTTGCCATGCTGGACGACGTGCTGCGGCATCACGCCATCTACCGCAACGATCTCTATTCGGTTGCGAATTTCCTGGCGCGGACCAAGTCGCGGCTGCTCGCGGTCTCGCTGGAGGATCTGCTCGGGGTGGTCGACCAGCCCAACATCCCCGGTACCGTCAACGAGCATCCGAACTGGCGGCGGCGGCTTCCGGTGTCGATCGAGGAGATGACGTCCACGGTCGACATCGCCGCACTCAAGGCGGCAACCCATGAGCGGTCGCGCGCCGCGATCTGATGAGTTCGAGGAGGAAGGCAGAGCGGGATGACGATTGGAAGAAATGCCATTCCGTTCTGGCGGTGAATCATCTTGTCGTGCCGGATCGAAGACTATGGGTTGATCGGCGATTGCGAGACCGCGGCACTGGTCGGCCGTGACGGATCGATCGACTGGCTATGCTGGCCGGCCTTCGATTCCGACGCCTGCTTTGCAGCCCTTCTCGGTACCCACAAGCACGGCCGCTGGCTGATCGCACCGGTGGAGGAAGTCACCGGCACCTCGCGCAACTATTGGGGCGACACCCTGATCCTGCAGACGCGGTTCGAGACCGCTGACGGCGCGGTCGAGCTGATCGACTTCATGCCGCCGCGCGGCAACGCCTCCGATGTGGTTCGGTTGGTGCGCGGCCTTCGCGGCCGGGTCAGGATGCACATGCAGCTTGTCATCCGCTTCGGCTTCGGCACCGATATTCCCTGGGTCAAGAAGACCGAGGACGGCTCCGCCCTGCTCGCTATTTGCGGACAGGACATGACGGTGTTGCGCACCCCGGTGGAAACGCGCGGGGAAGACCTCACGACGGTCGCCGATTTCGAGGTCGGCGAGGGCGATACCGTCCCCTTCGTGCTCACCTACGGCCCTTCGCATCTGCCGGTGCCCAAGCCGATCGATCCTGCTTATGCCTTGCAGGATACCGAAGCGTTCTGGACCGAGTGGAGCAACCGTTGCACCTATGAGGGCGAATACCGAGCTCTCGTGATGCGCTCGCTGATCACGCTGAAGGCGCAGACCTACGCCCCGACCGGCGGCATCGTCGCTGCGCCGACGACCTCGCTGCCTGAAAAGCTCGGCGGCGCCAGGAATTGGGATTATCGCTTCTGTTGGCTGCGCGACGCCGCCTTCACGCTGCTGGCGTTGATGAACTCGGGCTATACCGAGGAAGCTTCTGCCTGGCACCATTGGCTGTTGCGGGCGGCGGCGGGTTCTCCCGCCAACATGCAGATCATGTACGGCATCATGGGCAACCGCCGTCTCCTGGAATGGGAGGCTACCTGGCTGCCCGGCTATGAAGGCGCACGTCCCGTGCGGATCGGCAACGCCGCGCATGCGCAACTGCAGCTCGACGTCTACGGTGAATTGATCGACGCCTTTCACCAGTGGCGTGTGGCCAAGCTCGAAATGGATGAAACGAGCTGGGCGCTGGAATGCGCGGTGCTGCAGCACCTCGCCGGGCGGTGGGATCATCCGGACCACGGCATCTGGGAGCGCCGCGGCGCGGGCAAGCATTATGTGTCGTCGAAGGTGATGACCTGGGTCGCGTTCGACCGCGGTATCAAGAGCGCCGAGATGTTCGGCTTCAAGGCGCCGCTTGTGAAGTGGCGGGTGCTGCGCGACGCCATCCACGCCGACGTCTGCGCGAAGGGCTTTGACCCTGAGCTGAACGCGTTCGTCGAGTCATACGGCTCGAAAATGCTCGACGCGAGCATCCTGTTGCTGCCGTCAGTGGGATTTCTACCGCCGGACGACCCTCGCGTGCGCGGTACGCTTGTCGCGGTCGAACAGCATCTGATGCAGGACGGTTTTGTGCTGCGGCACGACCCGCGGGAAGTCCCGGCGGAGAAACAGCCGGCCGAAGGTGCGTTCCTCGCCTGCACGCTTTGGCTTGCGGACGCGTATGTGCTGGCTGGCGAATTCGGCAAGGCGCAGGAGTTGTTCGCTCGCGTCGTCGCGGTCGCGAACGACCTCGGCCTCTTGGCCGAAGAGTACGATACGGTGGCCCGTCGCCAGACCGGCAATTTCCCGCAGGCGCTGACGCATATCGCGGTGATCAACACCGCGCAGAACCTCAGCGTGGCGAAGAAGTCGACCGAGAAGCCGGCGATGCAGCGCTCGAAGTAGCGGGCGAGGTCGGTAGGGTCGGCAAAAGGCGCGCAGCGCCGTGCCCGCGTAGGATGGGTGGAGCGCAAGCGATACCCATCACGTTTCCGCATCGCATTGATGGGTATCGCTTCGCCCCATCCATCCTACGAAAACAGGTTCCAGCCAGTCGCGCGAGCCGGTACTCATCTTCGCCGCGGCAGGCTCGGGCTGGGGAAGCCTGCCTTCATGGGAGGAGACGGCGGTCGGGCACCGGCTCGCGCTTGCCGATCGTGCCGGGCGACAGAAACGGATTCGCCGCGCGAAGACTTTGAGAGTTCCTCGATTTATCCTTCAGGCGGGCTTGATACGTCGGCTCTTGCCTATCCGAGCCGCAGCACGGTCTCGATCGCTGCCGCAAATCCGTCGCGCTCGTTGCTGTCCGTGACATGCGTGGCGTGCTTTTTGATGTCTTCGGCCGCGTTGCCCATCGCAAACGAAACGCCGCTTCGGGCAAACATCGGAAGATCGTTCTCCATGTCGCCGATGGTAGCGACCGCTTCGGCCGAAATGCCGAGCCGGCTGATCATGGCGTCCACGAAGGTGCCCTTGTCGTGACCGGGTGGCGTGACGTCGAGATAATAAGTCTGCGAGCGGACCGCGACGACCTCCCGGCCGAGCGCCTGCTGCATTGCCACTTCGCAACGTTGCAGCAGCGCCGCGTCCGAACTGGCGCCTACGATCTTACAGGTCTCCGCGAGATGCGGCGTGAAGTCGGTGACGATGGTCGGATTGGCCTTGATGGCCAGCTTCTCGTGCGGGACGTACTCGCCGTCGGGATTTCGCGTGTACCAGCGCTGATTGGTGAACAGCCAGATATCCACGCCGAAGGCATTGAGTACGTCGAGGCTGCGCTGGGCCACGGTTGCGCCGATCAAATGATGTTCGATCGGTTTGAGCCCGGCATCGACGATCGAGCTGCCGTTGAAGGTGCCGACCGGAAGCGTGATCGAAAGCGGCTCGATCAGGAAACCCATGCCGATGGTCGGCCGGCTGGACACGATGGTGAAACCGATGCCGGCGGCATGCAGCTTGCGAGCGGCCGCCTTGGCGCCATCGGTCAGGATCTTGTCGTGCGTCAACAGGGTGCCGTCGACGTCGGAAACAACGAGCGCGATACGTGTCATTGGGGGACCAGGTTCAATTGACCGATGATGTCATCCACGATGTTCTCGACCGGGGCATCGATCGATACAATGATCGGCCGCTCGCCCGCGCCCGGCGGCTCCAGCGTCCTGAATTGGCTGGCGAGCAGGCCCGGCGGCATGAAATGCCCCTTGCGGGCGGCAAGCCGGGCCGCGATCAGATCCTGCGTTCCGTCGAGAAAAACGATGCGGACATCGTCGCGACCGTGCACGAGGATGTCGCGATAGGCGCGCTTCAATGCCGAGCAGGCGATCACGGCGTGCTCGCCGGACGCTGAGAGGCGGTCGATCTCGTCGGCGATTGCCTGCAGCCACGGCCAGCGGTCCTCGTCGGTCAGCGGGTGGCCGGCGCTCATCTTTGCAACGTTTCCCGGCGGATGAAATCGGTCGCCGTCCTCGTAGCGCCAGCCGAGGCGTCTTGCGAGATGATCGGCGATGGTGCTCTTGCCCGAACCGGAAACGCCCATCACCACCAGCGCGCTAGGAGTCCTGTCGCCCACCAAAATCCTCCGGAAGCGCATCCCGGTCCACCAGCCAGACCGTCTCGCCGGTGGATCGCGCACGGTTGGCAGGCAGGTTCTCGCGTGCAAAGAGGCGCGTCAAGATCGCATGCTTCTCGGTGCCCGCAATCTCGAACAGCATTTCGCGGCAGGAGGCAAGGGTGGGCAGCGTGAGGGTGACCCGCGGGACGAATGGCTCGACGTTCGCGCGTGGCACGCCGACCACCCAGCGCGCGGTCTGATCGAGCGCGGGATCGCCGGGAAACAGCGATGCGGTGTGGCCATCGGGACCTACACCCATCAACACGAGATCGAACAAGGGGCGCGCCTGATCGAGCGTGTCTGCCCCATAGAACGATTGCAGCTCCCGTTCATAAAGCGCGGCGCAGCGGTCCGGATCGGTCGGGTCGGCGGTCGCGGTCGGAATCGGATGGATGTTTGCCGCCGGCGCGCAGCTATCCAGAAAAAGCTCTCGCGCCATGCCCATGTTGTTGAGCGGATCGTCCGCCGGCACGAAGCGCTCGTCGCCGATGAACCAGTGCACGCGCTGCCACGGGATCCGGCTGCGATAGGCATCGGTTGCGAGCAATTGATAAAGCTGTCTGGGGCTCGATCCGCCGGTCAGGCAAATCGCCACGCGGCCGCTATTGGCCTCGATCCTGGCGAGCACGCGATCGGCCGCGGCCTCGGCCAGTGCGGCCGGACCGGCGACCGCGATCACGCAGCGATTGTCGTTCGCTGTCATCGCTCACCCGAGCTTTCGCCAGCTTCGGCCATCGCGGGTCAACAGTTCGTTCGCTTCCTGCGGACCTTCGCTGCCGGCCTTGTAGATCTGCAAGCCCTGGGCCCCTGCCTTCTTCCAGGCGTCGAGGAATGGTTGCACCGCCTTCCAGCCGGCCTCGACGCTGTCGGCGCGCTGGAACAGGATGTTGTCGCCGGTCATGCAGTCATAGATCAGCGTCTCGTAGCCGGTCGAAGGCTCCGCCTTGAAATAGTCCTTGTAGCGAAACTTCATCTCGACGCCGTCGATAAGGATCGAGGGGCCGGGCACCTTGGTGTTGAACTGCAGCGCGATGCCTTCGTTCGGCGCGACCCCGATCACGAGGTAATTCTGCGCCAGCCGTTCCACCGGCGTGCAGTTGAACATCGCGAACGGCGCCTGCTTGAATTTGATCGCGACTTCGGTGCGCTTGACGCCGAGCGCCTTGCCGGTGCGCAGATAGAAGGGAACGCCCGCCCAGCGCCAATTGTCGATGATCAGTTTCAGCGCCACATAGGTTTCGGTCGTACTGCCGGCCGCGACGTCT
Organism: Bradyrhizobium sp. sGM-13; assembly: GCF_018398875.1. GTDB lineage: Bacteria > Pseudomonadota > Alphaproteobacteria > Rhizobiales > Xanthobacteraceae > Bradyrhizobium. The sequence goes on along the minus strand of NZ_JAGWDK010000013.1, from coordinate 139,160 downwards.
GCGATTTTGCTATAGTCCGCAATCTCGCTATCGCCGATCCGGCCGGCCAGATATTGGCCGCGCACGGAATTCCGCAGCGCCTCGGCCTCGCTCTGGAGCTGGATCGCGGCCAGCACGTCCGCCTTTTCGGTGCGGACCGAATGCGCGTCGAACCGGATCGGCGGCTCCATTGCGACCAGTGACAGCAATTGAAACAGATGGTTCGGCACCATGTCGCGCAGCGCGCCGGTCTGGTCGTAAAAGCTGCCGCGGTGGCCGACGCCGAGCTGTTCGTTGACCGTGATCTGGACATGGTCGATATGGTTGCGATTCCAGATCGGCTCGAACATGCCGTTGGCAAAGCGCAGCACTAAAATGTTCTGCACCGTTTCCTTGCCGAGATAGTGATCGATCCGGTAGATCTCGTGCTCATCGACGAGTTTTAGCAATTCGCTGTTCAGCGCCTTGGCGGAAGCGAGGTCGGTGCCGAACGGCTTTTCCACCACCAGCCGCCGCCACGCGGCGTTCTCGGCCAGCATGCCGGTGCGGCCCAACTCGCGGCTGATCGGCAGGAAGGCATTCGGCGGGGTTGCCAAGTAGAACAGGCGGTTGCCGCCGGTGTTTCGCGCGGCTTCCAGGTCGCCGAGCTGCTTGCTCATCGCATCAAACGACGCGGGATCCTTCGGATCGGCTTCGATACAGGTCAGGCAATCCAAAAGACGCCGCGAAATCGCCTCGTCCACCGGACGGGTCGCAAATTGACGCAGGCCCTTCATCAGGCTCTCGCGCAGCCTGTCGCTCGTCATGCCCTTGCGGGCGACGCCGACCAGGCAGAACCTATCCGGCAGAAGGTCGCTGGCGGCGAGATTATAAAGGGCAGGGATGATCAGCCGGTGCGTGAGGTCGCCGGTCACACCGAAAATGACGAAGGAGCAGGGATCCGGCTTCTTCCGTGTTGTTTGACCGACCGCCATGACTGCTCACGCCTTCGAAGTGGGTTTCTTCGGCGGCTCCTTGTGGCCGCCGAAACCGGCCCGCATCGCGGAAAGAATCTTTTCCGCAAAGGTGTGGTCCTTGCGCGAACGGAAGCGCGCATAGAGTGCCGCCGTCAGCACTTCCGCCGGCACAGCTTCGTCGATCGCCGCGTTGACCGTCCAGCGGCCTTCGCCGGAATCTTCGACAAAGCCGGAGTAGGTGTCGAGCGTCTGGTTTTCTGCAAGCGCGGAAGCGGTGAGGTCGAGCAGCCAGGAGGGGATCACGCTGCCGCGCCGCCACACCTCGGCAATGTCGGCCACGTCGAACTCGAAACGATGCTCCGGCGGCAGCGCGTCGATGTTGGCGTTCTTTAGGATATCAAACCCTTCGGCATAGGCCTGCATCAGGCCGTATTCGATGCCGTTATGGATCATCTTGACGAAGTGCCCGGCGCCGGACGGCCCGGCATGGATATAGCCTTGCTCGACGCGCGGGTCGCGGCCCTCGCGTCCCGGTGTGCGCGGAATGTCGCCCACGCCCGGCGCCAGCGTCTTGAAGATTGGATCGAGCCGGTCGACCACCGCCTTGTCGCCGCCGATCATCATGCAGTAGCCGCGCTCGATGCCCCAGACGCCGCCGCTGGTGCCGACGTCGAGGTAGTGCAGGCCTTTTGCCTTCAGCACCGCGCCGCGGCGGACGTCGTCTTGCCAGAACGTGTTCCCGCCATCGATGATGACGTCGCCGGGCTGCATCAGTTTTGCCAATGCGTCGATGGTGGTCTCGGTGATCTTGCCTGCCGGGAGCATTACCCAGGCGGTGCGCGGCTTCTCCAGTTTCGCCACGAAATCTTCCAGCGTGTCAGCGCCGGTTGCGCCTTCCGCCGCGAGTGCGGCGACCGCCTTGGCGTCCTTGTCGTAGACAACGGCGGTGTGGCCATTCTTCATCAGCCGGCGGACGATATTGCCGCCCATTCGGCCGAGGCCGATCATGCCGAGTTGCATATCCTGACTTCCTTAACTGAGCGCCTCTGCGATCGCAGCATCGAGCGCAGACAGCCCCGATCCGAGATCGCCCTTGAGATGGACGCGCAGCGCACGCCTGCCGCGTTCGGTGAGCACGTCGAAATCGCCGCGCGCCTGCGCCGCCTTGATGATGCCGAAACTCGCCTTCTGTCCGGGCACCGGCAAATCCTCGGCATCGTCGGCCGTGATCTGCAGGAACACGCCGCTGTCGGGACCACCCTTATAGGCCTGGCCGGTCGAGTGCAGGAAGCGCGGGCCGAATTCGGCGCAGGTCGCCAGATGATGCTTGTCGCGCACCGCAAGCCGCATCTTTTGCAGCGAGCCAATCGTGCCGGGATTGCGCGCGATATAGGCGAGCAGGGCGACATAGTCGCCGCCGTCGGAGCGCGAAAAATGCGCTTTGACCCAGGAGCCGAGCGTGCCGTCGGCGCCAGCCTTGCGCAGCTCGGCCGCATTGTGCTCGTCGGTGTAAAGATCAGCCTCGTCAGTCGAAATCACCGGCTCCTCCGCCGGCAGCGATCCGGTCTTCTCGAACGCACTCGTCAACTCGCGTGTCTTGATCTTGGCCGCTTCTACATCGGGCTGGTTGAACGGGTTGATGCCAAGGATCGCGCCCGCGACGGCGGTCGCCATCTCAAACCGGAAAAACTCCTGACCGATATGGTCGATCGACTTCATGACGATGCGAACCACGGGATGTCCGGCCGCCTCGAGCGCCTTGAGCCGATCATCGTGCGAGGCGTCATCTTCGCCTTCGGTCCGGATGTCGATGAAGAAGCGGTCGTCGCCGTAAAGCGAGGGGTCGCCGAGCGGCTCGCCATCGATCGGGATCAGGCCCTTGCCTTCCTTGCCGGTGGATTCGGCGATCAGTTGCTCGGCCCAGGCGCCGAAATCCGCGACCTTCTCCGACGAGGTAATCGTCACCTTGTCGCGACCGTCGAGACCGGCAAGGCCCATTGCCAGTCCGAGCTGCACGCCCGGATTTTCGTGCGGCGGCACGTCGGCGCCGCAGGAGCGCACCATCGCGAGCGCGTGCGTGATCAGGCTGCGGACGTCAATGCCGGCGGCAGCCGCGGGCACCAGTCCGAACGGCGACAGCACGGAATAGCGTCCGCCGATCGTGGGATCGCCATGGAAGATGCGGGCAAAGCCTTGGCTGATCGCGACCTCCTCCAGGGACGAGCCGGGATCAGTGACCGCGATGAAGCGATGGCCTGCCTTGTCCTTGCCGATGGTCTTGGCGACGCGATCGAAGAAGTAATCCTTCATCACGTTCGGCTCGGTGGTGCCGCCGGACTTGCTGGAGATGATGAACAGCGTGTGGGCGAGGTCGACGGTCTCCTCCATCGCCTGCACCTGCGCGGGATCGGTGGAATCGAGCACGTGCAGCTTCGGGAAACCGGATTTCCTGGCAAACGTCTCCGCCAGCACCTCCGGTCCGAGGCTGGATCCGCCCATGCCGAGCACGACCGCGTCGCTGAAATTCTGCCCCTTCACGCGGCGGGCAAAATCCTCGTAGTCGGCAATGTTGGCGGCGGCCGCGCTGTTCAGCCAGCCCAGCCATTTGTTCTCGTCATCGCCGGTCCACACCGACTTGTCCTTTTGCCACAGCCTTCGGATTTTGGCCGACGCGCGCCACTCCTCGGTGCTCTTCTCGACGGCCTTGCCGATGCCATCGCCGAGCGCGAATTGCTGCCGGTCGATGCCGCTGCCGAGCGAGGTCGCGCGCTTGTATGCGACCGCGCCATAGAGCTTGTCGGCAGAGTCCGCGAACAGCTTGACGCCGTCCTTGACCAGCTCGGCCGTGATGGCGTCGAGCGAGATGCCGGATTTTTCGAGCTCTTCGAGCACGCGGCGCGCGTCCTCGACATTCTCCTCGAGGCTGTCTCTCAGCTTGCCATGGTCGCGGAATGCATCGAGCGTTGCCGGCGGCACGGTGTTGACTGTGTTGGGACCGATCAGCTCCTCGACGTACAGCACGTCGCTGTAGTCCTTGTTCTTGGTGCCGGTGGAGGCCCACAACAACCGCTGCGGCTTGGCGCCCCTGGCGGCAAGCTTCTCCCACCGGGGGCCGGCGAACAGCCGCTTGTAGTCCTGATAGGCGAGCTTGGCGTTGGCGATGGCGACCTTGCCCTTCAATGCGCTCAGCCGCTCCTTCTCACCGGGGTCATTGGCCCTCGCGATCTTCTCGTCGAGCTGCTTGTCGACTGCGGTATCGATGCGACTGACGAAGAAAGACGCGACGCTGGCGATGTGAGAGGGATCGCCGCCCTTGGCGACGTATTTTTCCAGGCCCGCGATATACGCCTCCGCCACCTCGCGATAGACGTCTTGCGAGAACAGCAGCGTAATGTTGATGCTGACGCCTTCGCCGATCAGATGTTCGATCGCGGGCAGGCCTTCCGGCGTGGCCGGCACCTTCACCATCAAGTTCTGACGCTTGACGTCCTTCCAGAGCCGTTGGGCTTCCGCAATGGTCCCTTTGGTATCCGTTGCCAGATAGGGCGAGACCTCAAGGCTGACGAAGCCGTCGTTTCCGTTCAAATGGTCGTACACCGGGCGCAGCACGTCGGCGGCGTTCTGGATGTCTTCAACGGCAAGCGCCTCGAACAGGTCGGCGACGGGGCGGTCGCCCGCATTCAGAGCGCGGCTGATGGCACCGTCATATTCGTCCGAACTGCCTATCGCCTTTTCGAAGATCGAGGGATTCGACGTCACGCCCTTGACACCGTCGGTATCGATCAGCGCTTTGAGATCGCCCTTGGCGACGAAGCCGCGGGCGAGGAAGTCCAGCCAGATTGCCTGGCCATGGTTTTCGAGTGCTTTGACGGGATTCATGGTGCCTGTTCTGTTCGATCGGTCGATTTTTGGGCTTTCGGCAGCTTTCGGGGGCAGGGCCGGAAAGTCAATATTTGGTTGGGCATGCAGCCGGATGGAATGGGAGCTGTCCGGGACGATAACGCCAGTGGCTCCGGTTCGATCCCGGAAAAGTCCGTTCTTGCCCGCGACACTGGCGGATCGGTCGAACCAGCGTTCGAAATGGCGATACCGACAGGCACATTGCACGAAGTCGTGAAGGAGCCCGTCATGAGCCGTCGTTTCTCGCCTCCGGGCGATCTCGCGATTTTTTGTGCAGCCTGGATCAGAACACAAGACGTATTCAGCGCGATGGAGCGGCGAAAGTGCGGCGTCCAAATTGTCCAAATGAGCGATCGACGTGAATTGTTCACGTCATGCGCAACCCTCACGGCCTCAGGTAAAGATAACCCTGCGATTGCAACTCGGTGATCCGCACCACGCCGCGGTCATCGCCACTTCAATGCCGCCGCCCTCGCAATCGATGCTGCAGCCCAAACGAATTTCGCCGCCGCTGTTTTCGGCAACAATGTGATTGCAATAGCCGCTGGAATCGAAATTGCCCGCGCGGTGGCGATACTTGAAGCCGAGGCGGAAGGAATAATTGACGGTCTTGTCTTACGGCGCGTCTTCGGCCGTCACCAAAAGCTTCATCGCGCTGATCTTCTGCTTCGGATGCTGCGCCAGATGGTTGGCGTCATAACGACGCACGAAGCAGGCATACGTCTTTTGGCTGAGCGGGCTGCTTTTGGCTGAGCGGGCTGCCGAACATTTGCCCGTCGAATGCGGCGGCCTTGGCTTCATCGACGCCATCCCGGGCGTGGCAGGCATTGGCTCCGACGAGGGAGGTAACGGTGGCAACGATCCAGAGATATTCATGGCAGACTCGGATTAAACGCGCGGCATATTACTTTAGTTGCAGGTGGCGCCGGGTGCGTGCAAAGGCGCAGGTTCGCGACTGGCCCTGACGGATATTTGGCCATTTTGCGTCAGCGCGGCCCGCCCAAGGGCCTGAATGCGTGATAAATGCGGCGTTTATCCCCGGTTCAGAGCCCGGGGCTTACAGCGCTTGGCGCCTTCGCCTTGCCCGGGCCGGCGCAAATTCGAGCCCCGCACCTGCTCACAATCCCTAAAAAACCCCTTACATATTGCTCAGTACTTCCCCGGTGAAAATGTTGCTGCCCGGCTACAACGCGAGCGAAATGGCACCGTATCTTTACGAGGTAGAGGCCCTTAGCATGAGTATTGCATTGCATTGTGAAGTCCCTCGCGTGTCCAATCGTCATATGTGCTGACGGTGATTCGCGAACGGAAGCTGTGACGCTCCGATACTGGAACCCTAGTGGTGCGTCCGGCATTTACAGGTGACCATGGAGAGACGGATCATGTACAACGATTCTCTGTTCAATGCTTTCGCCCGGTCCTTCGAAGCTCGAAGTCAAGCCGACATGTCGATGGCGGAATATCTCGAGTCGTGTCGAAACGATCCGATGCGATATGCCAATGCGACCGAACGACTACTAGCTGCGATCGGCGAGCCCCAGATGATTGACACGGCCAAGGACCCCCGCCTTGGCCGTATCTTTTTGAATCGCACGATGCGGCTCTATCCGGCGTTCGCGGGCTTCTACGGCATGGAAGATACGATCGAGCGCATCGTCGGGTTCTTCCGCCACGCCGCGCAGGGCCTCGAAGAGCGCAAGCAGATCCTCTATCTGCTGGGCCCCGTCGGCGGCGGAAAGTCGTCGCTCGCCGAGCGCCTCAAATCGTTGATGGAAGTTCACCCCATCTACGTGTTGAAGGCCGGCGACGAACTCAGCCCCGTGTTCGAAAGCCCGCTCAGCCTGTTCGATCCGGATTCGCTCGGGCCGATGCTCGAGGAGAAGTACGGCATTCCGCGCCGTCGCCTCAACGGACTGATGAGTCCGTGGTGCTACAAGCGCCTCGAAGCGTTCGGTGGCGACATCTCGCAATTCCGCGTCGCCAAGATCCAGCCGTCGCGGCTGCGGCAGATCGCGATCGCAAAGACCGAGCCTGGCGACGAAAACAACCAGGATATCTCGTCACTGGTCGGCAAGGTCGACATCCGCAAGCTGGAGACCTTCGCCCAGAACGATCCCGACGCCTACAGCTATTCGGGCGGCCTCAATCGCGCCAACCAGGGCATTCTCGAATTCGTCGAGATGTTCAAGGCGCCGATCAAGATGCTGCATCCGCTGCTGACGGCGACGCAGGAGGGCAACTATATCGGGACCGAGAACATCGGTGCGATCCCCTTCAGCGGCGTCATTCTCGCCCACTCCAACGAGGCCGAATGGACAAGCTTCAAAGCCAACAAGAACAATGAGGCGTTCATCGACCGCATCTGCGTCATCAAGGTGCCGTACGTCCTGCGGGTCACCGAAGAACAGAAGATCTACGAGAAGCTGATCCAGAGCTCCGAACTGGCCAACGCCCCGTGCGCCCCGGCCACATTGGAAACCATGGCGCGCTTCTCGGTGATGTCGCGGTTGCGTAAGCACGAAAATTCGACCGTGTTCGCCAAGATGCGGATCTACGATGGTGAAAGCCTGAAGGAGTCGGATCCTAAGGCGCGCAGCGTTCAAGAATACAGGGATGCTGCCGGCGTCGATGAAGGCATGGACGGCGTTTCGACCCGCTTCGCCTTCAAGGTTCTCGCCGCGACCTTCAACCACGACACCAACGAGGTCGGTGCCGACGCGGTCCATCTGATGTACACGCTGGAGCAGGCGATTCGGCGCGAGCAGCTTCCCGACGAAGTCGAGAAGCGTTACCTCGAATTCATCAAGGCCGAACTGGCGCCGCGCTACGCCGAGTTCATCGGGAACGAGATCCAGAAGGCCTATCTCGAATCCTATGCGGATTACGGCCAGAACCTGTTCGATCGCTATGTCGATTATGCCGATGCCTGGATCGAGGATCAGGACTTCAAGGACCCGGACACCGGCCAACTGCTCGATCGCGACCTGCTCAACCAGGAACTGACCAAGATCGAAAAGCCGGCCGGCATCGCCAACCCGAAGGATTTCCGTAACGAGGTCGTAAAATTCTCGCTGCGATCGCGGGCGCAGAACAGCGGCAAGAATCCGGCGTGGACCAGCTATGAGAAGATCCGGGAAGTGATCGAGAAGCGGATATTCTCCCAGGTCGAGGATCTGCTGCCCGTGATATCCTTCGGCTCGAAGAAGGACGGCGATACCGAAAAGAAGCATGACGACTTTGTCGCGCGCATGGTCGAGCGCGGCTATACCGAGCGGCAAGTCCGCAGGCTGGTCGAGTGGTACATGCGCGTAAAACAGGCTGGCTGAGTGAGGCGGATGAAAACGTGGCTATTCACATCGTCGACCGGCGCCTGAATCCAGGCAGCAAGAGTCTCGAGAATCGCCAGCGCTTTCTGCGCAGGGCTAAGGCGCTGGTCCAGGGAGCTGTGAAGAAATCGTCGCAGAGCCGGGACATCAAGGATGTCCTGGAAGGCGGCGAGGTCAGCGTCCCGATCGATGGCATGGACGAGCCGCGCTTTCGCCGCGAAGGCGGCACGCGCGACATGGTGCTGCCTGGAAACAAGAAGTTCGTCGAAGGCGATATCCTGCCGCGACCAAACCAGGGCGGCGGCAAGGGAAGAGGAGCGGGCGAGGGCGACAGCGAAGATACGTTCCGCTTCGTTCTCAGCCGCGACGAGTTTGTCGACCTGTTCCTGGACGACCTGGAATTGCCTGATCTCGCCAAGCGAAAGCTGGCTGAGGTGGAGACCGAAGGCATTCGCCGCGCCGGTTACACAACGTCCGGATCGCCTGCCAACATCTCGGTGAGCCGAACGGTAAGTCGCGCTCTGGCGCGGCGCGTTGCGCTACGGCGACCGAGGCGGGAGGTACTGGAGGCCCTCGAAGCGGAGCTTTTGGATTGCAGCGAGGAGCGTCGCGCCGAGCTCATGGCCGAGATCGAGGCCATGAAGACAAAGATGCGCCGCATCCCGTTCATCGATCCGATCGACATCCGGTACCGCCGTTTCGAGACGGTACCAAAGCCCGTGGCGCAGGCCGTGATGTTCTGCCTGATGGACGTCTCCGGTTCGATGACCGAGCATATGAAGGATCTCGCCAAGCGCTTCTATATGCTGCTCTACGTCTTCCTGAAGCGGCGCTATCGTCATGTCGAGATCGTTTTCATCCGGCATACCGACCGGGCCGAAGAGGTCGACGAGCAGACGTTCTTTTATGGGCCGGCTTCCGGCGGCACGCTGGTGTCAAGCGCGTTGCAGGCGATGCATGACATTGTGCGGTCGCGGTTCCGACCGGCGGACTGGAACATCTACGCTGCACAGGCTTCCGACGGGGACAATTCCTACGCGGACGGCGAAGTCGCGAGCCGGCTCCTCACCGACAACATCCTGCCGGTCACCCAGTTTTTTGCCTACCTGGAAGTCGGCCAGGAAAACGGCCTGTCCTACGAAATGCCCAATTCGGCGCTCTGGACCCTTTACGAGGGCTTGCGTGCGAATGGTGCGCCGCTGTCGATGCGCAAGGTCAACGAGCGCAGCGAGATATTCCCGGTGTTTCACGATCTCTTCCAGCGCCGTGGCCAGCAGGAAAGGACCGGGTCATGACCGCGACCGACCAGTTGCTGTTCGAGGGGGCCGACTGGGATTTTCGGACGCTGCAGCGGATCTGCGACGCCTGCGAGCAGATTGCGCGGGACGAATTGGGGCTCGACGTCTATCCCAACCAGATCGAGGTCATTACCGCCGAGCAGATGCTGGACGCCTATTCGTCGGTCGGCATGCCCCTGTTCTACAAGCATTGGTCGTTCGGCAAGCACTTTGCCTTTCAGGAGGCGTCCTACCGCAAGGGGCTAATGGGTCTGGCCTACGAGATCGTCATCAACTCGTCGCCGTGCATATCCTACCTCATGGAGGAAAACACCGCGACGATGCAGACGCTCGTCATCGCGCATGCCGCCTTCGGCCACAATCACTTCTTCAAGAACAACTATCTGTTCAAGCAATGGACCGATGCCGACGGCATTCTCGACTATCTCGAATTCGCCAAGCGCTATGTGGCGCACTGCGAGGAGCGTCATGGCCGGCTGGCGGTCGAGCATACGCTCGACGCCGCGCACGCCTTGATGTCGCACGGCATCGATCGCTATCCCGGCAAGAAGAGCCTCGATCTTCGCGCGGAGGAAAAGCGGGCGGGCAGGCGCCGTGCCCATGAGGAGAGCGCCTTCAACGATCTCTGGCGCACCGTTCCCACCGGCCCGGCCAAGAGTGGCGCGGTACTGGATGTCGAACGACGTCGCGCGATGCTCGGTCTACCGCAGGAAAACCTGCTTTATTTTCTCGAGAAGACGGCGCCCCGGCTGAAACCTTGGCAGCGCGAGATATTGCGGATCGTGCGGCACATCGCGCAGTATTTCTATCCGCAGAGCCAGACCAAGGTGATGAACGAGGGCACGGCGACCTACGTTCATTATCGCATCATAAGCCGGCTGCACGAGCAGGGGCGGCTGACGGACGGCAATTTCCTGGAATTCCTGCAGTCGCACACCAACGTCGTGTTCCAGCCCGAGTTCGACGATCCGCGCTATTCCGGCTTCAATCCCTATGCGCTGGGATTTGCGATGATGCAGGACATCGAACGCATCGTCACCAATCCGGAAGCCGAGGACCGCGATTGGTTCCCGGATATCGCCGGGACCGGCGACACGATGGGCGTGTTGCGCGACATCTGGGCCAATTATCGCGATGAAAGCTTCATCAGCCAGTTCATGAGCCCGCGGCTGATGCGGCGCTTCCGCATGTTCCATCTGCATGACGATCCGGAAGAGCGGGCCGGCATCCTGGTCGATGCCATCCACGACGAGCGCGGCTATCGCCGGCTCCGGCGCGAACTGGCGCGGCAGTACGATGTCGGTTTCATCGATCCGAACATCGAGGTCGTCGACGTCGACCTTGCAGGCGATCGTCGCCTGATGCTGCGCCATACCGTGGTAAAGGGCGCCCAACTCAGCGAAGCCGACACCAAGCGCGTGCTGCAGCACCTTGCCGATCTCTGGACCTACGACGTCTCCCTCGTCGAGGCCGATGCATCTGGTACGGTCTTGAAGGAGTACGTTGCAAACCCGCGGAAGATCGCTGCGGTAGCATAGCTACCGCAGGCTGGCGTTGATCTTTTCCAGCGCCGCCGAGCCGGGGCACAGGTCCTTGGCTTCGAGCGTATTGAGCGGCGTCTCGACGGTGTCGAGATGGGTGTGGAGGTCTTCTGCGTCCGGATCGACATAGAGCAGCCCGGTGACGACCTGGCCCTTGGCGGCGTGTTTCTGCAGGAAGGTCATGGCGGCCAAACGGTCGTTGGCGTCGTAATCGGCGTCGATCTTGCGCAGCGCCAGCCGCGTGCCGTCATGCTGTTCGACTACCTGCACCGTGCCCGGTGCATATTCAACGGTGATCGGGTCGCGGCCGGTGAGCACGTCGAGGCGGTTGACCGCATCATTATGCTCGCGGACATAGTCAAAGCTCTTGGTCGAGCCGGCGTGATTGTTGAAGGCGATGCAGGGGCTGATGACGTCGATGAACGCCGCGCCCTTGTGCCGGATGGCGGCTGCGATCAGCGGCACGAGCTGGCTCTTGTCGCCGGAGAAGCTGCGCGCCACGAAGCTCGCACCCAATTGCAGCGCGATCGCCACCAGGTCGATGGCGTTTTCGGTGTTCATCACACCCTTTTTCGACTTCGAGCCGCGATCGGCGGTCGCCGAAAATTGCCCCTTGGTCAGGCCGTAGACGCCGTTGTTCTCGACGATGTAGGTCATGTTGACGGCGCGCCGGATCGAATGCGCGAACTGGCCGAAGCCGATCGAGGCGCTATCGCCGTCACCGGAGACACCGAGATAGATCAGGTCGCGATTGGCGAGGTTGGCGCCGGTCAGGACTGACGGCATCCGGCCGTGCACCGAATTGAAGCCGTGCGAATTGCCGAGGAAATAGTCCGGCGTCTTCGACGAGCAGCCGATGCCGGAAATCTTCGCCACCCGATGCGGCTCGATCGAGAGCTCATAGCAGGCCTCGATGATCGAGGCAGTGATCGAGTCGTGGCCGCAGCCGGCGCACAGGGTCGAAACTTTCCCCTCGTAATCCCGGTGGGTGTAGCCAAGTTCGTTCTTCGGCAGGCCCGGATGCTGGAATTTCGGTTTTGCAATGTAGGTCATGACACGGCCTTGCGGAGAGGGGTCACTTTCAGATGATCCTGGTGGTCGCCGATCGCATTGGCGATGAAACGAGCGGTGATCGGCGTGCCGTCATAATGCAGGATCGGCACCAGCCGGACCGGATCGATGCCGTTTTCGTTGACGATCAACTGCCGCAACTGGCCGTCGCGGTTCTGCTCGACCACGTACACGAAATCATGATCGGCGATGAAGCTCGCGACGCTGGAGTGGAACGGGAAGGCGCGGATGCGCATGCGGTCGAGCTGATGCCCGCGCGATTCCAGAATCCCGATCGCCTCGTCCATCGCTGGCGAGGTTGAGCCGAAATAGATCACGCCGTATTTGGTCGGTTTGGCGGCGTTGGCCTGCAGCGGCCGCGGCACCATGTCCTGCGCAGTCTCGAACTTGCGCACGAGCCGCTGCATGTTGTCGGCGTAGATGGCGCCTTCTTCGGAATAGCGCGCGTAGCGGTCGCGCGAGGTGCCGCGGGTGAAAAACGAACCCTTCGTCGGATGTGTGCCCGGATAGGTGCGGTAGGGAATGCCGTCGCCGTCGACGTCGAGATAGCGGCCGAAATCGCGCCCCGGTTCATCGAGCATTTCCGCAGTCATCACCTTGCCGCGGTCATACTGCCTAGCGTCGTCCCACTTCAGTGGGCGGCACAGCCGGTGGTTCATGCCGATGTCGAGGTCGAGCATCAGGAAGATCATGGTTTGCAGCCGCTCGGCGAGATCGAATGATTGTGCGGCGAACTCGAACGCTTCGGCCGGATCTTCCGGGAACAGCAGGACGTGCTTGGTATCGCCGTGCGAGGCATAGGCGCAGGCGATGATGTCGCATTGCTGGGTGCGCGTCGGCATGCCCGTCGAGGGGCCGGCGCGCTGGATGTTCATGATCACGGCCGGAATTTCCGCGAAGTAGGACAGGCCGATGAATTCGGTCATCAAGGAAATGCCGGGGCCGGAGGTTGCGGTGAAGGCCCGCGCGCCATTCCAGGAGGCCCCGATCACGATGCCGATGGATGCGAGCTCATCCTCGCCTTGCACGATCGCGTATTTCGCCTTGCCCGTCTCAGGGGCGTGCCGCAGCTTCTTGCAGTGGCTCGTGAAGGCTTCAGCCACCGACGACGACGGCGTGATCGGATACCAGGCGCAGACGGTGGCGCCGCCATAGACCGCCCCTAGCGCCGCCGCGCTGTTGCCTTCCATGAAGATGCGGTCGCCGACCTTGTCGGACTTCTTCACCTGCAAACCGATCGGGCACTTCAGGTTCTGCAGTGCCCAGTCGCGGCCGAGATGTAGCGCGTGGACATTCGACGACAGCAGTTTTTCCTTACCCTTGTACTGTTCGCCGATCAGTTGCTCGACCAGCTTGGGATCGAGATCGAGCAGGGCGCAGAGCGCGCCGAGATAGATGATGTTCTTGAAGAGCTGGCGCTGGCGCGGATCGGTATAGGTCGAATTGGTGATTGCGGTCAGCGGCACGCCGATCACGGTGATGTCGGCGCGGAATTTCGACGACGGCATCGGTTTGGTCGAATCGTAGAACAGATAGCCGCCGGGCTCGATCGAGGCGACGTCCTTGTCCCAGGTCTGCGGGTTCATCGCCACCATCAAATCGACCCCACCGCGGGCGCCGAGATGGCCGGCCTCCGTCACGCGCACCTCATACCAGGTCGGAAGCCCCTGGATGTTCGAGGGGAAGATATTGCGCGGTGAGACCGGCACGCCGTGGCGCAGGATCGAGCGCGCGAACAGTTCGTTGGCGCTGGCTGAACCCGAACCGTTGACGTTGGCGAAACGGACAACGAAGTCGTTTACGCTGCTGATCGGGCTTTGGACTGACATGTTGATCCCGCGTAAGTCATATCGATGAGGTACTTTTGCATGTCCCAGGCGCCGGTCGGACAACGCTCGGCGCACAGCCCGCAATGCAGGCAGACGTCTTCATCCTTCACCATGACGCGGCCGGTCTTGAGCCCTTCGGCGACATACAGCGCCTGGTCGCGATGCGGCGACGGCGCTTTCAGCCGCTGCCGCAGGTCGTCCTCCTCGCCGTTCTCTGTAAACGTGATGCAATCCATCGGGCAGATGTCGACGCAGGCGTCGCATTCGATGCAGGCGGGCGCCGAGAATATGGTTTGCACGTCGCAGTTCAGGCAGCGCTGCGCCTCGCCGAGCGCGAGCTTGACGTCATAGCCGAGCTCGACCTCCGCCTTGATGTCCTTTAGCGCGATCACCTTGTCGCGATGCGGCACCTTGAAGCGCTTGTCGCCGGAGATGTCGTTGTCGTAGCTCCACTCGTGGATGCCCATCTTCTGCGAGAAGACGTTTACCTCGGGCAGCGGACGCTCATTGATGTCCTCGCCAGAGAGCATCTTGTGGATCGACAGCGCCGCGTCGTGGCCGTGCGCCACCGCCCAGATGATGTTCTTCGGACCGAACGCGGCATCGCCGCCAAAGAACACTTTTGGATTGGTCGATGCGAAGGTGATGGGATCGACCTGCGGCATGTTCCATTTGTCGAATTCGATACCGCAGTCGCGCTCGATCCAGGGGAACGCGTTCTCCTGGCCGACGGCGACCAGCACGTCGTCGCAAGGGATGGTCTGGTCAGGCTCGCCCGAGGGCACTAGGTTACGACGGCCCTTGGCGTCGTATTCGGCCTTCACCTTTTGGAAGGTGACGCCGATCAGCTTGCCGCTTACATGCTTGAATGCCACCGGCACCATGTAGTTGAGGATCGGAATATCCTCGTGAAGGGCGTCTTCCTTCTCCCAGGGGCTTGCCTTCATCTCCTCGAAGCCGGAGCGCACGATCACTTTGACGTCCTCGCCGCCGAGCCGGCGCGCGGTGCGGCAACAATCCATCGCGGTGTTGCCGCCGCCGAGCACGATCACGCGGCGGCCAATCTTCTCGACGTGGCCGAACGAGACCGATGCCAGCCATTCGATGCCGATGTGAATGTTGGCGGCTGCTTCCTTGCGGCCGGGGATGTCGAGCTCGCGGCCGCGCGGCGCGCCGGAGCCGATAAAGATCGCGTCGTAGTTTTCGCTCAGCAGCTTCTTCAGGCTGTCGACGCGGTGGCCGCCCTTGAACTCGACGCCGAGGTCGAGGATGTAGCCGGTTTCCTCGTCGATGACAGTGTCGGGCAGGCGGAACTTTGGAATCTGGCTCCGCATCATGCCGCCCGCCTTGGGATCGGAATCGAACACGGTGCAGTGATAGCCGAGCGGTGCGAGGTCCCGCGCCACCGCGAGCGACGCAGGCCCGCCGCCGACCAGCGCGATGCGCTTGCCGTTCTTCGGCGATGGCTTCGGCATGCGGTGCTTGACGTCGTCCTTGAAGTCGGCGGCAACGCGCTTCAGGCGGCAGATCGCAACCGGGTTTTCCTCGACGCGGCCGCGCCGGCAGGCGGGCTCGCATGGACGATCGCAGGTGCGTCCCAGAATTCCGGGAAACACATTCGATTTCCAGTTGATCATGTAGGCGTCGCTATAACGCCCCTCGGCAATCAAACGGATGTACTCGGGAACCGGGGTGTGTGCGGGGCAGGCCCATTGGCAATCAACCACTTTGTGAAAGTAGTCTGGCGCCGAGATATCAGTCGGTTTCATTCCTACCTTGTCCGCGCAAGCTTAGGAAACGCGGCCTTATTTTGCCTGCGAACGCTTAACGAGCGTTCTTGTGGTTTTTGAATTGGATCATAGGGTTATCTTATTAGAGCCATTCCAGACGCTGCGCACAAGGCAATTCTATGCGATCTCCAGCTTTCCAATTGCACGGAAACGTGGATTTGGCGTCGCAGCGTTGATCTGGCACTGCAGCATGTGCAGTGCAGCTTTGCCTTTATGCTGGATGAACGGGCAGACGTCAGATCAGCCGCAGCGCAGCTCCAGCCGTCGCAAGAATGACGACGACAATCCATGGCGGCAGCTTCCATACAGTCAGCAGCAGGAAGCCGGCCAGCGCTACGGCGAAGTCACGTGGCGTGAGCACGGCGCTGGTCCAGACCGGATTGTAGAGCGCGGCGCCAAGGATGCCGACGACAGCGGCATTGGTGCCGCGCATCGCGGCCTGGGCCTTGGGGCGCAGGCGCAGCGCGTCCCAGAACGGCAGCATGCCGTAGACCAGCAGCAGTCCCGGCAGGGATAAGGCGATGATCGCAATCGAAGCGCCGGCGAGCCCGTTGGGGGCCGGCTCTGCGACGGCGCCGAGATAGGCCGCGAACGTGAACAGCGGTCCGGGCACTGCTTGCGCCATGCCGTAACCGGCGAGGAAATCCTCGTTGCTGACCCAGCCCGGCGTTACGACTTCCGCCTGCAATAGCGGCAGCACGACATGGCCGCCGCCGAACACCAGGGCGCCGGAACGATAGAAGGCGTCGAACAGGGCAAGCCCTTGCGAGCCGGTTTTTGCCGTCACCAGCGGTGTGATCAGGAACAGAATTGCGAACAGCACGAGCGCGGCCATGCCGTGTCGAGGCGACACGGAAAAGCCGAGCTGGCCCGTTGCCGTGGCCCCATCTGCGCGACACAGCCAGAGCCCGGCCAGCGCCCCGAGCGCGATCGCGCCGATCTGCCCAAACGATCCGCCGATGAGCACCACGATCGCAACAGCGGCAAGCGCGATGGCAGCCCGTTCGCGGTCCGGCGTCAGGCTGTTTGCCATGCCCCAGATCGCCTGCGCGACCACGGCGACCGCGACCAGCTTTAGGCCATGAAGAACGCCGTCGGCGAGCGGGCCGGTAAAGATCGTCGCACCGAGCGCAAAGGCGAACATGATCAGGGCGGAGGGCATGGTAAAGGCGAGCCACGCCGCCAATCCGCCGAGCAGGCCGTTGCCGCGGAGGATGCCGAGCGTGAAACCGACCTGGCTGGATGCCGGTCCCGGCAAGAACTGGCACAGCGCAACGATGTCGGCATAGCTGCTTTCGCTCAGCCATTTTCGCCGCTCGACGAATTCGGTCCTGAAGTAGCCGAGATGCGCGATCGGTCCCCCGAACGATGTGAGGCCGAGCTTGAGGAAGGCGGTGAAAACCTCGGCGATAGTGCCCGCGGACTTTTCCGCCATGCAATGCAACTCCAGTGTAGGCTGAAAAGTAGATGCACGTGGCATCTTCAGCCGATCGATCGCCCCAGCACCTGCAAGAAGGAGCGCTTCCACGCGACCATCGCACATCTGAGAGACAACATCAGCAGGGTAACTGAAAGCGATATTAGGCCGTGTACTCATAAACGCCCGTCCGCTTTTAGCCCAATAGCGGCGTGAAAGCGTACATTCAGTTACTTCGGCTCTGGGCCAGGAGCCGACGAAATCCGTCGATACTCGGCAGTGATATGCGTGACAGCCAGGACACGACCATCAAGGCACCGGCGTGGGTGGCCTCAAAAACTCGACCAGCCGTTGAGCGTGTGCGGGCAGGGACCTAAAACTTCGCACGCAAATCCTTAGGTGGCGAAGAGCCCAAGTGTCCGTAAGAGGAATGACGCGGATAGCCATTGACTGCTGGGATCGCCGAGCTGCTGTTTCGGGCAGGATGGCGAGACCAATGCCCTTTTCTACCATCTGACACATCAAGTCGGACCCGTTGAGGCGGATGCGCAGCTTGAACCGGCGACCGGAACGGAAGGCATGATAGTTCAACAAGTCCTGCATCGGGCTGCCCACGGCAAAGCCGATGAATTCATGGTCGAGAGTTTCGCGGAATGCAATTTTACGATGCCGGCTGAGCGGATGCCGCAGTGGCGTCACCAGGACCAGGCGGATCTCCGCGAACGGAAAACTGTCCAGCTCCGCGCCTGGATCAACGGTCTCCCCGACAATGCCGATATCGCCGCGGCCCGCGGCGATTGCTCGAATAATCTCGCCGCTTCCGTGATGCTCAAGGTCGACGTCGATATTCGGATGGGCAGAGAGAAAGGCCGCCAGGGGTACGGGGAGAAATTCCATCGCGCCGATATTCGACAGCAAGCGCACATGTCCCGTCAGCCCCTTCCCGAAATTGTCCAGGTCACCGCGCATTTGCTCCAGCTGCTGCGAGACAATCCACGCGCTGATGCAGGAGCACTGTTCCTGCTGAAGTAAGCCGAATCCCCCGGCGGTTCCTTTCTAGGAGCGGAGCGCTGAGCGCATTTTCCATGGCGCGGATACGCTCACTCGCCGACGCCAGTGTCATGTTCGCGCGAGCGGCCCCGTGCGTGATGCTGCCAGCTTCGGCGACGTGCACGAACAGTCGCAGGTCGGTCAGATCGAACCTTATGGGCATCGTTAGGGACGTACCTTCGGCTGCGCCTGAGGCACACTTAGCACATTCCGCATTGTGCGTCTCTTGTCGCGCATACAGGGTCGGGGGGCCTCAGACATCCTATCTTGGACATCGCAGGCAAGGAGAATGACGATGAAGCCAATTAGCACCGTAAGATCAGGCATAGCCGCGTTGGCGCTTGTTGCCGGTGCTATTCCGGCGGCGGCCGCTTTCCCGGAGCGAGCGATTACTTTGATCGTTCCGTTCGCCCCCGGCGGCCCCGGCGACACGGTCGTACGCCTCATCGGGACGCATATGGCCAGGACGCTGGGCCAACCGATCGTCGTGGAGAATTCTGCTGGGGCTGGCGGCACGAGCGCTATCAGCCGTGTCACGCAAGCAGACGCAGATGGATACACCATCATGTTGGGTAATATGGGAACACATGGTGCAGCGCCGGCGCAGTATCCCAACCTGAAATACGATCCGGCTAAGGACTTTACTCCCATCGGACTGATGGTTACCACACCGATCGTGATCATCGCCAGGAAGACATTTCCAGCCAACAATCTCCGCGAGTTCGTCGACTACGTGAGAAAGAACCAGGACAAGGTAGTTGAAGCGCATGCCGGCGTCGGCTCAGTTTCTCACACGACATGCACTCTTCTCCAATGGATCATAGGGACAAAGACTGCTCGGGTGGCCTACCGCGGCACAGGGCCGTCCATCAACGACCTTATTGCGGAACACGTCGATTTTGGCTGTGACCAGATTGTAAACGTTGCGCCGCATATTCAGGCGGGCACGCTCAAGGCGTTCGGTATCGCGACGGCCAAACGTTCGGCGGCCATGAAGGATGTCCCAACGACCAGGGAGGGCGGCCTGCCGGAGTTCGAGGTCTCTGCTTGGATTGCGCTATTTGCTCCAAAGGGTACTCCACAACACGTGGTCGGCAAACTGAACGAGGCGCTTGTCAAAGCCCTCGATGACGAAGGCACACGCGCGCGACTGCTCGATCTTGGCAGCGAGATCCCGGACCGGGCCGGCCGCGCGCCTGACGCCCTGCAGGAGCTGGTCGTTCGTGAAGTCGCCCGTTGGACGCCGGTACTCAAGACCGCCGGTCAATGAACTAGGGCGCGGACTCATAAGAGCGTAGCTAGAGCCTGATTGACGCAAGCTGTACGAAGGCAAGGTAACTGGCAGCCAGCTTATCGTAGCGCGTTGTTGTGTCCGGAGCCGACGTTCGTGAGACGCGCGAATACGCAGCGAGGTGACCCAATGTCCGCGCCGACGATCAAGTTCGATGACGGCGCCGTCTATGAACGGATGATGGGCAAGTGGAGTGGACTGGCCGGACGCGCTTTTATTGATTGGCTCTCGCCCCCGCCCAATTTGCGATGGGTCGACATCGGTTGTGGCAATGGCGCGTTTACACAGTTGCTGGTCGAGCACTGCGCCCCAATGACCGTCGAAGGCGTGGATCCCTCGGAAGGTCAGCTGGCCTTTGCACGAGAGCGGCTGGCGACACCTGTCGCGAAGTTTCGACAGGGCGATGCAATGGCCTTGCCATTTGCCGATGGCACCTTCGATGCGGCCGTAATGGCGCTCGTTGTATTTTTCATTCCGGACCCTGCCAGTGGGGTCGCTGAAATGGCTCGCGTCGTGCGGCCGGGAGGTCTCGCGGCCGCTTATATCTGGGACGTCGTCAGCGGCGGCGGCCCGTCGGAGGCCATCATAATCGAGATGAAAGGCATGGGGTTCACGCCACCGCGGGCCCCGAAAGCGGAAGCCTCGACGCCCGAAGGACTACATGCGCTGTGGACACGGGCGGGTTTCGCCGATATCGAAGCGCGCGTTCTTCGCACGCGACGAACGTTCGACGATTTCGAGGACTATTGGTCCACTACGATCGCGGCGCCCAATCTCGCTCCGATGCTCACAACGATGGCGACAGCCGACGTGACGCAACTCAAGTCTCGGGTTCGTGAGCAGGTGCCTATCGAGGCGAGTGGGCGTGTCTCGATCGAGGCGCACGCGAATGCGATCGTCGGCCGTCGGCCCGGATAGGGCTGTCGATCGCTCTTCCGCTCCTCCCCAGAAGCTGCCAACCTCTATGCTTGCCACGAGGTTATAGGCGCGGCCGCTTGTGGGCCGTTCCGGGTCAAAACTCCAAGAACTCAGATTGAGCACAACGAGTCCGCTTTCGGGTGCGTAGCGACCAGTTGAGATGGCCGCCGAACCGTGATTCAAGCTCCAAATCGTGGGGGAATCATGCGCTACGAACTCACCGACCATGAATGGACTGCCATTAAGTCAATGCTGCCGAACAAGCCGCGCGGCGTCCCTCGGGTCAATGACCGGCGTGTCCTCAACGGTATTTTCTGGGTTCTGCGCTCCGGGGCGCCTTGGCGCGATCTGCCGGGTGCCTTTGGCCCCTACACCACTTGCTACAATCGCTTCGTTCGCTGGCGGCGGGCCGGTGTCTGGAGCGGTATCATAGATGCCTTGGCCGCCGCCCATGACGCGGCTGTCCAGATGATCGATACGTCAATTGTCCGCGTGCATCAGCATGTAGCCTGCATCAAGAGCAACTAGCGGCAATTGATGGGACGGTCGCGTGGCGGATTGACCAGTGAGATTCATGCGCTGGTCGATACCAATGGCCTGCCAGTGCGGCTTGCGCTGACAGCCGGTGAGGCTCATGACAACCGGCTCGCCAGCAAACTCCTCTCTCGCTTGAAGCCGAAAGCGATGCTGCTGGCCGACCGTGGCTATGACGCCGATTGGATTAGGGAGCTCGCCGTGCGGCGAGGCGCATGGGCTAACATCCCGCCAAAACGCAATCGCAGTAATCCGATCTGCTTCAGCCCTTATCTCTACCGCGACCGCAACCGGATCGAGCGTTTCTTCAACCGGATCAAGCAATCCCGTCGGGTTGCGACGCGCTACGACAAGCTGGCCGCCAACTACCTCGCCTTCGTGCAACTTGCGTCAATCAGGCTGTGGCTCCGCGCTTATGAGTCCACGCCCTAGAGACTTTGGCAGAAGTTCTCACCTGCCTTATCAAGGCATTCGACCGTTACGAGAAGAAGAATTAAAGCCGCCTGGCGCAAGCACTAATCGTGCGGACCCGCTCCGGACCAGCAATTCATGCCAGAAAGCAATCTTGGCCACCGGTTTACTCGACATCGCGTTAACAACGCCTTCACCGGGCTTTTACGGAGCGGCATCGCTAGTTACCGTTCCGAAACGCCGCGATCAAGCCGCCAACCGGGTTCACGAACATGCGCGACCATCGGCAGCGGGGAAAATGCCTAGCCGATATCGCTCTTCGCCAGATCCCACATCAGCCGATAGATTCCGCTCGAGATGATCAGCGGCTTCAACGCGATATTGCCGGAAAGGCGTAGCATGGCCGCAGGCACCGCGCCGACATCGGTCGCATCGATCAGCACGAACCAGTCGCCGGCGCCGGGATTGGGCGCGGAGGGATCATCGGTGATCGGCTTCGACAGCGCCGGGTCGCTCTCGAGCAGGTGCAGGGAAATAATACCGTCAAGCTCTACGGGATCGAGCTGTTCGCTCAGCGCGGCGCGCAGTTTCTCCTCGCCATCGCCGGTGGGCCGCAACCTGACAATGCCGAGCGCGGCGCCGCGGCCGGTGCCGCGGCTGATCGTGATGCGCGCCACCGCCCGGATCATGTTCTGGAAGCGGGCAATGTTAGCTTTCGACCACGCCGTCTGGTTGGCGAGCGCGGCACGGTAGGCCGGGCTGTCCAGCACCTCGAAGGTTTTTGTGGAATAGAGGCTGAGATATTTCGGGTTGCCGTCGTGGGCGACGTAGCGGCGGGCTTCGAGGAAGCCGTCGATGGCGACGCGCTCTTCGAGATGTTCGCGATCGTACCAGCGATTGAACTCGGCTTCGTGCTCGGCATCGATATTCATCGACGTCAGCAGCATGCCCCTTCCGGCGATCGGCATTTTCTTGTTCCTATTTGCTGGCTTGGGACGCCATGTCCGCGATCGCCTTCATCACGGCGTCGCGGACGCCGGGATCGTACAGCGTGTGGCCGGCGCCCTCGACAAAGCGGATTTCGGCCTCGCGCCAAACTGCTGCAAGCGCGTGCGAGGTCGCGGGCGGACAAAGCAGATCGTAACGGCCTTGCACGATGATGCCGGGAACGCCGGCAAGCTTGGCCGCTTCGGCTATCAGTTGATCCGGCTTCATGAAGCAGTCATTGGCGAAATAGTGCGCTTCCATAAACGGCGTCGTCGGCATGTTACGCGACGAGTTCAGCGTTGAGTGGTCGAGGCGCGTGCGGTTAGGCGTGTGTTCGGAAAGTATCCGTTCGGTTTCGCCCCATGCCCGCGCGGCAGGAATATGCACATCGGGATTGGAATCGAGGATGCGGCGGAAGTAGGCCTGCAGCGGTTCCGTGCGCTCGGCTTCCGGCAGCACGCTCATGAAGTCGTCGTAAAGGCCGGGATAGAACCGCGGCAGCACTTTTAGAAAACCGTTCTCGATTTCCTCTGATGTGCCCAGGAAAGTGGCGCGAAGCACGATGCCGCTGACGCGATCGGGATGGGCCTGCGCATAGGCCAGCGCCAGCGTCGCCCCCCAGGAGCCGCCGACGACCATCCAGCGCTGAAAGCCGAACTTCTCGCGGATCATTTCCATATCGGCGATCAGATGCGGCAGAGTGTTGGCTTCGCGACGACCCTTGGGGCGGCTTCGTCCGGCACCGCGCTGGTCGAACAGCACAGCATGAAAACGTTCGGGATCGAACAGCCGGCGATGATCGGGCTGGCAGCCACTGCCGGGCCCGCCATGCAGATAGACCGCCGGAATGCCATCAGGCCGGCCGATGCTCTCGACATAGACGTCGTGGCCTTCGCCGACCGCGAGTTGCTCCGATGTCAGCGGCGCAAAGGGGTCGGCGCGTTTGATGGATTTGCCGGCGTCGGCATCAGGCGCCATGCTCGCCTTCCGTCTCCAGCGTGCCGCCGGCGAAATTGCGGTAGAGAAAGCGGTCCTGGTGCGCGGCGGCCTCGCGCTCGGCGGTCTTGAAGATCTCTTCATGCCGCGGCGAGAGCGTGCAGGCCGGATCGGTATTTCCGGCGTCACCTGTCAGCGCAAACGCCTGGCAGCGGCAGCCGCCGAAATCGATCTCGCGGAACTCGCAGCTCTTGCACGGCTCGGGCATCCAGCCGGTGCCGCGATAGCGGTTGAAGGCTTCCGAGTTCTGCCAGATCCAGGCAATCGAGTGGTTTGAGCGGACGGATTCGAATTCGAGCCCGGTGATGCTTTCCGCGGCATGGCAGGGCAGCACCTTGCCCGCGGGCGAGATGTTGAAGAACTGCCGGCCCCAGCCGCCCATGCACTTCTTCGGCCGCAGCGCGTAATAATCCGGCACTACATAGTCGATGGCGAGGCTGCCCTTCAGGCGCGTCGCGGCTTCCTCGACGATCCGGCTGGTTTCCTCGATCTGTTCGAGCGTCGGCATCAGCGCCGCGCGGTTCTTCAAGGCCCAGCCGTAATATTGGACGTTGGCGACCTCGAGCCGGTCGGCGTCGAGATCGACCGCCATCTGGATGATGTCGGAGAGCTGGTGCAGGTTCTGGCGGTGCATGACCGCGTTGACCGTCAGCGGCAGGTCGAGTTCACGCGTCCATTTAGCGACTTCAAGCTTTTTCTCATGCGCATTTTTCAGCCCTGCAACGCGGTCGGCTACGATCGGCTCGTTACCCTGGAAGCTGATCTGCACATGGCAGAGCCCGGCATCGGCGAGCGCCGAAAGCTTTTCCCTGTTCAGCAGCACCGCCGAGGTAATGAGATTGCTGTACAGCCCGACATCGGTCGCGTGCTGCACTAATTCCACCAAGTCCTTGCGCGCGGTCGGCTCGCCGCCCGAGAAATGGATTTGCAGCACGCCGATTTCGGCGAGCTCGCTCAAGACCTTCTTCCATTCTTCTGTAGTCAATTCGCTGCTGCCGCGGTCGAGCTCAACCGGGTTGGAGCAATAGGGGCACTGCAGCGGGCAGCGGTGCGTCAGTTCGGCGAGCACGGCAAGCGGAATGCCGAACGTCTCCGCGGTCGAACGCCTCTGTTCGAGCACCGCGAGCCCGTCACTGGGCGCTGCGCTGGCTGTTTTGCCGTCTGCGAGAATGTCGGTCATGACGTCTTCTCACGCGCTTCGGTCAGAAAGCCTTTGTCGGCGAGGTCCTGCAGCATGGCGATGACGTCGGTCAAAATCGCCTCGCGCGGCGCGGCGTATTTGGCTGCAAGCTGATCGACCATGTCGGCGACGCTGCGTACGCCGTCGCAAAGTTGCAGCACCTCGACTGCGATCTCATCCGGCGCCAGCACCCGCTCCGGCGCCAGGATCACCCAGACCTGCCGCGTCTCATCGAACTTCAAGCGGGCGTGGCGCGGCAATTTCGGCCGGCTCGTCTCGCTGACACTGATGTTGCGGCTCAAAGCCATCGATCGCTAGTTCCTTTTGTCGGTTTCCTCGTTAGCTTCCTTGGGGCACGAATGCCCCGGGCGGTATGTGGCCCTCGACATAGGCATGATACAGCGCGTCGAGCTGAACCCATAGCACGTTGGTCTTGAAGATCAGCGCGTTGCAGACCGCCTCGCGCTCCGCCGGCGTTTTTGCGTTCGTCTTGACGTATTCCAGCGCAAAACCGGCGTCGCGCGGCGCCTGGGTCAGGCGGCGGCTGAAATAGCTCATGATGTCAGGATTGACGAAATCATAGTGCTGCAGCATCCCGGAGATGCGCTCCTCGTGCAGGTTCGGCGCGAACAGTTCCGTAAGTGAGGAAGCGATTGCCTCCAGCGGCGTCTTGTCGCGGCAGAAATGCACATAGGCCTCCACCGCAAATCGCGTTGCCGGCAGGATGCCTTCGGTCGATTCCACATAGGCGCTGTCGAGACCGAGCCCCTCGGTCAGTTTGAGCCAGCGCTCGATGCCGCCTTCGCTGCCCACATCGCCGTCGTGATCCTCGATGCGGTGCCGCCATTCGATCCGGGTCGCACGGTCGCGGAACCGGGAGATCACCATCGCATCCTTCAGCGGGATCGTGCTCTGGTAATAATAGCGGTTCAGTGCCCAGGCCTGCACCTGTCCCTTGTTGAGCTTGCCGCCATGCAACAGCCGGTGGAACGGATGCAAGCTGTGATAGCGCGTCGCGCCGATATGACGGAGGGTTGCCTCCAGCTCCTCAGCGGTGTTGAGCGTAATGCCCTTGCCGATCGATAGGGCAGTCATTGCGGGTGCAGCGACGACGTTCACAGCTTGATCTCCGTACCGTCAGCGGGGATGTGCCAGCCTGCCTGCTCCACGGCCTTGCGCTCGTCCGAGCCGCGCAGCAGAGCGGGGTTGGAGTTGTTGATATGCAGGAACACCTTCGTTCCGACGTCGAGATCAGCGAGGCTCTCGATCGCGCCGTGATCGCCCGACATCGAAATATGGCCCATGCTTTGTCCCGTCTTGGTTCCGAGGCCGGCTGCGATCAATTCATCGTCGCGCCAAACGGTGCCGTCAAAAAACACCAGTGCAGCGCCTGAAAGGCGCGATTTGAGATCGTCGGTCACACGTGCGCAGGCGGCCAGGAAATAGAAATACTTGCCGCTTCCTTTGTCCAGAATCCGCAAGCCCAGCGTGTCGCCCGCGCCGTCGCCGCCTGCCGGATGCGCCTCGCCTTCCAGATACCACGCGCCCTTCCCGGGAACCGCGAACGGAAGCACCTCAATGCCTGACGGCTTGCCGTCGGGCAGGGCGGGCTCGAACGCCTTCTCGACCTCGATCGGTTGCCGCTTCACGTTTTTCTCGTTCAGCACATTGAAGATGCTGTTGGATCTGAGAATCGCAAGGACCCGTTCATGCGCGTAGAGCGTAAACGGCGAACCTTCGCGCATCGACAACAGTCCCGCGACGGCGTCGATTTCGCCATTGGTCAGGATCACGCCGGCGATCGGGCTGTGCCTGAGCTGTCCAGCCCTGGGATGAAGCTGCGGCGTTGCGATCACCTGCTGGCGCAGGTCGGGCGAGGCGTTGACGAGATACCAATGCTCACCGTCGGCGCTGACCGCGATCGAGGCCTGGGTGCTCCGCAATTCGGGATGGTCGCTTCGTGCTTTCCGGCACACCGGACATCCGCAATTCCACTGCGGAACGCCGCCGCCCGCCGCGGCGCCCAGGACGACGACGCGAAGCATGATCCGTCTCCTGGAGATTGGAAACTCGAAGATACAAACCAAAAACGCCACGAGGTGGATACCGACCTCGGACACAGTTCCGCTCTCGCGGAACGCGTCAGGTCTGGAAGTCCACCTGCGTGAGATTTGATACGCGCTGCCGCTTATTTGCGGGTGGCGCACATATACATGTTGATTTCCATGCCGACCGATACTTCGGCGATTTTTGGTGCTTTCCAAGCCATTTGTCGCTCCTTTTGCTACCGGACGGACTCCGCCCTCGCTGGTTAAAGTACTGCGGATCAAAAAGTTCGCCAGTTAAATCTTTTGCCTGGAACCCCTATTTGTTTATGCTGCGCCGCAAAGAACAAGTCACGGAGTTGTGCGGAGGGCCTTGGTCAAAACAGCGTGGGATCAAGCGTTTCGCGGTTGTTCGCACCACCGCGAATGGCAATTCTGAGTGCGACGGAGCGCTGCCGGCTCCGGATAAAGAACGTATGATAGATGGGCCTTCCGGTTGCGGGGGCTCAACGAGGAGCCAAGTTTCGCCGATGCCGCGATATTACTTCAACACCCGTATCGGCGATGAGCTGATTTCCGATCCCGACGGCGAAGTGCTCAGGGATCCCGATCGCGCCTGGGAAATGGCACGTGCCATGATCCGGGAACTGCTCAAGACTGATGGCGCCGACGGTGCGCTTCTCAGCGCCACCATCGAAGTCACCGACGACGATGGCGAGATCGTGCTGGAGTTTCCGTTCGCCGAAGCGGTTCTAGATGCGCCTGGCGGTCCCATCACCAGGCACTGACGGCGCTGTACCGGCGTCGAAGCTTCGTGCTCGCTCGGCTTGCGATGCAACTTCCGGCGCAAAGTTTTCCGATTGCGCACCGGCGGACAAATATTGGAGAGTGCCGGCCGGAAAGCCTCCGGCGCCGGCATCATGCGAGCCCGCGCGAAGAGAGAGAAAGGCTTCCGCCAGGGAGAAAGCCCATGACAAATTACACGTTGGTGCCGCGCAGCCTGCTGCTGTCCGGCGCATTCTTGACTGCCTTCACGCTAAGCGCCACTGCCCAGCAATCAGCCGACCCGCCGGCTGCCGCCCAACCGCCCGCCCCGGCACCGGCCGCCGGCGCGCCGCCCCCGGCAGGGACTGCAGCCTCGCCCTCGCTGCCACCGGGATCGCCGCTGATCGGACGTCCCGCGGGCAATGATGCCGCTGCCAAGCTGGCGCCGATCGCGCCGCCGCCGATCCCCGCGGCGCCGGACAAGCTACCGACGGCAAAGCTCAAGGTGCCGGCCGGCTTCAACATCGAAGTCTATGCCGCCGGCATGGCGAATGCCCGCTCGCTCGCGCTCGGCGACAAGGGCACTGTGTTCGTCGGCAGCCGCCTCGTCGATAAGGTCTATGCCATCGTCAACAAGGACGGCAAACGTGAGGTCAAGGTATTGGCTTCCGGCCTCTACCGGCCGAACGGCGTCGCCTTCAAGGACGGCACGCTCTACATCGCTGAACTGTCCAGGATCTCCAAGATCGAAAAGGTCGAAGACAATCTGGATAACCCGCCGAAGCCGACCGTGATCTTCGACGCGCTGCCGAAGGATGAGGCCCATGGCTGGAAGTTCATCGCCATCGGTCCCGACAACAAGCTCTACGCTCCCGTCGGCCAGCCCGGCAACAACGTGCTCAACGATGACGAGCATGGCCTGCTCCGCCGGATGAATCTTGACGGTTCGGGCGCGGAAGTAATCGCCCGGGGCCTGCGCCACACCGTCGGCTTCGACTGGCATCCGGAGACCAAGCAGCTCTACTTCACCGACAACGGTCGCGACTGGATGTCGGAAGACGTGCCCGAGGACGAGCTGAACCGGATCACCAAGGTCGGCGAACATTTCGGCGCGCCGTTCTGCCTGCAGGGCAACATCGTCGATCCCGAATTCGGCTGGGGCAAATCCTGCAGCGAATACACTGCACCCGTTGGCTTGCTCGGCCCGCATTCCGCAGCGCTCGGCATGCGCTTCTACACCGGCAACATGTTCCCGAAAGCCTACAAGAACGCGGCGATCATCGCCCGGCACGGCTCCTGGAACCGCTCCAACAAGGTCGGCGGCGATGTCGTCATTGCCAAGCTCAACAAGGACGGCACCATGAAGTCACTGGAGCCGTTTCTCACCGGCTTCCTCGAGGACAACAAATATATCGGCCGCCCGGTTGACGTGCTGCAGATGAAGGACGGCTCCCTGCTGGTCTCCGACGACTACAACGGCGCCGTCTACCGCATCACCTATGGCAAGCCGAAGACGGCGGGGAAGTCGTAGGAGAAGCGACGAACGTTTGACTTGGTCTTCCGGGCTGGTGCGTTGGCGCCAGACCCGGAATGACGACGTACCGGAAATGGCTGATGCGTAAAACAACAACGGCACTAGCGTTTGCGTTGATTGCAACGTCCGTATCAGCCGAAACCATCGAACAACGCATCGCGCCGTGCCTCGCCTGCCACGGCGAAAAGGGCCAATCCGAAACCGAGAACACGCCGTCGCTCGGCGCGCAGCATGCGCCTTATTCGCTGATCCAGCTTTTCATGTTCCGCGAGAAGCTGCGCGTCTTCGAGCCGATGAACGAGATGACGAAGGCGCTGACCGACGACGATCTCCGCCTTTTCTCGGACTTCATCGCCAAGATGCCGAAGCCCGAGCCGCCAGGGGAAAATGGCGATCCGGCGCGGATGCAGCGCGGCGAGGCGCTGGTGCGGCAGCACCGCTGCGATAGCTGCCATAACGGCGACCTCTCCGGTAAGGAAAACGTCCCGCGCATCGCCAACCAGCGCGAGGATTATCTTGCCAAGACGCTTGCCGAGTACAAAGACAATAGCCGCCACGGCTACGACGCCAGCATGGCCGACGTGATGGCGCCGATCTCGCCGGAGCAGATCGCCGATCTCGCCCATTACATCGCCCGTATGCGCTAAATCCGGGCGGCGTCCCCGCTGGCATTGCCCTGCGCCCGGCGCTACAAGGGCTGCAATTGGATGGAGTTTTGCATGCAAGACCTATGGCGCCTGTCGGCTGCGGAAATGGCCTCACTGATCAGGTCGAAAAAAGTCTCGGCGAAAGAGGCGGCGACCGCAGCGCTGGCGCGGCTCGACGCGGTCAATCCCAAAATCAATGCTGTCGTCGACCACAGGCCCGAGGACGTATTTTCTCAGGCTGCCGCGATCGATGCCGCGATCGCGCGCGGCGAGGATGCCGGTGCGCTGGGCGGCGTGCCTGTTACGGTGAAGGTCAATATCGACCAGCAAGGTTTTGCCACCACCAACGGGCTGAAGCTGCAGCGCGACGCGATCGCCAAGAGCAACAGCCCGGTGATCGACAATTTGCATAAATCCGGCGCGGTCATTCTCGGGCGCACCAATTGCCCGGCGTTCTCCTATCGCTGGTTCACCACCAACCTCATCCATGGCGACACCAAGAATCCCCGTGACCCCGGCATCACCCCAGGCGGCTCGTCCGGCGGCGCTGGCGCGGCGGTCGCAGCCGGCATCGGTCATATCGCGCACGGCACCGACATTGCGGGATCGATCCGCTATCCGGCTTACGCCTGTGGCGTGCACGGGCTGCGGCCGACCATGGGACGCATCGCGGCGTTCAACGCGGCGCTCCCCGAACGGCCGATCGGGCCGCAGATCAGCGCCGTGTCAGGCCCGCTGGCCCGCACCATCGGCGATATCAGGATCGCACTGGCTGCGATGTCGGCGCAGGATTATCGCGATCCCTGGTGGGTGCCGGCGCCGCTCGAAGGGCCGGCAATGCCGAAGCGCGTCGCGATGTGCCTCAACCCTGGCGGCCTTGATCCGGTACCTGAAGTGAAAGCCGCGGTGACGGACGCCGGCAAGCGGCTCGAGCGCGCGGGCTGGATTGTCGAGGAAATCGCCGACACGCCGCCGCTGCGCGAAGCCGCCGATCTGCAGACAAAACTCTGGCTCGGCGACGGCTACGAGGCGCAGTTGGAAGCCGCCGAGCGCGAAGGCGATCCCGGCGCGCTGGCGTGCCTGCGCGGCAACCGCGCGAAAGTGCATCCCTTCGACCTGTCGAAAGCGTTGACACGGCGTGCGACATTGACGCGCGAATGGCTGGCGTTCTTTGAAAACTATGCCGTGCTGCTGATGCCGGTATCCGGCGAATTGCCGTTCCCTGATCAACTCGACGGCAAGGACGAGGCGTCGTTTGCGCGCGTCTGGCATGCGCAATTGCCGCAGATTGCCATTCCCTTCATGGGCCTGCCTGGGCTAACGGTTTCGACCGGGCTGGTCGGACGCGTTCCCGTCGGCGTGCAACTGGTTTCCGGGCGCTATCGCGAAGATCTCTGTCTCGCCGCGGGCGAGGCGGTGGAAGCCGGCGGAACGCCCTCGGCAGCGATCGATCCGGCGAGCTAGCAGAGAGGACGATGCCAGGCGTTTATGATTTTACGGCGCAGTCGCTCGCCGGCGAAGACATTCCGCTGAAGCGGTTCAAGGATCAGGTGCTCCTGATCGTCAATACCGCCAGCGCCTGCGGGTTCACGCCGCAATACAAGGGCCTGGAGCAGTTGCATCGTGAACTGGCGCCGCGCGGCTTTGCGGTGCTTGGGTTTCCCTGCAACCAGTTCGGCGGGCAGGAACCGGGCGACGCCAAGCAGATCGAGCAATTCTGCGCAGGCAAATATGACGTAACGTTTCCGATGTTCGCCAAGATCGACGTCAACGGCAGACATGCGCATCCGTTGTTCAATCATCTGAAGAACGCGAAATCGGGACTGTTGGGTTCGTCGATCAAATGGAATTTCACCAAATTCCTGGTCGACCGCTCGGGCAGGGTGGTTGGGCGCTACGCCCCAACCGCGACGCCCGAGGGAATCAGAAGAGAAATCGAGGCACTGCTGTGAACGAGACCAACAAAGCAATGAGCGACCAATTCCCCGACCGTCTTTCGGTCGATCCGAGCAGCCCGTACTACAACGCCGAGATCCTCGCGCGCGACGTCGGCATTCGCTTCAAGGGCGTCGAGAAGACCAATGTCGAGGAATATTGCATCAGCGAGGGCTGGGTGCGCGTCACCGCCGGCAATGCCAAGGACCGCCACGGCAATCCGCTGACGATCAAGGTGCATGGCCCGGTCGAGCCGTATTTCCGGGACAAGCCGAAGTCCTGAGCCAAATCTGCATCAACCGCCATTGCGAGGAACGAAGCGACGAAGCAATCCATCCGTCCTTATGCAGCGGCTCGGCGACCAGCCCTGCGCCT
Source organism: Bradyrhizobium sp. sGM-13 (assembly GCF_018398875.1). GTDB lineage: Bacteria > Pseudomonadota > Alphaproteobacteria > Rhizobiales > Xanthobacteraceae > Bradyrhizobium. The sequence goes on along the minus strand of NZ_JAGWDK010000013.1, from coordinate 107,385 downwards.
TCAGCACCGCCAGCGTGCGCTGGTATTCGCACAAGCCAGATGTCGCTCAACGTCGCGGCGGGCCCCGGCCTCGGCGGCAATGAAAGCTATCCCGACCTGTTCCAGCCCTATGGCGGCTTCCCGGATGGCGTCCGTGTCGAGAACGGTCACATCACCATGCCTGACCTGCCGGGTATCGGGTTCGAGGGGAAATCCGATCTCTATGCCGAGGTGAAGGCGCTGGCGGCGTAGGGCTGGATGCCATAGGAAAGGCCGGAATCGGTGGCCTGGACAGGGCGTTCGCCCTGCCGCCGATCGTGGATTTCCGGGCCGCCAGTTTACCGTTCATCCATCACTGAAGGACGCCGCGATCTTGGCCACCACGCTTCCCCAACTCTCGCTTGCGAAGGACAAGATCCGCGTCTTGCTCCTTGAAGGTGTCAACGACAGCGCTGTGCAGATAATCGAGGCTGCCGGCTATTCCAACATGACACGCCTGTCCAAGGCGCTCGAGGGCGATGCGCTGAAAGAGGCCATCAAGGGAGTGCATCTGCTCGGCATCCGCTCGCGCACGCAAATCACCAAGGAGGTTCTCGACGCTGCGGACCGCCTGATCGCGGTCGGATGTTTCAGCGTCGGCACCAACCAGGTGGACATTGAGGCCGCGCGCCGGAGCGGGATTCCGGTGTTCAACGCGCCGTTCTCCAACACGCGGAGCGTGGCAGAACTTGTAATCGGCGAGATCGTCGTCCTGCTGCGCCGGATCGTCGCGCGCTCCAACGCCGCCCATGAGGGACGTTGGGACAAGTCGGCCAACGACAGCTATGAGGTGAGGGGCAAGACGCTCGGTATCATCGGTTACGGCAATATCGGCTCGCAGCTCTCCAACCTCGCGGAAGCGCTGGGCATGCGGGTGATCTTTTATGATCACACCGATAGGCTTCGTCACGGCAACACCGAGCCGACCGCGAGCCTGCATGAGCTTCTGACGCAAAGCGACGTCGTGAGCCTGCATGTGCCGGAAACTCCCGCCACGAACGGCATGATCGGGCGCGAGGAGATTCGCGCGATCAAGCATGGCGCGTATTTCATCAACAATAGCCGCGGCACGGTCGTGGACCTCGAGGCGCTCGCCGAGGCGCTGCGGGAAAACCGGCTCCGCGGCGCCGCGGTCGACGTCTTTCCGGTCGAGCCGCGCTCGAACTCCGACCGCTTCGTCTCGCCGCTGCAGGGCCTGGAGAACGTCATCCTGACCCCGCATATTGGCGGGTCGACCGAGGAGGCGCAGGAGCGCATCGGCGCCGAAGTCGCGCGCAAGCTGGTCGAGTACAGCGATTCCGGCTCGACCATGGGCGCCGTCAACTTCCCGCAGGTTCAATTGCCGCCACGGCCGTCAGGCACGCGTTTCATTCAGGTGCAGCGTAACCTGCCGGGCATGCTCGGGCGTTTGAACGAAGTGCTGGCCCGTCATGCCGTCAACATCGCCGCGCAATATTACGAGACCGCGCACGACGTCGGCTACGTGGTGCTGGACGTCGATGCCTCGGCCGCCGACGGCCAGCGCGTGCTCGCGGACATCCGGGCGCTGGAAGGCACTATCCGAGCCCGGTTGCTCTATGAGTACAAGTCCTGAACGAACGCCCTGTCATCGTCCACGAAGGCGGACGATCCAGTACGCCGCGTACTCTCGCTTCTATCGCTGACGTCAGCGACTACTGGATGCCCGCCTGCGCGGGCATGACACGAGAGGCAGATCGGCGATGATCCACGATCAGCCCTCGGACAACAACCCTTCTCGATGGCTGATTGCCTGTTCTTGAAAATGGCCATCGCGGTCTTCATCCGCAGGAAGCCGAATTTCGCATACAACGGCTCGCGGCCGGCGACCGCATACAGGATGATCTTCGCGTGTCCTTGCGATTGGGCAAGCAGTCTTTCGATAAGCTGTTTTCCGAGGCCTGTTCCTTGATGGCTCGGCAGAACCGCGACGTCGCAAAGATACGCGCAATCGCGTCCGTCAGCCAGAACGCGGCCGGCGCCGACGAGCCGGCCGCCATCGCGGGCAAAGCAGCAGAACATGCTGTTGCCGAACACCACTTCGAGATCGGCCGCGTTCTTGGTGCCGAGCGGGGCGGCCCGATAGAGCGCTTCGAGTTCCTGCCAGTCCACGCCGTCGCGGCTGTCGCTCCAAATGACCGTCATCGCGAAGGGCTCCGCGCCGTCCTACGACAGCCGCATGTCCAATAACCGGCGGCCTTCGGTCTTGAGCAGTTTCTTCACCGCACTTGATGCGGCGATCTCGCCCTGGTTGGCGTAGGCCTCGTGGTTCTTCTCGATGTCCTCGAGCCGGTAGAGGTAATTGACCATAATCCCGGCAGATTCCCGCAGGCCCTTGGGCGAGAGGTCGCCGAGCCAGTCGATCTTCTCCAGCCGTGCGCCGTTGCCGATGTGGAAGCGGGCCACCGAATCGACCAGCCGGCCCTTCGGCGTGCGGGCTTTCAGGAAATAGTACGCCGCCAGCGGTTCCAGCACGGTGCGCAATTGCGCGGTCAGTTCGGTATTCTCGAACCAGTCCGGCTTGTCGAGGCTTTCGAGCAGTATCCGGTCCTCGTCGCTCACCGGAACATCGTCGGCCTGTTTCAGCCATTGCATGAAGCCCGGCACCGGCGACAGCGTGATGAAGGTGTCGAGCTTCGGCAGTTCGCGCCGCAACTCCTCGACCACCTGCTTGATCAGGAAGCTGCCGAAGGAAATGCCGCCAAGCCCTTTCTGCGTATTCGAGATCGAATAGAACACGGCGGTGCGCGCGCGTTCGATCGGCACCGGCTGCCGTTCGGCGGCAAGCAGCGGTGCGATCGCGGTCGGTATAGTCTCGGTCAGCGCGACCTCGACGAAGATCAGCGGTTCGTCGTTGAGCTGGGGATGGAAGAAGGCGTAGCACCGCCGGTCGACGGGATCGATGCGGCGGCGCAAATCGTTCCAGTCGCGAATTTCGTGCACGGCTTCATAGCGAATGATCTGTTCCAGAATATTGGCCGGCGTCGACCAGTCTATCCTCCGCAGCACGAGAAATCCCCTGTTGAACCAAGAAGACAGCAAATGCACCACGTCGCGGTCGAGCGCGGCCAGATCCTTGTTGCCCTTCATCAGGGAAAGCAGGTCGGCGCGCATCGCCACCAGCTCGCTGGTGCCGCCGGGCGCACGGTTGAGCCGGCGGATCAGCTCCTGCCGCCGCGGCTCGGACGCAAAATGAAGGTCACTGGCATCGCTGTCGTTCGGCTGGCTGCGCCAGCTCTCGATCGCCTGGGACAGCTTCTCGCGGTCGGGGCCGAAGTTGCGGGCCAGCGTTTCGAAGAAGGTGAGCCGGCCGGCGGCGTCGAGATCGTGGTAGCGATCGAGCACCTCGCGCGCCATCGCGGTACCGGAGGCTTCGCCGCGGCCCGACAGCAGCGCTTCGCATAGTTCGATCAGCTCCGAAGCGTCCTGGCCGTCGTCGGACGGTCCGGCCCGCCGCAGCAGTGTACGGCCGCGTTCTGATATCGTCGCGAGAAGATCGGAGAAAAAGGCATTGGCCATGTGGCGGATCGAATCCAGCGGGGGTTTTGCGGAATCTTACATGGGATTTAGGTCAGTGCCGATCACAATCAAGAAGTCCAGTTCGTCATACCGCGCCACCGGTCTCGCCTTCGGCGAGCCCGATGACAGGCTCCTGTGGACATCCAGTACGCCGCCGCCTATCGATTGATCATCGACGCCTCTGGAATACTGGATTACCCGCTTCGCTGATAATGACGACAATACAATGTCACGGCCTCACTCCTTCCCCGCGAATTCCGTCGGTGTTTTGCCCGTAACCTGCCGGAAAGCATGGGAAAACGCCGGCACACTGGCATAGCCCAAATCAGCGGCAAGCTGCTTGACGGACACGCCGGCATCCGTCGACAGCTTCTCGATCGCCGCTGCAATCCGGGCGCGCTGGCACCAGCTCTTGAAGCTCAATTGCGTCTCCGACGAGAACAGCCGCGACAGCGTTCGCACCGAGGTGCCGACCTCGCGCGCCAGCGTTTCGATCTCATGGTCGCCGGTTGGGTCCGCGAGCACGATGTCGGCGGCGCGCCGGCAGCGCAGCTCGCGCGGCAGCGGGATGAAGGTCGCTGAATCTTCCGCCTGGTCGAGCTCCATCATGGCCAGTCGCAGCAGAAGCTCGGTTCGCTCGTGGTCGCCGCGATCGTCGAACAAAGCCAGAATGGTCTGATGCAGGAGCGGCGACACCCGCACCACGAATTCCGCATCCAGGCTGTGGCTGCGCACCTCGCGCCGTAGCCAGTCGAGTTCGAAATAGAGCGTCCGCATCTCGATATCGGCGAGCACGTCGATCGCATGCTCCGATAGCGCGGGCACCCACACCGCCCGGTCCGGCGGTACCAGCCAGCGACCCTTCGGCGTCGTCACCTGCATGGTGCCCTTCGCCGCATAGACGAGCTGCGCTTCGCGATGCATGTGGGTGTCGATCCGGAAGCCCTTCTTATAGCCGTTGGCGATCATGTGGATGCCGTCGCCGGTCGAAATGCGGCGCCCGATGATGGCGGCAATTGGCTTTTCGGCGATATTCATTGGCGACATCCCGTCAGGACAACCCCGTATAACCTATTTCGCAAAATTGCGGGATTCGGGAATCGACCATGAACAGCCCAAAGAACAGCCCGAGCCGGGTGATCACTTTCGTCAACGCCGCCCATTTCATCGACCATTATTCGATGCTGATCTTTGCCGCCGCCGTCATCATCATGGGCCCGGCGCTCGGCATGGCCTATTCGGAGCTGTTGCCTTACGCCACCCCGGGCTTCGTCGCCTTCGGCGCGGGCTCGCTCGTCACCGGCTGGCTCGGCGACCGCTGGAGCCGGCGCCACATGATGGTGATATTTTTCCTCGGCATCGGCGCGTCGATGATCGCCGTCGGCTTCGTGCAGACGCCCTTACAACTTGGCGCGGCGCTGCTGGCGATCGGCCTGTTCGCCTCGATCTATCATCCGGTCGGCACCGCGATGATCGTGTCCTATGCCGATAAACTCGGCCGCGAGATGGGCCTGAACGGCGTCTGGGGCAATCTCGGCGTGGCGTCCTCGGCGCTGGTCACCGGCGTCATCGGGCAATATCTCGGCTGGCGCTGGGCCTTCATCGCGCCGGGAATTGTCACGATCCTGATCGGCGCGGCCTTTGCGCTGATGGTGATGCACGAGGACCGAACCGGCACCAGGCAGGCCGCAGCGCAGGCACGGGTTGCGAAAGAAGACATGTGGCGGGTGTTTTTGGCCCTTCTGATCGTGGTGATCGCGATATCCACGACCTTCAACGCCATCACCGTGGCGATGCCGAAACTGTTCGCCGAGCGGTTGGCCGGCCTGACCAACAGTCCGGCCCTGCTCGGGGTGATCGCGGCCGGCGTCTATGTGTTCGGCGCGATGACGCAATACACCATCGGCAAGCTGATCGACCATTATTCGCTGAAGGCCGTGATGCTGCCGCTGTCGTTCTTGCTGGCGCCGTTCATGTATTTTGCGGCGACGCTGTCGAACCTGCCGCTGATCATCGCTTCCATCGGCATCGTGATGGGCGCGTTCGGCCAGGTCACCGTCAACGACGCCATGGTCGGCAAATACACCACCGAGGAATGGCGCTCGCGCGCCTATTCGGTGCGCTACTTCGTCGGCTTCACCGCGGCCGGCGCCTCCGTCGGCCTGGTGGCGTGGCTCTACGAAAAGGGCGGCTTCGTCACCATGCTCCAGACATTCGGCGCGCTCTGCCTTTTGGTGATCGTGGCGGCGATCATCCTGCCGCAGGAGATCAAGGTACCGGCCGCGCAAACCGCGCCGTGACATCACTAATCAATTGATCATGCACCACTTTCTGTCATGGAAAGGTGGGGGCGAGGTCGGACATGACGAACAGATGTACTGGCGCCTGCGACCCGTGTTGCGGCGCAATAGCTTCGCGTGCGGCCGTGAACTCAAACAGAACACTTGACCATCGCCACCCTCCTTGTGTGAGGTGCGCGCATGACCCGAATCCGGCTTTTCCTGTTCATCATTGCGGTGTTTATGCCTTCGCTGGCGACGGCGCAGACCATGAAATTCGAGGAGGCCGCGGCCATGCTGGCCGCGAGCTGCGGCAAGGACATCGATGACAATTGCCGCGGCGTCAATCTCGACGCGACGCGCCTGAAGGAGTGCCTGGGCCGCAACCAGGACGTGGTGTCGGCGAAGTGCAAGACCGATTATCCCCAGGCCCTCGGCGCCATCCAGCAGCGCGTTACCGCGCGCACCTCGCTTGTGAAACTCTGCAATTGGGAATTGAACCGCTTCTGCGGTGAGGTACGGCACGATCCTGTCAAGGGGCTGCAATGTCTGTTGGAATCCACCAAGAAGGCGACCCCGAACTGCAACAAGGCGATCAGCGCCGCGGGGTATCGCTGATGCTTGGGGAAGAAAAGCTGTGCGGTATCGGTCTCGTGCTGGGCGCCATGGCCGCCTTTGCCCTGCCGATAACGGCGAGCCGGGCGCAGACCGCCATGTCGAGCGGGGATATCATTGAGAAGCTTGCCGTCGAAGCCGAGTCGGATATCGACCTGGCTGCCTTGCGCCAGCAGGCTGCCGACCGCATCAAGGCGAGAGCGGACGCCCAGCCGCAGAAGCGGCCGCCGATCGCGCCGCAACTGACGAAGCTGCCGCAAATCCGTGTCGATGTCGTGTTCGACCAGGATTCCTCCCTGATCCGGCCGGCCTCCTATCAGACCATCGGCAGCATCGCGGACGCGCTCACAGATCCGAAGACGCGGCCCTATCGCTATCTGATCGTCGATCACGTCGAATCCGCCGGAAGGCGCGACCACAATCTGATCCTGAGCCAGCGGCGCGCCGAATCGATCCGCGACGTTCTGGTGAACACCTTCAAGGTGTCGCCTAAACGGCTTCAGGCGCTTGGACTTGGCGAGGAACAGTTGCAGGATGTCAATCGCCCGGCATCATCAGCCAATGCGCGCGTCCAGATCATGGCGATCGGCAAGTTCGAAACGGCCGAGCCGGCAACGCCGGCTGCGGCTCCAAAAGGCGCGGCTGCGGCAAAGAAGAAGCGCTGATCATCCGCGCAGGGATGAATGGGACGCCAACCGCCGGCTGGGGAAGGAGCTCCCGATGTTCAATCAACTCTCGCCGGCAACGGCCGGTCTCTTGCTGGGATTGACGGCCATGATGACGATGCCCGCTACAGCCGATGCCCTGAAGGATGAAATTGCGCCGACCGGCAAGCTGCGGGTGGCGATCGCGATCAGTCCGGCCGGCGGCGCATTCTGGTCGACCAAGACCGAAACCGGTTATGCCGGCGTGCCGGTCGATCTCGGCAAGGCGATGGCGGAACAACTCGGCGTCCCCGTCGAATATGTCGCGCACAACAATTCCGGTCAGATCGTCGATGCGGCGTCGAAGGGCACCTGGGACATCACCTTCCTGCCGAAGGATCCGGAACGCGAGGGCAGGATGTCGTTCGGACCGATCTATGAGGTGTCGGATGCGACCTACATCGTCAAGCCTGACTCGACGGTGACGAATTTCGCAACACTCGATCAACCCGGGATCAAGGTCGCGGCGGTCAACAACACGACCACGATGCGCGGCGCGATCGCGCATCTGAAGAACGCCAAAGTCACGGGCTACCAGACCTACGACGAAATCTTCGGCCTGCTCAAGAATGGCGAGATCGATGCGTTCGCGCTGTCGCGCGACCAGCTCAACGCGATGGCAAAGAGGATTCCGGGCACGCGCGTGCTGGATGAAACCTTCAAGCAGACCGTGACGGCGGTGGCGGTGCCGCCCAACCATCCGCTGTCGCTGGCGTTTGCGGTCAAGTTTCTGAGCGAAGCGATCTCCAACGGCACGCTACGCAAGGCCTACGACAATAACGGCCTGAAGGATCGGCCGATCCGGACGCAGACGAAGTAGAAGCTTGCTCCGCTGTCTGCGAACGCAGGGACGCATAGCCACAGGATCGAGTTGTTAGAAGACGCTGGGGCGCCAGCGTTCGCAAACCTTGTCCTGTGGTTATGGGTCCCGGATCGGCGCTCGCTGTGCTCGCTTGTCCGGGACGACAGCGAGTTTTGCGAATTCAGATTTCATTGCGAGGCGAGGCTTGTACCGCCGTCGTCCCTGCGAACGCAGGGACCCATAACCACAGGATTGGGTTGTTGGAAGACGCTGAGGCGCCAGCGTTCGCAAAACTTTGCCCTGTGGTGATGGGGCCCGGATCGACGCTCGCTGTGCTCGCTTGTCCGGGACGACAGCGAGTTTGTGACGAGGCGCTGCGCAGCAGGCGCTAACATATGTGCAACTGCACAAATACAAGGCAGCGGTTCATCTCCGGGCACCGCGCGATAGAACCATAACCACGTAGAAATACGCGCCTTTTTGAGCCTACGGCTCGATTTCGGGTTGGCACATCGATTGCTTAATCCTGTCTCAGTCAATGACGACTGCCGTCCGTTCGGATTGCCAAGGCCAGCGTTGGCCGAAGGCGTTGGGATCAAGCGGCCTCGCGTGAGGCGCTGCGAGCAGTCTTCGGGACCACCTCACGACAGCTCGCGCATCCTTAAGTTCCTGTCGGGCATGACCCCGCGTCGTTCTGTGCCGTTCAAAGGCGGCGCGGGATCTGTCGCGCACGAGGACGGCAAGATTTTTCATTCAATCGGTGCACGGCTGCGCAGCATCCGGCGCGCTTCAACGTTGTCTCGAAAGGGGAACTGGAATGGCCTATCTCGCGCCTTCGGAATTCGTGACCAAGATGGTCGACGCCGGAGAATCCAAAATCTTCATGTCGACGCGCGATACGGTCATCCGCGCCTACATGGCAGGAGCGATCCTTGCGCTTGCCGCGGCGTTTGCGATCACCATCAATGTGCAGACCGGTGTGCCGATCGTCGGCGCCGCGCTGTTCCCGGTCGGCTTCTGCATGCTGTATCTGCTGGGTTTCGACCTGCTCACCGGCGTGTTCGTGCTGGCGCCGTTGGCGCTGATCGACAAGCGCCCTGGCGTGACGATTGGCGGCGTGCTGCGCAACTGGGGCCTCGTCTTCATCGGCAATTTCGCCGGCGCCTTCACGGTGGCCGTGATGATGGCGATCGTGTTTACCTTCGGCTGGTCGCAGCCGCCGGATAAGGTCGGCCAGGTGATCGGCACAATCGGCGAGAGCCGCACCGTCGGCTATGCCGATCATGGCGCGGCCGGCATGCTCACGCTGTTCGTCCGCGGCATGCTCTGCAACTGGATGGTATCGGCCGGCGTCGTCGGCGCGATGATCTCCACGCACGTCAGCGGCAAGGTGATCGCGATGTGGATGCCGATCATGCTGTTCTTCTTCATGACCTTCGAGCATTCCATCGTGAACATGTTCCTGTTCCCGTCCGGGCTCCTGCTCGGCGGCAAGTTCACCTGGTGGGATTACATCTTCTGGAACGAGATTCCGACCGTCATCGGCAACCTCGTCGGCGGCCTCGCCTTTACCGGGCTGACGCTGTACGCGACCCACGTCAAGACCGGTCCGTCGCGCAGCGCGTCGGCTGCGGCATCTTCGCGGCCGTCCTCGCGCATTGCCGCTTGATCTTAAGATGAGGATGGGCCTCTCCTCGCAAGGGGAGAGGCCCATCGTCGTGAAAGCCGGGAATGCCGCGCGAGCTGAAAATATCGGTTGGACAATTTTCCGATAAGGGCCTCAAGGAAACCAACCAGGATTTCCATGGCGTCCTGATCCCGGACGAGCCGCTGCTCAGCCTCAAGGGCATTTCCATCGTGCTGGCCGACGGCATCAGCACGAGCAAGGTCAGCCGGGTCGCCGCGGAATCGGCGGTCAAGGGCTTTTTGACCGACTATTACTGCACCTCGGAATCATGGTCGGTGCGCACCTCGGCGCAGCGCGTGCTGGAGGCGACCAATTCCTGGCTGCATTCGCAGACGCGCAGCCAGTATGCCTATGACAAGGACCGCGGTTACGTCTGTACGCTCTCCGCCATGGTCATCAAGTCGACCACGGCGCATCTCTTTCACATCGGCGATTCCCGAATCTATCGTCTCTCCGGCAACACGCTGGAGCAATTGACCAACGACCACCGCATCGTCATCTCCTCGCAGCAGAGCTATCTCGGCCGGGCGCTCGGCGTAAATCCGCAAATCGAGATCGACTACCAGATGCTGCGGCTCGAGCCGGGCGACGTCTTTGTGCTCGCGACCGATGGCATCTACGAGCATCTTAGCGCCCGTCGCATTGCAAAGGCGGTGAACGAGGGCGGCGCCGATCTCGATGCGGCCGCGAAGGGGATTGTCGACCAGGCCTTTGAAGCTGGCAGCAAGGATAATCTCACGGTCCAGATCGTGCGCGTTGATGAGGTGCCCGACGGCGCCGCCAGCGAAGTGTTCGCCCAGCCGCACGAACTGCCGCTGCCGCCGCTTCTGGAGGCGCGGGCGGTGTTCGACGGTTACCGAATCGTCCGCGAGCTGCACGGCTCCAGCCGCAGCCACATCTACCTTGCCGTCGATATCGAAACCGACGCGGTGGTCACCATCAAGATCCCGTCGATCGATTTGCGCGACGATCCCGCTTACCTGAAGCGGTTCATGATGGAGGAGTGGGTGGCGCGGCGGATCGACAGCCCGCATGTGCTGAAACCCTGCCTGCTGCAGCGCAAGCGCAACTTCCTCTATGTCGCGACCGAATACATCGACGGTCAGACGCTGACGCAATGGATGATCGACAATCCGAAACCGAGCCTGGAAACCGTGCGCGGCATCGTCGAGCAGATCGCCAAGGGGCTGCGCGCCTTCCATCGCAAAGAGATGCTGCACCAGGACGTCAGGCCCGACAACATCATGATCGATGCTACGGGTACCGTGAAGATCATCGATTTCGGTTCGACGAAAATCACGGGCGTGGTCGAGGCCGAGCCATCCGGCATCCGCAATGACATTCTCGGTACCCAGCAATACACCGCGCCCGAATATTTCCTCGGCGAGCCGGCGACGACGCGCTCGGACCTGTTTTCACTCGGCGTCATCACCTACCAGATGCTGACCGGAAAACTGCCCTACGGCGCGCAGATCGCAAAGGCGCGGACCAGGTCGCAATTCAACAGGCTGGTCTATCGCCCGGCGTCGCATGGCGATCGCGAGTTGCCGCAATGGATCGACGGCACGCTGGAAAAGGCGGTGCATCCCAATCCCTACAAGCGCTACGACAGTTTCTCGGAATTCTTGTTCGACCTGCGCCATCCCAATGCAAACTATCTGAGCACGTCGTCAACGCCGCTGATCGAGCGCAATCCGCTGCTGTTCTGGAAAACCACGACGGTCGTGCTGGCGCTCGCCGTGATCGTGCTGCTCGCCATGCAGCACGGGATGCATCGCTAGCTCCGCCGTCATGCTCCGCCAACGGGTCGCGCGAATGCGCGCCCGATGACAGGCTCCGGCGGGGCATCCAGTACGCCGTGTAGCTAGTTTTTTTTAAAATGTGCGCCGCGGCGTACTGGATCGCCCGGTCGAGCCGGGCGATGACGGGTCAATTCGCCGCGATCGAATCCACGTCGGTATCGAAGTGGATTTGCCTGCCGCCCCATCCGATAATTTCCTCTCTTCCTGCCGAGGCCGACGCCGATACTCTTTCAAAGATCCTTAACGGCACTTTACCTGACGAAAGCGAGATCGAGTGAGCGCGACAATCCGGCGTTTGCCTTTATGGCTCGAGAGCCCAACCGCGGCAGATCACTCTCCTCCCTTCATGAAGCGTTAGGGCTCGCTCCTGATGGTCGTTTGCAACCGGTAGGTGCGACGTCTAACTTTATCTTCGGGAGACGAATCGGGCGTACATCCCGCATGAAGGGTTGGCGACATGATGGAGACAGGTGATGTCGAAGGCCGGCTCTGCGGTGAGCTTGCCGCCTCAATCGCGCGCCATGTGACCCTGCATGGGCATAAGGGAGAGGCCTTCTATCACGAGACAACGTCGGACCGTGAAGCCGCGACGGTCGCGTTGACGAAGTTCGGGCTGCTCGCGCCCGTCCCGCGGGCGGATATGCCCGGTGAGATCTGGTATTGTGAGCACGCCTTGACGATGGACGCCGATGCGATGCCGGAATATCTGGCAGGGCGTGTCGGGAAAGATGACCCACGCTTTGCAGAATTGCTGCAAGCATGGCTGTGGGTCGTTTGTGATAGCGCATCGCCGATGTCAACGCGCCGCGAGCCGATTGACTGCCTGGAGATACATCGCAACGTCGCGCGGGCGCTCGCCGAAACGGGCTATCTCGAGCCGGTGGGCGCGCAGTATCGTTGGACAGACAAGATCGGTCCGGCGATGGTCGCCGCATACTTCTGGAACGAGAACTTCGAGTCGGTGGAGGAGATAGAACAGCGCGAGCTGGAAGCCGCATCCGATGAAATCGTGCGGACAATGCCTGACCTGGTCGTGGAGATCTTCAGGGACCACCCTCACAATCTGCTGGGCATGTGGGTTGTTCTCGGCAAACTTTGGAGGGATGGCATGTGGCGGCTGGATGCGCCATCGGAGAACGAGCATGACATCGACGTGCCAGGAGGAACCGTTCTCGCGGGGCGCGTGCTGGAAAAATTCAGGGCCAAATATGGCATCGCAGAGGAGCGCGGCACATGAGCGTTGCGGCAAGCCTTCCGGCTCTGGCCTGTATCTGCAGCCACCGGAAGGTGTCTGAAGGCATGGAGGGGTGGCCGCATGGTTGAGACAGATGGTATCGAAGGCCGGCTTTGCGGTGAGCTTGCCGCCTCGATCGTGCGTCACCTGACCAAGCATAGCCAGGATGGCCCTCCAAGACGCAAGGGCGCGACCTTCTATCACGACTCCATGACGGCGTTCGAAGAAGCGACGGCCACGTTGACGAAGTTCGGGCTGCTCGCGCCCGTCCCGCGGGCGGATAAGCCGGGCGAGACCTGGTACTGCCTGCACGCCTTGACGATGGATGCCGATGCGATGCCAGAATTTCTGGCAGGGCGGGTCAGGAAAGATGACCCACGCTTCGCAAAAATGCTGGAAGCCTATCTGGGGGTCGTTTGCGGATATGGCGACCCGCCGATGCCTACCGGCCGCGAGCCGTTTGACTGCCGGGAGATACATCGCAACGCCGCGCGAGCGCTTGCCGAAGCGGGTTATCTCGAGCCGGTGGGTGCGCAATATCGTTGGACCGACAAGATCGGTCCGACGATGGTCGCCGGCCATTTCTGGAACGAGGACTTCAAGTCGCTGGCGGAAATAGAAGAGCGCCAGCTCGAATCCGAATCCGACGAGATCGTGCGGACGATGCCTGACGAGATTGTAGAGATATTCAAGGATCACGCTGACGACCCCCTCTCCTTGACGGTCGTGCTGAATAATCTTTGGCGGGATGGTGCCTGGCAGCCAGACGCACTACTGCCGGAGGGCGGTTATCAGTGGATCGCCCCCTCGCCGGGAGGAGGCATCATCCTCGCGCGGCGCGTGCTGACAAAATTCAAGGCCAAATATGGGATCGGACAAACGCACGGCTCATAAGCGTTGCGGCAGGCGTTCCGACCGTGTTGGTACACTCGTTGCGAAGTCTGAGGAAGATGGCGGCATGACGATCATACTCGATCCGGAACGACGACGCTCCACGCATGTGGAAAGCGGTCTGGCGGTTCAATGGGTGCGCGATGAGCCTCCGATGGAGCGCAGGACGCACTTCAAGTTGATCGTCGGCGGTGCCGATGTGCCGTTTGAGGCGTCATATGATTTTGGCTATTACAAAATAAAGCAACAGTATCCAGACGCCGACGCGGTGGAGCTTTACCGACGGTGCAGCGAGCTTTGTGAAATGAATTATAGAGCGGTCAACATAAGGACCCACTTCGACAAAGAGGTATTCGTTCAGGTCTGGCAAAATCTCGTTCAGCAAGGAGTTAGCCCGTATCGCGTCTCGACGTACTACACGGAACTTGCTGGACCTGATCCGAGCACCCGCAAGGAGTGGAAGTGCGAAGGATGAGCGGCAATCCACTGAAGCGCGCCGGCACCATGAAGCGGGTGTGCCGTCGCATGGACCTGGCGCTCGTTGCTGCGGTCGCATTGAGGGTGTTGGGCGGCTTCTGCGTCGATCTCGCCCATGCCGACGAAGTGCCCAATCTGGGCCGGGCGGATTATCTCCACTTCTTGCTCGACATGACCCCGATCCGCATCAGCCTCGTCAACGATGTGGTCGGCAAAGCCAACTTCCCAGACCTCGTCGTGCCGCGAGCCTATGTGGTTTTCGTCAATCGTGCGCCACACAGTGGCCAAGGGCCGCTGCCGCCGCAACTGAGTTCGAACGAGGTCGAACTCGTGTTCGCTGACGGTAGCGGCGAGGCCTGGAGCGTGGCGGTGGCGGAGCGGGCGCGGCGAGACGGCCTTGACCGTACGACTGCCGGCCAGCGCATGCGCACCGAACAGACGTCGGTTCAGATCAGCCCCAGCACAAAGCCAAATGAAGCCTATGCCGCTGATGTACGTGCCAATGTTACGCGATCCGCGCCGAATCGGCAGGCCGACAGTTTTGAAGGCTTGGCGCATTACCGGGGCGTCTCCAGCTTCTCCTATTATGTCGGCGGATCCGACGACGAGTTTTTCTCAGCGCGCTGTCAGGGGACGCTGAACCCCGTGTTCCAGTGCAACTACACGATGTCGATCACCGAGGGTGTCGTGGCCTTTGCCACGTTTGTCGACTTCCGCCTCTATGGCGGCCGCGCCTATGCCAACCGTCGCCTGCGCTTTGCTCGCGAGGTGGCGTGCCGTTATCTCACCCGCTGCTGAGCGCACATCCGGAGACCGACCAGCTACCTGGGTTGCTGGTGTGATGCCAGACATGGACGATGAGCGAGCTTTTTCTTCTCGTGCCCGGACGCAGGTCAGCACGAGTGCTGCGAGCCGGGGCGCAAGCCTACTGTGCATGGGGTTGTTTTCGCGATTTTGTGTCCAGGCCCTGCGGTGCTTTAGTTCGTCGCGCCCGCCGGAATCGGGTCCAGCCCGCTCTTGACGATTTCGGGACGCGCGGCGGGTGAGGCTAGGAACTTGATCAGCGCCTTGCCGGCCTCGGGTTCTTTCGAGACGCTGGCGATCCCTGCGGAGAACACCGTGATCTTCTGCAACTCGTTCGGCAGCGGGCCGACGATCTCGATGCCTTCCACCGGCTTTAATTCGCTCATCTGCTGAAAGCCGATCTCGGCATCGCCGCGCGCGACGATCTCGCCGACCGGCGTTGCCGGGATTTTCCTGGCTTTGTCTTTCATGGCGTCGGTAATGCCGAGCTTGCCGAACATCTCGGTCGAGACATAGACGCCGCTGGCGCTGTCGGAATAGGCGACCGTCTTCACCGCCAGCAGGGCGCGCTTGACCGCATCCGCCGTAGAGATGTCGGGCTTCGGCGTGCCCGACTTAACGGCAACCCCGATCGGCGACTTGACGAGATCAACGCTGGAGCCGGCAGTCACTTTGCCTTTCTTGGCGAGATCGTCGAGCGCATAACCGACCATGATGAGGACGTCGGCCGGCTCGCCGCGCTCCAGCCGCACCGGGATAGCATTCGTGGTCGTGCCCATCGACGGCCCGTAAGCGGTCAGCACCTTGTGGCCGGTGCTGCGTTCGAATTCCGGAATCAGCGCCTTGTAGGCGGCCGACAGTCCGCCCGAGATCATCACGCGCACCTCGGCAGCCGTGGCTGTGACGGTCAGCAGGAACGCACTGAGAGTGGCGAGCGCGAGGGTGCGAAGTGTTTTTGAAAGCCGCATCATGAATTCCTCCCGGGACGACTCTTGAGCGGTCGATCTTGGCAAATGCTAGCGCGCGAGAGGGAGGACGGCTAGACCCGCCACTCCGTCATTGCGAGCGAAGCGAAGCAATCCATCTCTCGGCGCACGGGGAGCCAATGGATTGCTTCGTCGCTTTGCTCCTCGCAATGACGTGGAGAGAGCGGTGCGCCCCTCACGAATTCAAATGCACGAAGTCCCGCAGCAGCGGATAGATCTCGTTGTTCCAGCGCTTGCCGGAAAACACGCCGTAATGGCCGACGCCGGCCTGCATGTGGTGCACCTTGCGATAGGCGCGCACGCCGGTGCAGAGGTCCTGTGCCGCCAGCGTCTGGCCGATCGAACAGATATCGTCCCTCTCGCCTTCGACCGTCATCAGGCCCATGCGCCTGATCGCGGCCGGGTCGACCTTCCGGCCGCGATGCATCAGTTTGCCCTGCGGCAACAGATGGTCCTGAAACACGTCGCGCACGGTCTCGATATAGAATTCGGCGGGCAGGTCCATGACTGCAAAATATTCGTCGTAGAAGGTCTTGATGATAGCGGCTTTTTCCTTCTCGCCCCTGGCGAGATGATTGGCGAGGTCGACGTGCTGCTTGATGTGGCGTTCCAGATTCATCGATACGAAGGCGGTGAGCTGCACGAAGCCGGGATAGACTTTTCGGAACGCGCCCTTGCACTGCACCGGCACGTAATTGATCAGGTTCTTTTCGAACCAGTTGATCGGCTTGCTCTTGGCGAATTCATTGACCTTGGTCGGCTGGATCCGGGTGTCGATCGGCCCGGCCATCAGGGTTAGCGTCGCCGGGCGGGCGGGGTGATTATCCTCCGACATCACGGCAGCCGCAGCCAGCGCCGACACCGACGGCTGGCAGATCGCCACCATGTGCGCACGCGGACCGATCTTGTCCAGGAAGGTGATCAGGTGGTCGGTGTAATCCTCCAACCCGAACCGGCCGGCATGAAGCGGAATGTCGCGCGGATTGTGCCAGTCGGTGATGTAGACGTCGTGGTCCTGCAGCAACGTCTTCACGGTGCTGCGCAATAGCGTGGCGAAATGGCCGGACATCGGCGCCACCAGCAACAGTCGCGGCTGCTCCGGCGCGTTCTCCTTCTTGAAATGCAAGAGCGAGCCGAACGGGGTGGCGAAGGTGACTTCCTCGGTTACCTCCAGCTCCCGATTGCCGACCAGTACGCTGTCGATGCCATAGGCTGGCCGGTGATAGGTGAGCGTGGAGCGCGAGATCAGTTCGAGCGAAGCGGCCAGCCGGCCGAACAATTTGTCGGAGACGCCCTGCGGCACCAGGTTCAGATATCTGAGCGCCGCTGCCGCCCCGGTCCGCCATGGCGACGTCAGGTCCATGTGGTTCTGATAGGCCTGGTACATCATTGACATCATTCACATCAGCCCCTGTCGCGTGATGCCATGCAATATCGACGCCAGAGCCGGGCTGGCCGCCTCTGAAACTGGCACGTGGCTTGCTGTACAAATGCCCGACGCACAGGCATTGGGCGGCGGCGCGGTCGGCCGTCCTTGCCTGGCAAAGGCGTTTTGGGTTCGAGGGAAGGCCATATGGCGACGACCACACTGACCATATCCAGCAAGAATTACTCGTCCTGGTCGCTGCGCGGCTGGCTGCTGGCGAAGTTCTCAGGGCTTGAGTTCGAGGAGGTCATCACCGCTCCCGACGATGCCTCGGCGCGGGCCGAAATCCTGCTGCTGTCGTCGTCGATCCTGGTGCCGTGCCTGCGCCACGACGGCGCCACCATCTGGGATACGCTGGCGATCGCGGAATATCTCAACGAGGTTATGCCCGACGCCGGCCTGCTGCCGGCCGACCGGATCCGGCGCGCCCATTGCCGCTCGATCTGCGGTGAAATCCATTCCGGCTTCACCACCCTGCGTGCCTCGCTGCCGGTCAACCTGAAGGGCCATTTCCCGGGCTTCAAGATCTGGTCGCGCGCGCAGGCCGATATCGACCGGGTCTGCACCATCTGGCGCGAATGCCTTGCGGAATCAGGCGGGCCGTTCCTGTTCGGCGAGCGCACCATGGCGGACGCCATGTACGCGCCCGTCGTGACCCGTTTCATGACCTATGACGTCAAGCTCGAGCCCGAGCTCGCGGCCTACGCCAACACCATCATGGCGATACCAGAGATGCAGGAATGGATCGAGGCCGCCAAAGCCGAGCCGGCCGATATCGAGGAACTCGAGGTCGAATATTAGGCAGGCCTGGCGCGGCCATGCCCGTTTGGACGGCTCAGGCAACGGGCAGGCTTTGCTCAAGCCCGTGCCACCCGTGACCGGCGCAGCGCCCGGTCCCCTCACCGTTTTCGCAAGCTGCTGAAACCGGATTTCTGCCTCCGGCCAAGCTGTTCACTGAACCGATGCCGGCCAGATCGCTGCATCGCAACGCGACTGGCGTGGATTTCGCATGGCAGCATGCAGCCGTGAACGCGACGATGCGACGCTGCCGAAAATTTGGACGCTCTTCGCCTGTCGCGGTCCCGCCAACGCGAACCGTGGAGGCTTCGATGAACAAGCAGGCCGTCGTCAGTAAATTCTCTCACGTCAAACCCGGCGATACCGAGTTTAAGGGCGGAGGTCTGCGCGACTTCTTCCTGTATCGCGATCTCGGCATTGCCGATGCCACCGGCGGGCAGGTGATTTGCCATCTGGTCAAGGCCAACCCCGACTTGCCGCCTGAAGAGGGCACCGGCTGGCACAAGCACGAATGCGAATTCCAGATCGTGATCATGACCAAGGGTTGGGCGCGCTTCATGTATGAGGACAAGTCAACCCTGGTGCAGGCCGGCGATGTCGTGCACCAGCGACCCGGCATCACGCATTACCTGTACGATTACTCGAAGGACATGGAGTACCTCGAGATCGTCAGCCCCGCCGACTTCAAGACCGTCGACGTGCCTCCGGCGGTCGACAAGGTGCCGCCGCCCACGCCGTGGAGCTGACCGCCGTGTCGTCGCCTGAGGAATTAACCTTTGTCGTCGGCCGCTGGCTGCGGCCGATTGCTGTGGTGCTTTATGTGGTGCGCCGGCTGGGATGGCGCCCGACATTTAGCCGTGAACAGGAGCGTACGACGCCAAATCAGTGATTCGGGCGCGGTTCGTTCCGTAGCTGTTCCGAACCTTAAAGTTCCGCGCGCGTCCGTCGCATTTTGACGCAATCTGCGACGGGTCAGGGCCTTTCCGCGGCATTTTCAGATCTCGGCCGCGGCAGTCGCCAACCGACCACGGTGGCCTCTACCATGCCGCCGGTCCTGTCATTGCGCCATTGACCGTCGATCCATCGACAGGCGAACGGCAGTTGATAGGTTCCGCTGTGATCCTCGCAAAGAACTTCCACCGGCAGGTTCTGCGGCGGCTCCCCATTGCCGTCGAACTGCGCCAGTCGTTTTTCACGCGTTGCCATCAATCAATCTCCACTGCCGCACCCGGCAAACACACCGGTTTGAGGTGCGGCGAAATCCATCCACTGTTAACGGGATGAAGCACAACGCCTGAATGAGGTATCAGTATGGTATCTCTGGGGACGGGGCCCTGCTTCGCGCAAATTGCTGTGATAGACGTTCCCCTGCGTGAGATGCTTGTGGAACGAGGATTTTGATGATTGCTCCGATGCCCAGGATCATGATCGTCGCCATCGCGCTGCTGATGGCTTTGTTGCCGGCGAGCGTCCACGCGCAGGACGTTCCCGGCATCGAGATCTGCACCGTCGAAAGAACCATGGAGCGGCGCACCTCTTGCCTGCAGAGCAATGTCGACTTCCTGCAGAAGACGATCACAAAACTCACCACCGATCATCAGCAGAAAATTGATGCCAGCAACCGGCAGATCGAGGCGCTGAAGAGCGCGGTCATTGGCTTGCAGAAGCTGGTCGGCGAGTTGCAGGCGGCGCAGAACAAGGCGGCGGAGGATGCGAAGAAGACCGCTGCGCCCACGGCGAAGGATTCAGCGCCTGCTGCGAAGGATGCGGCGACGCCGAAAGACGGCACCAAGTAGGGCTGCCTCGCGGATTACGCCACGCGGTATTGCTCCATGACGGCCTTATCCGGTTCGTAACCAAGTCCCGGCCCCTGCGGCACCTCCACATTACCATTGGCATCGACGTCGATGCGGCCGCGCCACAAGCAGGCGGCGCGTTTCATGGAGAACACCTCGACAAAGCTCGAGTCGTCGCGCAGCGACATCAAGTGCAGCGTCGCCAGGAAGCCCGGGCCGAAATACGGTGAATGCGGTGCAAGCTTGACGCCGAATTCGTCGGCGAGGTCGACGACCCTGAGATACTCGGTGATGCCGCCGACCTTGATGACGGAGGGTTGCGCATGGCTTACCGCGCCCGCCTTCAGCATCTGCCTGAATTGATGAACCGTGCAGGCATTCTCTCCGGCCGCAACGTTAAGCCCGCCCTTGCTTCGCACGTCGGCCAGCGTTGCAAAATCTTCCGGCGGCCAGACCGGCTCCTCGAGGAACATCGGCGCTGCGTCGCGGCAGGAATGCGCGAAGGCGATCGCGGCCTCGCCATTCAGCGGACAGTTCAAGTCGACCATCAGCGGAATGCCGGCGCCGATCGCCTGCCGCGCGGCATATACCGCAGGCGTTGTGGTCTCGTGCAGCTTGATCGCCTTGTAGCCCTCCCGCAGCGCGGTCTCGCATTCACTTGCGATCAGCTCTGGCTTTCCGATCCGCAGCAGGCTCGCATAGGCAGGAATCCGAGTGCGCCTGGCTTCGCCGATCAGGCGGTGCAACGGCAGGCCCTTGACCTTTGCCGCGAGGTCCCACAGCGCAATATCCAGCGCTGAGATCGCAAACATGGTGATCCCATAGCGGCCGAACAGATGCAGGTTGCGCTGAATCTGTTCCATGAAGGCGGGAATGCCGGCCGCATCTGGGACTTCCTGTCCCCGCGCCTGCGGCGCAATCATTTCGTCGATGGCGGCGTAGCTGGTTCGCGGGCAGACATAGGCAAAGGCATCGCCCCAGCCGGTGACGCCGGCGTCGGTCGAAACTTCCACCATGACGATTTCCAGCGCCGAGATGGCGGACGCGCCCTGCTTGAAACTCGCGACACCGGCGTCATAGGGAATACGGATATGGTGCGCCCGGACATTGGTGATCAGCATGGTACCCTCCGAAAGCGTTCCCTACCTTGTCAGTGGCACGATCGGAGAGCAAGGACTGTCAAATGAAGCGCGGCGGAACCGCCGATAATGCCAACGCTTCGCATGAGAGCTGTCCGTCATGAATCCAGCCCAGAAGGCGCTCTGGTACATCGAAAGCCATCTCGCCGAGCCGCTGACGCTCGATGAGATCGCGGGCATTGCCGGTGTCTCGCGTTTCCATCTGGTGCGGGCGTTTGCCGCCGCGACCGGCCTTTCGGTGATGCGCTATGTGCGCGCCCGCAGGCTGACCAAGGCGGCGCAGGCGCTGGCCGCCGGCGCGCCCGACATCCTCAGCCTCGCGCTGGATGCGGACTACAGTTCTCACGAAGCGTTCACCCGTGCGTTCCGCGACCATTTCGGCACAACGCCCGAAGCGGTCCGCGCCACAACGTGCCTTGATCATCTCAGGCTTCAGGAGCCCATCATGATGGATTCAACCCTGCTCGATACTCTCAAGCCGCCGCGTTTCGAAGCTTCTAAGCCGTTGCTGATCGCCGGCATCAGCGAACGCTGCACGCATGAGAACGGCGGCGCCGGCATTCCGAACCAGTGGCAGAAGTTTCACCAAACTGTCGATGACATCCCGAACCGGGTCGGCAACGTGGCCTACGGCGTCTGCTGCAATGGCGACGATTCCGGCTTCGATTACATCGCCGGCGTCGAAGTCGCCGACTTCTCCGACCTGCCGCGCGAGTTCGCCCGCGTGCGCATTCCGGAACAGAAGTATGCGGTGTTTACCCACACGGACCACATCTCGACCATTCGCCGCACCGTCAACACCATCTGGAATCACTGGCTGCCGGCATCCGGCGTGAAGGCGGCAGATGCGCCGAGCTTCGAGCGCTACGACGAGAATTTCGACCCCGCCACCGGCAATGGCGGGCTGGAGATCTGGATTCCGGTCAAGGAGTAGCGTCTCCGCAATGCTGCCCTGCGCCGCTTCGTTGCCCGTGATTGCTTGGCAAGCCAAACCGACTTTGCCATAACAGCCGCAACGAATTGTTGCGCGTGCGGGGCCGAGCCAGAAATCCGCCTGCAGCCAAAAGCAAGCCGGGAGGATTCATGGCCGATATCCGCGTTCTCGCCACCGATCTGGAGTTTCCGGAAGGCCCGGTTGTCATGCCGGACGGATCGGTGGTGCTGGTCGAAATCCGCGGCAAGCGGCTGACGCGGGTTTATCCTGATGGGCGCAAGGAGGTCGTCGCGCAAATTCCCGGTGGCCCCAATGGCGCAGCGCTCGGCCCCGACGGCAAGATGTACATCTGCAACAATGGCGGCTTTAGCTGGATTCCGACCGGCAAGATGATCATGCCGGGGCCGCAGCCCGATGATTATCAGGGCGGCTCGATCCAGCGCGTGGATCTGCAGAGCGGCAAGATCGAGACCGTCGTCACCAAATGCGGTGAGCACGCCCTGCGGGGCCCCAACGACCTCGTGTTCGATAGGCACGGCGGCCTCTGGTTCTCCGATCTCGGCAAGCGTCGCGCCCGCGAGATGGATGTCGGCGCGTTCTATTATCTCAAGCCGGGCATGACGGAGATCGTCGAGGCCGTGCACGGTGTGCTGCCCGCCAATGGCATCGGCCTGTCGCCGGACGAGAAGACCGTGTACCTCGCGGAGACGCCGACCGCGCGGCTGTGGGCCTATGAAATCTCCGAGCCCGGCACCATCAAGCCGCGCGATGTGATCTATCGCGGCGAGCGCGGCAAGCCGATCGCGGGGCTCGGCGGCTACCAGATGTTCGACTCGATGGCGGTAGAAGCAAACGGCAATGTCTGCGTGGCGACGCTGGTGTCGGGCTGCATCTCGGTGATCGCGCCCGATGGCACCCTGGTCGAGCAGGTGCCGACCGGTGACCGCGTCACCACCAACATCGCATTCGGCGGGCCGGAGCTAAAGACGGCGTACATCACGCTGTCTGGCAAAGGCGAATTGATTGCGATGGACTGGGCGCGGGCGGGACTGGCGCTGAATTTCTTGAACAAATGACGATTGCGCGACAACGCAATCGTCATTCCGGGATCGTCCGTAGGACCAGACCCGGAACCTCGAGATTCCGGGTCTGGTGCTAGCGCACCATCTCGGAATGACGGGGAGGATGGATCGCGACCGCTCCACAATGAGTGCGTGACAACGGAGTTTTTGAATGGCCTTTCTTGAACCTGTTACCCTTCGCGGCGAGCACGCGCGGCTGGAGCCGTTGTCGCACGATCACGTCGACGGCCTGGTGGAAGCGGTAAAAGACGGCGAGCTGTGGAAGCTCTGGTACACCGCCATTCCGACCGCCGAAAACATGAAAAAAGAAATCGATCGCCGTCTCGGCCTGTTCGCGGCGGGATCGATGCTGCCGTTCACGGTCTGTGACGCCGAGGGCAAGATCGCGGGCATGACGACCTATATGAACGTCGATGCCGCCAACCGTCGCGTCGAGATCGGCTCGACCTGGTACGCCAAGCGCGTGCAGCGCAGCGCGCTCAATACGCAGTGCAAATTGCTGCTGCTGACGCACGCGTTCGAGAAGTTGAATTGCATTGCAGTGGAGTTCCGCACCCATTTCTTCAATCACCAGAGCCGGCGCGGCATCGAGCGCCTGGGCGCCAAGCTGGACGGCATCCTGCGCAGCCATCAGATCGCGCCGAACGGGACATTGCGCGATACCGTGGTTTACAGCATCATTGCCAGCGAATGGCCGACGGTGAAGGCGCATCTCACCTATCAACTCAACGATAAGCCGCGGTAACCAAGCCGCGCCAGAAAAGAGACGATGGAAACGTTCGATTATGTGATTATCGGCGCGGGCTCCGCAGGCAGCGTGCTCGCCAACCGGCTCAGTGAGGATCCTTCCAGCCGCGTCTGCGTGCTCGAAGCGGGTGGCAAGGACTGGCATCCCTACATCCATCTGCCCGCCGGCTTCATCAAGACGTTCCACATGAAGAGCGTCAACTGGGCCTATCAGCAGGAACCGGGGCCATGGACCGGCGGGCGCAGCATCTACGCGCCGCGCGGCAAGACGCTGGGCGGCTCGTCGTCCATCAATGGCCATATCTACAACCGCGGCCAGCGCCAGGATTTCGATACCTGGGCGCAGCTCGGCAATCGCGGCTGGGGCTATCCGGACGTGCTGCCCTATTTCAAGCGGCTGGAGTGCCGCGTCGGCGAATGCGACGAGACCTATCGCGGCCGCGAAGGCAGCCTCACCGTCACCACGATGGATTGGCAGGATCCGCTGTGCGAGGCCTTCATGGAAGGCGCTGTCAGCCTCGGCATTCCCAAAAATCCCGATTACAACGGCGCGATCCAGGAGGGCGTCTCCTACTGCCAGCGCACCATCCAGAATGGTCTGCGCATGAGCGCCGCGAAGGCGTTCTTGCATCCGGCGCGGAAGCGGCCGAATGTCGATGTGCGCACGCACGCGCATGTCACCAACCTCATCTTCAAAGGCAAGCGGGTGGTCGGCGTGCGTTATCTCCGGGGCGGCAGGGGCGGCACGCCCGTCGAGGTGCGCGCCAACAAGGAAGTCATTCTTTGCGGCGGCGCTTATAACTCGCCGCAGGTGCTGCAATTGTCCGGCATCGGCTCGCCGGAGTTGTTGCAATCGCATGGCATCGAGGTCCGTCACGCGCTGCCGGGCGTCGGCGAAGGCCTGCAGGATCACTATGCGCCGCGCTCGGTCGCTCGCGTCAAGAACATCAAGACCATCAATGAACTCAGGCGCGGTTTGAGCCTGTGGGTCGAGGCGTTGAAATGGGCGACGACAAGGCGCGGCCTGCTGTCGCTGTCGCCCACCATGGTCTATTGCTTCTGGCACTCCGGCGAGACCACCGAAAGCTCCGACCTGCAGCTCACCTTTACGCCGGCGAGCTACAAGGAAGGCGTGCAGGGCCAGCTCGAGGACGAGCCCGGCATGACGGTCGCCTCCTGGCAGCAGCGCCCGGAGAGCCGCGGCTATGTCCGCATCCGCTCCGCCGATCCGTTCGCGCCGCCGATCATCCAGACCAATTATCTGGTGGAAGAGATCGATCGCCGCGTCGTCGTCGCCGGCATGAAACTGGCGCGCCGGCTGCTCGCGTCCAAACCGCTCGCGCCATATTACGCCTATGAGGATTTCCCCGGACCCAAGGTGCAGAGCGACGACGAATTCCTGGCGGCCGCCACCGAGCGCGGCACCACCACGTTTCATCCCGGCTGCACCTGCCGCATGGGCCCGGCGGATGCCAAATGGGCCGTGGTCGACGATCAGTTGCGCGTGCACGGACTGCAGGGCCTGCGCGTCGTCGACGCCTCGATCATGCCGCGTATGATCTCCGCCAATCTCAACGCCTCGACCATGATGATCGCCGACAAGGCCTCCGACATGATCCGCGGCAAGACCGCGCTGGAAGCCGTCAGATTCCCGGTGTCGGCCTAGCATTGGCACGAGGAGCATGGCGTTCGCGATCAAGGCCGAGGTTTCCGATCTGCGGCCGAAGACGTTCGCATTCACCGCGCAAAAGACCATGTACGGCGGCAAGCGTATCGCCGAAGGCGATATGGTTTTCGTGTTCGCGAGCGAGAACGAGGGCGGGCAGGGCCTTATCGCGCGCGGCGTTGTTATTTCAGCCGAAGCGATCGCCAGGAAGCGCGGCATCATCAGGCAAACACCGCGCGTGAGCGTCACCATCAGACGCACCGCGCTCGCGAAGCGGCCGCTGGGCCGGAGCGAACTCAAGCATTTCACCGACTGGAATGACGGCCAGCCCGGGACCGAGCTCAATTTCAAGTTCTATCGTCAGGCAACGAACAAGATCGCCGGCATCTCGGACGAAGCGGCCGCGTTCCTCGACGAATTCTTTTAGGGGCGTGGACTCATAAGGGCGTAGATGTCCGCTTCTGAGAGAAGCGGACAGCTTACGATCAGTTGGAGTATTGCCGCTCGTGGCCCAACTCGGTCATCGAGGGCAGCAAATGTCAGGGATGGCGGCACGGAGGCTCGGCTGGCTTGTCGCCCTCCTGGGCGCAACCTGCCGGACTGCCATAGTTCGTTCGCGCTACGTCCAGTAAAAAGTAAGAGAAGGCGCACGGATGCGTTTCGGCTTTTTCTAACCAGCTATGGCTTGAGGTTCAAACGAGCGGCTAATCGGGGAGGGATGGACCCGGGAGACAAGACGAGATTGGTGACGAGCCGACGCTCGCGCCAAGGCATTTAGGGCTAGCGCCAGACCAAAGTTTCAAAGCCGCGATCGCCCTTCGCAATAAGTTCCGGCGGCTCCAAGCGATGCTCACGGGCCATCGCTTTCGCCGCGGCAAATTGCGCGTAGAACGCGCGCTTGGGGAGGATACAGTGAATTATTGAATGTGACCCAGGGCGGGTCACAAGGACATGACGATTGGCATAAGCCGTTCGGCGACGCGCGCGAGCAGCGGCTCGACCAGATGCTGACGCAGCCGTTCCGAGAAGACGACCGCAGCTACCCACTTCGGGCTTGGAAGCCTGGCGCATGATCCTGTCCGCTCTCATGGGGCGCATTCGCAACGAGGAGGACATCGCCATGACGCCCACACGTTTCGTTTCGACTGCCAGCGTGCTGGCGGCAATCTGGCTCGTGACCGGAGCCGCGACAGTGCGCGCCCAGGACAGTGCGCTGCCGGCCGGCTTCAAGACCCAGCCGTTGCTGAAGACAGGTCAAACCCGAGACAAGCAGCCGATTGTTTATCCGAAGACAGACAAGCCAGAAATGATCTCCGTTATTGGGACCATCGAGCCCGGTGGCCGCACGCCACTGCATGAGCACCCGGTACCGACCTACGTCTATGTCCTCGAGGGCGAGGTGGAGTTGCAGAGTCACGGCGGACAACCGTATCAATATAAAACCGGCGAAGCCTACATCGAGGCTCTCAATCACCAACACCAGCTTTTCAATAAGGGCAATGTTCCGGCTAAGGTCCTGGTGGTCTTCGTCGGCGAGGAGGGTAAACCCACAACCATCGCGGCGAAATAGCCGCCGGTCCTAGCGCCAGTCGGCACGCCCGCTATCTAAAGAAGCCCGCGCCGCCGCGCTGATCAGGGTCAACGTCGTGGCCGCGGATTGACATTTCTCTCTACGGGAGATCGCCCGGCGCGCACAGCTTGGCTTTACGGACCTCGTCATGAAGCTTATTGCGCATCGTGGATGGTCCGCAGGTCCGGGTGAAAACTCGCTCGCGGCGTTCGCACGTGCCGCCCGTGACGGCAGAATATCTGGCGTCGAATTCGACGTCTGCCTTGCAGCGGATTCCGACACATTGGTGGTGTCACACGACCCGCCGCTTCATGTCGAGAATGCGCTTACCCTCGATGCGGCACTGTCGCTTCTTTCACCAACTGACCTTGAACTGTTCGTGGAGGTGAAGGAGACGGGACTTGTCTCTGGAGTCATCGAGAGGCTGGTTGCTAGCGACGTGGCCCGTCGCTCGGTCGTATTTGCCTTTGCCGCCGTCGCGAGATCCTTTCCGTGGGAGGGTGCGCGACCGGTGCGCCTGGGCATCATCGTCATGTACCCGTGGAACCTGAATCGTGCGGTGCGCAGGTATGCGCCGGATGTCCTCCTGCTCGGCTGGGACGCACGCACTTGGACACGAGTCGCTTTTCGCGCCTGGTGGTCCGTTTTCTCTCTTGAGCAGCTTGTGCGACGCCACCACGTGCCGGTTGTGGTAGGAATCGTGCAACGCATGGACGACCTTCATTGGCTCTCACGGCAGCGCCTCTACAGGGCGGTTGCCGACGTCGACAGTACTATCGGCCGCAGCACCATGCCTGATTAGGCCGCGCAAACCCGTTCGTGGCCCGTGAAGTTATGACAGATCGGCCTAATCTGGCGTGGCGGACCGGCTGTTTCGGTGATGTCGCCTTTTCGCCCCTTCGAGACATGCCGACCGGCCCCGAAAACATCTACTAGTCGGGGAAGAGCGGAAGTGATTGGCCTTCGATTCGAATGTCGCTAATGACCCTCAACGGACTTTCGCTCGCATCTGCTGAGTTCAGGAAAGGTTCTGGAATTGCCAATCTCTGCCATGCGCGGCCGGGTGCTGGCTTGATTTGATCCCTATTGGCCTAGTTTGAAATTTCGGGTGGCCTAGTATGGATGATTGCCAGAATGGAGTAACCTAAGCTTGGGGCCGACGGTTAACTTACGGCGGAGCCACTTGTCATGACGCCTCTCAATAGAAACATACTGATCGCTGCCGTGGTGGTTATTCTTGCTGGAGTGCTCATTTATATTTACGGCGGATTCGATACGACTACGACAACGCCCTCGCCGCCTGCAACGCCGCCCGCGCCAACACAGAAGTAGCCGTCGAAGCGACGATCACGATGGGCAACGTCTGTTCTCGCGGCAGAACGAAGTGCCGGAGATAGGCTGCAAGTTCAGCTAATGCTCCCGCGGTGGAAATGCCGATCCGTCCGATTGGGTGTGCTTGCCGGGGTAGACCGGACATGGCCAAGTAAACCGCCACTTCCGCTCAACTGACAATAGCCTGAAATTTTCGAACCAAGCCGGCTCCGCTGACGTTCGAAAATTACTGGCACGCAACGAATTCCGCACCTCGTGAACATAAAACATTTGACGCGTCGAATTTTCTCTGCGCTTAGATCATGACATTCGTCGCGGGTGAAATTGCCTGCACTCTTGAGGACCGCAATGCGTAACGCGCGCACACACATCGCAGAGACTGCCGCCCGCGTCCGGCCGCTTATTCGGCTGGCCGATTGGTCGTGCATGCCCGTGATGACGCGGGGTCCGAATTTTCAGCTCGAAGCGGGGCTGATCCGCAAAGCAAGAGTGTAACTCTCGGCGCAGGGCCGCTCCCTCCGCCGAACCGGCAGGAGGGCAAGATGAACGCCCGCAACGACGTCAAGAAACCATGCGATCAGAGCTTGGGCGCGAGGCCTGTGCTAGCAGCGGCTCAACGGCGATTTGCCGCGCGGGTTGATTTTCTCGTGGCTCGCTGGCTCGAGCGGTGCGCCACAAACGCCGAGGCCGCACAACGGTTGTTGGGGACCGATCCGAAGCCCACACGTGAGTTCGGGATGGGCGTGAGCCTTGTCGTTTCATCTCCACGTTGGGATGAGTCCCCATGACGGGGCCAGGCGACGGTGTGGGGATAGCTTCAAGGCATCGAGAGGCTGCCCGCATGGCAGCCTCTGTTACTCTATTGCCGATCACCTCCGGACTTCCCAGTGTGACTCTAAGCCGAACAACGGAGGCCCGTCGTCAATGTCGGCTTGGCATCGCCATCGGATGGATTGGGCGCGACACTGGCGTTCGGCTATCGCGCCATAGACCCAATAAGGGTCGAGGTTCCCGCGTGTCTCATATCTGCCGCACTGCAGACCTATCGCTCGAACCTGTCTGATCTGCCGCACTGTAGACGTATTCCGACGGTCATGCTCACGGCGGGTCTGAGGGGAACGCGAAGCAGTCTACTGCCTCGTTTCTTCTAACCTAGAGGAAAAGTACCGTGATGAAGATTGTGATTGTTGCCGGTGCAACGCTTGCCGTGGTGACTGCCGCTGGTGCTGCCGACATTCCGCGCCGACAGCCCGTCTATCAGACGGCCCAAATCGGCAAGATGCCGATCGGCAAGACCCCAATCGGGAAGACGCCAATCGGCAAGACGCCTGTCGCACCGCCGCGGCCCTATGCGCGGTATTGACTTAAGGTCTCGCTGAATCTGACCTTTATCGTCGACAGTTGAAGGGCGAAGCGTGTCAAATAGGCCGAAGAGGTTGGGAATATGCTTGCTTGCGGGATTCACACTCGCTGTCCTGCTTCAGAGCAACATCCAATCAGCTTCTGCACGCGAGATTGACACTCGCGCCCGCTCGGAACGTGTCATTTCCCAGAAACGGGAGGTCTACAAGCGCGCCGCCGCCGCGAACGCGCTTGTTTCCAGTGATGCGCCCATTGAATCGAAACCGGCGCCACAGTCGACTCGAAAGCCGAGATCGGGATCAGCAAAGGGGCCGTACTACGTTGATTTCAGAGCCAGGACGGCGGCGAGCTGGGGACACGCTTTCGTCTGGTTCGGGAAGACAAGCGAGCGAGCAGTTGAAGTCGCGGGCCTTACCCCTGCTGGAGACACTGCAGCTTATGTCCTTGGTCATTTGTTGTGGGTGCCGTCCGAGACCACGGCAAGCTATGGCGATCTTGATCCGCAGTACTTGACCGCTAGTTACCGGGTTTACTTGAATGAGCCGGATGCAAAAAAGGTTTTCGCATACATCAAGAAACTACAGGCGAGTTCACCGGTTTGGAACGCTGAGACAACCAATTGCACTGCGTTTATCGGTAGCATCGCGGAGTTCATGGGACTAAAAGTTCCTCACCGCTGGCAGCGCCCTGAGGAGTACGTCAACAATCTCAAGGCGATGAATAGCGGGCGCCAGATAATCCAGCTGTCGTCACAACAATAGCTCGCGTTCGTCCTTGGCCCTAAGGATGAACTTAGACAGCCTCAGCCCGGTACAGCGTATCGATGGTCACGACACCGATCGCGCGTGACACGCAGGGGCAGATCTTGCGGTTGTCCTGCTTCTGCTGATCGCTGAAGAACACGTCGCGATGATCGATCTCGCCCTCGACGGCCACGACATTCACGGCGCAGACGCCGCACTCCCCGCGCTGGCAGTCCGATATCACCTCGAAGCCGGCGCCGTTCAGCGCATCCAGCATCGAGCTGTTCTGCGGCACGATCAATTCGGTGTTGGTATCCTTCAGCCGCACGCGGAATTCAGCCGTTGGCTTCACGCCGCTTGATCCAAAAGTTTCATAGCGCAGATCGGCGGGCGCTCTACCTGCCTCGTTCCAGGCGCGCCGCGCAGCTTCCAGCATCCGCATCGGTCCGCAGATGACGGCGATGGCGTCGCCCGGCAGTGCGCGGAAGGTGGCTTCGAGATCGAGCCGTGCGCCTTCGTCGGAGGCGTAGACGTTCAGCCGGTCGCCGAGCAGCGCGGAGAGTTCGTCGACGAAGGCTGCATCACCGCGCGATTTCACCGCGTAGTGCAAGGTGACGTCGATATTCCTGCGGTACAGCGCGGCGGCGATACCGGTGATCGGCGTGATGCCGATGCCGCCGGCGATCAGGCAATAATTTCGCCTCGTCCAATCGACATGCAGCAGAGAGCTCGGGTTGCAGATTTCGATCCGCGCGCCAGCTCGCAAATTCCACATGCCGCGCGAGCCGCCGCGGCTGTCCGGCGCCAGCCGCACCGCGATGCGATAAGTGCCGGCATCGTCATTCTCCACCAGCGAATAGGAGCGCCGCGCCGGCTGTCCATCGATCAGCACGGAGACGCCGATATGGCTGCCTGCCGAGTAGGGCGCCACTCGGCCGCTTTCAGGACGCAGGCGGAATTCGCGGACCGTCGGCGTCACGTCGCGGATCGATTCGACGGTGCACCAGCTCCATTGCTCAGCAAAACGCATGGGCTATCTCTATTCGACTGGCGATTTCAAAAGGGCGAGCGCGGGCAGCAAATCGAGATGCGTGCGGTTTCGGATCGCGAGCCGCAGGTTGCGCGCGGCGAGGCGGGAATGTTCGCGCATCACGGCTTCGGCCCGCGCGCCCTCGCGGTTCTCGATCGCATCGACCACGACGCGGTGATGATCCTGCCCGATCAGCAGGATCTGGTGCGCCTCGGGCAGCGCCGACTGCGCCATCACGAACGCGCTTGGCGAAGCGAACGGCAGCGCCGAGACGCGGTCGATCTCCCGGATCAGCGGCGCGCTGGCGGACAATTCGTTCAGCAGCGCGTGAAACCGCGCGTTCATCGTCACATAGGCGGAAAAGGCTTCGACCGAGATCGGGTCCTGCCGAACCAGTTGGTCGAGATCGGCAAGGCACTCCTTGAGCGGCTCAAGGCTACGCGCGCTGACGCCGCGCTCGGCCGCAAAGCGCGCGGCGAGGCCCTCAAGCGTGCCGCGCAACTCGATCGAGTCCAGAATGTCGCGCTCGGTGAATGCTTTCACCATGAAGCCGCCGGACGGGATCGCTTGCAGCAGGCCTTCATCCTCCAGCCGGACCAGCGCCAGCCGCACCGGGGTCCGCGACACGCCGGTGACGTCGACCGCCTGCAGTTCGGAGATGCGTTCGCCCGGGCGCAGCCTCCCGGACAGTATCATGTCACGCAGCGCGAGCTGCGCCCGCACGGTCTGCGACACGGAGCGTTCGGCGTCACGCTCGCTCATTTCCTCACTCCGCAGCCTGCATGGTCTGCGGTGCGCTCTCGCGCGCCACCATCCGGTCGATCACGCGCCGCGCCCACATCGCTCCCGCATCGATGTTGAGATTGTAGAACGTGCGGTCTGGATTCTCGTCCATCGCGCGCTGCTGCGCTTCGAGGATGGTTTCATCCTCGTGGAAGATGTTCGACACGCCTTCGCGAATTTCGGTGGTCAGTTTCTGTTCGGTCGTCCGGTAATTGCGGACGAAGGCCCAGAAGTAATGACAGGTGGTGTCGGTCTCCGGCGTCATGGTGTTGAGCACAAAGCCGTTGACGCCCTGCGAGCGGTCGCCCTCCGGCGCGCCGGTGCCGGCGGGCGCGACGCCAACGTCGATATTGACGGTGCCGGGCGCCTGGAAATGGATGATCTGCCAGCGGTCGACCGGGCCCGGCTTCTGCAACTGCGCGGACCAGAACGGCGGCGCGTCGATACCCTTCATCCAGCGCGTCACGGTGACGGTCTTGTCGCCATGGGTGACGTCGAACGGGGCTTCGGCGACGTGATCATTGCCGATGCTGGAGCCGTGCACGAAGGTTTCGTGGGTGAGGTCCATCAGATTATCGACCACGAGGCGGTAGTCGCATTTGACGTGAATGGTCTTGCCGTCACCCGCCCAGGCGGGGTCGTCGTTCCAGTGCATGTCAGGCACCAGCGCGGGATCGGCCAGTGCCGGGTCGCCCATCCACAGCCAGATGAAGCGATGGCGCTCGACCACCGGGTAGGACCGCACGCAGGCGGAGGGATTGATAGTCTCCTGCGAGGGCATGTAGGTGCAGCGGCCCTGCGCATTGAATTTCAGCCCGTGATAGCCGCAGACGACTGTATCGCCGTCGAGTCGTCCCTTCGAGAGTGGCACCAGACGGTGCCAGCAGGCGTCCTCCAGCGCGCAGACCCGCCCGTTGGACTGGCGGTACATCACGACATGCTTGCCGCAGATCGTGCGCGGAAACAGCGCGCGCTTGATGTCGACGTCCCAGGCGGCGGCGTACCAGGCATTGAGGGGGAATGAGGACGGCATTGATGCACTCCTGACGTTCTGAGTTCAGAGTGTATACAGTACTATAGGCTTTAAGGCAAATTTCAGCAGTCTAGATTATCATAATACCTACAAAGTATACATGGCGCTAAGCCCGCATCAAACAACGCGATTGTCCCCACCGTCGAACTATCGTAAGAATTCTTATTATAAGAATATTCAGCGTATGGGACATGTCAGAGCATCACTCCCGGCCACACAAATCATTGGTCCTGCCGTCGCACCGGGTGCCGGCTCATCTGGCTCGGCGCTTTCATCAAATCTGTCTCGGTGTCACGGCCGAGATTCTCGCGCCCGAAGATCTGACCCCGCTGCTCTGGGGTGTGATGGCGTCGGTCCAGGAGGCCCCGGGAAGCGGCCAGAAAGAGGCTGCAAATCGCATGGGAGTTGACGCGGTCAATTTCGGCCAAATGATCGACGTGCTCGAAGGGAAGGGCCTTGTCGAGCGAAAGATCGATCCCGAAGATCGGCGGTCACGCAAGCTCTATGTCACGGCGCGAGGCACTGACTTGCGCCGCCGCTTGCGTCCCACGTTGCTGTCGGCCCAGGAGCGCCTGCTGGCGCCCTTATCGAAAGCTGAGCGTGCCGCCCTTCTGGATATGCTCGTCCGCGTTATCGAAGCAAATGATTCCTACGCTCGTCCCGGCAACGGACGACGGAAGCCGAAGCGCAAATCGAATCCTGAAACCAAAATGGGAGGTCGCCGTGAAAGCGGTTTGGAAGGCGCTTAGTCGATCGATACCGTCAAATTCTCAAAAAGCCAGCCGTTGCAATACGCGAAGACGGCGTTGCTTCTCAGCCATCTCGGTTTGCGTCGTGGCTCTCGCCTGGTCACTTCCCGCAAGTGCGGATTGGCCTGAACGTCAGGTCAAATTGATTGTAACTTTTCCGGCCGGAAGCGCCAACGATGCGGCGGCTCGAATATTCGCCGATGCTCTCAGCAAAAAATGGGGCAAGCCTGTCGTGGTTGAGGTTAAACCCGGCGCTGAAGGCACCATTGGCGTTGGATCGTTTGTCGCGAGCCGTGACGACCATGCGCTGCTGTATACCGTTGGAGGGTCGATCACTGTGGCACCGTTGCTCGTCGACAAGCTGCCGTACGATGTCAATCAGGATCTGGTGCCAATCGCAGCCACCACTTCGATCGTACTGACCCTTGCTGTGAGCAACCAACTTCCAGTACAGAGCATTCCGGAGCTGATCGCGGTACTGCGATCCAACCCGGAGAAATATGCATGGACGTCCGGGCCGACCTTACCGCGATATGTATTTGCGGCGTTTCTGAAACAAAACGATCTGAAGATGAACTTCGTCAGCTACCGGGACGCTTCGCAACCCCAAGCTGATCTTGGCGAAGGCAGGATACAAGCGCTGCTGACGTCTTTGACGGCGTCCTCCTCACCAGTGCAAGCCGGAAAGGCGCGCTTCCTCGCGGTCGTAAACCCTAGTCGCGCCGCCGCGCTGCCAGAGATCAAGACTGTTCGCGAGCTAGGTCACCCCGAACTTGAAATTGATGGGCTGGCCGGAATTTTTGGTGGCAAGGACATGCCTGCAAATCTGCGAAGCCGAATTGCGGCGGACGTTGCCGCAATCTGTCGGGATGCCGACGTTCGCCGGAAACTGGAAGCAAGCGGCCACAATGTGCTAAGTGGCACGCCCGAGGAACTGATGGGCGCGATAGAAAAGCAACGCGCCTGGGTGAGCGAAATCACGAAACTGATCGATATCCGGAATCCGCAATAATGAGCGATCGGAGATACGATGTCATCGCAAGTATCCGCTCTCAAACTTTTCGACTTGATACAGTCGCACCGTGTGACGGACGTGATCTATGTCGCGGCCAGACTTGGGCTCGCCGAATTGTTGCGGGAGGGACCAAAGTCGCCTGGCGAACTCGCAAAGGCAACCGGCGCGGATGAACGGACGCTTGGACGTCTGCTCACCGCGCTTTCCACCATCGGCATATGCGCGCGGACCGGCGACGGCGGCTATGCGTTGACGGAAGTAGGTGCCTGCCTCGACGGCTCTGCCGAGCACTCGTTCAAGAGCTGGGCCATTCTTGAAGCTGAAATGCTTTCAAAATCCTGGAGCGGAATGCTCGAAACCATCATGACCGGCAAGACTGCCGCGCAGTTGATGGGTCTTTCCAACAGTTTCGATTTGATGGGCCGAAGCCCCGAATATGTCGACAAATTCAATGCCGCGATGGTGGAGCTTACGCGGCTGGTAACGCCGAATGTCCTTCGCTCCTACGATTTCAGCGGGATACGCCACCTGATGGACGTGGGCGGCGGATCCGGCGAATTGCTCGGCCCCATCGCGCAACAAAACCGGAAACTGCGCGGAACTGTTTTCGACCTTCCAAGATGTGCCGAGGCCGCGAGCAAGCATCTCAGGCAGATCGGCGTCGATGACCGCGTGGAATTTGTGGCCGGCGATTTCTTCAAGACCGTGCCGGCGGTCGCCGATGCAATCATTCTCAAGAGCATCATTCACGACTGGGATGATGCGCGCAGTGTCACGATCCTGCAAAACTGTCGCAAGGCGCTCCCGGGCGAAGGCAAGCTGCTTCTGGTGGAACGGCTGATGCCGGAGATGCCAACCATGGCGGACGAAGACCGGGAGCAGGCGCTGAGCGATCTGAACATGCTTCGCGGGCCCGGAGGGCTCGAGCGCACCAAGGGACAATACCGCGAATTGCTCGACCAGAGCGGATTCGATCTGGCCGCGGTTTATCCAGCCGGCCGCTTTAATGTGATGGAGGCTCGTCCCCGCTGACACCGAGTGACGGGATGTACACCCGTCACTCAGAACATCAGCCGGCCAGCTTCAGCCGTAAACGAATGCCTTGTCCTTGAGGTCGATCGCCGGAAATTCGTCCTTTTCCGCCCAGTAGTCCTGATTGTGCTGCCATTCCGGCTTGTCGCCGCGCTTGGGCAGCAGATGCATGCCGCGCATCATGTAGCCAGGATTGAAATTTTCCGGATCGATCCAGGGCAACAGCGGCATGTTGTGGTCTTCGGGACGAAGCTGCGGCGTTACCTTTTTCGCGCCGGTCTTTTTCATGTGCGAGAGCAGCCGGCAGACGAAGTCGGCAACGAGATCGACGCGCAGCGTCCAGCTCGCGCGGAAATAGCCGAACACCCAGACGAGGTTCGGCACGCCCGTGAACATCATGCCGCGATAGGTCACGGTATCGGCGAAGTCGAGCGGCTTGCCATCGATGGCAAACTCGATGTCGCCGGTAGCGCAGAGGTTAAAGCCGGTCGCGGTGATGATGATGTCGGCTTCCAGCTCCTTGCCGGATTTCAGCAGGATGCCCTTTTCGGTGAAGCTCTCGATCTCGTCGGTGACGACGGAGGCCTTGCCGGACTTGATACCCTGGAACAGGTCTCCATCAGGAATGAAGGCGATGCGCTGCCGCCACGGCCGGTATTTTGGCGTGAAGTGCGTTGCGATGTCGTAGTCCTTGCCGAGATAGGCTTCGACCGCCGACAACAAATCCTTCTTGGCCGCTTCCGGCTCATTGAACGTCTTGCGGGTGAAGGCGTCCTGGTCGAACAGGATTTTCCGTCGTGTGATTTCGTGAATCCAGGTTTCGTCGACCTGCAGCTTCCGCAGCTCCTCGGCGATCTCGATCGCGTTGCGCCCGGTGCGAAAATACGTGGGCGAACGCTGCAGCATCGTGACGTGCGCGCAATCGGGAGC
The DNA here is from genome assembly GCF_018398875.1 of Bradyrhizobium sp. sGM-13. Taxonomy (GTDB): domain Bacteria; phylum Pseudomonadota; class Alphaproteobacteria; order Rhizobiales; family Xanthobacteraceae; genus Bradyrhizobium. The sequence goes on along the minus strand of NZ_JAGWDK010000013.1, from coordinate 70,382 downwards.
CAGCGCCGGGATCAGCGTCGCCGCGGTCGCGCCCGAGCCGATCACGACGACGCGCTTGTTCTTGTAGTCGAGGTCTTCAGGCCATTTCTGTGGATGAACGATCGGTCCCTTGAACTTGGCCATGTCCTTCCACTCCGGCGTATAGCCCTCGGTGTGGCGGTAATAGCCCTGACACATCCAGAAGAAATTGGCGGTGAAGCGCAGCCTCTCGCCAGTGTCGGTGCGCGTGGCTTCGATGGTCCAGAGGTTTTCCTCGCTCGACCATCTCGCTGAAGTGATGGTGTGCCGGTAGCGGATGTGAGGAGCGAGATCGTTTTCCTCGATCACCTCGCCCATGTATTTCAGGATTTCCGCGGCGCTCGCGATCGGCGCTGTTGTCCACGGCTTGAAGCGGTAGCCGAAGGTGTGCAGGTCGCTGTCGGAGCGGATGCCGGGATAGCGGTGGGTGGTCCAGGTGCCGCCGAAGGTTTTTTGCGCTTCCAGCGCCACGAACGTCGTTCCCGGGCACTGCGTGGTGAGGTGATAGGCCGCTCCCACGCCGGAGATGCCGGCGCCGGCGATCAGGACGTCGAAATGCTCGGTCGTGCGGAGCGACGTTGCGTCGATCTGGCTTTGAACGTTCATCTTCCCTGTTCTTTTTTCGTTGGTCGTGTTCTGAAAGCAAAACGCCAGAACCTCAGGTTCTGGCGTCGCGGTCGTCAGCGAATTACACTTCGCGTCGGCTGAGAAACGCCAGCCGCTCGAACAGGTGCACGTCCTGCTCGTTCTTCAAAAGTGCGCCATGCAGCGGCGGGATCAGCTTGCGCGGATCGCGCTCCCTCAGCATTTCCGGCGTGATGTCCTCGTTGAGCAGCAGCTTGAGCCAGTCGAGCAGCTCCGAGGTCGAGGGCTTCTTCTTCAGGCCCGGCACTTCGCGCACTTCGAAGAAGATGCGCAAGGCTTCTTCCACCAGGCGCTTCTTGATGCCGGGGAAGTGCACGTCGACGATCCGGCCCATGGTGTCGGCGTCCGGAAACTTGATGTAGTGGAAGAAGCAGCGGCGCAGGAACGCGTCCGGCAGTTCCTTTTCGTTGTTCGAGGTGATCATCACGATCGGGCGCAGGCTCGCCTTGATGTTCTCGCCGGTCTCGTAGACGAAGAACTCCATGCGATCGAGTTCGAGCAGGAGGTCGTTCGGAAACTCGATGTCGGCCTTGTCGATCTCGTCGATCAGAAGCACCGGGCGCTTGTCGTGGGTAAAGGCTTCCCACAATTTGCCGCGCTTGATGTAGTTGGAGATGTCGGATACGCGGGGGTCGCCGAGTTGGCTGTCGCGCAGGCGCGACACTGCGTCGTATTCGTAAAGGCCCTGCTGCGCCTTGGTGGTCGACTTGATGTGCCAGGTCAGAAGCGGCGCGCCGAGCGCTTTCGCAACTTCTTCCGCCAGCACGGTCTTGCCGGTGCCGGGCTCGCCCTTGATCAGCAGCGGGCGCTCGAGCACGATCGAGGCGTTGACGGCGACCTTGAGGTCGTCCGTGGCGACATAGTCCTTGGTGCCGGTAAATTTCATCTATCCGTTTGCCTTGTTGTCGTTCGTCAGCCGCTCGCGGCCTGAACAGTAAACGACCGCCGGTCCGGCGGTCGCGATTGGAGTTGCTGCAGCTTCGTCAGCGTCTGATCAGTGACAGGATCACCAGGATGATCACCGCGCCGATCGTGGCGTTGACGATATCGCGGACCCAGCCTGCGCCGAGGCTAACGCCGAGCTGCGGCAACAGCCAGCTCGCCAGCAGCGCGCCGATGATGCCGATCACGATATTGCCGATCAGCCCGAAGCCTGCGCCGCGCACGATCAACCCGGCAAGCCAGCCCGCAATACCGCCAATGACCAGCGCCGCTACGATTCCCATTGAATTTCCCCTGCCGGAATAAGCCTTTTGCAGGTCAATTGTAATTGAAAAACCCACCCGGTCTAGGTCTGACAGCTATGCGCCGGCCTTTGACAGGCTCTGGCCCTTGACGTGTGCCGCCCGGCGGGCAATCTGTATCCCATGTTCCTGCAATTCTTCACATCGTTGCGCGACGCGCAGGTCCCGGTGACGCTGCGCGAATATCTGACTCTGATGGAGGCGCTCGACGCCGACCTTGCCGATCAGACGGTGGAGAATTTCTACTATCTCTCCCGCGCCGCTTTGGTGAAGGACGAGCGCAACCTCGACAAGTTCGACCGCGTCTTCGGTACCGTGTTCAAGGGGCTGGAAAGCCTGCTGGACGCCATGGAGAAGGCGGACATTCCCGCCGAATGGTTGAAGAAGCTCGCGGAAAAATACCTCACCGAGGAAGAGAAGAAGCAGATCGAGGCGATGGGCTGGGACAAGCTCATGGAGACGCTTCGCCAGCGCCTGAAGGAACAGCAGGGCCGCCATCAGGGCGGCAACAAGTGGATCGGCACGGCGGGCACCTCGCCATTCGGCGCCTATGGCTACAATCCCGAAGGCGTCAGGATCGGGCAGGAGAAGAACCGCAACAACCGCGCGGTGAAGGTGTGGGACAAGCGGGAGTTCAAAGATCTCGACGGCAATGTCGAGCTTGGCATCCGCAACATCAAGATCGCGCTGCGCCGCCTGCGCAAATTCGCCCGCACCGGCGCGCCCGACGAACTCGATTTGGACACGACGATCAGGGAAACCGCCAACCACGGCTATCTCGACGTGCACATGCGCCCCGAGCGGCGCAACGCGGTGAAGGTTTTGGTGTTCTTCGACATCGGCGGCTCGATGGATTCCCATATCGAGCAGGTCGAGGAGTTGTTCTCGGCCGCCAAGTCCGAGTTCAAGCACATGGAATATTTTTACTTCCACAACTGCCTCTATGAAGGCGTGTGGAAGCAGAACAAGCGTCGCTTCACCGACCGCACGCCGACTTGGGACGTGCTGCACAAATATCCGCACGATTACAAGGTGGTGTTCGTCGGCGACGCCTCGATGTCACCGTATGAGATCATGGTGCCTGGCGGCTCGGTCGAGCATGTGAACGAGGAAGCCGGCGCGGTCTGGCTGGAGCGCATCACGCGGACCTATCCGCATACGGTGTGGCTCAATCCGGTGGCGCAGAAGCACTGGGACTATTCGGAATCCACCACCATCATCCGCCGGCTGCTTTCCGATCGCATGTATCCGATCACGATCGAAGGCCTCGAAGCCGCGATGAAGGAATTGGTGCGGTAACGGCTTTCGCGCCCCGGATGCAGCGCAGCGCGCCAGCGATGCGCTGCAGAGCCGGGGCCCATCGGTTGGCCGCGATGTAGGTCCCGGCTCTGCGTCGCGTCACTCCGTGCCGCGCCGCGTCCGGGACACGCGAGGGCAGGCACAAGCATAAAGAGGTAACAAATGCCCCAGACCATTCACCGCGGCATCAAATCCCTGATCGACGAAGCCAATGCCGAGATCGAGACTGTCAGCGCCGCTGAGGCCATCAAGGCCGCGCAGGATCCGGGCGTCGTGATCGTCGATATCCGCGATCCCCGCGAGATCGAACGCGAGGGCAAGATTCCCGGCGCGTTCTCCTGCACGCGCGGCATGCTGGAATTCTGGATCGATCCGCAAAGCCCCTATGCCAAACCGATCTTCCAGGAAGACAAGAAGTTCATCTTCCACTGCGCCGGCGGCATGCGCTCGGCGCTCGCGGCCAAGACCGCGCAGGACATGGGCCTGAAGCCAGTTGCGCATATGGGCGGCGGCTTCGCCGCCTGGCGCGACGCTGGCGGTCCGGTCGAGAAGTGGGAGCCGAAGAAGAAGGGGTAGTGTTGCCCGTGTCATTCCGGGGCGATGCGAAGCATCGAACTATGGTGCGCAATTGCGCACCTGAGAATCTCGAGATTCCGGGTCTGGTCCTTCGGACCATCCCGGAATGACAGCAAGGATTTTGTCATGACCACCACTGACCCGCTCGTCTCCACCGAATGGCTCGCCGCGCACCTGAACGATCCCAACGTCAAGATCGTCGATGCCACGTTCAAGATGCCGGGCGTGATGCCGGTGCCGAAGGACGACTATCTCGCCGCGCATATTCCGGGCGCGGTGTTCTTTGACGTCGATGCGGTGTCCGACCATTCCAATCCGCTGCCGCACATGTTTCCTCCCGCCGAGCAATTCGGCCGTGACGTCGGCGCGCTTGGGATCGGCAATGACGACACCATCGTCGTCTATGATTCCGGCGGCTGGGTCGCTGCAGCCCGGGTGTGGTGGATGTTTCTGTCGTTCGGCAAGGACGTGCGCGTGCTCGATGGCGGCCTGAAGAAGTGGGTCGCGGAAGGCCGTAAGGTCGATAGCGGGCAGGTGACGCCGAAGCCTTCGACGTTCAAGGCGACGTTCGATGCCCGGCGCACGCGCAGCATGCAGCAATTGGTCGAAAACCTCGCGAGCCGCGCCGAGCAGGTGATCGATGCGCGCGCCAATGAACGCTATCAGGGCAAGGTCGCCGAGCCGCGGCCGGGACTTCGCTCCGGGCACATCCCGGGTAGCCTCAACCTGCCCTACAACAATCTGTTCGATGCCGCGACCGGCACGATGAAGCCGCTCGAAGAGTTGCAGGCGGCGTTCTCAGGCGCCGGCGTGAAGCTTGACGCACCCATCGTCACGAGTTGCGGATCCGGCGTCAGCGCCGCCGTGCTGACGCTGGCGCTCTATCGTCTCGGCGTCGAGAACCCGGCGCTCTATGATGGCTCGTGGACGGAGTGGGGCGCAGCCGACGGCCCGCCGGTCGCGACCGGCCCGGCCTGATCCTCAAATTTTGGACGTTACCTCGTCGCGCTCGTCATCGGGAGCGGAAAGAACGGATTGGGTTGCTGCTGCTGCAGAGTCAGCGCTGCCTCACGTGCCAAACGTGCGCGGCGCGCCGCCGCAATTCGCCGCTTTTCCCGGGCCCGCTGTGCAGCCTGCTTCTTGATTGCGCTGCGATCCGGCTTCGCTTCCGTGGTCGTGGCTGATGTCTTTTCATCGATGAGGACGGCGGGACCGCCGAGCGTCGCGATCCGGGTCACAGTGGCATTGTCTTCAAGTGACGGCGCATCCGTTGCCGGCGCCGCGGGAGGCGAGGCGGCAGCGGCGGTGTGCTCCGGCTCAGGGGCGGCGACGAGCTTCACTTCCGCACCGGGAGCGGGTGCCTCGGTTTGGGCCGCGGAAGCCGGAGCAACCGGTGTCTCCGCAATCATTTCCGGCTCTGCCGGCGTCACTGAAGCCAATTTCTCGGGCTCCGCCGGACTGATGTCTGGAGTCTGCGCGGTCGATGCCGGTGCCTCCGAGGCTGCTTCCGGAACGGCGGCGGCCGCGACATTGTCGGCTAGGACATTGTCGACCGGCCTCTCCGCGACAGGTGGGTCGACGCGCAGCAACGCCAGGCTCGGCAGCGGGTCACCGTTCGGGCGGGCGAACATCGGTTCGGGCGCCGCCCGTCGCGAGGGAAGATTGGCGAATTCCTCATGCGCAGCCCGCAACAGGGCCGCAGCGCCAAGACCAAAAACCAGGATCGACATCGACAGCACGATCGCGATGAACAAAAAACGAAAGCCGGGAAGCATGGACTCGGGTTCCACCCTCCTTGATCTCTGAGGGTTATTGCTTGCTAAGGGAACGCGGTGACCACTGGGCGGGCCGGATGCGGCGGAGGGTGGGGCGCGCGCGAATCAGGCCGATTTGAGAGTATCTCAATGCCCGGTGGCTTTTTGTTACAAAATCTGCGGTTCGACGTTCGCGCACACCCGCCGACGGCGATTTCCGCCGTCCTGAGGCATCTTTGCCGCAGCTTGGCTGCGATCACACGCACCTTGGCTGCGATCACAAATGACTGGTTTAGGCCGAATTTCGCGGATTTGTCTTGAATGCGCCGCGATCTTCCGTCATCTGCCGTTAACCGTCCGGTGGGGCTTGGGGTCTATACAAAGGCGATGATGAACAACCGCATTTTGACGATTTGTGCCGCCATTGCCGCTGGCATGGCGGGAACTTCGCTCGCCCATGCGCAGAGCTATCCGTCAGCTCCCGGCCAGGTCTATTCGGCGGCGCCAGGACCGTACGTGCCCGGTGGCTATGCGGTTGACGAACGACACCCCGGCGAACCTGATTTCGACGCATTGGAGGACGACGAGGCGCCGAACGCGCCGAGTTCGGCGGCGTTGCCGCCGCCCGGCCCGGTGCTGTCGCCCAGCGATCCCCGCTATGGCCGCCCGGCGCCCGCCCCGGTGTATTCGGACCGCGGCGCGCCGTTGCCCACGGGCCCCATCCTTTCTCCGGACGACCCGCGCTATGGCCGTCCGGCCGCTGGCCCGGCCTATTCGGACCGTGGCGCCGCGACGCCAACGGGCCCGATCCTTTCGCCCGACGATCCGCGTTACGGCCGCCCGGCCGGTCCGCCGCCGGTGATCTATGCGGACCGTCCGCCCGGTTCGCAGCAGCCGGTCTATTCGGATCGCGGCGATAGCCGCATTCCCGGCGCCGGTATCGTCTATCCGAACGACGACCGCGCCGGCCTGCGCCCGCCGGGGGCCATCGGCGCCGCACCGGCGGCCGCGCCCGCCGCCACTGGCGCGCTCCCGCAGTCGCAGCAACCCGCCGTTGGAGCTGATGGCAAGCCGGTGCAACTCGCCGCGCTGCCGCCGGAAGAGCAGCCGGAAGTCGGCCCTGCGCAGCTTCCGCCGCATCTGCGCCGCCAGGAAGTGGCCTTCACGACCAAGGAGCCCGCGGGCACCATCGTGGTCGATACCGCCAATACCCATCTCTATTACGTCCTCGGTGGCGGACGCGCGATTCGCTACGGCGTCCGCGTCGGCCGCGACGGCTTCACCTGGAACGGCGTGCAGAAGATCAGCCGCAAGGCCGAGTGGCCGGACTGGCATCCGCCGACCGAGATGATCGAGCGCCAGCCCTATCTGCCGCGCTTCATGGCTGGCGGCCCCGGCAATCCGCTCGGCGCACGTGCAATGTATCTGGGTTCGACCATCTACCGCATCCACGGCACCAACCAGCCTTCGACGATCGGCAAGTTCGTCTCCTCGGGCTGCATCGGCATGCTGAACGAGGACGTCTCCGACCTGTTCGAGCGCGCCAAGGTCGGTACCCGCGTAGTCGTGTTGCCGGGCAGCCCGCCGCCCGCCAACGTCGCAAACGCGTCGGCCGCCCCGCCCGCCGCTGGCCCGGCTGCCGCAGCAGCCCCCCGACCGGCTCAGGCCCAACTGGCGCCCGCTTCCGGTGCGCAGCCGGCGGTGGTGCCGCCGCTGCCCGCGCCGGTCACGATTCGGTAAGAATCTGAGTCACGACGACGTTTCGAAGGCGCGCCGACGGCGCGCCTTTTTCGTTGTCGATGCGCGCACGATGCGGCTTGGCCTTTGCGGAACAAGTCCGGATGAACAGGGGCCTTCAGCCACATCCGCGCGCTTGAATTCACATTTCAATCGACTACCTGCCGGCCAGAAATTTTGGGGCAGCAGCAGGAGGATTCGGCATGCGGATTTTTGTTGCAGGCGCCACTGGCGCTGTAGGCCGTCCACTACTTGCCGCCCTGATTGCGGCCGGTCATTCCGTCGTTGGCACGACGCGAACGGCGGCGAAGGCCGAGATCATCAGACGGATGGGCGCGGAACCTGTGATCGCCGATGGGCTCGACGCGCCGGCCATTCGCGCCGCAGTGCGTGCAGCGAAGCCGGATGTCATCATCGATGAGATGACCGATCTCGCAGGGGTCACGGATCTCAGGCATTTCGATCGCGCGTTCGCTACCACCAATCGATTGCGCACGCAGGGCACCGATTTTCTGTTGGCAGCCGCACGCGAGGCCGGCGTCAAGCGCTTCATCGCCCAGAGCTTCTGTGGCTGGACCTACGAACCGATCAAGGCCGAGGCCGATCCGCTCGATTTCAATCCGCCGGAGGAACTGCGCCGCACGCTGGACGCGATTCAGTATCTGGAGGACGCCGTCACCAGCTCGGCGAATCTCGAAGGCATCGTCTTGCGATACGGATCGTTCTACGGGCCGGACACGGGCATGCTGTCGCGTGCGATGATCGAACAGGTGCGCCGCCGCCGCGTGCCGCTGATCGGCGGTGGTGGCGGACGGTGGTCGTTCATCCACGTCGATGACGCGGCTGCCGCGACTGTTGCTGCCATCGAGCGCGGCACATCAGGCGAAATCTACAACATCGTCGACGATGAACCGGCGCCGGTCAGCGAATGGCTGCCTGCGCTTGCCACGCTGGTCGGAGCTAGGCCCCCCATTCGCGTGCCGGCCTGGCTTGGTCGGTTGTTCGCCGGCGAGCACCTGGTTTCGATGATGACCGACGTGCAGGCAAGCTCCAACGCCAAGGCCAGGCGGGAGCTGGGCTGGCAGCCGGCGCATCCGTCGTGGCGTCAGGGATTTGCAGAGGTTGTCAGCGGCGCAACCGCGCAGCACGCAGCGTAAACGTGACTAAAGCATGATGAAATTAGATTTGATTGCGACCACGCAGAAGGTGCGCTCCCTCTCCCGCTTGCGGGGGAGGGCTGGGGTGGGGGTGTCTCGGCGGGTGACACTGCCCGAGTGGAGAGAGCCCCCACCCGACGCTTCGCCATAGCCGAGGCTTTGCCTCGGCATCTCAGAGGACGGCCACCGAAGGTGGCCTACGCCTCCCCCGCAAGCGGGAGAGGTAAAGCGCCTGCGGCTAACTCATCTGACCAAAAATCATCATGCGTTAAGCCAGCCGCTGCTTCGGCTCGCCCTTGAACCAGGCATCGATGCCCTCGACCATCTGCTGATAGTGGTTTCGAAAGCTGTCCTCGGTGACGTAGCCGAGATGCGGCGTCAGCACCATGTTATCGAGCTTGCGGAAAGGATGGTCGACCGGCAGCGGCTCGACCGAGAACACGTCGATGCCGGCGCCTGCGATCTTCCTTTGCGTCAGCGCTTCCAACAGCGCGCCCTCGTCGGCGATCGGCCCGCGCGCGGTGTTGACGAGATAGGCGGTTGGCTTCATCCGCGCGAGGTCATCACGCCCCACCAGCCCGCGCGTGCGCTGGCTCAGCACCACATGGATGGTGACGATGTCGGCGGTCGAGAACAGCTCTTCCTTGCTCACATAAGTGACGCCGACCTCCTTGCATTTTTCAGCCGTCAGGTTCTGGCTCCAGGCGATCACGTTCATGCCGAAGGCCTGCGCCAGTTTCGATACTTTGGTGCCGAGCTTGCCGAGGCCGATCACCCCGAGCGTGCGGCCCTCGATTTCCATGCCGACATGGGCCTGCAACGGCTCGCCGGCATGCATGCGGGCGTTCTCGCGGCCGATATTGCGGGTCAGCTCCAGGATCAGGCCCATGGTCAGCGGCGCCGTCGGGTCGCGGCCCCATTGCGTGCCGCACAGCACCACCTTGTGGTCCTTGGCGGCCTCCATATCGATGGCGGCATTGCGCAGGCCCGAGGTGATCAGGAGTTTTAGATTGGGCAGACCTGCAAACATGGTGCGCGGGAACGGGGTGCGCTCGCGCATCGCGCAGATGATCTCGAAATCCTTGAGCGCGGCGGCTGCGGCTTCGGCCGTGGCAAACGGCTGGTTGAACACCGTGACGTCGACGCGGTGGGTGACCTTGGACCAGTCGGCGACCTTAAGCGCCACATTGAGATAGTCGTCGAGGATTGCACAGCGCAGCCGCGTCATTTGAGAGGTCCGTTGATGGCGAGGATGACGGCGGGAAACGCGTCGGGAAGGTCGCCATGGTTGCGCGCAATCAGTAGCGGCGCAAGCGGACTAAACGCAGGGCAGGCTCAATGCAGGGCAGGCTCAAAACCAGGAAATCTCAGTTCGAATGGCCGAGATGCTTGGCGCGCCAGGCCGGTCCCGGACCGCGCATATAGTGCAGTTCCGGGCGGTAGGGGTTGAACGCCTTGGCCACGAACTGGCGCCAGAAAGCGCGGAGTTCTGCCAACGGTTTCGCCAGTCCGGCGTGTGGATGAGCCGGGGCGGAAAGGGATGCCAAACCGATCGTAGCCATGACGCAGGCCCTTGTTTTCAAGACGCCTTTTTCGGCGCTGAAGACGAGTTTTCGCCTGATTTACTAAAAAATAGTTTCAATTGTCGGGATCTCGGCGGACATGGTGACCATCCCGTATTCATCCGTGGTGAACGGATGGAAAACGCCCCTGCCGCGGTTGCCCTTTGGGGGCCGCGCCGCTACATCAGCGGCAGCAAATTTCCGTAAAATCCAACGTTTCCAAGGATCGCGATGGCTCGCCAATTCATCTATTTCATGCAGGGTCTGACCAAGAGCTACCCGACCCGAAAGGTGCTCGATAACGTCCATCTGAGCTTCTACCCGGACGCCAAAATCGGCGTGCTCGGCGTCAACGGCTCCGGCAAATCGACGCTTCTGCGAATCATGGCCGGCCTCGACAAGGAATACAGCGGCGAGGCCTGGGTCGCGGAGGGCGCGCGCGTCGGCTACCTCGAGCAGGAGCCCCACCTCGACCCTTCCAAATCGGTTCGCGAGAACGTGATGGAGGGCGTCGCCAAGCAGAAGGCGATCCTCGATCGCTACAACGAACTGGCGATGAACTATTCGGACGAAACCGCCGACGAGATGACCAAGCTGCAGGACCAGATCGAGGCCGCGAGCCTCTGGGATCTCGACAGCAAGGTCGACCAGGCGATGGACGCGCTGCGCTGTCCGCCCGACGATGCCGACGTGACGAAGCTTTCCGGCGGCGAGCGCCGCCGCGTCGCGCTGTGCAAATTGCTGCTCGATCAGCCGGATCTCTTGCTGCTGGACGAGCCGACCAACCACCTCGATGCAGAGTCGGTGTCGTGGCTGGAAGGCCACCTGCGCAATTATCCCGGCGCGATCCTGATCGTGACCCACGACCGCTACTTCCTCGACAACGTCACCGGCTGGATCCTCGAGCTCGACCGCGGCCGCGGCATTCCCTACGAGGGTAATTATTCGTCTTGGCTGGTGCAGAAGCAGAAGCGCCTCGAGCAGGAGGGCCGCGAGGAGGCCGCGCACCAGAAGACGCTGGCCCGCGAGCAGGAATGGATCGCGTCCTCACCGAAGGCACGCCAGGCCAAGTCCAAGGCGCGCTATCAGCGCTATGAGGACTTGCTCAAGCAGGCGAGCGAGAAGCAGACTCAGACCGCGCAGATCACCATTCCCGTGGCCGAGCGCCTCGGCCAGAACGTGGTCGATTTCGAAGGACTCACCAAGGCGTTCGGCGACCGCGTGCTGATCGAGGATCTCACTTTCAAGCTGCCGCCCGGCGGCATTGTCGGCGTGATCGGCCCCAACGGCGCCGGCAAGACCACGCTGTTCCGCATGATCACCGGCCAGGAAAAACCGGACAAGGGCACCATCACCGTCGGCGAGAGCGTGCACCTCGGCTATGTCGACCAGTCGCGTGACGATCTCGACGGCAAGAAGACGGTGTGGGAGGAGATTTCCGGCGGCAACGAGTTGATCCTGCTCGGCAAGCGCGAGGTCAATTCGCGAGGCTATTGCTCGTCGTTCAATTTCAAGGGCGCCGACCAGCAGAAGAAGGTCGGCGCGCTGTCAGGCGGCGAGCGCAACCGCGTGCATCTGGCCAAGATGCTCAAATCAGGCGCCAACGTCCTGCTGCTCGACGAACCGACCAACGACCTCGACGTCGATACGCTGCGCGCGCTGGAAGAGGCACTGGAGGATTTCGCCGGCTGCGCCGTCATCATCAGCCACGATCGCTGGTTCCTCGACCGCATCGCGACCCACATCCTGTCCTTCGAAGGGGACAGCCATGTCGAATGGTTCGAAGGCAACTTCCAGGATTACGAGAAGGACAAGATGCGCCGGCTCGGCCAGGACAGCATCATTCCGCACCGCGTGAAGTACAAGAAGCTGACGAGGTGAACCAATCGGGCGTTTGCATAATTAAATGTCCCGCTTGTGCTGCGGCCAGTTGTCGCTTCACACGGCGGTGACAGTGCGTAGATATAGGCCTTGTTTCGAAATTCCAATCCTGCAGCGAGCCATCCTGATGTCCCTTACCCCCGAAACACCGTTGCCACCTAAAGGTAAGGGGAAGGCATTGCGCCCCGTTCCGATGCTGATTTTCGGCTCCCGCTGGCTGCAATTGCCGCTTTACGTTGGGCTGATTGTCGCGCAAGGCGTCTATGTCGTGCTGTTTCTGAAGGAACTGTGGCATCTGTTCGCTCACGCCTTCGATTTCAGCGAACAGCAGATCATGCTGGCGGTGCTGGGCCTGATCGACGTCGTCATGATCTCCAACCTGCTGGTGATGGTGATCGTCGGCGGATACGAGACCTTCGTCTCCCGCCTCAACCTGCAGGGCCATCCCGATGAGCCGGAATGGCTCAGCCACGTCAACGCCAGCGTGCTCAAGATCAAGCTGGCGATGGCGATCATCGGCATCTCCTCGATCCATCTGCTGCGCACTTTCATCGAGGCCGGTGCACTGGCGTCGGGAAAGAGCGTCTACACCGAAACCGGCGTGATGTGGCAGACCATCATCCATACGGTCTTCATTCTGTCGGCCATCGGCATTGCCTATGTCGACCGTGTCTCGAACATGGCCGTCGACGAAGCAAAGCGCGCCAGCGCTCATTGATGGGCGGCTTGTCGATCATCGGATTTTCGGCTTTGCGAACGAGGGCGGCTGCCGCAGTTCTGATAGTGACTGCGGTGACGCTCGGCGGGTCGCAACCGGCGTTCTCTGCCGACGCCGCCTTTGCCCAGTTCGTCGCCTCGCTGTGGCCAGAGGCGCAGGCGGCCGGCGTGTCGCGCGCGACCTTCGATCGCGAAACGCAAGGGCTGGAGCCTGACTACAAACTGCCTGATCTCTTGCTGCCGGGCCGGCCGCCCACCGGCGCGCCGGCGCAAGCCGAATTTGTGCAGGTGCCGGCCGACTATGTGAAGGAATCCTCGATCGCGCGGCTGGCGGCCGAAGGGCAGAAGCTGATGCAGAAGCATCGCGCGGCGCTCAGCGATATCGAGGAGCGCTTTGGCGTGCCGGCCACCATCGTGCTTGCGATCTGGGGCCGCGAGACCGATTTCGGCCGCTACCGGTTGCCTTACGATATGCTTCGCGTGGTCGCGACGCAGGCCTATGTCGGCCGGCGCAAGGATCAGTATCGCACCGAGTTCATTCAGGCGCTCAAACTTCTCGGCGAGGGCGCGGTGGCGCGCAAGGATTTTCGCTCGTCCTGGGCTGGCGCCACCGGCCTCACCCAGTTCCTGCCGTCCGAATATTACAAGCATGGCATCGATCATGACGGCGACGGTCGTGTCGACATCTGGAATTCCGTGCCGGACGCGCTGGCATCCGCCGCGCAACAGCTCGTCAACAAGGGCTGGCAGCGTGGGGTGCGCTGGGCCTACGAGGTGAAGGCGCCGGCCAATGTCGATTGCACCATGGGCGTGCCCGAGGTGACGAAGCCGATCGCCGAGTGGCTGCGCGCCGGCTTCGTGCCGGTGCGCGGACAGAGGCTGAGTGCGGCCGAACAGGCGCAGCCGGCCTCGCTGTTGCAGGTGGAGGGCATCTACGGCCCGTCGTTCCTGACGACGAAGAACTACTTCGTTATCAAGGAATACAATTTCTCCGATCTGTATGTGCTGTTCGTCGGCCATCTCGCCGACCGCATGGCGAGCCCGCTGCCGTTCGCAACACCGTGGTCTGCCTCGACGCAGTTGCGCTCCGCCGATGTCGAGGCCATGCAGCGCCATTTGACGCGCATCGGTCTCTACAAGGACAAGCTCGACGGCAAGGCGGGCATGCAGACCCGTGCGGCATTGGGCGCCTATCAGAAGTCCGCCGGGCTGAAGGTCGATTGCTGGCCGAGCGAGGCGGTGCTGCGCTCGATGAGCGGGGGACGCTGACTACGTCGTAGACATCGTAGCCGGATGAGGGCCAGCGATATCCGGGAGCGGTGGTGCCGGCGCCATCCCCGGACGTCGCTGCCTCACCTCGGCTACAGGACTGGCGGGGCGGTCTCTTGGATATCTAGTTGCAGTAAGTCTGATTCCCTGTGCGTTGGCACGTACGGCCGTCGCTGAAGTAGGTGAAGTTCCCAATCGTTTGGGAGCTGGTGCCGTCACCGTAATAGTTGAAATTTCCGCTTCTCTGAGGACTTGAGCCATCGCTGTTGTAAGTGAAATTTCCTGCGCGCTGGGATGAAGTCCCATCACTCCAATAGGTGAAACTTCCAATCTGCTGGCCTGAGAGACCGTTGTCGCAACTAACGAAGTTACCGATTTGCTGGCAACTATCGGCCTGTGCAGCGGTCGCGACGAATACTAGGGCAACCGAAAACAGAAATCGCATGTCTCAACCCCATTGTTGAACGTGGATGAGACCACACGATCCGTTAAATTGGAACACTGGCAACTTCAAACTTGGACACGTGCCTCGGAATACGGACAGTCCCCTACATCGTCACAAAGAAAAACCCGGCCGAAATATCGGCCGGGCTCTCGATCAAAGCGCGCATCTCGTGCGCCAGTCGGTCAGATCAGTGGCAGACCTCGACGCGGCGATAGCGCCAGTCGTAGCCATCCCAGAAGCGCTCGCGAACCATGCGGCACGCCGGATAGGGCGCCTCTTCCACATACACCGGACCGCCGTAAGCCGGGCGGCTGGAGGCGATCGCACCGCCGATGATCGCGCCGCCGAGCAAGCCGGCCGCAACGCCTGCGGCAACGCCACGCTGTGCGCTCGCGGGCGTCGAGGCAAGCGAACCGGCAATCGTTGCGACCGCGACGAAGGCAGCAAATGTCTTCTTCATGTCTTGGGCTCTCCTGGAGTGACGCCGTCGGGCGCCGGGTTTAGGGATGACTCACACGCTGTTTCGAACTGCCGCTTCGCTAAAAAAGCGCACATGGGTCAATCGAAAGTAAACGTCTTCAAACGGTCGTCGAAAAAAGCGGTTTTTTCGGGCCGAAAATCGCATGCACCCCGGAAAAGCACTGCCTTTCCGGGGTGTTGAGCGCAACTTTAATGAAGATGAACGGCTGCTAGTCGCAGACCCTGACGTTGCGGACCCGCCAGCCATAGCCATCCCAGAACCGCTGTCGCTGCCAGAAGCAGGACTCGCCGTAACCGGGATCGACGACATAGGCCGGGCCGCCATAGCCGGGCCCATAATAGCCCGGGCCGTAATAGTAGCCGTTCTGCGAAGCAATCGCGCCGCCGACAATAGCGCCGCCGATCAATCCGGCGGCGACGCCCGCCGCAACGCCGCGCTGCGCCTGGGCGGGAGCGGGAACAGCCACGGCCGAAACGGCCAACGCGGCGGCGGCACCGAGCGCCATCAATGTCTTCTTCATGGCCTCACCTTTCTCGTGGAGCAAACGACGTTAAGTTCCGTCCGGGCAAAAGTTCCACATTTCGCTTGAATGATGAACGGCCGTGCAGGGGGGCGACGAAACGGGACGTGAGGCAGGTCACGGTGCGAAGATACCGAAATGCTCTCCTTTTCTTGAGAAACCACGACACGACGACGGTGAGCGGAATGGCGGTATTCATGCTGGCGGGCACTGAGCGGAGGAGGCGATGGCAACGGCGGCGACATGGCAGCGACTGATGCCGGAAACACCGGGAAATCAGCGTCCATTTGATTTACCGCAACGCCGCCTTTTAGATTCATTCCAGTATTTCCCCGGCATCAGTTTGGAATTGCTTGAAAATGCGGCTTTTCCTTTTGCATCTCGCAGCTCTCTTCCATATCGATGAGCAGGCATCACCAAGGGTTCTACCGGTTTCATGATCGTCTGTTCCTGCAACGTCCTGAGCGACCACGATGTCCGTAATGCAGTGAATGCAGCTTCGGACCTGCCGCGAAATCCCAAACAGATTTACGGTTGCCTCGGTTGCAGCGCCGAGTGCGGTCGCTGCGCGCGCACGCTCAAGACCATCATCGACGAAGCGCTCGGCGCCTGCGCCAAGGAGTGCTGCGAGGGTTGTCCGCACACGCGTCAGGCCGCCAACGACGAGCCGGCGCAGGAAACCGCTCCGGCCTTCGCCCTTGCGGCCTGCTGAAATCTAAAATCCCCTCTGAAACGCCCTGATTTCTCAGGTTCCCACCGCTTTTTCCGCGGAACAGTTGCCCTCGGCACCAAACTGATTTAGAAGCGTTCTAAATGCAGTGTCGGGCCGCGTCTGGCCTGGGAAAATTGGAGTGGACCATGCAGGGCGATCCCAAAGTCATCGACTATCTCAACAAGGGCCTGCGCAGCGAGCTCACCGCGATCAACCAGTACTGGCTGCACTACCGGCTCCTGAACAATTGGGGTCTTTTGGAATTCGCCAAGGTCTGGCGCAAGGAATCCATCGAGGAGATGGAACACGCCGACAAGTTCACCGATCGGATTCTGTTCCTCGACGGTTTTCCCAACATGCAGGTGCTCGATCCGCTCCGCATCGGCCAGAACGTCAGGGAAATCATCGAATGCGATCTAGCAACCGAGATGACCGCGCGCACGCTCTATCAGGAAGCGGCGACCTACTGCCATGGCGTGAAGGATTACGTCTCGCGCGACTTGTTCGAGACCGTCATGAAGGACGAGGAACATCACATCGACTTCCTCGAAACCCAGCTTGACCTGATCCAGCGTATCGGGCTTGAGCTCTATACCCAGAAGCACGTCGGCGGCCTCGAGAACGGGGATTAGCCTTTTACCCTCCCCTGGAGGGGTCCGAGACGAGCGAAGCTCGCTCGTGGGTCGACGCGAAGCGGCGGGGCGGGGTGACGGTCTCTCCGCATCGAATACTGCCCGAGTGGAGAGATCACCCCACCCCGTCTCGCATTTCGCTTCGCTCTATGCGAGCCGACCCTCCCTCTCCAGGGGAGGGTGATCCGATCTCGCCCAACAATTTCCTTACAACTGCGTCTTGTAGCGCTCGTAGATCTCCGCCTGGCTTTCGCGCTCGCCAAGTCCGGTCTGGTCGTGGATCACTTCGCCGATGCTCGGCATAACCGAGCGTTCGACCTGCGTAGCCGCCCACAGTTTCGAGCGCATCAGCGCCTTGCCGCAGTGGAAATAGGCTTCCCTCGCGTCGATATGCAGCACCGCGCGCGGCGGCTTGCCGAATTCGATCATCGACGCCATCAACTCCGGATCGACAGATAGCTTGCCCTTGCCGCCGACGCGCAGCGTCTCGTCGATTCCGGGCACGAAGAAGATCAACTGCACGAAGCCTGATCCCTCGACGATGTTGCGAAAACTGTCGATCCGGTTGTTGCCCGAACGATCCGGCATCAACAAGAGGTTCGGTCCGCCGACATGAACGAAGCCGGGATTGCCGCCGCGCGGCGACGCATCGACGCTGCCGTCCGAACCTGAAGTCGCTAGCACGCACAACGGCGACATGCCGATGAATTTTTTCGCATGCGCATCGATCTCTGGCCGCGCCTTAGCGATCACGCGCGGCGTGGGAGCGGGATAGATCGTGGCAAGATCAGAAGGGGCAAGATCGGACAAGGGCGGCTCCTTTGCGATTTTCCATCAGATTATCATCCGCCGGTGTCACCGTCATCTTGAAGAATCTAAACCGCGTCCGCCGGCACGAAGCAGCTAATGATGATGCTGCCGCGGTGGTGCACGTACCACACTACGGCTTCGCCGATCGGGTTGCCCTGGTCGCGAATGACCGCGCGCTCGGGCACCTGCATCCATTGGCCCTCGATCGGCACCCAATAGGCGCCGCCGCGAACGTCGTAGCTGGTGCGATGGCCGTCGGAAATATCGCAACAGGGTACGCCGTTCGGCGCGATCACGCTCTTGAACCAGGCGCGGATATCAGGTGGCACATGGTCGTACTGGCCCCTGTCGACGGCGAGCGCTGCGCCGGCCGACATCGAAAGGCAGGCCAGCAGGACCAATGGCGCAAGCCTTCGCATCCGATCCTCCGCTGCTTGTCCTCGCGACGGCGCAGGCCATCGGCGATTCGTAATGCAAGGACAATTCAAGCGGAGCCCCCTTGTCGATGCACGCTCAAATAATGAGCGATGAAAGCGAGGCAGGTTTGATGCGGTGCGAAATCATGGCTTCTTCTTGTTGCGCGCGCATTGCGCTCCTTCCAAAGGCCCAGGCTTACATCGCCCGCTGCGGCGCGCTCTGCAGCAATTCCTGCAGCTCCTTCTTGTAGAACTTCGCATTGCCGGTGGTGAGATGGCCGCGCGTCTCGCTGGAGGCCGGGATCAGGAACAGTCGACCGTTCTTGACGCGCTTCATCGCCGCCTCGGTGACGCCGGTTTCCGGCGGATTGCGCTCGTCGTCGGCGGCATTGATCAAGAGCAACGTGGCTTCGATCTTCTCGAGCGAAGGCGCCGGATTGTAATCGTGCGAGGCTTCCCACTGGTAGATGAAGTCGTTGGCATCGGCAGTGATCGCGGTTGCCAGCCGGTCGTCGACCAGCTTGTCAGCTTTCGCCGCCGTCGGCGCCAGCTCTTGATAGGCCAGCGTGCCGCCGCCGGTCGCAGTGCCGAAGGCGTTGATGGCGTACTTCATCATGCGCGGCTGGGTGATGTAATTGCCGCGATTGTAATCGGGATCGTTCTTGATGGTGTCCAGCATCATCCGCCGCAGCATCCAGTTGCGCGCCGCCATCTCGGTCGGTTGCGAGGCCATCGGCACCAGCGCGTCCATGAAGTCAGGATATTTGCCGCCCCAGATCCAGGTGTGCATGCCGCCCATCGAATTGCCGATCACGAGCCGCAGATGCTTTACGCCGAGGCCTTCCGTGACCAGGCGATGCTGCGCGTCGACCATGTCCTCGTAATTGTATTTCGGAAACGCCGTCTTCATGCCGTCCGAAGGCTTTGACGATTTGCCGTGGCCGACACTATCCGGAATGATGATGTAGTACTTCGTTGCATCCAGCGGCTGGCCGGGGCCGAACAACTCGCCGCCGAAGGTGGCCGTCAGCATGCTGGCCGCCGAGCCGCCCGAGCCGTGCAGCACCAGCACCGGCTGGCCGGTCGGCTCGCCGATCGTGGTGTAGTGCAACCGTAGCTCCGGCAGCGTCTCGCCGGTGTGAAATTTGAAATCTTTGGCGATCCAGTCGCCCTGCTTAGGTCTGGGATAGTCGGCTGCGAAAGCAGTGATGGTGGTCAGGGCCAATGCGGCGGCCGAAAAGGCGGCGTGCGAGAAATTCATCATAGTCTCCCCAAAGCTGCGGCTATCTTTGCGAACCGCTTGGCGGGGAACCTAGCACACCGGCTATTTCTCCGTCACGACATCGCCGCACAATGCACTAACCGTCCACCTCGGTTTCCGGCCGGTCGTTGCCGGCGGCGGTCTCCGAGTGCCATCGTCCGTCAGCGGTTTCGTATTCGATCACCTCGGTGCGGCCGGGCACCCGCTGCTCGGCGGCCGCGCGCCGGGCGGCTGCCAGCGCCGCGGCGCGGTTCGGAAACGGCTCGGAAAACACACCGTCGACGGTGTAGGCCCAGCCGCCATCATGTTCGACGATCTTGTAGGTCACACGGGCCATCGGGAACTCGCTGTTCCAGGTACCACAGGGTGAACGCGCCACTGGATTCATGACAGAATAAGCCACGCTGTCGGATTTTGCACCGGCCGTTCGTCCTTGATCGAAGACCTCTGCAGAAGAGAGAACCATGTGCCGTAACATCAAGACCCTGTTCAATTTCGATCCCCCGGCCACCCACGCGGAGATCCATGCCTCCGCGCTGCAATTCGTGCGCAAGCTTTCCGGCTTCAATTCGCCGTCGCAGGCGAACGCCGAGGCGTTCAACCGCGCGGTTTCCGAAGTCTCCGACAGCGCGCGGCGTCTGCTCGCCTCGCTGCAGACCAACGCGCCGCCGCGCGACCGCGAGGTCGAGGCCGAGAAGGCGAGGGAGCGCTCGCGGGCGCGGTTTGGGTAAATCCTGGGGAAGCAATATCCCGAGCGATCAGACCTCACACCGCCCGATAGCCGCCGTCGACCATCACGATCGATCCGGAGACGTAAGCTGACAGATCGGATGCCAGGAAGATCGCGGGGCCGACGATGTCCTCCGCGGTGCCGGGCCGACCGAGCGGGGTGTGATCCATGAAGGTCTTCACCAGTTCCGGATTGTTGGCGCGGGCGGTGGCGTTCAGTGGCGTTGCGATGAAGCCCGGGCCGATTGCATTGACGCGGACGCCTTCCTTGCCGAGTTCGGCGGCGAGCGCCTTGGTGAAGCCGAGCACGCCGTGCTTGGAGGCGGTGTAGGCCGGCGAGCTCGGCGTGCGCACATGCACGAAGGACTGGATCGAGCCGATGTTGACGATGCGCCCCTTGCTTGCGCGCAAGGGATCGAGAAAGGCATGCGTCACGTTGAAGACGCCGGTGAGGTTGATCGCGATAATGTCTTCCCAGTCGCTGATCACGGCCTCCGCTGCGCCCAGCATGCCGTTGCGGCGGACGATGCCGGCATTGTTGACGAGGATCGAGACTTGGCCGACCTTATCGGCGACCTGCTTAGCCATCGCGACGCAATCCTCGCGTTTTGCGACGTCGAGCGCAAAGCTGACGGCCTTGTCGCCGATTTCCCTTGCCGCTTCTGCTACAGCGTTCTCGTCCCTGTCGAGCAGCACGACCCGCGCGCCCTCTCGTGCATAGCCGTTCGCAATCGCGCGCCCGATACCGGAACCTGCGCCGGTAACGACGGCGATGTGATTTTGGAGAAGGGGCATGGCGCGTTTCCTCTTGCTTGGTTTTGCCGGAGGATAGCAAGCGCGCCCGCTTGTACAAGGTCGTTGGCGGCGACTACGTCAGGAATTGAAGGGTGGGCAAAGCGACAGCGTGCCCACCATTCAGATCACCGGTTGGAATGGTGGGCACGGCGCTCGCGCGCCTTTGCCCACACGACAGATGTCGGGTCAGAACGAGCAGGTGCCGTTGCGCAGCATGCCGTCCTTGAACACCAGCGCGTCGCCGAACGTCGGCACCTCTGAGCCCGCGATCACGGCGTAATTCCCGGGATACGGCGCGGTCGGGATGCTCCGGTCCCAGATCTGGCAGAAGCCGGTGTCCTGCCAGCGGATCAGATGATACGAGGCCTGGGCCGGGCTCGACGCGGCAAGCGCGGTGAAACCGATAGCGGCAACGGCGCAAAGGGCAAAAATGCGACGCATCTTCAATCTCCTGTTTTGAGTACGGGGCTGAGCGCCCGATCACCGATTGAGTAGCGACGAGGGCGAGAAGGTTCAAAGACTGAGCCGCGGAATGGGTTAGCGAAATCCTTAGGCCCTGTTACAATTTGCTCCCGTCGGCAGCAGGGCGATGCCGACGTCGGAGTTGAAGGAGGCCAGGCATGACGCAAACGGCAACCGGATGGCGCGCCTCACGCCGGCGCAATGGCGCGAGCGCCGTGCTGACGATGCTCTGCGCGCTGGCCGCATTGTCGCTCGCATCGAGCGGATCGCCGGCCGCCGCGCCGATCGCGGTCGCGGTAGCGGATTTCGATTATTTCGATACTTCCGGCGAAGTCGTGGACCAGAGCGCGGAGCATCGCGCCCGCGTCGCGTCGTTTGCCGCGTTGCTGCGCGATAATCTCGCAGCGCAGGGCGGTTATCGCGTGGTGCCGATCGAATGCCCCGATCACCCCTGCACCGCCACCAGCATGTCGCAGGACCTCTTCATCGCTGCCGCCCGCAAGGCCGGCGCGCGGCTCGTGGTCTATGGCGGCATCCGCAAGATGAGCACGCTGGTGCAATGGGGCGAAATCCAGTTGCTCGATCTCGAAGCCGAGAAATTGCTGATGCGGCGAACGGTGACGTTCCGCGGCGACAACGATGCCGCCTATCGCCATGCCGCCGATTTCGTCGGCAATACGCTGAAGGAATCCATGCCGAAGCCGTGAGGTCGCACCGACGATCGCGAGATTGGCGGATTACGCTGCCGCCAATCCGCCTACGCCTTCGTCAGTGAGGCAACGGCTTCGATCTCGATCAGCATCTTCGGGTCGGGCAACGCCTGCACCACGCAGGTGGTGCGGGCCGGGTAGGGCGCCGGCCCGAACGCCGACGCATACAGCACGTTCATCGTGGCGACGTCGGATGCGCGCGTCAGCAGCACGTTGACCTTGACCAGATCGCGAAACGTCGCGCCGGCCTCGTCGAGCACGCGCTTGATATTGGCGACGACGAAGCCGAACTGCGCCTCGAAACCATCCGCCAGCGCGCCCTTGTCGTCAAAACCCGGAATGCCCGAGATGAACAGCAGGTCGCCGGTGCGCGTGGCAAAGGATAGCGGCGGGGCCTTGACGCCGGCGGGCGGCGCAAAATGCTGGATCGGGGGCATGGGACACCTCGTGGATGGTTCGGTGCCTTGAAGCCTAGCGCGCCGCTGCCTCGCTGGAAAGGCAGCGGCGCACGCGCTTCACGACCCGCCGATTGGTTTGACGGTCCCGCCCGTCAGGGAAATTCACCCGACACGACATAGCGGGTTACGCTTGCTGCGACAGTAATGCAGTTCACGGGTCCGCAATTTTTTGTTCGTGCAATCGTGATGAAATTGTGTCGGGCGTACGGCGCGGGTCGGTACAGAGCGCGTCGCGCAGGGCCTGAATATGCTTTGCCCCTTGCGCCGGTCGGCTACAATCCGATAGTTGCGACTCAACCTGCACCGCAACGCCCGCCACACTTTTCCGATTTGCAACACCTCCGGAGATACGATCCATGAACATGCCATCCGCCATTCGCGCCACCGTGCTCGCGTTTGCGGCCTTTGCCGGCGTCACGCTGTCCTCCGCCGCGCATGCCGACGAAGGTTTCGTGCAGCTCACGATCTACAAGGCGGGATGGATCATCGGCGGCTCCGGCGGCAGCGGCGTTCTGAATTTTCACGGGCGACGCTATCCGCTGTCGACCGGCGGGCTCGACTACGGCCTGGTGTTCGGCGGATCGAAGACCGTGCTGCGGGGGCGCGTCAGCAACATCTGGCGCCCCTCCGATGTCGCGGGCGTCTACGGCGCAGCCGGCGCGGACCTGGCGGTCGGCCGCGGCGCGCGCGCGATCGTGCTCACCAACCAGAAGGGCGCGGTGCTGGAATTGACCGGGCACCAGGTCGGGTTGATGGCGAACGCCGATCTCAGCGGACTCGCGATCACCATGCGGTAGAATCTTGTAGGGTGGGCAAAGGCGCGGAAGCGCCGTGCCCACCATCCGGCATCTCGCTAGCAATGGTGGGCACCGCTTCGCTTTTGCCCGCGAAAACCTTGCGCGCGAGCTGGCCGCTTTTTCGCTGACGATTACCTCACCCCGAGAAAATCCCGCTTGCCGATTTCCACGCCATTATGGCGCAAAATGCCGTGCGCGGTGGCGGCGTGGAAGTAAAAATTCGGGAAGGCGAAATTGACGAGATATTGCTGGCCCTTCACCGTCATGGTGTTGCTGGGGCCGATCGGGAAGGTCACCTGGCGCGTCTCGCCGCCCTCGAACTGCGCCGGCTTGAATGCCTTCACATAATCGGTCGTTTTCGCGATCCGCTGCTGCAATTCCTCAAAGGTTTTTTCGGTGTCCGGCGTGGACGGCACTTCGCTGCCGGTGAGGCGCGCGCAGGTCTTTGCGGCAAAATCGCAGACAGTCTGCACCTGGCGTGTCAGCGGATACATGTCCGGGTAAAGCCTGGCATTGAGCAGCACCTCGGGCTGAATGTTCTTTGCCTTGCAATGCGCTTCTGCCTTGGCGAGCAGGCCCGAAAGGCTGCCGAGAATCTGCAGGAAGGCCGGCACGGTTAGGTCATGGAAAGACATGCGATGCTCTTTTCGTGATGTGGAAATTCATCTCGAGAGGATGAGGTGTTGTTCGAGATGGGAAGTGCCCTAGGAAATGCAACTCGGGCAGGATGCTGATGCAGCGAAATATTCCGAACGCGCGTGACACTGCTGAACCTCGCCCCGCGAAGAGCGGGGAGAGAGAAGAGCTACCGCGCCGCGGGCATCAGCAGGCCGGCGGGCTGCGCCTGGACGCTGGGGCCGCGCATCCGCGCCAAGAGCTCCGCCGTCGGCCAGGAATCCGCCGGCAGGCCGTATTTGATCTGCATCGCCTTCACCGCCGTGCGGCTCAACTGTCCCATCACGCCGTCGACCTTGCCGACATTGTAGCCGGCGCGCACCAGGAGCTGCTGCAGCTCCTTCAGCTCGTTGAGCGGCAGTTGTGCGACCGGCGCCGATGGCTGCCGCATTGGCGGGGCGCCGGCGATGCGGCTGGCGAGATAGGCGGCGGTGGTCGAATAGATCAGCGAGTTGTTCCACTCGGTATAGGCGGCGAAATTCGCATAGGCCAGAAACGCCGGTCCGGTGCGGCCCATTGGCAAGAGCAGCGAGGCCGGCAGGTCGTCATTCGGCAGCGGACGGCCGTCGGGATAGGTGACGCCGAGCTGCGCGAATTTTGCGCGCGGCAGTTTTGTCGTGAGGTCAGCCTGCTCCCACGGAAAATTTTGCGGCGCGCGCACTTCCTGCAGCCACGGCTCGCCGCGCCGCCATTTCAATCCGTTGGCTATATAGTTTGCGGTCGAGCCGATCACGTCGGACGCGCTGCGCAACAGGTTACGGTGGCCGTCGCCGTCATAGTCCACCGCGTAGTTGAAGTAGTGCGTCGCCAGGAACTGCGTCTGCCCGAGTTCGCCGGCCCATGCGCCGATCATCTCGCTTGCCGTGAGATCGCCGCGGTCGATGATCTTCAGCGCGGCGATGGTCTCCTTCTGGAACATCTCGGAGCGGCGGCAGTCGTAGGCCAGCGACACCAGCGAGCGCAGCGTATGCAGATTGCCTAGCTCGGCGCCAAAACTGCTCTCCAGCCCCCAGAACGCGGCGATCACGGCCGGCGGCACGCCATATTCCTTCTCGGCGCGGTTGAACGCAGCCGCATGCATCCGGATTCGCGCCTGCGCATTTTTTGCTGCGCCATCGGAGGCCCTGTTCCGCGCGAACTCGGTGAACACCTGGCCAAACACGCGCTGGCCGCGGTCGCGGTTGACGATGCCCTGGTCATAGACGAGGTAGGGCGCCGCTTCGGCCAACGTGCGCTGCGACACGCCCTCCGCGGCGGCCTGCTGCTTGAGGTCGGCCAGGAAGCGGTCGAACGATAGGCCATTGTGGCAGGCCGCGCCGCGAGGTGCGCGCGGAGCGGCGGCCGGCGGCTGCTGACCGGGTGCCGGCGCGACCACAGGTCTCGGTGCGGGACGAACTGGGGCGGGGACTGGTTGGGCGATGGCGAGAGATGAAAGAAACAGGGACGCCGTGGCAGCAACGAGGGATCTGTGAAGCAGCATCAATGTCACCGGCGAGCAGGAATTGTAGGGTGGGCAGAGCGAAACGTGCCCACCATTTCAAATCCGGCCAGTTCAATCAATATGGTGGGCACGGCGCAAGTGCGCCTTTGCCCACCCGCCTCGGAGCAATCGGCCGCGCAAGCCCCGTCACGCGCATAGGAGCCTGCCGTATCAACCTGATCTCGCAGGCTGTTCCAACCGCTTTTCCCCGTGTAGGCTTGGCCTCTGCCCGACTTTTGAAGGTGAGCCGACAATCACTGGGGCGGGCGGAACGAGGGAGATGGCGGAAGACCATGACGGAACTCCGATATTTGGCGCCTGATACGCTTGACGAAGCGGTCGGTGCATTTGCGAAAGCCGGCAGCGCCGCGCGCATCCTGGCCGGCGGCACCGATCTTCTGGTGCAGATGCGATCGGGCGTGCTCAAGCCCGGCGTGATCGTCGACATCAAGAAAATCCCCGAACTGACGGCAATCGAACAGACCACCGATGGCGGCTTTCGCATTGGCGCCGCTGTTTCCGGCATGGCGCTCGCGGAACACGAGACGTTCGGCAAGGTCTGGCCCGGCGTGCTCGAAGCGGTCAACCTGATCGGTTCCAAGCAGGTGCAGGGCCGCGCCTCCGCCGGCGGCAATCTTTGCAACGGCTCGCCCGCCGGCGACAGCGTGCCCGCGATGGTCGCGGCCGGCGCCATCGTCACCGTGCAAGGCCAGGATGGCCGCCGCGAGATGAAGGTGGAAGACGTCCCCGCCGGCCCCGGCCGCACCAACTTAAAGCCTGGCGAAATCCTCGTCAGCTTCACGCTGCCGCCGCGCCCACCCGGATCGAGCGATGCTTACTTGCGCATGATACCGCGCACCGAAATGGACATCGCCGTGGTCGGCTGCGGTGTCAGCCTCACCATGAAGGACGGCGTCGTCACATCAGCCCGCGTTGGCTTAGGGGCGGTGGCGCCGACCGTGCTGCTGGTGGAAGACGCCGCAAAGGCGCTGATCGGCTCCAGGCTCGACGACGCCGCGCTGGCGAAGGCAGCCAGCGCCTGCTCCGCCGCCTGCCGCCCGATCGACGACAAGCGCGGCACCATCGCCTACCGCACCAAGGTGGCCGGCGTGCTGCTCAAGCGCACCGCCGCGATCGCTGCCCAACGCGCGCAAGGAAAGTAGTTCATGGCCAAAGTTCACGTCACGACCACCATCAACGGCGAGCCGATGGAATTTCTGTGCGAGCCCAACGATACCATGCTCGACGCGCTGCGCGGGCCGCTGGGCTTGACCGGCTCCAAGGAAGGCTGCGCCTCAGGCGATTGCGGCGCCTGCTCGATCACGATTGACGATCGGCTGGTCTGCTCGTGCCTGATGCTCGCGGTCGAATCCGAGGGCCACGAGATCAGGACCATCGAGGGCCTGGCGCAGGGCGAGCGTCTGCATCCGCTGCAACAGAAATTTCTGGAAATGGCCGCGCTCCAGTGCGGCATCTGCACGTCGGGCATGCTGGTCGCCTCCGACGCGCTGCTCAAGAAACATCCGGACCCGAGTGAGGAGGAAGTCCGCTTCTGGCTCGCCGGCAACCTCTGCCGGTGCACCGGCTATGACAAGATCGTCCGCGCGGTGATGGAAACCGCTGCCGAAATGCGCGCGCAATAGTTTCGGGAGACAACCCAATGAACGTCGTCACCAACAACAAGTGGATCGGCCAGCGCACCATCCGTCCCGACGGCATGGACAAGGTTACCGGCCGCGCGCAGTTCGCCGCCGACACCACCATGCCCGGCATGATCTGGGGCAAGGTTTTGCGCAGCCCGCATCCGCATGCGCGCATCAAATCGATCGACACCTCGAAAGCGGAGAAGCTGCCGGGCGTGAAGGCCGTCGTCACCTCGAAAGACATCGTCGATTTCCCAATCGAGAAGGGCGCAGTCATGCTGGGCATCCAGGACATGCGCTGGATGTGCCGCAACGTGATGGCGCGCGACAAGGCGCTGTTCCCCGGCCACCCCGTCGCCGCCGTCGCCGCGACCACGGAAGCGATCGCTGAGGAAGCCTGCAAGCTGATCGAGGTCGATTACGAGGTGTTGCCGTGGTCGATCGAGATCGACGATGCGCTCAAGCCCGACGCGCCCATCCTGCACGAGTTCAACAAATTCGACGGCAAGCCCTCCAATATCGTCGGCCGACTCGAGCACAAGAAGGGCGACATCGCGGAAGGTTTTAAAAAGGCCGACGTCGTCATCGAGCGCACCTTCACCACGCGCCCGGTGCACCAAGGCTATATCGAGCCGCATGCCTGCCTGATTTCGGTGGCGCCCGACGGCAAAACCACGATCTGGAGTTCCAGCCAGGGCCAGTTCATGGTGCGCGCGATGACGGCCTATCTCACCGGCATACCGCAGAGCGATATCCGCGCCATCCCCGCCGAGATCGGCGGCGGTTTTGGCGGCAAGACCATCGTCTATCTCGAACCGCTCGCAACCTTGCTCGCAAAAAAATCCGGCCGCCCGGTGAAGATGGTGATGACGCGCGAGGAGGTGATGCGCGCGACCGGTCCCACCTCAGGCTCGAAAAGCACGGTGAAGATCGGCGCGACGAAGGACGGCAAGATCGTCGCCGCGCACGGCACCTTCTACCTGCAGGCCGGCGCGTTTCCGGGCTCGCCGATCCGCGGCGCCGCGGGCTGCAGCTTCACGCCCTATGACATTCCGAACCTGCTCTCGGAAGGATATGACGTCTGCTCCAACCGCTCGAAGGTCGCAGCCTATCGCGCGCCGGGCGCGCCGATCGGCGCCTATGCGGTGGAATGCGTGCTCGATGAAGTCGCGGAAGCCTTGAAGATGGACCCGCTCGACTTCCGCCTGAAGAACGCCGCCATGGAAGGAACGAAGGCCGCGCACGGCCCGGTGTTCCCGCGCATCGGCTATATCGAGACGGTAGAAGCGGCGAAAAGCTCGCCGCATTACGCCGCGCCGCTCGGCGACAGCCACGGCAAGCTCAGGGGGAGGGGCGTGGCTAGCGGCTTCTGGTTCAACGCCGGCGGCGAATCTTCCGCGCAGGTCAACATCACCGAGGATGGCAACGTCGTCGTCACCACAGGGCATCCTGACATCGGCGGTTCGCGCGCGGGCATCGCCAACATCTGCGCCGAGTTGCTCGGCATCGATTACCGCCGCGTCTCTGTCATCATCGGCGACACCCAGACGGTCGGTTTCTCCAACTTGACCGGCGGCAGCCGCGTGCTGTTCGCGTCTTCAATGGTGGTGACGCAGTCGACCGAAAAGATCATCCAGACGCTGCGCGAGCGCGCGGCCAAGATCTGGGAGATCGATCCCGAAGCGGTGAAGTGGGAGAACGGCGCGGCGCATCCGGCGAGCCCGAACGCCGGTCAGTTCGAGCCGCTGACGCTGGAAGAGCTGGCCGAGAAGGCGCCCGCGATGGGCGGCCCCATCGGGGCCGGCGTGCAGCTCAACACCCAAGGCGCCGACGGCGGTTTCGGCACGCATGTCTGCGACGTCGAGGTCGACGTCGATCTCGGCATCGCACGCGTGATCCGCTACACCGCCGTGCAGGATGTCGGCCGCGCCATTCACCCCGGCTATGTCGAGGGCCAGCTCCAGGGCGGCGTCGCGCAAGGCATCGGCTGGGCGCTGAACGAGGAATACATCTACACGAAGGAGGGCAAGGTCGATAATCCCGGCTTCCTCGACTACCGTATGCCGGTCTGCTCCGACCTACCGATGATCGACTGCATCATGGTCGAGATCCCGAACCCGAAACACCCGCAAGGCGTCAAGGGCGTCGGCGAAGTGCCGCTGGTCCCGGTGATGGCGGCAGTGGCGAATGCGATCTACAACGCGCTGGGCAAGCGTTTCTACGCCCTGCCGATGTCGCCGCCGAAGGTGCTGGAGGTGCTGGAAGCGCCGACGCAGCAGGCGGCGGAGTAGGATGAGCTTCGTAGGATGGGTTGAGCTCTTGCGAAACCCATCATCTGCCACGAAACGCAAAAGATGGATATCGCTTCGCTCCACCCATCCTACAGATTTGCGCAGACCCGACGACGCCAATGAATGACGTGCTTCCCTATCGCACCATGGCGTACAACAATGCCTGGGCAAACCACCGCCTCCTCACCGCCTGTGCGCGGCTGTCGCAGGATGAGTTCATTGCGAAGCGAACCGGCTTCTTCCCAAGCCTGCGCGCCACGCTCAACCACATCCTGATCATCGACCACTTTTACGTCGACGCGATGGAAGGCGGCACGCTCGGCCCGGCCGCCTTCGCGGATCGGGAGCCTTGTGCAACGGTCGCCGCGCTGAAGGAAGCGCAGGCCGCAGTCGATCAACGTTTGCTCAACGTCGTTGAAGCGCTCGACGCCGCAGGCTTGCAGCGCATCGTGTCGGTGCATCGCGGCACTTCCATCCAGCGCGAGCGAATGGACCGTTTGCTTCTGCATCTGTTCCAGCACCAGGTGCATCATCGCGGTCAGGCTCACTGCATGCTGAGCGGCACGTCCGTGAGCCCGCCGCAACTCGATGAGTTCTTCTCGGCGGGTGAAGCGCCATTGCGGGCGGCGGAATTCGCGGAACTGGGTTGGACGGAGGAGAGGATCTGGGGTTCGAACGCCGAGACCTGATCGAATCCGATGCAGCGCGCGTTGGGCGGACTGTCAAACTGTCGTCCGTAGCCGGGATAGGTAGAGCAATATCCGGGCCTTGTTGTGCCGATTCCCGCTTGTGCGGCCTACTGGTTCACTTGATCTTATTGATCCGCCGCAAATCCTGATCGATCCGCGACTGCCATGTACTTCTCGATCAACTGGCCGGATAGCCGAAACGCCACCAGCTTTTTCGTCGGAGCCTTGTAAGCAGCTTCCTTTCCTTCCGGCCTTTTGCGCCATTTCGCTTGCGCAGCGGGCGCAGCTCCGGGTGAGCGAGGCGCCATCCGGAGCTTCCTTCTGGTTCCCGCATGTCGCAACGCTCATGCGGGCTACACGTGGCCGAGGATATATGCTCTTCTAGCGTGTATGACTAGAATCCGAAAACCCGCCTCCGTTAAGCCGACGATGCATCGGCGCCAAAAGCGGGAATCCTGTCGCTTGAAGGGCGCTCTGACCGGCGAGACTCTGAGTGCCGCGATGCAGACATCGCCCCTGTCGCGATATCAATATCGAACCTGAACGGATGCCAATGTCCGTACGCAACGTCTCATTGTGGAAACGCTCGTGAACGAACCGCAGCCATCCACCCCATCCCCCTTCCACTCCATCCGCGCCGTCGACTACACCGTCATCTTCGTGCGCGACATGGCGGCGATGCGCCGCTTCTATGAGGGCGTCCTGTGCTTTCCGCTAACGCGCGAGCTATCGGCGGGATGGATCGAATATCAGATCGGGGGCAACACGCTCGCGCTGGCGCGGCCGGGCCGGACGGCGAAGGATGCGCCGACGCCCACGGGGAGCGCTTCGCTGCAGCTCGCGTTCAAGGTTGCCGCTGATGACGTCGATCGCTGCGCCGACGAGCTGGTGCGGCACGGCGTCGATCTGCTCGAGCCGCCGACCAACCAGCCCTTCGGCCATCGCACGCTGTTCTTCAGGGACCCGGATGGGAATTTGCTGGAGGTGTATGCGGAGATCTAGCGGCGTGCTGGAGTAGCCCGGATGAGCGACTTGTCCGCCGTAGCTCAACGAGCGTAGGCGGAAGCGATATCCGGGATTCTACGGGTCCCGCATATCGCGGAGCCTGTCACCGAGCGCGCGTTCATGCGATCCGTCGGCTCATGCGGGCTACAAACAGTTTTACTGCCACCTAGTTCAGCCACACCAGGTTGCAGTCGGTGTGACAGGTGTTGCAGCGCGCCGGCTGGTTGAACGTGTTGGCGAGCTGCCATTCCTGCGCTTCGTTGCTCCATTGCGCCGTGGCATGGCAGATGATGTCGTCGGAACCGCAGGCGGCGCAGACCGGCGTGGAACGGGCGGCGCGATTGATCACCTTGCGTTCGATCGGCTGCGGCCGGTCGTGGGTGATCCGGTCTTGGGTGACCCGGTCTTGGGCGATTTCGAACGGGTTCATCAGCTTGGCGAGTCGCAACATCGGTCCTGCATCCATTTGCGAGTTCTGAGAATCGCTACTCTCAAACTAGCGAATCGGCTTGGCCGTTCCATCGCAAAATTGCGGAATACCCACGTTTTAAATGTGATCGTCACCAGCGGGACACAGATGCGGCTTTCCGGTGAGAGAAAGCGGTCCATTGATGCATCGCACTGCGCCAATGACGCGAGACCTGCAGAAAGATCGAGCCTGTGGAGACGCGCACGCAAAACGGCCCGGCATCGATGCCAGGCCGCTGTTGGAGTAGGACTAGTATTTCTTCTTCGTAGCGGATCCGGTTGTCGTCTGCTTGCCGGGCGCGCTTTCCGAATGGCCCTTCGCCGTCTTCTTCTGATGTCCCGGCGCATATTCCGATGCACCCGGTGCGGTCGAAGTCTTGCTCTTCTGCATCTTCTGTCCCGGGGCGTATTCGGACGAACCCGGAGACTTCGTGCCCTGCGCAAACGCAGCCGTGGTGAGCAGCACGGTCGAAACGGTAATCAAGGTCTTCAGCATTGGAGGTCTCTCCTGTTGTAGGAAGCCAAGCAAACGCCGCGCTCGCGGTGGTGTTCCACTTTTTCCCGCCTGCGGTCGCAGCCGGCGCAATGCTGATGAACATCCCTTCATCTTCCGGGCAACCACACGATCCCGCGACGGCGATTTTTCGTACGCAGGCGGCGGTGCGGGGTGCTGCGCGTAAGGGAAGGTCGGTTGTTTCGGCTGATACCTGTATGTGCGTTCCTTAGCGCTTATTGCACACGAGACCGCGGGTGCCAGCCAGCACCCGGCCTTCCCTGCGCCCTCTAATTTCGGGGGTGAAGAATTCAAGCAAAGCCTGGGCGCGCGGTGCGTCGCAGGAATGCGAACGCATATCCATCCGTCGTCCCTGCGAACGCAGGGACCCATAACCACAAATGTTCATGTTCTGCCAGGCCGTGGCTACAGCGCCTCTCACAACGTCCGCCGGTGGCTATAGATCCCTGCGTCGCAGGGACGACGGCACGAGAGAGCTCGGCCCTCACAACTCCCGCGCATTCGAGAACGCGAACGACGACACCCGCCGCGTGTTCTCGTCCAGGATCAGCGTCCGCGTGATCGGCGGCTCGGCGCGCTGGCTGCAGTTTTCGCGTTCGCAGAGCCGGCAGTTGACGCCGATCGGCGTGCCCTCCGCCTTCTCCAGATCCATCCCGGCGGCGTAGATCAGCTTCGAGGCATGACGGATTTCGCAGCCCAAGCCGATCGCAAAGCGCGGCTGCGGCTGCGGGTGCGGCGCGATCGGGCGGCGCACCATCTGCGCGATGGAAAAATAACGCGTGCCGTCGGGCAGTTCGATCACCTGCTTGAGCAGGCGGTCCGGTGTGTCGAAGGTCGAATGCACGTTCCAAAGCGGGCAAGTGCCGCCGAACTTCGAGAACGGAAACGTGCCGGAGGAGAATCGCTTGGAGACATTGCCGGCATTGTCGACGCGCAGCAGGAAGAACGGCACGCCGCGCGCATTCGGCCGCTGCAGCGTGGTGAGTCGATGGCACACCTGCTCGAAGCCGGCATTGAAGCGCTGCGCCAGCACGTGCACGTCGTAGTTCAGGTTTTCCGCAGCGGTGTGGAACGGCTGATAGGGCATCATGACGGCGGCGGCGAAGTAGTTCGCCAGCGTAATCCGGTAGAGCCGCCGCGGCGTATCATCGAGCGGGCCGGCGCGGTTCACGATGGCGTCGATGGATGCGCCGCATTCGGCGAGCCCAATCTGCAGCGCGAGCTGGAAGGCCCGACCCGAGCTGTCGACCAGTTCGGAAATCAGAAGCTGCCGGCGATGGCGGTCGAACCGCCGCAGCGTCTCACGCATGACGTCGACCGGCATGATGCGGGTGACGATCGAATGCTTTTCGCGCAAGCGCGCCGAGAGCGCGGCAAACAGTTCCTCGGCGGAGGCGTGGAGTTCGTCGCGCAAATTTTCCGCGGCCTGTTCGAGCTCCGGAAAATAATTGCGGTTGGCTTCGATCAGGTCGCGCACGCGCTCGATCGGGTTGGCCTCGAAGCGGGCACCCTCATTGCGGTCGGCCATCTGGGCCGCCACCAGCGTCTCGCCGCGGCGGGCCTCGGTATAGGCGGCGTAGAGGCGCTGCAGCGAATGGGTCACGCCCGGGCAGAGTTCGGCGAGGTCGCGCAGTTCCTGCTTCGGCAGGTCGATCTGGCGGAACAGCGGATCGGAAAAAATCTCATTCAGCTCGGCAAAAAAGCGGTCCTCGTCGGCGGTGGCGAGATCGCGCAGGTCCAGATCATAGGTTTCGGCGAGCCGCAACAGGATCTGCGCCGTTACCGGGCGCTGGTTCCGCTCGATCAGGTTGATGTAGCTCGGCGAAATCCCGAGCCCCTCCGCAATCTGGGTTTGCGACAGCCCGAGCTGCTGGCGGATCCGCCGGAAACGCGGGCCAACGAAGAGTTTTTTTCCGGATTCGGTGGCCATGGGAGTCCTGGATGTGACAAATTTTACAAAATGACATCTGCTACAAGTTCATATGTTACATGACATCACTAATAAAAGACAAGGCATCTATACGGATTTCTCTTTTCCGCGTTTAGCTCTCAGGACGTTTCGCAATGCACTGTCAACAATGTCGATCGAAGACAGTGGAAGACAAGGATTACGCACATGAACTACCAGCCACGTGGAATCAGTGACCGGACTATCCAGGGACCGGCTTCCTATCTGAGCGAGATTAAAGCTGCTGAGGCGCTCCTTAAGGCCCAGCCGACCTGGAATGGCGTCACCGCCGAAGCCGTGGCGCGCATGCGTCTGCAGAACCGCTTCAAGACGGGCCTGGACGTCGCCCGGTACACCGCGGCGCTGATGCGCAGCGATATGGCTGCCTATGACGCCGATCCCACCAAATACACCCAATCGCTGGGTTGCTGGCATGGCTTCATCGCGCAGCAGAAGCTGATTTCGGTCAAGAAGCATTTCGGCACGACCGATCGCCGCTATCTGTACCTCTCCGGCTGGATGATCGCCGCGCTTCGCTCCGAGTTCGGACCGCTTCCTGATCAGTCGATGCACGAGAAGACCTCGGTGCCGGCCCTGATCGAAGAGCTCTACACCTTCCTCCGTCAGGCGGATTCCCGCGAGCTCAACGATATCTTCCGCGCGCTCGATGCGGCCCGCAAGGAAGGCGACAAGACGAAGGAAAAGGCGCTGATCGAAAAGATCGACAACTTCCAGACCCATGTCGTGCCCGTCGTCGCCGACATCGACGCCGGCTTCGGCAATGCCGAGGCAACCTACCTGCTCGCCAAGAAGATGATCGAAGCAGGTGCGTGCGCGCTGCAGATCGAGAATCAGGTCTCCGACGAAAAGCAGTGCGGCCACCAGGACGGCAAGGTGACCGTGCCGCACGAGGTGTTCCTGGCGAAGATCCGGGCCTGCCGCCATGCCTTCCTCGAATTGGGCGTCGAAGACGGCATCATCGTGACCCGCACCGACTCGCTGGGTGCCGGTCTCACGCAGCAGATTGCCGTGAGCCACAAGCCCGGCGACCTCGGCGATCAGTACAACAGCTTCCTGGATTGCGAGGAAGTGACAGCGGCCAATGCCAAGAATGGCGATGTCATCATCAACCGCAACGGCAAGATGATGCGTCCGAAGCGGCTTGCCAGCAATCTCTATCAGTTCCGTGCCGGCACTGGCGAAGATCGCTGCGTGCTCGACTGCATCACCTCGCTGCAGAACGGTGCCGACCTGCTGTGGATCGAGACCGAGAAGCCGCATATCGAGCAGATCGCCAAGATGGTTGACCGCATTCGCGAGGTCATTCCAAACGCGAAACTGGCCTACAACAACTCGCCGTCATTCAACTGGACGCTCAACTTCCGTTGGCAGGTGTACGATGCGATGAAGGAAGCCGGCAAGGATGTCAGCAAGTACAACCGAGCCGACCTGATGAAGCCGGAATACGACGATACGCCGCTGGCCATTGAAGCCGACGAACGCATCCGCACCTTCCAGGCCGATTCAGCAAAGCGTGCTGGCATCTTCCACCATCTGATCACGTTGCCGACCTATCACACGGCAGCTTTGTCGACTGATAATCTCGCGAGGGAGTATTTCGGCGAGCAGGGCATGCTGGGCTATGTGAAGAACGTTCAGCGCCAGGAGATCCGTCAGGGTATCGCCTGCGTCAAGCATCAGAACATGGCCGGCTCCGATATCGGCGACGATCACAAGGAATATTTCGCGGGTGAAGCCGCTCTGAAGGCGGGCGGGGCCCACAACACGATGAACCAGTTCGGCTAACGCTGGAATTGATCAGTCTGGGGCCTAGCCGGATTCCAGACTGATCACGCTACTCGGACAACAGGAGACGAAGATGACCAAAGGCAGCAATTTCTGGGTGATCGGCGGCGAGTTCGGCTCGATGAACTTCCACAAGCTCGTCGAAGGCTCGGCCCAGGTCAGAGGCCCGTTCAAGACCCGCAAGGAAGCCGAGGAGTGCTGGAAGGAGGTCTCGGAAGAGAGCCGCCACAAAGCCGGCGTACGCTTCTCGATCGTCGAAGAGCCCTCGCGCGTCTCGGCCTGACCGGCTGCTGCCGATCTATCAGAAGAAACGTCCAAGGACAGGCGGCCCCATCCGGAATTCCGGCTGGGGCCGTTTTGCGCTCAACTCCCCCTCTCCCGCTTGCGGGGGAGAGCCGGGGTGGGGGTATCGCCGCGCACTCGAAAGCCAGTGGATCGCTAACCCATTGCAACTAAACAGCCTTTGCGCGCAACATAGTTGCTGCTAGGTTAATCCCGCCAACCCCCTGCAGGATAAAGGCGGCTCCCGATGTCAAACGCGCAAAATACCGGCAACGAAGCCCGCGACATGCGACCGACCCGGCTGCGCGACGCGCTTCGCCAGGCCCGGATCGAGGCCGCCGATCGGACCGGCGTCGTGGTCGAACTGCGCGATGCCGAGGTCGCCCGGCTCGAGATCCTGAACGAGGCGCTCGATCCGCTGTTCGCGGAGGTGCCGGAGCAAGTCGACTTGTTCGATCGCGGTGTCAGCCAGGGCGAAACGCCGCGGCTGTGGATCGACGTGGTTGCGCATATCGTGATGGGACGCGACAAGCGCATCTACCGCTTCGTGCAGGATACGCGCTTCGGCCGCATCGTGCTTGCCGAGTCGCATGAGGTGCCCGTCATCGTCGATGCCGTCACCGGCTATGTCGCCCGCCGCATGGTCGAGCGCGAGCATGCGATGGTGACAATGCCCGTGGCCGAACCTGTTGTGGAAAAGAAACCGCGCCGCCGCGGCCTGGGCATGTTCGTGCTCGGCTTCGTGCTGGGCGCGGTGGCGCTGTTCGGATTGGCGCTGTATGCGAGCCTGAAGAACTTTTAAAGCAGCGTCGCCTGCTTGATCTGCTTGACACGGAAGTCGGCATCGACGGCGCGCACGGTCTGCACGCAGCGCCATTTGCCGCCGTCGCGCGTGATCGAAAACAGGTTGTAGGCAGCGGCCGGATAATGCCGGTGCGCCAGCGCCGATGCCGAGGGCACGCCAACCGCGGGGATCTGGTGGCCGGCGCCTTCAAGCCACATCGTCGAATGGATGTGGTCATGGCCGTGCAGGACCAGTTCCGCGCCGCGCCGCTTCAGCACGGCGCGCAGCGCCTTCGAGTCGGTCAACCGCTTCATCCGCGAACTCGATTGCAGGGGGTGGTGGACCAGCAACACCCGGAATGCCTCGTCCGGCGGCAACTGGGCAAGCTGGCGGTCGAGCGCATCGAGCTGCGCGCGGCCGAGCCGGCCGGTTGCCATCAATGGCAGCGTCGGCACCGCCGAGGAGACCCCGATCAGCACCAGCGGGCCGCGCCGGCGCACGAACGGAAACGACGCTCCGTCCGTCGCGGCATCGCCGCGCAGATATTGCTCGAACGCGCCAGTGAAATGATGCCGCGTCGCCCGCACATACGCGTCGTGATTGCCGGGAACGACGGTCACCTGTTGCGGCGTGCCAACGCTTTCGAGCCAGGCCTGGGCCGGGGTGAATTCCGCCTCCAGAGCCAGGTTGACGAGATCGCCGGTCACCGCGATGTGGTCCGGCCGCTGCGCCTGCATATCGGCAACCAGTGCGTCCAGCACCTCGCGGCGGTGATATTTATGGCGGTTGCGCGTCCAATTGAAATAGCCGAGCGCACGTTTGCCCGCGAGATCGCGCAGCCGCGCCGCGGGCAGCGGCGGCAGATGCGGGTCCGACAGATGCGCCAGCGTGAAGATATCGGTCATTCGCGCTCCGCCGCATTCTCTGTGATATAGAGCCGTCGCACCATCATGCCGGCGATATAAGGATCAAACGTGATAACTGTCCATCCGAGGTTGGCGTGACAGCGCTGCAGCACTTGCGAAAGCGTCTGGAGCCGCAATTGCGGCAGGCCTTTCATCTCTATTGGCGGATGGCCCGCGGCATGACGCTCGGGGTTCGCGGCGTCGTGCTCGATGGCGACGACAAGGTGTTCCTGGTCAGGCACAGCTATGTCGCCGGCTGGCACCTACCGGGCGGCGGGGTCGAGGTCGGCGAAACCTTTCTCGAAGCCTTGCGAAGAGAGCTGGTGGAAGAGGGGCGGATCGAATTGGCCGGAGAGCCGGTCCTGCACGGCCTGTTCTTCAACGGCCATGTTTCCCGCCGCGACCATGTCGCGGTCTATGTCGTCAGGCAGTTCCGGCAGGACCGCCTGCCGGAGGCCAACCACGAGATCGTCGAGTGCGGGTTCTATGCGGCAGGAGCGCTGCCGGCGGAGACGACCAGGGGCACACGGCTCCGGATCGCCGAAGTGCTCGACGGTGCGGCGCGGACTGCGACCTGGCGCTGACTAGCAACGTCTGGAGCATTTCGCGTTGGAGCGAAAGCCGCGGTGTCTATGACGACATCTGCTATCTGCGGCAGGCGCATCTGTTCCAGAATACGGTCGGGACGGGTTCAATGCCGACATCAAACGCGACGACGATCGTTTCCTCTCCGGCAAGCTGAAGGAAATCAGCTTCTTTGACTGAATGCGAAGACGAACAAACGCGCCCTGCAATACTCTCTGGGGACCGGATTTGCGTTGGCGTTGTTTCCGAGTGGATTTCAGGTGATACCGCTCTGCGCGGTGCGATCAA
Source organism: Bradyrhizobium sp. sGM-13 (assembly GCF_018398875.1). Taxonomy (GTDB): domain Bacteria; phylum Pseudomonadota; class Alphaproteobacteria; order Rhizobiales; family Xanthobacteraceae; genus Bradyrhizobium. The sequence goes on along the minus strand of NZ_JAGWDK010000013.1, from coordinate 31,932 downwards.
TGCAGGTAGTTCGTTCTCGACCACCTATGGTGGCGTTGACGTCGCTCCGTCCGAGCTGAATCTAAGCGGTACTCTTGAGCTGTCTCGTTGACGCTCAATTCACCTTGCTGGCGATCTGGGCCGCCTGGACTGCCCGGCGCTGGCGTTTCGATCAGAGCCGCGCCAGATAGGTCGCCCCCTTCCTGGTCGCGGTAAACCTGATTTTCTTCATGACCCGTCCGATTTTTACGCCAAATTATATCATTCCGGTCGACAAGCTTTCTCTCTGGACCCCCTGCTGTTCGCAATGCTCGATTTGCGCCACGAACGAGCCGCCGACAGCCGGCCAACGCCTGATTGCGATATGACGCGCCATGGACAGACTTGATTCGGTGAGCGAGCGATGACGACACCAGCGCTGCGGATCGCGGTTCTGGTGCCGTGCTTCAATGAGGAAGCCGCGGTCGCTACCGTGGTCTCGGATTTCCGCAAGGCGTTGCCGACGGCTCAGATTTTCGTCTACGACAACAATTCCAGAGACCGCACCATCGAGGTCGCGCGCGCAGCCGGCGCCATCGTGCGCAGCGAGCGCCGCCAGGGCAAGGGGCATGTGGTGCGGCGCATGTTCGCCGACATCGATGCCGACGTCTATGTACTGGTCGATGGCGACGCCACCTATGATGCGCCGAGCGCGCCGCGCATGATCGATGTGCTGGTCAAAGACCACCTCGACATGGTGGTGGGCTTTCGCGTCGACCAATCAGTCGCGGCCTACCGGCCCGGCCACCGCACCGGCAACTGGATGCTGACGAGCTTCCTTTCCAACGTGTTCGGTCAAGCATTCAACGATATCCTTTCCGGCTATCGCGTCTTCTCGCGTCGCTTCGTCAAATCCTTCCCGGTGCTGTCCGACGGTTTTGAGATCGAAACCGAGCTCAGCGTTCACGCGCTCGAACTGGCGCTGCCGGTGATGGAAGTCGAGACGCCGTATTACGCCCGGCCCGAGGGATCGTTCAGCAAGCTCAACACCTGGCGCGATGGTTTCCGGATCCTCGGCACCATCCTGAAGTTGTACCGGTCGGAAAAACCGCTGCGGTTCTTCACGGTGATCGGCATCTTTCTGACGCTGGTCTCGATCGGCCTCGCGATCCCGGTGATTGTCACCTATCTCGAGGAAGGCATCGTTCCACGGTTACCGACGGCGGTGCTGTCGATGGGCCTGATGATCGTGGCGGTGCTGTCGGTCAGCTCGGGGCTGGTGCTGGATACGGTGACGCGCGGCCGCCGCGAGATGAAGCTCCTGGCCTATTTGTCCCAGCCCGCCCGTGTCAGCGATTGAGGCAATACAGGGATTGCCGTCTTCCAGCGATGGACCGCGCCGTCGCCAGATGCTATCCCGCGCTCCATCATGAGCGAACTTGACGTCACCATCCTGGCCGAAACACCGAAGGACGCTCAGGCGATCGAACGGCTGCACGAGCGCACGTTCGGTCCCGGCCGTTTCGTGCTGAGCGCCTATCGCCTGCGCGAGCATGTCGATCACCTGCTGGACCTCTCGTTCACGGCGCGGATCGGCACGTTGCTGGTCGGCTCGGTGCGCCAGTTGCCGATCTGCATCGGCGATACGCCGGCCCTGATGCTCGGACCGTTGACGGTCGAGCCGCCGTTTCGCAGCCGCGGCGTCGGCCGTATGCTGCTCGATCGTTCGCTGCGGGATGCCAAGGCCAAGCGCCATCGTTTGGTCATTCTGGTCGGCGACGAACCCTATTACAGCCGCGTCGGCTTCAAGGTGATACCGAAGGGACGGGTGACCATGCCGGGCCCCGTAGATTACAGCCGTCTGTTGGTGGCGGAACTGGTCGAGGGCGCGTTCGACGGCGTATCCGGCAATATCCGGCCGGACTGGAGCAAGGCGCGGTAGGGCCGTTGGCGCGCGGCCGCCGTCGCGGGGTCAGAAAAATCGACGCCTTTTGGTGCCGGTCGTCCGAACCGGCGCGGCCCCTGCGCCTCCTGCGGCCTTCTGCAATTCGTGCCGGAACTCCTCGCGCTTCTCGTGGATGCTGGCGACGACATGACCCATCGCCACCCCGAGCCCGATCAGGGCAGCTTCCGACAACAGCAAGCTTGCCTCGATGGTCTCCGGCACCGCGTCGGTAACGCCGATCTGGTAGAGATGCCGCGCGTGGTCGGCGTCGCGGGCGCGCGAAACCACCAGCATGTCTTTCCTCAGCGCGCGGACCTGCGTGACAATTTCGTCGATGCCTTCAGGTTGGTTGATCGTGACGATGACGGCGGCGGCGTCCATCAGGCCGCAGCTCTTCAGAAACTCCGGGTTTGTTGCGTCACCGTAAAAGACGGTACGCCCCTGTCTTCGCTGCTCGGGGACGGCCGCGGCATCATTGTCGACCGCAATGTACTTGAACTGGTGCCGGTCCAGCATCGCGCAGACGACCTGTCCCACCCGGCCGTGTCCGACGACAATGGCATGGCCGCTCCCGCCGCTCGGCGCCACCGCAAGCTCGGGGTCAAGCGGCTTGTCTTCGCGCAACATCGGCGCCAGCCGCCGCGCGACATGAGACAACGCCGGGGTAAGCATCATGGTCAGCGAGGTCAGCGCGACCGTGAAGCTCGATATGCTGGCGTCGATCAGACCAAGCGTCGTCGCCATTCCGATCCCGACTAAAGCGAACTCGCCGCCGGGACCCAGCAGCAGCCCGACTTCGATAGAGGCCGGCCATGAGAGGCGAAACATTCGCGCCAGGAAGATGAGGATGAGGGCCTTTACCGCGATCAGCCCGGCCGCACCCGCAATCAGCCAGACCGGGTCGCGGGCGAGCTCGCGGAAATCGATATTCATGCCGACCGTGAAGAAGAACAGGCCAAGCAGAAGGCCCTTGAACGGATCGATGGCGGTCTCGATCGCCTTGCGGAATTCCGTTTCGGCAAGCAGCAGTCCGGCGACAAAGGCGCCGAGCGCCATGGAAAAGCCAGCCACGGCGGCAGCCACTCCCGTTGCGACGATCACGAACAGCGTCGTGGCGACGAACAGGTCGCTCATGCCCACTGATGCCACCAGACGGAACAGCGGTCGCATTACGACGCGGCCGACGATGACGATTACTGCGAGCGCGACGGCAGCGTTGGTAAGTGCGAGAACGAGCGTCGCAACGACCGAACCGGACTCGCCCGCGCCAAAAATGGAGATAAAAAGCAGGAGAGGGGCGACTGCCAGGTCTTGCGCGAGCAGCGTCGCGAAGCTTGCCCGGCCTGCGCTTGTGCTGAGTCGCCGTTGCCTGGAAAGGATCTCGACGACAATGGCTGTCGAGGATAGGGCAAGGCAGGCGCCGAGGATCAGCGCTACCGGAGCTTTGTTGCCGACAAGGGCCGCGGCCGCGCCGATTGCCACGGTGGAGAGTACGATCTGCAAGCTGCCTAACCCAAATATCAGGCGGCGCATTGCCTTCAATCGATCGTAAGATAGCTCCATGCCGATGAGGAAGAGCAGGAACACAACTCCGAGATTCGCAATGCCGGAGACGTTTTTGGGATCGACGACCGTGAACCAGTAGAGAAGCGGAAAACTATCGATGAACGATCCTAATCCGAGAGGGCCCAGGATCGCGCCGGCGCCTAGATAGCCGAGAACGGGATTGAGGCCGAACCGCCGCACCAAGGGAATGATGACGCCCGCGGTGCCGAGCAGAACGAGCGCGTCGCTGTAGACGGGAATATTGATAGGCGCAGTCATCTAGCGGTTGTGCATTTGCTTCCACGGGCTGGAACATGACGATGAATACGCGCGGTATCCACCGTCATTCCAAATGAACGTTAGCTGGTGGCACCAGCTAACGCCACCCCTGGGAAGCCGCACCGCCCGCGCTCTAGAACTTCAGGTTGGCAAATGCGCGCACGCCAATGCCCGGCAATAAGACCTCATCCTTGTTGAACGACGCCGAATTGCGGATGTTCTCGTTTAAGAGGTTGTTGCCGACGAGCCCAACCAGCATTTCCCGCGCGCCGAACCAGGTTGGATCGAGCTTCGTCCTGTAGCTGACCTCAGCCTTCAGCAGGTTATAACCCGCGGTCGGCGTCTCGCCGATCGGGGCGATATCGTTCTGGGCGAAGGCGTGCAGCAGGTTGATCCGCGTCAGCCAGTTGGCATCACGCCAGAACAGGCCGCCGCCCACGCGCACGGGTGGGATGCGCGGGACATTGGTGCCGTCGTTGAAGGTTGCGCGCACGACATCGAACTGGTTTTCGATGCCCCAGATGCCGCCGTAGAGCGGCCCGACATCCAACTGGCTTTGGAACTCGCCGCCGCGGAAAGTGGCGTCGCGCTGCGAATAGATCGCCTGGTTCAACTCAAGGGGAAAAGCCGGGTCCGCAGGACCGACGCAAGCGACGTCCTCGCAGGTGTTGCCGGTGAGACGACGGAAAATGAAGCCATTGAATTTGGTGTAGTACGCAGTTACTTCGAATCGGAACGGGCCAGTGGCGCGTCGTAACCCGATCTCGATCGATTTGGCGGTTTCGATGCCGAGATTGGGATCGCCGATATCGAACGTGGCGGTCGCATCGTGCGGTCCGCGCGAAAACAATTCCGCCGGCTTCGGCGCGCGCTCGACGTATTGAGCGGTGATGCTTGCGACCAGTTGACCTGGAAGATCCTGGATCAAGCCGATGCTCGCGCTCTTCGGCGTGAAGCTTAGATTGCGCGCCGTGGGCGGGCCTATATCGCCGGGATTGGCATTGAGGTCGAACAGCTCCGGAACAAATGCCGGCGTCGTTCCGCTGAGGCTGACATGCTCGATACGGCCCGCGATCTGCGCCTTGGTTGAGTCAGTGAACTTCAACTCGTTGAAGACGTAGCCGGCGGCCCTGTTATTCTTGTTAGGATCAAACAACCCGTTGAGCGGACTGCCCGGATCGTCCGGGCTTGATGCCGTCAGTTCCTGATGCCCCGCCTGCAGGCCGAAGGCGGTCGTAACAGCGGCAAAGCGCGCGTTGAACGGCGCCATCTGCACCTCGACGCGCCCTTCCTGCTCCTTGTTGGTAAAGGTTTGCCGCACGCCGGCGGACGACAAGTCGGCGGGATCTGCAAGACCGATCTCGTCGTGCTTGTAATTGGTCGCGCCCGCCCAGAAACGTACTGCGTCGATTGCCGCCGCGTCCGGCCTGTATTCGCCCTTGGCCGTGAATTTGGTCTGACGCGCGTCGATGCGGGTCTGGTGATCGGCGCCGTCGATGCCCGGAATCCGATAGAGCGTGTCATTCTGCGTAATCGCCGCGCCGATAAATCCGCCATCGAAGATGTAGGAGCCGCCAATCGATGCACCAGCCGCCTGCATCGCCGAATTGGGCTGTCGGCCGTTGACCGGGCGGGTCTGGTCGAACAAGTACGGATAGCTCGGAATGCTGTAATCGCTGGCCTTGCGGCCATAGGCATCGGCGTGGAACGCGAAATTGCCGCCGCCGGCATCAATCAGGATGCCGCCATCGACACCCCGGTCGACGGAACTGACGGCCGTTCGGGTTTCGACAGTGACGCACGAAGGTGACCCCACGTTTGCAAGCGGCGCCTTCGCCGGCAGCCCGTAAGTCTGGAAGGGTGCTGCCGTGCATGAAGGCAAGGCGTCAGGGATGCGATTGTTGGTTGCGCTGACGACGCCGCCGATCGATGTTGATCCGTACCGCATCGCCGCCGGACCGCGGATGACTTCGACCTGGTTTGTCGCTAGCGGATCGACCGGCACGAAATGGTCTTCGCCGAGATCGGAGGCGCCACCAGCGTTGGTACCGTTCTCGAGGATGCCGACGCGATTGACGTCGAGGCCCCGGATGATCGGTCGGCTCGAGGCTCCCGGCGCGAAGGTCGAGCCGGTAATGCCGGGCTTCGAAAACAGGAGATCGCCAAGCTGGGCGGTGCCTTGGCGGCGGATCTCCTCGTTGGGCACGACGGTGACGGTTGCGAATTGATCGGTGACGATCGGCAGCACGCCCTGTTGCGGCGCGGCCGCGACAGGCGCAGCCGGTGGTTCTGGCGCGCGCTCGCGGGTCTGGCCGGGCGCTGCGCGGGTGACGCGCGCCGGCGTTCGCACGGGCGCGGGTTTGCGCCGCACGATCGGGCTCGGCGCCGTCACGGTAATTTCGGGCAGAGGTGTCGATGCGGTTGGCGACGCCGCGCCCTGCGCCATTGCGCCGTTGCCTGCCGCGCACAGCAATAGCCAGCTAGCCCCACCGATGTGGAACGCACGATTCTTCTTGAATATCATTATCCCGATCCTGATTCCGCCGATGTGCGACGGACGATTCCGATTTTCCCTCAGGAACCGCGCCTGACGCGGCAATCCCTTGGGGAGTGCATTGATTCAATCGGCGTCAGGAGGCGGGCGGTGCGCGAGACTGGAACGCGAGATAGGACGAACCGAGATGCGCGAATTCAGCGCCGGTGACCAGGTACAGAAGTTCGACAGCCCCCGGCAACTCCAGCACGGGCGGCGTGATGAACAGGAAATTGTTGGCCAGGGAGAGGACGGCGCAGACCGCGCAGACATTGGCCGTGTGCTGGTCGTCATCGTGGCCCGCAGGCTGCTGCGGCCGTGCGGCTTCGGGGTGCGCATCTTGTGCGGCAACGGATGTGGCGATCGCAAGATTGGCGTCGGTCAGCCCGCTTTGAACGGCTGGCGGGGCCTGCTGCGTGGCTGCCGCGTGAAAATGCCCGCACGACAGCGCAAACTGGATCGCGAGCGCAAACAGCGCCAGCCGCGAGCCGTGCTTGAGGTGCTTTCGGAACCAGTTCACGACGATTGACGCCTTGTCCCCCGGACGGCTCTGGCATGTCGCCGCCCCAATGTTACATTATAACGTCGCGAACACCGCGGAGTGTCAATCGACACCGGGCTGCCGTCTTTCCGGAGCCCCGACAATTCCGCCAAGTGTGAGATTCGCGCAACATCGGCGCTTTTGCCCCGCGCATCGCGTCCGTTATGCCAATTGACAACCTCTCGGTCTTACGTTGTTATGTTATAACATAACATAATCCGTCACCAACGGGGTCCCTTGCATGCGTCTTCCTCCCCGGTTGGGGCCCCGTGAGCTCAAGAGGCTTTTCGATCTCCATGCGAAAACTCCCCGTCACCGTCTTGTCCGGCTTCCTCGGGGCTGGAAAGACAACTTTGATGAATCACGTGCTCAACAATCGCCAGGGCCTGAAGGTTGCGGTGATTGTGAACGACATGAGCGAAGTCAACATCGACGCAGACCTCGTCCGCGATGGCGGTGCGAACCTCTCGCGGACTGACGAAAAGCTGGTCGAGATGACCAATGGCTGCATCTGCTGCACGCTGCGCGATGATTTGTTGAAGGAAGTGCGGGCGCTCGCCGAGAGCGAACGGTTCGACTATCTGCTGATCGAATCCACCGGCATCTCGGAACCGCTGCCGGTCGCGGCAACCTTCGATTTCCGGTCCGAAGACGGCGAAAGCCTGTCCGATGTGGCAAGCCTTGACACGATGGTCACGGTCGTCGATGCCGTCAATCTGCTGAAGAACTATTCCTCTACCGTTTTTCTGGCGGATCGCGGCGAGTCGCTCGGTGAAACCGATCGGCGCACACTGGTGGATCTCTTGGTCGAGCAGATCGAATTTGCCGATGTGATCGTACTCAACAAGATCGATGCGGCGTCACAGGGAGAACGGGACTCCGCCCGAATGATTATCCGGTCTCTGAATCCCGAGGCCGATATCATCGAAACCAATTTCTCCAATGCGCCGCTGGAGCGCATTCTCAATACCGGTCGCTTCGATTTCGAGCGCGCGCAGCAACACCCGCTATGGTTCAAGGAGCTTTATGGCTTTGCAGACCATACGCCGGAGACCGAGGAATACGGCGTCAAGAACTTCGTCTATCGCGCGCGACGGCCGTTCGAGCCTGCGAAATTTCACCAATTCCTGAAAGAAAGCTGGCCTGGCGTCATCCGCGCCAAGGGACATTTCTGGATCGCCACTCGCCCGCAATGGCTCGGCGAATTGAGCCAGGCCGGTGCGATCGTCCGCACCGAAGGGCTGGGCTTCTGGTGGGCGAATGTGCCGGCAGATCGCTGGCCGGACGATCCGTTCTGGCGACAATCGCTCAAGAGGAACTGGAGCGAGATGTATGGCGATCGCCGCCAGGAGATCGTCTTCATCGGCACGAATATGGATCAGGACGCGATTACGGCGCGTCTCGATGCGTGCCTTGTTTCAGGAAAACCGGGAATGCGCGTTGCGGAATGGTCCGGGCTTGCCGATCCATTTCCGAGGTGGAGGCGCGCGGACGAGGCTGCCTAGAGCATGATCCGGAAAAGTGCGAAGCGGTTTTCCGAAAAGATCATGCTCAAACAAAGAGATGAGATCATGATGCGATTCTACGAAATCGCATCATGATCGAGGGCGCATCGGCGAGGCGGGCATGCCGTTAGCGCCCCTCGCGCACCCAGGTCGCGGCGAACGCGCCGAGCAACAGCAATAGCCCGACCAGTCCCGCAAACATCGGCAGCACGCCGACGCCCTTGACGACGCTGGCGTCGCGCATCTTGACGCCCATCCAGCCGTCGCCGTGGAAGATGCCGGAGGCGCGTACCGGCACGACGCGGGGCAGGTCGACGCTTCCGCCATCCGCGACGCGGCGGGCATCGCCGCCGGTAGCCTGCGCCAATGGCTTCAGCATTTCGGTCGTCGAGGTGACTTCCGAAAATTCCTTCGGGTTGGTCGGCCCGACATTGATCAGCGCTTTCAATGCGCCGTCGGTTGCCTGCCACAGCCCGAGCTCGTTGGCGGGAATGGTCGCGCGCCAGGTGCCGGGCTCGCTTGCGGTCAGCGTCAGCTCCTTGGTGGCGCCGCTCGGCGAGGTCACCGTTACCGGCGGCACGTTATCGGCCATGGTCTGGCGCAGCACCACGAGGTCCTTGCCCTGGATTTGAAGGCGCAGCGCTTCTTCGTCGAGATCAGGCTGCTTCATCAGCCAGTGCGACATCCGCCGCAGCAGATCCAGATGCGGGCCGCCGCCCTCATAGCCGCGCGCCCACAGCCAGATGTGATCCGACAACAGAAGTGCCACGCGGCCCTCGCCGAAGCGCGACAGCAGCAGCAACGGCTTGCCGTCGGCGCCGGTCATTACGGGGGACCCGATCGCGTTGCGCGTATCGACGGTGCGGAAGAAGCGGCTCCAGCGTGGCGGCTCGCTGGCGGAGCCTTCGAGGCCGCGCGTCACCGGATGACGCTTACCTGCGTCGCTCAGATGCGCGTAGAACGGCTTCTCGGTGACGCCAACGGGCTCGGCCGGCAGCACCGTATCCAGCGGCGTGCGCCAGATACTGGTGGTGGAGGCGTAGTCGGGGCCGGCCGATACCAGCACCGCACCGCCGGCGCGGACATAGCGCGCCATGTTGTCGAAATAGGCAATCGGCAGCACGCCTTGGCGGGCGTAACGGTCGAAGATGATCAGGTGAAAATCGTTGATCCTCTGCTGGAACAACTCGCGCGTCGGAAACGCGATCAGCGACAATTCGTTGATCGGCGTGCCGTCCTGTTTTTCCGGCGGTCGCAGAATCGTGAAATGCACCAAGTCGATGCTGGCGTCCGACTTCAGCAAATTGCGCCAGGTGCGTTCGCCGGAATGCGGCTCGCCTGATACCAGCAGCACTCGGAGCTTGTCGCGCACGCCCTCGATCGCGACCACGGCGCGGTTGTTGACCGGAGTCAGTTCGTTCTCGAGCGGCGAAGCCTCGATCTCGACGATGTTCGGGCCGGCATGCTTGATGTCGACCTCGACATTGGCGGTCTGGCCGCTCGAGAGGTTGCGCTCATTGATCACCTCGCCGTCGCGGCGCACCACGATCTTGGCGCGCTGGCCGGTAACGCCCTGATCGTCGAGCCGGTAGGTGATGGTCTGCGGTTTTCCGACGATACCGAAACGCGGCGCGGCCGAAATTGCGATGCGGCGATCGCGCTCGTCCTTGCGGCCGGTGATGAGTGCATGCACCGGCGCCTGGAAGCCGAGGGCCGCGGCATTGGCGGGAATGTCGTGGACCCGGCCATCGGTGATCAGGAACGCGCCGGCGACGCGGTCGACCGGAACGTCTGATAGCGCCGAGGACAGCGCGCCGAACAGTTTTGTGCCGTCGGTCTCGCCGTCGGCCTGTCCAGCCTCGACGACGCGGACTTCCAGTCCCTTTGTCTTCTTCAGCGTATCGACCAGCGCCTCCTGCGCCTTGGCGGTCTCTTGGTTGCGGGTGCCGAAATTCTGGCTCGGGCTCTTGTCGATCACGACGGCGGCGACGGATGATAACGGCTCGCGCTCCTCGCGGGTGAAGGAGGGGTTGGCGAGCGCCAGCAGGATCAGCGCCAGCGCCGCGACGCGCACCGCGGCGCCACGCGCGCGGCCGAGCAGCAATAGCGCAGAAATCGCGACGATCGCGGCCAGCGCGATCCAGAGCACGATTGCCGGAACGAGGGGGGTGAACGCGATGCCGTAGTTCATGGCCTATTGCCCCAACCGTTCGATCAGGGCGGGCGCGTGGACCTGGTCGGCCTTGTAGTTGCCGGTCAATGTGTACATCACGATGTTGACGCCGGAGCGGAAGGCAAACTCGCGCTGGCGCGGCTCGTTCGGCGTCAGCGGCAGCATTGGCTGGCCGTCCGGTCGATGCGCCCAGGCGCCGGCGAGATCGTTCGAGGTAATGATGATGGGCGAGACGCCGTCGCCGCCGCGCGCCGGACGGGAGGCCGTATCGTCTTCATCCTCGCGCGGCAGAGTCTCGACCCAGGTCTGGCCCGAGGTGAAGCGGCCGGGAAAGTCGCGGAGTAGATAAAACGTCTTGGTCAACACGTGCTCGCGCGGCACCGGCTCCAGTTCAGGCACGTCGAGGGAGGAGAGAATCTCGCGCAAGGTGCGCATGCCCGAGGTCTGCGACGCGCCGTTCTCGCCCGGCGGCGCCTCGACGGCGTCGCGGGTATCGAACAGGACCGTGCCGCCCTGTTTCATATAGGCGTCTATGCGGTTGATGGCGTCCTGCGGCGGCTTCGGCGCGCCCGGTACCACCGGCCAGTAGATCAGCGGGAAAAACGCCAGTTCGTCCTTTGCGGGATCGATGCCGACGGGATCGCCGGCCTCCAGCGCTGTCCGCTGCGCCAGGAACAGCGTCAGTCCGGCCATGCCCGCCTTGACGATGGAATCGACGTCGGCATTTCCGGTGACGACATAAGCAAGCCGCGTCTGCGACACCGACTTGATGGCGAATTCATCGTTGCCCTGAGCGCGCGTCGGCGAAGGCACCGTCGAGGCCGCGACCAGGATCAAGGCCAATAGAACGGAGGCCGCCGCCGTGCGCCGCCCCCACAGAGCGGCAAGGCCCGCGCCCAGCATCGCGACCACGACCGCGTCGATCAGGAACAGCACCAGCGACGACGACAGCAGGATGCCGCGCAAATCGCGCGGTTCGGCATTGGTGTAGCTGGCGCGCTGCGCGCGCAACGAGGATGTATCGAGCGGCGCGATGCGATCGGCCGAGGCCAGAGTGTTGACCGCGATCGGGCCATCGGCCGGGCCGTAGAAGCCCGGTGGATGTTCTGCTGTGGCGCGATCGCGATAATCCGCGGGCATCGGCTTGGCGGTCGAGGGCGGTGGCCCGAAGGCGCCGAAACCATCGAGTGTGCGCAGTGGCGCCACCGTCTCGACGTTGGTCGCCTCGCTCGCAACGCCAGCCCCGGGCTTCGTGGTATAGCCGGACATGTCAACCAGCCGCCGCAGCATCTCGACGAAGCTGCCGGACATCGGCAAGTCAGACCAGCGCGAGTCGGCGCCGACATGGAACAGGCTGATAATGCCCCTGCCGCGATGCTCGCCGGTCACTAGCGGCGTGCCGTCTTCCAGCGACGCCCAGGTCTTGGTGGCGAGCACCGCATCGGGCTCGGCCAGCACCTGCCGGTTCACGGTGACATCCTTGGGCACTGCGAGGCCCGCGAACGGAGCGTCGGCGGCGAAGGACGCCAGATGCTGCGGCTTTTCCCAGGTCAGGCTGCCGCCGAGGACGCGGCCGCCGCGACGCAGTTTTACCGGCACCAGATCGTCATCGGCCTGCGCCAGGCGGGGACCTGCGAAACGCACCAGCACGCCGCCCTGATCGATCCATGCGTTCAGCCGCTCACGGATTTCGGGCGACAGCGTGCCGACATCGGCGAGCACGATCATCGGCAGCCGCTGATCGAGGAATTGCGCGATCACCTGTTGCGGCGCGCCGCGGTCGCCGAGCCGCACGTCGGCGAATGGCGACAGGGCGCGAGTAAGGTAGAAGGTCGATGCCAATAGCGGTTGGGCGGTATCGCTGGTCGCGCCGGTGACGACGCCGACGGCGCGCCGCCGCCATCGCTTGTCGAGCAACTGCACGGCGCCGGCCGATCGTTCACCCGAAATTTCTAGCCGCGAAATGTCGTTGCGCAGTTCGACCGGCAGATCGAACGCCGCTTCGCTTTCGCGGTCCTGCATGCCGAAAGCGTAGCGCGCCTCGCCGATCGGCGAACCCTTGGCGTCGGTCGCTCGGACCACGCCGGCTGCGATGCCGCCGGTGGTGCGCAGCACTTTGACGGTCATCTTCGCCGCGGCGTTTTCGGCCGCGACCAACGCCTGCGCCGGCGGCGCGCCGCCCTCGAACACCGTCAGCTTGCGCTCGCCGATGGTCTTGGCGAGATTCTCGACGAATTCGGCGCCGCGCCCGGTATCGACGCCGTCGGACAACCACGCGATCTCGGCATCGCCGGTGGCCTTCAGGAAGCGATCGAGCGCGCCAAGCGTGTCGACGCGGTCGATCGAATGCGGCTTTGGTGCGATCTGGCGCAGCGCGACGCGTGCGGTACCGGCCGGCATCAGCGTGATGTCGCGTGCGGTTTCGGAGAGCGGAACCAGTGCCACGCCGCGGCGGTCGTTGTCGGCATTGGCGATCAATTCGTCAGCAGCCTTGATCCGGGTGTCCCAGCTTGCCGCCGCGCTCCAGCCGTCGTCGAGCAGAATCACCAGCGGCGCGTTGCTGCCGCCGACCCCGGTCTGCGGATTCCAGATCGGGCCTGCGGCGGCAAGGATGACCAGCGCCGCGGCAGCAAGACGCAGCGCCGTCAGCCACCACGGCGTCCGCGACGGGGTTTCTTCCCTGGGCCTGATGTCGAACAACAGCCGCGTCGGCGGAAATTCGATCCGTCTCGGCCGCGGCGGCATCACGCGCAACAGCCACCACAGCACCGGCAGGCTCAACAGGCCCAGCAGAAGCAGCGGCTGCGCAAAGCTTAGGGGGATGCCCGCCATCATGCGCTGCGCCCCGCCTTGACCGTTGAGCCGCGCACGCTTCCCTTGACTGCCATCATGCCGGAATGCAGGAACAGCAGCAGTTCGGCGGCGGACCGGCTGGTGGTGTGGGTCGAGAACAGCCAGTCGAGCCTGTTGGTCTCACTGCGGATCTCGTCGCGATGCAGCGTGACGCGCGCGACATAGTCGCTGGCCCAGCTCTCGGCGCGGCCGGCGGTGATGACGCCAAAACCTTCCGGCTCGACGAACTCGATGCGGCCGGCGTAAGGAAAGGTCTCTTCGGCAGGATCGACGACCTGGATCAGCGTGCCATGGGCGCCGGAGGCCGAAAGCCCGGCGAGCATCGTCCTGATTTCGCTCATCGGCGACCAGAAGTCGGACAGCACGACAATTTCCGCCAGTGCCGACGGCACGAAGGAGGGCGGCAGGCTGGCGCGCACCGCATCGTCATGGAGCATCGCCTGCGCCATTTTGTCGATCACGTTGCGGCTTGCGGTCGGGGTCATCAGGCCGGGAATGCCGACGCGCTCTCCGCCCGAAACCAGAAGTTCGGCGAGCGCAAATGTCACGATCAGGCCACGCTCCAGCTTGGAGTCGCGGGCACCCTTGGAAGCAAATGCCATCGACGGCGAACGGTCGGGCCACAGCCAGATCGTATGCGCAGCCTCCCATTCCTGCTCGCGGACATAGAGATGATCGTCGCGCGCCGAGCGCCGCCAGTCGACGTTCTGCGACGGCTCGCCCGAGACGAAGCGGCGATATTGCCAAAAGCTCTCGCCGGCGCCGGCGCGACGCCTGCCGTGCAGGCCGTGGATGACGTTGGCAGCGATGCGGCGGGCATCGAGCACGAGACGGGGCAGCGATGCGGCGAGCGTTCGGCTTTCGCCATCGGCACGTCGGATCGCAACAATCTCCCTGCTCTCGTGGCTGGTCTCTGCGGCCATCAACCAATCCGCGTCTTCAATTGTCTGATTACGTCGGGAATGGTGCGGCCTTCCGCGCGCGCCGAGAAGGTCAGCGCCATGCGGTGCTTGAGAACGGGTTCGGCGAGATCGAGCACGTCGTCGATTGAGGGCGCAAGGCGGCCGTCGAGCAAGGCGCGGGCACGGACTGCCAGCATCAGCGATTGGCTGGCGCGCGGGCCCGGTCCCCAGGCGATCAGCTTGTCGCCGCCGTCTTCGTTGGGACGTGCGGCGCGTACCAGCGACAGGATCGCCTCAACGACGCTGTCGCCGACCGGCAGGCGGCGTACCAGCCGCTGCGCCGCGATCAGGGTTTCCGCGTCCATCGAAGCCTTGGCAAGCGTCTCTTCCGCGCCCGTGGTCTCGAACAGGATGCGGCGTTCGGCGTCGCGATCGGGATAATCGACGTCGATTTCCATCAGGAAGCGGTCGAGCTGCGCCTCGGGCAGCGGGTAGGTGCCTTCCTGCTCCAGCGGGTTTTGGGTGGCGAGCACGTGGAACGGCTTGGGGAGATCGTGCCGCGCGCCTGCAACGGTGATGTGCTGTTCCTGCATGGCTTGCAGCAGCGCCGATTGCGTCCGCGGGCTGGCGCGGTTGATTTCGTCGGCCATCAGGAGCTGCGCAAACACCGGTCCGGAGATGAAACGGAACGACCGCTTGCCGGAATTGCTCTCGTCCAGCACCTCGGCGCCCAGAATGTCCGACGGCATCAGGTCAGGCGTAAACTGGATGCGCTTGGCATCCAGCCCGAGCGTGATGCCCAAGGTTTCGACAAGCTTGGTCTTGGCGAGGCCGGGAACGCCGATCAAGAGCGCGTGGCCGCCGGACAGGATCGTCACCAGTGTGTTTTCGATCACCCGTACCTGGCCGAAGATGACGGTGGAGATCGCTTCCTTCGCGGCGCGGATCTGGCCGGCGACCTGCTCGGCCGACCGGACGATCGCGTCCTCGAGTTTCTCGACACCGTCTGCGCTCGCCATGTCTTTCTCCTTCAACAACCTAACCGCTTCATGACGCCGTTGGTTGCGTCGTCATGCCACGAACCTCATGCTAAGCCCGCGTAAAGGCCATGCATTCGTTTGAATTAAACTATCCCCACATTATCGGTATTTCGGGGTATGAACGGCATCACGATATGGCGACTTGATCCGCAATAGTACGGACACAAATCGTCGGGAACACATATCTCGGTATATGTGCACCAATCGTGCCAATCGACGCGCCGAGACTCAGGGCAAACAATGGCGAAGCAAGGGCAAACCAGCGGCCAACGGCACGAAGGCAATGATTCTGACGGCAAGGGCATCGAAGGGCTGACGGCCGCCGCCAGGGAAGCCGTCAATGGCACGACGGCCGGGAAGGGACTGCCTCCGGTCCATCTGTGGAATCCGCCGTTCTGCGGCGATCTCGACATGCGAATCGCCGGCGACGGGACGTGGTTCTACATGGGGACGCCAATCGGGCGGCCGGCGCTAGTGCGGCTGTTTTCGACCATTCTCAAGCGCGAGGACGGCAAGCACTTTCTCGTTACCCCGGTCGAGAAGGTCGGCATCCGCGTCGACGATGCGCCGTTCCTGGCAGTGGAGATGCAAAACGAGGCCGGCGATCGCGGCCGGCTGTTGCGCTTCCGCACCAACGTTGACGACTGGGTGCCATGCGATTCCGCCCATCGCCTGCGCTTCGAGATGGCCGCCGACGGCGGGCTGACGCCCTATCTGCACGTCCGCGCCGATCTGTGGGCGAAGGTGACGCGCGCGCTCTATTACGATCTGGTTGACATGGGGGAGGAGCGGATGGTCGATGGTCAGCCGATGTTCGGCGTCGAGTCCGGCGGCGAGTTCTTTGCCATGGCGGACGCGAAGCAGGTGAGGGATGCGGTTTGAACGAGCCGATGCTGACGAAGATGGAGGCGGCTCCGATCAGCTCGACGGAATTCTTTGCGCGAAGCAAGACCCGGCTGAACTTCGACGTGCCGCCCGGCCTGATCGATCCCAATGTCATTCCGAAGACGGGCGATGCGGGCAATGATCGCATGCTCGAGATCGTGGCGCGCGAGCAGCCGGTTCGCCCGGCGGCGGTGCTGATCCCGGTGGTCGATCACCGCGAGCCGACGGTGTTGCTGACGCAGCGCTCGCCGCATCTTTCCAGCCACGCCGGCCAGATTTCCTTTCCGGGCGGCAAGATCGACGCAATCGACGCTTCCCCGCTCGATGCCGCCTTGCGCGAGGCAGAGGAGGAAGTCGGCCTCAAGCGCGAGTTCATCGAGCCGATCGGCTATCTGGATCTTTATGGAACCGCCTTCGGGTTTCGCATCCTGCCGACGGTGGCGCGTGTGAAGCCTGGCTTTGAGCTGACGATCAACGAAGGCGAGGTGGTCGACGCCTTCGAGGTGCCGCTGGCGTTCCTGATGAATCCCGAGAACCATCAGATCCATTCCAAGGAATTCCGCGGCATGGAGCGCTCCTATTACGCCATGCCGTTCGCCGAGCGTTACATATGGGGTGCGACCGCGGGCATCCTGCGCGTGCTATATGAGCGGATTTATCTCGCATGATCCGTCCGATTTTGACCGAAATCGCAATATTCCTGATCCCGTTCGTGGCCTACGCACTGTTCCTGATTGCCACCCGTTCCGGCGTCTTCGCGTCCTCCTCCTGGCCGGCACATCTTGTCGCCAAACTGGCGCTGGGGTCGCTGCTGCTGGTTGCGATCAGCTTCGTGCTGCTGGCGCAGTTCTCCGGCGCGCCGCCGAATTCGACCTATGTTCCGGCGCATCTGGAGGACGGCAAGCTGGTTCACGGAGGAGAGAAATGAGCGAGGCACGCGTGCTGTCGGACGCGCCCTGGCTCAGATCCGGTCCGGCCGCGCGCGTGCTTGCGTTGCTCAATGGCGATGGCGAGGAAGCCCGCGTGATCGGCGGCGCCGTGCGCAATGCGCTTCTGAAAATTCCTCTCGGCGACATCGATATCGCGACGACAGCGTTGCCCGACGAGGTCGTCCGCCGCGCCAAGGCGGCCGGCATCAAATGCGTCCCGACCGGGATCGACCACGGCACGGTCACGCTGGTCGTCGAATCCCACCCATTCGAGGTCACGACCTTGCGTGAGGACACCGAGACCTTTGGCCGCAAGGCCAGGGTCGCGTTCGGGCGCGACTGGGTTCGCGATGCGGAACGGCGCGATTTCACCATCAACGGGCTTTCGGTCGATGCCGAGGGCGTCGTGCATGACCATGTCGGCGGGCTTGCCGATATCCAGGCCAAACGCGTGCGTTTCATCGGCGACGCCGGCCAGCGCATCGCTGAGGATTATTTGCGCATCCTGCGCTTCTTTCGCATGCATGCAGCCTATGGGGCGGGCGAGCCCGACCGTGCCGGATATCTCGCCTGCATCGACGGGCGCGCCGGGCTTTCGAGCCTTTCCGCCGAACGCGTGCGCATGGAGATGTTGAAGCTGTTGATCGCGGAAGGCGCCGCGGTTGCAGTGCAGGCGATGGCGGATGCCGGCCTGCTGCTCCTGATCTTCGGCGGCGTCACCTACACGGGGACATTCGCGGCGATGATCGCGGCCGAACGGGCGCTGGGCCTGCCGCCGAGTGCCGTGCGCCGGCTCGCCGCGCTCACGGTCGCCGTCACCGAAGACGCCAGGCGCGTCTCGGCGCGGCTTCGGCTTTCCAACGCGGAAACCAAAGCGCTGGATTCGATGGGCCATCGCTGGTGGCGGCTTGCAAGCAAGGACGACGCGCGGGCGCGGCAGCTTCTCTATCGGCTCGGCGAAGATCCCTACCGCGACCGGCTGATGCTGGCATGGGCGCGGGCAGGCGGCGTCAGTAATGGCGCCGCGCGCTGGCATGTGCTTGCAACCTTGCCGCAGCGCTGGAGCGCGCCGAAATTTCCACTGAAGGCGGCCGATTTCATCTCCCGCGGCATTGCCGAAGGTCCCGGCCTCGGTCACGTGCTGGCGCTTGCGGAAGACGCCTGGCTGGCCGCCGATTTTCCGCTTGAACCATCCGCCCTTGCCGCGATCGCCGACCAGGCCGCCGCCCGTTTCACCCGCGATCACCGGCTGTGAATATTCTGGCCGGGTTTGCCGATGTTTCGCTCGGTCAACTCGTGCTGGTTGGAGGCATGGCGCTATTGGCCTCCGTCGTCGGCGCGCTTGCCGGCTATGGTACCGGCGCCTTGATGCCGCTGGTGCTGGTGCCGCTCGTCGGCGCCGAGCCCGTGGTGCCGATCATCGCGATCTCGGCAATCTTCACCAATATCAGCCGCTTCGTGGCGTATTTTCGCTACGCCGACCGGCGTCGTGCGCTGATCGTGATCGGCGCCGCCATGCTGACGACGGCGCTCGGCGCCTATGGCTACACGCGGCTGACCAGTGCCGGCGCGGCGTTGGTGATCGGCGGCATGTTGATCCTAAGCGTGCCGCTACGCCGGCTGGCCAAGCACCGCGATATCAAGATCGGCGATACCGGCCTTGGCGTGAGTGCGGTGGGTTATGGCGTGGCGGTCGGCGGCACATCAGGTTCCGGGGTGATCCTGCTGTCGTTGCTGATGGCGTCCGGCCTCGAGGGAGCTGCCGTGATCGCTACCGACGCGCTGATCTCGGTCGTGACCGGTCTCATCAAGATTTCGGTGTTCGGCCTTGCCGGCGTCGTCACTGCACAGGTGCTTGCCTTCGCGCTCCTGATCGGCGCCATTGCAATTTCCGGCGCGTTCCTCGCCAAGGCCTTCGTTGAGCGCATGCCGGTGCAGATCCATACTGCGATCCTCGACGCCGCGGTGATTGTCGGCGGCCTCGTCATGATCACCGCGGCGCTGCGGCAGTGATCGGTGTTAATGCGTGAGCGACGCCGTGCGGATCGGGAAGCAGTTCAAGCTTGATATGTTCCAGACAAACGGCACGTTGCACCAAAGGCCGGCCGGGCGATACTTCACCCGAATTTGCTCCAACTGATACAGTGCCAGACTGCTGAACGCATTGATCCGGCCAGCGAGATCGTCCAGTTCGGCGTTGATCTCCTTTTCTCCCTGGAGAATATCGCTTTCCTTCTCGGCGTCGCCGACGCTCCCGGCGGCCCATTGCCGCGCTGCCGCCAGCTTGTTGTGCGCGGCCTCAACGCAGTAATGCATCGTCAGGACATGGTGTTTGGCGCTGTACCAGTAGATTCGCTTTGCTGCCCTGTCTTGAGGGCCGGCGCAGATTCGGATGAACGCGTCTTTCGGTTTGGTCGTATCGTCAACGCCACGTTTTTCGGCCATCGCGCAATATTTGTCGTCGGCGACTTCCTTGGGCGGCGTGTCGTCGTCCGGCGCATGCACGTTTCCGAAGGCCGGAAAATTGAACTTGTCGGAACAATCGAAGGCATAGTCGCGCAACACCCGTCGTGACAGCGGATCGTCATTGACGTTACGCTTCTCGGCCGGATCGCGATATGTATTGCTGGCCCAGTCGATGTAGATTTCGGCCTTTCGCGTGAGGAGGTCGATGTTTTCACGGAGTTCGTTCCGTGCTTTCTCATAACGTTCCGAAATCGCCTGCGCGTTCTTGGTGGCCAGCGCCTTGTCGCTGGCATCGGATTTCTCGTCGACGGCGCGCACGAAATCGGTGTAAAGGGTTTGCTGCAACCCCTGCATTTTGGAGAACGCGTGTGAGATCTCCGTGAAAGTTGCGGCGGCCGAGTTCATGTCTTCCCTGGCCTGGCTGCTCACCTTCTCCTGATAGGCATTGAGATATTGGAAGTAGCCGACCAAGAGGCTGCTCAGCACCGTGAACAGCGACAGGCCTTTGACGATGTCGAGCCCGTGATTAAACTTCCAGATCCACCTGAGCGGGGCGGCTTTCGGTGCGATGTCATGCGTGCTGTCGTTCGGCATCGGTGAACTCCCCAACCCGTGGACTTCAACCTTGAACCAATCTCGACACAATCTGGGATTGTCAGCCTCGGCACTGTGAGACAACTCACACTACACGCGATCGTGTGATGGGCGGGGAGCGGCGGGGACTTCAGGGGCGCCGTCAGCTCTTGGGCCGTCAACCCTGGCGGGGCAGCAGTTCCGTCAGCGAGCGGATGATGCGGTCGGGCTTCACGGTGGAATCCGGCGGCAGGCCGTCGCCATGCACGTCGATCCAGATGGCATAGATGCCGAGCCGCTGCGGCGCCACCACCTCCCATTCCAGATTGTCGCCGATCATCCAGGTCTCGGGCGCGGTGACGCCGAGCGCCTGCATCGCGTGCAGATAAGCGCGCTCGTCCGGCTTGCCGAAACCGTGCTCGCCCTCGATCTGGATGTGATCGAAACGGTGCGACAGCGCGAGCGTTCGACCTTGGCACGCTGGGCGCCGGCGGCGCCGTTCGTCACCAGCGCCAGCTTCACGCCGCGTGCCTTCAATTCGTCGATGGCGTCATGCGCGCCGGGGAAGACGCATTTCCTCTTCACGGTAGGCGGTAAAGCGGTCTGCCAACCGTATCGCGAGGTCTTCAGGCAGGACGGGGCCGTCTTCGGCAAGCGCAGCAAATCCGTTCCTGACGGTGACGCGCCGCGCTTCGTCGAGCTTGAGCCGCCATTCGGCTTCGGCAACAGCCCAGAATTTGCGCGCGGAATCCAGAACGGCGGCGGCAACCTGTTGCGAGGTCAGGGGCCCGAACTCGGCGGCGAACTCGGACGTGACATTGTGCCAGGCGATCTCCGGACGTCCATAGGCCGACAGGATGGTGTCGTCCATATCGATCAGCATCGCACGGGGCAGGTGGGTCATTGTTTCGCGGCCATCTCACTTCAAGCGTCATCGGCCGCGGGAAGCAGCGGCGGACTTTGCCGCGAATATCAGATCACCCGCACCGGGTCCAATCCCGGGAAACCACGCCGCCGGACCATGGTAGCCCGGCGGCGTCAAACAAACTGCCTAACGCAACCTTGTTGGCGCGGTCGTCCTCTTCCTCGTCCTCGGCTTCCTCTTCGTCCTCGTCTTCGTCGTCTTCTTCTTCGTCGTCTTCTTCGTCTTCGTCGTCCTCCGACGTATCGGCTTCGGCGAGCTCTAGGACGGCAAGCGGCAGCGTCTCGCGGAACAGATCGCCTTCATTGCCCATCCATACGCACGCAACGTTGCCGTCTTTGACCTCCACCACACTGAGAGGATGGCCGCCGGACTTCAGAATGACGACGTCGCCTGGTTTCAAATCCATGATCTACTCCTCGGATTACATGACACGAATCGCACCATAGCGATCAGTCATGACAACCCGATCATGCGATCATGGCCACTTTACCTCCGGCGGCATCGACGAGAGGATGGAATCCACATTGCCGCCAGTCTTTAGCCCGAAGATCGTGCCGCGGTCGTAGAGCAGGTTGAACTCGACGTAGCGCCCGCGCCGGACCAACTGTTCCTCGCGGTCGGCGGCATTCCAGGGGAGGGCGAAATTGCGGCGGACCAGTTCAGGATAGATTTTCAGGAAGGCGCGGCCGACCTCCTGGGTAAAGGCGAGGTCGGCGTCCCAGTCACCTGAATCGTGCCAGTCGTAGAAGATGCCGCCGATGCCGCGCGCTTCCTTGCGGTGCGGCAGATAGAAATATTCGTCGCACCATTTCTTGTACTTGTCGTAATCGGCAACGCCGTTCGATCTCCCGCAGGCCTCCTTCATCGCCTGATGGAAGGCGAGCGTGTCGGGGTCATCCTGGGTGCGCCGGCGGTCGAGCAGCGGCGTCAGATCCGCCCCGCCGCCGAACCAGGCCTTGGTGGTGACCACGAAGCGGGTGTTCATGTGAACCGCCGGCACATGCGGGTTGCGCATGTGCGCAATCAGCGAAATGCCCGACGCCCAGAACCTGGGATCGTCGGCCGCGCCGGGTATCTGCGCGCGGAATTCCGGTGCGAACTCGCCATGCACGGTCGAGCAGTGCACGCCGACCTTCTCGAACAGCCGCCCGCGCATCATCGACATCACCCCGCCGCCGGGCTTGCCGGTGTGGTCGGTGCGGTCCCAGGGCGTGCGCAGGAAGCGGCCGGCCTCGCCGGGATAGAGGGCGGGCGGCGCGTCGTCTTCCAGCTTTTCGAAGGCCGCGCAGATATCGTTGCGCAACGCTTCGAACCAGGCTCTCGCGCGCGTCTTGCGATCCTCGATGACTGACATGTCCATTGGAGCTCAGCCCTGCGGCCCGAAATACGTGCAGCTCTCGTTGCAACTGTCGCGATGAACGCTGACGCGGGTGACCTTGCCTGCGTGCTGGACCCGCTCGAAGATGTAGCGCGAAATGTTTTCCAGCGTCGGCGTCCCCAGCGCCTCGACCTTGTTGAGGAGCTTGTGGTCGAGTACTTTCCGAACTTCTTCCATGCTGCGTTCGAGCAGGCCGAGATCGAGCACCATGCCGGTTTCCGGGTCGGGCGTGCCGCGCACACTCACTTCGGCGCGAAACGAGTGGCCGTGAATTTCCTCGCTGGCCGCGCCGAAGGTCGTTCCCTTCAGGGAATGCGCAGCTTCGAAGCGAAACGATTTCGTCAGTTCCCACATCTTGAAAATCTGGATCCTATCTGATGCCGAGTGTCTTGTGCGTCTGCAGGCTGAGCCGCCATTGCGGATGGCGCAGGCAGTAGTCGACCGCACGCGCGGTGTTTTCGAGCACGTCGGGTCCATCCATCGGCTGCAGCGAAAAGCGCTCGAAATCGAGCCTCGCAAAATCTTCCGGCGCTGCGCCCGCCTGCGGATAGACCAGCTTCAATTCGTGGCCGCGGCGCACCACGAGATCGGCGCCGGCTTTCGGACTGACGCAGACCCAGTCCATCCCTTCGGGCGGTTCGATCGTGCCGTTGGTCTCGATGCCAATGGCGAAGCCGCGTGCGTGCAGCGCATCGATGAAGGGGGAATCGACCTGCAGCAGAGGCTCGCCGCCGGTCAGGACCACGTAGCGGTTGATATTCTCGCCGGTCCATTGCGCGGCGATGGTGTCGGCGAGTTCGTCCGCCGTGGCATAGCGGCCGCCGAGCGTGCCGTCGGTGCCGACAAAGTCGGTATCGCAAAACTGGCAGGTGGCGCTCACGCGGTCCTGTTCGCGGCCGCTCCAGAGGTTGCAGCCGGAGAAACGGCAAAACACGGCCGCGCGGCCGGCGTGCGCGCCTTCGCCCTGCAAGGTCAGAAATATTTCCTTGACCGCGTAGCTCACCATCTCTCCTTGGACCGCAGCCCTTCCGGAAGCGCGGAACCGGTCTGCCGCAGCGCCTCGCCCAATGCCATGGCAGCCGCCATCGCCACATTGAGCGAGCGCAAGCCCGGCCTGATCGGGATCACCAGCCTCGCATCTGCAGCGGACGCGACCTCATCCGTAACCCCTGCAGATTCCCGCCCGAATAGTAGGACATCGTCCCTCTCGTAGCGGAAATCCAGATAGGAACTGGCCGCCTTGGTCGTAAACAACACCAGCCGGAAGCCCGCTTCGTTACGCCATTGCTCGAATTTTGACCATGAGTCATGACGGGTAATGGCCACATGATCGAGATAGTCCATTCCCGCTCGACGGAAATGCCGGTCCGAGATCGGAAACCCCGCCGGCTCGATAATATGGGCCGCCACGTCCAGGCACGCACACAAACGCAGAATCGTCCCCGTGTTCTGGGGAATGTCAGGCTGGAAAAGCGCTATATGCATAGAGTAGGGCTTCGGAAGCGCGGATGAAATGACTGAATAATCACGGTCGGGCGCAGATTTAGTGCATTGCACGCTTGCGAGCCGATAGCGGGCTTGCGCTCTCTCGGCAAGGGTGCCAATAGAACGATTCTGGACTGCTTGTTCCGCCGGAATGGGGGAGGAAAAGCGGTTTTTCTGCCGCCGCGGGGGCCGCGGGCGCCGGCAGCCTCTCTCAGGGCGCGCTTTCGTGTGTCCGGGGCGGTTCCGCTGGCTGCAGACAAGAAAGGGCTTGAGATCGTGACGACAGCGTCTTCGGCGGACAATCCGACACGCCGTGATTTCCTTTATGTTGCAACGGGAGCCGTCGCCGCCGTAGGCGGGGCCGCCACGGTGGTGCCGCTGGTTTCCCAGATGAATCCGGATGCCTCCACGGTCGCGGCGGGTGCGCCGATTGAGGTCGATCTGACCCCGATCGCTGAAGGGCAGGACATCAAGGTGTTCTGGCGCGGCAAGCCGATCTACATCAGCCACCGGACCAAGAAGCAGATCGAAGAGGCCCGCGCGGTGTCGGTATCGAGCCTGCCCGATCCGCAGAGCGATGAGCAACGGGTCAAGCCGGGCCATGACCAGTGGCTGGTCGTGGTCGGCATCTGCACCCACCTCGGCTGCATCCCGATCGCCCATGAGGGCCAGTACGACGGCTTCTTCTGTCCGTGCCACGGTTCGGTGTACGACACGTCGGGCCGGATTCGGCAGGGGCCCGCGCCGACCAACTTGGCCGTGCCGCCCTATACCTTCGTTTCCGATACCAAAATCCAGATCGGCTAAGGGCTCGGACGCCAGTCCGAGACCTCCCTTAAGCCGTTGCGTCGTTTACTTCCTCAGGATCGCATCAATGAGCGGACCATCCGATTTCCAGCCGACCAATCCCGCCTTGAAGTGGATCGAACGGCGCCTCCCGATCATGGGACTCATGCACTCCTCGTTCGTGGCGTATCCGACGCCGCGTAACCTGAACTACTGGTGGACGTTCGGCGCCATCCTTTCGTTCATGCTGGGCGTGCAGATCCTGACCGGCGTGATCCTGGCGATGCACTACACGCCGCATGCCGACATGGCGTTCAAGTCGGTCGAACTCATCGTCCGCGATGTCAATTACGGCTGGCTGCTGCGCAACATCCACGCCAGCGGCGCGTCGATGTTCTTTTTCGCGGTCTACATCCACATGTTCCGCGGCCTCTATTACGGGTCGTACAAGGAGCCGCGCGAAGTGCTCTGGATCCTCGGTGTCATCATCTATCTCTTGATGATGGCGACCGGCTTCATGGGATACGTGCTGCCGTGGGGCCAGATGAGCTTCTGGGGTGCCACCGTGATCACCAACCTGTTCTCGGCCGTGCCCTATTTCGGCGAGAGCATCGTAACGCTGTTGTGGGGCGGCTATGCCGTCGGCAATCCGACGCTGAACCGCTTCTTCTCGCTGCACTACCTGCTGCCGTTCGTGATCGCCGGCGTCGTCGTGCTGCACATCTGGGCACTGCATGTGGCGGGCCAGAACAATCCGGCCGGCGTCGAGGCAAAGACGGAAAAGGACACGGTGCCGTTCACGCCTTACGCGACCATGAAGGACATGTTCGGTGTCTCCTGCTTCCTGCTGTTCTTTGCCTGGTTTATCTTCTACATGCCGAACTATCTCGGCGACCCCGAGAACTACATCCCGGCCAATCCCGCGGTAACGCCCGCGCACATCGTGCCGGAATGGTACTACCTGCCGTTCTACGCGATCCTGCGCTCGATCCCGAACAAGCTCGCCGGTGTCGTCGCGATGTTCGGCGCGATCATCATCCTGGCTTTCCTGCCGTGGCTCGACAGCGCCAAGACGCGCTCGTCGAAATACCGTCCGCTGGCCAAGCAGTTCTTCTGGATGTTCGTTGTCGTCTGCATCGGCCTTGGCTATCTCGGCGCCCAGCCGCCGGAGGGCATCTATGTCATCGTCGGCCGCATCCTGACCTTCCTCTACTTCGCCTATTTCCTGATCCTGCTGCCGTTGCTGGCCCGGATCGAGAAGCCCCGCCCGGTGCCGAACTCGATCGCGGACGACGTGCTGGCAAAGACGGGCGGCAAGCCGGCGCCGATGGTATCGACCGTGATCGCTCTGATGGTGGCCGGTGGTCTGTTCCTGGGCGGCGCCGAGACCGCTCGCGCCGCCGAAGGCAGCACCAAGCCGCCGGCGCAGAAATGGTCGTTTTCGGGCCCGTTCGGCAAGTTCGACCGCGGCGCCATGCAGCGCGGTCTGAAGGTCTACAAGGAGGTCTGCGCCTCCTGCCATGGCCTGTCGTTCGTCGCCTTCCGCAATCTCGCCGAAGCCGGCGGTCCCGGTTACTCGGTGGCGCAGGCCCAGGCGTTCGCTTCCGAATACAAGGTCAAGGACGGCCCGAACGACCAGGGCGAGATGTTCGAGCGGCCGGGTCGGCCCGCCGATTATTTCCCGTCGCCGTTCCCCAACGAGCAGGCGGCGCGCGCGGCCAATGGCGGCGCCTTTCCACCGGACCTGTCGTTGATCACCAAGGCGCGCAGCTACAGCCGTGGCTTCCCGATGTTCCTGATCGATTTCTTCACCCAGTATCAGGAGCAGGGACCGGACTACGTCACGGCGCTGTTGCAGGGCTATGAGGACAAGCCGCCGGCCGGCTTCAATCTGCCGGAGGGTTCCTACTACAACACCTACTTCCCCGGCCACGCCATCAAGATGCCGAAGCCGCTGAACGATGGTCAGGTTACCTACGACGACGGCTCGCCGGCCACGGTTGCGCAGTATGCCAAGGACGTCACCCACTTCCTCATGTGGGCCGCAGAGCCGCACATGGAGGCGCGCAAGCAACTTGGCCTGCAGGTGTTCGTGTTCCTGATCCTGCTCACCGTCTTGCTGTACTTCACCAAGAAGAAGGTCTGGGCTAATGCGCACTGAGCTTCGTTGAAGCGTCATGAATTCGGAAAGGCCCCTTCGGGGGCTTTTTTGTTGGGCCCAGCAATGCGCCGGCGGGCGATTGCGTCTCGATCCCGCAGCGGCCAAAATGGCTGCAACCGATCGAGAAGTCAGCGGAGGAACTCATGGGCACCCACATCACCTTCAAGCGTCCGGACGGCAAGGAAACCGCCGGCTATCTCGCCAATGCCGCGCGCGGCAACGCGCCGGGCGTGGTGGTAGTGCAGGAATGGTGGGGCCTGTCGGAGAACATCAAGGGCCTGTGCGACCGCTTTGCGGTGGCCGGCTTCGATGCCCTGGCGCCTGATCTCTACAAGGGCGTCGTGGTGCCGTATCACGATACGGACGCGGCCAATGCGCAGATGAACTCGCTGGATTTCATGGACGCCACTACCCAAAATGTACGCGGCGCCGCGCAATATCTCGCACGCAACGGCGCCAAGGTGGGGCTCACCGGCTTCTGCCTCGGCGGCGCCGTAACCATCATCGGCGCCACCAAAATTCCGGAGCTCACGGCGGGTGTCGTATTCTACGGCATCCCGCCGGAGCAGGCCGCCAAACCTGCCGACGTGAAAATCCCGCTGCAGGCGCATTTCGCCAACAAGGACGACTGGTGCACGCCGGCCGCGGTCGACGCCTTCGAAAAGGCGATGAAGGACGCCGGCAAGTCGCTCGAGCTGTTCCGCTACGATGCCGAACATGCCTTCGTGAACGAGCAGCGCATGGCCGTGCATGACCGCCAGGCCGCCGAGCTTGCCTGGGGCCGGGCGGCGGACTTTTTCAGGAAGCATCTAGGTTAAGTTGAGCGCATCTCGGCGAAGGGTTGGCCGCGCATGAAAATCTTCTGCACGGGCGCATCGGGCTATATCGGCGGTTCGGTTGCGGCTCATCTCATTGCCGCCGGACATCAGGTGACCGGATTGGTTCGCTCGCCTGAAAAGGCCGAGGCGGTTCGCGCGCGAGGCATCAAGCCCTTGCTGGGAACGCTCGACGACAAGGACATTCTGGCGCAAGCGGCGCAGGCCGCCGACGTCGTCGTCAATGCGGCGAGCGCCGACCACAGAGGCGCGGTCGAGAGCCTGCTCGGCGCGCTCGCCGGAAGCGGCAAGCCGTTCATCCACACATCGGGATCGAGCATCGTCGGCACCCGCGCCAAGGGCCAGCGATCGGATGCGATCTTCGACGAAGACACCCCCGTTACGCCATCGCCCGCGCGCACAGCGCGGGTCGCGCTGAACGAGTTCATTCTGTCCCATCGCGATAACGAATGTCGGCCGGTGATCATCTGCCCGAGCCTGATCTATGGCAGAGGCCTTGGCGCAGGACCTGACAGCGTGCAGGTGCCGTTGCTGATCAATCTCGCAAAAAAACGTGGCAACGCGGCGCATGCCGGGCCCGGCGAGAACATCTGGTCGAACGTGCATGTCGACGATCTCGTGACGCTCTACGCGCTTGCCATCGAGAAGGCGCCGGCAGGTAGCTTCTATTTCGCCGAGAACGGCGAGAGCTCAATGCGTGAAGCGTGCGAGGCCATCAACCGTATGCTGAGTTTTGCAGGGCCGCCGACGGCGATGTCGATGGCCGAAGCCGCCGCCGAATGGGGCGAGGGCACGGCCGAGGACACGATGGCGTCGAACAGCAGGGTGCGGGCAAAACGCGCGCGACAGGAGCTTGGATGGCAGCCGAAGGCGCGGGGACTGATCGAGGAGATCGAGAGCGGGTGTTATCGGGAGTAGCGCCGCAAACCCAGCTGTCGTCCCTGCGAAACGCAGGGACCCATACGCCGCGGCCTCTCATTTTAGCAAGGCTTTCGACGACTTCGCGCAACGACCGCTCCCTGCGGTTATGGGGCCTGCGGTTCGCAGGGGACGACGCGGTTGTTGGGCGACACTTCTGACGGCTAACCACCCAAAGTTGGGCTTGCGGCGGGCGTCCCGGCCCATCCCTCCCTTGACATCGCCTCCGCCGGATGGTGATTAGGTTCCCATGAGCACCGTTGTTGCCCCCTGCCGTCTCTGGTGGCGCACCTCCTAAGAGGTGGCCGGTGCGATTTCATTTTTTCAATCGTCGAAGGTCGCCATCGCAGTGCGACGGTTCCTTCGTTTGTCCTGTGTGGCGCGCCCTCCCGAGGTTTCGTAAGAGGATCACATGAACAGGACAGCCTTCTCCCTGCCGGAGCACAGCGAATACCGGACCAGCGGCGGTCTGGCGATTTCGCGCGCCGTCGAGCAGTTCACCGGCAACGCCAAGCGCCTTGACGACCTGATCGAGCTGCTCGATCGCCGCCGTGGCGTGGTGCTGTCCTCCGGCACGACGGTGCCGGGGCGTTACGAAAGCTTTGACCTCGGCTTTGCCGATCCGCCGCTGGTGCTGGAAACGGCCGGCTCGAATTTCTCGCTCCAAGCGCTGAACGCGCGCGGCGAGGTGCTGATCGCCTTCCTCGGCGATGTACTGCGCGAGCCCTGCGTCGTCATTTCGGAGCGGAGCGACCGGCGATTGGCGGGCCACATCATCCGCGGCGCCGCGCCGGTCGAGGAAGATCAGCGCACCCGCCGTGCCAGCGTGATGTCGCTGGTGCGCGATCTCGTCGCCGCCTTCACCGCAAACGACGATCCGCTGCTCGGCCTGTTCGGCGCCTTCGCCTACGACCTCGTGTTCCAGATCGAGGACCTCGTGCAGAAGCGGGCGCGCGAGGCTGACCAGCGCGATATCGTGCTCTACGTGCCGGATCGCCTTCTGGCCTACGACCGTGCCACCGGCCGTGGCGTGGTGTTGAGCTACGATTTCTCCTGGAAGGGAAAGTCCACCCAGGGCCTACCGCGCGACACCGCCGAGAGCGTTTACGCCAAAACGCCGCGGCAGGGATTCGCCGATCACGCACCTGGCGAATATCAGGCAACCGTCGAGGTCGCGCGTGCGGCGTTTGCGCGTGGCGACCTGTTCGAGGCGGTGCCGGGGCAACTCTTCGCCGAGCCCTGCGAGCGTTCGCCGGCGGAGGTGTTCCAGCGGCTGTGCCGCATCAACCCGTCGCCCTATGGCGCGCTGATGAATCTCGGAGACGGCGAATTTTTGGTGTCGGCCTCGCCGGAAATGTTCGTGCGCTCCGACGGCCGCCGGGTCGAGACCTGCCCGATTTCGGGCACGATTGCGCGCGGCGTCGATGCGATCGGCGATGCCGAGCAAATCAGGCAATTGCTGAACTCGGAAAAGGACGAGTTCGAGCTCAACATGTGCACCGACGTCGACCGCAACGACAAGGCGCGCGTCTGCGTCCCCGGCACGATCAAGGTGCTGGCGCGGCGGCAGATCGAAACCTATTCGAAGCTGTTCCACACCGTGGACCACGTCGAAGGTATGCTGCGCCCGGGCTTCGATGCGCTGGATGCCTTCCTGACGCACGCCTGGGCAGTTACCGTGACCGGTGCGCCGAAATTGTGGGCCATGCAGTTCGTCGAGGACAATGAGCGTTCGTCGCGGCGCTGGTACGCCGGCGCCATCGGCGCGGTGAATTTCGACGGCAGCATCAACACCGGGCTGACCATCCGCACCATCCGCATGAAGGATGGGCTGGCCGAAGTGCGCGTCGGCGCCACCTGCCTGTTCGATTCCGATCCGGCCGCCGAAGACCGCGAGTGCCAGGTGAAGGCGGCCGCTCTGTTCCAGGCGCTGCGGGGCGACGCGCCGAAGCCGCTGTCGACCTTTGCGCCCGACGCGACCGGTTCGGGCCGCAAGGTGCTCTTGATCGACCACGACGACAGTTTTGTTCATATGCTGGCGGATTATTTCCGGCAGGTCGGCGCAAGCGTAACTGTGGTCCGGCACGTGCATGCACAGGAGATGCTGAAGCGGAAGGGCTGGGATCTCCTGGTACTATCGCCAGGCCCCGGTCGCCCGGAGGATTTTGGAATCTCGAAGACCATTGGAACGGCGCTCGACCGAAAACTGCCGATCTTCGGTGTCTGCCTCGGCGTGCAGGCGATCGGCGAGTATTTTGGCGGCCAGCTCGGTCAGCTCACCCAGCCCGCGCATGGACGGCCGTCGCGGGTTCAGGTGCGCGGCGGACGGCTGATGCAGAACCTGCCGAACGAGATCGTGATCGGCCGCTATCATTCGCTCTATGTCGAGCGCGACAGCGTGCCCGATGTTCTCGAAGTCACCGCGACCACCGAGGACGGCGTCGCGATGGCGATCGAACACAAGACCTTGCCGGTCGGCGGCGTGCAGTTTCACCCGGAATCGCTGATGTCGCTCGGCGGCGAGGTGGGACTGCGCATTGTCGAGAATGCCTTTCGTCTGAATGCGCCAGTCAATTGAGGATTGCGAGATACCGATGACATTCGATCACGACATCAAGGCCACCGTCCGCACCATTCCGGATTACCCGAAAAAAGGCATCCTGTTTCGCGACATCACGACGCTGCTGGCGGATGCGCGCGCCTTTCGGCGTGCGGTCGATGAGCTGGTGCAGCCCTGGGCGGGATTGAAGATCGACAAGGTCGCCGGCATCGAGGCGAGGGGCTTTATCCTCGGTGGCGCGGTGGCGCATCAGGTTTCCGCGGGCTTCGTGCCGATCCGGAAAAAAGGCAAGCTGCCGCATACCACCGTACGGATCGCCTATTCGCTGGAATACGGCCTTGATGAGATGGAAATGCATGCCGACGCGGTCCATCCCGGCGAGCGCGTCATCCTGGTCGACGATCTCATCGCCACCGGCGGCACCGCGGAAGGCGCGGTGAAATTGCTGCGCCAGATCGGCGCCAACGTGGTTGCGGCCTGCTTCATCATCGATCTGCCCGATCTCGGCGGCGCCGCCAAGCTGCGCGCGATGGAAGTGCCAGTGCGTACACTGATGGCGTTCGAGGGGCATTAAGTTTTTTGCGCGCGAAACTCTCCGCGATCGTCCCTGCGAAAGCAGGGACCCATAGGCACCGTCATTAGTTGGTAGAAAAAGCGTCAGCCATGTCGCCTCAACCGCGAGAACAACGTCGTCCCTGCGTTCGCACTAGGGCATGCACAGATCTGGTGCGGCGGATTGACTCGGGTCGCGTGCGG
>NZ_JAGWDK010000012.1 GCF_018398875.1 Bradyrhizobium sp. sGM-13 | reverse complement strand
CTCCGGCCAAATCGCAGGAGAATCATATCATTGATGGTGTTTTCACACAGCCTGGGTCATTTTCGACAGATTCGCCGGCGCGTGTGGACTAGTCGATGTCGGCTTTACCCCGAAAGCGCCGAAGCCGAGCCAGGACCAGACGCGTTGCGTTTGACCGGACGTCTGTGACCCAAACTCCGAAATGGGAGGCTCCGATCATGCGCTATGAACTCGCCGATTGTGAATGGGTTGCCATAGCCGGTGCTGCCCAACAAGCCGGGTGAGCAATCTGCTTCAGCCCCTTATCTCTACCGCGTTCCTAACAGAGTCGAACGGTTCTTCAATCGGATCAAGCAATGTCGTCAGGTCGCGATACGCTACGACAAGTTCGCCGCCAATTACCTTGCCTTCGTCCAGCTTGCATCCATTCGGCGGTGATTTGCTGCGCGTTATGAGTCCACACCCTAGCTGGGTTGGGCCGTGACGACGGACCATTTTTCTTCTCGTGCCCCGGACGCAAGCAGCACGAGTGCGGCGAGCCGGCCCCATTCTACTGTGCATGGGGTTGTTTTCGCGATTTTGTGTCTGGGCTCTGCGTGCCGCCGAAGAGGCACTGCGCTGGAAGACTCTTTGAAGATTGATGAATGCCCGGATCCCGGCTACGCCAAGGCTTCGCCGGGCAGCGAAGCCGGCAAGCCCGGGCATGCCGAGTACGCAGCCACTACATCAGCAAATCGATCAGATGCGGGATCAGCGGAATGTCTGCGGGCGGCATCGGGTAATCGCGCAGCTTGTTGGCGCGGACCCAGGCCAGTTGCTGGCCTTCGCGCGCGATCACCATGCCTTCCCAGCGCCGGCAGATGTAGAGCGGCATCAACAGATGAAAGCTTTCATAGGCGTGGCTCGCAAACGTCAGCGGCGCCAGGCATGGCTCGCTGACGTCGATCCCGATCTCCTCATGCAGCTCGCGGACCAGGGTCTGCTCCGGCCGCTCGCCGGGCTCGACCTTGCCGCCGGGAAATTCCCACAAGCCTGCGAGCGCCTTTCCTTCCGGGCGCTGCGTGATCAGCACGCGCTTGTCGGTATCGACGAGGGCGCAGGCGACCACGAGAGTGAGCTTGATATCAGCCATGCGCCGCTGTCTCGCTTATGAACGATAATCGCCATTGATCGCGACATATTCCTTGGTGAGGTCGCAGGTCAGCACACGGTCGCGGCCCTTGCCGAGGCCAAGCGCAACCTTGATCTGGATCTTCGGGTTCTTCATCACCTCGGAAACCTCCGCCTCGTTGTAGGACGGATCGCGCGCACCGCTCTTGGCGACGCGAATGCCGTTGAACGAGATCGAAAGCTTGTCGCGGTTGGCGGGCTCGCCGGCCTTGCCGACCGCCATCACCACGCGACCCCAATTGGCGTCCTCGCCGGCGATCGCCGTCTTCACCAGCGGCGAATTCGCGATCGACATGGCGATCTTGCGCGCGGAGTTCTTGGTGGTTGCGCCTTCGACGATAACCTCGACCAGCTTGCGCGCGCCTTCGCCGTCGCGGGCCACCTGCTCGGCAAGGTTGGCCAGCACACCCTGGAAGGCCTTGGCAAACGCCTTTAGCCGCGGATCGCTGGCGCGGTTGATCTTTGGCGCGCCATCGTCGGCGGCCGCGCCGGTAGCGAAGGCCAGCAGCGTATCCGAGGTCGAGGTGTCGCTGTCGATGGTGATGGCGTTGAAAGTGTCCTCGACGCCGATCTTGAGCAGCGACTGCAGCACGGCGGACGACAGCGGCGCATCGGTAAACACGAAAGACAGCATGGTCGCCATATCGGGCGCGATCATGCCGGCGCCCTTGGCCATGCCGTTGATCGTGACCTTGGCCTTGCCGAGCTTCACCGTAGCGGTTGCGACTTTCGGAAAGGTATCGGTGGTCATGATGGCCTTCGCCGCGTCCACCCAGTGGTCGGGCGCGGCGGCATCCGCCAACGTTGCCAGCACGCCGTCGAACTTGGTGGCGTCGAGCGGCTCGCCGATCACGCCGGTCGACGCAAGGAACACCTCATTGGCGCTGCAGCCGACCGCTTTTGCGGCGATCGAGGCCGTCAGTGCCGTCGCCTGCCGGCCGGTCTTGCCGGTGAATGCATTGGCGTTGCCGGAATTGACCACCAGCGCGCGGGCGCCGCGGCCGAGTTTGGCGCGGCACCATTCCACCGGCGCGGACGGGCATTTCGATTTGGTGAACACGCCGGCAACCGTGGTGCCTTTGTCCATGACGGCGAGCAGCACGTCAGTGCGCCCCTTGTAGCGGATGCCGGCGGCGGCGGTGGCAAGCTTCACGCCCGCAATAGCAGGCATGTCGGGCACGTCGGTCGGGGCGAGGGGGGAAACTGAAGTGGACATGCGAGCACCTTCTTCGACCAGATCAACCGTAGCCGGACCTGCGCCGGCATCCACGTCTTCGAGGCCTATAACAGGTCCCCGGACATGGAACGGCCGGGCGCTTCGGCCCGGCCATGACGATGGTAGATACTATCGGTCTCGAAGAAGTGACAGCGATTTTTTACTTCTTCGTCGGCGCCATCTTGGAATCCGATGGCTTTGCGGCATCCGGCTTGGTGGCCTCGGCCGGCTTATCCATGCGCTCGACCTTGGCGGCCTCGCGCAGCTTGGCGACGTATTCGGCCTGCGCCTTGCGCGTCACATAGGTCTCGATCTGGGCCTTGACCTGCTCGAACTCGGGCGCCTTGCGGGCGCGCTTTTCCTCGACCTTGATGAGGTGCCAGCCGAATTGCGACTTGACGGGATCAGAGATCTTGCCGGGTTCGAGCGTGAAGGCGACGGCGGAGAATTCCGGCACCATCTGTTCCTTGGTGAAGAAGCCGAGATCGCCGCCATCGGAAGCGCCGGGGTCCTTGGACTTCTTCTTCGCCAGTTCGGCGAAGTCGCCGCCCTTCTTCAGCTCTTCCGCGATCGCCTTGGCCTCGTCCTCGGTCTCGACCAGAATGTGCCGGGCGTGGACTTCCATTTCCCCGGTGATCTGCTTGGCGGCCTCCTCATAGACCTGCTTCATGGCCGCATCGGTGGTCGCAGCCTTGCCCTCGGTGGCGAGCAGGCTGTCCATCAAAAGGCGGCTGCGCGTGAACGCCAGGCGCTTCTTGAAGTCTTCGGAATTCTCGACCTTCTTTTCCTCGGCGGCCTTGGCGACGATCTTGAGGTCGATCAGGAAGGCCAGCACGTTGTCCTTCTTGGTCGCCGGGTCCATTTGCGCGAGGCTGGGGCCGAGTTCCTCTTCCGCGAGCGCGACGTCGCTCTGGCGGATCTCCGCACCGTTAACCTTGGCGAGAACGGGGTTGTCCTGGGCGCGAACCGGCAGTCCGGCGGCAAGAACCGCAGCCAGACAGGCCATTGCGGCCAAAGAACCCCGTGAGCAGGCCGTGCCGAAGCGCAGGCCGGTTTTCGTTTCCGGGAACGAGGTGGTCATGGAAAATCCTTGTCTTGAAGAGGGGCGCCAAAGGCGGCGGGACACTCGCCCAATCATGCGGCCTTGGCAACGCGAAAAGTCTGTCAAAATGATGAATTCCTTGACATATGGACCCACGTTGACAAGGCCCGAACCCGGCCATATCTGTGCCCGATCGTACAGCGGCGATAGCGCTTATTTTGCTGCGTTTTTTGCCGTTGAACCTTGGATTGCTTGATTCCCACTCATTAGGCGGATAACGCCCCGGAACGGGGTATTTGCCGCCGTGCGTCACGGTGAGTTGATAGGCAATTTGGTGATCCATCACGGCTTGCAACGCAAGTAACGGCAAAGGCAGGAATTGGCATGATCGGCGCGCTCGCCCGCAAGTTTTTCGGCTCCGCCAACGACCGGCGGGTAAAGGGATATCAATCCCGCGTCAACGCCATCAACGCGCTTGAGCCCGAGCTCGCGAAACTCTCCGATGAGGCGCTGAAAGCCCGCACCGCCGAATTCCGCCAGCAGCTCGCCGACGGCAAGACGCTCGACGACATTCTGGTTCCAGCCTTCGCCACCGTCCGCGAGGCCGCCAAGCGCACCCTCGGCCAGCGGCATTTCGACGTCCAGTTGATCGGCGGCATGGTGCTGCATGAGGGCGACATCGCCGAGATGAAGACCGGCGAAGGCAAGACGCTGGTGGCCACGCTCGCGGTCTATCTCAACGCGCTGGCTGGCCGGGGCGTCCACGTCGTCACCGTCAACGACTATCTCGCCCGCCGCGATAGCGCATGGATGGGCCAGATCTACAATTTCCTCGGCTTGACGGTCGGCGTCATTGTCCATGGTCTCGATGATGGCGAGCGCAAGGAAGCCTATTCGCGCGACATCACCTACGGCACCAACAACGAATACGGTTTCGATTATCTGCGCGACAACATGAAGTACCGGCTGGAGGACATGGTCCAGCGCGGCCATTTCTACGCCATCGTCGACGAAGTCGACTCGATCCTGATCGACGAGGCGCGCACGCCGCTGATCATCTCCGGCCCGCTCGACGACCGCTCGGAATTCTACAACACCATCGATACCTTCTTCCCCCAACTCGACAAGACCGATTACGAGGTCGACGAGAAGCAGCGCACGGTGACGCTGACCGAAGCCGGCATGGAGAAGATCGAGACGCTGCTGCGTGACGCCGGCCAGCTCAAGGGCGAGTCGCTCTACGACGTCGAGAACGTCTCGGTCGTGCACCACATCAACCAGGCGCTGCGGGCGCATTCGCTGTTCACTCGCGACAAGGACTACATCGTCCGCGACGGCGAAGTCATCATCATCGACGAGTTCACCGGCCGCATGATGCCGGGACGGCGCTATTCCGAAGGCCTGCACCAGGCGCTGGAAGCCAAGGAACACGTTCAGGTCCAGCCGGAAAACCAGACGCTGGCCTCGATTACGTTCCAGAACTATTTCCGGATGTACGAAAAGCTCGCGGGCATGACCGGTACGGCTGCGACCGAAGCCGACGAATTGTTCGACATCTACAAGCTCGAGGTCGTGGAAATCCCGACCAATCTGCCGGTGGCGCGTCTCGACGAGGACGACGAGGTCTACCGCACCCAGACCGAGAAATACGCCGCCATCCTGGCCGAGATCGAGCGCGCCAATGCGCGGCTGCAGCCGGTGCTGGTCGGCACCGCCTCGATCGAAAAGTCGGAAGTGCTGGCCGATTATCTGAAGAAGCACGGCTACAAGCAGATCGATTTCGGCAACGACGCCGCGCTGGAAAAGCTCTATGCCGCGGCGCGCGCCGGCAAGCCGGCAAAGCTGTTTGCGGTGCTGAACGCGCGCTTCCACGAGCAGGAAGCCTATATCGTTGCCGAGGCCGGCGTGCCCGGCGCGATCACGATCGCGACCAACATGGCCGGCCGCGGTACCGACATCAAGCTCGGCGGCTCGCTCGAGATGCGGATCCTTCAGGAGACCGCTGACATCACCGACGAGGCCGAGAAGGCCAAGAAGATCGAACAGATCAAGGCCGACATCGAGCGCTTCCGCGAGATCGTGCTGAAGGCCGAGGAAGTGGTGGAGCTCGAGCCTGCCAAGGGCTCAAAGGCGGCCAAGACCGTGACCAAGCCCGGCGGGCTCTACATCATGGGCTCGGAGCGCCATGAATCCCGGCGCATCGACAACCAGCTTCGCGGCCGCTCCGGCCGTCAGGGCGACCCCGGGCGCTCGAAATTCTTCCTGTCGCTGGAAGACGATTTGATGCGGATCTTCGGCTCCGACCGGCTCGACACCATGCTGCAGCGGCTTGGCCTGAAGGAGGGCGAGGCCATCATCCATCCGTGGATCAACAAGGCGCTGGAGAAGGCGCAGCAGAAGGTCGAGGCGCGCAACTTCGATATCCGCAAGAACCTGCTCAAGTTCGACAACGTCCAGAACGACCAGCGCAAGGTGATCTTCGACCAGCGCGTCGAACTGATGAGAAGCGACAGCGTGGCCGAAATGGTCACAGATATGCGTCACGACTTCATCGACGACATCGTCACCAAGCACGTGCCCGAGCACGCCTATGCCGAGCAGTGGGATGTCGCCGGCCTCAAGGAAGAATTGAAGCGCGTGCTCGACATCGATCTGCCGGTCGATGAATGGGCCAAGGAAGAAGGCATTGCCGACGAGGAACTGCTGACGCGGATCGAGCAGCGCGTCGACGAGCACATGGCGGCAAAGGTCGCGCAATGGGGTCCCGACGTGATGCGCTACGTCGAGAAAACCATCCTCTTGCAGACGCTCGACCACCTCTGGCGCGAGCACCTGATCATGCTCGATCATCTGCGTCAGGTGATCGGTCTGCGCGGCTATGGCCAGCGCGATCCCTTGCAGGAATACAAATCGGAAGCCTTCGGCCTGTACGAGGCAATGACCGCGCATCTGCGCGAGGCGGTGACGGCGCAATTGATGCGCGTCGAGATCGTGCCGCCGGAAGAGCAGCAGCCGGTGCTGCCGGCGATGGAAGCGCACAAGTTCGACCCCAATACCGGCGAAGACGAGATGGCCTTTGCCAGCGCCTCGCTGGTGCCCCAGGCTCTGGCGGCCGATCGCGATCCGAAAAACCCCGCAAGCTGGGGCAAGGTCGGCCGCAACGAGGATTGTCCTTGCGGAAGCGGCAAGAAGTACAAGCACTGCCACGGCAAGTACGCCTGACATCGCGCACACCCGCGGCGAATATCCGCGCGTGTGACCCTTTGTCGCCGCAACATCCAATATCTTTCCGGCGAGAGTCAGTCCCGCGTGCCGCGGAACCTGCCGACAGGAGCGCGGTGTCGGTCGCGCTTCGCTTGCTCAGTTCGAACTGTCGATCAAGCTTTCCAGGAGCCGTTTCAGCTCGTTGGTCGACTTGTCGCCATAGCTCTCCACGATGTGCTCCTCCTGGCTCACCGCCAGCGAGTTCAGCCGCTTGCTAAGCGCCTTGCCGCGGTCGGACACGAACATCAGGACCTTGCGGCGGTCCTTGGGGTCCTGAACGCGGTAGACCAGCGCGTCAGACACCATGCGGTCGACCATCTTGGTCAGTGTGGGATGGTTGAGCAGCACCGCGTCCGCAAGCTCGCCCATCGAATGGCCGTTGCCGTCGGACAGAACTTTAAGGATGCGCCATTGCTCGACCGGCACGCCTTCCTTGCTCAAGCGCATTTCCAACTGCCGGTTGATCTCCCGGTTGGCTTGCGCGAGCAAATAGGCGAGGTGTTCGGTGATGGGGGAATTGTCTTTGGGCGGTTTGGCCACGGCTGAAACTTCGTCTTGATCCGAATGTGAGTGAATGTCCGGCAACGAGTGCCGTTTCTATATGCACTTCAATTGTTGAATATTCAATATTTTCCAATAAGATATTTCTCCAACCATGGAAGGGCGGATGCCGCGGCCGCCCGCGGGATGTGTTTTGGTCTGGTGCCAGACAGGAGTTGGCGTGCGTTCGACGGTAAACTTCCCTGCTTCCGGCGGCCCTACGTTTCCGCCGCAGTTGCTGTTTCGAAACCTATCGGCGGCGGATGATCGCGCCTTGTCGCCGGACGATCATGCCTTCTTCAGGCGGCGCGGCGCCGGGAACAGGCTTCGGATCGGGGGCTTCATATGCTGCACCGGCTCTCCCGGGGTTTGGGGCCCATCCGCCACGAGCAGTGCGCAGCTTGCGGTCGCGGAGATCAACAAGCGCGGCGGTATCCTTGGACGCGAGATCGAGCTTTCGATCTACGATGCAGGCGGGCCGCTCGACGACGTCCTGCGTCGCGCCGAGCAGGCAATCGGGTTCGACGAAGTCGATCTCATCGTTGGCTTGCACACCAGTGCGGTCCGCGTGGCTCTGCGCAAGATTACACGTGGCCGCGTGCCCTATGTCTACACCCCCGTTTACGAAGGCGGCGAACAGACGCCGGGCGTGATGGCGATCGGCGAGACGCCGCGCTGGCAGATCCGGCCGTCGATCCATTGGCTCAGCGAGGTCAAGAAGGCCGCGCGCTGGTATCTGATAGGTAGCGACTATGTCTGGCCTTGGCAGTCGCATCGCGCGGTGAAGCGGTACATCAAGGAAGCCGGCGGCCACGTTGTCGGCGAGGAGTTCGTCCCGCTCGGTGAGGATAATCACGAGCCGCATCTGGCGCGCATCCGCGCCGCGCGGCCCGACGTTGTGCTGATCTCCCTGATCGGAACCGACAGCATCACCTTCAATCGCGCCTTCGGCGAATCCGGGCTCGCTGCCACCATGCTGCGGTTTGCCGGAGCGATGGACGAAACCGTGTTGCTCGGCATCGGCGCCGACAACAGTGAGAACCTGTTCTGCGCGTCCGGCTACTTCCCCTGTGTCGGCTCGCGCGCCAATGACGAATTCATGGGCGGCTATCGCGCGACGTTCGGTCTAAATGCCCCGCCGATCGGCTCGCTCGGTCAATCAAACTATGAAGGGTTGCGCTTTCTTGAAGCCGCGGCCAACCAGGCCGGCACGCTGGCGATGGGGCCCTTGTTCGCGGCGGGGCGCAATGTCGTTTATAGCGGCGCGCGCGGACCGGTGATCGTCCG
This sequence comes from Bradyrhizobium sp. sGM-13, assembly GCF_018398875.1. Classification (GTDB taxonomy): domain Bacteria; phylum Pseudomonadota; class Alphaproteobacteria; order Rhizobiales; family Xanthobacteraceae; genus Bradyrhizobium. The sequence continues at coordinate 239,170 of NZ_JAGWDK010000012.1, read as the reverse complement.
TGATGGTCGTGTTCGGATGCAGATGTATCTCGCCGAGGCCGATGGCCTCGACTTCAAGGTGATCAAGGCAATCTAGCAACGTCGGAACAATCTTCCTCTGTCGAAATCCGAAATAATACTTGAAAAGGAAAATATTTCCGTTTTGAATACGCGCGCAAAGGCCACGGTTCGCACGCGATAAGCGGGCCGTCGGCTGCACGCCCAGGGATCAAAAAGCTTCAGGAGAGCGTCGTGTCAGTCGTCCTTCCAACACCAACGCAACTTCGCGCCGTCGCCGAACAATGCGGCCTGTCACTCACCGACGAGGACGTCGCTTCGTTCCGCAGTCTGATGCAAGGTTCGATCGATGCCTACAACCTCGTCGCAGCGATGCCGGACGAGGTGCCGCCGGTGAAATATCCGCGCACGCCCGGCTACCGGCCTCAGCCGGAGGAAAACCCGCGCAACGCCTGGTATCGCAAGTCGACGGTGAAGGGCGCCAGCTCCGGCAAACTCAAGGGCAAGACGGTCGCGCTGAAGGACAACATCATGTTGGCCGGCGTGCCCATGATGAACGGGTCGGCCACGCTGGAAGGCTACGTGCCCGATTTCGACGCCACCATCGTCACGCGGATGCTGGACGCGGGCGCCGAGATCGCCGGCAAGGTTCACTGCGAATCCTTCTGCATGTCCGGCGGCAGCCACACCAACGCGGTGGGGCCTGTGCACAATCCGCACAAGATGGGCTATTCGGCCGGCGGCTCGTCGTCGGGCAGCGGCGTCGTCGTTGCGCTTGGCGAGGTCGACATGGCGATCGGCGGTGACCAGGGCGGTTCGATCCGGATGCCATCCTCGTTCTGCGGCACATACGGGATGAAGCCGACCTGGGGACTGGTTCCGTACACCGGTATCATGCCGATCGAAATTTTCGTCGACCATACTGGGCCGATGACGGCAACGGTGGCCGACAACGCGTTGTTGCTGGAGGTGATCGCCGGCGACGACGGCTACGATCCGCGCATCAAGGCGCCCAAGGTCGAGGAGTACACCAAGGCGCTCGGCGGCGGCGTCAAGGGGATGAGGATCGGCATACTCAAGGAAGGTTTCGAGCAGCCAATGGCGGAGGCTGCGGTGAATGAAAGTGTGCGCGAAGCGGCCAAGCGCTTCCGCGATCTCGGTGCCTCGGTCGAGACGGTCTCGATCCCGATGCATTTGACCGGCCCGGCAATCTGGACGCCGATCGGCACCGAAGGCATGACGCAGACCATGATGTATGGCGACGGCTACGGGCTGAGCCGTGGCGATCTCTATTCGACGTCGCTGATGGATTTCCATCGCGGCTGGCGCCGGCAAGCCGACTCGCTGTCGGAGACCACGAAGCTGTTCCTGCTGCTCGGCACCTACATCAACAACAATTTCGGCCCGCGCTACTATGGCAAGGCGCTCAATATCTCGAGGCGGCTGACCGCTGCCTACGACAAGGCCTTCAAGGACTACGATCTGCTGCTGCTGCCAACGACGCCGATGAAGGCGACGCCGCTGCCGCCGGCCGACGCCAGCCGCGAAGACTACGTCGCCCGCGCGCTGGAAATGATTTCGAATACCGCGCCATTCGACATCACCCATCATCCCGCAATGTCGTTGCCCTGCGGCATGGTGGACGGTCTTCCGGTGGGCTTGATGCTGGTCGGCCGGATGTTCGAGGAATCCACGATCTATCGTGCCGCGCACGCCTTCGAGCAAATCGGCGACTGGAAGAAAATGTGAGCGGCGTTTTGACGCGGGCCGGTTGGATCGCAAAGCATGGCTAGCACCTTCGTTGCGGCGTTCGAGATCCTGAGCTTTGGCGCGATCATCGTGCTGGTCGTGCTCGGGCTCGGGATCATCGCCAGCATGATGGGGATATTCAACTTCGCGCAGGGCGAGTTTGTCCTGCTCGGCGCTTACGTTACCTATCTGGCGCATAGCCGCGGGATTCCGATCTGGGCCGGCATGGTGGCTGCGCCGTTCATCGTCGGCGGGCTCGGCTTCGTGCTGGAGGCGCTGATCATTCGGCGTTTCTACGCCGCGCCCATCGTGGCGATGCTGGGGACCTACGCGCTCGGCCTGATAGTCCGTGAGAGCGTGCGCGGCCTGATCGGCGGCTTCTACCTGACGGTGCCGGAGCCGATCGGCGGATCGATCGATATCGGCACGATGCACATCTCGGCGTGGCGGTTCACGATCATCGTCATCACGCTGCTGGTGATGGCGGGCTGCTATCTATTGCTGTCGCGGACCAGCTTCGGCCTTCGCGTGCGAGCCACGCTGGAGAATCCAGCTCTGGCGCGGGCGTCGGGAATTTCCACGCCCCTGATCTATGGCGCCACCTTTGCCTTCGGGGCCGCGCTGGCGGGGCTTGCCGGCGCGTTGATCGTGCCCGTGTTCAGCCTGTTCGCCGATCTCGGCATACGCTTCCTGATCCAGGGTTTTGTCGCGGTCATGGTCGGCGGTGTCGGATCGTTTATCGGGCCGGTTGCCGGAGCCGGCGTGATCGGAACGCTCAGTGCCGCGCTGCCCTGGGTCATGGCGCCCGTGGTCGCCGACGTCCTCGTCTTCGTACTCGCCATCGTCTTCATCAAATTCCGGCCGCAAGGCCTCATCGCGGGAAAAGGGGTTTAGTCTCATGTTTGCTGATCGCCTTGAATTGACGCGCCGTCGTTTCCTCAGCGGCTTTGCTTTCATGACCGGCGCGATTGCGACCGGGGCCGGTAGCTGGGTGGTCAGGCCGAACTGGGCGAATGCCGCCGAAGGCCCGATTAAGGTCGGTATCGCAACCGACCTGACCGGCCCGATCGCTTATGCCGGAAATGCTGACGCCAACGTCGCTAAGATGGTCATCAAGCAGATCAACGCTGCCGGCGGCCTGCTCGGCCGTCCGCTCGAGCTCTATATCGAGGACACCGCCTCCAACGAATCGGTCGCCGTCGGCAACGTTCGCAAGCTGATCCAGCGCGACAAGGTCGACATGGTGCTGGGCGGCATTACCTCTTCGATGCGCAATGCGATCAAGGATCCGATCGTGGCGCGCGGCAAGACGCTCTACATCTATCCGCAGCTCTACGAAGGCAAGGAGTGCACGCCCAATCTGTTCTGCACCGGACCGACCCCGGCGCAGCAATGCGACGAGTTCATTCCATGGCTGATCAAGAACGGTGGCAAGAAATTCGCGCTGCCGAGCGCCAATTATGTCTGGCCGCACACGCTCAACGTCTATGCCCGCAAGGTCATCGAATCCAGCGGTGGCGAGGTCGTGTTCGAGGAATACTACCCGCTCGACCAGGTCGATTTCTCAGCCACCGTAAATCGCATCATCTCGAACAAGGTGGACGTGGTCTTCAATACCGTAATCCCTCCCGGTGTCGGTCCGTTCTTCAAGCAGCTCTACGAGGCTGGCTTCCTGAAGAATGGTGGGCGGCTGGCCTGCGTGTACTATGACGAGAATACGCTCAACATCAATCAGGCCAGCGAGATCGAGGGGCTCGCGAGCTGTCTCGACTACTTCAAGGCGCTGACCAAGGACGATCCGGTCAGCGCCAAGATCCAAGCGGCCTATGAGAAGGATTTCCCCGGCAACTTCCTGTTCGCCGCCGGCAGCGCGGCGACCGGCACCTACCGCGGGCTGAAGCTGTGGGAAGCGGCGGTCAAGGAAGCCGGCAAGATCGATCGCGATGCGGTGGCCGCGGCGCTCGATCACGCCAAGATCGCGGAAGGCCCCGGCGGACCGGCCGAGATGGTGCCGGGCAAGCGGCACTGCAAGATGAAGATGTATACCGCTGTTGCCAAAGGCGGGAACTATGAGATCGTGGGCCGCAGCGATGGCCTCGTCGATCCCAAGGAATGCTGAGTGATCCATGGGTGCAGCAAAGCAGGCCCTTCGCGCAACGGCGAGTCAGGCGCCCGGCATTTCGATGGCTGACGGTGGATTGGATCGAGCATTGCCGGCGCAACAAGCGGCGGCGGGACGAAAGGTGCTCCCGATCGTGGAAGGGGCGGTGCTGATCGCAGCGCTGATCGTGCCGCTGGTTCTGCAGGACTATCTCACGGTGTTCGCCACCCGTGTCATTATCCTCGCCCTGTTCGCGCTCTCGTTCGATCTGGTGTGGGGATATGCCGGCATCATGAGCTTCGGTCAGGCCCTGTTCTTTGGGTCGGCCGGTTACGGCGTTGCACTGATGGCGCGCGACCTCAACATCACCTCGATCTTTCTGGTGCTGCCGGCGGGAACATTGATCGGGCTCACCACCTCGCTGCTGCTCGGTGGCTTTCTGCTGCTCGGCCGGCATCCCTCGAGCGTGATCTTCGTTGCACTCGGTACCCTGACCGGATCCTACGCCGCCGACCGCCTGGCGCGCGGCTGGTACTATCTCGGCGGACAGAACGGCATTCCTTCGATTCCGTCGATGTCGCTCGGCAGCTACGACATTACCGAGGGACCGGTCTATTACTATTTCGCGCTCGGCACTCTGGTCGTGGTCTATCTGCTGTGCCGTTTCCTGGTGCGCTCGCAGTTCGGCCTGGCATTGGCGGGACTTCGCGAGAACGAGCAGCGCATCGCCTTCTTCGGATACAAGGCGCAACACCTGAAGGCGATTGTTTTCGCCGTGGGCGGCACCATTGCAGGCCTTGCAGGTAGTCTCTACGCATTTCACGAGGGCTTCGTCTGGCCCAATATGGTCGGCGTGGTAATCTCGACACAGGTCGTGCTTTACGTTTTATTCGGCGGATCGGGCACATTGATCGGCGCGGTTATCGGCGCCGTTATCATCGAGGGCGTCAGCTTCTGGCTGTCGGACAATTATCGCGACATCTGGCCGATCCTTCTCGGCGTGTTGCTGCTGCTGGTGATACTGTTCCGCCCGCTCGGGCTGATCAGCTTCGTGCTCGGCGAACGCGAGCGCGTCGGCAGTTTTGGGGCGGGGCCGAAGGAGAAGCGCAATGCCGCTCCTTGAGGCGACCGGTATCGTCAAGGTGTTTGGCAAGCTCACCGCGCTCGACGGTGCAGCGCTGACGATAGGCGAAAACGAGTTTCACGGCCTGATCGGGCCGAACGGCTCGGGAAAAAGCACCCTGATGAAGTGCGTCGCGGGCGCCGAGATGCCGACCCAAGGCAAGGTCAGCTTCGTCAACCGCGATATCACCCTGCTGTCGCCGACCGAGCGAGCCCGCGCCGGCATGAGCCTGAAATTCCAGATCACCAGCGTGCTGCCGACACTGACGCTGTACGACAACATCCTGCTGGCTTTGCAGGCGCAATCGTCGTTGTTCGATCTGGTGTTCTCTCGCACGCGCGGCGTGCTGCACGATCAGGTAATGAGGATGCTGAGCCAGTTCCGCCTCGCCGATCGCGCGCATGACGCTGCCGCGGCGCTGTCGCACGGGCAGCAGCAATGGCTGGAAATCGCTATGGCGCTCGCAGCCAAGCCGCGGCTGCTGCTACTGGACGAGCCGACCGGCGGCATGAGTCTGGAAGAACGCCGCGTTACCGGCGAACTCCTGCAGCCTATTAAGCAGCATTGTTCGCTTGTGATCGTCGAACACGATCTGGATTTCATCCGCGATATCTGCGACCGCCTGACCGTGATCGATCAGGGTCGTGTGCTCGCGTCCGGAACGGTCGCCGAGATCCAGGCCAACAAGAGCGTCCAGGAGATTTATCTGCGTCGTGCCTGAACAGACATTTCTCGACATACGGCATATCGAAGCCGGCTATGGCCGCAGCCAGGTCCTGTTCGATGTCAACATCGGCATTCCCTGGCGCGGCGGCGTCGCGGTGCTCGGCCGTAACGGAGCCGGCAAGACCACGCTGATGAAGACGATCGTCGGCGAGCTTGCAAGCTCGAAGGGCGAATTGTTTCTCGACGGCCGTGACATCACCCGGCGCCGGACCGAGGAGCGGGTCCGCTCCGGCATCGGCTACGTGCCGCAGGAGCATTCGGTGTTCGCTCGGCTCTCGGTGCGCGACAATCTCGCAGTCGGCTCGCTGTTCAACGTTGATCCGGCCGCGGTCGATCGGATCCTGACCATCTTCCCGAAGCTCGGGCAGCGGCTCGACCAGCCGGCCGGCACGCTGTCGGGCGGCGAGCGCAAGATGCTGGCGATCGGACGCGCGATGCTTGGCGATCCCAAATTGCTGCTGCTGGACGAGCCGACCGAAGGCGTGTGGGTCGGTGTGATCGAGGAGATCACCGAGCGGCTAATCGAGTTGGCCAAGCAGATCGCGGTCGTCATCGTCGAGCAGCATCTCGATCTCGCGCTGCGCGTCGCCGATTATGCCTATGTGCTCGATCGCGGCAGGGTGGCGCTGCAAGGCGCTGCTGGCGAGGTGCGGAGCGATCCGGAACTATTGCGCTATCTCGCCCCGTAGCGTTCGCCGAGGGTGCGCCGGCGTCGACGGTTAGTCCGGCTATGAAAGTGTTGCGGCGCCTTACTTCACCGCACCGAAGCGGCTATCGAACGAGTTTGTGGACATGATCGGCGCGGAGCCTGCGACCTGATTGTCCTTGGCGGCAGGTGCTGGGCTATCTGACACTGACGGCTTCAGCGGCGGGCGGCTGGCGGCGGCGTGTTTGACGTCGGGCTTTGCTGCCGTCGTCGTCTTCGGCGCAGCAGCTTCCGGCCGCGGCGGCTGCTTGGTCTCGGCTGCCTTCGGTTTAGATGGCGGCGTGCTGGCCGTGGCGTCGGCTGCGCCGCCGAGGCCGACCTTGCGAGCAAGGCTGGAGAAGAAGCCGTCATTCTGCTCAGTCGGCGCCGCATTGGCGACCCGCGTCGAAGCTGGGCTAGAGGCAGGAGCAGCGGCAGGAGCAGCAGCCGCCGGTACTGCGGCCAGTTTCGGCTGCTCCGGCGGACCCCTCAGCAGGTTTTCAGACGGAGCTGGAGCTTTCGGCGGATTGACGTGGGAGGGAACGGTGCCTGGCGCCCGCGCCATCAGCGACAGGGTCGAGCCGTCGCCAGGCTCCGAAAGCCCGGTGCTGCCTTCGGGCACGCTGGCGGCGAACACCCTGTGCATACCGCCGTCGATACCGGTGTTGATCCGCGCCACCGGCGTTCCCTTTGCGATCAGCCGCGCGGTCTCGGCAATATCGGTGGCCTGCTTCTCGCGCACGGCGTCGGCGATTTCATCGGGGATCACATAGGCCGGGCACTTGGAAGACGCCTCGAATACCGGGTCCTTGGTCGCGCTCGGCGGCTTGGCCGCGTCGAACACGTATTTCTTTTCGCAGAAATCGACCTTCGGCTCCTGCCGCGTCACCTCGAAATGATCATTGCCTTCCTTGATCATTTTCCAGAACGGCATGTGCGGATTGTTGCGGTGCTTGGCCATATTGGCCGGCGTCATGCGGAACGGATAGGCCTGCAACTGGAACGACTTCTGGCCGCCAAAGAAGGATTCGCGGCCCAGCGAATAAATTTCCGCGATCTGCTCGTCGGTCATCGCGTAGCAGCCGCGCGAGGAGCAGTCGCCATGCACCATCAACTGCGAGCCGGTGCGTCCCAATGCTTTGTCGAACGCATTGGGATAGCCGGTGTTGAAGGAGAGATAATAGGCCGACTGCGGGTTCATCTGCGCCGGCGAGATCGAGTAGAAGCCTTCCGGCGCCTGGCGGTCGCCTTCGCGAACCTTTGGGCCGAGATCGCCCGACCAGCGGCAGATCGGGTAGGTCTTCAATAGCGCGAAACGGCCGGAGCGGTCCTGCTTCCAGATCTCCAGTTCGGCTTCCTGCTTGAACAGCCGGACCAGGATCGGAGACTGCAGGTCCATGTCCTTCGCCGTCATGTCGGCGATCAGTTTTGGCGGGACTGGCTGGTTGGCCTTGGCGTTGTTGGCCAGCGAGATGCCGTCACTGTTGCAGCCGGCCATCAACACGCCTGCGCCCACGAGGACAGCCGACGTGACGAGCGCGCGAACCAGCGAGCGGTTATTCAAAGGCTAAGCTCCACACCCACCGGGCATTCTCGCACCCCAAATCAACAGCGACATGCCCTGAAGCCATTGTCTAAAATATTACCCATTGCCCCCCTGCGCCGCAACCCGAACGGGGCCGTCCAGCGGATGCTGCGGCAGGCATGGTCAACAGAAACTAAAGACCGGGCTCTGGGCCTAATTGCGGCCGAATCATGCACGCTGGCGAAAATAATGGCCGTTTAGAGGTCGTTAATATTTGGAGCGATTAGCCCGACCGACCTTACCGAGGCAGCGTCGATCGGGACGGAGCGATCAGCCGAGCTTGCGGCCGATATCGAGGAATTTCTGCCGCCGATGACGGCGGACAGCATCCGCGTCGAGATTGCGGAGGTCGTTGAAGGCCTCCGCGATGGCATCGCCGGTGGCCGAGATCATGGCGGCAGAATCGCGATGGGCGCCGCCGGCGGGCTCTTTCAGGATCTGGTCGATGACGCCGAATCGCAGCATGTCCTGCGCGGTGATCTTCATGCTGGTGGCAGCTTCCTGCGCCTTGGTGCCGTCGCGCCACAGGATCGAGGAGGCCGCCTCCGGCGAGATCACGCTGTAGATCGCGTGTTCGAACATCAAAACCTTATTCGCGGTGGTGATGGCGATGGCGCCGCCGGACATGCCTTCGCCGGTGATGATCGCGACATTGGGCACGCCGAGCGACAGGCAGGCGTCGGTGGAGCGCGCGATCGCTTCCGCCTGGCCGCGTTCCTCAGCGCCGATGCCAGGATAGGCGCCGGCGGAATCGACGATCGACAGCACGGGAATGCCGAAACGATCGGCCAGCTCCATCAGCCGCACGGCCTTGCGATAGCCTTCAGGCCGGGCCATGCCGAAATTGTGCTTGATACGGCTCTCGGTCGAGGCGCCCTTTTCCTGGCCAACGACGCAGATGCTCTCGCCGCGGAAGCGGCCGAAGCCACCCATCAGGGCCTCGTCCTCGCCGAATTTGCGGTCGCCCGCCATCGGCGTGAAGTCCGTGATCAGCGCGTTGACGAAATCGGTGAAATGCGGGCGCTGCGGATGGCGCGCCACCAGCGTCTTCTGCCACGGCGTCAAATTGGCGTAGAGATCGGCCAGCGCCTGGGACGCCTTGTCCTCGATGCGCGCAATCTCGTCGCCGATGTCGCTGCCGGACGCCGCCAGCGCGCGCAATTCGTCGATCTTGGACTCGAGTTCGGCGACTGGTTTTTCGAAGTCGAGATAGCTGCGCATCTGTTCCGGCATCAAGACAATATAGGTAACAACGCGCTGTGAGGCGAAGCGGTTTTCGATTCACCTCAAGAAAGCACGCATATTCAATGATTTAGCGCATATCTCGGTCCGGATAACCCGGTTTGCCGAAAGCGCGCCAAACAAGGCCGCGGACGGGATGGCTGTTTCGGGGGAGAAGCCGCGGAAGTCAAGGCGGGAGTTCATCTACCTGTCATCCCTGCGTTTCGCAGGGACGACTACGACTTCTCCGCCAGCGGATGCAGGTCGCGCACCAGGCTCTTCAGCCGTTCCTCGACCACATGGGTATAGATTTGTGTGGTCGAGATGTCGGTGTGGCCGAGCAGGGTCTGCACGATGCGCAGGTCCGCGCCGTTATGCAGCAGATGGCTGGCAAAGGCGTGGCGCAGCACGTGCGGCGAGACCAGCCGCGGCGCGAGGCCTGACGCCGCTGCCAATTCCTTCAAGTCGCGCGCAAAGTGCTGGCGGGTCAGATGGCCGCTCTCGCCGAAGGAGGGAAACAGCCACTTCGATACAACGGCGTTTTTCTTCTTCTCGGGCTTGAGCGCTTCCATGGCGGCGAGATAATCGGCCATCGCCTGCCTTGAGGCTTCGTTGAGCGGCACCAGCCGTTCCTTGTTGCCCTTGCCGCGCACCATGATCATGCGGGCATCGCGCCGCGCGGCCGACAGCGGCAATGCCACCAGCTCCGAGACGCGCAAGCCGGTGGCGTAGAGCACTTCCAGCAGACAATACAGCCGCATCGCGCGCAGCCGCTGTTGCGGCGAGGCGTTCTCGGCCTCGGTCAATTCCTTGGCCCGCGTCAGCATGCGGTCGACATCCGATATCGACAGCACCTTCGGCAGCCCGCGGCCGCGCTTCGGGCCGGACAGGATCGCGGCCGGATCGTCGGCGCGGATACGCTCGTTGAGCAGGAAGCGGAACAGATGTCGCATCGCCGATAGCCGCCGCGCCACGCTGGAGGATTTGAAGCCGCGGGTGTCGAGATCGGCGAGGTAGTCGCGCAGCACGTCGGTTCCGGCACGGGTAAAGTTCTGTCCGGCCTGCCCAAGAAATTCGGAGAAATCGGTGAGGTCGCGCCGATAGGCGTCGAGCGTATTGTCTCCCGCCCCCTGTTCCGCCGCGAGCATGTCGAGGAACAGGTTTATCAGCTTCGTGTCGGAGGGTGTCGTGCGCATTCGCTATGATACCGCATGATCCGGGCAGGACGGAGACTTTTTCAAACACGCGCCTGCACGCGCATGCGGTTAGGACATCTGACTGATCGCCGTGGCTTGCGACCAGACGACCATCCATCGCCCGTCGCGATATTCGTAAGTGTCGGTGTGCCAGTAATCGCCGGGGACGACCTGGTGGCCACCGAACACGATCTCGAGCCTGGCGCGATACCGGATCACTGCACGGCCGTTGTGCTGCCGTACGGCAATAGGTCCGGGTTCCCACATGAGATATTTGATCTGGCCGCTTGCGATCGCACCCAGATATTCATCCTTGGATAGCGGCATTCCGATCGGCGTAATCAACTGGAACTCCGACGCATGAAGCGGCCCTGCCGCCTCCATGTCGCCGGCGACCAGGGCGCGAAGTCGGGACCGTTCGGTGTTGCGGATGTCCTCGGCTTCCGGCGAGCCGTCCATGTCGGTGGTGTGCGTTGGCATCGGTGTTGTCCAATTCTGTAAGGTGAGGATTAGAATGCGTGTGACGGCGCAACCTGCGGGTTTGACGCTGATTGCGCGGGTAAGGGAGCTGCCGCTCTACGCCCTGGCGATCAGACCATAGTCGATCAGGCTTTGGGCGCTGGCGCGAATGCAGTCCTCGTCAGGCCGCGCTCTCCAGTTCAGCACCCGATGCGCCTTGGCCGTGCTTACGCTGAGGTCGCGATCGAGTTCATGAATGATCATGCGCGAACGCGGGCTAAACGGAGCCATTGCCCTCACCATCCAGCTCGGCACTTCGCCTAGGGGCAAATCGGCAGCATAGGCTGGGAACGATTTTGCCAGCACGGCGGCCAATTCTCTCAACCAGAAAAATCCTCCGCCGATGATGAAGCGCTGGCCGGAAGCGTCCGGACAGGTCATGGCGCGGATATGGGCATCGGCCGCATCGCGCACGTCCACGACCGCGAAGCCGAAGCGCGGGACACGTTTCAGCTTGCCGCTCATCATTTGCTGGATCAGCCCGACCGATGTGCCGTATTGCGGACCGAGCAGCGGGCCGAAGATCATGCCCGGATTGATGACGGCCAGATCGAGTCCGGTCTTCTTGGCAAAGGTCCACGCCGCCTGTTCGGCCAGGGTTTTCGACCTGTAGTAGGGCGTGGCCCGCGCGCTGGTGGGGTCAGTCCAGTCGCTCTCGGTATAGGGAGCCTGACCGCTGCCGTGATTGGTAGCGGCGATCGAGGATGTCAGCACCACGCGCGCGACGCCGGCGTTATGGGCCGCGCGCAGCACCCGTAGCGCGCCTTCTCGCGCGGTCTCGATCAATTCGTCCGCATTCTTCGGCAAGCCCGCCGGAAACGGCGACGCCGTATGAATGACGTAGCGGCAACCCTTGAGCGCGTCATCCCATCCGGCATCGAAGCAAAGATCGGCCTGTACAAAGCTGAGCGCCTCGGCCCCGGCGGGTGCGGCGGCACAAAGCTGGCTTCCGATCCGGTCACAGGCGGTAAGGCTGCGGACGGTGCCGCGAACGCGATAGCCGCTCGCCAGCAATTGCCTCGCGATATGTCCGCCGAGAAATCCACCGATGCCGGTGACGAGCACCGTGGCGGCGGCCGCAGGATCATTCAACTTGGTAGGCATTCCGATTCAATCCTTTAGGGCCGCCGAATGGTGATGACTAGACAGATAGACGAATATTGTCTAATCGTCTTTTGACTGATTAGACAAATGCTGTCAATCTGTCTCAGATGAATCAGAGCGGCCAAAAATCTGAGGCTATTCTGGACGCGGCGCTTCCGGTCTTTGTCCGTCACGGTTTTCGCAAGACATCGATGGCCGACATCGCGCGCGCCGCGCGCATGTCCCGGGCGGCGCTTTATCTGAGCTTCAGCAGCAAGGAAGAACTGTTTCGGGCGGGGTCGGCGCGGGCGCACGCCCGGGCGATGCGAAAGGTCGAAGCCGCGCTCGCAGGTGACGGCGATGTTTTCAGTCGGATTGAAACGGCAATTGCCGCTTTCCAGCGGGAATTAGTTGCGCCTTTCGCCGGCAGCGGCGACGCGGCGGAACTGTTCGAAACCAATATGGCGTTGGCCCGAGACGTCACGCTCGCGGCGCGCGCCGAGCTAGTGGCCCTCCTTGCCCAAGCGCTAACCAACGCGCAGGCGACAGGAGCGATCACCTTGGATGCTCTGCGTGCCACGCCTGCCGATGTAGCCGCCATCATTGTTGCGGCCATGGAGGGTATCAAGGACGCACAAGTCGCGGGCCACGATCTGCTCGAAGATACGCGGCTGTTCCTGCGTCTACTGCGCAAAGCGCTGAGTCGTTAATTTGCCAGCCGTCTGATCCTCGCAACCAGCGGTTATCTCTTGAGGAACTTGTCTGCGGGAATGGTGACCGTCATTTCCCGGGGGCTTGGATTGACGAAATTCGCCAGCGCGAAAATCACGCCATAGATCACTCCGGCTATCACGCCGACGACCGTCAGAAAGCGGAACAAGCTGGGCATAGGGGGCTCAGGGCGGCGAATTAACCAATGAAATCATCCAACATGTTCCCATCCCCGTGGCAAGAGTCTCTGGCAACTGCGTCAGTCGGGGTAGTATAGGTGTCACGAAGCGGTGGAAGTCCGCAAAACCACAGAGTTTTTTGATGTCCGAGACCGCCGCAGCGGCCCAGGCGAGCGCCCCCCAGGAGGCCGACATTACGTCGGCTCTGGGACGGCGTTCGGTTGTGCTGGTTGGCATGATGGGGGCCGGCAAGTCGACCATCGGCCGCCGCCTGGCGGCGCGGCTGCGGCTGCCATTTCTCGACGCCGATATCGAGATCGAGGCGGCCGCCGGCATGTCGATTCCGGATATTTTCGAAACCCATGGGGAGCCGCATTTCCGGGACGGCGAGGCGCGGGTGATTGCGCGGCTGCTCGATAGCGGTCCGGCCGTGATCGCCACCGGCGGCGGCGCCTTCATGCGCGAGGAGACCCGCAATCGGATCCGCGACAAGGCGGTCTCGATCTGGCTCAAGGCGGACGTCGACGTCATCATGAAGCGCGTGAGGCGCCGCGCCGACCGGCCGCTGCTGCAGACTGAGGATCCGACTGCCACCGTCAGCCGTCTGCTTGAAGCGCGCGAGCCGGTCTACCGGAGCGCTGACGTGACCATTCTGTCTCGCGACGTGCCGCACGATCGAATCGTCGATGAATGCATCGAGGCCCTGCGCGTCCGGCTGTGTGCCGGCGCCCCGGCCTCCCAGCCAACAACCGACGGGATGAACGTCACGCCATGACTGCGCCGCTGAAACATTCCGCCGATATCACGGTCGACGTCGCCCTCGGCGACCGCGCCTATGACATCGTGATCGGCCGCGGCGTGCTGGATACGCTCGGCGCGCGCGTCGCTGCGCTGCGCCCCGGCGTGCGAACCGCCATCGTCACCGACCGCACCGTCGCAAAGCACTGGTTGGAGCAAACCGAGCGCTCGCTTACCGAAGCCGGTGTCCCGACGTCACGCGTGATCGTCGAGGAAGGCGAGGTATCAAAGACCTATGCCGGTCTCGAAAAGGTCTCCGAAGCGCTGATCGCGGCGAAGATCGAGCGCAACGATCTGGTGATTGCGCTCGGCGGCGGCGTGGTCGGCGATCTCGCCGGTTTTGCGGCAGCGATCCTGCGCCGCGGCGTCGATTTCGTGCAGGTGCCGACCTCGCTTTTGGCCCAGGTGGATTCCTCGGTCGGTGGCAAGACCGGCATCAATTCGCCGCAGGGCAAGAATCTGCTGGGCGCGTTTCATCAGCCGGTGCTGGTCATCGCCGATACGTCGGCGCTCGACACGCTGTCGCCGCGCCAGTTCCGCGCCGGCTATGCCGAGGTCGCCAAATATGGCGTGCTTGGCGATGAAGCCTTTTTTACCTGGCTCGAAGCCAACCATGCCGACATCTTTTCCGGTGGCGCGGCGCGCGAGCACGCGATTGCAACCTCCTGCCGCGCTAAGGCAGCGATCGTCTCCCGCGACGAGCGAGAAAATGGCGAGCGCGCGCTGCTCAACCTCGGCCACACCTTCGGCCATGCGCTGGAGGCCGCGACCGGCTTTTCCGACCGCCTGTTCCACGGCGAGGGCGTCTCCGTCGGCATGGTGCTGGCGGCGGAGTTTTCGGCGAAACTCGGCATGATCTCCGAGACCGACGCCACCCGGGTCGAGCGCCATCTTGCTTCTGTCGGCCTGCCGACCCATTTGCAGGACATCGCAGGCTTTGCCCAGGAAGGGCTGGCCGATGCCGATGCCCTGATGGCGCTGATGGCGCAGGACAAGAAGGTCAAGCGCGGCAAGCTGACCTTCATCCTGCTGCAGGCGATCGGCCGCGCGGTGGTTGCAAACGACGTCGAGCCGGCGCTGGTTCGCGATTTCCTGCAACAGAAGTTGTCGGGATGACGGGATTGTCGGGCGGCTTGACGCAAGCGTCGCGCGGGGCCGGGGCCGTCACGAGGAATATATGAGTTCGACCGCGTTCAATCTGCTGCTCGCGATCTTCCTGCTCGCCGCCAACGCGTTTTACGTGGCCGCCGAGTTTGCGCTGGTCAAGAGCCGCGGCTTCCGTATCAAGGCGATGGTCGAGCAGGACCGGTTCGGTGCGCGCCTGCTGCACGGCATGATGGGCAATATCGAGGCCTATCTCGCCTGCTGCCAGCTCGGCATCACCATGGCTTCCCTCGGCCTCGGCTGGGTCGGCGAACCGACCGTTTCGGCGCTGCTCGAACCGGTGCTCATGCCGCTCGGAATGTCGGAAGCCAGCTTGCATTTCGTGTCGTTCCTGGCCGGGTTCCTGGTGTTCTCCTCGCTGCATATCGTCGTCGGCGAGCAGGTGCCGAAGACGCTGGCGATCAGGGAGCCGATGCCGGTATCGCAATGGATCGCGTATCCGCTCTATTTGTCCTATCTGGTGTTCTGGCCGCTGAACTGGCTGCTCAACAGCGCCTCGCGCGGGATTCTGCGATTGCTCGGCGTACAGGAATCCTCGCAGCACGAAATTCTCACCGACTCCGAGATCGAAGGGCTGGTGGAAGAATCGGCCGTGCACGGCGGGATCGAAAGCGGTGAGGCCGAATACATTCAAAATGTCTTCCGCTTTGGCGATCTGGCGGTATCCGACGTCATGGTTCATCGCACCGCGATGGTGATGATCAATGCCGACCTGCCGCCGGACGAACTGGTGGGCGAGGTGCTGGCAACAGAATACACCCGCATCCCGCTCTGGCGCGACAAGCCGGAGAACATCATCGGCGTGCTGCACGCCAAGGATCTCTTGCGCGCGATCCGTGCTTCCGACGGCGATACCTCGCACATCAACGTTTCGGCCATCATGCGCCCGCCCTGGTTCGTGCCGGAAATGCGGCCTCTGTCCGAACAGTTGAAGGCGTTCCGCCGCCGCAAAACCCACTTCGCGCTCGTCGTCGACGAATATGGCGAGGTCGAAGGCATGGTGACGCTGGAAGACGTTCTGGAAGAGATCGTCGGCGATATTTCCGACGAGCACGACGTCGTGGTCGCCGGCGTCCGCATCCAGGCCGACGGCTCCGTGGTGGTAGATGGCTCCGTGCCGATCCGCGACCTCAACCGCGCCATGAACTGGCACCTGCCCGACGAGGAGGCGACGACGGTCGCCGGCCTCGTGATTCACGAGGCGCGCTCGATTCCCGAACGCGGCCAGAATTTTACCTTCCACGGCTGCCGTTTCCGCGTGCTGCGCCGCGAGCGCAACCGTATCACCGCACTTAAGATCACGCCGCTGCCGCGCGAAACCGACGCGGAGTATCCGAAGCCGAAGCGGGCAGGGACGGCGTTCTAAGCGCCTCTCCGCGCATTTGCGCGCATGACGGGACTATTCAATATCGATCGTGACGCCGGAGAGTTTCCACTGGCCGTCGGAGGGAATGAAACCGAGCTGGTACTTCACCCTTTTCGGCGTGGTGTCGAAGCGGCCTTTCAGGCGCAGCACACCCTTGTCGTCGATCTTGGCGTCCTCCTCCGGAATGACCGGGCTGGCGACGATCGCGTCGAACACGGCGTGCTTCTCGACCAGATCCTTGAAGACAGTGCGCAGCTTGTCGGGCGGAAACTGATCGCGGAACGGCTTTGAAATCTTGGCGTGCAGGACCGTGAAATTGTCCGATGCCACCGCGTCGTTGAGCGTCACGAGAATGCTCTTGATGAGCACCTCCTGGACAAACGGGCTCGGCATGTCCAGCGCTTGTGCCTTGGTTGACGAGACTGCAACCAGGGCCATCACGGCCACGGCCCATCTGAAGCGTACCCAATGCTGCATCGGACGACCCTATCGAGTGGCGATGGCATTGGGGCCGCTCCGGCCCCGGTTCGGATGGAACTGCGTCCATCGCCCAGCAGTCAACAGATAAATCAAAACGGTTGTGCCGTCTGCGCGATCTTGAGCAAAAGCCACAGGTCTTCGGCCTGTCTGTCGGCGCACTTCAGGATCGGGTTGATCGGGCTCGTCAGCCCTGACCCTCCCGGGGCGCCTGCGCCCTGATGGCAAGTGCATGGACGGAGCCCTCAAGTTCCGCCGCAAGCGTCGCATTTATCATGCGGTGGCGTTCAACCCGGCCCTTCCCTTCGAAGGCTTCAGATACGATATAAACTCTGAAATGCGTCTCACCGCCTGGCCGGTGGCCCGCATGGCCCTCATGCAGATGAGATTCGTCCGCGACGTCGAGGCTTTCCGGCAAGAAAGCTTCACGCAACTTGTTTATGATAATGTCCCTGGTGCTCATGATGGTTGCAGATAATTCTGTGTCCGCTTCTCGTCAATGGCGCATCCGAATGGAGGTATTCGCAATGTCAAGACTTGAAGCCTTGCGCGTTGCGTAGTCAAAGTCAGCCATGCCGATTGATTCATCCAAGTTCTTCGATTCCATTCGCATCAAGCCCAACAAGCTGAGTGCGAAGCAGCAGGCGCAGGCGCGCGAGGAAGCCGCCATGTGCGAGTGGGCGGGCTGCCAGAACAAGGGCCCGCACCGCGCGCCCAAGGGCCGGGAGAATTCCCGCGAGTACTGGCACTTCTGTCTCAACCATGTGCGCGAATACAACCAATCCTACAATTTCTTCCAGGGCATGAACGCCGACGCCGTCGCGCGCTACCAGAAGGACGCGCTGACCGGCCATCGCCCGACCTGGAAGATGGGCGCCAACACCGCCGGCAAGAAGGGTAAGCAGCCCAGCGCCGAAGACTTTGACGGCGCCGCCGATCCGTTCAGCATGTTCTCCGAGCTCAACGGTCGCGGCCGCTGGCGGCCGGGGCCGGGCGCGCAGGCCAAGACCGAAACGCGCAAGGTGATGAACGCCGAGCGCAAGGCGCTGCAGGTGATGGGTCTTTCCGCCGAAGCAACGCTCGATGACGTCAAGGCCAAGTACAAGGCGCTGGTCAAGCAGCACCATCCCGACGCCAATGGCGGCGACCGCTCCACCGAGGACCGCCTGATCGAGATCATCAAGGCGTATAATTATTTGAAGACTGTGGTGCGGGCGTAGTTTTCGTCGTCCCTGCGAACGCACGGACCCATACGCCGCGGCTTCTCGATTTATTCCATCGGTTGACGGCTTCGCCAGACAACACGCATTTGTGGTTATGGGTCCCTGCGTTCGCAGGGACGACAGCGGAGATCTTGGCTCCGCTGTTGTTGTACGAAGCTTTGGTCCCGCTCACCTCGGCATTGAGCCAATATACGCCGAACTCGGCCGGATCAGCCTGCCGCCACGCTGCTGCTCGCGGGCATGCGCGGTCCAGCCTGCGGCGCGCGCCACCGCAAAGATCGGCGTAAACGCCTGCCGCGGAATTTTCAGCGCGTCGAGCAGGATTGCGGTGAAGAACTCCACATTGGTATCGAGCGGGCGCTCCGGATTTTTCCGCCGCAATGCATCGCGAATGTAGGCCTCGACCTCGCCCGCGAACGGCAGATCGGCGCCGCCTCCTGCGAGCCGCTCGATCGCGCGCTTAAGCACGTCGGCGCGCGGGTCGCGGACGCGATAGACGCGGTGGCCGAATCCCATCAGCCGCTCGCCGCGGGCCAGTGCGCTGTCGACCCACGGCTTGATGCGCTCGCTCGAGCCGATCGCATCCAGCATCTCCAGCACCGGCTCGGGGGCGCCGCCATGCAATGGCCCGGTCAGGGCGCAATAGCCTGCCGTGACGGCTGCGAACAAATCCGCTTGCGTCGAGGCTACGACGCGCGTCGTGAAGGTCGACGCGTTCATGCCGTGGTCGCACACCGTGACGAAGTAGGTGTCCAGCGCGGTGATCTCGCGCGGTTCGGCTTTGCGGCCGCGCAGCATCGACAGCGTGTCGGCGGCATGGCCGACGGTCGGGTCGGCCGCGATCGGGTGCTCGCCTTTGGCCCGCTGCAATAGCGCGCCGGCAATCACAGGCAACGCGCCGACGATGGTCGCCTCGTGCTCAAGTCCGTTTTCGCCGCGCAGGCCGGCAACGGCTGCGCGAAAGCCGTCGACAATCGACATGCCACGCGTTGCCGGTAGCAATTCGGGTAGCCGAGCGAATGCGCGTTCCCGGGCAGCGCCAAGCCTTGAGCGCACATTGGCTTCGTTGAGCGAGGTTCCCATTGCGGCGTTCCACAGCCGCGCGGTGACGCCTTCAAAACTCGACTTGCCCGCGAGGTCGCCGACCCGTTCGCCGGCGATGATCAGTTCGCCCCGCTCGCCATCGACATGGCTGAGGACGGTTTCGGCGGCCGGAATGCCGTCGAGCCCGATCGGGGTCTTGGAAATCTGCATGTTCATGGGGGCTCTCCTTTTTGCCTGCTGCAGAGGTCGGGCCTCTCGACAGATTGATCAATCTTGATTATATAAATCAATATGAAAAAGCCTGCCGGCCTTTACCTCTCGGCCCGCGAGGCCTCCGCCGAACTCGCGATCTCCCAGGCGACCCTCTACGCCTATGTCAGCCGTGGCCTGATCCGGTCGGAACCGTCGGAGGATTCCCGCAGCCGCCGCTACCGGGCCGAGGACGTCCGCACGCTAAAAGAGCGGCGTGCGCCGTCGCCGGAGCCGCGCGGCCTGCGCAGCTTCGACGCCGATCTGCCGGTGCTGGATTCGGCCGTCGGAACCATCACCGAGGACGGCGCGATCTATCGCGGCGTCAACTGCATCGATCTCGCCGAGCGCGACACGCTCGAACATGCCGCGACGCTGTTGTGGGATGTGACAGGCGTCGACCCCTTCGATCAGAACAATTGTCCCGTTGTGTCGGACGAAATGCGCGCAGTGGCCGAGGCCGCACGTGGGGCAAACGCGATCGATCGCGCCATCGCCGTGCTGGCGCTCGCCGCCAGGGCTGACCCGCGAGCCTTCACCCGCGCCGACGAAGAGCGCGCGATGCTAGGTGGCCGCATCATGCGCCTGGTGGTCGCGACCATGCTGAACGCCAAATCCTCGGCAAAGCCGCTTCACTTGCAGATCGCGCGGGTCTGGGCGCCGGAACACAAGCATGCGGCCGATTTGATCCGCCGCGCGCTCGTGCTGCTGGCGGATCATGAGCTGAATGCCTCGACCTTCACCGTGCGCTGCGCGGCCTCGACCGGGCTAAATCTCTACGATGCCATGATCGCCGGTCTCGTCGCGCTGAAAGGCCCGAAGCACGGCGGCGCCGGCGTGCTGGCGGCGCAGCTTCTGAAGACGCTCGCCAATGGCGAGGTCGCCCCTGTCATCCGCGAGCGCGTCGCGCTCGGCGAGCGCTTCGCGGGCTTTGGTCATGGGGTCTATAAGCATGGCGATCCCCGTGCACGGGCGCTCTTGGAGGCGCTGGCACGCTCGGGCGCGAACCGTAAGTTTACCCACGAAATCCCGGAGCGCATCGCCGAAGCGACTGGCGAGTTCGTCAATATCGACTATGCCCTTGCGGTGCTGGTGCACACGCTCGGCCTGCCGCCGGGCCATGAACTGGTCTTGTTTTCCATGGCGAGAACGGTCGGATGGATCGCGCATGCTTGCGAGCAATTGCGCCATGGCCGGCTGATCCGGCCCCGCGCGCGCTATGTCGGCCCCGCCCCGGGACGGAGCCCCGTCCGCGCCTGACGGCGGCGCAGCGTCCAGACCCCGAGCGCGATGATCGCCGTCGCGAACACGGCCAGAATCCACAGATGCTTTCCGGTGTGTTGGTGATGCGGCAGGCCGGCATATTCATGCAACACCGAGACCGCGAGCACGCCTGGCAACACATGCGCCAACGCCCAGGCGAGTACCGCGGGAATATTGACGCCGAAGAAAAGGATCGGTTGCATCCCGAGCGCGCCGGCCGTGACCGGTACGAAGGCCCGGATCGGCGGCACAAAGCGCGCGAATAACACCGCCAGCGCTCCCCAGCGGTGGAAGAACGCCTCGCTCTGCGCCATCACGCCTGGATATTTCGACATCGGCCAGGCGCCCAGAATTTCGCGCTGCGAGCGATGGCCGGCCCAGAACGCCGTACCGTCACCCAGCAATGCGCCGGCGATCGCGGCCGCCAGCACGCCCCACAGCTTCAGTTCGCCGCCGGGCACCAGCGCACTCAGCGCAAGGATGATGGTCGAGCCAGGCACCAGCGCGCCTGCGACCGGGATCGCTTCCAAGAGAGCCGCCAGAAATAGCGTCAGGTAGGCCAGCCATGGATGGGCCGATACGACTGCAATCACGGGATCGAGGAATGAAGTCACAATTGCCGTCCTGTGGGTGGCCGCCTGCGCCTAGAGCTACCAAGCCCAGGCAGGGGCCGAAAGTGCCGGCAGAGCTGGCACGGCCGCGGCGAAGTGGCCAAGCGGGCAAAAGTGCGGCGTGATTCGCAGGGCAGCCCTCCAAAAACCTGAGAGATGGCTTATCTCAATGATAAGGCAATGGAACTTTGATTGCGCCGCGGGCTTCTGCCGGCCCCTGCTCTCTGCTAGGTTTGCGTTAGCCCCCATCCGCAGCCATTCACCAGATCTGGTTTCGGGAACGCCCGGGACCTCGGAGGATTGATGACGACCGCCGCCATGAGCAAAGTTTCGGAGCCCGTCGGACTGCCCGATATGAAGGTGTCGGTCCGGCAGGTTTTCGGTATCGACAGCGACCTCGAAGTGCCGGCCTATTCCGAAGTCGACCCGCACGTGCCGGAAGTCGATTCGGACTACCGCTTCGACCGCGCCACCACGCTCGCGATCCTCGCCGGTTTCGCCAAGAACCGCCGCGTCATGGTCACCGGCTACCACGGCACCGGCAAATCGACCCATATCGAGCAGGTCGCCGCACGGCTGAACTGGCCCTGCGTGCGCGTCAACCTGGACAGTCACATCAGCCGTATCGATCTGGTCGGCAAGGACTCGATCGTCATCAAGGACGGCAAGCAGGTCACCGAATTCCGCGACGGCATCCTGCCCTGGGCGCTGCAGCACAACATTGCGCTGGTGTTCGACGAGTACGACGCCGGCCGCCCCGACGTGATGTTCGTGATCCAGCGCGTGCTGGAAGTCTCCGGCCGCCTGACGCTGTTGGACCAGAACAAGGTGATCAAGCCGCACCCGGCGTTCCGCCTGTTTTCGACCGCCAACACGGTCGGCCTCGGCGACACTTCGGGCCTCTATCACGGCACCCAGCAGATCAACCAGGGCCAGATGGACCGCTGGTCGATCGTCACCACGCTGAACTATCTGGCGCATGACGAGGAAGTCGAAATCGTGCTGGCCAAGGCGCATCACTACCGTACCCAGGAAGGTCGCGACATCGTCAACAAGATGGTGCGGCTGGCCGATCTCACCCGTAACGCATTCGCCAATGGCGATTTGTCGACGGTGATGAGCCCGCGCACCGTGATCACCTGGGCCGAGAACTCCGACATCTTCGGCGACATCGGCTTTGCGTTCCGCGTCACCTTCCTCAACAAGTGCGACGAGCTGGAGCGGCCGCTGGTGGCGGAATTCTATCAGCGCTGCTTCAACCAGGAGCTGCCCGAGAGTTCGGTAAACGTGGCGCTTTCGTAGCTGTCGTTCCCGCGAAAGCGGGAACCCATACGCCGAGGACTTTCGATGGAAGGATGCTGCCAACGTCGGGTGAATTAACGATCGCTGGTGATTATGGGTCCCTGCTTTCGCAGGGACGACGGGTGATAGAAACGTAATGACGACGTCGAACTCCAAATTCCGCACCGGATCCAAGGAAGCCCCGACCGAACCGTTCAAGCGCGCGGTGACCTCGTGCCTGCGCGCGATCGCGAAGGCGCCGGAACTTGAAGTGACATTCGCGGCCGAGCGGCCCGGTCTTGCACCGGGCAAAGCGCGGCTGCCGGAGCCGGCGCGCAAGATGACCAAGCGGGATGCTGCGATCGTGCGGGGTCACGCCGATTCGGTCGCGTTGAAGCTCGCCTGCCATGATCCCAAGGTGCATCGCAAACTGATGCCGGGAAATCCGCAGGCGCGCGGCGTGTTCGAGGCGGTGGAGCAGGCCCGTGTCGAGGCCATCGGTTCGCGGCGGATGGCGGGTGTAGCGAAGAATCTCACCGCGATGCTCGACGATCACTTTCATCGCGGCAAATACGATGAGATCACCGACCGCGCCGATGCGCCGCTGTCGGACGCGCTGGCGATGTTGGTGCGCGAACGGCTGACGGGCCTTGCGCCGCCGGCGGCTGCGAAAAAAATGGTCGATCTCTGGCGTCCGGCGCTGGAAGATAAAATCGGCACCCGGCTCGACAAGCTCAGCCGCGTCACCGAGGACCAGGCCAAGTTTGGCGATCTCGTGCACGACCTCTTGTCGGCGCTCGACCTCGGCGACGACCGCGACGCGGACGCCGATGACGACGAAAACGATGACGAGAACCAGGACGGCGAGAGTGATCAGTCCGGCGCCGAGGGCTCGCCCGACTCCGATGCAGCGCAGGAAATGAGCGCCGACCAGGCGCAGGCTTCCACCGACGAAATATCGGAAAGCGCGATGGAGAGCGCGCAGGCTTCCACGTCAGATACGTTCGACGACGGCGAACTCGGCGACGACGAGACGCCGGGCGAAGCGACGCGGCCGAATACGCGTGGCGCCAACGAGCCGCGCGGCCCGGAATATCACGCATTTGCGCCGAAATTCGACGAGGTCATCGCCGCCGAAGATCTCTGCGACCATGACGAGCTGGAGCGGCTGCGTTCCTATCTCGACAAGCAGCTCGCGCATTTGCAGGGCATCGTGGCGCGGCTCGCCAACCGGCTGCAGCGCCGCTTGATGGCGCAGCAAAACCGCGCCTGGGAGTTCGATCTCGAGGAAGGCATTCTCGACCCCGCAAGGCTGTCGCGCGTGGTCACCGATCCCTATCACCCGCTGTCCTTCATGCACGAGAAGGAGGCGACCTTCCGCGATACCGTGGTGACGCTGCTTCTCGATAATTCCGGTTCGATGCGCGGCCGGCCGATCACGGTGGCGGCCACTTGCGCCGACATTCTCGCGCGCACGCTGGAGCGCTGCGGCGTCAAGGTCGAGATTTTGGGTTTTACCACCCGCGCCTGGAAGGGCGGCCAGTCCCGCGAGGCGTGGCTCGCCGCTGGCAAGCCGGCCAATCCCGGCCGGCTCAATGATCTCCGCCACATCATCTACAAGTCCGCCGACGCGCCCTGGCGCCGTTCGCGCAAGAATCTTGGCCTGATGATGCGTGAAGGCCTGCTGAAGGAAAATATCGACGGCGAAGCGCTGGACTGGGCGCACAAGCGGCTGCTCGGTCGCGCCGAGCAGCGCAAGATCCTGATGATGATTTCGGACGGCGCGCCGGTCGACGATTCCACGCTGTCGGTCAATCCCGGCAATTACCTCGAGCGGCATCTGCGCCACATCATCGAGGAGATCGAGACCCGTTCGCCGGTCGAACTGATCGCGATCGGCATCGGTCACGACGTCACGCGTTACTACCGCCGCGCGGTCACCATCGTCGACGCCGAGGAGCTCGGCGGCGCCATCACCGAAAAGCTCGCCGAGCTGTTCAGCGAGACCCACGGCGCCGCGCCTGCCAACGGTCACCGCCGGCCGCGCCGCTTGCATTCGTGAGCGCATGCCCCCGCTCATAGGCCGCCGCCGCCTTTTGAAGTATGCAGCGGCGGGGCTTTCCATGGCGGCCGTCCCAGGCGCTGCATTGGCGCAGGCCGCCGTTCAGCGGCCGCCGAGGCAGACCGTTCCCGACGAGTTCTCGGTCAGTGCGCCGGTCTCGATTGACGTCAATGCAAGGCCGCTGCAGTCGTTCGACACCCGCGACCGCTCGCGTGTGCGGTTCGGCGAACTCGAATTTCGCAGCGGGCTGATCCTGACCTCGCGGTTTCGTGGCTTCGGCGGATTGTCCGGCCTGCGGCTGGATTCAAAGGGCGAGCGCTTCATCGCCATCAGCGACAAAGGGGGCTGGTTCACCGGCCGCATTGTCTACAAGGGCCGCGAGATGACCGGACTTGACGACGTCGAGGCCTCGCCGGTGCTTGGCCACGACGGCAAGCCGATCACCTCGCGCGGCTGGTACGACACCGAGGCGCTCGCGCTCGACGGCTCGCTGGTCTATGTCGGCCTCGAGCGCGTCAATCAGATCCTGCGCTTCGACTTTTCCAAGGGATTTACCCGAGCGCACGGCGAGTTGATTCAGTTGCCGCTGGGCGTGCGCAAGCTGCCCTACAACAAGGGAATCGAGGCGCTCGTCGTGGTGCCGAAGGGCTTGCCGCTGGCGGGCACGCTGATCGCGATCTCCGAACGCGGGCTCGACGCGCAGGGCAACATCACAGCCTTCCTGATCGGCAGGACGCTGGGGCTGTTCAGCATCAGCCGCAGCGACAATTTCGATATCAGCGACGCGGTGCTGCTGCCGTCCGGCGGGCTGCTGCTGCTTGAGCGCAAATTCTCCTGGCTCGGTGGCGTCGGCATCCGCATCCGCCGCATAGCACTTGCCTCTATCGCCCCCGGGGCAGTGATCGACGGCCCCGTGATCTTCGAGGCCGACCTCGGCAGCGAGATCGACAATCTGGAAGGCATCGACGCCCATGTCACGCCGGAGGGCGAAACGGTCCTGACGCTCGTCTCCGACGACAATTTCTCGATGATCCAGCGCAATCTGCTGCTGCAATTCGCGCTGGTGGAGTAGCGCCGCATCTTCTCCCCGTATATTCGCCCGGCAGGGTTGAGCCAGACGCGGTTGAGCAGCGGGCGCGGCCTGGTTACACAAATAGGGCTTACTTTCCTCCGGTCCGGATCCTTATCGCCCATGAGCGCTTTGTTTACCCCGATCAAGCTGCGCGGCCTTAACCTCGCCAACCGCATCATGGTGGCGCCGATGTGCCAGTATTCGGCCGTCGACGGCGAGGCCAATGACTGGCACTTCACCCATATCAATTCGCTGGCGCTGTCGGGGGCGAGCGTTTTCTGTATCGAGGCGACGGCGGTGGAGCCGACGGGCCGGATCACGCCGGGCTGCCTCGGCCTCTACAATGACGCCACTGAAGCCGCGCTGAAGCCGATCCTGGCATCCGTGCGCAAGCGTTCGAAGGCCGCGGTGATGATGCAGCTCGCGCATGCCGGCCGCAAGGCGTCGAGCCACACGCCGTGGGAGGGCGGGCAGTTGATCCCGGTGACTGAGGGCGGCTGGCGGGCGGAGGGGCCGTCGGCGATCCCGCACAAGGAGAGCGAGCCGCCGCCCGTTGCCTTCGATGCCACGGGCCTTGCGCGCGTGCGCGATGCGTTCGTGGCGACTACTAAGCGTGCCGAGCGCCTCGGCATCGACGCGATCGAGGTGCACTCGGCGCACGGCTATCTGCTGCACCAGTTCCTGTCGCCGATCGCCAACCGGCGCACCGATCAATATGGCGGCTCGTTGCAGAATCGCATGCGCTTTCCGCTCGAAGTGTTTGACGCGGTGCGCGCGGCGTTCCCGCATGACAAGCCGGTCGGATTGCGCGTCTCCTGCACCGACTGGGTCGAGGGCGGCTGGGATCTGGCGCAGACCATCGAGTTCGCGCAGGAGCTGAAAAAGCACGGCGTCGACTGGATCGACGCGTCCTCGGGTGGCGTGTCGCCGCTGCAAAAAATTCCGCTCGGCCCCGGTTATCAGGTGCCGTTCGCGCAAGCGATCCGCGAGGCGACCGGGCTGACCACGATTGCCGTCGGCCTGATCACGGAATCCAAGCAGGCCGAGGAGATCGTGGCCTCCGGCAAGGCCGACATGGTCGCGCTCGCCCGCGCCATGCTCTATGACCCGCGCTGGGGCTGGCACGCCGCGGCCGAACTCGGCGGCGAGGTGTTCGCCCCGCCGCAATACTGGCGCTCGCAGCCTTCGACCCAGAAGGCGCTGTTCGGCGCGACGACATTCGGGACGCGGTAGCGCGGCCGCCTATGCCACCTTCTCCCACAGGGGGAGAAGGGAAGTGCGCAATACTCCGCCGCGCGAACTCCTGCCCATCCGTTTCGTCATATCTCGGCCATACGTCCGGCGTGCTATGCTTTCGCTGCGCGCGATAGACGCGTTTTCAATAACAACATACAGCGAGGACACCCTATGGAGATCGGATATTTCACGATGCCGTCCCATCCGCCGGAGTGCGGGTTGAAAGAGGGGCACGACTGGGACCTGCAGACGCTGCGCTGGCTCGACGAACTCGGCTATCAGGAAGCCTGGATCGGCGAGCACCACACCGCGCCCTGGGAGCCGCATCCTTCGCCCGATCTCATTCTCGCGCAGGCATTTTTGCAGACCAAAAATATCCGCCTCGGCCCCGGCGGCTTCCTGTTGCCCTATCACCACCCCGCTGAACTCGCGAACCGCGTCGCGATGCTCGATCATCTTTCCGGCGGACGATTGAACTTCGGCGTCGCGGCCTCGGGCCTGCCGAGCGACTGGGCGATGTTCAACGTCGACGGCATGTCCGGCCAGAACCGCGACATGACGCGCGAGGCGCTGGAGATCATCCTGAAAATGTGGACCGAGGACGCACCCTGGACCCACACCGGCAAGTTCTGGACCGTGAGCAAGCCCGACACCATGTTCGACTTCCTCAAGCCGCACCTCAAGCCGTTGCAGGCGCCGCATCCGCCGATCGGCGTCGCCGGTCTCTCCAAGGGCTCGGATACGCTCAAGCTCGCCGGCGAGCGCGGCTACATCCCGATGAGCCTCAACCTCAATCCGGCTTACGTCGGCAGCCACTGGGAATCGGTCGAGATTGGAGCTGCGAAAACCGGACGCAAGCCAAAGCGCAGCGACTGGCGACTGGTGCGTGAGGTCTTCATCGCCGATACCGACGAAGAGGCGTGGCGGCTTTCCGTCGGCGACATGATGGGTCGGATGATGCACGAATATTTTCTGCCGCTGCTCGGCCACTTCGGCTTCAAGGACTACCTCAAGGCGGCGCCCGACGTCGCCGACTCCGACGTCACGGTCGAATATTGTGCACGCAACAACTGGATCGTCGGATCGCCCGCAACCGTTACCGAAAAGATCGAGCGGATCTATCACGAGGTCGGCGGCTTCGGCACGCTGCTCGTGTTCGGCTTCGACTACAAGCACAAGCCGGAGGCGTGGCACAATTCGCTCCGCCTGCTGAAGCAGGAGGTGATGCCGCGGCTGAAGCATCTCGACGCGGACTTGACGAAGGCGGCGTGAGTGCTTCCTTCTCCCCTTGTGGGAGAAGGTGCCTTCGCGACAGCGAAGGCGGATGAGGGGTTCTCTCCACGGAGACAGACCCCTCATCCGTCTCGCTGCCGCTTCGCGTCCATAGCCGATGCAAAGCATCGGCGTCCTTTTAAGTACGGCGGCCGACGGCCGCCTATGCCACCTTCTCCCATAAGGGGAGAAGGAAGTATGCGGCGCGCGCGCTCCCGTTCACCACGACGCTTTTAGCGCGGCGGCTTCGGCGCCGGCGCTACCGGACGCACCTGCCAGAATCGCAGCAGGCGGCGGGCGTTTTCGACCGTCAGTTTTGCGTATTGCTCTCTTGCTTTCGCGAGCTCGTGCCGGTCCATCGAGCCGGCGGCGAAGCGGCTATCGAGCACGGCGGCCACCGTGTCCCAGTTCAACCCGGCGACGCGACAGGGGATCAGCACGCCGTCGTCGCGCAGGCTCTGCATCACCGGGCGGATCACCTCGACGCTTGAGCCCGATAGTTCGGCGAGCGCTGCGACCGTCTCGGCGTATTTCCGCTCTCTCGCAAATGCCAAGAGCGCCGCCTCGTTGAGCTTGCCGTGCTTGGCGAGCGCGGCGACGAAGCGACGCGCCATGGCGAAATCGCGCTTGCGCGACATTTCGCGGCTGGCGCCGGTCGAAGCGGCGGCGATTGCGTTCCGGATTTCCTCGAACAGATGCGGCGGCGCGCGCGACAACAGCCGCATGTGCACGGCTTCCGTTGCGCTCTGCAGCAATTGCCGGCGCTGTTCGGCCGGCAGGTCGACGCGGATGCCGGTCTCGACCGCCAAATCTGGATCGCTCTCCGCCTGCTTCAGCACGATCGCAAAGCCGCTCGCCGACATTCGCGCGCCGGGATTGGTGACGAGCCGCCGGCTGACCGAGGGATAATGCCGCTTCAGCAGCGCGTCGGTGACGATCTCGGTCAGCCACCAGCGACCGGAGATCGCCAGCAGATGCTGCTCGCCTTTGGTCTGCGCCAATTCCACCAGATCCTCGGCCGTCAGCCGCGCCGATTCGGTCAGCACCGGACGCGCGATCGTAATCTCGTCATTATGCGCGAGCCGTCGGATCACGCGAGGCGGCGCCTGCTTCGCGGACGCGAGCTGCGTGCTCAGTTCGGCGAGCGCGATGCGCGCGGCGACGTCGGCCAGCGCCCGCAGCTCGATGGTGCGGATCAGCCGTTCCAGCACGTCGCCGAACAGCTCGATCTGCTCGCCGGAATAGCCGTCGGCGGACAGCAGAAACAGGTCCGTGACCTGCCTCAGCGCGTCCAGATGTCTTTCCGGCGAGCCGGCCTGGATGGCCGCCTCGACCTCCTCGGTGATCGATCGTTCCAACATCGCTCGTCCTGAGCGTTTGAAGGCGGTTCTGGCAGCAGATAGGTGAGATTAGGCAGCAGAGTTGAACGATTCGTAAACCATTCGGGTTCCGCGGCGGCAGGAATGCGGCCGTAAGGTTGCGGGGTGCTAGGCCAGTGGCCGAGTTCTTGCGCTTCGCATCCGATTATCGCCACGTCGTCCCTGCGAACGCAGGGACCCATAACCACCGGCATGCATTGTCGAGCAAAGCCGTCGTCCATCTTGCCACGCCAACATCCGCCGCGGCGTATGGGTCCCGGATCGCGCTTCGCTTGTCCGGGACGACGGCTGGAAGCCACCCTACGATTCCGCCGCTTCTTCCGCGCTCGCATGCGCCGGCGGTGTCGGCATCGGGAATTTCTCGTACTGCTTCGGCAGGTTCACCGGCCGATAGCTCGGCAGCGCGTCCATGCGTTGCAGCACTGACTCGTGGATCACAGCGCCGTCCGGGATCAGCCGCGGCTCGGCGTCGGGGATGTAATAGCCGAAATGGCTCTGCCGCGCCGGCCATTCCTTGTACGTCGCGCGCTTCGGCAGATATTCGAGCAGCCACCACGCGCCGCGCAGCGACTCGTGCAGCTCGCCGCGGATATCAGGCGCGACATAGGAGAACGGGCTGCCCTTGCGCTGGATGCCCCAGGCGAGCTGGTTGACGGTGGCCTGGTTGACCCGGACGCCGCATTTGACGGCCTCGTCGATCATCCAGAGCAGCGGATATTTTGAAAGCCCGCTTTCCTTTTCCGGATAGCCGCCGCCGATATCGTCATGCACGCCGGCGAACCACACCTGCAGAATATCCTGCGGCTCGGCGTTGATGTCGTTGAAGCGGTTGTGCCGGAAGGTCTGCGGATCGTCCCACTTTTTCAGGCGGAACATGCGGCGTCGCTCGTCGATCGAGATCGCTTGCCGGAACCTCTCGACGCTCGGGTTCGCAGTCGTGAACGCAAGCTCCTCCAGGCTCGGCCAATAGAACCGATCGGCCCGCGGCACGATCACGCTCGCGACCGTATCCCAGACGCCGACGAAGCGGATCACGGGCCAGCGGGCCGAGGTGATGCGCGCGAATTGCGCGGCGTTGTCGAACGCGGTCTGCGGCAGCGGCCCTTGCGCGTCGCCGGCATCGCTGAGCAGCTTCATCTCGCGGCGCAGCTTCGGCGCCTCGTCGGAGGAGAACTGCTTGTAGGCGATCAGGCCGCTTCCAGCGAGATTGACCTGCTCGGGCCTGATCAATCCGATCTTGTGCACCAGCCCCGCCAGCACCCGCACGGTATAGGCACCGCGGGAAAAGCCGAACAGATAGATCTGGTCGCCTTCGCGATAATGCTGGACCAGGAAGCCATAGGCCGCGAGCACGTTGTCATCGAGCCCATAGCCGGTGGCGAGCCCCAGGATGGCGTTGAAATCCTGCTTCAGCTTGTGCCACGGGTCCGGCCGCTCCAGCGTGCCGACACCGGGATCGTAAAAAACCATCTGCCGCGGCTCGGTCTTCTCCGTCTTGCGCAGGCAGCGATAGAGCTTGAGCACATTGGAGATGTTCTCGGAAATCTCGTTGCCGGTGCCGTCGCAGCAGATGATGATGTTGCGCATGGGAAGCGCCCCCACCCCATTCCATTGTCTGAAACCATAAGGTTGTATCGATCATTTTATACGACTAAAGGGGGGCTGCTATCAATATGAGCATTTCTTATGCCCGTGGACTGTTCGTGTAAGGAAGAAGTCGCAAGACTAATCTGAGTGACCGCAATACTACGTACTTGTATAGAATCACCTTCAACGCTTGATTGCACGAGTCGTTTTTTCTTTAACCGCGTACAGGATGCGCTGTGGACGACATCTCGGATGCTGGCGGAGTCGCTGCGAGGTTTGGATTCAAGTATCAGGACCACGTAGCGGCATCTTTCGTCCTCGAAATGATTGGCGATCGAAGGATCTTGCAAGTCGAATGCGAGGCCAGCGACGATATAACGCGAATCATCCATCTCAATGGCGGTGAGATTCCCGAATACATCCAAGTAAAGACTACCGATCGAGATCAGAAATGGACGGCCAAAGAAGTATGCACCCGTCCAATCAAGAACATTGAGAGTTCTTTGATCGAGAAATCGCTCCTGACGGACAAGCATCGGCCAAATGCCCGCTTTAGGATTGTTACTCGTCGATCTGTGAATGCAACGCTCCGAGCGTTGCTCGATCCAATCGAGAAGCGAGACAGCCAAGGTGAGATTGCTACTTTGGCTGCGCGGCTCAAAGCAAAGCATCCCAAGACCATATCGAAAGCCGGTCACGACCTTGCATACTGGACGTTGAATGCAGTCTGGGACGTCCGGGCAGGCTTGGACAGTATTGAATCGAAGAATATGCAGCTGCTTAGTCGGCTTGCGGAGGAGTTCGGAGCAAATCCTCTACATTCACAAGCGAAACAGATTTATCGCGATTTGCTTGTCTTGGTTGAAGAAGCGGCATCCGCATCCCGACGGGATAAGAGCAAGAAAATCATTAGTAGAGCTGCGATTAGAAGTTGGTGGGACAACAAGCTGGCGACGTTGCGAACAACGGCAATAGCAACAATGAAGCCCTACCGTGCTAGGAGCGCTCAATTCTTTGTTGAAGTTCACAACATTCAGCACGATGGAGCGAGGCGCGTATCTCTAGGTTATGACGCCCAATATGAGCGCAAGGTCTGGCGCTCTACTCAATTGTCTCAGTACCTTGTAACGTGGGTAACGGAACTCGCTTTGAAGGCGAGCGAGCTTGCTGAGATTGACCAGCTCAATCTTAGACAAAAATTAGAAGCCGGCCTAAGGGTTGTTAAGGCGCACCGCAGTTTAAATACTCAGACTCTCCTAGGCGAAGCATTGTTGCACGCTATTCTGCGGCATTATTTCGGAAGCGAGCCAGTTGCTTGCAAGCTTTTTCACCGCTCCGCTCTTGGAGATCGGGTTACTAGAAATGCGCATGTTGTTCATACCGCTAAGGGAGATCAGCTTTGGCTCGGGAGAACCTACCTATTTGACGGTCGCAATGAAAGCGCTCTCCTAGCAGATGTATGTAAAGATCTCTGTGAAACAATGGAGACCGAAGTCCTCAAAGAGGAAAAGCAGGTGATAATTCAACTGCGAGAACCTCAACATCTACTATCGAGTTCGTTGTCGGACGCCTTCAGCCCGGGCGCGCCGATCGATCTCCTGATTGACGCGCTTTGTGTGCCTATTCTGATTGCGTACGACAGTGCCATTCTTCAAGCAGGTTATGCGGAAGATTATCAACAGCGACTGAAAGCGGAGATACAAGGACTTGCAAGCAAATGGATTCCAAATCTACCGAGGCAACTTAAGGAAATCAGGGTTCATTTGATTTTTGTGCCAATCGAAAGATTGTCGATACTCATCAATAAGTTTGAAGCTGAGATTAGCTCCTGATGAATTAGCAAGACTTAAAGCGGGAACTTGGTCGTGACAGTTTGGAAGCCTCGGACATGTTTGCGGTCCTAGGCGGAATAGCAAACCATGTAAATGATAAGCAGACGCACGATGAAGGCCGCGATCTGGTGATCCGCGCCCTCGCTCGACGTGAGCTGTGCGGCGAGTTCGAAACAAGAATTCTGGCTTCGTTGGTCCGAAATGTGGGGCTGTATCCGTATCTGTCTCCACTAATGGAGGCTGTTGATGACGATGATCTTCTTGCCTATGAACTGCACCGTCCAGACGGGCTGGATGCGGTCTTTCACAGTTTGCAGGCAAGAATTTATTACCAGTTGCGAACAGGCTCAAACGTAGTTTTGAGTGCGTCCACGAGCGTCGGAAAGAGTTTGCTCATTGATGCAATGATTGCACTTGGCAAGTTCAAGAAGGTCGTTGTCGTCTTGCCAACGCTCGCGTTGATAGATGAGACTAGGAAACGTTTGGCGCAGAAATTCCGAGACAAATGTCACCTCATCACTCATCCGTCGCAAGCTGCACGAGCAGACCGGATGAATGTGTACATTTTAACGCAAGAGCGGGTGCGTCATCGAATCGATCTAACGAATGTCGACTTTTTTGTCGTCGATGAGTTCTACAAGCTGGATTTCAAGCGCGACGACGATAAGCAGCGGGCTATCGAACTCAATTTGGCATTTCATGCGCTGGCAGCAACCGGCGCCCAGTTTTATCTGCTTGGTCCAAATGTCCAGGCGATTAAAGGGCTCGACAACTATGAATTTCATTTCATCCCGTCAGATTATTCGACCGTCGCTGTAGACGTTTTGCAGTTCGACTTGCCGAGGTTAGGTGAGGACCGGCCAGCTAAGTTGATTGAACTTGCAAGATCGATTGATGAATCGACGCTCATCTACTGCCAGGGTCCAGGAAGCGCCGTCAGGGTGGCGAGCCGGCTCTTACGCGGCGTAATGACAAAGCCCTCGGAGATTTGCGTCGCGACCGCCGACTGGATGTCCGATAACTATCATTCCGAGTGGATGGCCGCGCAGGCGTTGCGCCATGGCATTGGGTTGCATCACGGAGGGATTCCCCGCGCGCTCCAACAGCACATGGTTCGTATGTTCAATAGTGGTTCAATAAAGTTTCTAGTTTGCACGTCCACCCTTATAGAAGGGGTAAATACTGCCGCAAAAAATGTGATTATCTATGATCGGCGTCGAAACCAGTCTGTTCTGGACTTCTTCACGTATAAGAACATCCAGGGACGGGCCGGCCGAATGGGTACATACTTCGTCGGCAAAGTCTTCATGCTGGAAAAGCCGCCTCCAGATGTTGAGGTGACTGTGGAATATCCTGTCGGCGCGCAAACAGAAGACACGCCGCTGTCCCTTCTTTTGCAATTAGACGACAGCGAGCTTACCGAGTTGTCACGTGCTAGAGTGAGTGAGGCAATAGAAGGAAGCTTCTTATCTGTAGACACCCTGCGAATAAACGCGTCTGTACACCCTGACGTCCAGAACCGAATTGCCTTGAATGTGTATGACAGAATTGCTTCGGGCGAGACGCTGTTGCTCTGGCGAGGTTTTCCGAAATGGGACGAGTTGGTCGCTGTTTGCGACATTGTTGTTAGAGAATTGTCAGGGCCCAAACTGAACAATCTTGGAATTAGAGCTGGCAACCAGCTTGCCTGGCATCTTAATGCTTTGGGTCAATCCGGCGGATTGGCTGGTTATCTTCGGCAGGTTGCATTGGGCATCCTGCCAGGGCAGTCGATATCAGACAAGATAGATGAGGCATTGAAGATAGTACGCAACATTGTGACATTTCAGTTCCCACGAGATCTGATGGTCTTGCATACAATTATCTCAGAGGTCGTGGATCGCTTGAAAGGCGAGCCCAAGAGAGCCTACAGCGGTCCCAACCCAGACTACAGCGTATACGCGGAAGCTGCTGAGAGCCTCTTTGTGCCTGCGCCCATAGCCGCGCTGGACGAGTATGGCATACCAATCCAGATTGCGAAGAAGCTGTCTGGATTTCTGGATCAATATGATCTTGATCGAACAATCCAAGACTTGCGATCACTAGATCTCACCAAGCTGACCGACTTTTCACGTTTCGAGTTAGAGCTTGTGTCTTCAGTTCAAGAAACGATCTGACGATTGCGCGTACCATAGACGTCGACAGAAAATTCCCGGTCCGCCTGCCTACGCACCCTGCGCTTGACACTACGTCCCCGCCGGTCCCTGATTAACGTCCACCACGTGGCGATCCGGTCCGACAGTAATGACGATCGTGTAGCTCTTCTGCCCGCCCGCCTGGTCAGTCGGCGGCGCAATGTGCAACTGGCCGCCATACCACTCACCGGGCATCAGCGTGTTGTCCTTGATGACCGTCTGCTCCAGCATGGCCATGTTGCGTTGTCCCGTTTCGATGGTGGCGGCGAACATGGCTTCGTTCTGAACAGTAGCGTTGTGCTGCGCGATCACAGCGGCTGTTGGACTGTAAAACGTACCAGTGCGACCACTTGGTGTCGTATAGGTCCCATGGCCCGCTTGAGAGGCGCTGTAGGCGTTCGCAGCGCCGGCAACGCCAGTCAGAATGGCCGCCGCCACTTGCCGGTTTTTCTCTTCCTGCTGCAGCATTTCGAACGTGACGATCTGCATTCCGAAGTCGGAGCCGCCGACGTGCTGGATGGCTTCCACTTGCGCCACGCGAAATTCCGTCGGCTGTTTTCCGATGTTGTTGATGCCGACGACGAACACCGGGCGTCCGTTCGCCTGCAACTGGCGCGATGCCGGGCGGACCAGCACCAGCGAATTCTTCTGGCGTGAGACGAGCGCGGGTTGCCCGTCGCGCATCATCGCCTGTTGCTGTGGATTGGAAGCGCGAAACGCAATGGTTTCGCCGTTCGAAACGCAGCCGCCCAACGCGGCGCAAAGCGCCACGATTCCTAAATTGCGCATGACATGAACCCCCAGACCCGTCGCCATACAAGAGCAACCGGAGGACGTGGGCAAGCGCGCATGCGCGTGAATGCACACCGTGGAAATACGGTGTGACTTCAGAACGAAGTAAGACGTGGATGGCCGGGACCTGGCTACGCCAAGGCTTCGCCGGGGCAAGCAAGCCCGGCCATGACGGAGTGACGAAAGGTGCGGCGCGCTCAAACAAAAAAGCGGCCGGGTCTTTCGACCCGGCCGCTCCAAACTTCGATCCGCCGATTTAAACTTCGCTCAGCTCGCCTTCTTCACGAACGCGGGCTTGCCGACCTTCTTCTCGATCGCGCGCTTCAGATCGAGGGCGCGGGGGGAGAGGACGTCGGCCTTGGCCTTCAGGAGGTAGGCATCGAAGCCGCCATTGTGGTCGACGCTCTTGAGCGCATTGGTCGAGACGCGCAGGCGCACGTTGCGGGCGAGCGCGTCCGAGATGAAGGTGACATTGACAAGGTTCGGCAGGAAGCGCCGCTTGGTCTTGATGTTGGAGTGGCTCACCTTGTGGCCCACCTGGGGGCCCTTGGCCGTCAGTTCGCAGCGCCGGGACATCTTGCAAAATCCTCTTCCATCCCGCCATAGCCGAGCCGCTTCTCGCAGGCGCCCGCGGGGGTCCAAAATCGCGTCCATTTCCAGGAACCGCGGACGTATAGGGGGAGACGGCCACGGGGTCAAGGTTCTTGCGCTGGCTGCCTCACGGAATCGCCCGGTTTCTAAGGGGTTCCAGCCACTTAAGCCATCATATAAAGGGCGCAATCCGCGCCGACATCATGGGTTTAGCTTAGAAAAGACCTTGGCCTTCCGCGAGCGGCGGGCGGCGATGAAAGGTCCTTGAAAGCAGCGGTTTTCGCGATAACCCGCGTTGTTTGCCGGATATTTTTGCCTAAATGAACATCAGCTCGCGCCGATCCCGGGATTATTCATTCGTGACTGCCAGATGCGCCGTTTCGCGCCAATCTCTCTCCGCCAGGCTCGGCCTCGCTGTCGGCCTGTGCGCCGCCGCGTGGGGCTTACTCGCGCCGCAGGCAGCTTCCGCGCAGGGGCGGTTGGACGCGCATTATGAGGCGACGCTGGCGGGCATTCCGGTCGGCAAGGGAAGCTGGACCATCGAAATCGGCGACGATGTGTTTTCGGCCTCCGCGCAGGGCGGCACCGCCGGGCTGTTGAAGGCGTTTTCCGGCGGCACCGGTTCCGGCGCCAGCCAAGGTCGCATCGTGAACGGCGCGCTGGTCGCGAACGCCTATACCGCGACCACCACCACGCAGAAGAAATCCGAGACTATCCGGATTTCGCTGGCCAACGGCGGCGTGAAGGAATTTTCGATCGACCCGGCGCCGCCGGTCGATCCCGGCCGCATTCCCGTCACCGACGCGCACCGCAAAAGCGTGCTCGATCCCATGACGGGCTCACTGCTGCGCGTGCCCGGCAATGGCGAAGTGCTGGCGCCGGATTCCTGCCGCACCGGAGCCGGGATTTTCGACGGACGCATGCGCTACGATCTCAAGCTCGATTACAAGCGCATGGAAACGGTCAAAGCCGAAAAGGGCTATCACGGGCCGGCGCTGGTCTGCGCGATCTATTTCAACCCGGTCGCGGGCTACATCCCCGATCGCCCCGTGATCAAATATCTCGCGAGCGAACGAAAGATGGAGATCACGTTCGTGCCGATTGCCGGCACGCGCATTTTGGTTCCGTTCCGCATGACGATCCCGACGCCGTTTGGCCTGGCGATGCTGGAAGCGACGTCGTTCGTGACATCAGCGATGCCGCCACGGGTAGCGAAGACGAATTGACCTTCTTTCCCTCTCCCCTTGTGGGAGAGGGTGGCGCCGAACGAAGTTCGGCGACGGGTGAGGGGTTCTCTCCGCGAATCGTGCGCGCGGAGAGAACCCCTCATCCGGCGCTTCGCGCCACCTTCTCCCACAAGGGGAGAAGGGAGGTCTCGCAAGGGGCGAGGGAGAGGAGCTCCCTCCGACGAAATCGATGCAACCGCCATGAATCATGTTGACTCTTGACCACTTCTGATTCGACTCCGGTCTTTAAGAAATTAGTCCCGAAACCGTCGCTTGTGCAGCCGCTGTAAACTTGATCTAGTGCCGCCGGGTGCGCTTCAGCGCGAGATGTTGCGGTGAACGTATCGGGTCTCGGGAGGAGTCAGCGATTCGGACGCGATTCGTTCCAGACTCGTTCCAGAGCTTAAGCCGCGACCGCATCACCGTCGCAAAGTGAAACAGAATCGGCGCAGTTGGTGCCAAACGAAAGAGAAACTCCGCGTTTTTCCGTCATTGCGAGGAGCGAAGCGACGAAGCAATCCATACCTCCACACGTGTGGCGCTATGGATTGCTTCGCGGAGCCTGTCATCCGGCGGCGCTTTGCGCCGACCGGGTGGCTCGCAATGACGGGTTGGGCGCGCGCACCTAAATAAGAAACACCTGCACAGAATGGCTTTCTCTCCTTCCAAGTTCGCGACTGATCGCGCGCCCGGCGCGGGCGTTACCGCTGTCCTCGGGCCGACCAATACCGGCAAGACGCATCTGGCCATCGAGCGGATGCTGGGGCATTCGTCCGGCGTGATCGGCCTGCCGCTGCGGCTGCTGGCGCGCGAGGTCTACAACAAGATCGCTGCTCGCGCTGGGAGTGAGGCGGTTGCGCTCGTTACGGGTGAAGAGAAGATCAAGCCGAAGAACCCGCGCTACTGGGTTTCCACGGTGGAAGCCATGCCGAGGGAGCTCGACGTGTCGTTTCTCGCCGTCGACGAAGTCCAGATCGCGGCCGATCTCGAGCGCGGGCACGTCTTCACTGACCGCATCCTGCACCGTCGCGGCCGCGACGAGACGCTGCTGTTAGGGGCCGCCACCATGCGCCCGATCATCGAGCGGCTGCTGCCGGGCGCTTCCATCGTCACACGTCCGAGGCTCTCGCAGCTCGAATTCGCCGGCGACCGCAAGATCACGCGCCAACCAAGACGGACCGCGATCGTCGCGTTCTCGGCCGATGAAGTCTACGCGATCGCCGAATTGATCCGCCGCCAGCATGGCGGCGCGGCCGTCGTGCTTGGCTCGCTCTCGCCACGCACACGAAACGCGCAAGTCGCGATGTTCCAGAACGGTGACGTCGATTATCTCGTCGCCACCGACGCCGTCGGCATGGGGCTGAACCTCGACGTCGACCACGTCGCGTTTGCCTCCGACCGCAAGTATGACGGCTATCAGTTCCGCAGGCTCAATCCGGCCGAGTTCGCGCAGATCGCCGGGCGCGCCGGGCGCGCGACACGAAACGGCACCTTCGGCACCACGGGGCGCTGTGCACCGTTCGAGCCGGAACTGGTGAACGCGCTGCAGAACCACACGTTCGACAGCGTCAAAATGCTGCAGTGGCGGAATTCGAGGCTGGATTTCTCCTCGCTCGGGAGCTTGCAGGTGTCGCTGGCGCTGCCGCCCGGGCATGACGCCTTGACCCGCGCGCCGATTGCCGAAGATTTGCGTGTGCTCGATCATGCGGCGCGCGACGGCGAGGTGAGGGAGATGGCCCACGGCGCACCAGCCGTGGAACGGCTGTGGGACGCCTGCCAGATCCCGGATTACCGCAAGATCGCGCCCGCCGCCCACGCCGAGCTCGTGACCACGCTTTATGCATTCCTGATGAAGAAAGGTCGGATACCCGACGCATGGTTTGCCGCCCAGGTCGACCAGGCCGACCGCGTTACCGGCGATATCGACACGCTGTCGGGCCGGATCGCGCAAATCCGCACCTGGACTTTCGTCGCCAACCGGCCGGACTGGCTGTCCGACCCCGACCACTGGCAGGGGATCACCCGTGAGGTGGAAAATAAATTATCCGATGCGCTGCATGAACGGCTTACGGAGCGTTTCGTTGACCGGCGGACCAGTGTATTGATGCGCCGCCTGCGGGAGAACTCAGTTTTGAATACGGAAATTGGCAAGACCGGCGAAGTGATTGTGGAAGGCCACGCGATCGGCCGGCTCGATGGATTCACCTTTGCACCCGATGCGGCGGAAGCCGGCTCGGACGCGAAAGCGTTGCAGGCGGCCGCCCAGCAGGTGCTGGCGAGCGAGATCAACGCGCGCGCGGAAAAGCTCTCGGCCGCGCCCGACGACCAGTTCGTGCTGACCTCCGACGGCACCATCCGCTGGACCGGCGATGCGGTAGCAAAACTCGTCGCGGCCGACGATGCGCTGCATCCGCGCATCCGCATCATTTCCGACGAGCGGCTCTCCGGCGCGCCGCGCGAGGCCGTGCAAACGCGGCTCGATCTGTGGCTGAAGACGCATATCGAAAAGCTGTTGGGGCCGCTGTTCGGCCTGTCGAAGGCCGAGGACATCACGGGGATTGCGCGCGGCATCGCATTCCAGCTCGTCGAAGCGCTCGGCGTGCTGGAGCGCTCGAAGATCGCCAGCGAGATGAAGGATCTCGACCAGGCCTCGCGCGCGACCTTAAGAAAGTACGGCGTGCGGTTCGGCGCCTATCACATCTATTTCCCGGGACTCTTGAAGCCCGCGGCGCGCGCGCTGGCCTCGCTGTTGTGGGCCGAGAAGCAGGACAATGTCGATATGTCCGCGCTGTCAGGCGCGCAGCATCTGGCGAGCTCGGGGCGGACCTCGTTCCCGATCGACAAGGCGCTGCCGCGCGATGCCTATCGCGTGCTCGGCTACCGCCAGTGCGGCGAGCGTGCGGTGCGTGTCGACATCCTGGAACGTCTCGCCGATCTCATTCGTCCCGCTTTGGCGTGGCGTGAAACGTCGCCGGGCGAAAAGCCCGCCGGCGCGTTCGACGGCCGCGGCTTTGTGGTGACGCAGGCGATGACCTCGCTGACGGGATCCGCCGGCGAAGATTTCGCCTCGATCCTGCGCGCGCTCGGCTACCGCATGGACCGCCGCCCGCCGTTGCCGCCGAAGCCGGCGCCTGAGACCGTAGTCGAGACGGTCTCCGCCGAAACGCCGCCGGTCGAGGCGAGCGCCGAGGCGACCGCTGCTGCGCCGGCGGAAGAGGAAGTGCCTGTCAGCGACGAGCCCGCACGATCGTCGGCGTCGCTGCTGCCGGATGTGATCCCCGTGACCGCCGAAGAACCCGCTGCTGCGGTGGAAGCTGCGCCCGCCGAGACCACACCGGCGGAAGCCGCGATTGCGGATGCGCCTCCGGAACAGGAGACGCCGGAAGTGGTCAGCGCCGCGGAAGCGGCGTCCGAACCCGAAACCGCGAGCGAAGCGCCTGCCGAAGCCGAAGCGCCTGCAGAAGCCGCTCCGGTCGAAGCTCCGGCGGCCGAAGCCAAGCCTGAGACACCGGTAGAGCCTGCACTCGTCGAAGTCTGGCGGCCCGGCGGCCGTTCCGACGAGCGCCGTCCGCATCACGACCGCAGCCGCCAGCGCCATCACCGCGCGGGCGAGGGCGCGCAGGCGGCAAGCGGCGAAGGCGGTGAGGCGGCGCAGCGCGAGCAGCGCCATCGCCGTGGCCGTCGCCACGAGTTCAGAAAGCCGCGCGAGGGCGCGCCAGCCGATGCTACGGCAGCGCCGGCCGCAGCAGAGGGCGCGCCCGCGGCAGAAGCGCGTCAGGACCGTCCGCCGCGCGAGCGTTTCGAGGGCAAGGGCCGTGACCGCGAGGAGCGCCGCGACAAATTCGATCGCAACAAGGGCGAGCGCAAGGGTGGCCGCGACAAGGGCGAGCGCGGCGGCCGTGATTTCGGCGGACGCGACAAGGGCGGCCGTGACAAGCGCGACTCTGGCCCTTCGCACCGTCAATGGGCGACGAGCGCGAGCCCACGCGAGCGCGACCGGCCGATCGATCCGAATTCACCGTTCGCAAAACTGGCGGCGCTGAAGGAGCAACTCGCCGGCCGCAAGGAATAGTCGAGCAAATATTTGGAGCGGCAGCGCCTCGACAAATGGCTGTGGCATGCGCGGGTGGTGAGGGCCCGCACCTCGGCTGCCGCCCTCGTCGAGGCCGGTCACGTCCGCATCAACGGCGTGCGTGAAATGGCGCCGGGACATTCGGTGAAAGTCGGCGACGTCTTGACGATCGGGCTCGACCGCACCGTGCGCATCCTGAAAGTGGTGGGATTTTCCGAGCGGCGCGGCGACGCTGCGGCGGCGCGCGTGCTCTACGATGATTTGCAGAACGACAAACAATAACTATCTGCGCAGGGCACGCAGGGACGCCTGAAAAACGGCCGCTAACGGCCCGCTGCTTCCCTTGCGGCAGCGCACCGCATGCGCTACGCAAACCCCGGAAAACTGATCCGTTTCGGAGCGTTGGATGACTTACGTCGTCACTGAAGCCTGCATCAAGTGCAAATATACCGACTGCGTTGAGGTTTGCCCCGTCGACTGCTTCTACGAGGGCGAGAACATGCTGGTCATCCATCCCGACGAATGCATCGACTGTGGCGTCTGCGAACCCGAATGTCCTGCGGATGCCATCAAGCCCGACACCGAGCCGGGCCTCGAGAAGTGGCTCGAGGTCAACACCGAGTACGCCAAGAGCTGGCCCAACATCACCCAGAAGAAGGACGCCCCGCCGGACGCGAAAGAATTCGAAGGTGTCGAGGGCAAGTTCGAGAAATATTTTTCCAAGGAACCAGGTAGCGGTGATTAAGCCTGTGGATAAGTTGCGGGCTCGCCGAGCCTGATTTTCGCCCCAATCTGAACCGAACGCGGTGAGCGGATTTAACCCTGTTAGCGGTCTTATGACGGAAACCGCCCCGTAAGGGCCCGGAACCCGGCGTAAATCATTGATTTTTGCGGAAAATGTGCTATATTGGGCACATTCTAAGCCGATCCCGGCCATGCGTATCCTGTGGCCCCGGTGGGTTTCGTAAAAACATCGAACAGGGGCGTGGCAGTTCCGCGCGCAGGCTGTGTCACAGAAAACGCGTAAAAAGAGTGCTTCCAAGACGACGAAAAAAGCCGCTCCGGCCAGCCGCAGCGCAACCAAAGGCCGTGCCAAGGCGCCCATGAAGGACGCCAAGAAGGTTTCGGCCACAAAGTCCTCAAAGAACAAAAGAAGCGCAATGTCAGAAAAGACTGCCAAGACCGCCGCGAAAGCGACGGGTTCGAAGACCACTGCGTCGAAAGTTACTGCCAAGCATCCCGTCAAGACCCCTGTGAAGGCTGCTCCCCCGAAGGCCGCCGCGCCGAAGGCTGCTGCCAAGCCGGTTGCCGCTGCGCCGCGCGTCGAGGAGCCGAAGAAGGTCGTGACCCAGCGTCAGGGCTTCAAGGCCAATGAATTCGTGGTCTATCCGGCTCACGGCGTCGGCCAGATCCTGGCCATCGAGGAGCAGGAGATCGCGGGCGCCAAGCTCGAGCTGTTCGTGATCAATTTCATGAAGGACAAGATGACGCTCCGCGTGCCGACCGCCAAGGTCGCCAATGTCGGCATGCGCAAGCTGTCCGAGCCGGCGCTGGTCAAGAAGGCCCTAGAAACGCTGAAAGGTCGTGCGCGCGTAAAACGCACGATGTGGTCGCGCCGGGCGCAGGAATACGAAGCGAAGATCAATTCGGGCGACATCGTCGCGATCGCCGAAGTGGTCCGCGATCTCTACCGCTCGGAATCGCAGCCCGAGCAGTCCTACTCGGAACGCCAGCTCTATGAAGCGGCGCTCGATCGGCTGTCGCGCGAAATCGCGGTCGTGCAGCATTCGACCGAGACCGAAGCGGTCAAAGAAATCGAAAACCAGCTCGCCAAGAGCCCGCGCCGCGGCGCCAAGGCCGAAGCCACCGAAGCTGATGCCGAGGCCGACGAGGCCGATGTCGACGCCGACGGCGACGACGCTGCCGTGGCGGATGAAGCTGCCTGAAAGAATCCCGAGGATTGAAACGAAAAGCCCGGTCGAAAGACCGGGCTTTTTGTTTGGGGTGTAAGCAAATTCCTTCAGCGGGTGGGAGAAGGTGGCGCGAAGCGCCGGATGAGTGTTCTCTCCGCGGAGACAGACCCCTCATCCGTCTCGCTGCCGCTTCGCGGCCATAGCCGCTGCAAAGCATCGGCGTCCTCCTCTAACTACGGCGGCCGACAGCCTCCTATGCCACCTTCTCCCACAAGGAGAGAAGGGAAGGACGGCGATTTTGGACAGCATTTGCAGTCACTTACGCGAAAGTGGCCCAATTTTCGACTTTTTGTGACCAGAATCGGGGGAGAACCTCCCGCCCCAATCCAGATCAACCGCAAGGGGGATTCGATGAAAGGGCAGGTTCAGTCAGTCTTTCTCGCCATGGTCATGGCCGCGCTGCTTCCGATCAGCGCGCCGGCCGCGCAGGTGAGGGAATGCAGCGCCGCGGTGCCGTCCAATCAGCAGGGGCATTGGTCCTGGCGCCTAATCGACGGGCGCAAATGCTGGTACGCCGGCAAGAGCGTGATTTCGAAATCGTTGTTGCGGTGGCCTGCCGCGGCGCCGGCACCCGCGCAAGCGAAGGCCGAGGCCGAGCCGGTAAGCATCGTCACAGAGAAGCGCAGCGAGCCCATGGATGCGCAGGCGCGGATGCTTGACGATGACAATAGTTTTGAGTCGCGGTGGCGTTCGCGTGTGACCATCGAGTAGAATTAGATCGCACAAATTCCTGGTATCACGCAGCGCTCGCCGCGTAATTGCGAGGAGCTCGCGACAAAATTGCGGAGCAATTTTGCGCTGAAGCGACGAAGCAATCCATCTATCCCCGCGTTGGCGCGGATTGCTTCGCGGAGCCTGTCATCGGGCGCGCATCGTGCGACAAGATGGCTCGCAATGACGGCTGAGGCATCCTGATTAGTCCACCACGATCTTCACGCGATCGAGCGGCGCGACCTAGGCGTGCTGGTTGAGGCCGTTGAGGATGCGGAAGCGCTCGGTGGGGCGGTCGACGCCGGTGGAAGCGGACATCCGCAGAAGCCCCTTTAGACAATCTGCACCGCACCGGCTCGACCAATTACCTCAATTGAGTCATCTCGCTCTTCGCCACCGCAACGGCGCTGACCGACATAGGTCCACTCGCCAATCGTACAAACACGAGCCAGTTTCGCTCCGGAACCGTGTGTCCCGCTGGCGCAACGGCGTGAACGGGAACGAATGGCATCGGGCATTCGTTTTCCCAGCAGATCGGAAACTCGGACGAGCGCTCGTTTGCAGCAGGTCCGTCACTCATAACGGAGCCTTGAACTGCTCAGTTCGAAAGTA
Source organism: Bradyrhizobium sp. sGM-13 (assembly GCF_018398875.1). Taxonomy (GTDB): domain Bacteria; phylum Pseudomonadota; class Alphaproteobacteria; order Rhizobiales; family Xanthobacteraceae; genus Bradyrhizobium. Next base: position 194,228 of record NZ_JAGWDK010000012.1, on the reverse strand, counting down.
CCGCGTCGAAAAAAATGCTGCGAGGCAAACGGAGGAGGTTTCACATGCACAGCATTAGAAAGAGCAGGTTCCTGCTGACCACAGCAGCGCTGCTCGCCGGCGTCAGTCTGGCGGCGGCACAAGGCATGCGTGATGGTGGCGGCGGTGGCGGAATGGGTGCCGGCGGAGGAGCAGGTGCCGGCGGCGGAATAAGCGCCGGTGGAGGAGCTGGCGGCGGTGCCGCCGAAGAGAGGCAGTCGGGAGGTGGAATTTCGCAGGGCGCAGGCGGCGCATCCCGTGGTGAAGGGATGACGCAAGGCCGAGCAGGCGGCCGGGCGGAAAGCCCTGCTGCTGCGCCATCGGGCGCACAGCGTAGCGAAGGAATGAGAGAGAGCGGCCGCGCGATGGATAGGGGCGAGCGACAGATCGGCGCGGATCGGTCGCAGCGCGGGCAAAAGGATCAGACGGTGGGGCAAGGCCGCGGCGAGCGCGATCAACTGCGTCAGTCAGACCGAAAGGCGCAGGACCAGTCCTATGGTAGGCAAAAGGACCAGACCGTGGGGCAAGGCCGTGGCGAGCGCGACCAGACGCGTCAGACCGAACAAAAGGCGCAGCAAAGGCAGAAGCCGGCAACCGCAGAGACAACCCAGCAGCGCCGTGACCAGACCGGTGCGGCAACGGAGGGTCCGAATGCAAGGCCGGGTACGACGACCGGCGCCAACACCAGGCCCAGCGCTCCTTCCCAAGGTCAGACCACGCAGCAGGGCCAGGCGACGCAGCAGGGTCAGTCCACAACGACCGGCGCCAACACCCGCGGACAGACCGATGCGCGGGCGGAAGGCCAGGGTGCGGCCGCTCAGAGCATGTCGGGCCGCGTGTCGGTGACTGCGCAACAGCAGACAACGCTGCAGCAGTCGGTGCTTGGCTCGCGCAATGTGGCGCGCGTTAACGTCAACTCCATCAACTTCCGGATCAACACCGGCGTCGTGGTGCCACGGCATGTCTCCTTTGTGTCGGTCGCGGCATTCCCCGTATTGATCGACACGTTCCCGGACTACCGCGACTACAGCTTCTTCGTCGTCGAGGACGAGATCGTGTTCGTGGATCGGAGCCGGAGGATCGTGGACGTTGTCCCGGCAGGACCGAGGACGCGGTTCGCAGGTCGTGGCCGCATCGGCGGTGGCAGCGTCGCCGCGCTCGATCTGAGCCCCGACGAAATCCGCGTGGTGCAGCGGGTGCTCATCCAACGCGGTTTGCTGACTGGCAGAGCGGATGGCGTGTTCAGCGCCCGGACGCGCGAGGCTTTGATGGTCTTCCAGCGGCGGCAGGGCCTGCAGGCCAGCGGCACGATTGATACACGCACCGTTGCCGCGCTCGGAGTGTCCAACAAGATAAGTGCCACTCAGAGCCAGTCGACGACGGCCGGCCAGCAGCCATCGGCGCAGCGGAACGCGACCGGCCAGAATACCGGTCAGGCTAATGCGCCTGCCCGGCAGAACGAGCCTACGACAACCGGTCAGGCTGGAAGAAACCAGCCGGCAACCACCGGCCAGGCCGGCACGCAACGGCCTCCGTCTGGTCAGACGACTGGACAGGCCCCGGCGCGAGGCGGCAATCAGCCGACCTCCAACCAGCCGTCCGGGCAAACCAACCAGAACAACAATGCGCCGGCACCTGCGGCGAAGAACCAGTCTGATCAGGGCGGTTCAGGTAGCAAGTATTGATCATCTTGAGCCCCGCTTCGGCGGGGCTCTTGTTTTCTTGCTTGGACGAGACAGGTCCTCGCGCGGTTACTGCGTGCGCTCGTTCGATCCACCTCGCCCACGAGGAGAGAGGGGAAGGCGAGCAGCCTCGCTGAGTGATTTTGTTTCGGCCGCGCGTCAATCCACCACGATCTTCACGCGATCGCGCGGCTTGACCTGGGCGTGCTGGTCGAGGCCGTTGAGGATGCGGAAGCGCTCGGCGGGGCGGTCGACACCGGTCATGCGGTGGGAGAGCGATTCCACGGTGTCGCCGGGCTGCACCGTGATGACTTTTATGCGCAAGGGGCGCGCGGCCTGGATTTCTTCCAGCGTCAGGCGGCGGAACGAGTTGACGGTCTCGCGCGCATTGCGCTCGCTTTCGGTATTGCGCTGCTTGGCAGCGAAGATGAAGCGGTAGACGTCACTGCCGTAACGCAGCGCATAAACCTTGAACTGCCACTGATCGCCGTTCGCCGAGGCCGAAGCCACCGGGAATCCGTTGATCATGAGGTCTTCGGTCGAGCCCTTGTCGACACCTTCCATCCAGCCGGAATTGAGGTAATCGGACAGCGATTGTTCGGCCGGCACGCGCACCACGTCGAAGCGCATCGCCTGCGTGCCGCCCTCGCGCACGCCGATCACGGCCTGCGCAGTGTTGTCGAGCGTGAACGTCTCGGGCGCTTGGAAGGTGAAGCCGAGTTTGGGATGCAGGAAGCGGCGCCCGCGCACAAAGCCCTCGCTGGGGTCCTCGCCATAGACGATGTTGTCGATGGCAGCGAGATAGGTCTCGCGGTCGCGCTCGCCGCTCTGCGGCGAGGTGTATTGCCGCGCGCTGGCCTGCGCGTTCTGCACGCGCTCGGGGGTTGCCGGATGCGAGGACAGAAAATCCTGCGCGCGCGGGTCGAGCGAGGTCTTGCCGGCCTTCAGCGCCGCATTGCGCTCCATCGCGGCGAGGAAGCGCGACGCGCCATAGGGATCGAAGCGGGCGCGGGCCGAAATGCCGACGCCGATGCCGTCGGCCTCGAATTCCTGCTGCCGCGAAAAGCTCGCCATCGTCAGCTTGGTTTTCGCCAGCGCCAGCGCCGTCAGATCCGGATCGTTGCTCATGTCGGTGACGACGCGCGTCACCACAGCCGCCTGCCGTGCTTGGTCTTCGCGGATCGAGGCGTGTTTTGCGATGACATGTGCCATCTCGTGGCTCAGCACCGAGGACAGTTCCGAAGTATCGCTGGCGAGCGCCACCAGCCCGCGCGTCACATAGAGCTGGCCGGTCGGCAGCGCGAAGGCGTTGACCGCGCCGGAATTGAGGATGGTCACCCGGTAGGCCTGGTCCGGACGGTCCGACGCCGCCACCAGCCGGTCGACCGTCTTGCCGATCAGGGTTGCGAGTTTCGGATCGTCATAGGCGCCGCCATAGGAGGCCAGAATGCGCTCGTGCTCGCGCTCGCTCGCCGGCGTCTGCGCGACGGTGCGACTCGGCTTCGGCGCGGGCACCGTCGGCGCGGCCGTCTCGATCTTCCCGAGGTTTCCACAGGAAGAGAGCGTGAGCGCAGCGCACAACAACGCCGGCGCAGCCAGAAGGCGGCGGCCCGTGTTTCCTTCGCGCCGTTGTGCACGATGCGTCAAATCAGCCACTGAGATCACGATCCGACCGGGATCCTTGATCTCATCCCCTCTTATTTGCGCGTGATCCCAGCGAAGACCGATGCCAGCCCTCGAATCAAACGCTATTTCCCGCCCAGCACCTCAATCTGCCCCACCCGAAGCAACTCAATTCGCGGTCCTCCCCGCGACGAGACAACGCCGCGGACACGAATCCGTCGATTTTCGAGCGACTTAGGTCCAAGGCCGGCGCTCTCGAACGCCGGTATGATGCGCCTTGAAATAGTCGCAGCAAAGTCCCGTGTCCAGTTCCGCCCGAAATTCAGGTAGGTCATTGCCCCAGCCTGCCGAACGGACAGCACTCTGCCCTCGACCACCGTAAAGTGCCCAATCGCGGCCAGAATATCGCCCGGACTTTCCGTGTTTTTTATGGCAGTTGAACTTGCCCAGATTCCCAATTTGGCATTTCTCGCCAGGCCCTCGGCGGCGGACAGCGCTGCAGCGCAATTTTTGTCGGATATATCGCTCGAAACCAGGGCCTCGCCGCGGCGCAGCAGCTCGCTTTGCACCGATTGTTCCGAATCAGTCACGAACACAAAGGCCGACTGCCGGCCGTACCGATCCGGCGTGTCATCCTCGCCATGCAGGGTCACGTCGCGACCGGTGATGATAGGCGACAATGCGGCCCTGCCGCTGGCCGTCTCGGTTCCCGCGCGCTCGATGCCGGCGAGGCGGATTTCCCGACCGTCCTCGAGGCGAAAGCCGCGCGCATCGACCACGGCAGCAACGCGCCCTTCGCCCTGCCGCTCCAGCACGCAGTCGGCGGCGTCGGCCTCGCCGGCGGATGCCAGAGCGAGCAGCGATGCGGCGGATGCCGCAAGCGCGGTGCTGTAACGAAATGCCGGGCCGGTCATAACGCTGCTCTCGGTCCCGCTTGTTCCTGTATGCTCGACAGCATTACTACCTGAGATTGCCACGTAGGGGGAGACAATGGAAGTGAACGGCATTGTCCATATTTTTCTCACCGCCTCGAATTACGAACGCTCCCGCGATTTCTATCGCAAGCTGCTGCCGTTTCTCGGCTTGAAGCCGGTCATCGATACCGAGACGACCTACTACTGCGTCGGCGGCCGCACTGCCGTCGGCATCAGCGCACCGTCGCCGGAGCACGCTGGCGCCGCGTTCGAGCAGCAGCGCGTCGGCCTGCACCACCTCTGCTTCCGCGCCCGCGAGCCCGCCGACGTCGATGAGCTGCACGGCTTCCTGCAGACGCTCGGCGCCAAGATCATCCGCGGGCCGCGCGAGGATCAATGGGCGCCGGGATATTACTCGATCCTGTTCGAGGATCCCGATGGCATAAGGCTCGAGCTCAATCATGTGCCGGGGAAGGGATTGCTGGCGTAGTGTGCTGCGTAGGATTGGTTGGAGCGAAGCGATACCCATCATGTCGCCGCGAAGGGATTTGATGGGTATCGCTGCGCTCCACCCATCCTACAAAAATCATTCCGCTTAGCGGAAATCGCGACGCAATCCATCTTCCTTCGCGCCTTGCCGCTCTACACCCCGTGCGGCATGATCATGCGAGAGCAAAATTTCAAAGTCGCAGGCCATGCGGCGCGTGCACAGGGAGAAACTCCATGAAGAGAGCAATCACAGCCGTTTTCGCCGCCGCGCTGGCGATGTCGGCGAGCGCGGCAATGGCGCAAAGCAAGCCGCCGCTCAAGCTCGGCGGCATCCTCGATATGTCAGGGCTCTACGCCGATATCACCGGTCCGGGCTCGGAGACGGCGGCGAAGATGGCGGTGGAGGATTTTGGCGGCGAGGTGCTGGGGCGCAAGGTCGAGATCGTCGCGGCCGATCATCTTAACAAGGCCGACCTTGCCGCCAGCATCGCGCGCGACATGCTCGACAATCAGGGCGTCGAGATGCTGTACGACGTGGCGGCCTCCGCGACGGCGCTGGCCGCCGGCGAGATCGCGAAGGCGCGCAACAAGATCGTGATGTATAGCGGCCCCGCCTCGATCCGGCTGAGCAACGAGGCCTGCGGCCCCTACACCGTGCATTATTCCTACGATACTTTTGCGCAGGCCAACGTCACCGGGCTCGCCACTGTGAAGAGCGGCTTCGAGACCTGGTTCTTTCTCACCGCCGACTATGCGTTTGGCCAAGATCTGGAAAGGGACACCACTAACGTCGTGCTGAAGGCCGGCGGCAAGGTGCTCGGCAGCGTCAAGCATCCGCTCAATACGTCGGACTTCTCTTCGTTCCTGCTGCAAGCGCAGAGCTCGAAGGCCAAGGTTGTCGGCCTCGCCAATGCCGGCGGCGACACCATCAACGCGATCAAGCAGGCGGCGGAATTCGGACTGACCAGGAGCGGCGGCCAAAAGCTCTCGCCGCTGCTCGCCTTCGTCACTGATATCGACAGCGTCGGGCTGGAGACGGCGCAAGGCTTGTTGCTTGCCGAAGCCTTCTATTGGGACCTTAACGACGACACCCGCGCGTTTTCGAAACGCTTCATGGAGCGCATCAAACGGCCGCCGACCGCGGCGCAGGCCAGCGTCTATTCGTCAGTCCTGCATTACCTGAAAGCGGTCAAGGCCGCGGGCACCACGGATGCGGCCGCGGTGATGAAGCTGATGAAGGAGACGCCGGTCAATGACATGTTCGCCAGGAACGGCAAGATTCGCGACGATGGCCGCATGGTGCACGACATGTATCTGTTCGAGGTCAAGAAGCCGTCCGAGTCGAAGACGCGCTGGGATTATTACAAGCTGCTGGCGACGATCCCTGGTAACGAGGCATTCCAGCCGCTGGAAGCCTCGCGCTGCCCGCTGGTGAAGAAGTGACTTCGTGACTTCGTCACGAAGTCATCCCGAGGCGATGCGAAGCATCGAACTATGGTGCGCAATTGCGCACCTGAGAATCTCGAGATTCCGGGTCTGGTCCTTCGGACCATCCCGGAATGACGGCCTCAATCAACAAACGAAAGCACCACCCCATGAGCGCAAACGAAATGGTCCTCCAGAAGTTCGAACAGGGCTTACTCACCATCACCATGAACCGCCCCGACCGGCGCAACGCACTCAATCCGGACATGACGCGCGGATTGGTCGAAGCCGCACGGCGCGCGGCGGAGGATCACGAGGTGCGCGCGGTACTCTTGAAGGGCGCCGGCGGCACGTTCTGCGTCGGTGGTGACGTCAAGTCGATGGCGGAGGGCAGAGCGCCGCTCGGCTTCGAGGCCAAGATGGCGAACTTGCGCCGCGGCATGGAAGTCTCGCGCATCCTGCACCAGATGCCGAAGCCGGTGGTGGCGCAGCTCGATGGCGCCGCCGCGGGCGCCGGCCTCTCCATCGCATTATCCTGCGACCTGCGCGTCGCCAGCGCCTCCTGCAAGATCACGACCGCGTTCGCCAAGGTTGGATTGTCAGGGGACTACGGCGGCACCTATTTCCTCACCCAGATGCTCGGAGCCGCGAAAGCGCGCGAGCTCTATCTGACCTCACCGGTGCTGAGCGCGACGGAGGCCTATAACCTTGGCATGGTGACAAAGGTGGTGCCGGACGCTGACATCGATACAGAGGCGCATGATCTCGCGATGTCGCTGGCGCAGGGACCGTCGGTGACGCTGGGCTACATCAAGCGCAACATCAACAATGCCGAGACGATGTCGCTGGAAGCCTGTTTCGACGCCGAAGCCATCCATCATTCGCGCTCGGGCGACACCGCCGATCACAAGGAGGCCGCAAAAGCCTTTGTCGAGAAGCGCAAGCCCGTGTTTCAGGGGCACTAGTATGGCCGAGTATCTCAGGCTGCGGCAGATCTGCCTGGTAGCGCCGCATCTGGAGCCGGTGATCTCGGACATCTCCGAAATCATGGGCCTCAACGTATGTTACCGCGACGGCAATGTCGCCAAATATGGCCTGGAAAACGCGCTGCTACCGGTCGACACGATCCTGCTCGAAGTGGTGGCGCCGATCCAGCCGGGCACCGCGGCGGGGCGCTTCCTCGACAAGACCGGCGGCCGCGGCGGCTATATGGCGATCTTCTGCTGCGACGATCCGGACGCGCGCGGCAAGCATGCCAATGCGATCGGCGTGCGCACAGCGAACGTGATCACGCACGCGCCCTATCACGGCGTGCAACTGCATCCGCGCGATTGCCGCGCCGCCTTCATCGAGTTCAATCATACCGACGGCAGCGACGATGTGCTGGGGCCCTATCCGCCGGCGGGCCCGGACTGGCAGAAGGCGATCCGCAAGGACGTGACGTTGGCGCTGACGGACGTCGAGATGCAGAGCCCGGATCCGCAGGGGCTCGCTGAGCACTGGGGGAAGATTCTGGGTATCGCCGTCAGCAATGGGGCAGGCGGTGACCCTGAATTGAAGCTGCCCAATGCCGGCTTCCGTTTCGTCAAAAGCGCAAGCGATCTGATGAGCGGATTGACGTTCAAGGTCGCCGATATCGCCAAGGTGCGCGAGGCGGCGAAGGCGAAGGGTTGCAAAGTGGCGGGCGATACGTTCGATCTTTGCGGCGTGACGTTCAAGCTGGTGGCGTAGCGAAATCCATCAACGCGTCGTCCCTGCGAACGCAGGGACCCATACGCCGCGGCTTATCGGTAAGGCGATGGGGTAGTTACCTTCCGTGCCAACGGGCGACGGTGGTTATGGGTCCCTGCGTTCGCAGGGACGACATGTTGAGAGAGTTGCGCTAGATCACCGTCCCTTGAAATTCGCCACTCTTCGCTCGGCAGTCGCTTTGACGCCTTCCTTGAAATCTTCCGTGGCGCGGAGTCTGGTCTGCTCGGCGAGCTCATGGTTGGTGGCGGCCATGACGCGGTCGGCGAGGCCGGCGCGCATGGTGGCGCGGGTCGAGATCAGGCCGAGCGGGGAGCATTCGGCGATTTCGGCTGCGAGCTTCATGGCCTCGGCTCGCACCTGGTCCTGCGGCACGCAGACATTGGCGAGACCCATGCGCGTGGCTTCCTCGCCCGTGATGCGGCGGCTGGTGTAGAAGATCAGCTCGGCGTTGTTGCGGCCAACAAGTTCGGGAAGCGTCGTGGTCAGGCCGAAGCCAGGATGAAAGCCGAGTTTTGTAAAGTTGGCGGCGAAGCGTGCCTCGGGACAGGTGACGCGGAAATCGGCCGAGACGGCTAGTCCCAGGCCGCCGCCGATGGCCGCGCCGTGGACGGCGGCGACGATCGGCTTTTTGTTGCGGAAGATGCGCACGGCCTGAACGTAGAGATGGTTGATCGGCAGATTGGCGGCCGGGTCATTCTGCGCGCTCGCTTCCTGTTCTTGCCGCTTCGGATCGGAAAAATCCGCGCCGGCGCAGAACGCCTTGCCTTGGGCTGCGAGCACGGAGCTGCGGATTTCGATGTCGTTGTCGAACTCCTCCAGCGCATCCGCAATCTGGTTGATCAGCGAGACGTCGAAGAAATTCAAGGGCGGCTTGCGGATTTCGATCAGGCCGACATGGCCGTGCTTCTCGACGCCGATATCAGTGTATTTGGTCATTAGGTTTCCTCGTTGAATTAGCGCAAACCAGGCCGCGCTAGCGCAGACCGAGTCCGCGGGCGATGATGCCGCGCAGCACTTCGGTGGTGCCGCCCTGGATCGTCAGCTTAGGCGCGGTCTTGATGGCGAAGTCGAGTTGCTTTTCCAGCGTCTCGCGGTTACCAGCGGTTTCCTCGACAAAGGCGGCGAGTTCACGCACGCGATGCGGCAATTGCTGCTCCCAGATGGTGCCGATGTCTTTCACGATCGAGGCCTCGACCACCGGCTCCTTGCCGGCCTGTAGCATGCCCGCGACCGACACCGACATGCGCCGCATCGTGTGCACCTGCGCGACCAGGCGGCCGATGCCCTCGGCGCTGCGGGTGTCCGGGTTATTGCCGACGGCGCGGACCAGCTCGGTCAGCACGTAATAGGTCTCAAGGAAGCGTTCGGGGCCGGACCGCTCATAAGCGAGTTCTGACGTCGCCTGCTTCCAGGCGCCGTCGATTTCGCCGAGCACGTAATCGTCGGGAATGAAGTGGTCAGTGAACACGACCTCGTTGAATTCGTACTGCCCGGTGATCTGGCCGATCGGGTTCACCTGGATGCCCGGCTGCTTCATCTTGACCAGAAACTGCGTCAGGCCGTGGCGGCGGTTTTCTTTGGTCGGCGGTGACGTCCGAAAAATCGCGATCATGTAATCGGCGATATGCGCCGAGGAGGTCCAGATCTTGGTGCCGTTGATCAGATAGCCGCCATCGGTCTTGGTGGCGCGGGTCTTTGCCGCGAACAGATCGGAGCCGGAGTTCGGCTCGCTCATGCCGATCGCAAAGCAGATCTCGCCGCGGCAGATGCGCGGCAGGATTTCCATCTTGATGTGCTCGGGCGCGTATTTCAAAAGCACCGGGCCGCTCTGGCGGTCGGCGACAAAGAAGCGCCGCGTCGGCGCATTCGCCACGCGCATTTCCTCGGTCACCACATAACGCTCAAGGAACGAGCGCTCATGGCCGCCATATTTCTTCGGCCAGGTCATGCCGAGCCAGCCGCGCTCGCCCACTCTTCGGGAAAACTCCGGCGCGTCGGTGTCTTCGCGGTTGGGCTGGTGCGGATCGAACGTGCCGGCTGCGATTTCCTCGGCAAGGAAGGCGCGGACTTCCTTGCGCAACTGCTCGCATTCGCTCGGCAGACGGATCGGATCGAAACGGAGGGCTGCGGTCATTGTTGTTCTCTATGCAGGCAAATCGAGATGATCTCAGCGCGAGGCCACGAGCGGCCACAACTCATCGGCGCCTCTTTGTGCCACGAGCTTGCCGAGCTCGACCGCCCAATAACTCTCGGAGCCGAAATCGTCGCGCCAGGCCAGCGCGCGCAGGGAATAGCGGTGCAGGATGTGCTCGATGGTAAAGCCGATCGCGCCATGCACCTGATGGGCGATGCCGCCGCCTTTTTCCGCCGCCTCCGAGCAGCGGATTTTCGCCGCCACCGCTTCGAGAAACACTTCGTCGTTGAAGCCCGTAGCGTTGGCAATGGCATCCGCGGCCGAGGTGGCCGCGGCAAGTGCGGCCGCCGACTCGCCGGCGAGCCGCGCCAGGTTGTGCTGCACCGCCTGGAATTTCGAGATCTTCTTCTCGAAGGCGACACGCTCGTTGGAATAGCGCACGGAGATTTCCAGCATCGATTCCAGCGCGCCGGCGATCTGCAGGGATCGCGCGACGCCGCCCATCAGCATCAGCCGGGCCTGGTCGAAACCTATTGGCGCCGGCTTGATCGCGACCGGCTCCACCTTGTCCAGCGTCACGACGTCAGAAGGATCGCCGCCGAGATTGAGGCCGCTCTCGATCCGACACTTGCCAGCATCGACCAGCGCGACGGAGAAATCACCCTTCGCATCGCTGGCGAGCACCGCGAAGTATTTTGCGACCTTGGCAAACGGCACGCCGCGAGCCCTGCCCGACAGGCTGCCATCGGCATTGATGGTAATTCGGTCTTTCGGGCTCGCAGGCACTACCGTCATCTCACCGCCGGGCGAAGTGATCTTTGCCTGCGCCAACAGCCAGCCCGCCAGCATGGTTTCGGCCAGCGGCACCGCGACGGCAAAGCGGCCGGCCGCGCTCAGCACGCTAAAGCCTTCGGCGAGAGAGGCGCCCGAACCGCCGTAATCCTCCGGCACCCAAGCCAGCGGCAGGCCGGCGTCGGTCAGCGCCTGCCAGAGCGGGGCTTTCCACTTACCCTTCTGGTCGCGATTGATGGTTTGGGCGTCGGCGAGATCGGCGAAGATTTTCTCCGCGGTCTCGGCAACGATGTTCTCACTCTCCGCCACAGCGTTCCCCGATTTGAAATTGGCATGCCAATCCCAACTCATATGGCCGGGCCGGCTGCGGTCTTTTCTTGCGCTTTATGATGGGCAAAAGCCATAGCTGTGACAAGTGCTGTCCGCAGGGCCGCATGAGGCGGCGGCATGAAGATCGCGGCGCAAAGAATAAATTCCGCGCAACGGACTTCTTCGGATTTGCACGCCGTTGGCCGCGCGATATGGTAGCGCTCGGCCCCGCCAGCGGCCGGTCAAAACTCTAATTCAAGAACAACAAAGGGAATGCGGATGTCGAAGGATGGTTTGTGCGCGATTGTCACCGGTTCTGCTTCGGGTTTGGGGGCGGCGACCGCGGCCATTCTGGCGAAGGGCGGCGCGCGCATCGTCGTCAACTATTCCAACAGCAAGGCGGAAGCCGAAGCGACCGCCGATCTCTGCCGCAGCGCTGGCGCCGAAGTCGTGGTCGTGCAGGGCGACGTGTCGCGCGATGAAGACTGCAGGAAGATCGCCGCCGCGGCCGTGCCGTGGGGACGCCTCGACGTGCTGGTCAACAATGCCGGCACCACCAAGCACGTGCCGCATCACGATCTCGACGGGCTTTCGGCCGAGGACTTTCAGCGCATCTATGCCGTCAACACGATCGGTCCGTTCCAGATGATCCGCGCGGCGCGCGCGCTGCTCGAAGCGGGCGCGAAAGCCTCCAACCTGCCGTCCGCCGTGGTCAACGTGTCGTCGGTCGCCGGCATTTCCGGCGGCGGCTCGTCCGTCGCCTATGCCGCAAGCAAGGGCGCGCTCAACACCATGACGCAATCGCTGGCGCGCGCGCTGGCACCGCTGATCCGCGTCAACACGGTGTGTCCCGGCTATATCGATACGCCATGGTTCACCAAGGGCCGCGGCGAAGCCGGCGCGAAAGCCGTGCGCGATGCTGTCGTGGCGAAGGTGCCGCTGAAGGTCGCCTCCACGGCCGAGGATATCGCGCAGCTCGTCTGCTTCCTCGCTTCGCCGGCGTCGAGCAACATGACCGGCGAGTTCGTGCGCATGGATGCGGGGATGCATCTGGTGTTGTGAAGATTGGAGGGCCGTCATTCCGGGATGGTGCGCTAGCACCAGACCTCAGGTGCGCAATTGCGCACCGGGGAATCTCGAGATCCTCAGGTGCGCAAGTGCGCGCCATAGTTCGATGCTTCGCATCGCCCCGGGATGACGGTTACGCCGTCACCTATTCCCCGGATCCGAGATCACGCCGCGCGCTACCAGTCTGTTCCAGATGAACAGCACTACTAGGGCGCCGATGGTGGCGGTGATGAAGCCAGCACCCTGATCGGGGCTGTAGTGGCCGATCGCCTGGCCGACGAAGGTCGCCAGGAACGCGCCGGCGATGCCGAGCACCGTAGTCAGGATGAAGCCGGTCGGGTTGTTCTGGCCCGGCGAAAGGATGCGCGCGATGATGCCGGCAACGAAGCCGACGACGATGATCCAGATAATGCCGCCCATTTCCGTCCCCTTTCCAATGCGTCCATGGTGAAGCGGCGCGGCACCTCTCGGGCGCCGCGCGTCTCGCGACGTCAGATCCGTTCCGATATCTCGTTCTCGTTCGGCAGCCGTCCGTCCGGTGTCAGATGATTGACGACGTCGGGCAGATACTGGCTGAGGCCTTGCAGCAAATCGTCGCGCGACAATCCGCTTTGCGCCGATAGCTGCTCGATGTCGTCGGCGCCGAGCGCATTGCCGAGATCGCCGGGCGAGACCTGCTTGTTGGGGCCGTTGCTGATCCACGAGTCGGCCTGATCGCCGAGGCCGTTCTGTTGCAACTGTTTCATGAGGTCGCCGAGGCCGCCGCTCAGGATTGTGCCGGCCGCGCCTCCCGCGAGCAGCCCGCCCAAGCCGCCCTTGAGCATGTCGCTGAGCCCGCCGCCCATGCCGCCGCCGGGCATGCCGGCGTTCACATTGCCGGGTACGGGCGCCGGTTGTGGTGCGGAGCCGGTCTGGTTGCCGCTGAAATGCTTGATGCCTTTCCAGGCCAGCAGCGCCAGGATCGCCATGGTCAAGGGCGACATTCCGCCGCTCTCGGATTGTGAGTTGGGGCGGCTCGGGCCGCGCGGCCCATTCATCATGCCGTTGAGTACGTCGAGTAAACCCATGGTTGTCTCCTCTGCGTAGCCCCGCGTGAAACATAACGGTGGCACATGACGGTTACAAGGCGCGAGCGGTGCCACCTGCGATAGGCACCGTCCGCGCGCTCTGCTATTCGAAGCCGGTTGCAACGCGGTAGGTGACAAATGGTTTCGCGCCAAACGATCGTTATCGCAGGCGCCGGCAGCATCGGCTGCTTCGTCGGCGGCATGCTGGCGGCCGGCGGCTGCCGCGTGGCGCTGCTGGCGCGTCCGCGCGTGATCGCCGAGATCGAGGCAGGCGGCCTGCGGCCGACCAGTTTTGAAGGTTTTGACCAGACCGTCGCGCGCGATCGGTTCGTATTGTCCGAAAACCCTTCCATTTTTGCTGACGCCGGCGTGGTGCTGGTCACGGTCAAGAGCGCGGATACCGCTGCGATGGCCGAAATCATCGCTCACCATGCGCCGTCCAATGTCGTCGTCGTTAGCCTGCAGAACGGCGTCGGCAACGCCGCCGTGCTGCGCAATCGCCTGCCGGGGCGGCGCGTGCTCGGCGGCATGGTGCCGTTCAACGTGATCGCGCTTCGCGCAGGGCGGTTTCATCGCGCCACCTCGGGTGACATCGTCATCGAGCAGGACGAGGCGCGCACAGCAGAGAAATTGTCGGTGCCGGGACTGACAATGCGGCCGACCGGCAACATTGACGGTGTGCAATGGGGCAAGCTGCTGCTCAATCTCAACAACGCGCTCAACGCGCTGGCCGATCTGCCGCTGCGCCGGCAGCTCGCACAACGACCATGGCGGCAATTGTTCGCCGATCAGCTCGCCGAAGCTCTCGCGGCGATCAAGGCCGAAGGTATCAAGCCGGTGTCGCCGACGCCGATTCCGCCCGCCTGGATGCCGGCTTTGTTGCGGCTGCCGGACCGGATCTTCGAAGCGTTGCTGGGGCGGACGATGAAGATCGATCCCGAGGCGCGCTCGTCGATGTGGGAAGATCTGCAGCGCGGCCGCCGCACCGAAATCGATTATCTGCAGGGCGTCATCACCGAAATCGCCGAGCGCCGCGGACTTGAGGCGCCGCTCTCGCGCCGGATTGTGGAATTGATCCGGCAGGCTGAAAGCAGTGGCCAGGGCTCGCCCGGCCTGACGCCGGAGCAGATTCGCCCCCGAAATTGATTTGCCTCGGCGCCGGTCCCGCGCGAGTTTCGTTCGGGTAAGCCGATGGGAGAAGCGACATGAAACGAACGCGCCTCGCGCTGGTAGCGGTTGCCGCCCTAATTTTCTGGGCGTCATTGCTGCCCGCTTATGCCGTGCCGCCGACGGCGACGCCCTCGCCGGGTTATGAAGCGAGGCTGCAGGAGCAGCGGGCGGCGTCACGTGCTGTTGTCGCGCCGGTCATCAAGTCGCGCCGCGTCAAGCGGATGCGTGCGCACTGATGCTGATTCGCCGCGAGCGCACCGCTCAGCCACGTCGTCCCTGCGAAAGCAGGGACCCATAACCACAAATCGTTATTGTCTGAAAAGGATATCTACCCAGCGGGTCAAAATAACCGCCGCGGCGTATGGGTCCCTGCGTTCGCAGGGACGACAGAAGTGGCTAGCTCTTCTTCTGTTTGCTCGGCGGCTGCTGCTGTGGGTTGAACAGCCGCTTCAGTTCGTTGATGCTCTCCGAGAGCCGCGGCCATTCACATGAGAATTGGTTCTTGGCGCATTGGGCCGCCCTGATGCGTGCGGCCTGCTTGACCGGGCTCGCCACCGGTATCGGCACTCTTTCGGTTTCGACCGGCGGAGGGACCTGCTCCGTGCGCAGCGAGACCTGTTGGACACCTTGTTGTACTCCCTGTGCTGGCGGCGGCTCCGGCTGTTGCTGCTTGGCCGCCGCCGCTGCGGCGATGTGGTTGCGCCGCTCGCGCTCGAGATAGGCAGTATATTGCTCGTCGATCTTCTTCTGCTCTTCCGGCGTCGGGTTGGGTCCCGCGATGTCGAACGTCCGGTCCTGCATGAAGTCGTAATAGGTGTAGCCGCCGCCGGGCTTGCGGCGGCCGGCGAATTTCGCGTTGCATTCAGCGAGTTTCGCCGTCTTTTCTTCTTTGGTCGTCGCCTTCTCGGCCACATCGGCGCAGGATTCGAAATCGAACGGTGCGCTACGCCACCACTGCGCATCTGAAGCCACCGGCGCGAGCACGAACAGCCCTCCGATCGTGGCAACAACAAGTGAAGATGCACGTGAGGCGATCACGGACGGTCTGCTCCAACTCGAATTCTCTAGGGAACTTTGATTGAGTCGATTGTCATCATTTTGGCAGCGCTGTCACCCCGAAATTGCACGGTGTTCCCGCTTGCGTTGTGACCTTATCCTCGGGATGTGACCGGTGGAACACGGTGTTAGGTCTTTAAAAATCCTGAAGAAATTCAACGGCAGGACAAATTCGCGCAGACGATGCTGTAACGATTCTAAGTGCACCATCTGAGGGCGAGCGAATGAGCACGCCACATTGTGGCAAGAATCAGTCAGCGCCTCTCGCGCGAGCCAGCGTGCGCGACGCCGTTTCATGGAACACTGCGCGATAGAGTCTTGCGAATTCGCCCATGTGACGGAAGCCATTGGCTCGGGCGCAGGACGTCACGGTGATGGTGTCGGATCCCTTCACGAGCTGCGCGCGCGCCGACCAAAGCTGCTTGAGGCGCAAATAGCGATGCAGGCTGATGCCGCGGACGCTCGCCACAGCTGTGCCCAGCGTCCTGACCGACACGCCGCATTGTTCGGCGAGGTCGGCGCTGTAGATCGCCGAGGCGGCATGAAAGGCGACATACTCGTCGATCATGCGAACGAGGCGGCAATAGCCTCTGCTTGCGTGCCGGCTCGCCACTTCCGGCGTTCGGCCGCTGCGGAACATCTCGTCGATGGCGAGCAGCAGGCCCTCCTGGAGGGCCAACGCCGAACGCGGCTCCTGCAACAGTTCCGGCCTGGCGGAAGCCGTCTGCAAAATATCTGTCGTGACGGATCTGACCGTTGCGAGGGCGTCGGGGTCCGGCATGAATGGGCATAGCCGGTCCGGCGTATCGAACCATTCCCGATCGCGCAGGCCGGCGCCAAGCGTGATGATCGCGTGCAGCGATCCACGGGGTTCAACGAACTGCAAATCCACATTGCCGCGCATGCCGACAAAAGCCGGACGATTCACGGACATGCCGTTGACGGCTACGTCGTAGTCGTCCTCGATCTGGAAGATGACGACGCCATGCGCGGCGCGGTAGCTGACATCGACAATACGTGGAAACGAGCGGAGCATCGTGACCCGGCAGCAGGGCAACTGCACCGCCGCGCGCGCGGTATGGAAGTTCGCAAGATTCAGCGGAAGGCTGCGCGCATCGGCGACGAATTCGACCGGCCGGAAGGCGTCGATGTCGGAAAACCGGATGATCGAAAGGGCCGGCGAGGGGGCAAGATTCTTAAACAGCATTGTAAGACAACCGGGCGGCGCGAATCGTCGCAGCCAGCGTCGGCCGGTCTGGTTAACGCAACATTAAGAAGTGTGGCCGAGGCGAAGATTTCGAAAGCACCGCCGTGACCTGCGAGGCCGCCGGGCGAGCCGGACCCATCCAAATCCATTATACCTGCTCAAGCGGAATGCTAATTGTTTTGCAGCAACCCAAGCCATCATGTGGCGGCTGGAGCCCTCGCGCCGAGCGGGCCGGAGCTGCAACAGGAAGCAAGAGGAAACAGTCTCTATGACCATCACCACGGCCATACCGAGCGTGCCGAAGCCCGCGCCTGAGGTGATCGAGGCGTTCAGGAACGCTCCGACCTCGATCATCAGCGACAACCTTGCGCGGCTGCCGGGCGCCGTGGGCCTGCGGCCGTTTCATCGCGCCGGCCGGCTGGTCGGACCTGCTTTTACGGTGCGCACGCGGCCCGGCGACAATCTTGCGATCCACCGGGCGCTGGAACTGATCGGGCCGGGCGACGTCATCGTGGTTGATGGCGGCGGTGACGAGACGCGGGCGCTGGTCGGCGAGATCATGAAGAACATCGCCGAATACCGCGGTGCCGCGGGCTATGTGATCGACGGCGCCATCCGCGACGTCGCAGCCTTCGCTGCCTCCGACTTTCCCTGCTTTGCCCGCGCGGCGATCCACCGCGGCCCGTACAAGAGCGGACCCGGCGAGATCAACGTGCCGGTTTCGGTCGGCGGGTCGGTGATTTCTCCCGGTGACATCGTGGTGGGCGATGAGGACGGCGTGGTATCGTTCCCCGCTGCTGTGGCCGCCACATTGCTCGAGGCGGTCCGCGCCCAGATCGCGCGCGAGGAAGATACGCTCACCGCGATCCGCGCAGGCCGCTACCAGGGCAGCTACGGAAAGTCCTGACGGGGCGCGACAGCACGCAAGGAGGATCGATGACTCAGAAGGACGAATTTCACAATCTTGATAACCCTAGCGACGGCCTGCTTCGCGAACTCGCTGCCGGCGTCACCACACGCATCTTTTCCGGCGAGCACGCCATGCTGTCGGTGGTGACGCTGGCGCCGCATTCGCAAGGCACGCTGCATCATCACCCCGAAGAACAATGGGGCGTGCTGCTTGAGGGATCGGCGATCCGCGTTCAGGGCGGTGAGGAAATTCCGGTCAAAAAGGGCGATTTCTGGCGGACGCCCGGCAATGTGCCGCACACCATGCGGGCTGGACCGGAAGGTGCGCGTGTGCTTGACATCTTCAGTCCGCCGCGCCCGGAATACAAAAAGGCCGGGTCCGGCTTCGGCACCTAGAGCATGATCCGGAAAAGTGGGAACTGGTTTTCCGAAAAATCATGCTCAAACAAGGAGAGGAGATCGTGATGCGATTCCGCCTAATCGCATCATGATCTAAAGCAAGTCTGCGAACAAAAACAAAAAAATCGCGGGCGACAACGGGAGGAGAGTTCTGTGAAGATCACAAGACGCAACTTGCTTGCGGCGACAGCCGCGTTCGCGGTGACGCCGGCGCTGGCGCAGCCGGCCAAGAACATGACGCTGGTGGTGCCGTTCCCGCCGGGCGGATCGACCGACGCGCTGGCGCGGCTATTGCAGTCTCATCTGCAGACGAAGCTCGGCCGCACCGTGCTGGTGGAGAACAAGTCCGGCGCGGCGGGCTCGCTCGGCGCCGTGCAGGTTGCCAAGAGCGCGCCTGACGGCGCGACGTTCCTGGTGACGTTCGATTCGCACGCGGTCATCCCATCGATCCTCGAAAAGCCGGGGCTGGATGTCGAAAAGGATCTGGTGCCGGTGTTCCTGGTCGGCACGGCGCCTTATGTCATCGCCGCGAATGCCGAGCGGCCGTACAAGACCTTTGCCGACGTGGTCGCGGCCTGCAAGGCAACGCCCGGCGCGGTGAAATATGCCTCCGTCGGCATCGGCACGCTCGGCCATCTGGCGATGACGGTGCTGGGCAAGAAGGCCGGCGTCGAGATCACACATGTGCCCTACCGCGGCGGCGGTCCGGCGATGAACGACGTGCTCGGCGGCCATGTCGATCTCATCGTGGGATCGGCGGCGTTGATCACGGCACAACTCGGCACCAACAGGCTGCGGCCGATACTGCAGATGGGCCGCGCGCGGATGCCCGTGCTGAAGGATACGCAGACTGCGATCGAAGCGGGCTTTCCCGATTTCGAGACGCTGGCCTGGTGGGGCGTTTTCGCGCCGAAGGGAACGCCGGAAGATGCCGTCGCCGGCATGGCGAAATCGGTGAAGGAGATTCTCAGCGAGCCGGCGGTAGCGGCGCAGTTGCGCGATACCCAGAACATGTCGCTGCTGCTCGCCGACGGCAAGGAGTTCGGCACCTTCTTCGCCAAGCAGGTGAGCATCTGGGGACAGGTGGTCCGCGAGAACAACATCAAGGCGTAGCAGCAAGTGCCGCCACCGTCTCCGCTCATGATGAAGGCCCCACCAGGGTGGGGCCTTCATCATCAAGAGGCGGTCGCCTCAGTTGTAGTCTGAATATTTGAACTGCGGCATCGCCTTGAGCTGCTCCTTGGTACCGCTCATTACCGCGTGATCGGGCATCCAGTCGTTCGCATCGCCGCTGCGTCCGGTCGTCGTCGTGGCGCCCGTGGCTGCGCCCGTCGTGGTCTCGCGCTGCGTGCCTGTAGTGTCGCGCGTGGTCGCTCCAGGCGCCGTCGAGCTGGTGCGGACCGGCTCCTCGACGAATTTGAGCTTGTCCATGGAAACGGCGATGTCGTGCTCGCCCATGCCCAGGAAGCCGCCGACGCCGATGACTACGGCATTGACCTTGCCCTGCTTGTCGAGAATCAGCTCGTTGACCTCGCCGAGCTTTTCATTGGCATCATTATAGACGTCGAGTCCCATGAGCTTGGACGCGCGCCAGTTCCCCTTGAGCTCCATCTTTTCCTGCGAGCCGGCCGTCGCGGCGGGGGCGGCGGGCTGAGCCGTTTGCGCGGTCTGCGCATAGGCGGGAGCACTGAAGACGGCGGCGCTCAAAAGAGCCGCGGCTAGGAATTTCTGCATTTTGTCCTCCTCGAAAATGGACGTGTTTCCCTAGAACAGAACGCATGCGCGAACGTTCCACGGCATTCGGGGAAGTTTCGGCATGACTTGAGGATGCGGCGTGGCGTCGGGTTTCGTCGACTGTGTCACTCCCCGGCCACGTGCGAGACGTCGAGTCAGCCGCATGCTGAAGAGGTATGGCGGTACACGGGGCAGAAAAGCCGCAACTGGAGCCGTCGGCGGGCGGCTCCTTTTTGGTTTTCGATCGACGCGGAAATCCCTTTGCGGGGCCCAAAGAGTGTGGCCCGGAGGGGCTGGCGATGCCACGCCTGCTTTGCTATGAAGCGTCCCAAGCACCTGCTTTGCCATGCGGGTCCGCGGTCCCGTAGCTCAGCCGGATAGAGCGACGGTTTCCTAAACCGTAGGTCGGAAGTTCGAGTCTTCCCGGGATCGCCAGCACGCCAGTGCCACAACGCAGCCATCCGCGGATCGAACCGGCGCATGACAGACATTGTCACCATCACGCTTCGAGCAGCGCCCTGAATTCCGCTCGCGCCCGCTGCGCTTCTCGCTTCGCGGTATCCGACGCTTCGCCGAGGCCGAAATAGCCGTGGATCAGGCCGAGGCCGTCATAGTAGCTGGTCGGCACGCCGGCAGCCTTGAGCGCGTCGGCGTAGGCCTTGCCTTCGTCGCGGAGCGGATCGAACCACGCGGTGCAGACGATCGCCGGCGCCACGCCTGCAAGATTCTTGGCGCGGAGCGGCGAGACGCGCCAGTCGGTGCCGTGGGTTTTGTCTTCGAGGTAATGGCCGCAAAACCATTCCATGGTGGCGCGGGTGAGGAAATAGCCTTCTGCGTTCTCGCTGCGCGAGGGGAAGCGGGCGTTTTCCGTCGCGTCCGCGAAACTTCCGGCAACGTCGGTGACGGGATAGACCAGCAACTGCGCTGATAGCCTGATGCCGGCATCGCGGCAGGCGATCGCGGTGGTGGCGGCAAGATTGCCGCCCGCGCTGTCGCCGGCGACGCCGACGCGCGCGGCATCGCCGCCGAACTCGGCGATGCGGGCGATGACGTCCTGCGTGGCCGTGAAGGCATCCTCGAAAGCGCCGGGAAAACACACCTCGGGCGGCCGGCGGTAATCGACCGAAACGACGACGGCGCCGGTCTCGATCGCGAGCCAGCGCGCCTGCCGGTCATGGGTTTCGAGATCGCCTGCAACCCAGCCGCCGCCGTGAAAGAACACAGCCGTCGGCGATTTTTCGTTCGAGTTCCGGTAGACCCGCGCCGCAAGGAATCCGGCCGCGCCTTTCACCTTGATGTCTTCCGTGCTCATCACCGGGGGTGGCGGAACTGCCGCGCGCGAGGCCGCCAACGCGCGGAGCGCATCGCGCGCGCTCTGCGGTGTCATCGTTGCAGGATCGCGCAGCGGCAGCAGCGGAATGATCTGGGCGACGACGGGATCGAGCGGCGGGATCATGCGGGGCCTCGTTGCGGAACAGGACGGCAGCATAGGTAACGGGCGCGGCGGCCGCAATTGCGGCGTTTCCCAGCGCAGACCGGGGCCCGCATCCTTCAATTGATAATGATTGCTTCAAGACGATATGCGGGCAGCGTCGATAGAATCGCGGTCCGTTTACTTCTGGTTATCCCTAACCGAGCGCGCGCGGGGAACGGCCGGGGGCGCCGATCATTACTCCTTCCAGAGGGAGTGGTGCGATGGATCAAATTGCCGGAATGGATCGGGCGCTCGACGAAATGCTCGTGCAACTCGGCGGGATGGTGCTGAAACTGTCCAGCCCGGAAGTGACGCGGACCGCCGACGAGCGGCGCGCACTGGCGTACTCGGTCAACCAATATTCGCTGTGCGCGGCGCGCTCGGCTGATCCGCGCGTGCACCAGCTCAAGGCCGAGCTTGAGGAAACGATCAAGCCGCATTTGCGGCTGGTGGCCAGCCGTTAAGGCCTGCCGTTCGTTTCCGACGCTGCGAGGCCGGCGCGCAGGTGGCGACGGCCGGGCGAAGCTCGGCCGCGACGTCGCGCGAATGACTTAGCTCGAATAATTTAGAGCGTCTTGAGGTACTCGATCAGCGCCTTTCGATCGTCGGCGGACAACTCCGGTCCGATGACGCCCTTGATTTTCTTGTTCTTGTCGTAGTCCTTCCTGAATTCGTGGCCCCTGTTCGAGTTGCCGCGAATGGATGTATCGAATTCGAATCCATTGGCGATCGGGTCGGTCTTGTAACCGAGCTTCACAGGGTCGTATTCGCGGCTGCCGAGATAGAATTTCGTCGGCCGCTTTTCCGGGTCGCCGAGCAGATCGTCGATGGTCGGCACCGAGCCGTTGTGCAGATAGGGCGGCGTCGCCCACACGCCGTTCAGCGGACGGACCTTGTAGGCTAACTCGGCCTGGATTTCGTTCGGCATATTGCCGTCCATGCGCTTGCGGTCGGCATCGCTCAAAGGCGGGTTGTGCTCGCTGTAAATGAGATTGACGGTGTTCTCGACCAGATATTTGAGAGCGAAGCCGAACCTGTTGTCCGTGATTCCGAGATTCGAGGGCAGGGCAACTTTTCGGCTGGCCATGTCTTCCGCTTGCGCGGGATCGGTCCCGATATGCGAGATCGGTATGTTTTCGACCTTGAGGATCGCCTCGCCGGCCTGATTCTTCGTCCACCACTTCTCGTTATTGTAGAACGCCTCGCTTGTCACCGGCGGGCGGTGACACTCCTGGCAATGGGTCTTGTAGAGTTCGGCGCCCTTGTCGGCCAGCTTCTGGTCGATCGGCGGTAGGATATCACCCGGCCATTTCGGCGATTTGAGGCCTGAGAATCCGTCCTTCGCGCTCGGCGGCTTGTCGCCTTTGATCATCTGCTCCATTTTGTCGAGCGACTTCACGTCGACACTCGACTTGTAGAGGCCCTTTACCGGATCGGTCAGGTTGAGCTCCGCCGACACGCCGAGCGCTTCGCCGGCATTGCGGACCATGGGCTGCATGATTGAGCCGTTATACTGGACCCAGTCGAACCACGGCGTGTTCCAGATCCTGGGATAGTGCACTGGCGCTGAGGAGCCAGCGTAGTTTTCGGGCTTCTTCAGGTCGATCGAAAACACCTGATTGCCGATCCGGTTCAGCGCATCGAGCCGTCCGTATCCTTCGATGATGCTCTGCGCGGCGACGGCCTCCTCGAGATTCTTGACCTGCTTGTATTGGGCGAGGACCTGGTCGAGCTGATACTTCAGGGTCGCGCGGTCGTCGACGGTGGAGTCCGGACCAAGGATGCGCTCGGCGAAACGGTCGAACCGACCAGGCCAGTAGCGCGTGAGCAACAGCGAGATGCCCATGCCCTGCTTCATCGCGAACAGGTTGGTGAGCGCCGGTCCGCCGTCGATGACGACGGCGGTGTCCTTGTAGGTGAAGCTGCCGGTGTGGCAGGCCGCACAGGTCAGGCCGACGCCGGTCATGTTCTGCTTGTTGCGCGGGTTCTTCCACGGCGCGCCGGTCGGGTCCAGCATTGGACCGCCCTGCGCGAAGCCGATCGGGAGTGCCTTCTTGCCGGGGATGACGGTATCGGCAATGAAGCCATAGCGATCGAGATAGGCGGAATCACTGAACAGGCCGGGGGAGGTGAACAACAGCCAGGGAATCGTCGGCTGCTCCAGCGCCACGAACCATTCGTAGGGAAAGCCGAAGGTCCGCGTTCCCTGATCGGCGTGATAGAACCAGCTCAGCTTTTCCTTAGGAACGCCCTGGTCTAGCCAGACGGTTTTCTTCGGTGTCGGATGTTCGACGATCTTGACGTGAAGATCCTGCCAGAGCTTGGCGACGTCGTCCTTGACGGCGGCGTAACCGATGCCGACGACCGCCAGCGCGATCACTATTTTTGCAATCCTTTTGCCCCGCATGGCCTGCCCCTCGTTAAAGCCGCGCCGTTGGCGCGCAATATCGGTCTGTTATCAAAAAACGCCGCAAGGCGAATCACCCTCGGCGTGCGATTAGATATGATGCCATCTTATAGTCGCGCCGTAGGTCTGTCCATAAATCCAAATCCTTGAGGACCGCGGGATTGCGATCCTCGCCGGTCATCGTTCGCCGGGCGTTTTCCAGTATAGAGTCTCAATCATGCAGAAGAGTGTTGGACAGATCACATGACGGCAGAAGCGGCAGAACGCTTGCGAATAGAGATCGGCTCCGGCCAGGCGGTTTCCGGCCTGGTGGTGGAGTCGCCACAGTCCCGCGCCTGTTACGTGTTCGCGCACGGGGCCGGCGCGGGCATGACACACAAGTCGATGGAGACGGTTGCCGCGGGCCTTACCGAGCGCGGCATTGCGACGCTGCGCTATCAGTTTCTCTATATGGAAAAAGGCGGTAGGCGGCCCGATCCGCCCGCGGTTGCGCATGGAACGGTGCGAGCGGCCGTGGCGGAAGCCGGGCGACGCTTTCCCTCATTGCCACTGATCGCGGGCGGCCGATCGTTTGGCGGGCGGATGACGTCGCAAGCGCAGTCCCTTTCACCATTGCCGGGCGTCCGCGGGTTGGCGTTTCTCGGCTTTCCGCTGCATCCGGCCGGCAAGCCGTCCAGCGAGCGGGCCAGCCATCTCGCCGACGTCACAATCCCGATGCTATTTTTGCAGGGCACGCGCGACGCACTGGCGGAACTGAGTCTGCTCGAGCGAGTCGTGCACGGCCTGGGATCGCGCGCGACCCTGCATCTGCTTGATGGCGCCGATCATTCTTTTCACGTGCTGAAGAGTTCGGGGCGGAATGATCGCGCGGTGATGGACGAGGCGCTGGATGCGTTTTCCGAATGGGTTCAGACGGTCGTGAGTTAAGTTCTCCGACGTCGTCCCTGCGAACGCAGGTACCCATAACCACAGGAGCACGTAGTTGAGAGAAGCCGACTCCCCTCGTGCCTCTTCTGCTGGCCACGGCGTATGGGTCCCTGCGTTCGCAGGGACGACGGAATAGAGGCGAGAGCCCCTCAACTTGTCGCCCCTGCGAAAGCAGGGGCCCATAACCACCGCTTTCGTTGTGTGATAAGGTGTCTGCTACCGCGCTTCCTCGATAGATCACGCGGTATGGGTCCCCTAAGTTCGCAGGGACGACGGATATGGTTGCGCTCGTCGCTTTCTGAACTACGATGCGTCATGACAAAAATCCTGATCGTTAATCCCAACACCACCGCCTCTATGACGGAAACGATCGGCGCCGCCGCGCGCGCTGTTGCCGCACCAGGCACCGAAATATCCGCCGTGACCTCTTTGATGGGGCCGGTCTCGATCGAAGGCTATTACGACGAGGCGTTTGCCGTGCCCGGCCTGATCCAGGCGCTGATGAATGCACGGGATGCTGACGCTGGCATCATCGCCTGCTTCGACGACACCGGGCTCGATGCGGCCCGCACCGCCGCGCCCTTTCCGGTGGTCGGTATTTGCGAGGCCGCCCTGATAACGGCTGGTCAAATCGCAAAGCGCATCGCGATCGTCACCACGCTGCCGCGCTCGATCGTGCCGCTCGAAGAGCTGGTGCGCCGCTATGGCTTTGCGGAGAGGGTGCAGGTCACCGCTTGCGACGTCGCAGTGCTTGATCTCGAAAAGCCGGGCTCCGGGGCGGAAGCGAAGCTTGACGCCGAGATCGCCCGCGCGCTCGAGAAGGGCGCGGAGGCGATCGTGCTCGGCTGTGCGGGCATGGCCGATCTCGCGCAAAAACTGTCGCGGAAATTTGGCGTCCCCGTCGTCGACGGTGTGGCGGCCGCGGTGAAGCAGGCCGAGGCGCTGGCGGGTTTGAAGCTCACGACCTCGCGGCGCGGTTCCTATGCGTCGCCGGGCGTTAAAAATTACACCGGGATACTCGCGCCGTTCGCGCCGAAAGCCTCAGGCTAGGGCTTCGGTTCTGATCCAATCAGAACAGAAGCCCTAGATTCTTATTTGATGCGTTTTCTTTACGCGAACCGGCATCCACTTCGCTCGAAAACGCTATTGTTGCGGCGCGCCGTAGATCTTGTCGCGTAGTCGGCGCATGCCGGCGAGCCAGCGGTCGCGGTTGGAGGCCTTGCGCTGGACGTATTCGGCGACCTGCGGGTGCGACAGGATGAGGAAGCGTTCTTCCTCCATCGCCTCGATCACCATGCGCGCCACCTCCGGCGGCTGCAACACGCCATCGACCCGCGCCGCGCTCGGGCCGGGCGTCGTCATGCCGGTTTGCACTGACTGCGGGCACAGCACGGAGACGCGGATGCCGCGGTCGCCATATTGAATGGCGAGATGCTCGGCGAGCGCCACCGCGGCGTTCTTGGTGACGCCGTATGGCATCGAGTTCAGCGACGCCAGCAGGCCCGCGGCGGACGCCGTATTGAGGAGATAGCCGGAGCCGCGTGCGAGCATGCCGGGCACCAGCGCGCGGGCCGCGAACACATGGCTCATGACATGGACGCGCCAGCTCACCTCCCAATCGGCGTCAGACGCGGTCTCCTGGCCCTTGCGCGAGAGCCCGGCGTTGGAGAAGAACACGTCGACCGGGCCATACTTGTCCTCGGCCGCCGCGATCAGTGCCTTGATGTCTTCCTCCAGCCCGACGTCGGCCGTGATCGGCAGCCCGTCGATGTCGCCCGCGACCTTGGCAAGCTTCTCGCGCGAGGTTTTGAGGTCGGCGACGACGACGCCACGCGCGCCGGCCTCCGCATAGGCGCGCGCCACCGCCTCGCCGATGCCGCTCGCGGCTCCCGTGACGACGCAGACCTTGTCTTTGACGTCCATGATGCGGTTTCCCCTTGCTTGTTCTTAGGTCTTGTAGAGCCCCTTGTCGCGCGCCTGTCGGATCGCCAGCGCGGCCATCATGTCGAGCATCGGTGTCGAAAGTCCGGCGGCGCGGGCGAAGGCGGCGGGCGCGCGCACCAAAACGTCGATCTCCATGGCGCGGCCAAGTTCGTAATCCTGCAGGATCGACGGCTTGTGGTCGGGCGCGGGGCCGGAGCGCGTCACGCGCTTGACTTGCGGAAAGCAGCTTTGCGCCACGCTGTTGGCCTCGTCGAGCAGGCGCGGCACGATGTCGGCGAGATCAGGATCGTCGCGTACGGCGCGCGCAGTCTGCCCGGTCAGCAAACACAGCACCGACATCGACATGTTGGTCAGGAGCTTTGACCAGATCGTCTCCCTGATCTCCGTGACCTCGGGCGAGTCGATCGAAGCGTTGTTCAGCGCGGCGCGCAGCTTCGCGACGCGCTCGCTGGCGCGGTCGTCGCACTCGCCGATCAGGAGCCGGTTGCGCTCGGGCGAGAGGTTAGCGACCACGCCCGGCGCCAAGACTTCATTCGATGAGAACACCACGCCCCCGACGATGCGCTCTCTCGGGATCGCCGCGCGCAGGCGTCCGCCAGGATCGAGGAAGGCCAGATCCGGCACCGGCGGATGGCTTGGCGAGAGCCCGATATCGTACCACCACGGAATGCCGTTCTGCGCGAACACCACGGCGGTGTCACTGCCGAGCAGCGGCTGCAGCCCAGCGGCGAGGCTGGAGAGGCCTGTCGCTTTCAACGTGCAAATCACGACGTCCTGCCGGCCCAGCGCGGCGGGATCGCTGGATGCGCTGACCTTCGCCTTGAACTCGCCATCGCCAACCCGCAGCGTCAGCCCGTTGGCTTTCACGGCATCCAGATGCGCGCCGCGCATCACGCAGGAAACGTCATGTCCTGCCAGTGCAAGCCGCACCGCAAAATGGCTGCCGACCGCGCCTGCACCGAAAATGCAAATCCGCATGGATGGGAAATCCTGCTGAAGGGATCGTCCGAAGCTTCAGTTTCCACAAGCACGCTACCGTATGCAACCGGTGACGCGGTTTGCATCACTGCTATGGCGAAAAGGGATGGATCACCTTCCGTTGTCTCGGCATAGTGCCGCCAACAACGAATACGAGAGGACCGTCGAATGACTGCCGATCCGGTTTTGTGGAATCTCGACGCGCGCGGTATCGCCACCGTCACGCTCAATCGCCCCGAGGTGAACAACGCGTATGACGGCGGACTGATCGGCGGCGTGCTCGCGGCGATGGACGATCTCGGCAAGAAGCAAAATCTTCGCGTCGTCGTGCTCAAGGGCAATGGTAAGCATTTTCAGGCCGGCGCCGATCTGAAATGGATCAACGGCGTGCGGCCGAAATCGGCTGATGAGAACGAGGCCGTGTCGCGCGCGACGTTCGAGGCCGTGCAGCGGTTGAATACGCTGCCGATCCCGACGGTCGCGCTGGTGCAGGGCGGCTGTTTCGGCGGCGGCACCGGCGTGATCTCGGCCTGCGACGTCGTGATCGCCGCTGACAATGCGCTGTTCTCGATCACCGAAGTGCGCTGGGGCCTCACCGCCGCAATCATCATTCCGCAACTCTGCGACGCCATCGGCGTCCGCCAGGTGCGCCGCTATGCGCTGACCGGTGAACGGTTCGGCGCGGAAGAGGCCCGCCGCATCGGGCTGGTGCATGAGGTGGTGCCGCTGGCGGAGCTGGAAATGGCAGGCGCCAAGATGGTCGAGCAACTGCTCGCCAACGGCCCCGAAGCGTTGGCCGAAACCAAGCGGCTGGCAATGGAAAGCTCGTTCGGCGGCATGGGCGTCGACGACGAGGCCTATGCGCGGCTGGTGAAAATGCACTCGGCGCGGCGGCAGACCAAAGAGGCGTCGGAGGGGCTCGCGTCGTTTGCAGAGAAGCGGGCGGCGCGATGGGGGGCCGGGTAAATGTCTTCCAAACGCATCGCCGTTGCCGGACTGGGCGAGATCGGCCGAACCGTCGCGCGCAAGCTGGCGGACGGGTTGCCGGGCCTTTCGCTCGCGGCGATCGCGACGAGGGATCAGGCGAAGGCGCAAGCATGGCTCGATCGTGAAGGCGTCTCCTGTCCGCTGATCGCGCTCGATGACTCGCCCGAATATGCCGACCTCGTCGTCGAATGCGCGCCGGCTGAAATGCTCGACCAGATCTGCCGGCCGATGCTAACCGCCGGCAAGCAGGTGATGGTGCTGAGCGCCAGCGCGCTGTTGCCGCGACCCGATCTCGTCGATCTGGCCCGGGTGCATGGCGGGCAGATCATCGTGCCGACCGGCGCCTTGATCGGATTTGATGCGGTTTCGGCCGCCGCCGAAGGAACCATCCATTCGGTGCAGATGGTTACGCGCAAGCCGCCCCGAGGTCTCGCTGGCGCGCCTTATCTCATCGAGAACGGGATCTCCATGGAGGGCCTGACATCCGCGCTGCGTGTTTTCAAGGGCTCGGCGCGCGATGCGGCTGCCGCCTTCCCCGCCAATGTCAATGTCGTGGCGGCCTTGTCGCTGGCCGGCATTGGGCCCGATCGCACGACGATCGAAATCTGGGCCGATCCGGCGGTGACGCGGAATTGCCATCAGATCAAGGTCGAATCCGACTCGGCCTCGTTCACGATGTCGATCGAGAACATCCCCTCGGAAAATCCGAAGACCGGCCGCATCACCGCGCTCTCGGTAATCGCGGCGCTGCGCAAGCTGGCTTCGCCGCTACAGGTCGGAACGTAAGCGCCTTCCGCGTTTACAGCGCCGGCGAGAGCGCGCGTCTCAAATGCTGCAGCAGCGCCTGCACGGCTGCGGCATTCACTCGCCGCTCGGGAATGGCTGCCTTGACCCACAGTTCAGGAATCACAAAATCCGGCAGCACCGCCTGCAATGTGCCGCTGCGCAGCGCGTCGGCAACGAGATAGTGCGAGGTCAAAGCAATGCCGTTGCCGGCGATCGCGCTTTTCACCAGCACATGGCCTTCGTTTGAGCTCAACAGCGGGCGCACCTGGATGCTGGTTCGGCCACGCGGCCCGTCAAACGTCCATTCTGATCCGGTGGGGAGAAAGCTCAAGCAATGATGATCGACCAGTTCGCGCGGGTGCTGGGGCACGCCATGGGCTGCGAGATAGGCGGGCGAGGCGCATAGCAGCCGCTGGAGCGAGCAGAGCGGCTCGTCAATGACGCCGCCGAATGAATGCGGGAACGCGCCGATGGCGATATCAAATCCTTCCGTCACCGGATCGACCGGCCGGTCGATCAGCACGATTTCAAGCTTCAGCCGCGGATTTTGCGTCTGGAAGGCGCTGAATGCATCGGCAAGCCGGGCGATGGTGAGCGAGGTGGGGGCCTTGATGCGAAGGTGATCGACGAGGTCGCGGTCATTCTCGCCCATGCGCGCGAGAAGGTCGCTGGCGTCAGCCACTACGCCGCGCGCGCGATGCAGATAGCGCTGCCCCGCTTCCGTCAATCGCAACTGGCGGGTCGAGCGGCGGAACAGCGCGATGCCGATCTGGTCCTCGAGCTGCGTAACTCGCTTCGACACGACCGAGGTCGAAACGTTGAGCTTGCGGGCGGCGGCCGAAAAGCCGCCGGCCTCCGCGGAGGCCAAAAAGGCCTGAAGATTAGTGAGCGTATCCATCCACTTTTCACGATTCGAGAAAGCTGATCGCGCTATTTGGCGGATTGTAGTCCGTTACGCATCAATTCATAGTGCCGGCAACAAGAAACAGGGACGGAAGGCGACCAGTGTCGGCCGAAACGATCACAGAACCCGCGCGCCGGGTACCAGTCTATGGCGAATATGAAGTTGCCGTCCTCGGTGGCGGGCCCGCCGGCATTGCCGCGGCCATCGCCGCCGCGCGCGCAGGCCGGCGCACGCTTTTGATCGAGCGCTACGGCTTTCTCGGGGGCATGGGCACCGCCGCCGGCGTGACCAATTTTTGCGGACTGCATGCCAACGTGCATGGCGAGATGCGCCGGGTGGTGCAGGGGATTGCGTCCGAGCTGCTCGCGCGGATCGACCGGCTCGATGGGCTCAATGCGCCGCATCTTATCCTCGGCAAGATTCTCGCGCAGGCCTATGACACCGCGGCCTACAAAATCGCGGCCGACGATCTATTGGCCGCGCACAAGGTCGATATCCTCTTTCACGCCCTTGGCGCCGGTGTGGTGATGGATGATGAGAGGCGCATCCACGCGCTGATGGTGGAAACCAAGGCGGGGCGTCAGGCGGTGTGCGCGGGCATATTCATCGATTGCTCAGGCGACGGCGATCTCGCGGCCTGGGCGGGCGCACCCTTTGAAGTCGGCGACAATGCCGGCAGCATGCTTTACCCATCGATGATGCTGCGCCTCAACGGCATCGATCCCGAAAGGGCGGGCGAGGCGTGGCGGACGATCCCGGCGCTGATGGAAAAGGCCGAAGCCGCGGGCACGCATCGTTTTCCGCGCAAGTCCGCGATCGTGCGGCCGCAGCGTTCGGCGATCGAATGGCGGGTCAATTTCACCCAGCTTGCGCGCGAGGATGGCAGCGCAGTCAGCGGCATCGATCCTGATCAGATGACACGCGGCGAGATCGAAGGCCGCCGTCAGGCCGTGCAGGCGTTCGAATTCCTGCGCACGGTGCCCGGTTTCGAAAAATCCTACATCGTCGACCTGCCGCCGCAGCTCGGCATCCGCGAGACGCGGCGCGTGATCGGCGGCTATATGCTGTCGGGCGAGGATGTGCTCGGCTGCGCCTCGTTCGAGGATTCCATCGGCGTCAACGGCTGGCCGATGGAGCAACATGTCGCCGGCGACGTCGTCTTCAAGTTTCCGCCGATCCCGGAATCGCGCGGCTTCAACGAATTGCCATATCGTATGCTGGTGCCTGAGGGCATAGACAATCTGCTGGTGGCCGGGCGCTGCGCCTCGATGACTCATGAGGGCCAATCTGCGGCGCGGGTCTCCGGCGCCTGCTTTGTGATGGGGGAGGCGGCCGGTCTCGCCGCAGCATTGGCGCTGTCCGGAAATACAATTCCACGCGACATTGCCGTTGAAAAGTTGCAACAAGCGTTGAAACAACAGGGCGCGTTCATCGGGCGGGACCAGAGCGTGCCCGAGGGGTTATAGATCGGTGAGTTCCGAAATATGCTACGTCGTCCCTGCGAACGCAGGGACCCATAACCACAGGACTTGATAATAGCAAAAGCCGTCTGCCCTTGTCCCAAAGTAAGGCCGCGGCGTATGGGTCCCTGCGTTCGCAGGGACGACCCGAGTGGATAGCGTGCGAAAAATAAGAGGCGGAGGAAACCGGATGAAGAAGTTTGCGCGGCTCGCGCTGGCGGGCCTGTTGGTAATGGCGGCGGGCGGGGTGGCACGGGCCGATGATGCGCTGAAAGCAAAAATTGGCGTGCTGCGGCTGTCATCCTCGGCGCCGGTGTTCATCGCGCAGGACAAGGGCTATTTCCGCGAGGCCGGGCTCGACATCGAGCTGAAATTCTTTGATGCGGCGCAGCCGATCGCGGTGGCGACCACCTCCGGCGACGTCGACTTCGGCATTACGGCATTTACCGCCGGGCTCTATAATCTCGCCGGCAAGGGCACGCTGAAGGTGATCGGCGGCATGAGCCGCGAGAAGGCCGGCTATCCGCTGATCGGCTATTTCGCTGGCAATAACGCCTATGCCGCGGGGCTGAAGACGCCGAAGGATCTGGCCGGCAAGCGCATCGCGGTCACTCAAGTCGGCTCCAGCTTTCACTATTCGCTGGGGCTGCTCGCCGACAAATACGGCTTCAAGCTCGCGGACGTGAAGGTGATGCCGCTGCAGTCGCTATCCAATGCCGCCGCGGCGCTGAAGGGCGAAACTGTCGATGCGGCCTTGCTGCCGATCTCGACCGCACGGGCGCTGGTGGATTCCGGTGGCGCCAAGTTTCTAGGCTGGGTCGGCGACGAGACGCCGTGGCAGTTAGGCGCGGTGTTTGCTTCACCGAAGACGCTTGCCAACAAGGCGCTGGTGACAAAGCTGCTGGGCGCGCTGGTGCGCGCCGATCGCGAATATCACGACGTGATCCTGGCCTCCGTGAAGGACGGCAAGGCCGCGATCAACGACAAGACAAAACCGCTACTCGAGATCATCGCCAAGTACAGCAATCTGCCGGTCGAGCAGGTGGTCGGCAATTGCGCCTATATCGATCCCGACGGCAAGCTCGACATCAAAAACGTCGATAATCAGATCGCGTGGCTGCAGGAGCAGGGCTTTGTCGACAAGGGATTCGCGGCGGATGCGATCATCGCGAAAGAATATGTGAAGGCGGATTGATGGGAGTTCTTACCTCTCCCGCTAGCGGGGGAGGTCGACGCGCTCGTCAGAGCGCGGCGGGTGGGGGCTTTCTCCACACGACCAGTGTCACTCGCGGCGACACCCCCACCCCAGCCCTCCCCCGCAAGCGGGAGAGGGTGCGCAGCGGAGCAAGAGGTTGAATACAGGAACCACATGGACCTGATCGCCGACCATATCAGTCACCGCTTCGGCGGCCTCGACGTGCTCGATGACGTCTCCTTCACCGTCGCCTCCGGCGAGGTGGTCGCGATCGTCGGGCCGTCCGGCTGCGGCAAGAGCACGTTGCTGTCGATTCTGGGCGGCCTGTTGCGGCCGAGCGAGGGGCGGGCAGAGCTGCGCGGAGCGCCACCGGACAACAGTCTCAATCCGCTGACCTTCGTGTTCCAGGATTTTGCGCTGCTGCCTTGGTGCACGGTGGAAGCAAATGTCGAGTTTCCGCTGGTTCATACCGCGCTCGATGCCGCCGCGCGCCAGGCCGTCGTCGATGATGCACTGCGCCGCACCGGCCTGTCTGATTTTCGCGGCGCCTACCCGAAGCAATTGTCCGGCGGTATGCGCCAGCGCGTCGGCATCGCGCGGGCGCTTGCGGTGCGGCCAGCGATCCTGTTGATGGACGAGCCACTGTCGGCGTTGGATTCTCAGACCCGAGAATTGCTGATGGAGGACTTTGTCCGCCTGCTGGCCGACGGCACGATGGGCGCGGTCTATATTACGCATAATCTGGAAGAGGCGGTGCGACTTGCCGACCGCGTAGTGGTGCTGTCGCGCCGGCCCGGCCGCGTGCGCGAGGTCGTGAGCATTCCGATGACGCGTGCCGAACGCGGCGGCATTGATGCCCGCGGCAAGTTGTTGACATTGCAGAACCAGTTGTGGTCGCTGATCCGCGAGGAGGCAATCGATGCCGAGCGCGAGGTTCAGCATGCTTGAGCGCGCGCCCTCGCAGGATACCCGGCAGGATGGGAGCGTTCCGCGGCCGGTCGCCTTCCGCGGCGCGGGCTTTATGCCGGGCGGTGGCCGCGCTTCCGGGTGGATCGCGCTGGCGCTGGTGATCGCGTTCTGGCAGCTCGCCGGCAGCGCCGGCTGGGTCAATCCGCTGTTCCTGCCGGCGCCATCAGCGATTGCAGTCGCGATCTACAAGCTCGCCGTCAGTGGTGCACTCTGGCAGCACGTTTCCGCTTCGGTCGTTCGCATTGGCTCAGGCTGGCTGATCGGCACGGTGGCCGGCGTGATCGTCGGTTTTGCAATCGGCCTCTCGACGCTGGCGCGCGGCGTTGGCATCACCTTCATCTCCGCGCTGTTTCCGATTCCGAAGATCGCGCTGCTGCCGCTCCTGATCCTCTGGCTCGGGATCGGTGAAGAGCCGAAGATCGCGACCATTGCGTTAGGGGTGTTCTTCTCCACCGCGATTTCGGTCTATAGCGGCGTCGACGCGGTACCGCGCAACCTGATCCGAATGGCGCAGAGTTTTAACGTGCCGTTTCATGCCATCGTCATCAGAGTGATCTGGCCCGGCGCGCTGCCCTCGATCCTAGCGGGATTCCGCATTACGGCGTCGGTGGCGCTGCTCTTGGTAGTGAGCGCGGAAATGATCGGCGCACAGTTCGGCATTGGCGCCTTCGTGCTGCAGGCCGGCAATCTGATGCAGACCGATCAGCTCCTCGCCGGCGTCGTGATCCTGTCGCTGTTCGGGCTTGCGGTGGGCAAGGCGATCAACGTGCTGGAGATGAGGTTGCTGCATTGGCGGTAGAGCTGTCGTCCCTGCGAACGCAGGGACCCATACCGCGTGATTTGTCGATAAGGCAAAGTGGCCGACGCCCTTCCGCAAAACGAAGGCCGGTGGCTATGGGTCCCTGCGTTCGCAGGGACGACGATAGACCATTCACGACAACAACCTCACGCATTGCCGCGGTCTTCGCGAAACAGGTCGATCTTCTGCTGCACCGGGCGATCCGAAAAACTGAACAGCACCGAATCAACGTCCGCCTCATGCGTGACCCAGTGCCAGCTCGGCACCACGAACAAATCGCGCGCGCCCCATTCGAACGTCTGGTCGCCGATCCGGGTGCGGCCCTTGCCTTCGATCGCGGCGAACACGGTGGCATCGGTCGAGCGGTAGCGCGCGGTCTTGAAACCCTTCGGCAATAACTGAATGAAGGTGCCGATGGTCGGCATGGCGAAATCGCCTGTCTCGGGATTGGAGAATTTCAGTTTCAACCCGTGACAGGCGTCCCATTCGTCGCGTACCTTGGCTCGCTCCAACGCCTCGCGGGTGTAGCTGTAGGGATAGTTGAAGATCGGCGAGGTCTTGGATTTTCGCTTCTCGTCGACCGGCAGCAAATTGTGGCCGTAGCGCGCAAAGCTGTCGCCGGCGGGTTTGGAGATCTTCTGCTGGTCCTCATTTGACCCTTCGGCAAACGAAGCATCGAAGAATTGCACCATCGGGATATCGAGACCGTCGAGCCAGAACATCGGGTCCGAGGTCTCGTTGGAATGATCGTGCCAGGTCATCGATGGCGTGATGATGAAATCGCCGGGCGCCATCGCTGTGCGCTCGCCGTCGACGGTGGTATGGGCGCCCTTGCCTTCGAGCACGAAGCGCAAAGCCGACTGGCTATGCCGATGAGCGGGCGCGACATCGCCCGGGACCACCATCTGCACGCCGGCAAACAGCGAGGTCGTGACCTTCGACTGGCCGCGCAGGCCCGGATTCTCCAGCACCAGAACCCGCCGCTCGGCTTCCTTGGCGGTGATCAGTCGGCCTGCTTCGGTCATGTAGTCGCGGATCGAATCGAATTTCCAGAGATGCGGCCGGCAGGCGCTGCGCGGCTCCGGCGTGACGAGGTCGCCCAGCACATTCCACAGCGCGGAGAGATTGTCGCCGTCGATCTTCTTGTAGAACGCCTCGCGTTCCGGCGTCTTCTGCACGGCTTCCATGGCAAGCCTCCCGTCATTCTTTATCGTGTAGATTGACAGTGTACTTACAATATCGGTAGCGTCAATGTGGTAAACCCGAACAGGCCGGAAGAATCAGGAGGTTCCGATGAAGCTGCATGGCTATTTCCGCAGCAGCGCGGCATACCGCGTCAGGATCGCGCTCAACCTCAAGGGGCTTACGGCGGAGCACCTGCCGCATCACCTTCGCAAGGGCGAACAGATTGCGCCGGGCTATCTCGCCCTCAACCCGCAGGGGCTGGTGCCGACGCTGGAGGGCGACGATGGCGCGGTGCTGACCCAGTCGCTGGCCATCATCGAATGGCTGGACGAGACCCACCCCAACCCGCCGCTATTGCCAAGGGACCCGCTGCGCCGCGCAAAGGTGCGGGCCTTTGCGCTGGCGATCGCCTGCGACATCCATCCGGTGCAGAACTTGAAGGTGCTGGCCCGCCTGCGCCAGCTCGGCTTGCCGGAAGAGAAGGTGACGGAATGGGCGGCCTGGGCCAACCGCGAAGGCCTTGCCGCCTGCGAGACCCTGATCAAGGGCGAGAACGGGCCGTTCTGCTTCGGCGACACGCCGACGGTTGCAGACCTCTGCCTGGTGCCGCAGCTTGCCAATGCGCGGCGCTTCGGCGTCGACGTATCAGGCTTTTCCCGCCTGCTCGAGGCGGAAGCCGCGGCAAATCAAATGAAGGCATTCACTGATGCCGCACCGGACAGGCAGCCCGATGCCGAGTAAGCCATCCCCCATCACCATGGACGCGGTCTATACCGCGCCCGGCTATCTGTTCCGACGGATGCAGCAGATCGCGGTATCTATCTTCGTCGAGGAATGCAGCGCGTTCGACCTGACGCCGGTGCAATATGCGGCGCTGGTTGCGATCCACACCCATCCGGGCATCGATGCCACCCGCCTTTCGGCGGTGATCGCGTTCGACCGCTCGACCCTCGGCAACGTCATCGAGCGGCTGGAGAGCAAGGCGCTGATCGAGCGCAAGCCCTCGCGCGAGGACAAGCGCGTCAAGCTGCTCTATCTCTCGAAATCGGGCGCCACCGTGCTGCGCGACATCATGCCGTCGGTCGAACGCGCCCAGGTCAGGATGCTGCAGCCGCTGAAGCCAGCCGACCGCAAGACCCTGCTGGCGCTCTTGACGCAACTGGTCGATCTCAACAATGAAGCCTCGCGCGTGCCGCTGCGCGCGGAAGATGCGCTGGAGCATTTGGGGAAGGCGGGGTGAGGGGCGTTGGGGGCGGGAGGTTAGCGCCAAGAACACCGCCGTCGTCCCAGCCCTTATGCGCAATTGCGCATCAGGAGCCGGGACCCAGAACCACAAATATTTGTGTTAGGCGGGCTGTGGCTGCAGCCTAAGGCCACAACTGATATCAGTGGTTATGGGTCCCTGCGTTCGCAGGGACGACGTCGAGTTTGCGGAGGTTCGCAGGGACGACAGTGAGTTTGCAGCCGGCTACATCTTCATCAACGCCTGGCGGTCGATCTTGCCAGTGCCGGTCTTCGGCAGTTCCTCGATGAAGGTGATCTCGCGCGGATATTTGTAAGGCAGCAGCTTTGCCTTGACGTAATCCTGCAATGTCTTGGTGGCGTTCGTCGCATCGAACTCGCCCTTGTTCATCACCACCACCGCTTTCAGGGTCATCCGGCGGTCCGGCAGTTCGGCCGCAAACACCGCGCATTCCCTGATGTCGGGATGCTCGGCAAGACAGAGCTCGACCTCCAGCGGATAGACCCACTGGCCTGAAATCTTGACCAGGTCGTCGGCGCGGCCGCGGAAGAAATGGAAGCCGTCGGCATCACGCACGAAGCGATCACCGGTGTAGATCCACCCCTCCTCGCGAATGGTCTCGGCGGACTTGTCCGGCCGGTTCCAGTACAGCGGCGTGTTGGAATCGCCGCGTACCCACAAGATTCCCTCCTCGTTGTCGGCGACTTCGCGGCCGTCCTTGTCCCTGAGCAGGATTTCATAGCCGGGCACGCGCAGGCCCGCGGCGCCGAGTTTTTTCTTCTCGGGGAGGTTGGAGAGATAGATGTGCAGGACTTCCGTCGAGCCGAGCCCTTCGATGATCTCGAGCTCCGTCAGCTTTTTCCAGCCGTTGAACACTTCCGCCGACAAGACTTCGGCCGCCGACAGCGCCATTCGCAGCGACGAGAAATCGATCGCCGCTGCACCCTCGGCCTTGGTCAGCGAGGTGTAGAGCGTCGGCAATCCGTAGAACACGGTAGGCCGGTATTTTTCGATCGCCGCGAAGATCGCTGCTGGCTTCGGTTGTCCCGGCAGCAGCAGCGTCGCCGCACCGACCGAGAACGGGAAGGTGATGGCGTTGCCGAAACCGTAGGCGAAGAAAATTTTCGGCACCGAGAAGCAGATGTCGTCCGGCCCGAGCTTGAGCACGCTGCGGGCGAACGCCTGCTCGCTATAGGCCATGTCGTGCTGCAGATGCACGATGCCCTTGGGGCGGCCGGTCGAGCCCGACGAATACATCCAGAACGCCATCTCGTCGCGGTGGGTGTCGGCTTCCGGAAGATCGGTGGCGAAGCCTTGCAGCCACTTCGCCGCGTCGACCGTGTTCGGCACGGCGTGCTCGCCCGCTACGCCATTGACTACAACAAGGGTTTGCAGCGGCGCATCCCTGCAGGCCTCCGCGTTGAACCGCGACGTAAACTCGGCCTCGGTGACCGCTACCGTTGCGCCGGCGTCCGAGAGATAGAACTGCAGGAGCTCCGGCGGCGTCAGCGTGTTGATCAACAGCGGCACGAAGCCGGAGTGCACCGCGCCGAAAAATGCCGCCGGATAGGCCGGCGTGTCGTCGAGGAACATCAGGATGCGGTCGCCACGCTTCAAGCCCAGCGATTGAAGGCCGTGGCCCCATTGGGCGGCCTCGGCGCAGAGCTCCGCATAGGTGCGCGTGCCGCCGGGGCCGGTCAGCGCCAGCCGGCCGCCGCGACCGGCCGCGAGATTATCGAACAGGATGCGGCTCGCGTTATAGCGTTCCGGGATCGCAAAGCCGATCTCGCGCGCGCCCGGATTGTCGCGGGGCACCAAATCGGAAATTTCTGATGTCATGCCTGGCTCCCGATTTTCTTCGCCGCCTCGTAACGCCTCATGAATTCCGGCGACATCGCGCGCAGCCGCGCGTCGGCGATCCGCCCGGAGCGGGTGATATAGCTGTAGGCAAAATCCATCAGGTCGAGCTTCATGTGTTCGGGGAAATCTTCATACCAGTCGGCACTGGTGCGCGCCGCCGTCACCAGCTTCTGCACGATCGGCTTGCGCTCGGCCTGGTAGCGGGCGAGGCCTGCGGGAATATCGCTTTCCGCCTCCAGCGCCTTGGTTAGCGCGATCGCGTCTTCGATGGCGAGCCGCGTGCCTGAGCCGATCGAGAAATGCGCGGTGTGCAAGGCGTCTCCGATCAGCACCATGTTGCGGTGCGACCAATTCTCGTTCCAGATCCAGGGAAAATTGCGCCACACCGATTTGTTCGACACCAGAGAGTGACCGTCGAGGGTCTCCGCAAAAATCTCTTCGCAGATCGCCTGCGACTGTTCGATCGTCATGTGCTCGAAGCCATAGGCCTGCCAGGTCGCCGCATCGCATTCGACCAGGAACGTGCTCATGGCGGGCGAATAGCGATAGTGATGCGCGTTGAAGAAGCCCAGATTGGTCTTCACGAACGTCTGCGACAGCGTGGCAAAGCGTTTGCTGGTGCCGTACCAGGCGAATTTGTTGGTCGAATGCGAAACCGAGGCGCCGAATTCCTTCTCAAACCCGCGGCGCACCAGCGAGTTCAGTCCGTCGGCGGCGACGATCAGGTCGTATCCGCCGAGTTCGCCGATCGACTGGATCGTGGTGTCGTACCGCGCGGTCACGCCTGCCCCGCGCACGCGCTGCTGCAGGATGGTGAGCAGTTCGAGCCGGCCGATCGACGAGAAGCCGACGCCGTCGATCTCGACGCTCTCACCACGCAAATTGAGCGTGATGTTCTTCCAGCTCTCCATCCGTGGTGTGATGGCGTCGACCGTCTCGGGGTCATCGGCGCGCAAAAATTCCAGCGCCTGCTCGGAGAACACCACGCCAAACCCCCAGGTCGCGCCTTCGGGGTTCTGTTCGAACAGGTCGATCTGCGCGTCCGGATGACGGCGCTTCCAGAGATAGGCGAAGTAGAGGCCGCCGGGGCCTCCGCCGATGACGGCGATACGCACGTCTTCCTCCCAATCGACAGTATACTTACTAATTGGATGGAGACTAATCCGTGCTGGATATTTGCGCTAGAGGAAAATATCGCCGGGAACCGTTCTGCGGCCGGTCCTAATGGCATCAGGATTAGGTTGCAGCGTCTACCTTAACGCTAGCGCACGAACCGGTACCTCTCGCGCCATCAGGCATTTCAGATTTGAAACCGGCTTTCCGCCGAAGACGCGATAGACTCGGCTGCAACGAAAGATCGCCGCAGGCTGCGGGATTTAGCGCGCCGCGAATTGCGACAGCACTTCCTTGCAGGCCGGCGAAAGCTGGGCGGCATTGGTTGCAAGACACTGCACGATCCGGCCGCCACCAGCAGGCACGCCGCCGCAAATCGTGCGCACGTCGGCGCCGCAGGCCGATCGCAGCACGAACAGTTCTTCGCGGGGCCGCATCGGACGCAGCACGATCGCGGTTGGCGCTGCCGCCGGCGCAGCAGTAGCCGCGGCTCCTGCCGCGGCCGGAGCAGCCGCCGCCGCAGGTGCCGCGCCACCGCTGCTCGCGGCGGACACGGCTTTCTCGCAGCCGGCTGAAAGCTTGGCCTTGTTCTTTTCCAGGCATTGCAGTGCCGGCGCGCCGCCGGTCGGCACGCCCGCACAGACCTTCGGATAGTCGGAGCGGCATGCGCTACGGATCGCGGAAATCTGGGCGCTGGACGGTTGCCCGGCAGCAGGGGTGGCGGCGGCCTTTGGCTCAGCGGACTTGGCCGGCGCCGCGGTTGCGGCAGCAGGCGCTGCGGATTTCGGTGCTGCTGTCTCGGCCGGCTTGGCGGGTTCGGCGGGCTTAGCCGTCTCCGCCGGCTTGGCAGGCGCGGCTGCCGGTGCTTCCACCGCGCGCACCGCGCCCTGGCAGCCCGATGAGAGGCTCGACATATTCTTCTGCAGGCATTGAAGCGCGGCCTCGCCACCTGGCGGCACGCTGGAGCAATGCGCGATGTAATCGGAGCGGCACTGGGATTTGATCGCGTCACGTTGCGCCTGGCTCGGCGCTTGCGCAAGGGCGGGTGCTGCAGTTGCGGCTATTGCGGTCGCCAGCAGCGGCCCAAGCTTTCTTGCGCGCGTCAATGTGTTGATCATTTGAATAAATCCTTTGTCGTCGCCGGAAGCCGCCGCTTCAACCGAAGTGAAGTCTTGAATGCGTTTGCTGAAAAAAATTCGGGACGCATCATTTTCGCTTTCCGGTTTCGCCGCAAGCGGATTGTTGCTATTTTCATGGGATGGCGGAAAGCCGATTTCCGAATAAGCCTTTTCCGGAACAAGACCGATTGAGGCACCAAAATGAAGGCTTCGCGTTCGCCTGCACGTTTGAGATCACACCGCACCGCCGCGCAAAGAGGTGCCGCCGCCTGCCGTGCAGCTTTCGCGCTTGCAGCGATGGCTATGTTAAGTGCCTGCGAACAAAATACTTTTGTGCCGCCACCGCCACCGAAGGTTGAGGTTGCGCTACCGGTGCAGCGGCCTTTCACGCGCTATCTCGAAGCGACCGGCAATACGGCGGCGATTAAGAATGTCGATCTGGTCGCGCGCGTGCAGGGTTTTCTGCAATCGATCAACTACACGGACGGCGCCTACGTCAAAGAAGGCACATCCCTGTTCACCATCGAGCCGGACACCTACAAGCTGAAGCTCGAACAGGCGCAGGCCGCGGAATCCGGCGCACAGGCATCGGTGCGCCAGACCGAGGCGGATTTCAAGCGCCAGCAGGAGTTGGTGCAGCGGCAGGCCGTTTCCCAGGCCACGCTCGATAATTCCACCGCGGCCCGCGACAACGCGCAGGCGAGCCTGCTGCAGGCCCAGGTCAATACCAAGATCGCAGCGGTCAATTATGGTTACACCAACGTGGTAGCGCCGTTCGACGGCGTCGTCAGCGCGCATCTCGTCTCCGTCGGCGAACTGGTCGGCGCATCATCGCCGACGCAACTCGCCAGCATCGTGGCGCTCGACCCGATCTATGTGAATTTCAGCGTCAACGAACAGGACGTGCTGCGGATCCGCGAGGAAGCGCGCCGGCGCGGCATGACGCCCGACGATCTCAGGCATGTGCCGATCGAGATCGGATTGCAGACCGAGACCGGCTTTCCGCACAAGGGCAACCTCGACTATGCCGCCACGACGCTGAACCAGTCGACCGGCACGCTTGCCGTGCGCGGCGTGCTGCCCAATGCGGATCGCGCGCTGCTGCCGGGATTCTTCGTCCGAATTCGCGTGCCTTTGGACCAGGTGCAGAACGCGCTGCTCGTGCCTGACGTCGCGCTCGGCAGCGACCAGGCCGGACGCTACGTGCTGGTCGTGAACGGCGAAAATGTCGTCGAGCAGCGCAAGGTGCGTGTCGGACCGCTGGAAGGCGAGCTGCGCGTCATCGAGGAAGGCCTCAAGGCCGACGACCGCGTGATAACCGCCGGGCTGTTGCGTGCGATACCCGGCCAGAAGGTCGATCCGCAAGTGAAAATAGTCGAAGCGCAGCCGGCGTCGGCCAAGTAGGAGCCGGCCATGATTTCAAAATTTTTCATCGAGCGGCCCGTTCTTTCCAACGTCATCGCGATCCTGATGATCCTGATCGGCGGCGTCAGCCTGTTCCGGCTCGCGGTTGCGCAATATCCCGATGTCGTGCCGCCCACGGTGCAGGTCACCACCCGCTACCCCGGCGCCAGCGCGAAAACCGTGATCGACACGGTAGCGCTGCCGATCGAGCAGCAGGTCAATGGCGTCGAGGACATGCTCTACATGCAGTCATACAGCGGCGCCGACGGCTCCTATTCGTTGACGGTCACCTTCAAGATCGGCACCGACCTCAACTTCGCGCAGGTGCTGGTGCAGAACCGGGTCTCGAGCGCGCTCTCGCAACTGCCGCAATCGGTGCAGAACCAGGGCGTCACCGTCCAGAAGCGATCGACGGCAATCCTCTTGTTCGTGACGCTGACATCGCCGAAAGCGACCTATGACAGCCTGTTCCTGAGCAACTACGCCACCATCAACATTCGCGACGAGCTGTCGCGCCTGCCCGGCGTTGGGAATGTGACTGTGTTCGGGGCCGGCCAGTATTCGATGCGGGTCTGGCTCGATCCGAACAAGCTGCAGGCGCGCAACCTGAT
Source organism: Bradyrhizobium sp. sGM-13 (assembly GCF_018398875.1). Lineage (GTDB taxonomy): Bacteria > Pseudomonadota > Alphaproteobacteria > Rhizobiales > Xanthobacteraceae > Bradyrhizobium. The sequence continues at coordinate 151,116 of NZ_JAGWDK010000012.1, read as the reverse complement.
GCCGCAGGACGTGATCTCGGCGATCCAGCAGCAGAGCCAGCAGGTCACAGCAGGCCAGGTCGGGGCGCCGCCGGCGCCTGCAGGGCAGGCGTTCCAATATACGCTGAACGTCAGCGGCCGGCTCGACGACACTACTGAGTTCGAAAACGTGATCGTCAAGACCGGCAGTAGCGGCGACATCACGCGCGTGCGCGACGTCGGCTGGGTTGAACTCGGCGCCCAGACCTACAGCCAGATGTTCTCGCTCAACAACAAGCCGGCCACCGGCATCGGCGTGTTCCAGTCGCCGGGCGCCAACGCGCTCGAAGTCGAGCAGGCGGTTCAGAGAAAAATGGCGGAGTTGGCGAAGGGATTTCCACAGGACATCAAGTACGACACGCCGTTCAACACCACCAAATTCGTCTCCGAATCGATCAACGAGGTCTACAAGACACTCATTGAGGCCGGCTTGCTCGTGCTCATCGTGATCCTGATCTTCCTGCAGGACTGGCGCGCGATGCTGGTGCCGGCGACGACCGTGCCGGTGACCATCATCGGCGCGTTCGCGGCGATGGCCGCGCTCGGCTTCACCGTCAACATCTCGACGCTGTTTGCGATCGTGCTCGCGATCGGCATCGTGGTGGATGACGCCATCATCGTGGTCGAGGGCGCAGCCCATAATATCGAGAAGGGGATGTCCGGCCATGACGCCGCGATCAGCGCGATGGATGTGCTATTCGCGCCGATCATCGGCATTACGCTGGTGCTGATCTCGGTGTTTTTGCCCTCGGCATTCCTGCCGGGGTTGACGGGCCGGATGTACGCGCAATTCGCGCTGGTCATTGCCGCGACCGCGCTGCTCAGCGCCATCAACGCGGCGACGCTGAAGCCGACGCAATGCGCCCTATGGCTGCGCCGGCCCGCGCCGCCGGAACAGCGCAACTTCTTTTACCGGGGGTTCAACGCGGTCTATAACCGTCTGGAGGCTTGGTATGGCCGAGTGATCGGCCGTCTGGTCGCGCACAGCAATGTATCCGTCATCTGCGCGCTGATCCTGATCGCGATCGGCGGCTACGGCCTGTCGCGGGTGCCGACCGGCTTTATCCCGATCGAGGACCAGGGCTATCTGCTGGTGGCGGTGCAATTGCCGGATGGCGCGGCGCTCGACCGCACTCAGCGCGTGCTCACCCGCGTCAGCGACATCACCAGTAAAACCGCGGGCGTCGATCAGGTGATCACGATCGCGGGCATTTCCGCGCTCGACAATTCTTCCAGCCTCGCCAATGCGGGCGTGGCCTATCTGATCCTCAAGGAATGGAGTGCGCGCGGCGAAGGCGAGGATCTGCGGTCGCTGTTCGTCGGCCTGAACGAAAAACTGTCTGTGATCGAGGAGGCGCAGATCCTGGTGGTCCCGCCGCCGCCGATCCAGGGCATCGGCAATGCCGCCGGATTTGCGATGCAGGTGCAGCTCCGCGACGGCAATTCCGACTTCAGCAAGCTGCAGGCAATCACGGGCGCTATGGTTTCCAATGCGGCATCGCAAAGCGCGCTGCAGCGGGTCAGCTCGCCGTTCCGCTCGACGGTGCCGCAGTACGATGTCGAGGTTGATAGGGTCAAGGCCCAGACCATGCATGTGACGACCGACCAGATCTTCTCGACATTGTCATCCTACATGGGGTCGAGCTACGTCAACCAGTTCAACAAGTTCGGCCGTACCTTCCAGGTCTATGCGCAGGGAGATGCGCAATTCCGCCTGACCCCGCGCGACATCGAAAGGCTGACGGTGCGCAACAGCCAGGGCGACATGATCCCGCTCGGCGCGGTCGCGAAGATCACGCCGGCGGTCGGACCGTCGCTGATCAGCCTGTATAATCTCTATCCGTCAGCAACCATCATCGGCCTGCCGGCCACGGGTTACAGCTCCGGCCAATCGATGAATCTGATGGAAGAGATCGCCGCCAAGACGCTGCCGCCGGGCACCGGTTTCGAGTGGACGGCGATGTCGTACCAGGAGAAGGTCGTCGGCGGCCAGATCTACTGGGCGTTTGGTCTGGCCCTGCTGCTGGTGTATCTCGTACTGGCCGGACAATATGAGAGCTGGTATGCGCCGATCTCGGTCATTCTTGCGGTGCCGCTGTCACTGCTCGGGCCGATGCTGGTGCTGAGCGGGCTGAGGATCGAGAACAACCTCTACACCCAGATCGGCATTATCCTGTTGATCGCGCTGTCGGCCAAGAACGCCATCCTGATCGTCGAGGTGGCGCTCGAGCTCCACGTGCGCAACCGCAAACCGCTGTTGGAATCCGCGATCGAGGCGGCGCGGGCCCGCTTCCGCCCGATTCTGATGACGTCGTTCGCCTTCATCCTCGGCGTCGTGCCCTTGGTGCTCGCCACCGGCGCCGGCGCAAATGCGCGGAAGTCGATCGGCATTACCGTGTTCTCGGGCATGCTGGCGTCAACGTGCCTGGCCGTGCTGTTCGTGCCGACGTTCTTCGTCGTGATCCAGCGGTTCGAGAACTGGCTGAAGGAGCGGAAGGCGAAGAGAGCGGGTGCGCAGGCGGCGTCGCAAGTGGCGCCGGGTGCGGGGCATTAGGTGCGAGATTTCGATTTCCTCGTCCCGGCCTTGAGCCGGGACTATCTAGGATTGTCGTGCGCTGCCATGTGCGCAGTCCGTTCACAACCAATGTCGGAGGGTCTCGCATTGGATGGGGACGAGCTGTTAGCTCGCAGTGACTTACTTCGGCCGGCGTCCCTTTATCGCATGCGCGCGCGCGTCACAAATGATGCGTCCCCCCGCATCCTCATGGAGGCGAGTGCGCCCCCGCCTCTTGAGTGCTTCTGCGTCTGCAGATTCCATCGTGGCAATGATGGGGGCGATCGAAGGGGCTTCCAGGTTAATTTTCCAGAATTCGTCGAAATGCGCAAAAGTCCGCTGTACCGAGATCTCCCGCGTCTCCACGGCCTCGAGACCGGCACCTGTCCACAAGTCCTGCAGCGCTGGCATTGTGGATGCGTCCATCCGCGACGGGCGTGGAGGCGCAAGACCCATCGCACGCATCTCGACGTGGACCGGATCCAGGGGAAATCCGCCACCCAACATGTCCCACATGTAGGCCGCGACTGTGCCGCCCGGGCTGACCACTCGAACCATTTCCTCGACGCCTTTGGCTGGATCGGGAACGAATACCAGGACCAACGCCATGACGGCGGCATCGAAGCTGTCAGCGGGAAAGGGAAGCGCCATGGCGTCGCCTTGGCGAAACTTCGCCAGGCGCGCCGCAAGTCTGCTGCGTGCAAATGCAAGTTGCCCTTCGGACGGATCAATACCCTGAACGTCCACTGGGGCGCATCGCTCGACCAGGATGTCGGTGAAGGCACCGTTGCCGCAGCCGACGTCGATCCATCGCACGCCCATCGGCGGGGCCAGCCAATCGACAAAGATCTCGCCGGCGAGTCGGCTCCAGACGCCCATCATGCGCTCATAGCTGGCGCCGTCATCGAAGCGAATTTCAGCCATTAGCCAGACCCCCCGCCGCCGCCCTACCGGAAATTCGCCGTCGCAGAGTGCCGCTCTGCTCGGGTTACACCTTCACCATCCTCTTGCCGCGGTTCTCGCCGGCAAGCAGGCCGATCAGCGCTTTCGGCGTGTTCTCGATTCCGTCGATCACGTCCTCCTGCACCTTCAATTTGCCGGAAGCGACCCAGGACTGCAGATCGGCCAGCGCCGCGGCGCTCTGGTCCATAAAGTCCATCACGATGAAGCCTTGCATGACGAGGCGCTTCACCACAATCAGGCCGGGGACGCCGCGCGGACCGTGGGCCGACGGTACGCCGTCATATTGCGAAATCGCGCCGCAGCAGGCGATGCGGCCGCGGTTGTTCATCAGCGAAAGGCAGGCTTCGAGAATCTCGCCGCCGACATTGTCGAAATAGACGTCGATGCCCTTCGGCGCTGCCGATCGCAACGCCTTGAAGGTGGCGCCGTCCTTGTAATTGACGGCGGCGTCAAAGCCGAGTTCGGACGTGAGCCACTGGCACTTGTCCTTGCCGCCGGCAATGCCGATGACGTTGCAGCCCTTGATCTTGGCGATTTGCCCGACGATCGATCCGACGGAGCCGGCGGCAGCCGACACGACGACGGTCTCGCCTTGCTTCGGCTTGCCGACATGCAGGAGACCAAAATAGGCGGTTAGGCCGGCGATGCCGTAGACGCTGAGCAGATGCGTCATCGGCTCCATCTTCGGCATCTTGTTCAGATGCTTTGCCGGTACGGCGGCATAATCCTGCCAGCCGGTGTCGCCGAACACGATATCGCCCGGCGCGAGGCTTAAAGCCTTCGAGGCGACAACCTCCGCGATGCTACCACCAGCCATCACCGTGTTGGCTTCGACGGCCGCGCGATAGGTGGCACCGTGCATCCACGCGCGGTTGGCGGCATCCAGCGAAATATAGCGCGTCCGCACCAGCACCTCGCCATCCTTCGGTTCGGGCACCGTGCCCTGGACCATCTTGAAATGCTCTTGCCCGAGCTTGCCGGTGGGCTTTTCGACCAGCAGGATCTGACGATTGACGGTGTCGCTCATGGTGTTCTCTCCCCTCGGTGTCGCATTCTGGCGTTTCCGGTGCCCTTGGCCGCGGAAAAGCCGTTCGACTGCACGGATTGTGCGCTACGTTCAGAAAAACTCCAAATCCTCCGCGCGGCCGCCCTTTGCGACGGTTGCGTATTCGACCGCCAGGAATAATCCGCCCGCCACATACACTCTGCGCTTTTGTTCCAGAGCCATCTCCTGCGAGAGCCTCACGGCATCCGCGATTGTCGCCGCGACATGAAGGGTTGCGTTGGAATTGCCAAGTCGCGCGGCGGCGGCGATGGTTTGCGGGTCCGCGCCCTTGTGGTGCGCCGCCGTGCAGATGATCGTATCGAACGATGGCGTCAGCGCGTCGACGATCTCGTCGGCCTTCTTGTCGTGCGAGGCGCCAGTGACGAGAATCCAATCGTCGCGGCCATGAATAGCCGTGAGGCTCGCGAGCGATTGCCGGATGCCGTCCGGCGTATGGCCGACATCGATCACCGTGAGCGGGTCTTGCTGGATGACCTCCAGGCGGCCGGGCCAGCGTACGTTGCGCAGGCCGGCGCGTATTGCTGCTTCGATGCGATCGGGAGCCTTGCGCGGATGCTCGCGTTGCAGCCAGAGCAGGAACAGCGTCGTTGCGATGGCGGCGTTGTTGAACTGAAACGTACCGGGCAGGCTCACTTCGATGCGGCGAAAATCATGATAGCCGAACTGGAAATCGAAATGCTGCCCTGACGCGGATTGGGCCTCGTTGTCGACACTGATCTCGTCACGGACGAACAGTGGGGTGCAGCCGCGCCAGCGATTATACTCGACGATATGTCGCCGCAGGTCGCGACAGTTTTCGCCGTACACGATCGTGCCGCCGGCGGCGCAAGCGTCGCTTTTGTCGGAAGCGATCAGTTCAAGCGAGTTGCCGAGCAGATCGACGTGCTCGAAATCGACCGACGTGACGCAGGTCTCGCGCGCGCCGATCAGGCGGACTGGATCGTAGCGTCCGCCGATGCCGGCTTCGAACACTGCGAAATCGCATTCGCTCTTCTGGAAGTGCAAGCAGGCGAGCGCGAACAGCGCTTCGAAAGCGCCGAATTGTTCACCGCGACGGCTCGAGACGTCGGCGACCACCGCCGCTACCTTACGCTTCAGAAGGGCGAGCGCGTCGTCGTCGATTTCGACGTTGTCGACCTGTATCCGTTCGTTGAAACGAAACAGATGCGGGGAAGTGAAGAGACCCGTGCGCAAACCGTAAGCGCGGCCGATTCGAGCGCACATCGCCGCCGTGCTGCCTTTGCCATTAGAGCCGGTCACCACCACCGAGATGCGCCGCAGCCGGGCGCGATCGACGGCCAGCATGTCCAACAGCTCGGCCATGCGCGCGAGGCAGACGCCGTCGCCATATTTCGGCAGGTCGAACACTAGAGCAATCCCATCGTCGAGAAGGTGTGATGCCAGATCTTCAGGATTAGGTCGCCGCGGTTGGAATCCTCCAGCAGCCGGATGGCCGGGTTGGAGTTGACCTCGATGACTTGCATGGAATCCGGTTGGCCACCGATATCTACGAACATGTCGATGGCCGCTACGCGAAGTCCGATCGCGCGCGCGGCCTGCCGCGCCAGCACGATGGCCCCCTCGGACGGTGCATCCGCCAGCACCATCGTGCCGCCAGCACTGAGATTCATCCGCCCGGGCATCTCGCGCCGTTCGCCATTTGCCGGAACGGTGTCGAGTGACGGGTCGTGATCGGCCAGCGAAGCCGGCGAAAGGCCGCGGGCCCGCAAAGCGTCATTGTGGGCCGTCAGCAGTTCGCGGAACGTGCGCACGCCGTCGCCCGAGATCAACGGCGGGCGTTTTCGCGCGCAGTAGAGCGCGTCATCGTCGAGCAGGAAAACGCGATACTCGGTGCCATCGACGATCGGCTGGATCAGAACGGCGTCATAGTATTTCATCACCTCATCGAGATAGCGAACGAGCGCCGCTTCGCTATGAATCGCCTGCGCGAAATCGCCGCGCGCCCCTGTGAGCGGCTTGACGAAGACCGACCCACCCAATGCCTTGAAGCAGGCAATCGCGTCGCTGCGTTCATGGCCGGCCGGGCGATGAGCGCGGTGGCGGTCGTGCAGGAAGAAATACTCGCCGCCGAGCGCGGGCACTCCGGCGTCTCGCAGAATCCTGCTGGCAAAGAACTTGTCCGACGCCAGCGTCGAAGCCGTCGCATTGTTCTGCGGATACCAGGAGCATCGGCCGGCGCCGAAATGAAGCAGCCTGTCGCGCGCGGCGATGCTGAAGATCAATCCCGAGCCGCCGTCGAGGTCGCGAAATGTCAGCCTGAATTCGGCAGCCGCAAACTCTGCATAGACCGCCTGGTCCGGATAGAAGCCCGGTTTTCCCGTTCGAAACTCTGATGGGCTTCGCATGCGATCTCTTTTGAAACGTTCTTAATTCGTCCTAGTCTTTTATTGCCAGATCGGCGCCGAATTCAGCAAGTTAATTGCGCGAGAAAGCGTTAACGAAGACGATCGAACCTTTTTGCAAATTAGACCGACAGCCATTCCGAGTTCTCAATTGTGCTGCAGGTCATATTGACTATGTGTCTGCTGTGCGCAAATGAAGCGGCAAAGCGCCGATGATTTCGCTGATTTTTGGCACTTTGAGGCCCGAAGACCGAAACGTTCTACATCGAGACGTCAGGAAAAACGAAAACACATGAGTGCGTTCTATAGAGAGAAAGTTCTTTCTGTCCGCCACTGGACCGATACGCTTTTCAGCTTCCGGGCCACCCGCGATTCCGGTTTCCGCTTCCAGAACGGCCAGTTCGCGATGATCGGCCTCGAGGTCGAGGGCCGGCCGCTGCTGCGCGCTTACAGCATGGCGAGCGCCAATCACGAGGAAGAGCTCGAGTTCTTCTCCATCAAGGTTGCGGACGGGCCGTTGACCTCGAAGCTGCAGAAGATCCGCGAGGGCGACGAGATTCTGGTCGGCCGCAAGGCGACCGGCACGCTGATCACCGACAATCTGATTCCGGGCAAGCGCTTGCTGCTGCTGTCGACCGGCACGGGCCTTGCGCCGTTCGCCAGCCTGATCAAGGACCCCGACGTCTATGAGCGGTTCGAGACCATCGTGCTCGTTCACGGCTGCCGTCAGGTCTCCGAACTTGCTTATGGTGAAGATCTGGTCGCCAAGCTGCGCGACGACGAGTTGTTCGGGCCGCTGCTGTCGGAGAAGCTCTTGTACTATCCGACCGTGACGCGCGAACCGTTCCGTAATCGCGGCCGCATCACCGACCTGATCTCATCCGAGCAGTTGTTCAACGACATCCACCAGCCGCCGCTCAATATCGAGACCGATCGCATCATGATGTGCGGCAGCCCGGCCATGCTGGAAGAGCTGAAGCAGATGTTCGAATCCGGCGGCTTCATCGAAGGCAGCGGCAACAAGCCCGGTCATTTCGTGATTGAAAAAGCGTTCGTCGAGCGCTGAGGGTTCAATTCATCCGCTGTCGTCCCTGCGAAAGCAGGGACCCATAGCCACAAATGCTTGTTGCTTAACTACGCCGGGGCCACCGCCTCGGCGTAATCATTCCTGTCTGTGGTTATGGGTCCCTGCTTTCGCAGGGACGACGTGGTGATAGATCGTTGTTCGCGGCCCAGTAGCCCACCCCGTTCCCTCACTGCTATAACCCTCCCGTAACGTCGCTCGGCTCGTTGCCGACGCGACGATCGACAGAGCGTGCGTGCCGGTGCGCTACGAGGTTGTGCGGCAAGGACTGCACTCGTCTCTACGCCATTGCGCCGCACTGCAAAAAGGCGACAGGTTTATTCGGACCGGGAGCATCCCGTTTATTTTTTCAAGTCGCCGTCACTTCCGTGAAGGTCGCTCCGTATATCGTGTAGCGCCCGTTGTATCGCCCGTTGTATACCGTGTAGCGCCCGTTCCGGCGATTGGACTAAGCTGCCGTCCGGCAAGGATAATTTGGGTGAGGGGGTTCCATGGAGACGCTGCTGCTTCCGTTCTCGCCACGCTACATCGTGCTGACAATCTGCGCCGTCGTCACGGCACTGCTCATCGGCATCGGGATCTTCGACAATAATCTGAAAGTGTGGGAGTTGCTGCTGCTGCCGATCGTGGTCTTCGGCGCGCTTACGTTGCTGGGCATTCGCGATCTCCTGCAGAAGAACCACGCGGTGTTGCGCAATTATCCGATCTCGGCGCACATTCGTTTCTTGCTCGAAGAAATTCGTCCGGAGATACGGCAGTACTTCTTCGAGAGCGAGAAGGACGGCATGCCGTTCTCCCGCGACACCCGCGCTCTGGTCTATCAGCGCGCCAAGATGGTGCTCGACAAGCGGCCGTTCGGCACCCAGGAGGACGTCTATCGCGATGGTTATGAATGGATGCACCATTCGATGGCGCCGAAGGCTCGTGCCGTCGAGCAATTTCGCGTCACCATCGGTGGTCCGGATTGCACCAAGCCGTACTCGGCCTCGGTCTTCAACATCTCGGCGATGAGTTTTGGCGCGCTTAGCCCCAACGCGGTGCGGGCGCTGAATGCCGGTGCGAAGAAGGGCAGTTTTGCGCATGACACCGGTGAGGGCGGCGTCAGTCCTTACCACCGCGAACACGGCGGTGACATCATCTGGGAAATCGGCTCGGGCTATTTCGGCTGCCGCAACCGCGACGGCTCGTTCAACCCGGAGGAATTTGCCCGCATCGCCAGCGACGATCAGATCAAGATGGTCGAACTCAAGGTCAGCCAGGGCGCCAAGCCCGGACATGGCGGGGTCCTTCCGGCGGCCAAGGTCTCTGAAGAGATCTCCAAAATTCGCGGTGTCCCTATGGGCGAGGATTGCATTTCTCCGGCCACGCACCGCGCGTTCTCGACGCCGCTGGAAATGATGGTTTTCATCGGCGAGATGCGGCGACTATCCGGCGGCAAGCCGGCCGGGTTCAAGCTGTGCGTCGGTCATCCCTGGGAATTCCTGGCGATCTGCAAGGCGATGGTTCAGACCGGGATATATCCTGATTTCATCGTGGTGGACGGCAATGAAGGCGGCACCGGCGCTGCGCCGCTGGAATTCATGGACCATTTGGGCATGCCGATGCGGGAGGGCGTCAATTTCGTCCATAATGCACTGATCGGCATCAATGCGCGTGACCGCGTCAAGATCGGTGCCGCCGGCAAGATCGCGACCGCATTCGACATGGCGCGTGCGATGGCGATCGGCGCCGACTGGTGCAATTCTGCGCGCGGGTTCATGTTCGCGCTCGGCTGCATCCAGTCGCTGAGCTGCCATACCGATCGATGCCCGACCGGCGTGAGCACCCAGGATCCGCTTCGCGCCCGCGCGCTGGTGGTGCCGGACAAGACCGCACGGGTCTACAATTATCACCACGCTACCCTGCACGCCCTGTCCGAGCTTATCGCCGCAGCCGGCCTCGATCATCCGCGGCAATTGCGGCCGATCCACTTCTCGCAGCGATCCTCCACGAATGACACGTTGTCATTCGCGCAACTCTATCCACAGCTACGTCCGGGCGAGTTGATCGAAGGCACCCAGGATCCGCGCTTCCGCGATGCATGGGCGATGGCGCGCGCAGATTCGTTCCAGCCGGCGGATTGATGTCTCGTCGTCCCTGCGAACGCAGGGACCCATACCGCGTGATCTATCGATACGGCGGAGTGGCAGACGTCCTCGCAAAAACAATTTCGGCCCGGTGGTTGTCGGTCCCTGCGTTCGCAGGGACGACCGCCGAATGACTAAAACTCTCCGCGCAGCAGCCGCTCGAGAACACGTGGACCGGGCCGCGCTCGGCGTTGTAGGCGGGGTTGGTGATAAGCTGGTAGTCGGCGGGCCGAAAACCGGATCGAGCAGGAGCGCAATCTGCGTTGCGAGCTTTCTTGGGAACAATTCGCAATTGCAAGAAGCATTGAACTGCTTCGTCTAAATGACATGGTTACGTGACGTGTGCGCAACATACCGGCCCGGTCAGGGCGATGGTGCGCAAAAAGGTGACCCGCCCGGGGGGACAACCGGGCGGGTCGGGTGCGGCACGGGGGTGGATGAGGCGCCCGTGCCGGACGCTGATCCACGACAAAGCGTTTTCGAGCGAAGTAATGTCCTCGGACTTGATCCGTGGGTGGCCCTTCCGGTTCGCGTGAAGACAACGCGTTAAACAAGAGAAGCGCTTTCAGGGTCTGAAGTGGTTTGCTTGCAAGGAAATCGCTTCTCAAACAGCAACCAAGTCAGCCGCATAAATCAGTAGGCGCAGGTCCGGACGCGGCCGATGTAATTGCCGAAAGCGTCGAACTGGCGAACCCAGCCGCAGCGGCGATAGCCGTCATAGTAGTAGTGGGGACCCGAAGCGGCGATGGCCGTGCCGACGATGGCTGCGCCAACGAGGCCGGCTCCGACACCCCAGTGCAGCGGCTTGGCCTGAGCCTGTGTGGAAGCCATGCCGCCGGTAACGGCAAGGGTAGCGAGAGCGAGAGCGGCGAACTTGGTCTTGATCGACATGGAAGTCTCCATCCTTAAGTTAAGCGGCCATTGTGGTCCGCATGCCCAGTTGGACGGAGCACGTTGAAAGGCGGTTCGAGGCGGCGGCCGGAAATATGGTTTCGTCGTTTATTTCCTCGATATTTCAGATGGTTAGGAGAATAAATCGCGATTTTATGCTTTACGAAGAAACAATTCCGGATCGAATTTGTCGACGTCATCGAGCAGTTCGCAGAACGCCCGCGCGCCGTGATCGAGCAGTAGTTCGCCCTTCTCCGCAGTAGCTTTGGTGGCATCGCCCACCGCGCCGCTTTCGTTAAGGTCCTGCATCTGCCACGCGAAAGGGACCGGCCGATGCGCCGAGAGCCAACGAAATTCTTTCTCCATCGCGATGCTGGCAGGGCGAAAATCGGCGATCGCCTCGCTCCGCACCGTGTGCGGATAGCGCGCCAGCATGATGGAGGTCTCGACCGCGCCGCCGTGAATGCCGTGACGCAGCTCTTCGGCCGAAAACAATCCATCCGGCGCGCCGAAGCGCGACCAACTGGTCGTCACTACGAGCAGCCCGTGATGTGCGCGCAGATCCTGCGCGACCAGCGACATCGCCGCGCTGTTGCCGCCATGGCTCGTCACGATCACGAGCTTGCGGATGCCGGCTTGCGCAACGCGCTCGCCGATCGCCATCCACTCCTTCAATGCGGCCTCGGTCGGCAGCGTCAGCGTGCCCGGAAAATCGATGTGCTCGGTGGAAATGCCGACCGGCTGCAGCGGCAGAAAGGTGACGGGTAGCGCGACCGGCAACAGCTCGCGCACCCGCGCCAGATAGGCCTCGCCGATCAGGACGTCGGTTTCCAGCGGCAGATGCGGGCCGTGCTGTTCGGTGGCTGCCAATGGCAGCACCGCGATCCAGCGCGCGGCGTCGGCCTTAGCGCCATTCTTGGCAGTGTCGGACCAGCGGATGTCGGTCCAGTCGCGGGGCGGAACGGTTGAGGCCATCGAGCGAAGCGTTTCTTTGGATGAATTTGCAGGGTAGTTTGTTAGATAGTCCGGGAATGGTCCGATCCCTGGACAAACCTCTTGGGACGTAGTCCTTAGCCTCTCATCATGGGCCAGAATGATCGACGGAGTCCAACCATGAACCCGGCCTTTTTGCTGCGAGCGTTAACCGCAGGTCTTCTGGCGCTGACCGCAGGACCAATGCCTTCGCGCGCCGAAACCCTCGACAAGGTGTCGTTCGGAACCAACTGGGTCGCGGAGGCCGAGCATGGCGGCTTCTTCCAGGCGGTCGCCGACGGCACCTACAAGAAATACGGCCTCGACGTCACCATCGTTCCCGGCGGGCCCAACACCAACAACCGCATCCTGCTGACCGCCGGCAAGCTCGACTTCTTCATGAGCGCGAACACGCTGCAATCGTTCGACGCCGTTGCCAATAACGTGCCGCTGATTGCGGTCGCCGCGATCTTCCAGAAGGATCCGCAGGTATTCCTCACCCATCCGGAAACCAAAATTGCAAAACTCGAAGATCTCAAGCCGTTGACGCTGCTGGTGTCCAAGGAAGGTGTCGCGAGCTACTTCCAGTGGCTGAAGTCCGAATATGGGTTCAGCGAGAGTAAGGTAAAGCCCTACACCTTCAATCCGCAGCCTTTCATCGTGAACAAGCAGAGCGCGATGCAGGGGTACGTTACCTCCGAGCCCTACGCCGTCGAGAAGGCGGCCGGCTTCAAGCCCGGGGTGATCCTGCTCGCCGATCACGGCTTCAACGCCTACTCGACGCTGATCGAGACGCGCCGCGAGATCGTCGACAAGAAGCCGGATCTCGTGCAGCGCTTTGTCGATGCCTCCGTCATCGGCTGGTACAACTATCTCTACGGCGACAATTCCGCCGGCAACGCGATGATCAAGAAGATCAACCCGGAGATGACCGACGAGCTGCTCAGCTATTCCGTCACCAAGATGAAGGAATACGGCATCGTCGATTCCGGCGATACGTTGCGCGACGGCATCGGCGCCATGAACGACGCGCGCGTGGCGAGCTTCTTCGACAAGATGGTGCGGGCCGGCGTGGTTCGCCGCGATATCGACTACCGCCAGGCCTACACGCTTCGCTTCGTCAACAAGGCCGTCGGTGTTGATCTGCGGCCGAAGAACTGACGCGAGATGGCCGGGCCCGCTTTGCCGGAGACGTATAGCGATGCGGCGGGCCTCGCAGTGCGCCTGCGCGCGGTAAGCAAGACTTATGATAGCGGAGTGACCGCGCTTGGGCCGCTCGATCTCGATGTCGCAAAAGGCGACTTCGTCTCGCTGCTCGGGCCTTCCGGCTGCGGAAAATCCACAGCGCTACGGCTGATCGCGGGGCTCGGTGCGCCGAGTGCGGGCACGGTGAGCGTTCCCCATCGCACCAACAAGGCGGATGGGCGGCATCCCATCGGCTTTGTGTTTCAGGAGCCCACGCTGATGCCGTGGGCGAGCGTGCGCGACAATGTTCGCCTGCCGCTGAAGCTTGCGCATGCGGCGCCGGCCGAAGCCGACCGGCGCATCGAGGAGGCGCTGGCGCAGGTTGGTCTTGCCGAATTCGCCGGTGCATACCCCCGCGAATTGTCAGGCGGCATGAAGATGCGGGTGTCATTGGCGCGGGCGCTGGTCACCGGTCCGGACATTCTCCTGCTGGATGAGCCGTTCGCGGCGCTCGACGAGATCACGCGCTTTCGGCTCAACAACGACCTGCTGGCGCTGTGGCGCAAGCTGCACAAGACCGTCATTTTCGTTACCCACTCGGTATTCGAGTCGGTCTATCTGTCGCAGCGGGTGATCGTGATGACGGCGCGCCCAGGGCGCGTCCGAGCCGAGTTTCGCATCGCGACGGCGGAGCCGCGCGGGGAGGAGTTTCGCACCTCGGCCGACTATGCCGGCTATTGCCGCGAGGTCTCGAACGCACTGGCGCCTGCCTATTCCGGACAGCGTAGCGCATGAGTTCCCTGCAGAACATCGGCCGCATGCTGCTTCCCGTTGTCGTGCTCGCAGCGGGCTTGGCGTTGTGGGAATTCGTCGTCCGCGTCAACGATATCCAGCCCTATGTGCTGCCGAGCCCGACAACAGTTTTTCAGACGCTCGTCAGCGACTGGCCGGTGCTGTCGGAATCGCTGGGTGTCACCTTGCTCACGACGCTGGAAGGTTTCATCGCCGCAGCCGTCGGCGGCGTCGCGCTGGCGCTGGTGTTCAACCAATCGAAATGGCTGGAATATTCGCTGTTTCCCTATGCGGTGATCCTGCAGGTCACGCCGGTGATCGCAATTGCGCCGTTATTGCTGATCTATCTGCCCCAGCAGACGGCGGTGATTGTCTGCGCCTGGATCGTCGGTTTCTTTCCGGTTCTGTCCAACACCACGCTCGGGCTGAATTCGGTGGACCGCAATCTGGCCGGACTGTTTCAACTCTACGGCGCGTCACGGCTTCAGACGTTGCGGTACCTGAAGTTGCCGGCGGCGCTGCCGTTCATCCTCGGTGGCTTGCGGATCGCGGGCGGCCTGTCGCTGATCGGCGCCGTGGTCGCCGAAATCGCCGCGGGCACGGCGGGCGCCGGCTCCGGCCTCGCCTTCCGGATCGCCGAGTCCGGTTATCGCCTCAACATTCCCCGAATGTTCGCGGCGTTATTGTTGCTGTCGGTGGCCGGGATTGTCATCTATGGGCTGCTGGCGCTAGTTTCGCATCTGGTACTACGGCGCTGGCATGAGAGCGCGCTTGGAAAGGAAAATTGATGGCTGCCGCGAATATTTCGTCCGAGAAGATCGATCTGTTGATCTACGGACCTGTCAGGCCGATCCTGGAAAACGGCTTTCCGGATCAGTACGTCCTGCATATGGCGGAGAGCCGCGCCGACCTCGAGCGCTTGACATCAGATACGGTCGCAAAGATCCGCGGCATGGCGGTCACCTATCACATGGTGCCGGCGGACGCGAAGGCGCTGTCGCAATTTCCGAAGCTTGAAATCGTCGCGAGCTTCGGCGTCGGCTACGACCACGTCGACTCGGCTTATGCGCGCGAGCACAATATCGTCGTCACCAACACGCCCGACGTGCTGACGGAAGAAGTCGCCGACGTCGCGATGGGGCTACTGATCGCGACCTTGCGCGAATTCGTCAAGGCCGACCGCTATCTGCGCTCCGGCCTATGGCAGGCGCAGAACTATCCCTTGAGCGCCGGTTCGCTGCGCGACCGCAAGGTCGGGATCGTCGGCATGGGCCGCATCGGCCAGGCGATCGGCCGCCGGCTCGAGGCCTCGCGCGTGCCGGTTTGCTATCATTCGCGCAATCCGTCGCCGGCCGTGTCCTACCAGCATTATCCTGACCTGATAGAGATGGCGAAAGCGGTCGATACGCTGATCGTCATCGTGCCCGGCGGCGCCTCGACCGCCAAGATGATCAATGCCGACGTGTTGCAGGCGCTTGGTCCGCGCGGCGTTTTGATCAACGTCGCGCGCGGTTCCGTCGTCGACGAGCCGGCGCTGGTCGCGGCGCTGAAATCCGGCACCATCCTCGCCGCCGGGCTCGATGTCTTCGCCAACGAGCCGAACGTGCCGGACGAGTTGATGGCCATGCAAAATGTCGTGCTGTTGCCACATATCGGCTCAGCTTCGGTGGTAACGCGGAATGCCATGGATCAGCTGGTCGTCGATAACCTGAAAAACTGGTTTGCCGGCAAGGCGCCCTTGACGCCCGTTCCGGAAACCCCGGTGAAGGGACGCTGATGTTGCTTGGGCGTTCGGGCATTACGGCAGCAGCACTGACAGTGCTGCTCGCGCTTGCGCCGCAGGTGGCGGCGCAGGATGCCGCGGCCCTGAAGAAGGAAATGATCGGGCAGTGGGAACTCGCCACCACCGAGCGCAGCAAAACTTGCGTCATCACGATGAAGGCCGATGCGACGCCGCAAGGGCTCAGGCTTGAGCTTGAGCCCGGTTGCGCCAAGGCATTGCCGTTCACCAAGGACATCACGGCCTGGAACATCAAGGGGCTGGACATCGTGCGGCTCCAGGACGCGGCAGGCCAGCCGGTAATCGACTTCACCGAGGTGGAGAGCGGCATTTTCGAGGGTCTGCGGACCGGCGAGGGCGTCTACATCCTGCAGAACCTCGCCGCCGCCCGCTCGCTCGCCAAGTCGATGGACCAGATGATCGGCGACTGGTCGATGGTTCGCGGCAATGGGCAGACGGTCTGCGGCCTGACGCTGACCAACACCGAGGCGACCGGGGATAATTTCCAGGTGTTCCTGAAGCCGAAATGCGATCCGGCGGTTGCGGCCTTCGCGCCGAACCAGTGGCGGCTGGAGCGCGGACAGATGATCCTGATGTCGGCCAAAGGCGAGACCTGGCAGTTCGAGGCCGACGACAATGCGCAGTGGCGGCGCGTGCCTGATACCGCCGATCCCCTGATCATGATCCGGGGACAATAGGCGGTATCCCCCGGGGGCCTGGATTTTTTTACAAGCGCATGTCGATCCGGCCGCGGCTGGATCGTCGTTCCCTGTAGCGAGACGGAATGGCCGGCCTGATGCCGCCAACTCGCAGCACAGGAGTTGTACATGCGCTTCATGTCCATCGTTACTTCCCCGCAACCGATGAAGGCCCCGACGCCCGCCCTGATGGAAGCGATGGGCAAGCTTGCCGAACGCGAGATCAAGGCCGGCCGGATGATCGACATGGGCGGGCTGACCCCGTTGCAGCAGGGGGCGCGGGTCTCGATCGACGGCGGCAAGCTGCGAGTCACCGACGGCCCGTTTGTGGAGGCCAAGGAAGTGGTCGGTGGCTACGCCATCTTCGAGTTCCGCGACAAGGCGGAAGCGCTCGCCATGGCCCAGGAATTCATGCAGCTTCATCTCGACCACATGCCCGGCTGGGAAGGCACCTGCGAGCTGCGCGCCATGGCCGGCCACGGCCTGGAAACGACCTGCGGCGACGTCGAAGCCCCTGCGCACGCCTGATGGCGCGGCATAGCCGATCTGGTCGGCGGCGGTGACGGCCGCCGACGTCAATCGCACCATCCTCGCGGTTTGGCGCATCGAACAGCCGCGCCTGATCACGGGGTTGTCGCGAATGCTGCGCGACGTGCCGCTGGCGGAGGATTTGACCCAGGAAGCCCTGGTCGCAGCGTTTGGAGCATTGGCCCGCCAGCGGCGTGCCGGAGAAGCCCGGGGCGTGGCTGATGGCGCTGGCCAAGCGCCGTGCGCTGGATCATCTGCGCCGCCGCAGCATGCTCGCACGCAAGCATGAGATGCTGACGCGCGACCTCGAGCAGGAGCAACTGGCGATGCCGGACCCGGACGCCGCACTCGACGACGATATCGGTGACGAGCTGCTGCGGCTGATCTTCACCGCCTGCCATCCAAAACTGTCGCGCGAGGCGCGCGCGGCGCTGGCGCTCCGAATGATCTGCGGTCTAACCACGGAAGAGATCGCGCGCGCCTTCCTGCAGCCGGAAGCGACCATCGCCCAGCGCATCGTGCGGGCGAAGCGGACGCTGTCCGAATCCGGCCTAGCCTACGAAACGCCACGCGGCGAGCAGCTTTCGGAACGGCTCGCCTCGGTGCTGGAGGTCGTCTATCTCATCTTCAACGAAGGCTATACGGCCGCCCGCGGCGACGAATGGCTGCGGCCGCAGCTCTGCAACGACGCGCTGCGCATGGGCCGCGTGCTGACGCTGGTCGCTCCGCAAGAAGCCGAAGCCCACGGCCTGCTCGCGCTGATGGAGCTGAATGCTTCACGCACCGCAGCGCGCACCGACGCAGCCGGCGATCCGATTCTTCTGATGGACCAGAACCGCGCGCTGTGGGACCGGCTTCAGATCCGCCGGGGATTGCTGGCGCTGGCGCGAGCCTACGAACTCGACGGAGGGGGCGGATTCTACACGCTGCAGGCTGAGATCGTTGCTTGTCACGCCAGGGCCGTTACACCTGATGAAACAGAGTGGCCGCGAATCGCCGAGCTCTACGCCAAATTGGGCGCGCTGGTGCGCTCGCCGATCATCGAGCTCAACCGCGCCGTGGCGATCGGTATGGCCGAAGGGCCGACGGCTGCGCTTGCGATCGTGGACGGATTGGCGGGCGAGCCTGCGCTGAAAGCCTATCACCTCTTCCCAAGCGTCCGCGGCGATCTGCTTCGCAAGCTCGGCCGCTTCGCGGAAGCCCGCGCTGCCTTCGAGCTCGCGTCAACACTTGCGACCAACAAGCGAGAACGCGAATTGTTGCGGCGGCGGGCCACTGAGACGAGCAGTGGCGCGCCGAAGCCGTTCTGACTTCAGATGAACCGGAATTGCGACTGCTCGCGCTTGGCGAGTTTCGGAATCGCCTGCCCAAGAATGATGTTCTTGAAGTGATCGGTCTGCTGATGCTCGGCGAAGGCCGCTTCGCCTGCGAATACCTCGTAAAAGAAGAATTCACGTGGCTTGGCGATGTTCTGGTGAATCTGGAATGCCTTCACGCCGGGCTCACGCTGTGCCTGCGGCAGAAAATCCTTGAGAAGCTCCGCGACGGTGGCTTCCTCGCCGGAATTGACTTCCCAGAATGCGGTGACGACCAGGTTCTGGTTTGCGTTGTTGGTGGTAGCCATAACGTTCTCCTGTGACATTCAGCGCGCGCTCGTTGGAGCGGCGATGCGGGCCACAATGGCCGATCTTGCGACACGAATGCTTCGGTGAATGTCGAATGATGCTGTCAGTGTCGAAGTCGGAACCTGTTTGACGATGTGCGCGTTTTCCCGGAGATAATTTTGCCTGGAGCAGCCGCATGGCCAAAAAGACCGTGCTCGCCATCGGCATCGAGCCTTCCTTCGTCGACTTCAGCGCCTTCCCGGGGCTCACGGCCGAACTGATGACGAGTTATGTTGGAGCTGAGATCGAGCAGCTTCGCGCGATGGGCTATGAGGCCGATAGCTGCCTGATCGATCTCGGCGATACCGCCGAAGCCGTCGCCGCCGCAGCGCTGGGCGCCAAGCATTATGACTGCGTGGTGATCGGCGCCGGGCTGCGCGAGCCGCGAGAGCGGCTGCACTTGTTCGAGCGGATCATCAATCTGGTTCATCTTGCCGCGCCGCAAACGCGCATCTGCTTTAACACCACACCGGCCGACACCGCCGAGGCGGTGCAACGATCGGTCGCGCCGTGAGCGGGCTTGCGTTCAGGTGGTGCGGAAAGCGCCGAGCAGGCTGCCGATGATCTTTTGCCCGCGGGCTCGGAGCCTCTTCGGATTCTCCGCCCCGGGTAGCAGCAGCGCCACCTCGCAAATCATCGCATCGACCATGCGGCTCAGGAGCTCGATATCCTCGAAATCGAGCTCGCCCTGGCGCTTTAACGCGGCAAGCGTCGCGGTGAGCAGCGCCATCGGATGGGCTTCCTCGATCTCCCGGTAGCGCGCATTGCCGAGCACCGCCGGCGCTTCCTGGATGACGATGCGCGCATAGGCCGGTTCGAGGCAGGCGTCGAGATAGGCTTCGATGCCCTCGGTCAGGCGGTCCCATATCTTGCGCTCCATCTTCGCTCGCGCTTCGATCCTGGCTGCGGCCTCCATCTGCAGGGCGACGACCACCGCGTCGAACAGCGCCTTCTTGTCCTCGAAGTGGTGATAGAAGGCGCCCCGCGTCACGCGCGCCGCGCGCGAGATCGCCTCGATTCCCGCCGCCTGGAAGCCCTCGCTCGCAAAAATATCCCGGCCCGCCGCCAGCAGCGCCAGCCTCGTGGCTTCCGTGTATTCCTCGCGGCGGGTTCGTTCGCGTCCAGCTTCCTGCATGCCCCCACATACCACTTGACGCTTATGATCCTATTAACATATAACATACATGCAGTATGTGAAAGACATTAGGTACGAATCCGCAGGCATGATCTCGAGCAGAGGAGCTCGAGGAAAGGTACGGGAGGGCATGAACAGCGAACGAATGTTCGAATTGGCGCAGGGCCTGGCGGAGGCAAAGAGCCGTCAGGACGTGCCGGCGGCGTTAAAGGTCCTCCACGACGACATGGTGCTGGAGAACCCGGCCTTCGGAACCACCGCCCGTGGCCTTGCCGAGAACGAGAAGGTGCTGAGCCGGTTCTTCGCTTCGTTCCCGGATTACAATGTCGTCCTGCAGGGCCACGCCGCCAACGACGATACGCTCGTCTGTTGGGGTCGCGTGCAGATACAATGACCGGCGATCGTTTCGGCGTGGTGCCGAACGGCAGGCGCGCAGACCTCCCGGTGTTCATCCAGCTTTCGTTCAAGGACGACCGGATCGTTCACGAGCGATTCTTCTTCGACCTTGCCGAGCTCTGCGCGCAGTCCGGCGTCTCGACCGACGCGGTACGCCGCAGGATATTTGGTGACACCGGCGTCCGGCAGCTTGCCGCCGAATGACTTCCTCCCGCGAACCAGGACCCCGATGATGACAGTAGATCCACGCGTCAAACCGGTCGCCGCGATCAGGACGGCACCATTGTTCGACATCGTCGTCGATCTCAATCCAAGGCTGAACATCGGCGATGGTCCGCTTGGCCGCCGCATCCTGTTCGGCGCGGCCGGCGGAAGCTTCGAAGGCCCCAAGCTGCGCGGCGAGGTGGTGCCCGGCGGCGGTGACTGGGCGCTGTTCCGCACCGATGGCGCGATGTCACTCGACGTCCGCCTGACGCTGCGCACGCATGACGGCGCGCTGGTGCACATGACCTACGGTGGACGCTGGATCACGCCGCCCGAATTGCGGTCAGAAATGGCTGATCCCGCGAAACGACATCAGGTTGACCCGTCGCGCTATTACTTCCGCACCAACCCGCTGTTCGAAACCGGCGCGGAACAATATGCCTGGATGAACGACATCGTCTGCGTCGGGTCGGGATACCTGGTCGAGGGCGGCATCGCCTACAACGTCTGCCAGATCGTCTGATGCATGTGCCTTCACGCGGCCGGAAGCGACCCGCGCTGGCGGATGATCGTCCAGGTCCAGGCTGCAGCGGTAAGCGCTACGGCGGCAGCAGGGGCCCAGGCTTGCGGCTCTCCCATTGTCCGCAGCGTTATGCTGCTCAGAAGACACCAGAGCACGGGGATCGGCAGCAGCCATGGCACAAGCCTGCCGCGGGCGAGGAGCAGAACGCCGAGCGTCGCGATCGCCGTCGGATCCGGCGCGATGCCAAAGACTTCGGACGAGGCCCAGCCACGTCCCTGTAGCGGCGCGAGTAATGGCTGTCCGGCAATCCCGAAGGCAAGGAGGATATACCCGATCCAAGCGACTGGCCCGCGGCGGTCAAAGGCAGGGCTATCGCGGAAAGATAAGATGAGGAGCAGCCCACCTTCGACGGCGAAAGCCGGCGCGACATAGGCGGCAGCCCAGTTGACGGTCGTGTAGCGGCTCCACAGGAAGAACCACCCGACGAAGATCCAGAGAACCGCCAGGATGAGTGCGATCCAACGTGCAAAGACTCCCGGCCGCCACGCGATGAGCAGGATGATGAACAGGCCGGCGGCAAGTGTCACGACATGCAGAGGCCAGAGCGCCGCATTGTGCGCTTCGAACATGCGCCAGTAGACGCGCGGCGAAAACAGCAGGAAATCCTCCGCGCGATAGGTCCAGCACTCCGACATCAAAGCGCCTGCACGTGGGCCGAGATGCGCTGCCGCGTGGCGAGGTCTGGCATCGGTCCGACGGCGGCAGAGAGGTTTTCCCGCACGTGTTCGACGCGCGTGGTCGCCGGAATGGCGACGGTGACGGCCGGGTGGGACAGGATGAATTTCAGCATGAGCTGCGCCCAGCTCGACACCCCGATTTCGGCCGCCCACTCTGGCAGCGGCTTGTTCTTGAGGCGATTGGTCAGTTGGCCCTGCCGGAACGGCCGGTTCACAATCACCGCAATCCCGCGCTCCGCCGCCAGCGGCAGCAGCCGAGCCTCCGCCTCGCGATCGACGACATTGTAGGAGAACTGCACGAAATCGATCGGCTCGTTTCGCATGATCTGTTCGACAAGATCATGACGGCGGCCTTCGGACGTGGTGATTCCGACGTAACGCACCGTACCGGCGGCTTTCATCTGGAGGAGCGTCTGCAGATGCGCCTTCCAGGCGAGCAGGTTGTGAACCTGAACGAGGTCGAACTTCGGCACGCCCCAGAAGCGACGCGATTGCTCGATCTGGGCCGGACCTGCCGTCGCCGAGGACGTCCAGACCTTTTCGGCCGAGAAAAGCGCGGGCGGTCGCCCGAGTTTCTGCAGGCCGTAGCCGACCACCGGCTGCGACGATCCATACATGGGGGATGAATCGATCATGCGGCCGCCGCCCTCGAAGAAGGCGGCCATGACATCAGCGCATTCGTTCCTGAGCACCGGATCGTTGCCGACGTTGAAGGTGATCCAGGTCCCCAGTCCGACGATCGGCATCTCCTCGCGGGTTGAGGGTATAGGGCGGCGTGCCGGCTGACCTTGCTGGGCACGCAGAGAGGTTGGCAAGAGCGCGGCAGCGGCTGTTGCCAAGGATGTTTGCAGGAACGTTCGGCGTGTCGTGCGCATCCGAGGCTCCATCGTGGCGGCGGGCTGACCCAATATGCGTCTCGCGCGCCATCCTCAGCTAAACAGCATTAGATCAGCTTCAGTCCCCTCAAACTTGCGTGACCGTTCCTGCCGAACCGCGCCGATGGCTCAGAACGATCCCGCCACCGAGCCGAGCGCGATGACGGCAACGAGGGCGATGAGTGCGCCGATAATGCCGACCATGACGATGTCGCGATAGCTGTCCCGGTGCGTCGATCCGCAGACGGCGAGCAGCGTGACGACCGCGCCGTTATGCGGCAGGCTGTCGAGCGTACCCGAACTGATCACCGCCACGCGATGCAGCAGCGCGGGATCGATTCCGATCTCCGCCGCGCGCGTCATATACGTCGCCCCGAGTGCGTCGAGCGCAATGGTCAGCCCGCCCGATGCCGACCCCGTGAGCGCGGCGAGCACGTTGGTCGCCACCGCGAGCGAGACTAGCGGTCCGCCGCCGATCCCGAGCACGGTGTCGCGTACGACATCGAAGGCGGGCATCGCCGCCACCACGGCGCCGAAGCCGACCAGGCTCGCAACGCTCAGGGCCGGCAGCACGGCGGCGTTGGCGCCGGCATCCATGGTTGCACGCAGGGCCGGCAATCGCCGATGGCTGACGGCGAGGACCGCCACGATCGCACAGGCGAGGGCTGTGATGACAGCCCATACGCCGCCGACAGCCGCGAGCGACGTTTTGCCCCAACGAGCTTCGGCGAGAAAGCGGGTGTCCAGTGCCGGCAAGATGAGCAGCGACATCGCGAGATTGACGATAATCACCACAATGAGCGGCAGTGCGGCGAGTACAACCGACGGCGGAACGTCGGTCACCGCACCGTGTACGATCTCCGCCGGATCGAACTCCCGCGCGGTGGTGGCGCGTTCGCGCAGCTTTTCGTCGGCGGCAAGACGGGCGGAAGGCATCGGCACGCCGTCGCCGAAGCCCTCGCCGTTGCTTTTTGAGTTGGCCACTTCGCGGTTGAGCCACCACAGGCCGAAGCCGAGCATGATCAACGATGCCAGAATGCCAAGGCCGGGCGCGGCGAATGGCGTGGTGCCGAAAAACGGCATCGGGATCGCGTTCTGGATCGATGGCGTGCCGGGCAGCGCTGACATGGTGAAGGTGGAGGTGCCGAGCACGATTGCCGCCGGCATCAGCCGCCGCGGGATGCCGGCGTTGCGAAACAGCTCGTGCGCCATCGGTGCGAGCACGAAGAAGGCGACAAACAGACTGACGCCGCCATATGTGACGAGCGCTCCGGCGAGCACCACTGCGAGCACAGCCCGCCGCGTGCCCAGCCGCCGCGTCATGAAGGTCGCGATCGCGGCGACCGAGCCGCTGTCCTCCATCAGTTTGCCGAACAGGGCGCCGAGCAGAAACAGCGGAAAGAACTGAGCCAGAAAGCCTGCCGCGCTGACCATGAAGGTCTGGGTCCAGTGGGCCAGCAGCGGCTCGCGGGAAAACAGTGCGGCAACCAGCGCGGCTAGCGGCGCGAGCAGCAACACGCTCCAGCCCCGATAGGCGAACAAGATCAGCAGGCCGAGCCCGATCAGGATGCCGAGAAGTCCCAACAGGGTCATCGCCCTCAGCACTCCGCAAGCAGTACATCGATATCGGCGGTGGAGCGCCGGCCGAGGTCGTCAGCATGTGCCTTGAGGAATGCGTCGGCGCTCTTGCGTCCTTCTTCCTTGAGCAGCGAAACGAACTCCCATTCAGCGTTGAGCTTAGATGATGCGCCGAACTCCGTGAGCACGTCGGTCATGATCCGGTGCGTGCGCATTCCGGCCCAGCGCGCGCCCTCGCCGTGTCCGGGGTCTGCCACCTGGCGCAGCAGCGCAATCATGCGCAATTCCTTCATGAGCGGCGAGTTGAAGGAGATTTCGTTGAGGCGGTTGAGAATCTCGTTTGCCGTACGCGGCGGCTTCGGTCGTTCGCGCGGATTGATCTGCACCAGGATGGTGTCGTGAGCGTCGCTTTCGCGCACCAGCGGCGTGAGGGTCGGATTGCCGGCATAGCCGCCATCCCAATATGGTTCGCCGTCGACCTCGATCGCCTGGAACATGGTCGGTAGACAAGCCGAGGCAAGCAGGACGTCGGCCGTGATCTCCGCATTGCGGAAGATGCGGCCGCGGCCGGTGCGCACATTGGTCGCGGTGACGAACAGCCTGATTGATGCCCGGGCCAGTCGCTCGAAATCGATGCTTTCGGCGAGGATGGCACGCAGCGGGTTGAGGCCGAGCGGATTGAGATCATAAGGCGAAAGCACACGCGCCATCAGGTCCATGGCGACATAGGCGGGTGACGTGTCGAGCGTCCAGCGGCCCATCAGCCGGTCGAGCGGCGAGCGCTGCAGCGGGCTGAACGTGGCAGCGCGCGACACGCCTCGCCAAAAGGCCGCGAGCGCCGCCCGCGCGCCATCGGCACCGCCTTGCGTCCACCCGTCGGCCACCAGAGCTGCATTCATTGCGCCCGCCGACGTGCCGGAGATTGCCTCGATCCGCAGCCACGGCTCCTCGATCAGACGGTCGAGCACGCCCCAGGTGAAGGCGCCGTGGGAGCCTCCGCCCTGCAAAGCAAGGTCCACCAGAACGGGTTCGCGCGCTGTTTCGTCCATCGTCGTCCTCGTTGGCCGGAAGATGAAGCGACACTCAATTCAGGACGCTCGATTCAGGACGTTCGGATACTCCCTCTCGACCCTTCGTAAGATCGGCGCAGCAGTGCGAACAGGCTGCCACCCGTCGCCGCGCCAAGCAGGTAGGCGACGGCGACCAGCACAGCGAGCGGCACGCGGGCATTCAGGCCGAGGAAGGACATGGTGACGAGCTCGAAGTTCTGCAGCGCGAAGATAATGGTCGCAGCGACGAACAGAGTGATCACGGCGAGGTGGATCCAGCGCATGGGCGCCTCCCTTTCGTCGATCAAGCGACTGCGCCACGCGCAGCCCGCCAACCACACCTCAGCGAGCGCGGCGCAGGCCGAAGCCGAGCCCGATCCAACCAGCGCCGGCCATGATGAGATCGATGGCGAGGAACAAGCCGAGGATATAGAGACTCGAAACCGGCCAGCGCACCAGGATCAGCACGCCGAGCAGAAGCGTGATCACGCCGGATAGCGCGACCCAGATCCAGGGCATTTCTCGTTTCATGCTGAAAGCCAGCACGATCCGCATGATGCCCGAGACCACCAGCGATGCACCGAGAACGAGGGTCAGTAGCACTGCCGCGAGCAACGGATTCTGGAACGTCGCGAAGCCGGCGATGATGTAGAGCACGCCAAGCAGAGCCCAGAGCAGAAATTTACCCCAGCTCTTGATCTGGAAGGCGCTAAACACCTCTGCGACGCCGGCGATGATCATCATCACGCCGACCACGAAGACGCTCACGACGGTGGCCATTGCGACGCTGCCGAGCGCGATAAACCCGGCGAGCAGATAGACGACGCCGAGTGCGACGATCCACCCCCACTTCGCGCGTAGCGGTGCCGTATCCGAACCGGCCTGAGGGCTCTTTACGGTGTCTGAAGTGCTGGTCATGACGGTCCTCCGATGCGAAAACCTATCCGACGTTAGTTTGTCGGTCCGTCGATGCGAGAGTGCGCGCCGCGGAATGTTCGACACGTTGATATTAGCGCAACTGTTCGTTGCGATCACCTGATTTTAATATCGTTGGTCGTGATTTTCATCGTTCGAGGTCGCCGCGCACGATGCTGGTCGCCTTATTGGCGATAAACGATTATCGAGCGGTAGCAATACGCTACATCAGCTTCAGCCCTTTCAGACTCGTGTGACCGTTCTTGCCGACGATGATGTGGTCGTGCACGGAAATGCCGAGCGGCTTTGCGATCTCGACGATCGCTTTGGTCATCTGGATATCGGCCTGCGACGGCGTCGGATCGCCGGAGGGGTGGTTGTGCACCAGGATCAGCGCGGTCGCCGATAGTTCGAGCGCCCGCTTGATCACTTCGCGCGGATAGACCGGGGTGTGGTCGACGGTGCCGGTCTGCTGCACCTCGTCGGCGATCAGTTGGTTGCGCTTGTCGAGGAACAGCAGGCGGAACTGCTCCTTGTCGGCAAACGCCATCCCGCTCCGGCAATACTCGATCACGTCATTCCAGGACGAGAGCGCAATCTTGCGCTTGATCTCGCCTTTCGCGACCCGGCTTGCCGCCGCGGCGAGCAGCTTGATCTGGTTGATCGAGGCCTCGCCGATGCCGTCGACCTCGCGCAGGCGCGCCACCGGCGCGTGAATGACCTCGGCAAACGAGCCGAATTTTTTCAACAGCGCCTTTGCCAGCGGCTTGGTGTCGCGCCGAGGCAGGGCCGGAAACAGCGCCATCTCCAGCAGCTCGTAGTCGCTCAGCGCCTCCGGCCCGGCCGCATAGAAGCGCTCGCGCAAGCGTTCGCGGTGGCCGTGATAATGCGGCGTCTCGGCGGGTTGATCCGGGGGACTGCTGGTCTTTGCTGGCATCGGCCGTAAACATGCCGTGCCCGACAGCTTTTGCAACTCGGAATTGCGGATCACCCGAGGAAAAAAGGCACCACGCTGAGCGTGGCGCCTTTTGGATCGTTTCAAGACTTGCCTGCAATCAGGCCTTCACGGCCGCGAACGCATAGCCGTTGCCGTCTTTTGCGAGCGTGCCGACATTCGGGAAGCCGAAGTGATAGCCGGCGATCATGCCCTTTTCCGCGATCACGCGATCGAAGAAGGCGCGGCGCGTGGCTTCCGCCTTAGGCCCGTCGGCGTCGAACGACGAGAACCAGCCGGGATTCCGCACGAACAGCTGGTGCATGCCGGTGACGTCGCTCTGGATGAACAGCTGCTGCCCGCCCGAAGCGACCAGGAAGGACATGTGGCCGACGGTGTGGCCGGGCGTGGCAATCGCCTTGACGCCGGGCGCGAGGTCGGCACCGTCATTGTACTGCTTGATGTTCTTCCAGGTCGGGAAAGTTGCCTGGATCCGCTTGACGAGGGGGCGCATGGCCTCGGGCATCTTTTCCACCAGCGCCGGATCGGTCCAGAACTTGTACTCCACCTCGGGCATCAGGATTTCCGCATTCGGGAAAACCTGCGCGTTGGTTTCTTTCACCCACAGCCCCGAGATGTGATCGGGATGGAAGTGCGAGATCACGACCGTGGAAACCGACGCGGGATCGAGGCCCGCCGCTTTCATGTTCTCGGCGAGCTTGCCAACTGTCGCAGGGCCATTGCCGCCAAAACCGGTGTCGAACAGCACGACCTTGCCGCCGGTCCGGATCGCGGTGACGGTGAAGGGATTGTCGAACTTGTCCGGGTTGATGCCGGCAGCCGTCAGCGCTTTCTTGACGTCGTCAAGTGAGGCGTTCTTGATCATTCCCTCAGTGGCGGCGCGCTCGACACTGCCCTCATGCAGGCTGAAGGCCTCGATATCGCCGACCTTGAATTTGAGGCTGTCGGCGGCGCGCTGCGCATGCGCTGCGCCGATGAACGACACCGGTCCCTTCAGGCCAAAAACCAGCGCCGCCGCTGTGCTCCCGAGAACCAGATCGCGACGTGAAATTTCGAACATTGCCCTTGCTCCCTTGATTGCTCTTTCGCCCGCCAGAGACTTCCGTTCCGAGGGCTCGCGCTAGATGCTACCCCGCACAACCCGGGATATTCCGGTGCTATTGCAGCTCAATGACAAAGCGTGTTGTCGCAATGCGCTGCGGCTCTCGCCACGGCAGGGCTTTCAGCACATGCGAAGCATTTGCAGGCAAGACTCGCGGCCAGGACGGTCAACGCGGAACGGAACCTGTGCGGTTACGAACGGCTGGTCGTTCGGGATGGCCGGTCGAAGCGGGCTCTGATCCAGTTAGGCCGCCGCCAGCGGCTTCTCGCCGTTGCGCTCTGACAGCGTAAAGATTTCGACGCCGGTTGCGGTCACGCCGACCGAATGCTCGAATTGCGCCGAGAGCGAGCGGTCACGCGTCACCGCGGTCCAGCCGTCGGACAGGATTTTTACATGCGGCTTGCCGAGATTGATCATCGGCTCGATCGTGAAGAACATGCCAGGCTTGAGCATCACGCCTTCGCCGGGCCGGCCGATATGGATGATGTTGGGCTCGTCGTGGAACATACGCCCGAGGCCATGGCCACAGAAATCGCGCACCACGCTCATGCCCTGCGGCTCGACAAAACTCTGGATGGCATGGCCGATGTCGCCGGTGGTGGCGCCGGGCTTCACCGCGGCGATGCCGCGCATCATCGCCTCATAGGTGACTTCGATCAGCCGCTCGGCCTTGCGGGCGATCGGAGCAATCACATACATCCGGCTGGAATCGCCGTACCAGCCGTCGACGATGAGAGTGACGTCGATATTGACGATGTCGCCTTCCTTCAGCGCGCGGTCGCCGGGCATGCCGTGGCAGACCACGTGATTGATCGAGGTACAGGTCGAGTAGCGATAACCGCGATACATCAGCGTCGCCGGATAGGCGCCATGGCTGAAGGCGAAGTCACGCACGAATTCGTCGATCCGCGACGTCGGAACGCCCGCCTTGACGACGTCGGTGAGCTCGTCGAGGCATTTGGCCACCAGCGCGCCCGCCTTGCGCATGCCGGCGAAGCCGCTGGCGCCATGCAGCTTGATCTGGCCGGTTTTTCGCAAGGAGGTGTCGGTGGCTTCGATATAGCTCATGGGCGGGTCATGCTTCTGGAACGGAAAAGGGCTGATTTTGAATGTCTAATCTAATGATCCAACCGGTCAGTGCAAGCCGAGGTTGGCCACGGCGCGGCTCTAAAAGGCTTGCATCTAGCCGGAAACTTCCACCACGGGCTCGACCGGCACCGCGCCGCCGCGGACGCGGATCTCGCGGACCGGATAGGGAACACGGATCCCCTCCCGCTTGAACGCGTCCCACAGCTCCAGCATCACGTCGCTCTTGACGTTGTCGAGTCCGTCAGGATCGGGCAGCCAGAAGGTCAGGGAGAACTTCATCCCGGCCTCGGCGAACTCGGTCAGGATGCAGTTCGGGGGCTTGTTCTTGATGGCGCGCGGCACGGCGCCGGCAATGTCGATGGCCAGTTTGCACACCGCTCGCGGATCGGCGTCGTAATTGGTGCTGAACAGCACCTTCACCAGCGTGTTCTTGTCGGTATAGGTCCAGTTCACGACCTTCTGCGTCACCAGGTCCTCGTTCGGGATCAGGAACTCGCGGCCGTCGCCGGCGGCAACCGAGATGTAGCGCGTCTTCATCGTGCTGATGCGTCCGGTGTTGTCGCCAATGGTGACGAGATCGCCCGGCTTCACCGACTTGTCGACCAGGAGGATGATGCCGCCAATGAAATTGGCGACGATCTTCTGCAGGCCGAGGCCGATACCGACGCCGGCCGCGCCGGTGAACACCGCGAGCGCCGCGAGATTGATGCCGACCGCGCTCAGGGCAACCGCAATGGCAAATACCATCAGCGTGAATCGGACGATCTTGACCAGCAGCACCTGGATCGATGGCGTCAGATCGCCGGACCGGGTGATGCGCCCTTCCACGAAGTTGCTGGCGATATTGGTTAGCCACAGCGTCACGATCAGGAGCGCGCCGAGCTTGATCAGGAGCAGCGGCGTCAACCTGAGATCGCCGAGCACGATCGAGACCGAGTCGAGCGCCTCGACCACCGGCTCGAGCTGGCCCAGAATACTCAGGGCCACGACCAGCCAGGCCGAGATCGATACCAGCCGGACCACGAAGGTATTGCGGATCACCGACGTGATGAGGTTGATGACCAGCCACGCGAAGGCGAGCTTGGCGGCAACCGCGAGCAGATAGCTGCGGCTCGGCCAGGTCGACGCGATCATGACCCAGCGCGTCAGCGTCATCAGAAGCGCGAACACCGCCGTCGACGTGCTGCCGACCAGCACGCGGACGAACAGCCGGAACGGCGCCGGCCAGCCCATTGCCACCGACGAAACGTCTATCTTGGAGCGCACGGCGGTGGCGCCGGCCCAGGCGATGCCTGCGGCCGTCAGGATCAGTCCCAGTTGCAGATAGAACCAGGGCGAGGTGACCTCCGCGCCGACCGAACGAGCGGCGTTGTGCAGGATCTCGATGATCTCTTTCAGGTCCATCGGAAAATTCTCGTTCGAGGCTCTGATCCCATCAGACAAAGGTGATTCGCGAATAGCAGGCAGATTCTCACAGGCGACGTGCGGATGCCATCGATACGCAGCTACGGGGCAAAGATCAGGCCCGTAAATCGGGCACATTGCCGCGATCGCAGAAAT
Organism: Bradyrhizobium sp. sGM-13; assembly: GCF_018398875.1. GTDB lineage: Bacteria > Pseudomonadota > Alphaproteobacteria > Rhizobiales > Xanthobacteraceae > Bradyrhizobium. Next base: position 120,314 of record NZ_JAGWDK010000012.1, on the reverse strand, counting down.
GGGTTGGCGATCAAGTGTGGCAACGATAAGGATGCAATTGCAAGTATTTGCGACGATATCGGAGGTTCATGACTTCTCTCGACTCGGTCAGCATCGCTATCTTTCTAGGCGCCATTCTGGTGATGGCGGGCATCCTGTCTAGCCTGCTTGCGTTGCGCTTCGGGGCGCCGCTGCTGCTGGTGTTCCTCCTGATCGGCATGCTGGCGGGCGATGCCGGGCCGGGCCAGCTCAGCTTCGATGATGTCCGCACCACCTATCTGGTCGGCTCAGTGGCGCTGGCGCTGATCCTGTTCGACGGCGGCCTGCGAACCAAATTTCAGAGCATCCGCACGGTGCTGGCGCCCTCGATGGTGCTGGCGACAGTTGGCGTATTGCTCACCGCGTTGATCACGGCGCCGGTCGCCAAATATGCGCTCGACCTGAACTGGACCGAGTCGCTGCTGGTCGGCGCGGTGGTGGCCTCGACCGATGCCGCCGCGGTGTTTCTGCTCGTCCACACCCAGGGCCTGCGCCTGCGTCCGCGTGTCGGGGCGACGCTGGAAGCGGAATCCGGCACCAACGATCCGTTTGCGATCTTCCTCACCTTGATGCTGGTCGAGTTCATTTCCATCGGCCAAAGCTCGCCCGGGCATGTCGCATTCGAACTCGCGCGTGAAGGTCTGCTCGGCGCCATCTTCGGGGTGGTCGGCGGTCGTCTGGTGGTGCTGGCCCTCAATTACATGGCGCTGCCGCAGGGCTTGCATGCGCCCTTCGTCACGACCGCTGCATTGGTGGTTTTCGGTGCAGCGCAGATTGCACACGCGTCGGGCTTTCTCGCGGTCTATCTCGCGGGAATCATCGTCGGCAACCGGCCGACGCGCGCCCATAATTCGGTGGTGACGTTTCTCGACGCGGCGACCTGGCTGGCGCAGATCGTGATGTTCGTCCTGCTCGGGCTGCTGGCGTCGCCGCAGCGTCTGCTGGATAGCGTCGGTCCGGCCGTGTTCGTGGCGCTGGTGCTGATGCTGGTGGCGCGGCCGCTCGCGGTGTTGCTGTGCCTGGTGCCGTTCCGGTTCAATTGGCGGGAAAAGATCTTCATCGCCTGGACCGGCCTGCGTGGCGCGGTCGCGATCTTCCTCGCCTCGATCCCGATGCTGGTCGGATTGCCAAAAGCCTATCTCTATTTCGACGTCGCCTTTGTCGTGGTCATCATCTCGCTCTTGCTGCAGGGCTGGACACTGGCGCCGGCAGCGAGATGGCTCCACGTGGCGCTGCCGCGCGTCGAGCGCGGTCCGCGGCGCGTCGAGCTCGATCTGCCCGGCCAGCTCGAGCAGCAACTGGTCGGCTATCCGGTACGGGCGAAGAGCCTGTATTTCCGGCGCGGCCTTACGCCATCCTGGTCGAAGCCGACGCTCGTCATCCGCGACGAGCGGATTCTCTCGCCCGCCGAGGCCGATCCGATCGAAGCCGGCGACTACGTCTATCTGCTGGCGCCGCCGGAAAAGGCCGAGGCGCTGGACCGCTTCTTTGTCGATATGCCGCCGAGCACAGCGCCCGACCCGCATCTGCTCGGGGACTTCATGGTGTCGGGCGAGCACACGCTGAGCGAACTGGCAGAGGTTTATGGCGTCGCCATCAGCGAGGATCAGGCGAAGCTGACGCTGTCGGATTATTTCGATATTCATCTCGACCACGCGCCGAAAGCAGGCGCGGAGCTGGCGCTCGATCCCATCGTCCTTGTCGCGCGCAACATCAGTGGCGGCCGCGTCAACGTGGTTGGCCTGCGGCTGCCGGAAGAGGAGGAGAAGGTCGTACCCCTGACAAGCTGGCAGGCCTTCAAGCGCAAGCTTGCGGATATCTGGTCGTCGGTGGCAGGCGTTTGATCGCCCACAAAACCTGTTTTGGCTGTGGTCCGTCACAGAGCGCGCCGTTTGGATTCGACGCAGGGCGCGCGTTGCGCCAGAGTTACTCCTCCAGTGTAAACCCGACCCGCAAGGTGACCTGGTAGTGTCGAACCGACCCATTTTCGATATGGCCTCTGGTCTGCACGACCTCGAACCATTTCAATTCGCGAATGGTCTTTGATGCGCGGGTGATGGCGTTCTGAATGGCATCCTCGATGCTCTTTTCGGACGATCCGGCGAGGTCCAGGATCTTGTAAACATGATCCGTCGTTCCAGCGGTACTGGGCATTGCAAACCTCCGTTGCGGCGATTGGTGCCTGCTTCCTCCTGCTCAACGCTCTGATGCGATCAGAAGCGCGTCCATTCTGAACGAGTTCTCAAGCTCTTCGGTTCCATGATTTTCTGCCTGCTGCCGAGACCTTGCGGCCCCGGTGGCTTGCCATCACGAGCGCTGGCACGAGGGACCGGTGAAAGTCTCCGCGTGCGATCCACGGCAGCGCAATGGGCTTCGGTTGCGAGATCTCAGGCGCCTTCGACGACGATGAAGTCAGCATCCGCATATCGTTGGCGGATCGTTTTCGCTTTCTGGTACTCGGCGCTGCGGTAGCAGGCCATCGCAGTATCGCTATCGGCGAATTCGACGACGACGTTACGATCGCGCGCGTGGCCCTCCATCAACTCGAATGGCCCGCCGCGCACGATGAACTTCGCTCCAAATTTCTCGAAAGCCGGCTGCGCGGCGGCGAGATAGTCCGGGTAGCGTTCGGGTTGCCGAACGCTGACCCGCACGATCCAGTAGGCCTTGGGCATGATCAAACTCCACGTTCGCTTTCAGGCGACGGCCGGCATGGCGGATGTCGCAGCCGCGCTGCGCATCACATCCGCAACGGTTCCATAGGCCTTCGTCCAGGCAGCTTTCGCCGCTGGCGTCCAGGCTTCCTTCAGGCCCTGTTCGAGGGTCCAAAGTAGTGCTGCGCCGACAGTCTCGTAGTGCGCATCGGTCACGCCATAGCGGGCGTGGTTCCGGCCGAGGTTTTCAAGCACAGGGATAAGCGGTTCGAGGTTTTCGAGTCCGTTGACGACCGCGCCGAGGGCCGCCAGCAGCTTGCGGCGCTGCTCTTTCATATCCGTGCGACCAAACATCGGCTGCAAGGAAGGATCGAGGGTGAACAGCCGCTCGTAAAACAGCGTGGCCGCCACGTCGGCGATCGGGACGACCTTTGCCCAGGTGATTTTAACTGTTGCCTTGTCTTCCGGTGACATGCTCGTGCTCCAAGAGAATGTAAACTCAATTGAATGCAATCAGCAGCTTGGCCGTACTGTCGTGGCTGCGTCTGTATGGCGGCACGTTGCGAGGGAGGTGATTGCCGTGATCGCTCGTGCAAATGCGGCGTGAATGGCTGCCGTCCGTGCAATCCGCGCTTCCCGAATGATTCGATCCTTCAGTGCGAGGAAATCGGCTGGTGACATCCGGTTGATATCGGGTGGGCTCGTCTCGATCCGGTTTATCGTGTGCATCATGGACTCGATCCTTCGTCCTTGCGTCGTCTGAAACGATGAGGTGCGATGGCTTTACGATGAAGCGATGATCACATAAAATGAATAATAATGATCATCATGATCTTCTGGAGAGATATATGGACCTGTCCGATCTGAAGATCTTCAGCGCTGTGGTCCGTGAGGGCGGCGTGACTCGCGCAGCGCAACGGCTGTATCGGGTTCAATCCAACGTGACCACGCGCATTCGCCAGCTTGAAGAGGAACTCGGTATTCCGCTTTTCATACGCGAGGGAAAACGCTTGCATCTGTCGCCGGCGGGACAGGTATTGCTGGACTACGCGGACCGGTTGCTCGCGCTCGCCGACGAGGCGCGTAACGCGGTTCAGGATCCGAAGCCGCGCGGAGTCTTCCGTCTCGGCGCCATGGAGAGTACCGCCGCGGTCCGCTTGCCCGGGCCGGTGAACCAGTATCATCGCCTTTATCCGGACGTGGTGCTCGAACTCCGCACCGGAAATCCCACGGCGCTTTCGAAGGCGCTCCTGGCCAATGAGCTCGATGCGGCGCTGGTGACCTTGCCGATTGCCGAGGCGCTGTTCGAAAAAATTGTCGTGTTCGAGGAAGAGCCGGTGATCGTCTCCGCCGCCGACACACCGGCGATCGGCAAAGGTAAGAACGCGTACTTTCCGCGGACTATCCTTGCCTTCGAGCATGGCTGCCCGCATCGCAAACGGCTGGAAGATTGGTACGCGCTTCGAAATCAGATGCCGGAGCGCACCATCGAACTGGGCTCCTATCATGCGATGCTTGGCTGTGTCGTTGCCGGTATGGGTGTTGCCCTGCTGCCGAGAAGCGTGCTGACGACATTTCCAGAAAGCCGGCGGCTGAAGGTCCATCGCTTGCCGCCGGGCGAGAACCGCGCCGACACCTACCTGATCTGGCGTAAGGGCGCCGATTCGCCAAAAGTGCACGCGCTGCGTGATCTGCTGACGAAGCAACGGGCCAGGTCTGCAAGGAAGGCGTTACGATGAAGAAAAAGGCCCCAGCCGTCGGCTGAGGCCTGCCCGTCATGTACTATGCGCTCTCAATAGATGTAGGGAGCGCAGACGTACACGGTGCGCGGACCATACTTGGTGAAGATGGTCTTGTAGCAGCTTCCGCCGACATAGAACGACGTTCCAAAGTGGCGATGGCCCCAGTGACCATGCCCATGATGGCCATGATGACCGTGGCCGTGATGACCATGGCCATGATGACCGTGACCGTGGCCATGATGGCCACCATGCTTGCCGCCGGCGGACGCCGGTGCGACCGCAGCCGCGGTCATGGCAATGGCGGCGACGGCAGCGAGGGTAATGTTGCGAAACATTTACATTCTCCAATCCAGGCGTGATTGCCTGCTATGCTCTTGAGACGCGCCGCGTACGGAGAAAGTTCGAGGGATTTTTGTGAACGCGCGTTCAGGTGTGACCTACAGCACGCAGCAAGCGTTCAGTGGCATTCCGCCTTCGCTCGTGCGGTCAGGAAGCGCGATCCTGCGCTCCTCGGATGCAATATCCGCGGTTGAGGAATGAACCGAGTATCATTAGCTTGCGGGGCAAGGCCGCTTCACGGCCGCACGGTGGAAACGCAGGAGAGACACAACAATGTCCGGACCCTCTGACGACCAGCTCGGCTTTGCGCCCGATTATGATTCTCCCGTTCCCTATATGCAGCGGACCCGCGACTACTACGCGGCGATTGGCTACACCACGCCCTACCGCTGGGCGCATTATGTCGACGCGCCGTTCCAGCCGCTGAAAAAGCCGCTCGCGCAATCGCGCGTCACCATCGTCACCACGGCCGCCCAATATGATCCCACCAAGGGCGATCAGGGGCCGGGCGCGGGGTACAACGGCAGCGCCAAGTTCTACCAGGTCTATGACGGCGACACCTCGAAAGAGCACGATTTGCGCATCTCGCATATCGGCTACGACCGCAAGCACACCACGGCAACCGACAGCGGCACCTGGTTTCCGCTGCCGCAGCTTCTGAAGGCCGCTGCCGCGGGACGAATCGGCGAGGTCGCGCCGCGCTTCTTCGGGGCGCCGACCAACCGCAGCCACCGCGCCACCATCGACGTCGACGCGCCCGATATCCTCGCCCGCTGCCTCGCCGACAAGGTCGATGCCGCCGTGATCGTTCCGAACTGCCCGGTCTGCCATCAGACCTCGGCGCTGGTGGCGCGTCACCTCGAAGCCAACGGCATCGCCACCGTGGTGATGGGCTGCGCCAAGGATATTGTCGAATATGCCGCCGCGCCGCGTTTCCTGTTTTCGGACTTCCCGCTCGGCAATTCCGCCGGCAAGCCGCATGATGTGGAGTCGCAGGCGCTGACGCTCGAACTGGCGCTGCGGCTGCTCGAGTCCGCGCCCGGCGCGCGCACCACGATGCAGTCGCCGCTGCGCTGGAGCGAGGATGCCTCCTGGAAGCTCGACTACAACAACATCTCGCAGATGAGCCCGGAAGAACTGGCGCGGCGCCGCGCCGAGTTCGACAAGCAGAAGGAAATCGCGCGCGGCAACCGAGCGGCGTGACGGGTTACTTCCCTTCTCCCCTTGTGGAAGAAGGTGGCAGCCGAAGGCTGCCGGATGAGGGGTATCTAACCGCGCATTCGGTGTTCGCGAAGACAGACCCCTCACCCGTCCGCGATGCTTCGCATCGCGTCCAGCCTCTCCCACAAGTGGAGAGGGAAGAAGAAAACGCAGGAGGATACCCCTTTGACCCGACCGTTCGAAGGCGTGAAGATTCTCGACTTCACGCAGGTGCTGGCTGGCCCCTATGCGAGTTACCAGCTCGCGCTGCTCGGGGCCGACGTCATCAAGGTGGAGCGGCGCGAGGGCGAGGACATGCGCCGCACGCCGCTGAGCCGCGAATGGGCCGAGCGCGGCCTCGCGCCGGGCTGGCAGGCGATCAACGGCAACAAGCGCAGCCTGACCCTCGACCTCTCGAGGCCGGAAGCGATCACCATTGTCAAGCAACTCGCCGCCGAGGCCGACGTGGTGATGGAGAATTTTCGCCCGGGCGTGATGGACAAGCTCGGCATCGGCTATGCCGCGCTGTCTGAGATCAACCCGCGGCTGATTTATTGCGCCATTTCCGGCTTCGGCCAGACCGGACCGGAGCGGCTGGGCGCCGGCTATGACGGCAAGATCCAGGCGCTATCCGGCATCATGTCGATCACCGGCCATCCTGAGACCGGGCCGACGCGGGCCGGCTTTGCGGTTTGCGACGTGCTGTCGGGCGCGACCGCAGCCTTTGGCGTGTCGAGCGCGCTGTTCCAGCGCACCCATACCGGCAAGGGACAGATGGTCGACGTCTCCATGCTGGAGGCGACGCTGGCGTTTCTGTCCGGGCAGGTGGCGGACTATTCGGTCGCCGGCCACCGCCAGCAGCTTTCCGGCAATCAGGCCGTGAGCCGAAGGCCGACCGCCAACCTGTTCAAGGCCGGCGACGGCTATCTGCTGCTTGCTGTCAACAGCGAGAAGCAATACCGCGCCTTGATGACCGCGCTCGGCCGCGCCGATGCGCTTGAGGATTCCCGCTTTGCTGACTGGTTTGCCCGTCAGGAAAACGAGCCGGCGCTGCGGGCCATCATCGAGGAGGCGCTGTCCAAGAAGGACCCGCGCGAGTGGGAAAAGCTCCTGGAAGCCGCAGGCGCGCCCTGTGCCAGCATCTGGAAGATCGAGGAGGTGATCGACCACCCGCAGATCGCCGCGCGCGGCGCCATTCAGGAGATCGATACGCCCTATGGCCGCCTGCGCTTTGCCGGCAGCGGCTTTCAGCTCGCCCATGGCGGCGGACGGCTCGACCGCATGGCGCCCGCGCTCGGTGCCCACACCGACGAGGTGCTGGCCTCGCTCGGCTATGACACGAAGGCGATCGCGGAACTGCGCGCGCGCGAGGTCGTCTAGCGGTAGCCGGGGCAGGGGCGTCTGGTTCCTGTCCCGTTTTGAGCATGCCTGCGCATGGCGACCCTGCGCCAAGGCGCTTTAATCGAGCCCGTTCACCGTCTAAAAGACGCCTTTCCCGATCCAAGAAGGATAGATCATGCCCGCCTATCGTTCCCGAACCACGACCCACGGCCGCAACATGGCGGGTGCCCGCGGCCTCTGGCGCGCCACCGGCATGAAGAACGAGGACTTTGGCAAGCCGATCATTGCGGTGGTCAACTCCTTCACCCAGTTCGTGCCCGGCCACGTGCACCTGAAGGACCTCGGCCAGCTCGTCGCCCGCGAAATCGAGAAGGCGGGCGGCGTCGCCAAGGAGTTCAACACCATCGCGGTCGATGACGGCATCGCGATGGGCCATGACGGCATGCTCTACAGCCTGCCGTCGCGCGAAATCATCGCCGATAGCGTCGAATACATGGTCAACGCGCATTGCGCCGACGCGATGGTCTGCATCTCCAACTGTGACAAGATCACGCCCGGCATGCTGATGGCGGCGCTGCGCATCAACATCCCGACCGTGTTCGTCTCCGGCGGCCCGATGGAATCAGGCAAGATCAACCTCAAGGGCAAGATCCGCGCGGTCGACCTGATCGACGCCATGGTCGCAGCCGCCGACAGCAATGTCAGCGATGCGGACGTGGAGGTGATCGAGCGCTCGGCGTGTCCGACCTGCGGATCGTGTTCGGGCATGTTTACCGCCAATTCCATGAACTGCCTGACAGAGGCGCTTGGCTTGGCGCTGCCGGGTAACGGCTCGGTGCTGGCGACGCATGCCGACCGCAAGGGATTGTTCGTCGAGGCTGGGCACCTGATCGTCGACCTGGCGCGGCGATATTACGAGCAGGAGGACGAAACCGCGTTGCCGCGGACGATTGCCAACTTCAAGGCGTTCGAGAACGCGATGACGCTCGACATCGCCATGGGCGGCTCGACTAACACCGTGCTGCATCTGCTGGCGGCGGCTTACGAAGGCAAGGTGCCGTTCACGATGCAGGACATCGACCGGCTGTCGCGGCGCGTTCCGGTGCTGTGCAAGGTCGCCCCGTCGGTGGCGGACGTGCATCTGGAGGACGTGCACCGCGCCGGCGGCATCATGGCCATCCTCGGCGAACTCGACCGCGCCGGGCTGCTCAACCGCGGCCTGCCGATGGTTCACAGCAAGACGCTGGAAGACGCGCTGAGCCGCTGGGATATCAAGCAGACCAGGAGCGAAAGCGTCCGCAAGTTCTTTATGGCGGCGCCGGGCAACGTGCCGACGCAGGTCGCCTTCAGCCAGGAGCGCCGGTTCGAGGAACTCGATACCGACCGCGCCACCGGCTGCATCCGCGACGCCGCGCACGCCTTCTCCAAGGACGGTGGCCTCGCTGTGCTCTCGGGCAATCTCGCGCTCGACGGCTGTATCGTGAAGACGGCGGGTGTCGACGAGAGCATTTTGAAGTTCGAAGGACCGGCGCGGATTTTTGAAAGCCAGGATGCCGCGGTCGAAGGCATTTTGGGCGGCAAGATCAAGGCCGGCGACGTCGTCGTGGTCCGCTATGAGGGACCTCGCGGCGGTCCCGGCATGCAGGAGATGCTGTATCCGACGAGTTATCTGAAATCGAAGGGCCTCGGGAAGGTCTGCGCGCTGATCACCGATGGCCGGTTCTCCGGCGGCTCCTCGGGCCTGTCGATCGGACACATTTCGCCGGAAGCGGCTGAAGGCGGCCTGATCGGTCTCGTGGAAGACGGCGACCTGATCAAGATCGACATCCCCGCGCGCTCGATCAGCCTCGTGGTGGATGACGCGACGCTGGCGAAGCGCCGCGAAGCCATGCTGGCCCGCGGGGCGCACGCCTGGAAGCCCGCCAAGAAGCGCAGCCGCAACGTGTCGATGGCGCTGAAGGCCTATGCCGCGCTGACGACGAGTGCAGCCCGCGGCGCGGTGCGGATCGTTCCGGAGTGAGCGCTACGTCAGCACCTTGACGCCGCCGAGCGCGGTGACGCGGCCGCGCTTGAGCATCACGATCTGGGTCGCGAGCTGGCGCAGCTCGGCGGCGTCGTGGCTGACATAGACCATGGGGATGCCTTCGTCGCGCAGCCGCACCAGGTAGGGCAGGATTTCCTCCTTGCGGCCTTCGTCGAGCGATCCCAGCGGCTCGTCCAGCAGCAACAGCCGCGGCTTCGATAACAGCGCGCGGCCGAGCGCGACGCGCTGGCGCTCGCCGCCGGAGAGTTTTCCGGGACGGCGATCGAGCAGATTGCCGATATCGAGCAGGTCGGTGATGCGCGTGAATTGCGCGGGATCCGCCGCGAGACGGTTCATGCGCCGGCCGTAGTCGAGGTTTTGCCGCACGTCGAGATGTGGGAGCAGCCGGGCGTCCTGAAACACGTAGCCGATTCGTCGCCGATGCGGCGGCACGTGGACGCCTGCGGATGTATCATCGAGCGTCTCATCGTCGAGTGCGATGACGCCGCGATCGGGCCGCATGAGCCCGGCGATCATGTTGATCAGCGAGGTCTTGCCGGCGCCGGATGCGCCGAACAGACCGGTGACGCGGCCCTGGCTCTCGAAGGAAGCCTCAAGCGAGAATTCGCCGAGCTGCTTGGTGACGTCAACGCGCAGCATGGGTCAATTCCCGTGCAGGCGTTGCGTGGCGCGCCGCGCGAACCATTCGGACGCCATCAGGGCGCCCATCGAGATCACGATCGAGATCAGCACCAGTCGCCCCGCCGCCGCGTCGCCGTCCGGCGTCTGGATCAGCGAGTAGATCGCCGATGAAATGGTCTGGGTTTCGCCGGGAATGTTGGAGACGAAGGTGATGGTGGCGCCGAACTCGCCGATGGCCTTGGCAAAACCGAGCACCATGCCGGCCAGCACGCCCGGCAGTGCCAGCGGCAGTGTTACCGTCGCAAACACCTGCCACGGCGCTGCGCCGAGCGTGCCTGCCGCCTGTTCGAGGCGACGGTCGACCGCCTCGATCGAGAGCCGGATCGGCCGAACCAGCAGCGGAAACGACATGATGCCGCAGGCAAGCGCGGCGCCGGTCCAGCGAAACGCGAACACGATGCCGAGATGATCGGCGAGCCACGCCCCGACCAGGCCACGGCGGCCGAAGCTCAGCAGCAACAAATAGCCGGTGACGACCGGCGGCAGCACCAGCGGCAAATGGACCAGAGCGTCGAGGACCGATTTGCCCCAGAACTCACGCCGCGCCAGCAGCCACGCCAACGCGATGCCGAACGGCGTCGCCACCAGCGTTGCGATGATGGCCACCCGCAGCGACAGCAGGATGGCGATCCATTCGGCCGGCGATATGTCGAACATCAGGTTGACGGGCTGACGAGGAATTTGAAGCCGTATTTTTCAAAAATGGCCTTCGCCGCGGTCGAGCGCAGGAAGACGAGATAGTCTGAGGCTTCCGGCTTCGCGGTCGTCGTTGCCGCGACGGGATAGATGATCGTGGAATGGGAATCGGCCGGAAAGGTGCCGATGATTTTGACGCCGGGCTCGACCTTGGCGTCGGTGGAATAGACGATGCCGAGTGCAGCCTCGCCGCGCGCCACCAGCGTCAGCGCGGCGCGAACATCGACGGCCATCGCAAATTTCGGCTCGGCAGCCTGCCATGCGCCGAGTTTCTCCAGCGCTGCCTTGGCGTATTTGCCGGCGGGCACGGATTTCACATCGCCGGTGGCCATTCGGCCGTCGCCGGCGAGTTTTGCAAGATCGAAGCCGGGGCCGATGTTCACATGGTCGATTTTCGAATCCTTCGGTGCGATCAGCACGATGCTGTTGCCCAGCAAATTGACCCTGCTCGGTTCGTTGATGGTCTTCTTTCCGATCGCGTAGTCCATCCAGTCGGTATCGGCGGAGATGAATATATCGGCCGGTGCGCCCTGTTCGATCTGGCGGGCGAGCGCAGAACTGGCGGCGTAGCTGACGGTGATCTTGATGCCCGTCTTCGCGGCGTAGGCGGCGTCGATCTCGTCGAGCGCGTTCTTCATCGAGGCCGCGGCGAAGACGGTCAGCGATTTTTCCAACGCGGCTGCGGGCGAGGGGATGCCTGCCAGTGACACGGCGAAGGCCAGGACAAGGCCGGCAAGACGATTCATCGGGCGCTCCATGCATGATTGCGAGCTGCGGTTGCCGCGCGCAAGACAGGCGTTGGTTGGTAAGGCGACCATCGGAAGCGCCGTTCCGGTATTCCCCGAACGACTTGCGGTCGATCGGCATATCGCCAGCCCTGACAATAGTCAGGATGGGAAAGGAGGTAAAGGCGGCTGCACCGGCTTGCAAGGTGCAGCCGGCCGTCAATGGTGATGGTGTCGTTTGTGCCCGCCACCGCCGTAACCCCGCAACTCCGCATACCTGGTCATCTGCGACGGGGTCAAAATGCTGCCGGTCGACAAGTGATATTTCAGATGGGTCTCGCGCAGCATCCCTTGCGTGGCGGCAACGGCCGCGGTGGACGCCTTCAGGCTTTCTGGCGTGACGGTGCGGGTGGCAAACTGCTTGTCCAGTTCGGCTTCCTGCTCGATCAGCTTGGCGCCCAACGGCATCGCTTCAGCCTTCATGGAATCGAACAGGCGCTGCATGCTGGCGCGTTGTTCGGCGGAGAGTTCGAGCTTGTCGGCAAGCTCGAGAACGTGCAACGGCCCCGGATAGCCGTTCAGTTCGGCCGCGAGCGCCAGGCCCATTCCGCGGCCGGCGCCAAGATCGGAAATCTGCTGCTCAGATAGCGCCTTGATCGAGCGCGTCTGCATTCCTGCATAAGGGGTCTGTGCGTGCACGCTCGTGACGAATGCGATCGATGCAATCAGGGGCCAAATCTTCATCGTCGTTCTCCGGTGGGTCTGCTTGACACTTCGTGTTTGGCATCCGGCGCGTTCAGCACCGTCTTGCAGGCGGGCGGCAGCGCCGCCATCGTCATCGGCGGCTTCGGCTTCGGTGGCACTTTCGGCGGTTTCGGATGCAGCACCGCGTCGCTGAACCAGTAGGCGAGATCGCCCGCGCTGCAGCCTTCGCCGTCGTTCGGCTCGGGCTGGCTCTCGCATTCGCTGGCTCCGGGCGGGCATTTCATGCGGATATGAAAGTGATAGTCATGGCCGTACATCGGCCGTACCTTTTGGAGCCAGCCGCGGTCGCCCTTGGCTTCGCGGCACAGCGCTTTCTTGATCGCGGCATTGACGAAGATGCGTTGCACGCTGGGCTCCAGCGCCGCGGCGCGGATCACGGCAAGATGCGTCGGCGTCCAGGTGTGTGGATCGATATCGAGCCGGTCACTGCGCACCATCATCACCGCCGACATTTCCTCGCGCTCATTGCGCGACAATTGCCGGTTCGGCATCGGCGTCAGCCAGATGTCGGCATCTAACCCCACCTGATGGCTGGCATGCCCGGTCAGCATCGGCCCGCCGCGTGGCTGCGACATGTCGCCGACCAATATGCCGGGCCAGCCGGCATCCCGGCGCGCTCTTGCGGCCAGCCGCTTGACCAGCGCGACCAGGTCAGGATGGCCCCAATAGCGATTGCGCGACAGCCGCATCACCTGCCAGTTATCGCCGTTGATCGGCAGCCCTTCCGCGCCCGCGATGCAGCCATGGGCATAGAACCCGTGCACGCGCGTCGGCATTGCCGTCGGCAGCACCTTGCGGCCGAACAGTTCCTTGGCGGCGATGTTGGGATCGTTGGGATTGGCCAGCGGCGGCAGCGGTTTTGGATGGACCGTGCCCTTATCCTGCGCCCATGCGCTTGCGGCATAGGCGGCGGCTAGCAAGGCTATCAGGGGGATCAGAAACAGGCGAGGGTTCATCGGACCAGAGGTTCAGTGATCACTCATTTCGCGCAAACGTAGCATGAAATCGGCAACAGGGGAGAGGGCGCGGCTAGCACAATTACGTGGCCACCACGCCGGCGCAACAATCCGCGCAACATCCGCATCGGGGGCAATTCACGCTTGCCCTCACTGCAACTCGATGTTGGCCGACTTGATCACCGCGGCCCACCGGTCGATTTCCTCGCGCATGTACGCGGATGACTTAATCACGACGTGGTACCGGTAGCGCAAGCCGCGGCATCTTCGCTGTGCTGAACAGTCGTTGCACGTGGTCGCATTAACCGCGCGATAACCCTCTCGGTCGTTGCCGACATTTATGCGCACGTTCGGCGTTTCGCGCATTCCTTGTGCATCCGCCGCGCGAGCAGCTTTGCTTGGTGGCCGCACGTCGATTTTGCCGCCGTGGATCGGCGGTCCGCACCGAGCTTGTACACGCAAAGCGTGTGCGTGCCATTTTGTCAGGCGGCGCATGAGCGCGCGAGGTAGTAGTTTCTGCGAGAAGAGATACCTTTTTTTCAGAGACTTATCTGAAAACTTTGCACGCAGAGTGCGAGTAGAGCGTGGTAATGCGGAAGAAGAAGCCAAAACCTGCCAGGAAGCCGAAACAGTCGATTGTCCGTTTTCCTGGCCGGCCCGCAAAGCCCGCTGCGATCCGGGATGGCGGCTTCATCGGACTGCGCGTCGACATCACCGAGTTGAAGCAGCGCGAGGCTTCGTTCCGGCTGCTGTTCGACAGCAATCCGGTTCCGATGATCGTCTGCGCGCTGGGTGACGAACGAATTCTTGCCGTCAACGACGCTGCGATCCAGCATTACGGTTACAGCCGCAGTGAATTCGAAAAGCTCACGATCCGCAACCTGCAGGCCTTCGACATCGAGCCGCCATGGACCGGCGAACACGCCGGCGACGAGCGCGCGGCCCACGCCTGGAAGCATGTCAGGGCCGACGGCGCGCTGATCGATCTGGCGATCTATTCGCGTCAGCTTGTTTACGGCGATCGGCCTGCGGTCCTGCTTGCGCTGATGGACACCACCGAACGCAAGCGCGCCGAAGCGCGGCTGACGTTCATGGCCCAGCATGACGGCCTGACCGGGCTGCCGAACCGTAATTTGCTCCGTCAGCAGATGGACGACATCCTGCTGCGCAGCCGCCGCAACGCCGAGAAAGTGGCGGTGCTCGTGCTCGGCCTCGACCATTTCAAGGCGGTCAATGATACGCTCGGCCACGGCACCGGCGACAAGCTGCTGCGTGGCGTCGCCAAGCGATTGCGGTCGATGCTGCGCGAGGAAGATGCGCTGGCCCGGCTCGACTCCGACGAATTCGCCGTCATCCAGAGCGGGGTGACGCGACCCGAGGATGCCGTGTTCATGGCGAGGCGTTTGTTGGACGCGATCGCCGATCCCTATCTTCTGGACGGGCATTCGGTCGTGATCGGCGCCAGCATTGGCATTGCGATGTCGCCCGGCGATGGCGATGAGTCCGAGAAACTGCTGAAGAACGCCGACCTCGCATTGTCGCGCGCCAAGAACGATTCCCGCGGCACGTTCTCGTTCTTCGAGGCCGGAATGGATGCGCGCGCCCAGACTCGCCGCAAGATCGAAACCGAGCTGCGCGAGGCCGTGCACACCGATGCGCTGCGGCCCTATTACCAGCCGCTGGTCGATCTCGCGAGCGGACGCATCACCGGCTTCGAAGCGCTGGTGCGCTGGCCCCATCCCGAGCGCGGCATGATCTCCCCGGCGGAGTTCATCCCCGTTGCGGAGGAGACCGGGCTGATCAACGCCGTCGGCGGGTTGATGCTGCGCCGCGCCTGCACGGATGCTGCGCAATGGCCCGACGACGTCCGCGTCGCGGTCAATCTGTCGCCGCTGCAGTTCCGCGTCGGCAACCTCCTGTTGCTGGTCGTGGAAACATTGGAGCAGTCCGGCCTGCCGGCGAAGCGTCTCGAACTCGAGATCACGGAGACGCTGCTGCTGGAAAAGAGCAGTGAGGTGCTCGCGACCCTGCATGCGCTGCGCGCGCTCGGCGTTCGCATCTCGATGGACGATTTCGGCACCGGCTATTCCAGCCTGAGCTACCTGCGCAGCTTTCCGTTCGACAAGATCAAGATCGATCAGTCCTTCGTGCGCGACCTCGCCGCCAATCCCGACGCGCAGGCGATCGTGCGTTCGATCATCAGCCTCGGCAAGGGCCTCGGCGTCACGATCACGGCGGAGGGCGTCGAGAGCGAAGCCGAGGTAAATTGCCTGCGCAACGAGGGATGCCACGAGGGGCAAGGATTCCTGTTCAGCCGCGCGCGGCCCAATGCGGAGATCGTCAGCCTGTTGAAGACGCAAGGCAACTGGAGCGCGCCGGCAGGTGCGGCGCTGGTGGCGTGAGGATCGTCATTCCGGGGCGATGCGAAGCATCGAACTATGGTGCGCACTTGCGCACCTGAGAATCTCGAGATTCCCCGATGCGCAACGGCGCATCTGAGGTCTGGTGCTGACGCACCATCCCGGAATGACCGTCATCTCCCCTTCCGCTTCCTCGCATGATACGTCAGCGCCAGCGCCACGCAGTGGCGCAGCGCGGCCTCGGGGAGTTTGTCACCGGCGTCGAGCAGAATGCTGCGGTTGCCGCCGTAGCGCAGTTCCGGATAGAGCTCGCGAAAGGTCTCGACCAGATCGGTCTGGCAGTGGAAATAGACCGCGTAGCGGCCGGCTTCCGCCTTCATCTGGTCGATCCGGATCGTGCTGCCGCTCTTGCTCTTGGTCGTGAGATAGCTCGGCTGCCCCCATTTCAGCGTCTCTTCCAGGGGGCCGACGCCCTCGGTGGTCCTTGCAGTGTCAAAAATCAGCCGGCGCAGCGCCAGCAGCCTGGCTTTGACCGGGCTGGGATAGGCTTCGAAGACCGCCTCCACCGCAGCGTCCCGGGTGGCAACGTGTGGCCGTTTGGCGATGCGCTTTGCAGTTTGCTCCCGTGCCGCCTTCTTCATTGCAATGTCAGCGCATCCTGCCAGCTCCATTGGAGAACCTAAAGCAGGATGCGGGCCGGCGGAAGCGGAAACGAAATGCCTATCTCCGTCGGGCTCGCCGTCGCCGTTCCCCGGACGCTGCGCAGCGCGGTAGCGGTGCGCTGCTGAGCCGGGGTCCATCGACGCACGATGGGTCCCGGCTCTGCGTCGCGTCACTACGTGCCGCGCCGCGTCCGGGACACGAGATTCGAGGCGGGCTGCGAGCGGTTAGCACGCTATATCAACGCGTCGTCGGCGGTGCGTCGAGATTGCCCGCGAGGATCGCCCGGCCGGCATCCTCGTAATGGGCGTCACGGCCCTGGATCTGCTGCGCGATGGCGTGCATGTCGCGAAAGCGGCGCTCGAACTTGTTGGCATTGAACACGGCCGTTGCGCCGGTCATGTGATAGGCGGTGTCGACCACGGCGGCCGATTGATGGATGGTCCATGTCGAGGCGATTCGCAGCGCCACGCGATGGGCTTCGGTGATGACAGCGCCTTGCGACAGGTCACGCCATACATCCGCTGCAGTGGCATAGAGATAGGCGCGGGTGGCGCGCAGTTGCGCCTCGGTGCGGCCGATCAGCCCCTGCACGGCGTTGTTGTCGCGCATCGCCTTTGACGCTTGCGGTGTCTTGCCCCGGGCAAGGTCGATCGCCGCATCGAGTGTGGCGCGGGCGACGCCGAGCGAGGTCGCCGCAAAACCCATGCCGAAAACCATATTGGTAGAGAGCTTGTACAGCGGCCCGTTCTCGCGCAGCGCCGCCGGATCGTCGCGCAGCGCTGCGAACTTTTCCGGGATGAACAGATTGTAGACTGAATAGGAATCGGTGCCGGTGCCGCGTAGGCCGATCACGTCCCAGACGTCGTGCATCGTGGCGCTGGTTGCCGGAAACAGGATGGTGCGAATCTCCGGCGAACCGTCCGGCTTGCGCCGCGGGGTGCCGTCGGCTTCGACGACCCGGACATGGGCGCCGAGCCAGCTTGCCTGCCGCGAGCCGGAAGCAAAATCCCAGCGCGCGCTGGCCTTGTAGCCGCCGGAAACCGCCTGCACCTCGTGGTTGATCGCGCCCCAGGCCAGAATCCCGGGTGCAACGTTGAAGATCTCGTTGGCAGCATCGGGATCGAGATAGGCCGCGGTCATGGCGCAGACGCTGCATTGGCCAAGGCACCATGCGGTTGAGGCATCCGCCTTGGCGACCTCCTCCTGCATCTGCATGAACGTTTCCAGCGGTAGCTCGGCGCCGCCAAAACTCTTCGGCAACAGCGCGCGGTAGAGCCCGTTCTCGATCAGCGCCTGTGTCACCGCTGGAGTCAGGCGGCGGGTCCGCTCGATCTCGTCGGCCTCGCGCATGATCAATGGCGCCAGCGCCCGCGCGCGTTCCACAAGGTCAATGCCGGGCTGCCTGTTCATGCGTTCCTCGCGTTTTCTTCTTCGCTGCGGCGTTCGGTTTCACGCCGCCGCCCGGCCCAGATCGAGCGATGGCTGCGGCGGTCGCTTGGCGGACGGGAAACTCAAGGCTATGGCGACGGCGGCCATGCCGATCGTGAAAGAGCCGACATAGAGCCAGCTATAGCCGTGGAAGGCGTCGAATACCCAGCCGCCGGCGAGCGGCCCCAGCGCCATGCCGAGGCTGGCAAAGGCGGAGACGGCGCCGAACATGCTGCCCATGATGCGCACGCCGAAATATTCGCGCACCAGCACGGCGTATAGCGGCATTACGCCGCCATAGGCGAGGCCGAAGACAACCGACAGGGCGTAGAATTCGCCGAGCTGGCCGACCGCGAGATAGGTTGCGATCGCCAAGGCCTGGACGAACAGGCCGCCGACCAGAACGTGCTTGGCGCCGAAGCGATCAGCCAGCAAGCCGAGCAGCAAACGGCCGCCGAGGCCGGAGAAGCCGGCGAGGCTGTAGACCGTGACCGCGGTCAGCGGCGCGATGCCGCAGATCATGGCGTAGCTCACCAGATGGAAGATCGGCCCCGAATGCGCCGCGCAGCAGGCGAAATGCGCGGATGCCAGGATGATGAATTGCGGCGTTCGCAGCGCCTGCGCGACCGTCCACTGCCCGTCAGGCGCGCCCGTCCCATGGGCGGCAGCAGGCGTTGACGGCTCCGGCGGCCGTCGCACCAGCAATGAGGCCGGGATCAACAGCGCCAAGGCGACGATGCCGATTATCAGCATCGCCATGCGCCAGTCGTAGGCCGTGATCAAATAGCTTGCGAATGGCGCGACCGTCATCGGCGAAACGCCCATGCCGGCCGACACCAACGCCACCGCGAGGCTGCGGCGATGTTCGACCCAGGCGCTCGCCACCGCGACCATCGGCGCATAGAAACTGCCGGCCGCAATCCCGATCAAGACGCCGAACGCCAACTGGAATTGCCACAGGCTGGTGGCCTGGCTCGCGCCGATCAGCCCGGCACCGAGCAGCAGCGTGCCAGACAGGACGACGATGCGGGTGCCGAACCGGTCGGATAGCGTGCCCCAGAAAAATGCAGACAGCCCCATGGCGAGAAAGTTGATCGTTGCCGCCGCCGAGACTCCGCTGCGCGACCATCCCATCGCCTCCGAAATCGGCTGCAGGAACACGGCCAACGATAGCATCGAGCCGAACGCAACGCAGGTCATCAGCGCGCCTACGGCGACGACGACCCAGCCGTAGGATAAACTGGAGGCCTTGCCCATGCGTTTCCCCGCGCGTGTGCTGTTGCTTATATGCGCGGGGTGATGGTGGCCTATCCGGCGAGAGAGGGCAAGGTCTACGAGGCCTTGCGGTCACCGCGCGAGACCGAGGACGACGAGCAGCGCACGATCGAGCTGTTCAGATGTCTTGGAATCGATTTGGCCGATGATGATCCGGATACGATCTTGTAGCAGCGCGATCATCTTGTCTGTCATAATCTGCGAACGAAGACGAAGCCCATTCGAAGGTTTGGCTTCAATAATGGGCCTGAGCAGCAACCCGTCCTGGACGTCGGACGAGAGTGGACAGACGAACGCGGTCGACAAGGCCTTGGTGAATTCGTCGGCTTGTACGATTACGCCGAGCCGTGACCCCGTCCCAGTTCGCTCGGAACGACCACCAGCACGACACTGCCGCGCTTCACTTCCAGCCGCTCCAGTCGTATGCGGCCTCATTCCAGGAATCGATGGCGTCATTTTCCGGGTGTCGCGCCATCAGTCTTGCCTGCCGGCGCAAATCGGCCCGCACCTTGGGATCCCGCAAATCCGGAACCCAATGCTGCACTGGACGCAAGCCTTGTGCGCGCAACCGCGCGCGGCGCGCGGCCATGCGCTGCTGCGGGGTATGGGGCTTTGCCTTCTTCGGGGTGGCCATATTTCATACGTAAAATGTTACGCACGAAAATTCAACGCTTTGGATTGTGGACTTGCTCCACAACGGCATGCGGCCATCGCGCCGCCGTACAGTGCGCACGCTCCGCGCGGCGCGAGCGCTGCGAGCCGGGCCCATTCTACTTTGCATGGGGTTGTTTTCGCGATTTTGTGTCCAGGCCCCGTCGGGAGAGGCGCCGCGCCCGGCACGCGAGATCGTTAGTGCTTCGCGAGCGGCGCCTCAGCTATCCACCTTCAGCGCGGCAATAAACGCTTCCTGCGGGATGTCGACCTTGCCGAACTGCCGCATCTTCTTCTTGCCTTCCTTCTGCTTCTCCAGAAGCTTGCGTTTGCGTGTGATGTCGCCGCCGTAGCATTTGGCGGTCACGTCCTTGCGCAGCGCGCGGACGGTTTCGCGGGCGATCACCTTGCCGCCGATCGCAGCCTGGATCGGGATCTGGAACATGTGCGGCGGGATCAGTTCCTTCATCTTTTCGACCATGGCGCGGCCGCGGCCCTCCGCGCGCGTCCGGTGCACCAGCATCGACAACGCATCGACCGGCTCGCCGTTGACAAGGATCTGCATCTTGACGAGGTCGGCCACCTTGTAGTCGGTCAGATGATAGTCGAACGAGGCGTAGCCTTTCGAGACGGATTTCAGCCGGTCGTAGAAATCGAATACGACTTCGTTGAGCGGCAAATCATATTTCACCATCGCGCGGGAGCCGACGTAAGTGAGCTCCTTCTGCGCGCCGCGTCGGTCCTGACACAGTTTTAGCACGCTGCCGAGATATTCGTCCGGCGTGAGGATCGTGGCCTCGATCCACGGCTCCTCGATGTCGGCGATCTTGACGACATCGGGCATGTCGACCGGGTTGTGGATCTCGATCTCCTGCCCGTCGGTGAGGTGCATCTTGTAGATCACGCTCGGCGCTGTCGCGATCAGGTTGAGATCGAACTCGCGCGACAGCCGCTCCTGGATGATTTCGAGATGCAGCAGCCCGAGGAAACCGCAGCGGAAACCGAAGCCGAGCGCGGCCGAAGTCTCCATTTCGTAGGAGAAGCTCGCATCGTTGAGCCGCAATTTGCCCATCGCCGCGCGTAGCGTTTCGAAATCGTTGGCATCGACCGGGAACAGCCCGCAGAACACCACCGGGATCGCCGGCTTGAAGCCGGGCAGCATCTCGGTGATCGGCTTCTTGTCGTCGGTGATGGTATCGCCCACGCGCGTGTCGGCGACTTCCTTGATCGCCGCGGTAATGAAGCCGATTTCGCCGGGGCCGAGCTCGTCGACCTGCTCCATCTTCGGCGTGAAGAACCCGACGCGCTCGACATCATAGGCCGCGTTGGTACCCATCATGCGGATGCGCTGGCCCTTCTTCATCGTGCCGTCGACGACGCGGATCAGCACGACGACGCCGAGATAGACGTCGTACCAGCTATCCACCAATAGCGCCTTCAGCGGCGCGCCGCGGTCGCCCTTCGGCGGCGGCAGCCGGGTCACGATGGCTTCCAGCACGTCGGGAACGCCCAAGCCGGTCTTGGCCGAGATCATCACGGCGTCCGAGGCATCGATGCCAATCACGTCCTCGATCTGCTGCTTGACCTTGTCAGGCTCGGCCGCCGGCAGATCAACCTTGTTGAGAACCGGCACGATCTCGTGATTGTTGTCGAGCGCCTGATAGACGTTGGCGAGCGTCTGCGCCTCGACGCCCTGGCTGGCATCGACCACCAGGAGCGACCCTTCGCAGGCCGCCAGCGATCGCGAGACTTCGTAGGCGAAGTCGACATGGCCGGGCGTGTCCATCAGGTTGAAGATGTAATTCTTGCCGTCCTTGGCGCGGTAGTTCAGCCGCACCGTCTGCGCCTTGATGGTGATGCCGCGCTCGCGCTCGATATCCATGGAATCGAGCACCTGTTCCTTGCCCGCCATTTCGCGGTCCGACAGCCCGCCTGTCATCTGGATCAGGCGGTCGGCCAGCGTCGATTTGCCATGGTCGATGTGAGCGACGATGGAGAAGTTGCGGATGTTGGAAATGGGCGCAGTTGTCATGGGCGCGGGATAGCATTCGCGTCCCCGTGCGGCAACCATCTTGCTGTATTTTAAGGGGCTTTCTTCACGCCAAGCTGATTCCACTTGAGCCGAAAACACGCTAGGCAATGGCCATGTCGATTGCATCCATTTCGCCCACGGCCGCGCGAAGGCGCATCCCCACGATCCAGCGGCTGGCGGCGTGGCTGGCCTCACGCGCCAGTGATCCCAAAGCCGGCCTGTGGCTGGTGACCGGCTTTGCCGTGGTCCACGCCGTGCTGTGGACGCTGATCCTGGTCAATCTGAAGACCGGGCAGGACGTCCATATGGACGTCGCCGAAGCGTTCGCCTGGGGGCAGAAGTTCCTGCTCGGCTATGGCAAGCACCCGCCGTTGTCGGGATGGGTCGCCGGCGCCTGGTTCATGCTGTTTCCGGTCACCGACTGGGCGACCTATGCCTTGGCAATGACGACGCTCGGCTGCTCCCTCGTGATCTGCTGGCTATTGGCGTTGCGCGTGGTCGATCGCCGCCGCGCGTTCTTCGTCGTGGTGATGCTCGCGCTCTATCCGATCTTCAACTTCAAGGGCTTCAAGTACAATCCGGATCTGTTGCAACTCGTCACGCTGCCGCTCGTCGCGCTGGCCTACCTCGACGCGTTCGAGAAGCGCAGCGTCAAATCGGGCGTGTGGCTCGGGCTCGCCGGTGCGCTGGCGCTGATGACCAAATACTGGGCGCTGACCGTGATCGGCGCCGTCGGCCTTGCTGCGTTGATCCATCCGCAGCGCTTGCAGTTCCTGCGTTCGCCGGCGCCATGGGTCGCGATTGCCACGCTCGTGGTCGCAATGCTCCCGCACTTCATGTGGCTGAAGCAGGTGGACTTCGTCCCGCTCACCTATGCCGGCGATACTTACTCTCTCACCGACCGCGCGATGATCGACGATCTCGCGTTGGGCTATGTCGGGCACAATCTCGCGCTGCTGGCCGCACCGGTGATACTCGGCGCGATCGCGCTGATGTGGCGGCCGTTCCGCTTGATGCCATTTCCGGCCTTCTCGCGCGGCGCCAATATCGGCGTCAACATTTCGCAGGCGATCAATGTCTGGATCGTCCAGGCGGTCGTGGCGATCGGTCCGCCGCTGGGTGCGCTGACATTCCACGTCTACATCAAGACCGACTGGGGCATCCCGCTGTTCTTCCTGATGCCGCTCGCGCTGGTCGCGATCCCTGCGGTGCGGATCCGGAAAATCGCGCTGTTGAACCTGACGGCGACCTGGCTCGTCATCTCGCTCGTCGTGTTGACGATATCGCCAAGGATCGTCGCCTACGAACTGGATGAAAAGCGCACCGCAGGCGCGACCTATCGGGCGCGTTCCGAACTCGCCCGCGAACTGACGGAGGCCTGGCACACGCGGTTTTATTCGCGCTGGCCGGTGGTCGCCGCCTATACCGTTACCGGCCAGCCTGTCACCTTCTACAGCCCCGACCATCCGGCGCCGCTGACGCCGGACGAGCCGTGGTCGTCCGGCCTGACCTCGCTCGAGGAGGCGAAGCGATCGGGCTTCATCGGCATCTGCGAGGTCGACCACTGGAAGCTGGAAAAATGCGAGGCGTGGATGCAGGCCCATGCCGCCAATGCCGAACGCATGGTGATGACCACGCGGCGATTCTTCCTTGGCAAGGCTGGCCCCGCGACGGCCTGGAACGTCTTCATCGTGCCGCCGGCCAGATAGAAATCACTCGAAGGGCCAACGCATGGATCTCGACCTGACGGATAAAACGGCGCTCGTGACCGGCTCGACTCGCGGCATCGGGCTCGCGACCGCCATCGGGCTTGCGCAAATGGGCGCGGAGGTGATCATCAACGGCCGCGAGAAGGCGGCGGTCGGCGAGGCCGTGGCGAAAGTTGAACAGGCTGCGCCGTCGGCCAAGGTGCACGCGGCGGCATTCGATCTCGGCCATGCGGCGGGCTGCGCGGCGCTGGTTGCGCAATTTCCCGACGTCGACATTCTCGTCAACAATCTCGGCATCTACGAGCCAAAGGGCTTCTTCGAGATCGAGGATTCCGATTGGTTGAGGATGTTCGAAGTCAACGTCATGAGCGGGGTGCGGCTGACGCGGCACTATTTGAAGCGGATGCTTGATAGCAAGGATTGGGGCCGTGTCGTGTTTGTCTCCAGCGAATCCGGCGTCTTTGTTCCGAAGGAGATGGTGCATTACGGCTTCTCGAAATCGGCGCAGCTCGTCATCGCACGCGGCGCAGCCGAGACGACCAAGGGCACTAACGTAACCGTCAATTCGGTGATGCCGGGCCCCACCTGGGTCGAGATGGCGCCGGTCCGCCTGGCCGCGCGCGCGAAAGCTGCGGGCACGACCGTCGACGACCTCGTCTCGCGCACCTTCAGCGAACGTCGCCCGGCGTCGCTCTTGCAGCGTTACGCCGCGCCGGAAGAGATCGCCAATCTGATCTGCTACGTCTGCTCAAAAGCCTCCAGCGCCACCAACGGCGCCGCGCTGCGCGCCGACGGCGGGATTGTGACGAACCCGTTTTGATGGTGTCTCACACGCCTTCTTCGTTGAACTTGTCGGCAACCAGCGCGGCGATCGCATCGACCGCTTGCTGCGCCTCGGGGCCGATCGCGGAGACCGTAACCGAGGTTCCAGGGCCCGCTGCCAGCATCATCAAGCCCATGATCGAGGTGCCGCCCACGGTCTCGCTGCCGCGCGTCACCCAGACCTCGGCGTTGAAGCGCTCGACCATCTGGACGAATTTGGCCGAGGCCCGCGCGTGCAGGCCGCGCTTGTTGATGATCTGAAGTTCCCGCGAGATGGCGCCCGCGGGCACGCTCGGCCCGAGTTCCTTGTCGGGCGCGGCCTCGTCGCTCATTTGCCGGCTAGCACGCGGCTGGCGATGGTGACGTATTTGCGGCCGGCTTCCTGCGCCAGCGCGATGGCATCGGGAAGCGAGCGCTCTTCGCGCACCTTGGCAAGCTTGACCAGCATGGGAAGATTGATGCCTGCGAGCACTTCCACCTTGGGGCGGCTCATGCAGGAAATTGCGAGGTTGGAAGGTGTGCCGCCGAACATGTCGGTAAGGATGGCGACACCATCGCCGCTGTCGACGCGATTCACCGCTTCGATGATATCGCTTCGACACAGATCGGAGTCGTCTTCGGCTCCAATCGTGATGGCTTCAATTTGTTTTTGCGGACCCATGACATGTTCGAGCGCCGCCTTGAACTCGTCGGCAAGGCGCCCATGGGTCACAAGCACTAGACCAATCATCGGAAACTCCTCGCGGGTGCTTTTTGGTGCACCGCACGAACGCGCCACTTTGACCATCCAGAGGCCCCGCGCAAGAGGGCATCTTGGCTATTGTTCCGGAATTTGCCGGTAAAGACTGAGGCCTGCGCCAGCTTATTCGGTGGCGATATTGGGGCTTATATGGTTACCAATCCCCTTCGAACAATCATCCAAAGGTTGGACGGAACCTGAACCGGCGGTTGTCGTCAGGGTCGCCACAATCAGCGGGAGGGGGTCATAGCCGGTTCCGACGGGAACTCTCGGTAGTATGACACCGTTCAGGCGGGTGGAGAGCGCTTCTGGCGGCGGCAGCCGCTCGGCATCGCTGGCCGCGAGGTCGGCGACGAGGCCCACCACCGCCTCCCCAACAAAGTCACAATGGCGAATGCCGAGGCCTCGGATCTCGATCAGCCCGGCCAATTCTCGCGCCGGGCGGACCAACAATTGTCCGGCGACTGTGTCGAGATGGACACGGTCATCCCCGACCAAAATGACCCGCGGAAGCTGTCCGGCGCGTCCGGCGAGAATCAGATCGAAGGCCAGCCGCGACTTGCCGGCGCCGGATGGCCCACGGATCAGCACCGCGCGCTCGCCCACCAGCACGGCGGAGGCGTGCACGCTCGCGCCCGCCGTCATGGCGTGGGCAGCCTGACCACGAACCGCGCGCCCGCCACCGTCGGCCTGCCGTCGGGGCCGGCCGGGCCATGGCGGTTTTCCGCCCAGATCCGCCCATTATGCGCTTCGATGATCTGCTTGGAGATCGATAGGCCGAGACCTGAGTTCTGACCAAAGCCCTGATGGGGACGGTCGGTGTAGAAGCGCTCGAAGATGCGTTCCAGCGCATCCTCGCCGATGCCCGGCCCATCGTCATCGACGACGATTTCGATCTCCGAGCGCGCGCGGCGGCAGGTGACGCGCACCTTCCCGCCGGGGGTGGAGAAGGATTGCGCATTGGACAGCAAGTTGGAGATCACCTGTCCGAGGCGGGAATCATGACCCGGCACCGAGAAAGTATCGGTGGCGCCGCGGCCCTCGAAGCGCGCCTCGACCGCGACGTCGTGGCCGAGCCGGGTTTCGTTGGCGACCGAGGTCAGCGTCGTCAGCAGCCGGCGCAGATCGACCGGGGCCATGTCCTGGCGCTGCAATTCGGCATCGAGGCGGCTCGCATCTGAAATATCCGAGATCAACCGGTCGAGCCGCTTGACGTCGTGCTCGATCACCTCGAGCAGGCGCGCGCGGCTGGTGTCGTTGCGTGCCAAAGGCAGCGTTTCCACCGCCGAGCGCAGCGAGGTCAGCGGGTTCTTCAATTCATGGGCGACGTCGGCGGCGAACATCTCGATCGCCTCGATGCGGCTGTAGAGCGCGTTCGTCATATCGCGCAGCGCGCCGGACAGATGGCCGATCTCGTCGCGGCGGCGGGTGAAATCGGGAATCTCGACGCGGGTCTGGATGCGCCGCCGGACACGCTCGGCGCCGTCGGCCAGCCGCCGCACCGGACCCGCGATCGTGCTCGCGAGCAAGAGCGACAGCACGATCATGACCGCGGAGGCCACGCCGCCGACCTTCAGGATCGCCAGCCGCTCGGCGGTCACCATCTGGTCGATGTCGTCGCCTTGCGTCGAGAGCATCAGCGCACCGTGTACGGCACGGAACCGCTGTACGGGGACCGCGACCGAGACGATCACCTCGCCGCGGTCGTTGACGCGCACCATGCTGCTTTTGACGCCGTCGAGCGCCTGCACGATTTCCTGGTAGCCCTTGCCGTTCTCAGGGCCCAGCTCGCGATAGAGCGGCAGGTCGCCGCGATTGAGCCAGGTGCGGGTCGCGATCAGCGCGCGTTCGACGAAGCCCGGCTTCTCCGTCGAAGGTGGCGGTAGTTCAAATCGCAATACGTCGCCGCGGCCATAGAGACTGCGGCTGTCGAGGATCATGCCGCCGTCGCCGCCATAGATGCGGGCGCGGGTCTTGGTGGGCGAGATCAGCCGCCGCAGCACCGGCGCGACCCGCTCCGGATTGATCGGAAAATCCAGCCCGGAGGATTCGTCCGGCGCACCGTAGCTTTCGCCGGGCTTGAGGTCGAGCAGCCGGTCCGGATCGATCGTGATGGTGTTGGTTTCGACGGTGGCGGAGGCGGCAATCGCGCCGGCGATGATTTCGGCCTGCACTAGAAGGCTCTGCGCCCGCGCATCGATCAGGCCGGCACGGAATTGCGAGAGATAGAGAATGCTCGCCACCAGCGCGACGAGGCCCGCCAGATTGAGCGAGACGATCCGGCGCGTAAGGCTGGAGAAGGAGAGCGCGAAGAAGAACTGCCCGGCCCGGCGCAACCAGCCGAGCGGTCGCCGCCAGCCCTTCTCGCCCGCATTATCCTCGGCAACGCGATCCCGATCGAGGAGCTCCAAAGCATCCTCGTTGTTCAGGTTGGGATCGGGCTGCGTTCGATCTAGCAATGGCTGAACTGCCGGTTGTGATGCGCCGATTTCTAGCTCTACGCTTTTACGCCGAACGGGGCGGATGTGTCAGTTAACACTTCCGCCCGGAAAACGCAGATCAGGCTTCCTTGAAGCGATAGCCGACGCCATACAGCGTCTCGATCATCTCGAAATCATCATCGACCACCTTGAACTTCTTGCGCAGTCGCTTGATGTGGCTGTCGATGGTGCGGTCGTCGACATAGACCTGGTCGTCATAGGCCGCGTCCATCAGCGCGTTGCGGCTCTTCACCACACCGGGCCGCGTGGCCAGCGCCTGCAGGATCAAGAACTCCGTCACCGTCAGCGTCACCGGCTCGTTCTTCCAGGTGCAAGTGTGACGCTCCGGGTCCATTCGCAACAGCCCGCGGTCCAGCGCGCGTGCATCCGGCTCCTTCGGAACGGCGGTCGGATCCTTGGGTTGGCCGCGGCGAAGCACGGCCTTGACGCGCTCGACCAAGAGGCGCTGCGAGAACGGCTTGCGGATAAAATCGTCGGCGCCCATCTTGAGGCCGAACAATTCGTCGATCTCTTCATCTTTGGAAGTTAAGAAGATCACCGGCAGATCGGACTTCTGCCGCAACCGGCGTAATGTCTCCATGCCGTCCATGCGCGGCATCTTGATATCGAGGATCGCAAGATCCGGCGGCGAGGTGCGGAAGCCGTCCAGCGCCGAGGCACCATCCGTATAGGTCATGATGCGATAGCCTTCGGCTTCGAGCGCGATCGATACGGAAGTAAGAATGTTGCGGTCATCATCGACCAGGGCGATTGTGGGCATGAGCCTCTGCTTTCGAATAAGAGAGTGGCTTAAACGGCGAGCACTTGAGCCAGACGCCGCATAAATGGGCTTCGTACACAGTCAACGAGCAATGCAAGCTGGGCTGAAGTGTGACCGAGTTCCGCAAAACGCTCCCAAGGAGACGCGCGGCCCCCCATATAGCACCCTGACCCGATGAGAAAAGGCCCTTTTTGCAATAAGATGGCCGGAAAGGAACCATGCAGCCGACCGCAGATTTTGATGCTTCCAAACTGGCCCGATCGCTGCTGCGGCGCTCTCGGCAGGGCGCGTTGGCCACGCTTATGCCCGAAAGTGGCGATCCCTATTGCTCGCTGGTTAACGTCGCCAGCCATGCCGATGCGTCGCCGATTCTGCTGCTTTCGCGGCTGGCGCTGCATACAAAAAACATCCTCGCTGACAGCAGGGTATCGCTGATGTTGGACGAACGTGCCGCCGGCGATCCGCTGAAGGGCGCACGAATCATGCTGGCGGGACAGGCCGAGGAGGCTCAAGGAGAAACTGCGAAAATCCTGCGCCGGCGCTATCTTAACGCTCATCCATCGGCTGAAGCGTTTGTAGATTTCAAGGACTTCTCGTTCTTCCGGGTCGTTCCGTCAGGCCTGCATCTGGTCGCCGGTTTCGGCCGCATCATCGATCTCATGCCCGAGCAGTTCATGACCGAGATCGGCGATGCCACCGATTTGCTGGAAGCCGAGCAGGGCGCCGTCGAGCATATGAACGAGGATCACCGCGAGGCGATGAACCTCTACGCGACCAAACTGCTGGGCGCCGAGTCCGCGGACTGGCGCTGCACCGGTTGCGACCCCGACGGTATGGACATGCAGGCCGCCTCCGCGACACTGCGGCTGGATTTCCCGGAACGGGTCACCAGCGCTATGGCGTTGCGCAAGATGCTCGTGCGGTTGGCAGGCGAGGCGCGGGCCAAGGGCTAACAACGTTAGCGCTTGCCGTCACCGAGCAACTACGCTGCACTGTCGAAATCATCGCCGATGACAGTGAAGAAGATTCAGGCGCTGTTGCCGTAAAACGAAGCGATGGTGCAACTCGCGGTCACGGGCGAAAAGCTTCGTCATGAAAACACGCTCCGCGCGCTGAAAACGTTCTGATTGTGCAACGCAGCAATTGCCGGCCGAGGTAGCGAACGGCAGATGGTCGCGCAACCAAGAGGGCAAACCAGCGCAAAGCAGTGCAGCAAGCGATTGATGCAAATCAACCTTCCGCGCTGGAATAAACCAAATCGCGTGGATCGGCTTGGCAAGCACGGCGTTCATCAATATAGGTCGCCGGACCGAGGCCGGCAGGCTATAATTCAAGGTCACCGCGACAGAGCGCGTCAAGCGACATGCGCGCGATTCGAGTAACGCGGGTTCGAGGAGGACTTTCTTCGTGCAAGAGACGGGTCTACGCAACGGTGCTTTCGGCGCCGACAAATTCGGCTTAAAAAATCTCAAGACGGTGCACTGGAATCTCGGCGCGCCGCAGCTTTATCAACATTCACTCACGGCCGGCGAGGCCGTGTTGTCGGCCGAGGGCGCGCTCTGCGCGGACACCGGTGAATTCACCGGCCGCAGTCCCAAGGACAAGTTCACGGTGCGTGATGCGACCACCGACAAGAACATGTGGTGGGCCGGTAACCAGTCGATCACCTCGGAGCAGTTTGCCGCGCTCTATGCCGACTTCCTCAAACATGCCGAAGGCATGACGCTGTACGCGCAGGATCTTTACGGCGGCGCCGACCCGAGCTTCCAGATCAAGACGCGCGTCTTCACCGAACTTGCCTGGCACTCGCTGTTCATCCGAACGCTCTTGATCCGCCCCGAGGCTCAAGCGCTGAAGGATTTCGTGCCTGAACTCACCATCATCGACCTGCCGAGCTTCCGCGCCGACCCTAAACGTCACGGTGTGCGTTCGGAGAATGTCGTCGCGATCGATTTCGCCCGCAAGATCGTCCTGATCGGCGGGTCTTATTATGCCGGCGAGATGAAGAAGTCGGTCTTCACCACGCTGAACTATTATCTGCCCGCCAAGGGCGTGCTGCCGATGCACTGCTCGGCCAATGTCGGACCCAAGGGCGACACCGCGATCTTCTTCGGCCTTTCCGGTACCGGAAAGACCACGCTGTCGGCCGATCCCAATCGCACGCTGATCGGCGACGACGAGCATGGCTGGGGCAGCGACGGCGTCTTCAACTTCGAAGGCGGCTGCTACGCCAAGTGCATCAAGCTGTCGAAGGAAGCCGAGCCGCAGATCTTCGCCGCCAGCAGCCGCTTCGGCGCGGTGCTCGAGAACGTGGTGCTCGACGAAAATACCCGCGTGCCCGACTTCGACGACGGTTCGAAGACCGAAAACACCCGTTCGGCCTACCCTCTCGATTTCATCCCGAACGCTTCGCGCACCGGCCGCGCCGGCCAGCCGAAAAACGTCGTGATGCTGGCCGCCGACGCGTTCGGCGTGTTGCCCCCGATTGCAAAACTCTCGCCGGCTCAGGCGATGTATCATTTCCTGTCTGGCTATACCGCCAAGGTCGCCGGCACCGAGCGCGGTCTCGGCAATGAGCCGCAGCCGGAATTCTCCACCTGCTTCGGTTCGCCGTTCCTGCCGCTCGATCCGTCCGTCTACGGCAACATGCTGCGCGAGCTGATCGCGAAGCACAACGTCGATTGCTGGCTGGTCAACACCGGCTGGACCGGCGGCAAATACGGCACCGGCAGCCGGATGCCGATCAAGGTGACGCGCGCGCTGCTGACCGCAGCGCTGGACGGTTCGTTGCGCAATGTCGAATTCCGAACCGACAAGTATTTCGGTTTTGCGGTGCCGACCGCGCTACCGGGCGTGCCCAGCGAGATCCTCAATCCGGTCAACACCTGGAAGGACAAGGCCGAGTTCGACAAGACCGCGCGCGCACTGGTCGGCATGTTCCAGAAGAACTTTGCCAAGTTCGAAGCCCAGGTCGACGCCGAAGTTCGCGCTGCCGCGCCGGATTTGAAGCTCGCGGCGGAGTAAGGCTCAAACGCAGGCAACTGCTCCAAAGGGCGGCTTCATGGGCCGCCCTTTTTGCTTTTCCGACGAATTTGGCTGTTGTCCGGAAAGACCGCGTTGCTGGGCGTGTGGCGATCGGTGATCTGCAGGCCGAACAGGCTGCTGATCAATTCGACCGCGACGCGCGCGGTGCGGCCGCGTTCGTCCAGGAACGGGTTGAGCTCGACGACGTCGACTGATCGCACCAGACCGGAATCGTGCAGCAACTCCATGATGAGATGCGCTTCGCGATAGGTCGCGCCACCCGGTACCGTGGTGCCGACGCCGGGGGCGACCGCGGGATCGAGAAAATCGACATCGAAGCTTAAATGCAGCACCCCGTTGCTCGCCCTGACGCGCTCGATCACGCGCCGGATCAGGACGGCGACGCCGAACTCGTCGATGGCGCGCATGTCGGCGATCGCGACGCGGCGGTCGAACACCAGCTTTTTCTCCAGCGGGTCGATCGAGCGGATGCCGAACAGATCGATCCGCTCGGGACCGATCGAGGCGCGGGGCTCGTCGCCCAGCAGGCCCTCGAGGCCGTCTTCGCCGCAGAGAAAGGCCGCCGACATGCCGTGCATGTTGCCGGTCTCGGTCGTCTGCGGCGTGTTGTAATCGGCATGTGCATCGAGCCACAGCACGAATAACGGCCGGCCTTGTTCCTGCCAGTGCCGCGCGACGCCGTTCACCGACCCCATCGAGAGCGAGTGATCGCCGCCCATGAAGATCGGAACGGCGCCGGATTGCGCGAGCAAATACGACCGCTCGCTGAGCGCGCGGATCCAGGTTTTGATCACGTCGTAATATTTGGCGTTCGCCGGCGGCGGGCCCTCGGCGGGAGCAATGGCCGGCGTCAGCATATCGCCATGGTCTTCGACGACAAAACCGAGTTGATCGAGGATGCGGCCGATGCCTGCGGTGCGCAGCGCCGCCGGTCCCATCAGCGTGCCAGCCTGCGAGGCGCCGATCTCGAGGGGGACACCGAGCAGAGCGATGCGAGGAGCGTTGGCGTCGGACATGAGCCGGGGCCTCCGAAGAATCGTAGGGTGGGCAAAGCGTAGCGTGCCCACCGAACAGGATCACAGTCGGATAGATGGTGGGCACGGCGCAAGCGCGCCTTTGTCCACCCTACGCTGTTATGCTTTGAAATAGGCGATTTGCGTCGTGGTTGCGAGGAGGCGACCCGACGGCGACCATACTTCGCCGTGCTGGTCGCCATAACTCCTGTGGAAAGTTCTGGCGTCCGCCACCGCCAATACCCGCGTGATATCCTCGGCCGCCACCTCTTCCGACGCGGTATGGAAGTACGTCGTCAGCGACACCGTGCCGAACGGCACCAGTTCCCGCCGCGCCAGAAATATCCGTCCGAAGAAGGCATCCGACATCGACATCAGCGACAGCATGTCGATCTTCCGCGGCATGCGGTCGCCGATCCATTGTTTGGAGAATGCATCGAGCGGCGGCGAAGCCGGCGTGCCGTAGAAATTCGGCTCACCCTCGACGAAGCGGAAATCATACTGGTGTGTCCACGTCATCGGCGTGTTCGGAAACGAAGGTGCCTGCTCGAACGGCTTAGCGCCCGGAAATTTTGCCTGCTGGTGCGACCAGGACGGACGGCGCTCGGCGAACACGGCGGTTGCCAGCGTCGCAACATCGCCGCCGCCTTGCGTCATCTCCACGCACCAATGCTGGCTCGAACGGTTGGCCTTGACCAGGCGCACGTCGAGAGCGAAGCCACCTTCGGCGACCGGCGCGCAGAAATTCACCGTGACCGACAACGGATCGCCCGCACGTTGCGGATGCTCCATCACCGCGCGCAGGATGGTGGCGGCTGTGCAGCCGCCGAACGGGCCGACAAAGGCCCAGTAATCCGGGCTGGTCTTGCCTTGCCAGCAACTGTCACCGGCGGTGACCTGCGTGGCGTCGTCGAAGAGGTGTGGGCCTTTGGTGAGCATTCCATATTTCCCGTCATTGCGCGGAGCAAAGCGACGAAGCAATCCATCTTTTCCTTGCGTAGCGACATGGATTGCTTCGCTTCGCTCGCAATGACGTCGTGAACGTCAAATGCAGTATCACCGCAACTCCGCCGAATTCAATGACGTCTGAGGTAATGGATACAAGCCCACCGGGCTTATCGCGTCGCCCCGCGCAGGACGCCCGCCTCCGGCACCGGCGCAGCCGTTCGCACCGGCACGTGCCAGATCTCCTCGGCATATTCGCGGATGGTGCGGTCGGAGGAGAACCACGGCATCCGCGCCACGTTGAGGATCGAGGCGCGGGTCCAGGCCGGCACCACTTGCCACCGCGCGTCGATGCCGCGCTGCGCTGTGTAGTAGGAATCGAAATCGGCCGAGACCATGTAGTGGTCGAGATAGCGCAGCGCGTGGCCGATCGAGGCGAAACGGGCGCGATCGTCGGGCGAGAACGCGCCGCTCTCGATAGCGGTAATGGCGCGCGCCAGCCGCGGCGAGCGGCTGATCACATCGGTCGCGTCCAGCCCCTGCTTGCGCCGGATCATCACGTCGCCAGCCTCCATGCCGAAGATCGCGATATTCTCCGCGCCGACATGGTCGCGGATTTCGATATTGGCGCCGTCGAGCGTGCCGATCGTCAGCGCGCCGTTTAGCGCCAGCTTCATGTTACCGGTACCGGAGGCTTCCATGCCGGCGGTCGAAATCTGTTCGGATAGATCGGCGGCCGGAATGATCACTTCGGCGAGGCTGACATTGTAGTCGGCGAGAAAGACGACCTTCAGCCTTCCTGCGACGTCAGGGTCGTTGTTAACGACTTCGGCGACATCGTTGATCAGCTTGATGATCAGCTTGGCGTAGCGATAGCTTGCCGCCGCCTTGCCGGCGAAGATTTTTACGCGCGGCACCCAGTCGCGCTGCGGCTCGTCCTTGATCGCCTGGTACAGCGCAATGGTCTCGACGACATTGAGCAATTGCCGCTTGTATTCGTGAATGCGCTTGATCTGGATGTCGAACAATGCCGACGGATCGATCTTGACGCCGAGGCGCTCGTTGATGAGTCGCGCCAGCGCCAGCTTGTTGTGATGCTTGACCTCGCGAAAGCTCTGCTGGAACGCGTTGTCGCTGGCGTGGGCCTCGAGGCGCTCGAACAGCGAGAAGTCGTCGAGCACGGCCTCGCCGCAGACCTCGCGCATAAGCCCGGTGAGCTTCGGATTGGCCAGCATCAGCCAGCGGCGGAAGGTGATGCCGTTGGTCTTGTTGGTGATGCGGCCGGGATAGAGATGATTGAGATCGTGGAACACGGTCTCTTTCATCAGGTCGGAGTGCATCGCCGACACACCGTTGATGCGGTGCGAGCCGACGAAGGCGAGCTGCCCCATCCGCACGCGACGTCCGGACTTCTCGTCGATCAGCGACACCGACGCGCGATATTCGATATCGCCGGGGCAGCGCTGCTCGGCCAGCGCCAGATGCGCGGCGTTGATGCGGTAGATGATTTCGAGATGCCGCGGCAGCAGCCGCTCGAACAGTTCGACCGGCCAGGTTTCCAGCGCTTCCGGCAGCAGCGTGTGATTGGTGTAGGACAGCGTCGCCACCGTGATCTTCCACGCCTCGTCCCAGCGGAAATTGTGCAGATCGACCAGGATGCGCATCAGTTCGGTGACGGCAAGGCTCGGATGGGTGTCGTTGAGCTGCACCGCGACCTTCATCGCCAAGTTGCGCAACTGCCCGTCCGAGGCAAGGTGCCGCTTGACCAGGTCCTGCAGCGAGGCCGAGACGAAGAAATATTCCTGCCGTAGCCGCAACTCACGCCCCGCGGGGCTCTCGTCGTTCGGGTAGAGGAATTTGCAGATCGATTCCGCGCGCGCTTCCTCGGCGACGGCGCCGAGGTAGTCGCCGGTGTTGAAGACGTCGAGCCGCAGCGGATCGGGCGAGCGCGCCGACCATAGCCGCAGCGCGTTTACGTGGTGGCCGCGCCAGCCCACGATCGGCGTGTCATAGGCGACGGCCTGCACGGTTTCCGCCGGCCGCCACGTCGCGCGGTCGCGCCCGCGGTCGTCGACGTGATCGACAAAGCCGCCGAAATGAACGTGATAGACCACCTCCGCCCGCAGGAATTCCCAGGGGTTGCCGAAACTCAGCCATTCGTCCGGATATTCCTGCTGCCAACCCTGCGAAATGATCTGGCGGAACAGGCCGAAATCGTAGCGGATGCCGTAGCCGATAGCGGGAACGGCCAGCGTCGCCATGCTCTCCATAAAGCACGCCGCAAGCCGTCCGAGGCCGCCATTGCCGAGCGCGGCATCCGGCTCGCATTTGCGCAAATCATCCAGGCCGACGCCGAGATCGCCGAGCGCCGCCTCGAACACTGGCAAGAGGCCCATATTGTTCAGCGCGTCGGTGAACAGCCGGCCGATCAGGAATTCGAGCGAGAGGTAATAGACACGTTTGCTGCCCGCATCGTAGCTCTCCTTTTCGGCCGTCAGCCAGCGGTGCACGACGCGGTCGCGCAACGCCAGCGCCGCGGCCTTGTACCAGTCGCGACGCGTCGCCATGCCGGCGTCCTTGCCGATCGCAAGGCGCAGCTTGGCGAGGATGGCGCCCTTGATTTCGGCCAGTGCGAGTTCGTCGACCGGCTGGCCAAGTGCCGGATAGTTCCCTGCGATTTGTTCCTGCAACACGTCAATCCCTGCATTGAGACTCACAACATAGGCGTCTTGTCCGGCAACCGAAACGCCGGAGAACGCCGGAGTATGTTGTGCACTGCGCTGGTATGAATTTATGCAAGGACCGGGCCGATTTCGCGGCACCGGCGGCCGGCTTTTGGTGTTATCTTTTGGTGTTATAATTCAATACCAAAGTACAGGGATCGCTGGGCTTGGTGGGTAGATGCCGATTGGGGGTCCAAAGAAATCGCGTGCCAGCAAACGGGGAGGCCTGTCATGAGATTGACGATCGAGATCGCTGCCACCGCGTTATTGATGGTCTGCATCAGCGCCACTAGCGCCGCCTTTGCCGCGGGCAAGACCGGCAGAAGTGCCGACGGCGTAAGCTGCTCGTTCAGCGTCGCAAAGGGCACTTCGCCTGCTGCGCGTTGTGCCGCGATCAAGCGGCAATGCGGCGGAAAATTCTACGCCAATTATTGCGGCGACAAGCTGTTGTCGGCGATGTGAAGGATTGAGTTCGGGACGGTTCATCCCATTGCGCGATCTCAAGGTTCGATTTCCTCGGCAAGCGCGGGATGCCGGAGATAGAGCTTCTGCGGCAACTCGATCGCGTCGGCCGCTTCCAGCAACAGCATCCGAATCTGGCTGGTTCTCGCCCGTCCATGATCCTCGATCCTTGCGGCAACGGGATAGCGAAAATTCGGCACGAAGCTAGAACAAATTAAGAACACCTTAGCAAGTCTTTGATATATCATTGTGATTCGGCGGGTCGCCGACACAACATATAGGCCCATCCGAGTTTGCGAGGACTACATGTCCACCATCGCTTTCGATCAGTTCGCTCTCACCCGCATCGCCGATTTCGCGCGTTCGCTGTCGCGCCTGCATCAGGCCTCGCGCCGCCAGCTCGTCGACGACGACGCGATCGACCGCGAGTTCAACGCGGTCTGCATGTCGGTGTGGGGCTACACCACGGACGATTTCAGCGACGAACTGTTTTCGATCGAGGATCACGCCTTTCTCGATTCGCTGGATGAGGCGCAGGCGCGGATTTTTGCCGCCGAGCAACGCTACGATCTCGTCGACGACCAGGGCATGCTGACGGACTGGTGGGGCTATTGCTGGATGATTCTCGCCGAGAAGCGCGGCCTGCTGACGCCGGAAAATCGTGCCGCGGCGCGGGCGGCGATCGAGGAAAAATATCTGTCGGCGCCGAACGTGATCGGTGTCATCGTCGGGCGGTAGTGCGGACGTCAGCTATGTGAATGCTGCGAGGCCGGGCCCACGCTACTTTGCATGGGGTTGTTTTCGCAATTTTGTGTTTGGCCCTGCGGCGTACTGCGGGTGCCCTATCGCGCTTCCGCGCGCTTCGCCGCTTTCGGCGCGGCCGTCTTCGGGATCGAGGCGGTCGGCAGTTCGTCGTCGCGCCGTGCTTCGGGCAGCGGCGCGGTGCCGGCGACCATCTCGGCGCTGACCGGCGCGACCTTCATTTCGCCGAGCCGGGCGCGGACATCCGCCGTGAGGCCGGGATAGGAGGCGACTGGCGTGAACTCCGCCGTGTGGTCGGCGCCCAGGCGCACGCCGGTATAGGCCACCAGACCGTCGGTGGTGGCGACGACGTCGCCGGAGCGCAGCGAGGTGTCGAGCGTGAGATCGACCGGCGCAAGCCCGGACGGGCTTCTGCCGTTGCAGGTGCAGTCGGCGCTCAGCGCCTTGCGATAGGCGTAGGCGTTCTCGCTGTCGGCATAACGCTCGCCGTTACTGGCGGTCGCATGATCGATGTTGCTGCCGTAAAACACCTTGGTGACGCTGGCCGGACAGAACGCCTGGCAGGTCTGCACCGGCGAGGCGGTGCCGCGCATGGTCAGCGGAAAGTATTTGCCGTCGCAGCTTCGCACGCAAAACGCTGGCCCGGAGCCCGCCACGCGTGGGGCCGGGGCGGGCGCTGATGGCTGCTGATTGAGGCCGAAAGGATCGGCGAAGAAATTGGCCTGCGGTGACGCTTGCCGCGTCTGCTGCTTCTGCGCGCCGCCGAACAGGAAATCGAACAGGCCTTCGGCGGAAACGCTGCCGGGCGCGAGCAGGAGAGCGCCCGAAAGGATCGCTGCGGCAACAAACGTCGCGCGGCGCCGCACGCGGAAAAAAGCCAACTCTGTACGCAACGCCAACTCCACCCAACGCAACAAACGCGCTGAAGCGCGACGGCTTCAGTTCGGGTAACCTTAACGGCGGATGGTAAATGAGTGATGAGCGGGGGCGGGGGAAGACCTATTCACCCCTTCAAAAATTCACCCGCCTTGTACAACGAACGAAACTCAAGGCCTGCCTCGGCAAAGGCTTCGGTTGCGCCTTCCTCGCGGTCGACCATCGTAAGCACCAGCACGATCTCGCCGCCGGCTTCGCGCACGGCCTCGACCGCCTTCAAGGCCGAGCCGCCTGTGGTGGTGACGTCCTCCACGATCACGATGCGCTTGCCCTGCAGAGTCTCGCCCTTGGCCAGCCCCTCAACCGCGAGGCGGGCGCCATGTTCCTTCGGCTTCTTGCGCACAAAGAAGGCGGCGATCGGGTGGCCCTTGATCCAGGAGAGCTGCGCGATCGCGCCCGCCAGTGGGACCGCGCCCATCTCCAGCCCGCCGACGAAATCGAGATTGTCGTCCTTCAGCGCCTCGTAGGTCAGTTCCGCCAACAGCGCCGCCCCTTCGGGGTCGAGCATGGTCGGCTTGAGGTTGAAGTAGAAGTCGCTCTTGCGGCCCGAGGCCAACGTGATCTCGCCGCGGCCGAACGAGCGCTTGCGTATGATCTCGGCGAGGCGGGCGCGGGAGGCTGATTTGGACAAGGCGGTTTCCCCGAAGGTTTCAGGCGGGGCGCAATCTATCGGCGCTGCAGAGCAGATTCCAGCGCTGATCCGACGCCGTCAACAGGGCACCATGTCGGCATCCGCGAAAGCGGCTGGCCCCGTATTCCGCAGCGGCGGTTGTAACGCCCCGAAGTTCCGGGGTACTGGATACCCCGCTTGTCGCCTTCGCTGAAGCTCCGGCGGACCCATTATCGCAAACCCCGGCGGAGCCTTGGCGGAGACGGGTCGCGGGGATCACAAAAATGACGATCGAACTGCACACCTGGAACACGCCGAACGGCCGCAAGATCTCGGTTGCGCTGGAGGAAATGGGGCTGCCTTACAAGGTGATCCCGGTGAACATCACCAAGGGCGAGCAGATGGCGCCCGCCTTTCTCAAGCTCAGCCCGAACAACAAGATCCCGGCGATCGTCGATCCCGACGGCCCCGGCGGCAAGCCGGTCGGCATCTTCGAGTCCGGCGCGATCCTGCTTTATCTCGGCGAGAAGACCGGCAAGTTCCTGCCCAAGCCGCTGGCCGAGCGTATCCCGGTCTATGAATGGCTGATGTGGCAGATGGGCGGCTTTGGGCCAATGCCGGGCCAGGTGCATCATTTCATCGCGCTGGAGAACGAGGCCGACCGCGCCTACGGCCTCAAGCGCTTCATGGCCGAGACGCGCCGGCTCTACGGCGTGCTCGACCGTCGGCTGGAGGGCCGGGAGTTCGTCGCCGATGCCTTGTCGGTCGCCGACTTCGCCATCCTCGGCTGGGCCTGGCGCCACCCGCGCCACAAGGTGGAGCTGAAGGATTTTCCGAACGTCGAGCGCTGGTACAACGCGATGATGGCCCGCCCGGCGACCAAGCGCGGCATGGAAGCGAAGTTGGATTGAGCGGTTGTTGTCATCACCCGCGAAAGCGGGTGATCCAGTACTCCGGGAAATTCGTAATCAAACCGAGAGGCCGCGGCGTACTGGATGCCCCGCCTTCGCGGGGCATGACGACCGGCGTCACGCCCTTTTCGCCTCGAACGCCATCTTCACTGCAAGTCCCGCCAGCACCGTTCCCATCAGCCAGCGCTGGATCAACAGCCAGCTCGGCCGCGTGCCGAGAAACATTGCGATCGACCCAGCGGCGAGCGCGATCATCGCGTTGACGCTGACGCTGATCACGATCTGGATCGCGCCCAGCGCCAGCGACTGCGCCAGCACACTTCCCACAGCCGGATCGATGAACTGCGGCAGCAGCGCCAGATACAGCATCGCGATCTTCGGATTGAGCAGATTGGTGACGAAGCCCATCGCAAACAATTTGCGCGGGCCGTCGACTTGCAGCTTTTTCACCTGAAACGGCGAGCGCCCATTCGGTTTCAGCGCCTGCCACGCCAGCCACAGCAAATAGGCCGCGCCGGCAAACCGCAGCGCGTCGTAAGCATAGGGCACTGCGAACACCAGCGCGGTGATCCCGAACGCCGCGCACAGCATATAGAATACGAACCCGAGCGCGACACCGCCGAGCGAGACGATGCCGGCCCCGGGCCCTTGCGTGATCGAGCGCGAGATCAGGTAGATCATGTTCGGCCCCGGCGTCAGCACCATGCCGAGCGAGACTAGGGCGAAGCCGAGCAGAGTTGTGATGTGAGGCATGGGAGACTCGCGGGAGGGTGTACATGTTTCTAACGTGCGGGAACCCGCGATGTCATTTCGTATATTGCTCCGAGGACATTTGCTGAGGCCGCATCGGCGGTGCGCTCCCTCGCACCGCTCTTGTGGGGAGAGGCTGAGGGGCTCTCTCCGCGAGCTCTGCATGCGGTGATTCCGGTACCCCCTCACCCGGATCGGACGATGCTTCGCATCGCCGAGGCGATCCGACCTCTCCCCGCAAGCGGGGAGAGGTTAAGGAGCGCCGCGTGAGCAGCTCTCAATGCGCCTCGTCCCAATTGTTCGCCGCCCGCGCATCCACCTGCAGCGGCACCGAGAGCACGACCGCCGGGAACGGCGCGTCCTGCATCACGCGCTGCACGACCGGCAGCGTCGCCGCCACTTCGTCGTCGGGCACCTCGAAGATCAACTCGTCATGCACCTGCAACAGCATCTGCGCCGACAGCTTCTTCTCCGCCAGCGCATCTTCCATCCGGATCATGGCGCGGCGGATGATGTCGGCGGCGGTGCCTTGCAGGCGCGCGTTGATTGCGGCGCGCTCGTTGAAGGAGCGGATCGAGGCGTTGGAGGCTTTGATGTCGGGGTAGTGCATCTTCCGGCCAAATAGCGTCGTGACGTAGCCGTTGGTGCGGCAGAAATCCCGCGTCTCGTCCATGTAGGCGCGGATGCCCGGGAATCGCTCGAAGTACTTTTTGATGTAGGCGGAGGCTTCCTCGCGGGCGATGCCGAGCTGGTTGGCAAGGCCGAATGCCGAGATGCCGTAGATGATGCCGAAATTGATCGCCTTCGCGCGCCGCCGCACTTCGCCCGGCATGTCCTTGATCGGCACGCCGAACATTTCGGACGCCGTCATGGCGTGAATGTCGAGCCCGTCGCGGAACGCCTGCTTCAAAACGGGGATGTCCGCAATCTCGGCCAACAGCCGCAATTCGATCTGCGAATAATCCGCCGACACCAGCTTGTGGCCCGGCGTTGCGATAAAGGCGCGGCGGATCTTGCGGCCGTCCTCGGTACGAACCGGAATGTTCTGCAGGTTCGGCTCGTTCGACGACAGCCGCCCCGTGGTGGTCGCAGCCAGCGCATAGGTCGTGTGCACGCGGTGGGTCTGCGGATGCACGTAATTTGGCAGCGCGTCGGTATAGGTCGATTTCAGTTTCGAGACCTGCCGCCACTCCAGAATTTTCTTCGGGAATTCATGACCCTGTTCGGCGAGTTCGTCGAGGATCTGCGCCGAGGTCGACCACGCGCCGGTCTTGGTCTTGGTGCCGCCGGGGATTCCCATCTTGCCGAAGATGATGTCGCCGATCTGCTTGGGGCTGCCGACATTGATCGGCTCGCCGGCGATCTCCTGCAACTCGGCCTCGACGCGCGCCGCGGTCTGGGCGAAATCGCCCGACAGCCGCGACAGCACCTGGCGGTCAATCGAGATGCCGCGCCGCTCCATCCGCGCCAGCACGGTGACCAGCGGCCGCTCCAGGGTCTCATAGACCGTCATCATGTGCTCAGCGGCGAGGCGCGGTTTGAGCACGCGATGCAGCCGCAGGATCACGTCGGCGCTTTCGGCTGAATACGCGGTCGCCTTGTCAATTGCCACCTGGTCGAACGTGAGCTTGCTCTTGCCGTTGCCGATTAGCTCGCTTTCGCCGATCACAGCATGGCCGAACCAACGTTCGGCGAGCGAGCCCAGCGCATGTGAATTGCGTCCGGCGTCGAGCGCGTACGACATCAATTGCGCGTCGTCGACGTTGCACAGGGTGACGCCGTGCTGCGCCAGCATCACGGCGCTGAACTTGATGTCGAAGCCGATCTTGAGAATGCCCGGCGATTCCAACAGCGGCTGCAGCGCCGCCAGCGCCTCGGCGGCCGTGATCTGGTCCGGCGCGAGGCCAGCATCGAACAGGCCAGCGCCGCCGCCCGATTGCTTGTGCGTGAGTGGAAGATAGCAGGCGTCGTTTGGCGCCAGCGCCAGCGCGATGCCGCAGATGTCGGCCTGCATTGGATCGTCCGAGCTCGCCTTGGCGACGATCGCAAACGTGCCGGCGTCATAGGCCCGCGCAACCCAGGCATTGAGCTCATCGAACGTGCGGATGGTCTGGTACTTGGTCCGATCGACCGGCAGTTTTCGCGCGGCCTCTGCGCGGACCGCGGCCAGCGATATCGGCGTACCCTTGTGGCTCGCCGCCTTGTCCTGCTTGTCGCCGCCGGTCTTGCCCGGCGCGGGGCCAGCTTTGCCGGCGGGAGGACTATCCAACGTCGCGCCTTCATAGCCCTCCGGCTTCTTGCCCGAGGGCGGCACCGCGAAGACACTGGCGCCGCTCTTGTTGCCGGCATCCGGCTCGATATCGGCGGGATCTACTTGCGAATATTCGGCGACACGGCGGGTAAGTGTGGAGAATTCCATCGCTTTCAGGAATGCGATCAGCTTGCGCGCATCCGGCTCGTGCACGGCAAGGTCGTCGAGCGGCACTTCGAGATCGACCTTGTCGTCGAGCAACACCAGTTGCCGCGAGATCCGCGCCTTCTCGGCGTTCTCGATCAGCGCCTCGCGCCGTTTCGGCTGCTTGATCTCGCCGGCGCGCTGCAGCAGCGTTTCCAGGTCGCCATATTCGACGATCAGTTGTGCTGCGGTCTTGACGCCGATGCCGGGTACACCCGGCACGTTGTCGGTGGAATCGCCGGCCAACGCCTGCACCTCGACGACCTTTTCCGGCGGAACGCCGAATTTCTCGATCACCTCGGCGACCCCGAGGCGCCGGTCCTTCATGG
Organism: Bradyrhizobium sp. sGM-13; assembly: GCF_018398875.1. Classification (GTDB taxonomy): domain Bacteria; phylum Pseudomonadota; class Alphaproteobacteria; order Rhizobiales; family Xanthobacteraceae; genus Bradyrhizobium. The sequence continues at coordinate 77,272 of NZ_JAGWDK010000012.1, read as the reverse complement.
TGTCGTACATGGTGACGCAGTCGGTCACGAGCTGCATCAGATCCTTGTCCGAGGACACGATGGTGGCGGTGGCGCCGCGCTCGCAGGCAATGCGGACATAGGTCGCGATCAGGTCGTCGGCCTCGAAGCCGACCTGTTCCAGGCAGGGCAGATCGAACGCGCGCACCGCCTCGCGGATCAACGCGAATTGCGGGATCAGATCGTCCGGCGCCGCTGTCCGGTGCGCCTTGTAATCGGGATAGAGCTTGTTGCGGAACGTGATCTCCGATTTATCGAACACGACCGCCAGATGCGTCGGCTTATTATCCTCGGGCATTTCGCGGAGCAGCTTCCACAGCATATTGCAGAAGCCGAGCACGGCATTGACCTGCAGCCCGTCGGATTTGCGGTTCAAGGGCGGCAGCGCGTGATAGGCGCGGAAAATGTAGCCGGAACCGTCGACCAGGAAGACATGGTCGCCCTTGGCAGGGGCTTTGGCGGGCGCCTTGGCAGGCGTTTTGGCGGGAGCAGGTTTCGCGGCGGCTTTGGGGGCTGATTTCGGCATGGCCGAAATTTAGGGATTTTTGCGCGGAATGACAGCCTTGAGGGGCGGTAATTTGGGATTGCCGCACAGCCAATTTTCGTCGTCCCTGCACACGCAGGGACCCATAATCCCGGAGAGTAGTTTTGTACTGGGCCGGGGCGATAGCCGATGTAACCGCGGGGAGCGGTGGTTGTGGGTCCCTGCGTGCGCAGGGACGACGATAGAGATTACTCCGCCGGCTGCAGTGCCGGTGCGGCTTTTTTCGGCACGATCCAGAACGCAGCCGGGCGCTCGAACAGGAAGTTCGCCCGCAGCGCCAGTGCCAGGCGCCAGATCACCACCGCTCCCGCGACGCCTGCAACCGTCACGATCAGCGAGACCATCCCGATATCAGCGATCAGGCCGGTCTTCAAAAGCAGCGTTCGGGTCACTGCCATCGGCAGGAAGAAGGCGAGGTAGATGACGATGGAATGCTCGCCGCAATAGCGCAGGGAGTTCAGCCACTGCATGCGCGCCAGCAGCGTGCCCATGACGATAATGGCGCCGGCGCCCGCAAAGCCGAGTGCCAGCGACACGAGCGGCCATTCGTCAAAGCCGGATACGACCAGCGCGCCGTTGACGAGCGTCCACAACGCGACGCCCACGAGTGCGAGGGCCGGGCGCGCCCGCGCGCGGTCCGACAACGCGAACACGTAATTGGCAAATAGGTAGCCGGAATAGAAATAGACGAAACGCCCGCAGAATTCGTCGATCACGGTCCAGCCGGTCGTGATATGCGCCATCTCGAGCGCCGCGGCCGCGAGCCAGATCGCAAGCGGCGGGACGCCACGCAACAGTTTTGTGACAACGAAGAACACCGGCAACAAATAAATGAACCACAGCGTGCCGAACGGCTCGATGAAGGATCCCAGATACATGAATCCGACATGCCGCCAACCCGATTCAGCGGCGAAGCCAGGAGCCTTGAAGCCGAACTGGATCGTCACCCACAGCACATAAAAATAAGCGAAGTGCAGGACCTTGCGATCGAGATAGGTGCGCCAGTCACGGTCGATGACAATGGCAAGAAACAGGCCCGAAATCAGGAAGAAGTCCGGCATCCGGAACGGTTTTGCGAACATCACGAACGCATGCATGAAGCCGGTCTGGCCGGCCGCCGCTTCGACCCCCAGAACCGAATGCATCATCACCACCATGACGATGCAGATGCCCTTGGCGTAGTCCACCCAGTCGATGCGGGTGGAGCGTTCCGTGACGGCGGATGTACCGTTTGAAGTCATCGGTGTCCCTTTTCGGCGCGAGGCGGCCGCATCTTCGGCCCGATCCGTTGCTTTCTTCTTTATCCATACAAAGCACATGCCAGGATCGGGCGCTTTTTCCGGTTTCCCCTTTGATGAAAAATGCTCTAAGACGCCCGCAAAATCGGGATTGGCGTTAACCATCAAATACGGATTGTTTTCATGCGAATCGCCATGATTGGCACGGGCTATGTGGGGCTGGTATCCGGCGCCTGCTTTGCCGATTTCGGCCACCAGGTTACCTGCGTGGACAAGGACGCCGGCAAGATCGAAGCCCTGCGCCGAGGTGAGATCCCGATTTTCGAGCCCGGGCTCGACGCGCTGGTGGCCTCCAACGTCAAGGCCAAGCGGCTGGATTTCACCACCGACCTGAGCGCGCCGGTGGCGGAAGCCGACGCCGTGTTCATTGCGGTCGGAACGCCCTCGCGGCGCGGCGATGGCCATGCCGATCTCACTTACGTCTACAGCGCCGCGCGCGAGATCGCAGCCGTGCTGTCGGGCTTCACGGTGGTGGTGACCAAATCGACCGTGCCGGTCGGCACTGGCGATGAGGTCGAACGGTTGATCCGCGAGGCCAATCCATCGGCCGACGTTGTGGTCGCCTCCAATCCGGAATTTTTGCGCGAGGGCGCCGCGATCCGCGACTTCAAATTCCCTGACCGTATCGTGGTCGGGACCGACGACGAACGCGGGCGCAAGGTGCTCGGCGATGTCTACCGGCCGCTGTCGCTCAACCAGGCGCCGTTGATGTTCACGGCGCGTCGCACCGCCGAACTGATCAAATACGCGGCCAACGCGTTCCTCGCCACCAAGATCACCTTTATCAACGAGATTGCCGATCTCTCGGAAAAAGTCGGCGCCGATGTGCAGCAAGTCGCGCGCGGCATCGGGCTCGACAACCGCATCGGCTCAAAATTCCTGCATGCCGGCCCGGGCTTCGGCGGCTCCTGCTTTCCGAAGGATACCCGCGCGCTGGTCAAGATCGCGCAGGATCATGACGTGCAACTGCGCATCGTCGAGGCCGTGCTCGGCGTCAACGACATCAGAAAGCGGGCGATGGCGCGCAAGGTTTCCAATGCAACCGGCGGCCTGCGCGGCAAGACGGTGGCGGTGCTCGGCCTCACCTTCAAGCCCGACACCGACGACATGCGCGAGGCGCCGTCGATTCCGCTCGTCACCGGCCTGCTCGACATGGGCGCGAAAGTCCGCGCGCACGATCCGGTGGGCATGGAGCAGGCGAAGAAGGAACTGCCCGAGATCGAATATTGCACTGACCCTTACGAATGCGCGCGCGGCGCCGATGCGCTGGTGATCGTCACCGAGTGGGTCCAGTTCCGGGCGCTTGATCTGGAGCGCCTGAAGAATGAAATGGCGCATCCCATCGTGGTCGACCTGCGCAACATCTACCGCCCCGAGGACATGGCCGCCCAGGGCTTTACGTATGAGAGTGTCGGACGGGCGCCTGAGCCGAAGGTGTAGCCGCAACCACAGTTGTCATGCCCCGCGCAGGCGGGTATCCAGTACGCAAGGTCTTCGTAATCAGTAGCGTTTGCATTTACTGGATCACCCGCTCCAGCGCCCCATTGCGCACAAGGCTGGTGATGACGGATGAGAGATATTGCCTCTTACATTCGACACACCTCTCCCGATCGACGCGGTGCTCGAAGAGCTCGGGCGTACGCTTTCGGCAAACAATACCGCGGTGCTGGTAGCCCCTCCCGGGGCCGGCAAGACCACGCGGGTGCCGCTGGCGCTGCTCGATGCGCCCTGGCTGAAGGACAAAAAGGTCATCATGCTGGAGCCGCGGCGGATCGCGGCGCGGGCCAGCGCCGAACGAATGGCGCGCACGCTCGGCGAGCGGGCAGGGGAGACCGTCGGCTATCGCGTCCGCTTCGGTTCCAAGATCTCGCGCGCGACCCGGATCGAGGTGGTCACCGAGGGAATCTTTTCACGCCAGATTCTCGATGATCCCGAGTTGAACGGCGTTGGTGCCGTGCTGTTCGACGAATTTCACGAGCGTTCGCTCGACGCCGATCTGGGGCTCGCGCTCGCCCGCGATGCGCAGACCGGCCTGCGCGAGGACCTGCGCATCCTCGTGATGTCGGCGACACTCGACGGCGCAAGGGTCGGCAAGTTGCTCGGCGATGCACCAGTGATTGCTAGCGAAGGCCGCGCTTTTCCGGTGGAGACGCGTTATCTCGGCCGCAAGGCGGACGCACCCATCGAGCGGCAGATGGCGGATGCGATCGCGACCGCGCTGCGCGCCGATCCCGGCTCGGTGTTGGCGTTTCTGCCGGGCGCTGCCGAAATCCGCCGCACGCAGAATTTTCTTGGTGAGCGGATTCATGATGCGAGCGTCGAGATCGTGCCGCTGTTTGGCGCGCTGGAGGCCACCGTGCAGGACCGCGCCATCGCGCCGGCACCGAAGGGGCAACGCAAAGTCGTGCTGGCGACTTCGATCGCCGAGACTTCGCTCACCATCGAGGGCGTCCGCATCGTCGTCGATTCCGGCCTGGCGCGGGTGCCGCGCTACGAGCCCGATATCGGCCTGACGCGGCTCGAGACCGTGCGCGCCTCGCGCGCCGCGGTCGATCAGCGCCGCGGCCGCGCCGGCCGCACCGAGCCCGGCGTGTGCTACCGGCTGTGGGACGAACCGCAAACGGCGTCGCTCGCCGCCTACACCCAGCCCGAAATTCTCTCGGCCGATCTATCGTCGCTGGTGCTCGATCTCGCGCAATGGGGCGTCCGCGATCCGGCGACGCTGGCGTTTCTCGATCCCCCGCCGGCGCCGGCGCTGAAGGAAGCGGACAGCTTGTTGCTCGAACTCGGCGCTCTCGATAGTGACGGCCGCATCACCGCAGAGGGCAAGAGCCTGCGGGCTCTGGCGCTGCCGCCGCGGCTGGCGCGCATGATCGTGGATTCGCATCGGCTAGGTGCCGGCGAAGAGGCCGCCGAAATCGCCGCTGTTCTCACCGAGCGCGGCCTCGGCGGCGACAGCGTCGATCTCGATGTCAGGCTCGATCAGTTCCGCCGTGACCGCTCGCCGCGTGCTTCCAGCGCGCGCAGCCTCGCACAGCGCTGGGCCCAGCAGGTGTCATCGAACGAGCCCAAACAGCTTCGCCTGCCTGACGACGAACTTTCAACAGGCGTCATGCTCGCGCTTGCTTTTCCCGATCGGATCGCCCGCAATCGCGGCAACGGCAGTTTCGTGCTCGCCAACGGCCGTGGCGCTGCCGTCGAGCAAACCTCGTCGCTGGCGCGCGCGCCCTATATTGCGGTCGCCGAACTGACCGGCACCGCAGCCCAGGGACGCATTCTGCTGGCAGCACCGATCGCGCAAGGCGATATCGAATCGCATTTCGCCGACCAGATCGAAAGCACCGAAGAGATTTCGTTCGATCGCGGCGCGATGGCGCTGCGTGCGCGTCGCAAGCGGACGCTGCACGCAATCACGCTGTCGGAAGCGCCGATGGCGCTGTCGCCGTCGACAGAGACCGCACGCATCTTCGCTGCGGGCTTGGTCGCCGCCGGGCTCGATAAGCTGCCATGGTCGAAATCCCTGAAGCAATGGCGCGACCGCGTGATGTTCCTGCGCAAGGCGGAAGGTGAGAGCTGGCCCGACCTGTCGGATGCTGCGCTGGCAGCCCAAGCCGAGAACTGGCTGGTGCCCGCGCTCTACGGCAAGAGCTCGCTGAAGGATTTTTCCCCCGGCGATCTCTCGGACGCGCTGATGACGCTGTTGCCATGGGAATTGCGCGCGCGGCTGGAGCGCGAGGCGCCGATGCATTTCGAGGCTCCGACCGGCACCATGCTCGCGATCGACTATGAGGCCGAGCAGGGCCCGACCATTGCGGTGCGCCTGCAGGAACTGTTCGGGCTTAATACCCATCCTTCCATCGCCAAAGGCAAGGTGCCGCTGGTACTCGAATTGCTGTCCCCGGCGCAACGCCCGGTGCAGGTGACGCGCGACCTTCCAGGCTTCTGGCGCGGCAGCTATGCTGCCGTGCGTTCCGACCTGCGCGGCCGTTATCCCCGCCACCCCTGGCCGGAAGACCCGGCCACCGCGCTGCCGACCCGCCGGGTCAAGCCGCGCGGGACGTGAGAAATCCTAACTCTCTGCCCGCTCTTCGCGGGGAGAGGGGTGGGGTGAGGGGCTCCATCCGCGAGCTGATCTCTATCGACAGACCTGTACCTCCCCTCACCCGGATCGCAAGCGCGATCCGACCTCTCCCGCAAAGAGCGAGGCGAGGTTCAAGAGCAGCCCGTTAACACTTCACTCATCCTTTTCGTCAAAATGACGGGCCCGGTCATCGCCGTTAGTCGCGGTTGCGCGGCTGGCGTGGTGATATCGGCGGTCTGGAATCGAGTGTGGCGTGATGCGTAACCTGATGATCCTTGCCGCCGTCCTGGTCGGCCTCGGCACCTACATGGCGCAGATGGCAGACAAGATGTCGCCGGCCTCGGCCTCCGTCAGCACGTCGCCTCAAAAAGCTCCCCTGCAAACGGTCGCGCAAGCCTCAGGCCGCAGCCTCGACATTCCCCGCGATGCGCGCGGCCATTTCCAGGCCGATGGCCGCATCGATGGGCAACGCATCAACTTCATGGTCGACACCGGCGCCTCGCTGGTGGCGCTGAACGAAAAGTCGGCGGCCCGCTTCGGCCTGCGTCCCTCGCGCAGCGACTATAATGCGACCGTCACCACCGCCAACGGCACCATCAAAGCCGCGCGCACGCGGCTTGCGATGATCGAACTCGGCGGCCTCGTGGTGCGCGATGTCGACGCCGTGGTGCTGCCGGACGAAGCGCTTTCGGAGAACCTGCTCGGCCTGTCGTTCCTGTCGAAGCTGAAGCGCTTCGAATACGCCAACGGCCGAATGGTGCTGGAACAGTAGGGTTACCCGCTACCAAACCGCCGCAATTGACGGTCAAAACGCGTCGGCCCGCCTTTCGCGCGGCCTGCGCTTTCGCTATGGCTGCGGTTCCCTCGCTTGCATGACAAGGTCATCTTATGTTCCCGAAGCCCAAATCCGTGCTGGTTCCGAATACCTATGATTTCGAATCCGGACCGATGGTGAAGGCGACAGGCTTTCGCGAATATGACGCGCGCTGGCTGTTCGAGAAGGAAATCAATTTGATGGGCGTTCAGGCGCTGGGCATGGGGCTCGGTGCGCTGATTGCGGAACTTGGCGTGAAACAGGAAATCGTCACCGGCCACGATTTCCGCGGCTATTCGGCCTCGATCAAATACGCGTTGATTTCCGGCCTGATGGCCGCGGGCTGCAAGGTGCACGACATCGGGCTCGCGGTGACGCCGATGGCCTATTTCGCGCAGTTCGATCTCGACGTGCCCTGCGTCGCCATGGTCACCGCCTCGCACAACGACAATGGATGGACCGGCGTCAAGATGGGCGCCAACCGCCCGCTCACCTTCGGCCCCGACGAGATGACGCGGCTGAAGGAGATCGTGCTCAAGGCCGATTTCAGCAACAAGGTCGGTGGCTCCTATCAATTCCACGAGAATTTTCCGGCACGCTATATCGCCGATCTCACCAGCCGTCCAAAGCTGAAGCGCAAGCTGAAGGTTGTTGCCGCCTGCGGCAACGGCACCGCGGGCGCATTCGCGCCGCAGGTTTTGGAGGCGATCGGCTGTGAGGTGATTCCGCTCGACACCGAACTCGACCACACGTTTCCGAAATACAATCCGAATCCGGAAGACATGGAGATGCTGCACGCGATCCGCGACGCCGTGCTGCATCACAAGGCCGATGTGGGCCTGGGCTTCGACGGCGACGGCGACCGCTGCGGTGTCGTCGACAACACCGGCGAGGAAATCTTCGCCGATAAGGTCGGCGTGATGCTGGCGCGCGACATGTCGGCGATCCACAAGGAAGCGCAGTTCGTGGTCGATGTGAAATCGACGGGATTGTTCGTCACGGATCCGGTGCTGCAAAAGCAGGGCGCAAAGACCGCCTACTGGAAGACTGGCCATTCCTACATGAAGCGCCGCACCAACGAGATGGGCGCGCTGGCGGGATTTGAGAAATCGGGCCACTTCTTCTTCAACAAACCGTTCGGCCGCGGCTATGACGACGGCCTGGTCTCGGCAATTGCGATCTGCGAGATGCTCGATCGCGCGCCTGATAAGTCGATGGCGGACCTGAAGAACGCGCTGCCGAAAACCTGGTCGTCGCCGACCATGTCGCCGCATTGCGCCGACGAGGCCAAATACGGCGTCGCCGACGCCGTGGTGAAGCATTTCGAAGCGCTGCAGAAGAAGGGCGACAAGGTCGCCGGCCAGAAGATCCGCGATCTCGTCACCGTCAACGGCGTGCGCGTCACCGTCGAGGACGGAAGCTGGGGTCTGGTGCGGGCCTCATCGAACAAGCCGGAACTGGTGGTCGTGGTCGAGAGCCCGGTAAGTGAGGCGCGCATGCGCGACATGTTCGAAGCGATGGATTCCGTGCTGCGCACGCATCCGGAAGTGGGTGCGTATAATCAGAAGATTTGAGGGGGGCGCAGTCTTTCCCGCTCACAACTGTCGTTCCCCGCGAACGCGGGGACCCAGTACGCCGCGGCTTCTCGGTTCAATCGCTGGCGTCTCTGGAATACTGGATCGCCCGCTTTTCGCGGGCGAGGACAGTGAATGTGGGAATACGATTGTCCCTACGCCGCCGGCACCGGCAGTGCGGTCACCGACTTGATCTTCTCCATCGCAAACCGCGAGGTGACGTTCTTCAGCGGCACCGCGCTGATCAGCTTTTTGTAGAACACGTCATAGCTCGCCATATCGGCGACCACGACGCGCAGCATGTAATCGACGTCACCGGCCATCCGGTAGAATTCCATCACCTCCGGCATGGCGCTGACGGCGTCGGCGAACTTTCGCAGCCAGGCCTCGGAATGGTCGGCGCTCTCGACCGAGACGAACACGGAAATGCCGAGCCCGATCTTGTTCTGGTCGACCAGCGCCACCCGGCGCAGGATCACGCCATCGGCCTCCAGCCGCTGGATCCGCTTCCAGCATGGCGTCGACGACAGCCCAACCCGGTCCCCAATCTCGGCAACCGATAGCGAGGCGTCCTCCTGCAGCACGGTCAGGATCTTGCGGTCGATGGCATCCAGCCGGCGGCTGGCTTCAGGGAGCTGAACGGCTAGGTCGGTCATGAGAAGAATGTTCCATATGAAAGGGTTAATCCTCTCATATATAGAAAATTCTTCTATAGCAAGCCGCTAGTGACCGGCCGAGGTCTGGCCCGCAGCTTGGCCGTGAGTCAAAAACTCTTCAACTTCAGCACGTTGCGGGGCTGCGAAGGCCCCGCCGAAGCGCGTGCATTTCAGCGCCGCCGCGGCGGAGGCGAATCGAAGCGCTTGCCGCAAATCCTGCTTCTCGGTGATCGCGAGCGCAAACGCGCCGTGGAACACGTCGCCGGCGCCCAGGGTATCTACGGTATGCACCGGGAAAGCCGGGGTTTCCTGGATACCGCCGTTCTCGTCGAGCCAGATCGTGCCCCTCGGGCCTCGGGTTCCCGCCAGAAACGAGGGGGTCAGCTTTGCAATCTTTTTCAGCGCCTGGGCATCATCGCTAACATCGGCGGTTTCCTGCAGTGGCTCGCTCGAGAACACCAGATGGGTGGAGGCGTTCAACAGGCCCTCGCGCATCGACATCGCGCGATCGACGTCGACAATGACGGGAATGCCGCGCCGGACCGCCTCGGCGCAGAGCTCGGTGCAGAATTCCGCGCAGCGGCTCTCGGTGAGAATGGCGGCGCAATCGTCCAGCAGCGTATCGAAGTCAGGCAACTTCACATGCCACAGCTTGGGATCGCGGAAGGTCACGATGGTGCGCTCGCCGGAAGGATCGATCATCACCGCCGAGATCGGCGTCACCAGCCCCGGCATGTGGATGAGATGTTTTGTCTCGATGCCCTCATGCGCCATCCGCTCGAAGATGAAGCGGCTCGATGCTTCCTTGGCGTCGCCCATCGGCCCGCAAATTGAGGCGCGGCCACCGAGCCGAACGATGCCGATCGCGCCATTGAGCGCGTTGCCGCCGCAGATTTCGTCGAATGCGGTGGCGTTCTCCTTGGAACCGCGCCCGGGAACGCCCGGCGTATGAAAAGTGAGGTCACGCACCGGCATGCCGATGCAGAGGACACGCGGAGGTATTTTCGGCGCCTTGTCCTGAAAGTTCATGCGTGAATCCGTCATGTCGATTCAAGTCCCCAGTCAATTGAGCTGGCAGGCGCCGGTTCCCTGCTATGCGCTCTTATCCTTTCCGCCATGCAACCATTGGCCAATCAAATGATGCGCGATGGCGAAGGGATGCGCGGCAAACAGGCCGTCGGGATGCTGGCGCTTGTGCATGAGCGCGACCTCGGCGCGATCGAACCAGCGCGCGTCTTCGAGTTCTGCGCGGTCCACTACGATCTCCTCGTTGAGCGCGCGCGCGGAACATCCGATCATCAGCGATGACGGATAGGGCCACGGCTGCGTCATGTAGTAGCTCACGTCGGTGCAACGAATGCCGGATTCCTCGAAAATTTCCCGGCAGACTGCGTCCTCGATCGTCTCGGCGGCTTCGACGAAGCCGGCGAGGCACGACCACATCCCAGGCATGAACTGCTTCTGCCGGCCGAGGAGGCATCGATCGCCGTGTGTAACCAGCATGATCACGACCGGGTCGGTGCGCGGAAAGTGCTCGGCCTTGCAGCTCGGGCACTGGCGTTTCCAGCCGCCTTCCTTCATCGCGGTGCGGGTGCCGCAATTGGCGCAATAGCCGTGGCGTTGATGCCAGGTCACCATCGATTTGGCCATGGCGATCGCGGAGAGTTGTTCCGGCGGCACGGTGCCCTGCATGGCCATGCCGCGCAGCTCGGTCACGGCGACGTCGTCGCGCGTCATCAGCTTTTCCACGGCGGCCGCCGAAATGCCCATGCCGAACACCGGCGCGCCGTCGCGCAGGCCCAGAAAGATGGTGCCCGGATTGGCGCCGAGCTTCACCGCCTCTTCGACGCCGAGCAGCACGCGCGGCCCGTCCGTCTCCTGCTTCACCAGAAGCGAGTCGCGGTAGATCACATAGGCGCTGGCGTTGCGCTGGTTCTCCAGCGCGAACAGTTTTTCGTCGTTGGTGCGCAGATGCGCGGCGCGATCGAGAATATGAGTAACGAAAGCGGGCTTCCCCAGCGGATATTTGTCGAATGCGGACATCTATTCAACCCAACCAGATCTTGCGGCGAAGCGCGTTGATGAAATTCTGAACTTCCTCGGCGTCGTGCGCCAGCGGCGGCATCACGCCCCAGACCGGGCGTGGCCAGGCCGCATCGCTGGTGCGTCGTGCGATGACATGGACATGCAACTGCGGCACCAGATTGCCGAGCGCCGCGACATTGAGCTTGTCGCATTTGGTGATCTCTTTGAGCGCCCGCGAAACCCGGGAGATTTCGGTCATCAACTGCGCCTGCTCGACATCGTCGAGGTCGATGATTTCCACCGCACCTGCCCGGCGCGGCACTAGGAGCAGCCACGGGTAATGCGCGTCCTTGATCACCAGCACCTTGCACAGCGGCAGGTCGCCGATATCGATGGTGTCCTTTTTGAGCTGGGAATGCAGCGACCAGGCGGAGGCGTCAGAGGGCATCAAGGGTTCCCATGCACCCGATCATGCGGGCCGATAAAGTGCCTTTGGGGGCACTCCTGGTTTCATACCAAGGTGTCATCATCCGCGAAAGCGGATGATCCAGTACGTCGCGGCCCCTTCCGTTTTTACTGTTAGGCCGCGGCGTACGGGATACCCCGCCTTCGCGGGGTATGACAGGGAAACGCGGAGTATTACAGGGAAAGCCCCGCTTGCTTTCCGGCCCTTTTGGCCCCAAATAGGGACCGGGAGATTGGCGGTGGACGAGCCACTCGCCAACCGGGTCAGGTCCGGAAGGAAGCAGCCCTAACGAGGTCCGGATCGGGTCGCTCGTCAGTCTCCTACCTGTTTTTCGAGCGAATCGCGCATGAACGCGGCCAGTCTGCGCCATGCGCTCGATTCCGTTCCTATCCGCAAGCCGGCCCCGAGAGACAATCAATTGCGGATCGACCGATGAGTGATGCTGGCGCTCCCCCCGACATGACATCAGGCGCCGGCAAGGGTGGCTTGGAGCTCGGCGGCGAGCCCGCCACCGCCAAGCCCTACCGGGTGCTGGCGCGAAAGTACCGACCCTCCAGTTTCGACGACCTGATCGGCCAGGAGGCCATGGTCCGCACCGTCTCGAACGCGTTCGAAACCGGCCGGATTCCGCAGGCCTGGATCCTGACCGGCGTCCGCGGCGTCGGCAAAACCACCACGGCGCGAATTCTGGCCCGAGCGCTCAACTACGAGAAGCCGGATGGTTCGGTGAAGGGGCCGACCATCCACATGCCGGATCTCGGCGTGCACTGCCAGGCGATCATGGAAAGCCGGCACATGGACGTGCTGGAAATGGACGCCGCGTCCCATACCGGCGTTGACGACGTCCGCCAGATCAATGACAGCGTGCGCTATGCGCCGGCCAGTGCCCGCTACAAGGTCTACATCATCGACGAAGTCCACATGCTGTCGACGGCGGCCTTCAACGCCTTCCTGAAGACGCTGGAAGAGCCGCCGGAGCACGCCAAATTTGTCTTCGCCACCACCGAGATCCGTAAAGTCCCGGTGACGGTGCTGTCGCGCTGCCAGCGTTTTGACCTGCGCCGGGTCGAGGCCGACGTGCTGATGGGACATCTCTCCAACATCGCGAAAAAGGAAGGTGTAGAGGTCGAACCTGAGGCGCTCGGCATCATCGCGCGCGCCGCCGAAGGCTCGGTGCGCGATTCGCTGTCGCTGTTCGACCAGGCAATCGCGCATGCGGCGGGGCTAGTCCGTGCCGACGCGGTACGGCAGATGCTGGGGCTTGCCGACCGGACCCGGGTGATCGACCTGTTCGAGCATCTGGCGCGCGGCGATATCGCCAGCGCCTTTGGCGAATTCCGCAGCCAATATGACGTCGGCGCCGATCCGGTCGTGGTGCTGTCCGACCTCGCCGAATTCGTCAATTTCGTTACCCGCGTGAAGATCGTCCCGGCCACCGCCGACAACGTCGCGTTCGGCGAGACCGAGCGCGTCCGCGCCCGTGAATTTGCCGCAAAGCTGTCGATGCGGGTGCTGTCGCGGATGTGGCAGATGCTGCTCAAGGGCATCACCGAGGTACAGACGGCAACGCGGCCGGCGGCTGCCGCCGAAATGGTGCTGGTCCGCATCGCCTATGTCGCCGACTTGCCGACGCCGGATGAGGCGATCCGGATGCTCGACCAAAACGGCGGTGGCGCGCAGATCGCGTCAGGCAGCGCGGCGCCGTCACGGGCTGCGCCCACCGCACCGGTATCTTCAATGTCTGCCGCATCGCCGATGCGGACGCCGGCACCGCCCCGTTCCGGCGCGGAAGCGTCCGCGCGCCCGCAAATGGCGGCGCCGTCGGCACAAACGGACTCCGCGCCCGTACTGCGGATCATGACTTTCCCGCAGCTTGTCGCGCTCGCCGGCGAAAAGCGCGATCTCCTGACCAAGGCGGCGCTGGAAGCCGATATGCGGCTGGTCCGCTTCGAGGAGGGGCGGCTTGAGGTGGCTCTGGAGCGGAATGCGGCGCGGGGGCTGGTCAACGACCTCTCCCGCAAGCTGGAACTGTGGACCGGGCGGCGCTGGACCGTGATCGTCTCCAACGAGGCCGGCCAGCCGACATTGCGTTCGCAGAACGAGCAAGCGAGAAACGAGCATGCCCGCGCAGCCGAGGCCGATCCGCGCGTGCAGGAGGTGCTGGCGCGGTTTCCCGGCACCAAGGTCGTCGAGGTGCGAAGGCTTGCCGCTGAGCCGCCGGAATCCGATATTATCACTGACGACTTGAACGAGACTTCCGACGGCGACGACGACTGATCGGACTCTCGAGAGGACGGATGAATGGCTGATTTTCTCGGCATGATGAAGCAGGCGGCGGAGCTGCAATCCAAGATGCAGGCGATGCAGGAAGAGCTCGGCAATCTCGAGGTCGAGGGCATTTCCGGCGGCGGGCTGGTTGCCGTTCGCATGACTGCGAAGATGGAAGTGAAGGGCGTGAAGATCGATCCGTCGCTGATGAAGGCCGAGGAGCGCGAAGTGCTCGAGGACCTGCTGGTCACCGCGCAAAACGACGCGCGGCGCAAGGCGGAAACCGCGGCGATGGAAAAGATGCAGGCGCTGACCGGTGGGCTCGGCCTGCCGCCCGGACTTGGTCTCACCTGAAATGGCCGCAAGCGTTGCCGGCCCTGAAATCGAACGCCTGATCCAGCTCCTGGCGCGCCTGCCGGGGCTCGGGCCGCGCTCGGCGCGGCGCGCAGCGCTGCATCTGATCAAGAAGCGCGAGGCGCTGATGACGCCGCTGGCCGGCGCGCTGCAGGTGGCAATCGACAGGATTCAGGTCTGCAAGACCTGCGGCAACATCGATACCCAAAATCCCTGCACCGTGTGCACCGACCCCAGGCGCGATCCCTCGACCATCGTCGTGGTCGCCGATGTCGCCGACCTCTGGGCGCTGGAGCGCGCGAACGCGACCAACGGCCGCTACCACGTGCTCGGCGCCACATTGTCGCCGCTCGACGGCATCGGTCCGCAGGACCTCACCATCGACGCGCTGGTGGCCCGCGCGCACGAGTCGCAAGTCAGCGAAATCGTTCTCGCGCTGAACGCCACGGTCGACGGCCAGACCACCGCCCATTACATCACCGATCTCCTGCAGGACGCCAACGTCAAAATCACCCGGCTTGCCCATGGTGTGCCGGTCGGCGGCGAGCTTGATTATCTCGACGAAGGTACGCTATCGGCTGCCATGCGGCAGCGCACGCTGTTCTAGCCATCACCAACGGAACTGATCGACATGACGAAACCACGATTCGGCAAGCGCTATTGTTTTGCGGTCTTCATGGCGGCGACCTTGATCGCGCCTTCCGCATGGGCGCAGCAGGCCGAGCCGGCGCCGAAGCCCGGCAAGCCGATCAAGGCCGGCGACGTGCTGTCCGGCGAACTCAATGCCATGAAGGGCGGCAAGAAGCGCGCCGCGACCTACCAGATCACCAGCGAGCCGCGCCGGCTGCCGCCGCCGAACGGGCTCTGCAATCTCGAAACCGGCCCCGAAACGTTTCAGCTCGTCACCAGCAGCGACGCCCAGGCCGCGCAACTGAAGAATTTCATCGGCAAGGAAATCTCGGTCAAGGTCGACGAAGTCGCCTGCGCGCAGGACGCCGGGCAGATCAGCGAAGCCGTGATCACGAAGTGGAGCGTGGTGACCAAGCATTAGATCGACGCGTCTTGCATCGATCTTCGTCGTCCCTGCGAACGCAGGGACCCATAATCGCAGGTGCTCGTGGTTAGACCGCGCTGGAGCTTCGGCGCATTTCAACAATGAAGATTCGTGGTTATGGGTCCCGGCGCGCGCTTCGCTTGGCCCGGACGACAGGAACCTAAACCTTCACCGGCCCCACCGCCGCAAAATGCCCGCGCCGCTGCAGCCACGCCAGCAGGAACAGGCTTGGCACCGCGACCGCAACTGAGATCACGAAGAACAGCGGCCAGCCCGTCGTCTCCGCCACATAGCCGGCGCCGGAGGATAGATAGGTGCGTCCGACAGCGGCCAGTGCGGTGAGCAGCGCGTATTGGGTCGCCGTATGCAACGGGTTCTGGCATAGCGCCGAGAGATAGGCGACGAAGATCACTGTGCCGATCGCGCCGGTGAAGTTTTCCGCCGAAATGGCGGCGGCCAGTGCCCATTGGTTGGTGCCGACAAAGGCGAGCCACGCAAACACCAGATTGGAGATCGCCTGCAGCACGCCGCCGATCCAGAGGCTCGCGACCAGCGAATATCGCCGCGCCACATAGCCGCCGGCAAAGCCGCCGATCAGGGTCGCGGCGAGACCGACGCCCTTGACGATCGCGGCGTAGTCGTTGCGGGTGAAGCCGAGGTCGATCACGAACGGCGCGGTCATGGTGCCCGAAAACGCGTCGGTGAGTTTGAACAGCACCACGAAGGCCAGCACCGTCAAGGCATGCCTGCGAACCAGAAATTCAGAGAACGCCCCGATCGCGGCATGCATGACGCGCGAGAATGCAGCCTCGTCGTGGGTCTTGGCCTCCGCGCGCACCGATTGTTCAGGCTCGGTGGCGGCCAGCGCCGTGACGGTCCCGATCAGCACCAGCGCGGCCATCGCAACATAGCCCCACATCCACGCTGAGCTACGCCCGGTGCCGGTGTCCTCGAACGCGCTTACGAGGAACAGCACGCCGGCGGTCGAGACCAACATGCCGATCCGGTAGGCCGCGACGTAGGAGGCCATCCCGGCGGCCTGTTCGCTTTCGGGCAGGCTCTCGACGCGGAATGCGTCGACCACGATGTCCTGCGTCGAGGACATGGTCGCGACCAGAAGTGCGCCGAGCGCCACGAACAGCGGCGAGCGCGCCGGGTCGGTCAGCGCCAGCAGCAGGATCGCGCCGATCAGCAGCAGTTGCGAGAACACCAGCCAGCCGCGCCTGCGGCCGAACGCGCGCGTGAAGATCGGCACATGCAGCGCATCGACCAGCGGCGCCCAGGCAAATTTCAGCGTGTAGGGTGTGCCGACCAGCGCGAACAGCCCAATGGTTCCGAGATCGACGCCGGCTTCGCGCATCCACACCAGAAGCGTCGATCCGGACAGCGCCAGCGGTAGTCCGGACGAAAAGCCGAGCACCAGCACGATCAGTACGCGCGGCTGCAGGTACACGGCCCAAGCCTCGCGCCAGTTTGGCGCGGGGGCGGCCGATGTCGAGGAGGCGGCTTCAGGTGTTGTCATGGCAGGGTGTTAGCAGATTTCGGGGTGCCAATAAAAACGGTCATTGCCGTGGCCGCCCAAAGACTGTCATCGTCCGCGAAGGCGGACGATCCAGTACTCGGCGAATTTAGTTGTCAACAATGACTGCCGCAGAATACTGGATACCCCGCCTTCGCGGGGTATGACAGTGGGAAACTTGGATACGCCGGGATATTCAAGCGCCAGCGATACTCGGATAGAGGTCGTCCCAATTGGGATTGAGCTCTTCGATCAATCGGACTTTCCAAGCTCGATTCCATTTCTTCAGTCGTTTTTCGCGACTGATCGCATTCTCGAACTGTTCGAAATAGACCAGCTTGCGAATGCCGTATTTCTTTGTGAAGCCCTTCATCAGTTCGAGGCGATGCTCGCCAACGCGCCGGATCAGATCGTTCGTCACGCCAATGTAAAGCGTGCCGCCGATGCGGCTGGCCAGAATGTAGACGTAGTAGCTGCGTGTTCCCAATCGCCGTCTCTGGGATACTGGGTCGCCACATCAAGCCGGGCGATGACAGCTCGGTTTGCGGTCGCCCGAAGAAACTATTCCCCCGCCTGCAGCTTGCGCGGCGCAGGGAACAGTTCGGCAGTTCCGCCCTTGACCACGCGCGGCACCTCCACCGGCGCATCGGTTTTGCTGAAATCGAGTTCCTCGATCCGCCCGGCGCGCTTTTCGATCTTGTCGGCGGAGATCAGGATTTGGCGGACGTCCTCGTTGACGTCGCTAAAATGCTTTTGCAGCTTCAGCACGCGGTCGCGCAAGCGGCCCAGATCGTCGCCGAGATTGAGCACTTCGGTGCGGATCTGGTCGGCGGCATCGCGCATGCGCGCGTCTTTCAGGATTTGCTGCATCACCTGGATCGCCAGCATCAATAGCGAGGGCGACACCAGCACGACGCGGGCGCGGTAGGCCTTTTGGATCACGTCGTCAAAGCCGTCGTGGATTTCGGCGTAGACCGATTCCGACGGCACGAACATCAGCGCCGTATCCTGGGTCTCGCCGGCGATCAGGTACTTCTCGGCGATATCATTGACGTGTTTCATCACGTCGTTGCGCAGGCGCTGCGTGGCGAATTTGCGCTCCTCGTCGCTGCGCGCATCGTGCAGCGCGGTCATTGCCTCCAGCGGAAACTTGGCGTCAATGCAGAGCGGGCGCTGATCCGGCAGGAACACCACGCAATCCGGCCGCTTGCCCGACGACAGCGTGTACTGGAACTCGTACGAGCCCTGCGGCATGCCGTCCTGCACGATCGCTTCCATCCGCGCCTGGCCGAAGGCGCCGCGCGACTGCTTGTTGGCGAGCACGTCGCGCAGGGTCGTCACCTGCGAGGTCAGGTCGGTGAGGTTCTTGTGCGCGTTGTCGATGATGCCGAGCCGCTCATGCAGCACGCGCAAGCTATCCATGGTGTGGCGCGTGGTCGCTTCCATCGACTGGCCGACGCGATGCGTCACCGAATCCAGCCGCTCGTTGACCGCGCGCGCCATCTCGGCCTGGCGGCCGGCCAGCGCCTGCGCCATGGCGTCGACCCGCCCCGTCGATTCGCTCTGCGCCCGCAGCATCTCGCTCAGCCGCTCTTCCAGCTCGTCGGCGCGGATCGCCTGCGCCATTGCCAGTTCCGCGCCGCGGCGGCCGGAGCGGGCGATGACGATGGCAATCGCCAGCAGCAGCACCAATGCCAGCGCACCGAAGCCCGCCAGCGCCTCGCCCACGTGAATCGGCAGGTCGCCGACGGTGAAGAGAATTTCGTTCATGTCAGCCTTGTAGCCCGATTCGCCGCTTGAAGCGAACGAAGAGGGAACATTTATGGTAAACGCTGGATCAATTTTCGTGGTTAACGCCGCCTTAAAAATCATGGTTAAGGCCGCCTTAACGGCCGCCGCGGCGGATTGACCCCGGCAGGTCAGCGGCTTAAATCCCGCGCCAGAGAAAAATCATGGCCATCAGAGAAATCATCATCCTGCCGGACAAGCAGTTGCGGCTCGTCTCCAAACCTGTCGAAAAGGTGACGACGGAGATCCGCAAGCTCGCCGACGACATGTTTGAAACCATGTACGACGCGCCCGGCATCGGTCTGGCCGCGATCCAGGTCGCGCAACCTGTGCGGTTGATCACCATGGACCTCGCCAAGAAGGACGAGAACGGCGAGACCAAGCCGAAGCCGCGGGTGTTCATCAACCCGGAAATCATCTCCTCGTCCGAGGAAATGTCTGTTTACGAGGAGGGCTGCCTTTCGATTCCCGAATATTACGAGGAGGTCGAACGCCCGGCGCGGGTCCGCATCCGCTTTACCGATCTCGACGGCAAGGTGCATGAGGAGGACGCCGATGGCCTGTTCGCCACCTGCATCCAGCATGAGATCGACCACCTCAACGGCGTGCTATTCGTGGACTATCTGTCGAAGTTGAAGCGCGACCGCGTGATGAAGAAGTTTACCAAGGCTGCCAAGCGCGCGGCGGGGTGAGCGAACGCACCGAGTTCTTGTTATGCCACTCCGCCTGATCTTCATGGGCACGCCCGATTTTGCAGTGCCGACGCTGCTCGAACTCGTGGCCCACGGCCATCAGGTCGTGGCCGTCTACACCCGCGCGCCGAAGCCGGGCGGTCGCCGTGGGCTGCAATTGCAGCCGACCCCGGTCGAGCAGGAAGCGCGCCGGCTTGGGATTCCCGTGTTGACGCCCACAACGCTGAAGACGCCGGAAGCGCTCGCCGAATTCCGCGCGCACAATGCCGACGCCGCCGTCGTCGTCGCCTACGGCATGATCCTGCCGCAGGCCATTCTCGACGCGCCGCGCTACGGCTGCTTCAACCTGCACGCTTCGCTGCTGCCGCGCTGGCGCGGTGCCGCCCCGATCAACCGCGCCATCATGGAAGGCGATGCCGAGACCGGCGTGATGGTGATGAAGATGGATGTTGGCCTCGATACCGGCGACGTCGCGATGGCCGAGCGGCTCGCGATCACGGACTCCATGACGGCGGCCGATCTGCACGATGCGCTGGCGCCGCTCGGGGCCGACCTGATGGTGCGCGCCATGGGCGGGCTCGAGCGCGGCGGGTTACAGCTCAAGGAACAGAGCGAAGACGGCGTGACCTATGCCGCCAAGATCGACAAGGCCGAGGCGCGGATCGACTGGAAGCGGTCGGCGCGCGAGGTGCTGCGGCATATTCACGGGCTGTCGCCGTTTCCGGGCGCCTGGTGCGAGTTGGCTACCGACGGCGAGCCGGCGCGGATCAAGATTCTGCGCTGTGAGTTGGCGAAAGGTTCAGGTGCGCCCGGCGAGGTGCTCGACGATGATTTGACGATCGGCTGTGGCGACGGCGCGATCCGAATTCTGGAACTGCAACGTGAAGGCAAGGCGCGGATGAAGGCCGCAGATTTCCTGCGCGGTACGCCGCTGAAGGCTGGTGGGCGGTTTTCTTAACACTGTCATACCCCGCGAAGGCGGGGTATCCAGTACGCCGCGGCTTTTGAGATTGAACTCGAGGAGCCGCGGCGTACTGGATCATCCGCTTTCGCGGATGATGACAGGTTCCATTGGATTGAGATGCCCCGCTACAAACTCATCATCGAATACGACGGCACGCCGTTCTCCGGCTGGCAGATCCAGGATAACGCGCCGACCGTGCAGGGCGCGCTGGAAACCGCGGTGAAGGCGATCTGCGGTGAGGACGTGCGCGTCCATGGCTCGGGCCGCACCGATGCCGGGGTTCATGCGCTGGCGCAGGTCGCGCATTGCGATATCCAAAAGCCGTTTCCGCTGGGCCGCCTGCGCGATGGGTTGAACGCGCATTTGCGCCCGCATCCGATCGGTGTGCTCTCGGCGGAGATCGTGGCCGATGATTTCGAGGCACGTTTTTCAGCCAAGCGACGCCACTACCGCTACCGGATCACCAACCACCGCGCCAATCTCGCGCTCGATATCAAGCGGAGCTGGCGGGTGCCGCGGCATCTCGATACAGATGCGATGGACGCCGCAGCCAAGAGGCTGCTCGGCAAGCACGATTTCACCACGTTTCGCGACACCGAGTGCCAGGCGAAATCGCCGGAGAAGACGCTCGACCAGCTCGACGTGATCAGGCAAGGCGATCAGGTCTCGATTCTCACTTCCGCGCGCTCGTTCCTGCACAGCCAGGTGCGCTCGATGGTGGGCTCACTGGTCTGGGTCGGCGAAGGCCGCTGGAGCGCCGACGACCTCGCAGCGGCGCTCGCCGCCCGTAACCGCGCCGCCTGCGGCCCGGTGGCCCCGCCGGAGGGGCTGTATCTGGTGAGTGTGGAGTATTAGGCCCCCACACTGGCGATCTTGTAGGATGGGTGGAGCGAAGCGATACCCATCGTGTTCGCGGCGAGAGATGGGTATCGCTGCGCTCCACCCATCCTACAATTCTGCGCGGACAATGAGAGCCTATCCAAAATACCGCTCCAACACCCCCCGATAAATCCTCGTCAGCTTCTCCAGATCGGATACCGGCGTGCGCTCGTCGATCTGGTGCATGGTCTGGCCGACGAGGCCGAATTCGATCACCGGGCAATAGCTCGAAATGAAACGCGCGTCCGAGGTGCCGCCGGAAGTCGAGAGCTCCGGCTTGCGTCCGGTGACGTCCTCGATCGCGCTTACCGCGAGATCGGTGAACGCGCCCGGCTTCGTCACGAACACGTTGGAGTTGGAATATTCCCACACGATGCGGGCGCGGATGCGGTTGCCGCAGGCCTTTGCCAGCCGCTCCTCGACCAGCGCGCGCAAGCTTTCCTGCGTGTGATTGTCGTTGTAGCGGATGTTGAATTTTGCACGCGCCTGTCCGGGGATGACGTTGCTGGCAGTATTGCCGACATCGACGGAAGTGAACTCGAGGTTAGAGGCCTGGAATTGCGCGCTGCCATGGTCGAGCGGCTCGTCAGAGAGCGCTACGATCAGCCGGGAAATATCGGGCACCGGGTTCGATGCACGATGAGGATAGGCGACATGGCCCTGCACGCCCTCGACATAGAGCGTGCCGGACTGAGAGCCGCGGCGACCGATCTTGATGCAGTCGCCGAGCACTTCGACGTTGGAAGGTTCGCCGAGCACGCAATGATCGAATTTTTCGCCGCGCTCGGCGCACCACTTCAACAGCTTGATGGTGCCGTTGACCGAAATGTCCTCTTCGTCACCCGTGATCAAAAACGAGATCGAACCCTTGCCATCTCTTTGGGGCTTGCCGCCGTTGTCGGCGAGATATTGCAGCACGGCTGCGACGCTGCAGGCGATGCCGCCCTTCATGTCGACCGCGCCGCGGCCATAGAGAAAGCCGTCCTTGACCTCGCCGGAGAACGCCCCATGCGTCCACGCGGCCTCGTCACCGGGGGGTACCACGTCGGTATGGCCGGCAAAGGTGATGTGCGGCGCGCTGTCGCCGATCCGGGCGTAAAGGTTGTCGATATCGGCGGTGCCTGGCTCGCCGAAGGTGACGCGATGCACGTCGAAGCCGGCGTCCTTCAGCAGGCGTTCGAGCACGCCGAGCGCACCGGCATCGGCAGGGGTGACAGAGGGGCAGCGGACGAGATCGCGGGTGATGGAGACGGCATCATTCATACCCCCGCTTAACACGCCAAACCGGCGGCGGGCCAGCCTTGTAGCTCCGGTCGGCGGCAAAGCCCGCGGCCCGAAGATTGGGCGCATCGGAGGGATCTAGGTTCGAGCCCTAATCCCGCAGCAATTCGTTGATGCTGGTCTTGGCGCGGGTGCGCTCGTCGACGCGCTTGACGATCACGGCGCAGGCCGTCGATGGGCCGGGCTGGCCGTTCTTCAGCGGTTTGCCGGGGAGGGCGCCGGGAACCACGACCGAATATTCCGGCACTTCGCCGATGAAGGTTTCCCCGGTCTCGCGGTCGACGATCTTGGTGGAAGCGCCAAGGAACACGCCCATTGCCAGCACCGCGCCCTTGCGCACGATCACGCCTTCGGCGACTTCCGAGCGCGCGCCGATGAAGCAATCGTCCTCGACGATCACAGGCTCGGCCTGCAGCGGCTCCAGCACGCCGCCGATGCCGACGCCGCCGGAAATATGCACGCGCTTGCCGATCTGCGCGCAAGAACCGACCGTCGACCAGGTGTCGATCATGGTCGCCTCATCGACATAGGCCCCGAGATTGACGAAGGAGGGCATCAGCACGACGTTGCGGGCGATGAACGCCGAGCGGCGCACGATCGCGCCGGGCACGGCACGGAAACCGGCATCGCGAAAACGGTTCTCGCCCCAGCCCTCGAACTTCGACGGCACCTTGTCCCACCACGACGCCTGGCCGGGGCCGCCGGGAATCTGGCCCATGTCGTTGAGGCGGAACGACAGCAGCACGGCCTTTTTCAGCCACTGATTGACCTTCCACTTGCCCGAGGCCTCGCGCTCGGCCACCCGCGCCTCGCCCTTGTCGAGCAGTTCGAGTGCGTGATCGACGGCCTCGCGAACCTCGCCCTTGGTCGCCGTCGAAATGCCGTCGCGGGCATCGAAGGCGGAATTGACGGTGGATTCGAGCGCGGACAGGGACATCGGGATTCCTCGGGGGATTGGGCAAAGTCGGTGGGCTTTTTCGGGATTTGGGAGGTGAGAGTCAAGGCAAACCCTCCCCGTCGTCACCCGCGAAGGCGGGTGACCCGGTACGCCGCGGCCGCTGTAATTGATCGAGATGCTGGTGATTACTGGATACCCCGCCTTCGCGGGGTATGACGACCTACTTTGATTGCGCCAATCGCTCCAAAAACCCCGTCAAATCATCCGTGACATGATCGACGTAAGCTGCATCGCGGCCCTCCAGCTCCCAGTCCTCGCGCACCACTTCCTTGGCGCCGTCAGGCACCACCAGCACCGTGGTCATGCCGAGCTGGTGCGGCACCACGAGGTTGCGGGCGAGATCCTCGAACATCGCCGATCTCAGGGGATCGACGCCGTGGACACGCAGGAACCTATCGTAGGTCTGCGGCGCCGGCTTCGGCTCCAGCTCGGCGGCGATGATATCGAACACCGCCTCGAAATGCTCGCCGATGCCGAGCCGCTTCAACACCGCGCCGGCATGATCGGTCGAGCCGTTGGTCAGGATCAGCTTGCGCCCCGAAAGTTTTGCGATCGCTGCCCCCATCGCCGGGTTCGGCTCCAGCGGCGAATGATCGATCTGGTGCACATAGGCGAGGTAATCGTCGGCGCGCACGCCGTGCTCGGTCATCATGCCGCGCATGCTGGTGCCGTAACGGCGGTAATAGTCCTTCTGGATCACGCGGGCTTCTTCCGCGGAGATCTTTAAGTAAGCGCTGATGAACTCGCCGATCCGCGCGTCGACCTGCTGCCACAGATTGACGTGATGCGGATACAGCGTGTTGTCGAGATCGAACACCCAGGTGTCGATGTGGCTGAAGGAGCGGGGCGAAGTGGTTTTCATTTGCTGTCTAAACCCGTCGTCCCTGCGAAAGCAGGGACCCATAAGCCGCGGCGATTATTGATGAGCACAGTGCGCATTGCCTCTGTTCGTTGGTAGCACAGTAGCCAAAACTCAGTTCGGTGGTTATGGGTCCCTGCGTTCGCAGGGACGACGATGGAATTGTGTCCCATTACGGCATCGCAAATCGCAGCGTCTTGCCGCCGCTACTCATATCGATCGGCGCAAACCCGATTGCGGCAAGCCCGCGCGTACCGCAATCGCCCTGTTCGGATATCTCGAACTTGCTTTCGCGCGTGCAGAGCTGTTTCGGGCCGCCCCAGTTCAACGGCTTGTCCCGATACTTGATAGTGCGGTTTTCGCCGTCGACGGCTTCGGCAAAGCTATAAACCTGTTTGGGTTGGCCGATCACATCGGGATGCAGGCACTTGCCGGGATCGATGCGGTACCAGCCGCGGCTGGTCACCGCTTTGCCGTCGTCGGTGGCGACCGCCGCCATGACCTTGTGCGGCGTGTCGTTGCACCAGGTCAGCCCTGTGGTGGAGGGCTTTTGCACGGCGTCGATCATGGTGGCAAAGAAGTTTTGCGACTGCACGATTTCGGCCGCCAGTCCGCGGCTCTTCAGAAAGGCGCTCAGGGCGGCTTGCGTCTTCGGCCCGTCGACGCCGTCGATCGGCGCGGCGTCATAGCCCGCGATCACCAGGAGCCGCTGGATGCCGGCGAGCCGCGCCTGCTCGTCGTCATACTCGGAATCTTCGGCCAGATAGGCGACAAGGGTGCCGTCGTCGGTCCGCGTCGGCGTGATCTGGGTGAACGGCGCGGGCGTCTGGTTGCCGCGGCACTGGCGGGCGGCGGCGATGACGAAATTGTCCGGCGCGATGCACAGCGTGTCGCTGCCGTTCTGCGGGATCGGCGAAGCGCCGTAGACGCCGAGCGCACGGGCGTTCAACAGGATACGGTCGGCCGTCAGCGCGCCCTGCAGCACCACCCGGCAGGCGGCCGGATCGATCCGGAACCAGCCGCGCGTCGCGGTCGCCGATTTCTCGTCGATGCCGATCGCGGCCTCGACGACGTAGCTCATGCGGTTGCAGAGCTTTAAGTCGGCGAACGCGGGCAGTGAAGAAACGAACAGCGAGATCATCGCAGCCGGCAGCGACATCAGAATGCGCGTGAGAGCGGATAGAGGGCGTGGCCTCGTTCTCCACTCGACAAGCCCGGCCGTGACGGCCTCTGTTCGCCTCGCCGCTTTGCGCATCACTTATGGATCAGCGTGCCGGTGCCCTGGTTGGTGAACAATTCGAGCAGCACCGCGTGCCGCATCTTGCCGTCGATGATGACGACGCCCTGCACGCCCTGTTCCAGCGCGTAGATGCAGGTCTCGACCTTCGGAATCATGCCGCCGGAAATCGTGCCGTCGGCGATCAGCTTTCGCGCGTCCTTCACCGACAATTCCGGAATCAGCTTCTTCGACTTGTCGAGCACGCCGGGAACATCGGTCAACAGCAACAGCCGCTTAGCCTTGAGCGCGCCGGCCACTGCGCCGGCAAAGGTGTCGGCGTTGATGTTGAGCGTGTGGCCGTCATGCGAGGTCGCCAGCGGCGCCAGCACCGGGATCAGTTCATAGCCGATCAACTGGTTCAACAGCGTGAGATCGACCTTGTCGGGATCGCCGACAAAGCCGAGATCGATCGCCTTCTCGATATTCGAATCCGGATCGACCATGGTCCGCGACGTCTTGGTCGCCTTCACCATGTTGCCGTCCTTGCCGGATAGTCCGACGGCCCTGCCGCCGGCTTCGTTGATATAGCCGACGAGTTGCTTGTTGACCGAGCCCGCCAGCACCATCTCGACGATCTCAATCGTGGCGGCATCGGTGATGCGCAGCCCGGCGGCAAATTCCGATTGAATGCCGAGCCGCTTCAGCATGGTCGCGATCTGCGGCCCGCCGCCATGCACCACCACCGGATTGATCGCGGTCTGCTCCAGAAGCACGATGTCGCGCGCAAATGCCTTGGCAGTTTCCTCCGCACCCATGGCGTGGCCGCCATATTTGATGACGATGGTTTCCTCGTCATATTGCTGCATATGTGGAAGCGCTTCCGACAGGATGCGGGCCTGATCGAGCGGGCTGATATCTTGCGCTGATGTCATGAAGCGGGTCTCGCCATTTTCGGATGTCGGGCCGGGTTCTATCCGATTGGCGGGCAGGGCGCAAAGTGACGATGTTGCAGGGGCTCGTGCCCCGGACGCAGCGCAGCGCGCCCAGGATCGCGCTTCGCGCGACTCCGGCTCTGCGGAGCAGCGTTGCACGCTGCACCGCGTCCGGGACACAAGATCTGGGCGTTACCTCGGCTTCGGCCACGCCGCCGAAACCGCCAGCGCCAGCCAGCTCGCGATCAGCAGTGTCCCCCCGGTGGGCGCGGCCATCGTAAACAGCCCATGCCCGGCATAGTGCCGCAACGTCAAATCGCCGGCGAACAGGCTCGCTGCGAGAACAAAGCCGAAAGCGGCCGCGATACCGATTTTCGCGTGAACCATCCCGCGCTCGGCCAACGCGACGGCGCCCAATACCGCGCTGGCGTGAAACAACAGCATCGACGAGGCGGAAGCCAGCCGCGACGCATCCGCGCCATGGGCGGAGGCGGCCGCAAGCATGACACCGTCAGCGCCCATGATGGCAGCGAGCACGATCAGGATGCGGCCGGCGCGGTTCATCAGCGACGCTCTTTCAACAGGCGCACCATCGCAGCGCGCAGTTCCGGCATGCCCGCGCTGGTGCGCGAGGAGGTCACCAAGACATCCGGAAACGCCGCCGGATGCTTGGCGAGCGCGGCCGCGGTCTCGGCGATGTTCTTTTGCAGCTCAGCGGGCTTCACTTGATCCGCTTTCGTCAGCACCACCTGGTAGCTCACGGCGGATTTATCCAGCGTCTTCAGCACGTCCTGATCGACGTCCTTGATGCCGTGGCGCGCGTCGATCAGCACATAGACCCGCGCCAGCGTGGCGCGTCCTAACAGGAATTGATGAATCAGCTTGGTCCAGGAGGCGACCTTGGTTTTCGGCGCCGAGGCATAGCCATAGCCGGGCATGTCGACTAGCCGCAGCCCGGCCTTGTCAGGCCCTTCGAAGAAAATCAGTTCCTGGGTGCGGCCCGGCGTATGCGAGGTGCGAGCCAGCGCGTTGCGCCCCGTGAGCGCGTTGATGAGACTCGATTTGCCGACATTGGAGCGGCCGGCAAACGCCACTTCCATGCCCGCCATCGGCGGCAGCGTCTCGATCGAGGGCGAGGCCCAGACGAACTTCCATTCGCCGGCGAAGAGTTTTCGTCCCTCTTCGATCAGCTCCGCATCGGTTTCGGCGGTCATGCGAAGGTCCCAGATCCATCGTCATGGCCGGGCTTGTCCCGGCCATCCACGTCTTCCTCTATCACCAATACCGTAAAGACGTGGATGCCCGGCACAAGGCCGGGCATGACGGGGTTGGAGGGTGCTTGCACTGCTAACAGTGCGGCAGCTCTCACGTCTTCTCGGCGGCTTTCTTCGGCGCGAACGTCGCCTTGAGATTGTCGAACAGCTCCACCTTCACGCCGTTCTTGCGCATGATGTAGCTCTGCTGGACCACCGAGAGCAGGTTGTTCCAGGCCCAGTAGATCACGAGACCCGCCGGGAAGCCCGCCAGCATGAAGGTGAAGATCAACGGCATCCAGTCGAAGATCATCTTCTGGGTTGGATCCGGCGGTGTCGGGTTCAGCTTCATCTGGATCCACATCGTGATACCCATGATGATCGGCCAGATGCCGAGCGCGAGGTAATATCCGATCACCGGTATATGCGTCGGATCGAAAGGCAGCAGACCGAACAGGTTGAACAGGTTGGTCGGGTCGGCCGCCGAGAGGTCCTTGATCCAGCCATAGAACGGCGCATGCCGCATCTCGATGGTGACGAACAGCACTTTGTAGAGCGAGAAGAACACCGGGATCTGCAGCGCGATCGGAAGACACCCGGCGATCGGGTTGATCTTCTCCTTGCGGTAGATCTCCATCATCTCCTGCTGCTGCTTCTGCCGGTCGTCGGGATATTTTTCCTTCAGCGCCGCGAGTTGCGGCTGCACCGACTTCATCTTCGCCATCGACTCGTAGGACTTGTTGGCGAGCGGGAAGAACAAAAGCTTGATCAGCAGGGTCACCAGCAGGATGGAGACGCCGAAATTGCCGAACAGATGGAAGAAGTAGTCGAGCGCCAGGAACATCGGCTTGGTGATGAAGTAGAACCAGCCCCAGTCGATCAACAGGTCGAAATGGTTCAGCCCGAGCTGCTTGTTGTAGCCGCCGTGGCCGGCGAGCGGGAAATTGATGCCGACGACGCCGGCTTCCTTGGCGCCCGCAAACAGCCGCGCATTGGCGCTGCCGGTGCCGCCGATCGCAATGGTCTGCGGATCCTGCAGGTAGTCGGCCTGATAACGAACCTTGGCGCCGGGTTCGGCGAGGAAGCGAGCCTTGAGGCGCGCCGACGTGTCGGGCAACAGCGCCGCGGCCCAATACTTGTCGGTGATGCCAAGCCAGCCATTCGTCACATTAAACTCGAAGCCGCGCCCCCCATTGCCCAGGACTGGCGCCTCGGCGACGGCCTTGTAGCCGTGTTCCTGCAGGCCCTTTTCGCCGAGATAGCCGATCAGGCCTTCGTGCAGGATGTAGTAGCCCGAGACTTCAGGCGTGCCGTGGCGCGAGATCAGTGCGAACGGATAGAGCGTGACCGGCGCGCTGCCGACATTGGTAACATCATCCTTGATCGTGAAGAGATAGCGGTCGTCCATCGCAATGGTGCGGCGGAAGGTGAGGCCTTCGCCATTGTCGTATTTGAGCGTCACCGGGTTGCTCGGCGTCAGGCTGCCGGAACCCTCCTGCTGCCACACCGTCTCGCGATCGGGAAGCCGCGCCGTCGAACCCGAGGCGGCGACCCAGCCGAACTCCGCGTAATAAGGATGCGCGGTGTTCGACGGCGAAAACAGCACGATCGCGGGCGATTTCGGATCGACGGTATCGCGGAATTTCTCCAGCGAAAGGTCATCGATGCGGGCGCCCTTCAGCGAGATGCTGCCGGAGACGCGCGGCGTCTCGATCTTGATGCGCGGATTGGCGGCAATCGCGGCGTCGCGGCTGACGACCGGCTGGGCCGCGCCGGGCTGGCCGGGAGTGCTGGCCGATGGCGTCGAGCCCGGCTGCGGGGTGGCGCCCGGGGTCGCCGGCGGCTGCGACTTGTTAAGTTCAGCCTGGGTCTGCTGTTGCGCCCGCTGCCGCTCCATCTGCGGCATGTTGTAGAAATACTGCCAGGCGATCAGCACGAGGCCGGACAGAATGACGGCGAGGATGGTGTTGCGGTTGTCGGTCATCGTTTTTGAGGTCTCGCCATTCAATTCGGGTTTCGGGCTCTTTCGGTTCCGACTGATGTCGCAACCGAGGCCCTCAGCTTTCGTTTTGACGCGTTTTCTTCACACGAACCGGAATCCACTTCGCTCGAAAACGCTTTGCCCGTCGGCTGCCGGTCGAGGCGATGCAGCGCCGAGCGGAGATCGTCGAGCATGGTTGCGAAGTCGCGGGTGAGCGCGGCGCGACGGCCTACCAGCACATAATCATGGTGCGGTCGCATTGATATGACGTCCAGCCGCTTCACCAGTTCGCGAAGCCTGCGCCGGATGCGATTGCGCTCGGTAGCAGTACCGTTCTTTTTGGTAACGGTGAAGCCGATTCGGATCGGGCCGTTATCGTCGCGGGCCCGGCGCTGCACCACGAAGGCAGCGCTGTTGGCCCGCGTGCCATTGGCAACGGCGAGAAAGTCCGCCCGCTGCCTCAGCCGATCCATGAATGAAATCTCCGGAAAGGTTCCGGCTCAGGCGCTCAGACGCTTGCGGCCGCGCGCACGGCGAGCGGCGAGAACCTTGCGGCCGCCTGCGGTGGCGAGACGGGCGCGGAAGCCGTGACGGCGCTTGCGCACCAGTTTGCTGGGTTGATAAGTCCGCTTCACGGGTAGTTCTCCGCTGACCGGGCAATGTGCCTGTTGGATTGAGATGCGTCCGATGATGCGGGCCGGCCCGAAAACGGGCCATTTACGGCCCACAGCGAGCCGCCCCCGGGTGAAACCGGGCCATCGCGGACAATTGGCGCGGCTTATACGGGAGCGACCTGTTTTCGTCAATGTCGGGGGCTGCCGCATCAGCCGTTCTTTGAAACGTCGCAATTGGGGCGAATATATCTGTTTTCGTGGGGTTTTCAGGGGCAAGACGGCGACGCGCCCGGACCATTGGAACCACAGGACATTAGCGATCGGTAATTTGACCGTTCGGTGGCCCAAACGCATCCTCGGAATCACGGGAACGCGAACTTATATGAGCCGCGCGGCCTGGGTTCGGCGGGCTCCGAAAGCAGAGATATCAAGGCGGATAATCGTGTCAGCGACCGACCAGCCGACTCGTCAAGCGCCGCGGCCTTCGGGCCCGCGGCGGCTCGGCCTGTCCGGCAAGCTCCTGCTGCTCACCATCCCGCTCGTGATGATCGCGCTCCTGATGATCTACGTGCCTTCGATCGCGAACTTCTGGACCAACCGGCTGAACGACCGCCTCGCCGCGGCCAATACTGCCGCCTTGGTGCTGGACGCCGCGCCGCTCGGCATGGTCCCGGATTCGCTGGCCCGGCAGATTCTGACCAGCGTCGGCGCGCGGGCGGTCGCCATCAAGATGGGGCAGCAGCGTCGGCTGCTCGCCAGCGCGGACCTGCCGCCGGCGATCGACCGTGACATCGACATGCGGACGCTCACGGTGTGGTCCGCGATCGTCGAGTCCTTTGAGACCATGCTGGAGCGAGGCAACCAGACCATCCGCGTGGTGGGACCTGCGCCCGGCGGCGCCCAATTCATCGAAGTCGTGGTCGACGAAAAGCCGTTGCGGCTTGCCATGTACCGCTTTTCCAGCAACCTGCTGCTGGTCTCGCTGGGGATCGCGATGCTGGCCGCGGGGCTGGTTTACCTCGCGCTGCATTATCTGTTTGTCCGCCCGATGCGACGGCTGACCGCCAATCTCGTCGGCTTCCACGAAAACCCCGAAAGCGCGGCGCGCATAATCGTGCCGAGCCAGCGCAGCGACGAGATCGGCGTCGTCGAGCGCGAACTGTCCGACATGCAGCGCGACCTCGTCTCGATGCTTTCCCAGAAGAGCCGGCTTGCCGCGCTCGGGCTTGCGGTGTCGAAGATCAATCATGATCTGCGCAATCTTCTGGCGTCCTCGCAATTGCTGTCGGATCAGTTGGCCAGTGTGCCCGATCCGCGGGTGCAGCGCTTTGCGCCGAAACTGATGCGCTCGCTGGAGCGCGCCATCGACTTCTGCCAATCGACGCTGTCCTATGGCCGCGTTCAGGAGGCCGAGCCAGACCGCCGCCTGATCCAGGTCGAACCCGTGGTCACCGAGGTGCGCGAATCCGCCGGCCTTGCCGCCGACGCCTCGATCACCTGGATCAATGCGATCGAGCGCGGGCTCTCCATCGACGCCGATCCCGACCAGCTCTTTCGCGTGCTGCTCAACCTGGTGCGCAACGCGGTGCAGGCGCTCGACAGCCGCCCCAAGGGCGACGCCGCGACCTTGCAGATCCGAATCACCGGCCGCCGCGAAGGCTCGGTCGCGATCATCGAGGTTTCCGACACCGGTCCGGGCGTGCCGGCAAAGGCGCGCGAGCACCTGTTCGAGGCATTCCAGACCTCCGGCCGCCCCGGCGGCAGCGGGCTGGGCCTGGCTATCGCCGCCGAGCTGGTCCGCGCCCATGGCGGCGACATCCACCTGGTCGAAGGCACCATTGGCGCCACCTTCCGCGTCTCGATTCCCGACCGCCCGGTGGAACTGCAGAGCGTCCGCAACGAGCGGGCGCGGGCGTAACCGATTGGTGCGCCACGTTATTCCAGGTCCGAGCGGGATTTCCGACGTGACGGCGCGCATTTGCGCTCCCACTGGCGCAGGCCCCGAAACGACGTGAAATCGCTAACCATTATTGGTCCAGGAAGCGCCTTTCGCCACCTTGCAAAGCGAAGCCGGAGCGGGTAGCTAAAGCGCTCTTTCGCGACCGTCCGAGGCTTTTGTCGGACGCATCCGGGCCCCTTAAAGCCCAAATGCCAAGCGAAAACGCGCCCGTAGCTCAGCTGGATAGAGCACCAGACTACGAATCTGGGGGTCAGGAGTTCGAATCTCTTCGGGCGCGCCATTCTTCGACGTCGGTCAGAACAGCATGGCATCTGGTCGTTACGCCGGGATTGCGGATGGGCGTTGCCCTGCCAGGAACCCGATGAGGATATCGCAGGCGTTCAAATTCGAGGCGGCGCATCGGCTGCCAAACGTGCCCGAGACGCATCGATGCAGCCGGCTGCACGGTCATTCCTATCGGGTCGAGGTTCATCTGGATGGACCGGTAGACCCGCACACGGGTTTCGTCGCGGACTTCTTTGATATCGAAAAGTGCTTCGCAGGCATCGTGGACGCCCTGGACCACAGATGCCTGAACGACGTCGAGGGACTGGAGAATCCGACCGCCGAGAATATTGCGGTATGGATATGGGACCGATTGAAGCCGGGTCTTGAGCAAATCTCGGCTGTTCGGGTCTACGAAACGACGGACTGCTGGGCCGAATATGACGGGCGGTGACGATAACCGCACGCCGGCCCATCTAGATCTCAAGAGCTCCCATGGCCAGCAGGAGACGCGGCCTGCACTGTCAGATTCCTCGGCGCT
This sequence comes from Bradyrhizobium sp. sGM-13, assembly GCF_018398875.1. Lineage (GTDB taxonomy): Bacteria > Pseudomonadota > Alphaproteobacteria > Rhizobiales > Xanthobacteraceae > Bradyrhizobium. Next base: position 44,416 of record NZ_JAGWDK010000012.1, on the reverse strand, counting down.
CCGGCGAAAGCAGGCTTCTTCACGGCGGGCTCCGGCTCGGGATTCCTGCTACGACATCCGGCCGATTCTTCTCAAGCCAGGCCACAGCCTCTGAGCCGTCAACGATACATTCGAAAGTATTCCAGATCGGGTCCTCCAGAGATTCTGCTTGCAGTCGCTTCGCCGCATACTCAACGAGGTCATGCAAGCGTGCGTATCCCGGGCGGCGTTCGAGAGCTTCCGCAATTGCCGCGCTGGTCCACCCTTTCTGGGCCAGATCGATAATGCTCGGCGCTTCAGCCTCGCTGAACCATGGCGTGGCATCGAACTCCAGACACAGGACATCATCCGCGGTGTGGCAGGTAGCGCGGATCATTGGGGCGCTCTCTGCCGTGCGTGTCCGTTAGCCAAGTCCCCCAGCAAATTGGCTGCCACCGTCAGCTTGGCGAGCGTCAGGCCGCTGGCCGCGATCTCCTCGACCGAGCGGCGGATGCGGATCGCCTCCGGATGAGCCGCCAGCCAGTTTCCGGCGGCCACCCGTCCGGACTCGCCGTTTGCCAGCATGTTGGCGACCAGGCCTCTTTCTGCGGCCGCGATCTGGTCGACGGCGCGATCGATGGCGAGACGTTCGAAATTATCGGTTGCCGGCACACTGCGCGCGGCGGCGATGATGCGATCGAGGCTGAAATCGGCCTCGGCGGCGAAGAAGGTCGTGGCGGCGTCACCGATGGCGCGGTTGGTGCGCTCGGCGACGATCACGATGTCCGGTGCCGACTTCAATGCATCGAGATCGGCAAGCTCGGCAGCAAGGTCTGCCGGTACGCCAGCATCGATCAGGCCCTGCCGCCGCTTGGTGCGGCCAGCCTGCAAGTCCCCCGGCAGGGCCTGGTCGAGCCCGGCGGCGATCTGACGGATTCCGGGGGCGAAGCGCGCGATCACAGCATCCAGACCGGCATTGAAGTCAACATTGCGAACATACCAGACCATGCGGGAGAGCAGGAGATCCTGAAGTGCCGCGTAGAGGCTAAGTTGCAATTGCCCGTCGATGCGGGTGTCAAGTGCGTCGATTGCGGCACTCAGCCGCTTGAGCCCGTAGGATTCATCGACCGCCACATAGGCCATGACGATGGTCGGAATATCGGCGTCGGTCTCGTCGATCAGGCGTACGACACAGGCCGGGCCGCCGCGGTTGATCACGGCATTGGCGAGATTGGTCGCAATGACCTCCCGCCGGAGCCGATGCAACTGCACCGCTGTCGGGAATTTGTCCGGAAGCTCGCGCGGAAAATACTGGGACAGTTCGCGGGCGAGATAAGGATCGTCGGGCACGCTGGTGGCGAGCAGGTCATCGTAGAGCGTCAGCTTGGCGTAAGCGAGCAACACGGCAAGTTCGGGCCGTGTCAAGAGCTGGCCCCGCCTCGAGCGTTCTGCGATCGCCGCATCGTCCGGCAAGAATTCGACAGCGCGGCTAAGCAGGCCGCGCTGCTCGAGCGATTGCATCAGGCGGGTGAGAAAGCCGATCTCGGCCAGACCCTTCCGTTCGGCAAGCGAGAGCGCCAGCGTCTGCAGATAGTTGTTGCGCAGTACCAGCGCGCCGACCTCGTCGGTCATCGCGGCGAGCAGGCTGTTGCGGTCGGCCGGACTGATTAGGCCCTCACGCTCCGGGCGCGCCAGCGCGATCTTGATGTTGACCTCGACGTCAGACGTGTTCACGCCGGCCGAATTGTCGATTGCGTCGGAGTTGAGCTTTACGCCCTTCTGCGCCGCCTCAATGCGGCCGCGCTGGCTGACGCCTAGATTGGCGCCTTCGCCGATCACCCGGGCACGGACATCGGCGCCGGTGATGCGAATCGGATCGTTGGCGCGGTCGCCGGCCTGATCGTCGCTTTCCGCCGACGCGCGAATATAGGTGCCGATGCCGCCAAACCACAGAAGATCCACGCGCGCTTTCAGGATCGCCGTCATCACCTCGAAGGGAGTCGCTTGCGGCTTGTCGAGGTCGAGCAGGGTGCGCAGTTCCGGTGTGAGCGGAATTGCCTTGAGCGAGCGCGAGAACACGCCGCCGCCCGACGAGATCAGCGACTTGTTGTAGTCCTGCCAGCTTGATCGCGGCAGATCGAATAGGCGCTTGCGCTCAGCGTGACTGATCGCCGGATCGGGCGAAGGATCGAGGAAGATGTCGCGGTGATCGAAAGCTGCGACCAGCTTCGTCGCCGGCGAGAGCAGCATGCCGTTGCCGAAGACATCGCCGGACATGTCGCCCACGCCGGCCGCGGTGAACGGCATGGTTTGAATGTCGGTGCCGAGCTCGCGGAAGTGACGCTTGACCGCCTCCCAGGCTCCGCGCGCCGTGATACCCATCTTCTTGTGGTCATAGCCCTGGCTGCCGCCAGAGGCGAAGGCATCGCCCAGCCAATGGTTCTTCTCGGCCGAGATCGCGTTGGCTATGTCTGAGAAGGTGGCGGTGCCCTTGTCGGCGGCGACCACGAGGTAGGGGTCGTCGCCGTCGTGTCGCACGGTAGAGTCCGGCGGCACGATGGTGTCGCCGTCGAGATTGTCGGTGAGCTCGAGCAGCGAGCGAATGAAGATGCGATAGGCTTCGGTGCCTTCCGCCAGCCAAGCCTCGCGATTGGAGGGCGGGGGCAGGCGTTTGGGCACGAAGCCGCCCTTGGCGCCGACCGGCACAATTACGGCGTTCTTGACCTGCTGAGCCTTGACCAGGCCAAGGATCTCGGTGCGGAAATCCTGCGGCCGGTCGGACCAGCGCAGGCCGCCGCGCGCCACCTTGCCAAAGCGTAGATGAATACCCTCGATACGGGGCGAATAGACGAAAATCTCGTAGAGCGGTCGCGGAGCCGGCAGGTCTTCGATCTTGTGTGCGTCGAACTTGAAGGAGATCACTGGACGTGGATGCCCGTCCTCGCCGACCTGCCACAGGTTGGTGCGGATGATTGCCTGCACCAGATTGGTGAACCGGCGCAGGATGCGATCTTCATCGAGCGCGTCGACAGATTTGAGCTGTTCCTCGATCTCCGCAAGCAGGGCAGTCTCACGCGCCGAACGTTCAGCTCCGGTGGCAGCGAGGCGTGGATCGAGGCGGGCCTGGAACAGAGCGACGATGTTGGCGGTGATCGCAACGTTCTTGCGCAGGGTTTCCCACATATAGTCCTGGCTGAACGGCGCGCGGATCTGGTGCAGGTAGTGTGACAGCGCCCTGATCGTCGACACTTCCCGCCAGCTCAGCGCCGTGCGCAGGATCAGCGCGTTATAGCCATCAGATTCGGCGCGATCGCGGATTACCGCCATCATCGAGACTTCGAGGCGGCGATTGAATTCCGGGCTGATCGCAAGCGGCTTGCCGTCGCTGGTCTCGATCGTCATGTCGTGCAGCCACACCGGCGCCGGCCTGGTGGCGGGCACGATCTCATACGTGCGTTCGTTGACCACGCGCAGGCCGTGATTCTCGATCACCGGCACGCGGTAGGATAGCGACAGCGGTGTGGAGTCCGAGAAGACCTTCAAGCCGAAACGCCTGGGATCGTCGTGGCCCTCGTCGCGGTGAACCGAAATCGCCACGGGACGCGCTGGCGTAAGCTTTTCGATAGTGGCGATGTCGGCGATCGCCTGTTCCGCGCTGAAGACCTCGGTATAGCCGCCGGCGAAGGCCTGGGCATAGCGGTTGGCGAGCATGCGCGCGCGCATGCCATCGGTAGACGCGTTAAGTGCGGCTTTCAGCTTGTCGGCCCAGGTCGCGGCAATCGCGCTGATCCCGGCTTCGAGTGTCGCGCGCTCAACGACGGGCGTTTTGCCTTCATAGCGCCCGATGATGTAGTGGACTCGCGCAAGTGATCCTTCGGGGAACGACACGTAGGAGGCGGCCAGGGTCCCCTTGTAGGCCTGCGCCAGGAAATTTGCGACGCGCGTGCGCACGTCTGTGTCGTATTTCTCGCGCGGAATGAAGACGAGGATGGAGACGAACCGATCGAACTTGTCCACCCGTGAAAGCGTCCGAACGCGGGGGCGCTCGTAGAGGATGAGGATCTCCATGACGAATTTGTAGAGGGTGTCGACGTCGACCTGGAACAGCTCGTCACGCGGATATTCTTCGAGAATATGCATGAGGGCCTTGCCCGAATGGCTGTTCGGGTCGAAGCCGGCACGCTGCAGCACTTGCTCCACCTTGTGGCGGACATAGGGGATCTGCCGTGCCGAGCGTGTGTAGGCGCCCGAGGTGAACAGACCGACCAGGCGCAATTCGCCCTCGAGCCGGCCATCGGGCGTGTAGAGCTTGATGCCTACATAGTCCATCTGGATACGGCGATGAACGCGGCTTGAGACATTAGCTTTGATCACGATGAGCAACGTCGGCTCGCGCATGAAGTCGCGAATTTCCGACGTCATCACCACCATTTCGTTGCCGCGGCGCAGGACCTTCACGTCAGGATCGCGCAAGATGCCGAGGCCTTCGCCGGTCGAGATGTCGTCCACGTTATCGGGCGAGAAGCGATATTCGCGCACGCCCAAAAAGGTGAAATTATCCGCGCACAGCCATTGCAGGAACTGGTTGGCTTCGGCGACCTCGTCTATCGGCAGCGGCGGCGGATTGGAAGAGAAGGTCTTGATTGCTTCCTCGACCCGGGCGCGCATGGGTTTCCAGTCGGTGACGCAGGCACGTACGTCATTCAACGTTCTGGTCAGCCCGTCGATCAGCTTCTGGCGGTCGGCTTCGACGTCCATGCGGGCGATGTGAAGATGTATCAGGCTTTCGCGTACGCCCCTTGCTCCCTCCGGTAGTGTATCGCCGTGGAACCGCATGAGCTTGCCTTGCTCGTCGCGCTCCACGGCGATGATCGGGTGAGCAACCAGGGCGACTTCGATGCCCAGCTCAGCGAGCTCCGCCAGGGTGGAATCGAACAGGAAGGGCATGTTGTCGTTGAGAATTTCGAGCACGGAAATCTCGCGGCCGTCCGGCATCATGGGATTGATGACGCGGATATCGGCTCTGCCCGGCGTGCGCCGCTGCACATGGTCCCAGGCCTGCTTCGCCAGGAAGGCCAGCGAGGTGGCGTCGTAGTTGGCGAGATCCTCGCTATTGGTGTGGCCGAACAGTAGCTCGGCAAACGTCCGGGGGGTTTTGCCCAATTGCGCGCTTCCGGCTGCCTCGCGGATCAGGGTTGCCCGGGCCTTGTCGTCTCGCCACGCTTCCATAACGTCCTCCATTTCTCACGCGGTCCGACCGCAGTCGCGATCGTCGGCCTGATTCTGGAGTGCACCTGTTTGAGCGCCGTTCTTTGACCGCGGTTCGATTGCTACCAAATCTCCGGTCTCATGGCTTCGACAATACTATCACCCCGGGGCGGCCAAGGCGCGCAGAGTCTCAGGGGCGCGCGCGGAAATGCCCGCGGTGGCGACGGGACCAAAACGGCTTCGAGAACCGCCGAGCCGTTGGCTGCGCCCGAAAAAATCACAAGCAATTTCAATTGAGTGCGAGTTCGTAGATTTATTTGGAATGGCGCGCCATTTTACGATTTTGCGCGATATCATCGTTACTGATCGGTCGCAAATGCGCTCGAAAGCGCGCCCTCGCTGGACGGCGCGTCGCGCTCCGCGACGCGAGAGAGCGCCATCCCGATCGAGCCGCGCATGTCAAAGCGACGCCGAGTCGCGTGAGTCCGGCTCAGAGAGCGCTGGCTCCGAAGGCGTAGTGCCAAATCGCTGGCACGCGCAACATTACCGATTGGATCGCGCAGCGGGCCTTGGATTCATAGTGCTGCAGCGAAACAATAGTGCCCATCTTGATCGGAGTCTGTCGCCCGGTCTCAGAAGCCGCCGTCCGTTCACATCGCGAGGTGTAGCGCGAGCGCGGGCATTCAGGCGCACTTCAAAACCAGTTGCGATATGAAATCAGTCGAGCTAGCCTACAACCGATTGCATAGCGCAATCAGAACCGCGTGCCGCGTAGAGAAAGGAAGTGGTATGGCCAAGCTCGTGTTCGGAATGAACCAGTCCCTGGACGGCTACGTCGACCATATGGCGTTTGCGCCAAGCCCCACGCTCTTCCGCCACTTCATCGAGGAGGCTCAGGGGCAGGCGGGCAGCGTGTACGGTCGCCAAATGTATGAGATCATGCGTTACTGGGACGACGACCATCCTGAGTGGAATGCAGAGGAACACGCCTTCGCGGCGGCGTGGCGGAAGCAGTCGAAATGGGTCGTCTCGCGCTCGTTGAAGTCGGTCGGCCCCAACGCCAGGCTTGTTGAGGATGATCTTGAGGGCGCAATCCGCAAGCTGAAGGCCGAGCGCGACGGGGAGATCGAAGTTGCTGGCCCGGACTTGGCGCGAAGCCTCACCGAACTTGGCCTGATCGATGAGTATCGAATCTACCTGCACCCTGTCGTGCTTGGCCACGGTAAGCCATATTTCGCCGGACCCCGGCCGCCGCTCCGCCTGGTGACTAATGATCGGATTGGCGAGGATGTGATCAGGTTGACCTACGTTCCTGCTTAATCTCGCGATTCGCCGGATGGAAATCGCAGCGATCTGCGCTCGCTAGTGGCGCTAGCGAAGTAGGAACGGCAGATTGTATTCGTCGTGTCTATCCGGCGTGGCGCGCCATTTCGGAATACGCGATCGCAGCCATAATCGGCCGCTTTCTTCGATTGAACCCGATCGTCACCGTGATCTCGTACTACGCCGGTATACCTCCAGCAGACCGCGAATCGTCAGGTCGGGATCGAAGTGATCTATCGCCTTGGTGGCGTCGTGGAACAACGATGCGACACCGCCGGTGGCGACGACCGTCATTGCTTCGTTCCGCTCAGCCTTGATGCGAGCAATCATTCCTTCGATAAGCGCGACGTGACCCCAGAAAATACCGGACTGCATGGCGCTAACTGTGTCATCGCCTACCACCCGTCGTGGCTTTTGCAGCGCAATTCTGGGAAGCTTCGCGGCGGCTGCATGCAGGGCCTCCATCGACAGGTGGACGCCTGGCGCGATCACACCTCCCTCGAAGCCGCCATCACTCCCGATCACGTCAAGCGTGATGGCGGTCCCGCTGTCGACAATGATCAATGGCCCGGAATAGAGCTTGAGCGCGCCGAGCGCATTGACCAGACGGTCCGATCCGACCTCCGAGGGCTTCTTGGTCCGCACCTCGATGCCCAGCTCGGTATTCTCACCAATGATCAACGGCTCGGCGTGCAAGTAACGACGCGACAGGTTTCGCAGGTTGAAGATTGACTGCGGCACTACGCTCGATATCACACAGGCATTCAAAAGGCTGAGCTCAAGTTTGTGCATCGCCATCAGTTGCGACAGCCACACGGCGTATTCATCGGCTGTACGGCTAGGCTCGGTAGCCGATCGCCATTGGGCGATCCAATGGTCGCCGTCGTGAACCGCGAATAGGCTGTTGGTGTTTCCCTGCTCAATTGCTAGAAGCATTGATCAAGCCCTGCGTTACAGCTTCACATTATCTGGGCGCTGCGCTACGGCGAAGCAATAGTGCCCATCAAGAGCCTGCCATTTCCTGCGCCCCGCCGAGCAGCGTGACGTTTAGTCTGCCGCCAGTGAACAACATGTCGTCCAGCGCTTCGCTGATGTCGCCGGATTCCACCGTCGAACCGTCATCCCGAAAAATGCTCGCTTGCGCGATACGCCGCATCAATTCCTTGATGAACGCGGCGCTGACACCCTTCGTGCGGTTCACGATCTCATCAATGATGGACTGATCCATCGGCAGGTCCTTGCCATAGAGCTGAACAAGCTTGCTGCGGCCGATGCCGTCGGGCAGCGGCACTTCGATCGCCTGGTCGATGCGACCGGGCCGGCCGGCCAGCGCGCCTTCAAGCTGCTCCGGCCGGTTGGTGGTGAGGACGAACAGGATATCGGAGTCCTCCTTCAGCCCGTCCATTTCGTTGAGCAGCTTGTTGAGCAGCGGCTCTTCACACGATCCCATCTCTTCGCGATCGCGGGCGATGAGGTCGACGTCCTCGATCACTACCATCGTCGGCTGCAACAGGCGCGCCAGCTTCATATATGCGCCGAGCAACCCCACTTGCTCGGCCGTGATGATCAACGTCGTATGTCCGGGCAAATTGGTCGCAAGGTAACGGATCGTGTGCGTCTTGCCGGTGCCCGGCGGGCCGTAAAGCAGGATGCCCTTGCGGGTCGATTGGCCCAGCTTGCGAAGCGCCGCGCGATTGCCGATAAAGCCCATGACGTTGCGATCGAGCAGCTTCAGCGTCTGTTCGGGCAAGATGACTTCCTCACGTCCGACTGCCGGCAGCCGGTGCACCATGATCCCGCTCGACCGTCCGCGATAGTCGGATCCACCTTCGAGCGAAAGGATCTTGCCGCGATAGGAACGCGCGGCGTGCACTGCCTCTTCAAGCTCGGCGAACGCACGTTGCACCAGTGCGTCGCCGGCGGCGCCGGCCGGCACGGCGATCTCGATGCGTATCGCAGCCTCATGCTGGTATTCACGATGAAACGATAGCAGCACGGCGTAGCGGAGCTCGCCGGCCCTGCACAGCCACAGTCCGTTATGCAGGCATTTCACCGGCTGCGCTTCACCGATCTCGACGTCGCGGTACTGCGGCGGCGCAAGCGCGGGTGCGTTCCGGCCATCCTTCATCAGGGCAGCAAATACCAGCGTCTCATAGCGATACTCCTCGTGAATGCCGAAGAAGTGCAGCGGCGAGGCGAGCAACTGGTCGACCGCGACCTGGACGTCGGCGAGCATATGGCCTGGAAACTGCCGCGCTCTCGTCACCAACTGGTTTCGCGGGATTCCGGCAAAGTGCCAGTCAAGCGCGAGCCAGGCGTATTTGAACTCGTCTCCAGGCACGGCCTCCGATGCGCGCCTGACAGCAAGCAGGCAACTATTGCAGAGGCACGCTGTCCTGCCGGCGAGCAGGATTTCACTGCCAGTCGCCGGTGCTCCGCAAAGATCGCATGCGTCTTTCGTGGTCGCGGTTTCGCTGGTGATCAGCAAACCATGACCGGCGGCGCTGATGCTTTGCCGTGCCGAATCCAGAAGTGCCTTGGCGACCGGGCCCGGGTAGGGGCCGCAGGCCACCTTCTCTTCGTTCTCGATCAGCGCGGTGAATGCGATCGCTTCCCGTTCCGACTTGCCGAAGACGTTGCGAAGGAGCTGCCGGACGAATTCGACCGGCGTATCGTCGTCATTATGAATAAAGAGCGTGATCGACCCGGCGTCGGTGCAAATGTCATGCATGAAAGGAAAGACCTCGTACGCGTTGTCCAAAGAACAAAAAGAGAACATAGCCGGCGAGCCGCGTCAAGCGGTCAGAGAACCGCCACGGATGCATCGGGCGTCAAGAGCGGGATCGCCGCCTCTGGATTCAAGGCAGAAGAAAGTCGTCCCGCGCCCTGAAACGGCCTTGGGATAAACTCGCAGGCGTTCTCTTAGGGAAGTTGCGCAGGTCTCTCTTGTGTTCGCCTGATGAACTCCATCATGAGGGAGAGCGCTGGTCCGGCGTGCGTCTCGAGCAGCTTGTGGCCGGCGTCGAGAACATGGGCTTCCATCCTCGGCAGCGCCCGCATCCATGACAGGATCTCGGCAAGATCAAAGAAGGGATCGTGACGTGCCCAGACCATCAGCGCAGGCGGCTGCCAGCGCTCGAGATATTGGGCGATTTCGTCGAACCGGGCGACGTAGTGCCCATAGTCCCTGACGAGCGCGCGCTGCGTGTCCATCCGGCCGGGCAATTGCATCACCCGCCAGTCCTCCTGCCAGATTTCGGCCGGGATTCGAGCCGCCACGTCCGGCGGCATCCCGCCGAGATATCCGTTGCGCACGCCCTCGAATGTCAGATGCGCGGTCGCAGCCGCCTCGTTCTCTGGGTTTGGATTCGACCAGTAAGCCATCACCGGGGCCCATTGCGACCCGAGCCCGGTTCGATGAGCGTTGGCGTTCTGGATGATAAGGCCCTGGACTTGTCCCGGCGCTTGCATGGCGATGTGAAACCCCGCCGGCGCACCGAAATCGTGAAGGTAGATGTAGCGCGATCCGATCGCGAGCCGGTCCAGGAGCTCCGAGATTGCCTGACCGAAGGTGCGAAACGAGACCGTCGGCAAGACGTCAGACTCGCCAAAGCCAGGCAGATCGGGCGCGATCACGTATGTGGCCTGCGACAGCGCGGGCACGACCTCACGAAAATAGCCTGCCGAGCCCGGAAAGCCGTGCAGGAGCAACACCGCGGGCTTGGATGCCTCACCTGCCGTGATGAAGGACAACTCCGTACCGCCGGAGAGGCGAAGTCGTTGCCGATTCGCCGGGTTCATGCCAGAACTCCTCTCCTTGACCGATTAATCACTCGCAAGCGGCGCGACAGGAGCGGAGCGCTACAGCTCCCGGTCGTCGCGATGATCGGCGAGCCCGCTCGTCACGCGTAGGGTGACTTCCTTCATGTCCATGTCGACGCCGCTGCCAGCCTGGCGCTCCAGCCCGTAGACCTCTTCGGGGAAGTTCATTTCGCGCAGGATGGCGTTGATCTCCTCGTGCTTGTCGGGCGGGAACATCTGGGCGGGATTGCCGACCGCCACCCATTTGATCGGGACAAGCGAGCTCGGCGGCAGCACGCTGCGCACGTGGACCACGCCGTCGATGCGAACTTCGGTGCGCCGCCTGATGACCGCGCCTTGATAGATTTTGACGCCCGTCGCCAGAAAGCACTCGTCCTCGACGATGCAGCCCTTGAGCGAAGACAGCGGCCCGATCAGGACATGGTCGCCGATCTCGACGGCGTTCCGGCTCGTGCTGCGGATGTTGAGGTTCTCGCGCACGACGCACTCGGCGCCGATCCGAACCGGCGCGCCATGCGCCTCGATCACTGCCCCGAACGAGACGTGCGTGCGTGGACCGATCGTCACATCACCGCAGATCACCGCCGTCGGGGCCACATAGGCGGTCGGATCGATGTTCGGCCGCTTGTTCTGATGCTCGATAAGCATAGGGCGGACTCCTCTCTGGAAGAGCCAACAGAGGAGACCCCGTGCGAGTTCCGCGGCGCTGAGGTTGTCACCTGCCTGCGCAATTGCCGCATCAAGCCGCCGAAAGCCCGATGAGCCAAGCTTCATCGGGGAAGCGAGCTACTCGCAAGACGTCCCGCATTTTCTCACGAAGTAAGGCGCGAGATACCCCCCGGTTCTGCGCTCCGTGCTACCGCGCCCGGGAAGAATGCTGTGAGCTACGCTCCGACGCCTAGTTCGCAGCGTCCTTGATCGCGGCTTCGAAGGTCTGGGTGTCGAAGGCCGGCATACTTTGGATCCGGCCTAGACCTTGCGTCGCGTACCAGACGGAGAACGCGAGCATCGCCGCCTCATTCGGGGCGTCGACGATGTCGACGAAATCATAGTAGCCCTGCGTGTAGTGGATCGACTCGACCTTGATGCCTAGCTTGTCGAGTTTCGTCTTGGCTTTGCCGATCCGCTCCGATTGCTTGCTTGCCCACTCCGGGCTCAAATTGCCAAGCAGCACATATTTCATGGCCACCTCCACGAGAGGTTGATCATTTGCGCGAAGGACAACGCAATTATACGCCTTCCCACGACCCATGCCCATGCCGATTTGCGGAGCGGGAATGGCGAGGCACAGGTTCCCCTGGCGCTGGTCCTGGCCGACAAGCCCTATAGCCAGCGCCGTACCCGCGCGCAGTAGCGGCGATAGACGTCCCCGAACTTGCGCTCGAGGTAGGCTTCCTCGCGGGCGATCACACCGTAGCGGATGACAAGCGCGAAGGGCACCAGCGTCATCAACAGCCAGAGGCTGTTGAAGGCAATGGCCAAGCCGATCAGCCCCAGCACCATGCCGAGATAGATGGGGTTGCGCGTGAAGCGGTAGGGGCCGGCCTCCACGATGGTCGTGGTCGGCAGGTTGGTGGGTACGTTCGAGCCAGCCCGGGTCATGGTAGAGATCGCCCACGCGACGAGCGCCAGCGCGAGGGCAAACACCGTCGCGCCCTGCCAGCCTGCAGGCAGCGCGGCCGGCAAGAACGGCAAGGGCATGAGCCAGTTGAGCGCGAGCCCGGCAAGCACCGCGAGCGCCCACGCGATCGGCGGCCGGACAATGACGCCAGCGTTATCTGCTATGTCAGCCATAACGGGACCGGTGAAACAGGGCTTGATCTGGCTGAAGGCTGTTTGCAAGCATAGCACAAAATCGCAGGCAGCACCGGGAAGCGAACGGTGTGGGAAGCGGAATTCAGATGATGCCGTGTTCCTTCAGAACGGCTTGCTCGTCCCCTGATACCCATCCAAAGATCCTTGGTGTGTCTTCGAGCTGCTGCACCAGATAATGGACCTCAAAATCAATAGAAACATCCGGTTCGCTGCCACGGTCGTAGATGGCGGTCCAAGCGACATGCGCCAGGCAATGGTGCTCGTCGATCGGTGCGATGCGGACATTGCGAAGTCGCATATCCTTCGTACCGATCCGGCGATAATTTTAAAACCCCTGTTGCATCATCTGCTTCAGGTGTTCGTCATTCCGGCCGACACTGACGCCGGCCGGAGAGGCCGCAACGAACGCAGTGGCGTATGAGGACACCACTTCGTCCATATCCACTTGATCCCGAAGCGCCGTTCGGAACAGGTTCTCATAGTGCTCAAACAAGTCCTTTACGTTCTTCTCCATAAGGTGCCGCCTCCTCACTATGGCTCTCGGGCTCAAGGTATTCTGCGCGAGGTGGTCTAGTGTGGTCTAGTAAGGCTGATCTGGTTCGGCCGTCCAAACATGTTCAGAATGCTGTGAGGGGTAGATGGAAAAGCTGGATCTAAAGAAGGTGAGGAAGCCACTCTTCACCGCTCCCCTCAACCGCTTCGTGACGATCGATGTGCCGCCGGTTTCCTACCTTATGGTAGATGGTCATGGTGACCCGAACACAGCCCAAGCTTATAGGCTTGCCGTCGAAAGCCTCTACGCGACGGCCTTTACGATCAAATTCTCGTGCAAGGCAAACGGGAAAGACTTCGTCGTGATGCCATTGGAGGGACTTTGGTCAGCTCCCGACCCTGAGAGCTTCTCCGCACGGCGTAAGGACGAATGGGAGTGGACCATGATGATCATGGTGCCGGACTATGTGGATGACGAGGCCTTCCTTGCTGCCAGGATCAAGGCGCGAGAGAAGCTCGGCACGCTTCCTGACAGTCTGAGGCTCGAAAGCCTGGAGGAAGGTCTCTGCCTCCAGGCATTGCACGTGGGCAGCTACGACGACGAAGGACCGCTGCTCGCGAGGTTGCACGGGGAGATTATGCCTTCCGGCGGCTACGACTTCGCCGGTCGGCATCATGAGGTCTATCTGAGCGACCCTCGCAAGACGGCGCCTGAAAAGCTCAAGACCGTGATCCGCCAACCCGTGCGGCAGAACTGAAAGTGGAGCTTGATCAGCACGTCAAGCGCCACAGAGGCCGGCTATGAAACTTGCAGCTAGTTGGCGGCGCGAATGCCCCGCTCACGTATGATTGCGCCGAACCGCTCGGCGTCTTTGCGGGACTTCTCCTTGAACTCTTCCGGAGACATCGGAGCGGCTATGTTTCCGAGGGTCGCGATACGCCCGTTCAACGCGGCGGTTGCAAGCGATCGATTAACTTCCTTGTTCACACGCGCGACAACGTCGGGTGATGTTCCGGCTGGCGCGTAGATGCCGAATACGGCATCCGCATCAAAGCCGGTCAGGCCGAGCTCGTCTAGCGTGGGTACATTCGGAAGTTGGGGCGATCGTTGCGGGCTTCCGATCGCAAGGGCACGCAGCTTGCCGGCTTTCACGTGCTCGATGGCGATGCCGGGATCGAACAGGAAGTCGAGCTGCCCCCCGAGGAGGTCATTGAGCGCAGGCGCTGCGCCGCGGTACGGCACGTGCACTGCGCTTGTGCCGGTCATTTTTTTCAACATTTCTGCCGCAAGATGGGGAGAGCTGCCGATACCGGGCGATCCAAAATTCCGCTTTTCCGGATTGGCCTTCAGGTCAGCGATGAATTCCTTGAAATCCCGCACCGGGCTGTCCGCCCGAATGACGAGATAGAAGGGCACGCGTGCAACGGAGGCGACGGGGATGATGTCTTTCGTGGGGTCGAATGACATCTTGGCATACAGATGCGGATTGATCGCCACCATCCCGCCTGAAGACATCAGCAGGGTGTAGCCATCCGGCGCCGACCTCGCCACGAATTCTCCGCCTAGATTTCCGCCAGCGCCTCCCCTGTTTTCGATTACGACCGACTGACCGAAAGCTTCGCCGAGAGGTTGACCGACAAGGCGCGCGAGCTGATCTGCTGCTCCTCCCGCGGGAAAGTTGACAATGAGGCGAATGGACTGGGTGGGCCAAGTCTGTGCCTGCGAAGTCTGTGTCAGCGAAGTGGATATCAGGCCCGCGGTGAGGGCGATCGCGACCACAATGGCTCTCATGATTATCTCCCTGGCTCGTACTATTTGAAGAAATAGAGATGGATCGCTCGTTCCATCCGCGGCATCCCGTTTCGCATATGAAAGCGAGCGGGCGGGTAAATCACTTTCAACCGGCGAGGAAATCGCCGATCGCCACGACACAGGCTGGGTCTTCCTGCATGGCGAAGTGCCCAACGCCGGGCACGATATGAATGCGGGCTCTTGGAATCGCGCTTGCCCAGAGTTCCGCCTGACTGGCAAGTGCGACCCTGTCCCTGTCGCCCCACACGATGAGCGTTTCGTTGGGAATCCGGCTTAACCACCGACCGAGATTTGGGTGTCCCATGCCGTGGGCCTTCCGGATGTTGCTCAGCGCCTGGCCTTCCCTTTCCCTTGCCGCAATGAACTGCTCCGGCGATGGTGCAAGCGAGCCTCCGGGAAAGTATCGGGCTGCAACTTCCGTTCGATGCGCCAGGTAGCCAGGCAAATCTTGCGGAGCGACTTTGGTGGGATCGGCGCCGCGATGGTCAGGGTGGTTGAGCCCGGCAGGCGCGTTCAGCACCAGACGAGCAAAGCGTTCGCCGGCGACCACCGCCATTTCTGCCGCCATCCAGCCCCCCATGGAATGGCCCACGAGGTGCGGCCGACCCAGCCCCAATCCTGCGATGAGCCGCAGATTATGGACGATCAAATTCTGCATCCCGCAGATATGCGGCGCAGGTCCGCTTTCGCCGAAGCCGGGGTGGAATGGCAGATAGACCCGAAACCTGTCGGCCAGACCGCGCGCCCAATCTTGCCCCTCGATCGTTGCCGCTCCGTGGAGCGCGAGCACGGCCGGACCCCTTCCGATGACTTTTATGACCGTGTCCACGGCATCGATCTTGAGCTTTATCGTTTCGAATACCACGTCAAACTCCTTCCTGGCCGAGAGCTGGCGCTACGGTTGGACCATCGTGTCTGTCGAAAAGGAGTGCGCTGCCAATCTGCCGCGAGATCGCATGCGCACGAAATCGATCACCTGCTGCCCCACCGTCTCAAGCTGGCGTCTGGTTGCCGCATCGGTGCAATTTCCCTCGGCGTCGAACAGCGCACCGGATGTGTTCAACATGGCACCAAGCGGCGTTGGCCAACCTCTGAGGGAATGAGCAATGGTTCGAAGCGCGGCCAATGTTTGTCCAACGGCCTGCCAGCCGCCAGCACAGGCGATGCAGCCAACGGGAATTCCATCCAGGTAGGCGCGTGTATCCGTTCTGAGTTCTTCCGCGTAGTCGAGCGCGTTCTTTATCAGTCCAGATATCGATCCGTGGTAGGCAGGCGACGAGATGATAATGCCGTGGCATTCACGAAGCGCGGCCAGGAGACGCGAAGCCTGATCGGACTGTTGCTGCCCAGGCATATACATCGGCAGAAGCAGTTCTGCGCCGGAGAGAAGAAGGGTCCTTGCGCCTTCATCCTCGGCGGCCCTGAGGCTGATCACGAGCGCGCGTTCGGACGATGACCCGCGCCGCGGGGTTCCGCCTATTCCGAGAATAAGAGGCTTATCCTGAATCATGCTTCGCTCCAGTTGTTGTGCCGCAAGCCCGCAATGCTCGGCTCGCAATCGGGCTCACCAACCTATCTGCGCGCGTCGCAATTGGGGGATTACCTCCTTGCCGAAGAGAGCGAGTGTTTCCCGGCGGCGCGGCGTAAAGCTCCTTCCGAGCATCGCGAGAAAATGGCCTGCGCCGCATTTGCGGCATTGATCGATGATTTGTTCAGCGACCTGCGCCGGCGTGCCGGCGATGTAGTCGTCGTCATGCAGTGAAAAGCCGGCTCCAGCCCTCGGCGCATCGAGCAATGAGGATGTGCCTTGGACAACGCGCGGATCGCCCGCCACAACTTTCAGAGTCGCTGCCTTCGCGGCATGAGATTCTTCGCGCGCCTCAGCCGCATCGTATGAAATGGAGACATTGCGCCGGATTGCGAGCTGATCGGGCCCTGCCGGAAATCCCAACCGGGCAGACTCCTTCCGATACACGTCAAAAATTTCGGATATGCGCGCGCCGGATTCGAAGCCGGTGCAGATTTTGGATCGCCTTTGAGCGGATTTCTGCGCGGATCCGGTACTTACAACCGTTGTCCATTTTGGCGGAGACGGCTGCAGGAAGACGTTCGGCATCAGGCTGAGGTTTTCGAATTTCCAATACTTCCCGCTGTGGCTGATGACGTGGTTCGAGAGGGCGGCATCGAGTATCTCCAAAGCCTCGTTGAACCGCTCGCGGGCCTCCTCGATCCCTAAGCCTATCCGCGCGAGTTCCTGCGGGACGCCGGCTGCAAAGCCGATCTCGAGGCGTCCCTTCGTCAGGTGATCGAGCATCGTCAGTTCTTCGATGATGCGCCATGGCTCATAGAGCGGCACGACCACTCCCATCGTTCCCAGCCGCAGCCGGGTCGACTGGCGAGAAATAGCTGCGATCAACAGGTTGGGAGAGGGGCTATAAGAGTGACCGAAGTGATGTTCGCTAAAGAATATTCCTTCGAACCCCAGCTTCTCGACTTCGAGCCAATGCGCGTAGCCTTCGTCGAACACGGCAGTCACGGTACTGGGCAGGGTCTCCCCGTCGCCCAGATTCGGTGCCTGCATGAATTCAAAGATCCATGGCTTGATCAAAGCGTTTCTCCCAATGCACGACTTATTTCTTGATTGCGTCCTGAGTACATGGGACCTTTAAATTCGAAAAATCGATTATATTGATCTGTGATATTTGAAAGATGGATGTAAGCCGATGCGCCTCGAAGGCCTGGACCTCAATCTCCTGATTGCGCTTGATGCGATCCTCGAAGAGCGCAGCGTCATGGGAGCCAGTCGACGCCTTCATCTCAGCCAGCCGGCGATGAGCGCCGCTGTTGGCAGATTGCGTCAGTATTTCAACGACGAGATTTTCACGATTTCACAGCGAAAGCTGGTGCCGACGCCGCTGGCGCAATCGCTGGAAAGACCAACGCGGGACATCCTGCTGCGAATCCGGGCCAATCTGATCTCGCCGCCGAAATTCGACCCGGCGAGTTCTGAGCGGCGTTTCCGGCTGGTCGTTTCCGATTATGCGAGCATCGTATTGATGCACGCCGTCATGAAGCGGGTTTATCGCGCCGCACCGCGGGTTTGCCTTGAAATTCTTCCCTTCGGTGATCGGGTCGATGACCAGCTTCAGCGAGGGGAGGTCGATTTCGTCGTGATCCCCGATACAAATCTCATTGATGGCCATCCCAGCCAGCATTTGTTCGCGGACGAGTTCTGCTGCGTCGCCTGGCGCGGAAGCCGCGAGATCGGGCGCTCGATCTCGCTTGGCCGCTATCTTCAGCTTGGACACATAACAGCTCAGCTCGGGCCCATTCACGGAGTATCCTTCGATGAACGCGCCCTCGTGCAGTTAGGTTATAAACGCCGCATCGAGGTCATTGCCCCGAACTTTACCGCGATGGCTGCCATGGTGATCGGAACGGACCGCATCGCGACGATGCATCATCGCCTCGCTGTAATTTTCGCGCGAAACTTTCCGCTGAAGCTGCTGCGTGCGCCGGTCCGCATCCCCGCATTTCGAGAAGCCCTACAGTGGCCGGCGTCCTTTCACCTGGATCCCGCACTTGCTTGGTTGCGCGAGATCATTACCGACGTTGCGTCCGAGGTTGACGGGACTCCGGCCAAGCAAATGAAGGTCGGATGAAAGGCGGGCCTCTCAGAAGTGATGCACCCCTAGCGCCGAGAATGCGCCGTCATGCGGCTCATGGCCATCCATCGTCGGCTGGCCCAGAAAGCCGAGCTGCAGCGGGATCGGGTGCAGCAGCGACGTCGGTATCGCGCCCGCGGTGTCGAGCAGCGGTATGTCGTGCTGCGCGGCGCCGGAGAAATCCGCCGTGCTGGATGTCAGTTCGGAAAGATTCGTCGTCAGCGGTTCGAGCAGGCTGGGGGCCGGTGCGTCATGGATCAGGCCGGTCACCGTGCCGACCAAGCCGTCGAGGAGATGGCTTGCAGTGCCGGTCACGGTCGCCGTCAGTTGCCCTACGGTGGCACTCACGCTTGTGATCGTACTCGATACCGTTGCAAGCGCGATGTCGACGACCCCGGTGAGGCTGTCTGCAAGGTTGTGAACGGACGCGCCAAGATCAAATGATGGTGGCGCAATGCTGCTGCCCGACGGCGCGCTGCCTGTGCCTGCCGATGGCGCGTGATCCAGAGCTGCTCTGAAGCTCGATAGCACGGACGCCGATGTAAAAGCCTGCGTGGCGAGCACGTCGCCTGATGGAGCTTCGGCGAGCATCGCGGTCGTATCTTGCGGCGTGTCCGTTGCTGTGGCGTCGGCGTGGACCGCAGGCGAAAGCTCGGCTGCCGGAGGTTCGATCGTGCCGGCATGCTGGTCGTCATGGCCGAGTGTGGGATAGGCCGGCTGCAGCGCGGCCGGGACGATCGCTGCCGGAGGCGGGTGCAGGGCAGCCGGCTGCGCCGCGCGGGCTTCCCCCTCGTGCTCCAGGCGGTGCAGCGCGGTGTCGGCATCGTTGAGCAGGCCGAGCAGCATGGTGGCGAAGGCAACCGATTCGGTTGCCGCGAGATGACGGCTACGCTCAGCTTCATCGGAGCGGCGGGCGTTCTTGACGGCGTCGGCCATGGCCATCTCCTCCTCAGCGCTCGCGAAACGCACGGGTGATCTCGTCGCGCAGCGGACCGAGCAGATATTCGAACAGGGTGCGCGGACGCGTCGGCACGATCACCTCGGCCGGCATGCCAGCCTGCAGGTCGATGCGCGACTTCTTGACGTCGTCGGGATCGAGCGCGACCTCAACGGCGTAATAGCCCTGCCCGGATTTGTCGTCGGTCAGGCGGTCGGCGGACACCGTGTGCACGGTGCCGTAGAGCCGGGGACGCTCGATATAGTTGACGCCGGTGAGTTGCACCTCGGCACGGTGGCCGACGGCGACGTCGTTGATATCAGAGAGTTTCAGTTTTGCGGCGGCGATCAGCGGATTGTCGGTGGGCACGATGTCCATCAGCCGCGCGCCGGGCTGGATTACGCCGCCCTCGGTAAAGACGTCGAGGCCGACCACCGAGCCGGTCGCCGGCGCCGTGATCCGCGTGCGGACCAACACGTCCGTGGCGGCGTCGATCTTGGGCGTCAGTTCCGCGAGCTTGTTTTCGGTCGTGCGCAACTGGTCGGTGATCTCGCTCATCCGCGCGCGTTCCACCCTGGCGATCTCGAGGTCATTCTGCGCGATCTGCTGCTGCATGCCGGCGATGCTGGCCTGCTGCGCGCCAATATCGGCCTTCAGCCGGGCGTCCTCGCGCTGCAAAGCAAGGATGCGGGTCTTTGGCGTATAGCCTTGCGCGAACAGATGCTGCGCGCCGTTCATCTCGTCGGTCAGCAGTTCCCGCTGTTTCTCGGTGCCGGCAAGCTGTGCCTGCGTGCCCGCGATCTGCGCTTCGAGTTCCTTGATCTTGCCGCGCAGTACCGCCGTCTCGGCGGCGAACTGGTGCTTTCGCGCCGCCATCATCGCGGTCTCGTTGGCCATGGCCTGGCGCGCCGCGGATAGTTCGCTGCGCGCGCGGAGATGTTCGTCGAACTCCGGCGCATCTTTTCGGTCGCGTTCGGCGACCAGCCGTGCGCGCGCGGCGAGCGCAGCGTCGCGATCGGCCGCGAGCACGTCGAGCTTGGCGCGCGGGTCGCTGTCGTCGAGCCGGATCAGGAGCTGACCTTTTTCGACGCGCGCGCCGTCGCGCACGGTGAGCTGGCGCACGACGCCGCCATAGGGGTGCTGCACGCTCTGCCGCCGCCCCTCGACTTGGAGGTTGCCGCTGGCAATCGCTGCGCCGGAGATCGGCGCGAGCGTTCCCCACATCGTCATCGCGGCAAGGAACGCCGCCACCACGCCGGCACCCAGCAGCGCCGGTCGCGAGGGGCGTGCGTAGCGCGCACGGTCGCGCATCGGGGCGAAGCCGTCGCCGATCGCCGTCATGACGCGCGCCCCGCGGCGGCCTGCTGGAGCGCGTGGTAGACCTCGCCCGGCGGACCCAGCATGTCGAGCATGCCGCCCCGCAGCACCATCATGACGTCGACGATATCGAGGATGGTAGTGCGGTGGGTGATCACGATGATGGTGGCACCCTCGCTCTTGGCCTGCAGTAGCGCCACCTTCAGCGCCTCTTCGCCGGGGGCATCGAGATTGGCGTTGGGCTCGTCGAGTACGAGCAGCGGCGGGCGGCCGAGCAGTGCGCGCGCCAGCGCCAGACGCTGGCGCTGGCCGCCGGACAGGCCGACGCCGCCGGGACCCAGTCGGGTATCGTATTGCTTCGGCAGGTCGAGCACCATCTCATGAATGCCGGCGCGCTTGGCGGCGTCGATGATCTCGTCCGTCGATGCGTCGCCGAAACGGGCGATGTTCTCGCGCACGGTGCCGGCGAACAGGCCGACGTCCTGCGGCAAATAGCCGACATGGCGGCCGAATTCGAGCGGGTCCCAATGGCTGTAGTCGAGCCCGCCGAAACGCAACCGTCCATCGGCAGGTAGCATGGCGCCCACCAGAAGGCGAGCCAGTGTGCTCTTGCCGGAGCCGCTCGGGCCGACGATGCCGAGCGCCTGGCCGCCGCCAAGCTCGAACGTCAGGTCTCTGATGACGGGCTCCTTGCGCGCTGGCAGCAGGCAGCGCAGTTCGCGGACCTCGATGGTGTTGCGCGCCCGTGGCACGATGGTGTGCGGCGGCGTCAGGTCGATCTCGCCGAGCAGCTCGCGCACTTCCGCATAGGCCTCGCGCGCGCCGATGAACTGCTTCCAGGTGCCGACCGCCTGTTCCACCGGGACCAGCGCCCGGCCCATCACGATGCTTGCGGCGAAGATGGTTGCCGGCGTGATCGCGTGGTCGATGGCGAGCCAGGCGCCGGTGCCGAGCATCAGTGATTGCAACAGCAAGCGGAAAAAGCGGATGGAGGAGGTCATTACCGCGTTCTTGTCGCTGGCAAGCGCCTGCTGCACCAGCATCGACGAGCGCTGGCTCTGCCAGTTGCGCTCCACCGCCGGCTGCATGCCCATCGCGCGGATCACGTCGGCGTGGCGCAGGATGTTTTCGGTGAACACGTAGGACTGGTTGCCGGCGGCCTCGGCTTCCTTCATCGGCTCGCGGGTCATCACCTCGTTGAGACCGGCGAGGCCAAGCAGGAGAACCGCGCCAATGGTCGCGACGATGCCCAGCAGCGGATGGATGAAGAACAGCAGCATCAGATAGATCGGGATCCACGGCAGGTCGAACGCGAAATAGATGCCGGGGCCGGTCACGAAGGTGCGGAACTGATCGAGATTGCGCAATTGCTGCGCGCCGCGCGATGCGCCGCGCTGCGCTGAGCGCACCACCAGCGCCTCGAACACGCGTGCCGACAATTCCATGTCGAGGCGGATGCCGCAGCGGATCAGGATGTACGAGCGCACCGCGTCCAGCGCCGCCATGGTGAGCAGTGCGATCGCCAGGATCAGGGTGAGGAGGACGAGCGTGGAGACATTCTCGTTGAGCAGCACGCGGTTATAGACCTGCATCAAGTAGAGCGGCGAACTCAGATAGAGCAGGTTGATGGCGCTGGAGAACAGCCCGGCCCAGAGGAATTGCGGCCATAGCGCGACCAGCGCCTGGCGAACGTCATCGATCCGTCGCGCCGGCGCGACGGAGTCGTCAAGGGCGGTCAGCATGCCCGTAGGCATTCGGCAATCACCTTAAGCGAGTTGACGTGAAGCGAGTTGGCATGAAGCGAGTTGACTTGGCGCTGCGCGATCTACTCGTGCAGTGCATATTATTGTTGGAGACGTGGCGTGGGGATGCGCTCCCCACGCCGCGCGGTTTTGAAATGTCCGAACTCAACTGGAGTTAGGCGAGGCCGTGGAGCAGGCCGCCGACATCGAGATGGCCGACATCGGCGCTGGCGCCGATCAGAGTAGGTGCGGAAACCGAGGCGTCGACACCGTTGAGCCCTGCCGAGAGGTCGATGCTCGGGTTCGTCTCAACTACTGCGCCGAGATCGAGCGTGTTCGACAAGTCCGCCGTGCCGCTGGCGCTGGCAGAAGCGCTACCGCTGGCGCTTGCGCCGCCAAGTACACCGGTGGCGGTCCCGAGCAGGCCATCGACGGTACCAAGCAGGTTTCCGAGTAGTGCAGCCATATAGTCAACTCCTATGAAGGTTGGCTGGAATGCGACGAACGTCGCGGGGCAAGAAGCCACGGGCGTCAGAAAGGTTGCGGACTCACATGCGGCGTTTTGGTGATGATTTGTTGGGAAGGGAACTTTCCGCTGTTGCCGGTCGGCGGTGGTCCGAGCATGATGTGAAGTCTGCTTTGTAAGATCTCCTTGGGAAGGTGTTTGGAAAGTCGATGCCGGAAGATAAAGCGGATGTTGTGGTGCTCGGCGCGGGTATCGTCGGGGTATCGACGGCGTTTGCCGCGCGGCAGCGCGGAATGTCGGTCGTACTCGTCGATCGGCGCGAGCCGGGCAGCGAGACCTCATACGGCAATGCCGGCATCATCAGCAGCGGCTCGATCACGCCGCTCAACAATCCATCGCTGTGGACGTCGCTGCCGAAATACCTGACCAACCGCCATGC
Organism: Bradyrhizobium sp. sGM-13; assembly: GCF_018398875.1. Taxonomy (GTDB): domain Bacteria; phylum Pseudomonadota; class Alphaproteobacteria; order Rhizobiales; family Xanthobacteraceae; genus Bradyrhizobium. The sequence goes on along the minus strand of NZ_JAGWDK010000012.1, from coordinate 21,419 downwards.
GGCATTGCGTTGGAATCCGCTTTGGGCGGTGAAGAACGCGGGCTGGGTCGCGCGCTTTTTGGCCAATTCGGCCGTGTCGCGACTTGGGCCGCGCGCGACAGCGCTGCATGGCTTGATCGGTGCATCGGCTAAACTGCATCGAGAATGGATCGTGCAAGCGGGTGCGCGACATCGCATTCGCGAGACCGGCTGGCTCAGGGCGTGGCGCAGCGATGCGGTTCTCGCGGCGAAGCAGGAGCAGGCCATGCTGGCCGAATACGGCATCGCCAGCGAATGGCTCGACCGCCAGGCCATCTCCGCGCTCGAGCCGGATATTGTGCCCGTTTATAAAGTGGGCCTGCTGCACACCCGGACAGCCTCGGTCGACTCGCCAGGCGAGGTGGTCAAGGCCTATGCGCGGATGTTCGCGCACGCTGGCGGCCAGGTGAGGCAGGCGGATATCAAGGCGATCGTACTCGACGGCAATGGCTGGCGCGTGATGCTGGCCGATGGCGAGATTTCGGCGCGGCATGTGGTGGCCGCGCTGGGACCCTGGTCTGCGGAGATGTTGCGGCCGCTCGGCTATCGCGTGCCACTCGCCTTTGAGCGCGGCTACCACCGCGAATTCAAGTCGAACCCGGCGCGCTCCTTGCGGCGTCCGATCTATGACATCGACGGCGGCTTCATCATGACCCCGATGGAGCAGGGCATCCGCGTCACCTCGGGCGTCGAACTGACCGATCGCGATGCGCCGTCCTCGTTCGCCCAGCTTGACAAAGTCGTTCCGCTCGCGCGTGGCGTGGTCGAATTTGGCGATGCCGTCGGCGACGCATGGCGCGGCTCACGGCCGACGCTGCCCGACAGCCTGCCGATGATCGGACCAGCGCCTCGGCATGCCGGCCTGTGGCTTGCCTTTGGCAACCAGCACATCGGCTTCACGACCGGTCCCGCAACCGGCGCCGCCATCGCCGCCATGATTGCCGGCGCGCCCACGCCTTACGATGTCGCCCCGTTTGCGCCGGCTCGCTACATTTGAGACAACCGACTCTCGGCTCACGTTGCTCTCGAGCTGCAGCAGAGATTTTGGACGGCTGAGAGATCTTGCTATAGTCCCTCTCTATTTGCCGGCCGGCGCAAGAAAACCTGGCTTGGCTGCCATACCCAAGTATGATGGAACAAACGGCGCGGCCGTTCATTGACCGTTCATGGAGCGGATCTTCCTCGCCGTTATCGTCTCAGCCCTGATGTTGCTCATCGGGTCGGCGACGATGCTTGTCTACGGCACGAGGGAATCGGCAGCGCTGCTGCGTCCTCCGACACAGGAGCAAACGCCGGTTAAGCCGTCATCACTCGCGGTTTTGCCGCTCGGCACCGCGGCGGCGGGACGTCGGTAGGGATTTGCATGGTCCGCGGCTCCAGTCGCTTCGACCGCGGCGGTCCGGGAACCGAGAACTATCTCGATGTCGGAGACAAATATCGCCCCGAAGCAGCTTCAGCCCACGACCTTTCCACGACGTTTCCCCTGGCCCCAAGGCGCAGTCGCGCGCCGCCGCGCGGGATTTGACTGGTAAGGATGCGCCAGAACCTTATTATTCTCCACGTACGTCCTGCATGGATTGCGGGACAGGAGCAAATCCCGCCCGGCAACCAGGACAGGTAAAATGGGTGACCCAGAACAGGGTTCCGCGTCTGCTTCGCAGCAGGTCAATGATCTGTTCGATGCGCTCGATATCACAGAAGCGATTAACTCCCACGAATTCAGGCTCTTCCTCGATCGGTTACCGATCGCGGTGGTCATCTCCAAAATAATCAGTGGAGACCAGCGCATAATTTTTGCGAACAAGTCCTTCGAGGCGCTGACGGGACAAACCGCCTCGGAAATCAAGGGAAGAGGTTGGTCGGTCCTGGAGTCGTTCACGCTCGAAGGACAGCCTGATGTCACCTTCACCAAGTCGCTACTCAATTGCGATGACTTTATCGGGACGTTTCGGCGCGAGCAGCCGAAGCACTTATTGGTAGATGCATTTGCTGGCGTGATTCAAAACGAGGACGGAACGGAGGACTATCGCATCGTCGCGCTGATTGACATCACCGAGCGCGCAAAATCGCAACGTGAGGAATTTGAGCGGCAATTGCGCGATAAGGATCTTTTGCTGAAGGAATTGCAGCATCGAGTAAAGAACAATCTGCAACTGATCGCTGCCCTCATCCGCCTTGATATTCGCAACCAAAACAGCGCTGACCGGGCGGCGCTGGATCGTCTGGCTGGACGCATCGAATCATTGGCCATTCTCTACCGAGAACTTTCCGGCGACGGTCTTGGTCAAACCATCGACCTTGGCCAGTATCTTACGCAAATTGCGTCCGCGGTGACGCGTACCCACGGTCTTGACGGCGTCAGACTGGACCTCAAAGCCGACCAGGCTCCGATTTCAATCAACGTGGCGATGCCCGTGGGACTTCTCGTCAATGAACTGCTGACGAATGCATTCAAGTACGCCTTTGATGGCCGTGAAGCGGGCACGTTGACAGTCAGATGCCTGCAGGAGCGCGACGACTACTATCGGGTTGTGGTGGCAGACGATGGAAACGGACTTGCTGAAGGCGCCAAGTGGCCTATGCCCGGGAAGCTTTCAGCACTCATGCTCAGCACATTGACGGAGAACGCCAGAGCGGATTTCGATGTCGACAGCGCCCCCGGCAGGGGAATGCGCGTGAGCATCGGATTGTTCAAAGGCCTTGCACGTTGAGTGATCCGGCTGAGCTGATCCGGCTGCTCAATCAAGCGCAGTAGGAGATGAGCCATTGATCGCTCGCCGCCGGTCTTCGTGCCCCAGTTGCTCCGGGACGGCCGCCGCTCCCAAGCAAAGTCTTTGAATTCATTTGATTTTTTAGGGCGCGAAGGCATTGCCCCGATCGGACGTCAGAACTCCCGCCATGGCATGCACATTGCATTCGCCTCCATGGCGTGTACGGGCGCAACGCTCGCACCACATTTCTCAACGCCTCGATCGGGAACGCGGCACCGAGCCGCGGCTCCGCGCGGCTCGAATCGATCTTAGATGAGGCCAATACTCCAAGACGTGCACACCCTGCACGAAATATCGCCGCCTCTCTTGCAAGGGACAACTGTTTGATGACACCGTTACGTTCGCTTTGTTGTATGGCGGCCGATCTGAGAGTGCGCGTCCCGGGTCGGTCGTGGAGTCCTGATAGATGTTGCGTCTGATTGCCCGGCGTCTTGCTCTCGGTGTGCTGGTCGCGCTGACCGTCATGACGCTTGCATTCCTGCTGACGCGGCTGTCCGGCGACCTTGCGGTTTCGATCGCGGGTCCGCAGGCGACGCAGGCCGACGTCGAAATCGTGCGCAAGGCCTACGGCCTCGACCGCCCGCTCTATGTCCAGTTCTTCGCCTGGACCGGCCGCGCCATGGTCGGTGATTTCGGCCAGAGCTATTTCTTCAAGGACAGCGTGGCGAACCTGATCCAGAAACGCCTGCCGATCACGCTGACGCTCGGCCTGGTGGGCTTAAGCCTCGCCTTGCTGATCTCGCTTCCGCTCGGCATCCTGGCGGCGCTGCGCGAAAACACCTGGATCGACCGCGGCGTCACCCTGTTCACGATGGTTGGGCAGGCAGTGCCGAGCTTCTGGCTGGCGCTGATCCTGATGATCGTGCTCGGCCTGCAGCTCGGCATCCTGCCCATCTCAGGCACCGGCACCTGGCAGCATTTCGTGATGCCCGGCATCGTGCTTGCCTTCACCGCGATCCCGGCGCTGACGCGGCTGACGCGCTCCGGCATGATCGAGGCGATGGCCTCCGATTACATCCGAACCGCCCGTGCAAAGGGCCTGTCGCGGGCGCGCATCATCTTCAAGCACGCGCTGCGCAACGCCGCCATCCCCGTGGTGTCGATCGCCGCGGTCCAGCTCGGTTTCATGCTGGGCGGCTCGATCGTCATCGAAACGGTGTTCGCGCTACATGGCGTCGGCTATCTCGGCTGGGAGAGCATCGCCAAGAATGATTTCCCTGTCGTGCAGGCGGTGGTGCTGGTGCTGGCCGTGTTCTATATCGGTCTCACGCTCCTGGCCGACATCCTCAATGCGCTGCTTGATCCGAGGCTGAGGACGGGATGAGCGAGCCGATTGCCATTCAGGCGCCGCAGCCTTCGAGCATAGGCAGCTCGCGCATCGGCGCCGCCGGCTTTGCGATCGGGATTGCCATCGTCGCGCTCGTTGTTGCGGCGGCGCTCATCGGCAACGCGCTGGTGCCGCAGGATCCGTTCACCCAGGACCTCGGCAATCGCCTCAAGCCGCCATTCTGGATGGAGGGCACCGAGCCGGGCCATTGGCTCGGCACCGACCAACTCGGCCGGGACTATCTCGCGCGGCTGGTCTATGGCGCGCGCATTTCGCTCCTGATCGGCATCATGACGGTGATCACGTCGGGGCTGATCGGCATCACGCTCGGCGTGCTCGGCGGGTTTTTTGGTGGCCGCGTCGACGATTTCGTGCTGTTCGCCATCACGACGCGATTGTCGATCCCTGTCGTGCTGGTCGCGCTTGCGGTGGTCGGGCTGATGGGATCGGGCCTCGGGCTCGTCGTCGCCACCCTCGGGCTGTTGTTATGGGACCGCTTCGCGGTCGTCGCGCGCGCGACCACCATGCAGGTTCGCAACCACGACTACGTCAGTGCGGCCTGGTGCGCCGGCGCCTCGATGCCGCACATCCTGATCAAGGAGATTTTGCCGAACATCGCGAGCCATCTTGCCGTGGTGGCAACGCTGGAGATGGCGCTGGCCATCCTGCTCGAGGCTGCCCTGTCGTTCCTGGGGCTGGGCGTGCCGCCGCCGCTGCCGTCATGGGGGCTGATGATCGCCGAGGGCAAGGACTACATGTTCTTTTCGCCCTGGGTGATCATGATCCCCGGCGTAGCCCTGGCGGTTCTGGTGCTCGGCATCAATCTGGTCGGCGACGGACTGCGCAATTTGCTCGGCGCGGAGCGGCTGCGATGAGTGCGCTCTTGGACGTGGAAGAGCTTCAGGTAACGTTCAACCGCACCGCGGCGGTGCGCGGCGCCTCGTTCCGGGTCGAGAGGGGCGAGACTCACTGCCTGGTCGGCGAGTCCGGCTGCGGCAAGTCGGTGACCGCGCTGGCGGTGATGAGCCTGCTCGCCCGCGGCGGCCAGCGTTCGGCGAAAAAGATGAGCTTCGCCGGCGCCGACCTCACATCGCTCTCGGACCGTGAGATGGCGCGCCTGCGCGGCAACCGCATGGCGATGATATTTCAGGAGCCGATGACGAGCCTCAATCCGGCCTTCACCATCGGTTCGCAAATGGCGGAGGTGATGACGCGCCACAAGGGCGGCTCGCGCGGGGCGGCCCTCGACCGCGCCGCCGAACTGATGGGCCGCGTCGGCATCACCGCACCTGGCATGCGGCTCGGCCAGTTTCCGCACCAGCTCTCCGGCGGCCTGCGCCAGCGCGTGATGATCGCGATGGCGCTGATGTGCGATCCGGAACTGTTGATCGCCGACGAGCCGACCACCGCGCTCGACGTCACCGTGCAGGCGCAGATCCTGCGGCTGCTCGCCAATCTCAAGCGCGAGCTCGGCCTCTCGATCCTGCTGATCACCCATGACCTCGGTATCGTCGCGCGCGTCGCCGACCACGTGTCGGTGATGTATGCCGGCGAGGTGGTCGAGCGCGCGCCGACGGCGGAGCTGTTCCGCGCGCCGCAGCATCCCTACACACGCGGTCTTCTGTCCTGTGTGCCGGTGCCCGGCCGGGTGCAGCGCGACCGGCCGCTCGGCTCGATCCCCGGCGTCGTGCCGGCGATCGGGCCCGGCTTTGCCGGCTGCGCCTTTCGCTCGCGCTGCGCCCACGCCGACGAAACCTGCACGCGTGCGATACCGCGGCGTCGGGCGGGCGACGCGCATGATTATCTTTGCCGGCTCGAGCCGGACTGGGCGGAGCTGCAACCCGCATGACCGCCGCGATCGAGGTCGAGAACCTGCGGTGCGAATTCCGCGTCCACACCGGGCTGATGTCGGCGGAAAAGCGCGTGGTCGCGGTCGACGATGTCACCTTCAAAGTCCCGGCCGGTAGCGTGCTCGGCATCGTTGGCGAGTCCGGATGTGGCAAGTCGACGCTGGCTCGCCTGATCCTCGGGCTGCTCAAGCCGACGGCGGGAACCGTGCTGGTCGATGGCAAGCGCCTGTTCGACCTCGACCGTAAGGCGCGGGCGCGATTGATCCAGCCGGTGTTCCAGGATCCGTTCGCCTCGCTCAATCCGCGCCGGCGCATCAAGGATATCGTCGCGCTGCCGCTTGCCGCCCAGGGCACTTTCTCACGCGGCGAGATCGAGCGCCGGGTCGGCGGCATTCTCGAGCGTGTCGGCCTGTCGGCCGCGATGGGCGAGCGCATGCCGTCGCAACTTTCCGGCGGGCAACGCCAGCGCGCGGCGATTGCCCGCGCATTGGTGCTGGAGCCGCGGATCGTGATCTGCGACGAGCCGACCAGCGCGCTCGACGTCTCGGTGCAGGCGCAGATCCTCAATCTTTTGGCCGACCTGCGCCGCGACCTCGGGCTGACTTACCTTTTCATCAGCCACAATCTCGCCGTCGTCGAGCATGTCGCGAGCGAAGTCGCGGTGATGTACCTTGGCCGTTTCGTCGAGCGGAACGAAACCGACGCGCTGTTTCGCAAGCCCCGCCACCCCTACACCCAGGCGCTCCTGGAAAGCGTGCTGACGCCGGAGCCGGGCAAGGGCGTGCCGGACATCGGCCTCGGCGACGCCATGCCGGATCCGTCCAATATTCCGCCGGGCTGCCGGTTCAACCCGCGCTGCCGCATCGCGGTCGAGCGCTGCCGCCATGAAGCACCAATGCCCATGGCCCGCCCGCCCCGGGGAATGGTAGAATGTCACTTGGCATAGGGCGTGTTTTGCGCCGCCTTTAATAGAAAAATGGAGAGCGATATGCATATGCAAAAAAAGCTCGGCGTTGCAATTCTGGCGGCGGTTCTATCGGGTGTCGCTGCGTTGCCGGCGGCGGCGCAGAAATCAGCCGACACGCTGCGGATCGTGATGCGCGACGCGCTGCCCAACATCGATCCCTTCTATAACAATCTGCGCACCGGCGTGGTGATGCACCACCAGGGATGGGACGCGCTGGTCTACCGCAATCCCGATACGTTCAAGCTGGAGCCGCTGCTCGCAACCGAATGGAAGCTGCCGGATCCGACCACGATCGAGTTCACGCTGCGGCCCGGCGTCAAATTCCACGACGGCAGCGCGTTCACGGCCGACGACGTCGTTTACACCATCAACGTCGTCGCCGATCCGGCGAGCCGCGTCTCGACCCCGTCGAATTACAACTGGATCGACAAGGCGGAGAAGACCGGTGACCTTTCGGTGCGCGTCAAGCTGAAGCGGCCGAACCCGGCGGCGCTGGAATATTTCGCGCTGGTGCTGCCGATCTATCCCAAAGCCTATCGCGAGAAGGTCGGCGCGGAAGGTTACGCCAAGGCGCCGGTCGGCGCGGGTCCCTACAAGGTGACGAAGGTCGAGCCCGGCGTCTCCATCGACTTCGAGCGCTTCGAGGATTACTGGGCCGGCAGCCCCAAGGGCAAGCCGGCGATCAAGAAGATGAGCGTGCGATTTGTGCCTGATGCTGCGACCGAGATGACCGAATTGCTCGCCGGCCGCGCCGACTGGATCTGGAACATGAATCCGGACCAGCTCGAAGCCGTGAACCGGATGCCGCATCTGCAGGCGGTGCGCAAGGAATCGATGCGGATCGGATACCTCTCCCTGGATGCCGGCGGGCGCACCGGCGCCGACAATCCCCTGACAAAGCAGAAGGTACGCCAGGCGATCTGGCATGCAATCGATCGCAAGGCGATTGCCGAGAAGCTCGTCACCGGCGGCAGCCGCGTTCCCGCAGCGCCCTGCTTCCCGTCGCAGTTCGGTTGCGATGCCGAGGCCGCGGTGGCCTACGACTACGATCCGGCGAAGGCAAAGAAGCTTCTTGCCGAGGCCGGATATCCCGACGGCTTCGATGTGGAACTTGCAAGCTACGTGCTGCCGCAGTGGGGATCGTCGGTCCAGAACTACCTGCACGCAGTCGGTATCCGCGCCAAGCTCAACCAGCTCCAGACCGCGGCCCTGATCCAGCGCGCCAAGGCGGGCGAGCTGCGCGCCTATCTCGGAAGCTGGGGTAGCTACTCGATCAACGACGTCTCGGCCATCATGCCCAATTTCTTCGACGGCGGCGCCGACGACTATGCGCGCGATCCCGAGGTGCAGAAGCTGCTGTTGCAGGGCGGATCGACCATCAATCCGGAAGCACGCAAGGAGGCCTATTCGGCGGCGATCAAGAAGATCACCGAGCAGGCCTACTGGGCGCCGCTGCACACCTATGTGACGACCTACGGCCACTCCAAGCAGCTCGACTTCACGCCGTACCCGGACGAATTGCCGCGCTTCTATCTGGCGAAGTGGAAATAGAGGTTCTTGCCGCGTCGGCCGTTCAACCCCCGCCATGTGGACGCCGGGCTGCTTCCCGGCGTTCCACTTGGCGCGATCGAGCTAGAAAACGCGTCAAAACGAATCTAGAGCTTCGGTTCTGAATTCAATCAGAACCGATAATACTCTGGTCGCCGAACCGCTCGATAACATCCGCGAGTGCGATATGGCCGACACAAGCGCCTGTTCCCGAGCCGATATCTCCGCTCTCCAGCGCCGTTGCATAGATGACGGCGGGATCGGCCTCAATGCGCCGGCGCACCGCGGCGAGTTTTGGCCAGCGTGCCGGATCGGCGACTCGATGGAAGTCGAGCCAGCGCGCGACGCCGACCAGAACGCCGTCTGCCAGCGTCGGGCGCTCACCCATCAGAAAAAGATGCTCTCCGATCATGGCTTCGAGCTTGTCATGCCGCTCGATCACCCGCGCGGCGCCGAACTCACGTAGCGATGCCTGCATTTGCGGGTTCGGTTTCGCCATCTCCAGCGCCGCCCATAGCGGCGTGAAGGCGCCAGTGAAGCCCGTATTAACAAAGCCGATCAGTTGGTGCATCCGGTCTGCTTCCGGCGAAAGCGGTGCGAAGCTGATGCGTCGCTGGCTGTCTCTTGCCTCGAGCCAGGCGGCGATCGCCATCGTTTCGGTCAGCACCCGCCCTGCATCCGTGATCAGCACCGGCGTTTCATGCCGGGCATTGATGCGAGCATAGGAAGAATCGCGCATCTCGCCGAGCATATCAACACGGCAAAGCCGATAGGGTTTGCCAAGCCATTCAAGGGCGGCGACAAGCCCCATCGAGCTTCCGGCTGGGAAGCCATAAACAAGTATCGGTTCCATTGGTATGTTCTCCGTGATTTCTGCCGATCACGCTGCGCAGCGTGACTGGAAACTACGGATCGCGTTGCCCAAGTAAATTACGCACCTTTTTGTAACCACGAGTAGTCAGATGAAAGATCTCGTCTCCCGCTGTCCCATCGAAGAAGTGATGCAGGTCATCAGCGGTCGCTGGCCCAGTCTGCTGATCTATTATTTGAAGCAGGGCACAAAACGCTTCAGCGATCTGCGCAGGGACAACCCCACCATCTCGCACAAGATGCTCACTCTGGAGCTTCGCAAGCTGGAGGACGCCGGCATTGTCGAACGCAGTGAATTCGAGGGATATCCGTTGCGCGTGGAATATGATCTGACGCCGGCTGGTCTCAAGCTCGTGCCGCTGCTTGATGCCCTGGGTAGCTGGTGGGATGCGACAGCCGCTGGTCGCAGTCAGGGCAGCACGTTGCCGGTTGAGGTGACAAAATGACGTCCGGGCTATGCGTCAGCTCTGCGGCAGCCTTCATGCTGACGAACTCGACCGTATTTTACAGCTCATCCCAGTCGATCAGCATCGGTGCTCTCCTGTTTGGCCGGGCTACGCCGCTTCCCTCTCGCGCTGCCCAATCAGACCGCATCTAAGCTTTCGGCGTGTGATTGTCAGGCTGTGAATCTCTCGTCACATGCACGCCCGGCCTTTGCCCCGCATTCCACTTGCCGCCGATCGCGCGCTCGATCTGCGCCGCTAGCTGCAACAACAAGCCGTCATTGGCCTGCTTCGCGATGGCCTGGATGCCGAGCGGCAGGCCGTGCTCGTGGGTGGCGAGCGGCAGCGAGATCGCCGGGATGCCGCAGAGATTGGCGAGCGGGGTAAATGCAAAATTGCGCCAGAGGTTACCGAACCAGTCCAGCACGTCGGGATTGTCGCTGATCGTGAGATACTCGGTCGTGCCGACCTTTGGCGTCGGCAGCGCAGTGATCGGCGTTAGTATAATATCCCACTCCTCGAAGAACGCGCCGAAGCTGCGTGAGGTCGTGTTGAACACCGCCTGCATGCGGGCTCGGTCCGCGTAGGACGTGTGTCGGCCATGCTCCCAGATCCGGATGTTGATCGGCTCAATCAGATCTTCCGGCGGCTGTTCGAGGCCGCGCGCGGCCAGCATGTTGGAGATCACCACGGCAAAATTGCTGATGTAGCAGGTGGTCTGCGCCGCGAAGGCTTCGCCATAGTCCAGATCGGGCAGCGCGTAATCGACGTGATGCCCGAGGCCCTCGAGAAAGCGTCCGGCCTTCTGCAGCTCGGCTGCGATATGCGGCGTCGCGCGATAATCACCCCACTGATACGATAGCGCGATTTTCAGCCGGGCAGGATCATGCGTGATCATCCGCGTATACGGCTCCGGCGGACTCCAGAACGGCATGAATTCGCCCGGCGCCGGACCGCGGCAGGCATCGACGAAGGCTGCGGTATCGCGCACCGTGCGCGACTGGCAGCCTTGAATCGAAACCAGTCCGCTCAAATCAGAGAGGTGCGGCGACAGCGAGAACACGCCGCGCGAGACTTTCAGTCCGATATTGCCGTTGACACCGGCGGGAATCCGGATCGAGCCGCCGCCGTCGGTCGCGTGCGCGATCGGCACCGCGCCGGCGGCGACCATCGCTGCGCTGCCGGCCGACGATCCGCAGGTGGTGTAGTCGGTATTCCAGGGGTTGCGAGTAACATAGACGGCGGGATTGTCGGCCGAGCTGCATACGCCGAACTCGGGCGTGGTGGTACGCCCGATCAGATTGAGCCCGGCGGTGCGCATCTTCCGCGTCAGGAACGTGTCCGCGGTGGCGCGATTGCCGCGCATGAACAGCGAGCCCATTTCCTGCAGCCGGCCCTTCAATGTCGGACCGAGGTCTTTCATCAGGAACGGAAGTCCGGCAAAGGGACCATCGAGATTGGTGCCGTCGGTGGCGGGATCGGCGACCGCATCCTCGAACACTTCGACGACGGCCGAAAGTGGGGGATCGACCTTGGCGATCGCATCAGCCGCCTGCGCCGCCAATTCCTTTGCCGTGAGCTCGCCCTTCGCCACGCGCGTGGCCAGCGCCACGCCATCGTGCTGCGCCCACTCGTCCCAGCTCATCGGCAAATTCATGCAATCGGTCTCCTCGGAAAATAGCTCGGACATTAGAACATGATTGGGAAAAGGCGGAACTGTTTTTCACCGGCCCGCAGATCGGTTCATTGTGATCTTCCCGCCGGCCGATGAGCAGCTGCGTCTTCCGGAACGGAAATCTATGCTGCGCACGATGATGCCGGGAGGAGTGCCTTCAAACTCTCGGGCCAGGAATTTGCGGGACACCGCATGCGTCGATCCGGTCCGGCAGCCGCGCGAACTGTTCCTGGCGCTGATCTGCCGGCGTGCGTGGCACGCGTTCAAGACTGGTGCGGCCGAACATCTGTTTGTTCAGGTCGCCTCTCCCGAGAGCCGGGTGAGGTAGGCAATCTCAGCGCATATCGGTTGTTGCCTTGGCGCCCGCCGCATTTGGTCGAATAAACCAGCCAACGCCTTGCATTCGCTGGCTTCGTAGCCACTTCGAGCAGGCAGCTGCCGGAAAGGGCTTTCGAGTGAAGATTCGCGTCGGATTCGAAATGATCTACGATTTCCCGCAGCCGACGCCGATGATCATGGTGCTCGGCACGCACTTCACCCGTGCGTCCGACGTCATCGTGCCGGATTTCCTCACCACCGACCCAGTCGTCGAGATCACTCCCTACCGCGACATGTTTGGCAATTGGTGCAGCCGCATGGTTGCCCCCGCCGGCCGCGTGCGTCTTGCGGCCGACGGCGTCGTTCGCGACAGCGGTCTGCCAGATCCCGTGTTTACTTCCGCCGTTCAGCACGCGATCGAGGATCTGCCCGCGGACACTTTGGCCTATCTGCTCGGCAGCCGCTATTGCGAGACCGACCGGCTTTCGGAAATCGCCTGGCAATTGTTCGAGAAAAAGCCACCGGGCTGGGCTCGAGTCCAGGCGATCTGCGATTTCGTCCATCATCACGTCGCCTTCGGGTATGAGTATGCTCGCGCCAGCAAGACGGCGTGGGAGGCTTACCAGGAAGGCAAGGGCGTCTGCCGCGACTACGCCCATCTTGCCGTTGCGTTCTGCCGCTGCATGAACATTCCCGCGCGCTATTGCACGGGCTATCTCAGCGACATCGGCACGCCAAAGCCATGGGCTGCAGGCGATTTCGCCGGCTGGTTCGAAGCCTATGTCGGTGGGCACTGGCGTACTTTCGATCCGCGCAACAACGTGCCAAGGATCGGTCGCATCCTGATTGCGCAGGGGCGCGACGCTTCCGACGTGCCGATCGCCCAGACCTTTGGGCCAAACACATTGGTCGGCTTCAAGGTCTGGACCGACGAGGTTGCGTGACAACGGCTGCCGCGCATCGACCTGCTTGATTTGAACTGCGACCAATCGGGAAAGGAACTCGGATGAAAACGACTCTCGCCGTGCTGGCACTATGCGCATGTGCGTCGGGCGCTCTTGCCGCTGCGCCAGAGTGCCGCGCGATCGACAACGCCAATGCGCGCCTGTCGTGCTACGACGCCGCGCATCCTCCGAAAAAGGAAAAGCCCGTTATCTCCGAAAAAGACCCGTCGCGAGCCGTCTACAAAGATTCTTTCAGCGCAGAAGACGCCAGGACCAACGTCAAGCTGAAGAATATCTGCCGCGGCTGCTGAGATGGAGGCCCCGGCCGGTAGAGGGCCTTTTCTTCGCACAGGCGATAACGGCGCGACAGCCAGCTTTGCTAGCTCAACAAGGTACGCACCCTCATGGCGGCATCGTAGATCTGGACCTGAAGCATCGGATAAGCGGTCTTCAGCTTTCGACCGGAGACCTCGGCAGCCTCGATCGTATCGAACTCCGACTTGAAATGGCCGTCGACAATCGTCGCGAACCCTTCGGTCGGAGGCCTGTCGGCCCGCACCGCCTTCTTCTGCTCTGGTTCTTCAATTGAAAGCACGGATTTTTTCATCGTCATTCCTCGCGCGTTCACCGCGATGATTGATCTGCGTGGAAGCTGGTTTCAAAAGCCGCGGTTGGCGCATCGCGATGCGCGTCTTCCGCACTGCGGCGCTACCACTGGACAATAACTGCTCCAGCGATAAGGAGACCAAGAACAACTGGTACCAGGATTGGAGGTACCAGCCACTCTCGCAGATTGAATTGTTGGCTGGTGGACATATTAACCGCCCCTCGTGTGGCGGGAGTACAAGACTCTCAGTCACCGATAGCAGCCAATGAAGGGGCGGTGATGTGCATAGCAGACGCTCTTTTCATGACGATGTCGAGCAAAATCCCAAAACGAAGGCAAGGGTCAGCGTTCGTTCCGCATCTTTCCGATAGCGAGAGAGCAGCGTGATGTGGAGCTGGGATCGATTTCCAGTCGCCTATGCCGTCCTCGGCGTGCCGTCTTGCACTATATCGACCGCGCGCGAAGCAAAATGGTTGCTATTGGGTGCGGCAGTATCCATATGAGCAACAGCGTAACCGGTTCCGCAACAAGGCGTGTCCGGCAGGCGCGACGCTTAGCCACACATCCTGCTGATGATATCGGCCAACGGCATGTCGCTTCGACGTGCGCGTCATGGGTCAGGAGATCCTATGCCCATCGAACACGCGTCCGTACGAGCCATGCCCAAGCCCTGGGGCGTCAGCAATCTCCAGCCATGGAGCAGCATCGACGGTACCGGGGGTGCGGTGGGAGAGCTTTGGTTCGAGCGCGCCGACAGCAATGCACCGCCTCCTGCCTTGCTTCTCAAGTTGCTGTTCACCAGCGCGCCATTGTCGATCCAGGTCCATCCGGACGATACGTTTGCGCGCGCAATGGGGATGCCGAACGGCAAGAGCGAGGCATGGTACATCATCTCAGCGGAGCCGGGCGCGCAGATCGGCGTCGGTCTGAATCGACGGATCACACCACAGGAACTACGGACGGCAATCACGAATGGCTCGATCATTGATCTGGTTCAATGGCGTCCGGTTGCGAAAGGCGATGTCATCTTCATTCCGGCTGGGACCATCCACGCTATCGGCGCCGGCATCGTGCTCGCCGAGATTCAACAGCGCAGCGATACGACATTCCGCCTGTTCGACTACGACAGGCAGCGTGAACTGCACATCGACAATGGCGTCGCAGTCGCGAACATCGCCCCGCTTCGACCTCCACGTCATCCAGTCCGCCTGACTCTTGAGCGGACGGTTCTGGTCGCGAGCCAGCATTTTGTGCTTGAGCGGCTTGAGTTACCCGAGGGATCAAGCTGGGCGCTGCTCGCCGATTCGGAGACTTGGGTTCTCGCTCTCGACGGCCATGCGGCGATCGGATTGGCCGCGCTGTCCGTCGGGCAGGCGATCTTCGTCGGCGGCGGTCGTGCCAGCATCGAAGTCGGTGCCAACGGGCTAACCGCCCTGGTCGCATATCCCGCAAGCGGTCCGATCGGCTCCCTTTTGCACAGGCTTTCCGGGCAATCGATCAAGCCTGTTCGGTCCGTTGCTTCCGACGTGACGAAACTCACCGGCCTGGCCGAGGCGCACACGTGACGCCGCTACGCAGGATCGCCGTGATCGGCAATTCGTTGCCTCGCCGCTGCGGCATCGCGACATTTTCGACCGACCTGCAACGCGCAATCTCGAATTCGGAGCCAAACCTGCAAACCTGCATCGTGGCGATGACCGACCACGATCAGACCTACGACTATCCGGCCTCGGTCGCGTTGCAGGTCAAGGACGCCAGCGTCGAGGAGTATGTGGCCGGTGCGGCGTTTCTCAACGCCGGCCGGTTCGACATCGTCTGTCTGCAGCACGAGTTCGGAATTTTCGGCGGCGAGGCCGGGGCTCATATCCTGGAACTGCTGTCGCGCGTTACCATGCCGGTCGTCACGACGCTGCACACGGTGCTGGCCGCACCGACCGCGGCTCAGCGCGCGGTGATGGAGCGCATCGTCGAGATGTCCTCGAAGGTCGTAGTGATGGCCAACAAGGGCCGTGAACTGCTGCGCAACGTCTATAGCGTGCCGGACGACAAGATCGAGGTCATAGCCCATGGCATCCCCGACTTTCCGCTCGTCGCGCCGGACGAGGCAAAGGCCAAGCTCGGATTCAGCAATCGGTCGGTCATTCTGACGTTCGGCCTGCTGTCCCCCAGCAAGGGCATCGAGGTCATGATCGACGCCATGCCCTCGATCCTGAAAAGACGGCCGGACGCGGTCTATGTGGTACTTGGAGCAACGCATCCCAATCTGGTTCGTGACCAGGGCGAAGCCTATCGCGGCAGCCTGATGGCACGCGTGCGCAAACTTGGTGTCGAGGATCACGTCGTATTCCTCGACCAGTTCGTGGATCAGGCCACGCTGCTCGAGTTCATTTCAATGTGCGACGTCTATGTCACGCCCTATCTCAACGAGGCGCAGATGACGTCGGGCACGCTGGCCTACAGCTTCGGCCTCGGCAAGCCGGTCGTCTCAACACCTTATTGGCATGCGCGCGAACTGCTGGCCGACGGCCGCGGCGTTCTCGTTTCCTTTGGCGACGCGATGGGGATCGGCGACGAGATAGCGGGCCTGCTTACCGACAGTCCTCGCCGTCAGGCGATGCGCGAGCGCGCCTACGCTGCCAGCCGATCGATGACATGGGAGCGCACAGCCGAGCGTTACATGACCACCTTCGACAATGCACGACACGGCCACCGGCTGAAGGTGATCGCGCGTGCCCGACCGGACGCAATCGCGCCGCACCGCCCGGCCGCGCCCGACATGCAATTGGGCCATTTCCTGTCGATGTGCGACGATACCGGCCTGTTTCAGCACGCCGTGCATTCGGTACCTGATCGCGCGCACGGCTACTGCGTGGACGACAACGCCCGCGCGTTGCTGCTGGCCTGCGCGCTCAATGAACCGGGCGAGCACCCGCTTTCGGAAAGCCAGACGGGCCGCTTTGCCGCCTTTGTGCAGCATGCGTGGAATCCCGATACCAGACGCTTTCGCAACTTCATGGGTTTCAACCGGACCTGGCTCGAAGATAAAGGCTCCGAGGACAGCCACGGGCGAACTCTGTGGGCCCTGGGCGAATGCGCGCGGAAGGATGCCAGCCGGTCACGGCGTCGATGGGCGGCGGCCTTGTTTGCCGAAGCCCTGTCGACCGCCGCGGCCTTTCGTTCGCCTCGCGCAATGGCCTTCACGCTGCTCGGCCTCGACGCCTATTGTGCCGTAACGCCGGATGACCGGCGCGCCCGCGAGATTAGGCATTCTATTGCCGACACGCTGGTGTCCGCCCTCGCTTTGGTCGAGACGCCGGACTGGGTGTGGTTCGAGGAAGGGCTGGCGTATGACAACGCCCGACTGCCGCAGGCCCTGATCGCTACGGGCTTTGCAACGCAAACGCCGACCTATATCGATGCTGGCTTGAGAACCCTGCGCTGGTTGATGACACAGCAGACGACGTCAACCGGGCATTTCCGTCCCGTGGGTACGACGAGCTTCGGACGACTTCGAAAGCCTCCTGGCGCGTTCGATCAACAGCCGGTGGAAGCCAGCGCGACCATTGCGGCATGTCTGATCGCCTGGCGGGCGGACGGCGATGCCGAATGGAAGGCGATCGCGGCCAGGGTTTTTTCCTGGTTTTTCGGCGGCAACGACCTGTCGGTGGCGCTGGTCGATTCCGATACCGGCACTTGCCGCGACGGGCTGCATCCTCACCGGGCCAATGAAAATTGCGGCGGCGAGTCGGTCGTGTCCTATCTGTTGGCGCTGGCCGAGATGCGCCAGCTTGCGCGCGTCAATGTCAACCCGACGAACCCAGTAGCGCTTCGCGCCATCGGCGCTTGAATAAGCGTCTGCTCACGCAAACCCGAACCGAGGGCATCTTGTTACAAGCCACTTTTCTCAATCGGCGGGCACTCTATCTGCGGCCTGATCCTGCGCGCGTGATCGTGCGCCCGTTCAAGCCGGCGACCGAACCGCGCGATCTCAACCCGACCGACAAGACACGCGCCAATCATATTGTCGAGCGCGTTCTCAATCTCGATTCGCAGGCTGCAGCCGCCCAATTAGCGGACGTGCTGGAGAATTTTCAGGGCCGGCACCGCAACTTGCTAAAGACGTTTGAGCTGCGTGCCGATGAGATGGAGGAGGCGCTGCTGGCGCACTCTACGTTTTCCGAAGTGCAGCGCCAACTGATCGGCGCCTACTTCCTGCACGAATATTCCTTCGAAGCGTCGGCACTGTTCAATCCAAGCATCGTGCCGCACCCCGACCAGTCGGGAATCCGGAGCGGCAGTCTGCGCTTCATTCTGAGCCTCCGCGCCGTCGGCGAGGGGCATGTATCGTCGTTGACGTTTCGCGCCGGCGCGATCGCGGCGGATGGCAGCATTACAGTCGATCCGACTGCCCGGCTCGCTACGAGTCCCCGGATCACGCACCGGACCGCCGGACCGAGCGGCGATGAAGTCGATGTCGTTTTCGAGCTAGCACCGGACATCAGCGAACGGGTGATCTTTCCGGTGACGGAGTCGCAATCGAACGGCATCGAAGACGCGCGCTTCGTCCAGTTCAGCGATGGCGGTCGGACGACCTATTACGCAACTTATACCGCCTATAAGGGCACTGCCATCCGATCGGAGTTGATCGAAACCGCCGACTTCCTCTCGTTTCGGATGACGCCGCTGCAAGGCGCAGCCGCGCGCAACAAGGGCATGGCGCTCTTCCCGCGGAAAATCGATGGCAGGTACGCCATGATTGCGCGACAGGACAACGAGAATCTCTATCTGGTCTATTCGGACGATCTCTACAGATGGGAAGGCGGCCAGGCGATCCTGCAGCCGCAATTTCCCTGGGAGTTCGTGCAGATCGGCAACTGCGGATCGCCAATCGAACTGGAGGAGGGCTGGCTGATGCTGACGCATGGCGTCGGTCCGGTCCGGAAATATTCGATCGGCGCGGCGCTGCTGGACAAGCGTGACCCCTCCAAGTTGCTGGCGCGTTCGCGTGAACCGTTGCTGCGACCCGAACCATCCGAACGCGAAGGCTACGTTCCCAATGTGGTCTATACCTGCGGGGCGATGACGCACAACGGTCAACTTATTTTGCCTTACGCCGTCTCGGATACGTACTCAAACTTTGCAACAATCGAAATTTCCGCGCTGATGCGATCGATGTCCTGAATCACAAATCGCGCGGTGCGATCCGCATTTGTAAGGAGAGCCCATGGCTCGCGAAACAAGCTACTTTGTTCAGGCCTTCGATGCCGGCCGGGGAGGAAACCTGAAAGCGGGCGTTCCGATAGCCTGCAAAACGGCAACGGCCGCGCTTCGCACCGCGGAGCGGCTGGCCGAGAGCAAGCTCGGGGTTGTTGCCTTCTCATCCACCGGTGACCCCGAGATGGGCGACTATGACGACGAGCCGACGGTCATCTTCCGCAAGGGAGAGCTGCCATCGGCCTTCGATTGAGACAGGCCCGACAAATTTCCGCGGATCGGGCCATGTAGACCGCTTCGAGCTGGACGCGACGGGATTACGTCAGCGCCCCTTCCGCAATCGCGCTGGAGGTTGGGATAAGGTCAAGTGCGAGCATAGCCACCGGCAGGCGTTCGCGGGCGTCTCCGCGGCGTTTTAGCGCTCGCTATTGCGGCGACGCGAGCCTAGAGTTGATCATCACCGCGTTTCCCACGGCGTCTATCGGTGACTGAGGGCTAGCAACGCTC
Source organism: Bradyrhizobium sp. sGM-13 (assembly GCF_018398875.1). Taxonomy (GTDB): domain Bacteria; phylum Pseudomonadota; class Alphaproteobacteria; order Rhizobiales; family Xanthobacteraceae; genus Bradyrhizobium. The sequence continues at coordinate 2,360 of NZ_JAGWDK010000012.1, read as the reverse complement.
ACGCCCCGACGAACGGAGCGCTTTGTTGTCCCAAGGTTGCTTGGCTGCCGACCGGACCGTCCCGCCGGCAATCGTTCCGCCGCTTCTTCCATTGTTGGTGTCGGCCGTGGCATTCCTGCATGGATAGGACGAGCGAACTGCATTACCTGATCAGCGGCAACAATCAATTTGGCCGGGTCAATCTTAGCCGTGCGGCGGTGGGGGCTGCCGTCAAGAAGGCAAAGGAGCTTTTGCAGGAAGGTTATTTGGACGTGAGGATATCTACGCCCCGGGGCCGGATCCTGTTATCCGATGAGTTCGATCAGCTTGAAGAATAGCGGGGCGTTCACAAAAGGTCCGGGAGGCAAGCCATGAGCAGACCCTTCAAGACCGCCGATGAGCTCCAGGATATGATTGTCGAGCAGGCAAGGATTCTCCATGGTCCCTGGCCTTCGGGGATGACAATGTTTGTTTTCGACGATGCTTACGGATGGAGCGCGAGCATCAGTCGGCCAGCGTCCGAGGGCGACGAATTCTATCGTACCCGCACGCTCGATCTGATCAGGACATTGAAGGTCAGATATGATCTCGACGCGCCTCGGCTCTAGTCGACAACGATATCTAGCCGGATCTGCGTGGTTCTGGCATCACCATCAACCCAGGAGATCGACATGGCCAAAGGCGAGCAACGAGGCAATCGGGAAGCCAAGAAACCCAAGAAGGAGAAGATCAAGATAATTGCCGCAGCACCGAGTCAGAAGGCCGGAGGCTGGCAGCCAACCTTGGGTTCCGGTAAGAAGAAATAATGTTCGGTGCTCATTGGCGGAGACAGAAAACCGACTTCTCCCGCGGTCGCATGCCCTATCGGCGCATGCTGAGCGGGGCTAACCGACGATCGCGCCCAGCATCAAACCTCGATCAGCCGCACCTTGGTGCCCCAGGGATCGGCGGTCTCGACGCCGTTCGCGATCGCAACAGCCGGCTCGCCGGCCTGCCGCAGGCGCTGCTCCTGCGCCTGCAGTAACTCTGGCGTCGCGACCTCGAGCGAAAACCATGCAAGTCCCGTGGCCGCATCATCCCGCCGGCCGGCGCCGGCGCTCTGCCAGACATTGATGCCGAGGTGATGGTGATAGCGGCCCGACGACAGGAACGCGGCGCCGGTGCGCTTGCGGGTCGGGTCGAAGCCGATGGCGCCGCCATAGAAGCGGTCGGCCTGTTCGAGGTCGCCGACGCGCAGGTGCATGTGGCCGATGCGAAGGCCGTCGGGAGCACCGGCATAGTTGGAGATGCGCGGATTCGTCAGCGTCAGCAGGCCGTCGATATCGAGCGGGTCGGTCGCCATCGCGACCGTGCCGGCATCCCATTTCCAGCTTTCGGGCGCGCGGTCGGCGTAGACTTCGATGCCGTTGCCTTCGGGGTCGTCGAGATAGACGGACTCGCTGACGAGATGATCGGCAAACCCGGAGAGCGGCACCTTGTTCGTTGCGGCGTGCACCAGCCAGCGCGCGAGATCCTTGCGGGTCGGCATCAGGAAGGCGGTGTGATAGAGGCCCGCGGCATTCCGCGCCTCGGTGGCGGCGCCCGCGCGCAGCGTGAGATCGAGCAGCGGCACGCCGCCCGCGCCGAGGCGGGCGCCGGTAGCCGTACGCTGCATGACGGTGAGCCCGATGGCATCGCGATAGTAATTGGTGACGAGATCGAGGTTACGCACGCGCAAGGTCACCATGCCGATTCGCATCGGCGTGCGGTTGGCGAAGGTCGGCCCGGCAGCGCCGTCGGCCGCTCCTTCCGCCAGCGCTGCCGCCGTGGCGGCCGCGCTCAGCGACGAGGCGCCGGCCAGGTGAAGGAGGGTGCGGCGGGTCAGGTCGATGCTCATGATAGCTCCGTTTTTCGATCGGCTCAGCGAAGCAAATCCCGCGCCGGTTCTATACTCCGCAACGTCGCAACAGGGCCGGCCGGACCATCGTTGCAGCAGAACGTTTTGCTCCGAGCAAGCGATTTTTCAGCCACCGTAGGCTGGGCAAAGCGAAGCGTGCCCACCATTGCAGCCTCCAGTGCAAGTGATGGTGGGCACGCGATCGCTTTGCCCACCCTACAAACTGCAAACTGATTTGCCTCGCGCCCAAGCGAAATTTCAATGCGTGACTGCGGCAAAGCAACGCGACGGGCAAATGACTTCTGATTTTCAGAAATCGTGTCAAGCCCAGGAATCAAGAATATTCCGCTTAACTTGTCACGCAAATCAGTCGCATATTTCCGCCCGTCTCACGGCAGATGAGGGGCGTTGGCCATCGTCACGAACGTGCGGTGAGATGCGATGGACGCGGATGGCGCGCTAGACGTACGCGCAGGAAGCGTACGGCGAAGTCGTGTGGTTCGGG
>NZ_JAGWDK010000011.1 GCF_018398875.1 Bradyrhizobium sp. sGM-13 | reverse complement strand
GGCCAAATCGCAGGAGAATCATATCATTGATGGTGTTTTCACACAGCCTGGACCCTGAGCCGACCTGACGAAGCGATCGTTCCGCAGCTCCATTGCCAGGCCTTCTCTTGGCCCAAGATGGATTGCAAAGACTTCACTGCATTGCTGTCGCCGGCTCAATTCGAGCGAACCATCGTGCGACTGGCTCGGCGGCCAGATTCATCGTACACTCCTTCCAGTTGAGGCTTTCGCGCCATGGCTGGAAAGCGGCGAGTTCCTGGCGGACGCAGGCTGTCGGCGATAATGGCCGCCGACGTCGCGGGCTATTCGCGGCTCATGCACGACGACGAGGAGGCCACGCACAGGTGTCTCACGGCGCTCCTTGACGATGTTATCGAGCCCACGGTGGCAGAGCACGGAGGCCGCATCGTCAAGAACACCGGCGACGGGTTCTTGGCCGAGTTTCCGAGCGCGGTCCAGGCAGTTCGAGCGGCCGCGCGCTTCCAACGCGCTGTTGGCGACCTACAGAAGAATGACGCGAAGGGCAAACGCCTTCTTTTTCGCGTGGGTATCAACATAGGCGATGTCATCTTCGAGCCCCACGATATCTTCGGCGACGGCGTGAATATTGCGGCTCGCCTCGAAGGTATCGCGGAGCCAGGCGGCACCTGCATCTCGTCTTCCGCCTACGATCAGGTCCGCGGCAAGGTCGATATGGCGTTCGAAGACATGGGGCCGCAGGCGCTGAAAAACATCGCCGAGCCGATACGTGTCTGGCGCGCAAAGCCGTCGGACTCAGAAGTCCCGAAGGACGTACCGGAGCGGCCTGTATCCGCTGGCGCTGGCGGCTCGCTGGGTCGAATCCGGGGCCGTCTAAAGCTTGCTGGCGGCGTGCTCGCGTCGGTCGTAACCGTCGGAGCGGTCGGGCTCTTCGGTTATTGGAATGCTTGGAACTCCGTCCGCACTAACGTTTTGCCGGACGGACAAAGGACACAGCGAGAGGCAGCGGCCCGGCCCGATATCGCTCCTCGCTTGTCTCTAGTCGTCCTGCCCTTTGCGAACCTCAACAACGATCCGGAGCAGGATTATTTCGCTGACAGCATTACGACCGACTTAACGACAGATCTCGCGCGAATGCGCAACGCATTTGTCATCGGACGCGGGACGGCTTTTACTTATAAGAACAGGCAGGTCGATCTGAAGACTCTCGGCAAGGACCTGGGTATCCGCTGGGCCGTACAGGGCGCGGTGCGGCGCGCCGGAGATCAGGTCCGGGTCAACGTGTCGCTTACAGATGTCGCGAGTGGTCGTGACATCTGGTCCGATCGTTTCGACAGTGATCGCACGAAAGTCTCAGTCTTGCCGGACCAGATCACAGCACGGCTCGCCCGCTCGCTCAATATTGAACTTGTCCAAGCTGAAAGCCGCCGTAGCGAAACGGACCGCTCGAAGAATCCGGATGCCGTGGACTTCGCCATGCGCGGCTGGGCAAAGTCCTATGAGCCCCGATCGAAGACGACAATTGCGCAGGCAAAGGAGCTATTCGACAATGCGCTGCGCCTCGATCCGGACAACGTCGATGCAATGATCGGGAAGGCGTGGTATCTGAGCCCCCCTATCAATTTGCTCTCCGGATGGCCTGTGTCCGTTACGGAAAACAAAAAGACGGCGACCAATCTCGTTGACAGAGCCCTTTCGAAAAGCTCGGCAAACGCAATGGCTCACGTGGTCAAGGGAGACACTCTTCGATTTGGTAACCCTGAAGAGGCGCTGCATCAATACGACGCTGCGCTTGAAATCAATCCGAATTTCCCGGCCGCCTACTCAGGTAAAGGAGATGCACTAATCCTCGTCGGGCGGGCACGCGAAGCCATATCCGTGACGCAGCTAGCCCTCCGGCTCAGCCCCAGGGATCCTTCTGCTGTCGCTTGGCGTTGGACTCTCTGCCATGCACACCTGCACCTGCACGATTATCAAGAAGCAATCGAAGAATGCAGGCGGACGACCAATATGAACAGCGCGTTCTGGTTCGCCTATATAGGTCTGGTCTCGGCTTACGCAGCGACCGGGCAATTGGAGCAGGCACAGCTAAGCTTAACCGAATTGAACAAGATCCGACCAGACTTTACGATCCAATGGTATCGTGATTTCGGTTATGCGCTCACGAGCAACCAGCAGTTTCGCCGTGAGTTCGACGACATTCTCGATGGACTCAGGAAGGTAGGCGTGCGGGAGCAGTAGAGCTACTTGCTTAGTGGCAAGCCGCGAAGTTCCGCTTCTGGCACTTCTACGACATCGGGCTGTGTCCGCTATTCCGCCGCTGTTGAGGGTTGAGCGGACATCAGTCAGTCGCTTAATGAGAACACGGCCTAGAGCGGGATGAGGCCGTGGCGACGGACCATCTTGTGCTTCGGAGGCAAGCGGCCTGAGTGCTGCGAGCCGGGTCCCATTCTACTTTGCATGGGGTTGTTTTCGCGTTTTTTGTCCGGGTCCCGCGGTGTGCCGCTGCCGCGCTGCACGGCGTCGGGGACACGGAAAATGGCCTGTGCAGAGCAGCCATGACCGCGATCCATTGCTTACGCGCTTCAAGTTTGGTCATCTGCCTCTACCCCGCACGTCAACGAAGCGGCGGGCGGGAGGAAAAATGAAGAACAAGATCACCGGCCGTTCGGCATTCCTGGCGCTGCTAAAGGACGAGGGCGTTACGCATCTGTTCGGCAATCCCGGCACCACCGAACTGCCGATCATGCACGCGCTGAAGGACCATCCCGACCTCACCTATGTGATGGCGATGCAGGAAAGCCTGGTCGTCGCCATGGCCGACGGCTTCAGCCGCGCCTCCGGCAAGCTCGTCGCCTGCAACGTCCATGTCGCGCCCGGCCTCGGCAACGCGATGGGCTCGCTCTACAACGCCAGCTTCACCGGCACGCCGCTGATCCTGACGGCCGGCCAGCAGGAGCAGGGCCACGGCCTGACGGAGCCGGTGCTTTATGGTCCGCTGGTGCAGATGGCTGCGCCCTTGGTCAAGTGGGCGGTGGAGGTGACGCGGCTGGAGGACCTGCCGCGGATTGTGCGCCGCGCCGCCAAGATCGCGACCACGCCCCCGACGGGGCCGGTGTTCATCTCGCTGCCGGGCGACATCCTCAATTCCGAGGCCGGCATTGAGCTTGGCCGCTCGACCCGCGTCGATACGCGCGTCAAACCATCGGAGGAATCGTTGCAGGCGCTCACCGCGCGGATTCTCAAGGCAGAGCGGCCGGTGATCATTGTTGGCGACGAGATCGTGAAAAGCGATGCGTTGCAGGAGGCCGCTCAACTCGCGGAAACGCTGGGTTGCCCAGCCTACCAGTCGTCGACGCCCTATGGCGCCCATTTCCTGTCGGAGAGCCCGTGCTTCATGGGTGCGCTGGCGCGCATCCAAAAGATCGCCCGTGACGCACTGTCGCCGTACGATCTCATCATCGCGCTCGGCGGCGATCCGTTGCGGATGTCGGTCTACAGCGAAGTCGATCCATTGCCGGACGGGCTGTCGATCGTGCAGATCGGACTGGTTGACCACGACCTCGCCAGGAACTATGGGGCGGAAATCGCGCTCAAGGCTGACGTGCGGGAAACCTTGCGCGCCTTGGTGCCGGCACTCAAGGCCGCCGGCGGCAGCGCGCTCCAGGCACGCGCGAGCCAAGGATTGGACGCGCTCGCCTCGAAGAACTGGACGGCGAGGCGCAAGCCGCTGGTCGAACAGATTGCGAGACATGCCGAGACTTCGCCGATCGATCCGGACTGGCTGGCGCTGCAGGTGGTCGAAGCGATGCCCGACAACGCGATCCTGGTCGACGAGGGATTGACGTCGTCGCGGCATATAATCGCGCTGCGTCCGCATCGCGACCGCTACGGGTATCATGCGCTCGCCTCAGGCGGCATCGGCTGGGGACTGCCGGCGTCCGTCGGCGTCAGCCTCGCCAATCCGCAACGGCCAGTGGTCTGTTATTCCGGCGACGGCAGCTCGATGTACTCGATCCAGTCGCTGTGGACGGCCGCAAACCACAAGCTGCCGCTGACGTTCGTCATCGTCAACAATGGCGGCTACCGCATCATCAAGCAGCGGCTGCTCGCCTTCCACGGCGACGATCATTACGTCGGCATGGATTTTGCGGATCCCCCGGTGGATTTTGCCGGCGTGGCGAAATCGCTTGGTCTGGAAGCGACGAAGGTGACCGATCCTTCTCAGTTGAAGTCCGTATTGTCGTCGGCCTTCAGCCGCCCCGGCGCGAAGCTGATCGAAGTCGTCGTGAGCAATGCGGTGAATTGAGAGGTTTGTCATTCCGGGGCGATGCGAAGCATCGAACTACGATGCGCAATTGCGCATCGGAGAATCTCGAGGTTCCCCGATGCGCAATTGCGCATCTGAGGTCTGGTCCTTCGGACCATCCCGGAACGACGGAGCACTTACTCCGCTGCCTGCACATGCGGGCGAAATCTCGCCGCCGGATGCTGCTCCGTCAGCCGGGCGCGGCCTGTGCCGAACAGCTTCTCGCGCAGCGTTCCCTTCGCATATTCGCCCTTGTACCGTCCTCGCCTTGTCAGTTCAGGCACCAGCATGTCGGCGATGTCCTCGAAATCGCCGGGCGAAGTGGCGAACGCGACGTTGAGGCCGTCGACGTCGGTCTCCTCGAACCAGGCCTCGATATGGTCGGCAACCTTCTCGGGCGTGCCGATCACGACCGGCCCCGCGCCGCCGATACCGACATGTTCGACGACTTCGCGCACGGTCCAGACCCTATCAGGATCGGCGCGGGTGACGTTGTCGAGCGCGGTGCGGCCCGCGTCGTTCTGGACGTGGCGCACTTCCTGGTCGAGGTCGTAGCTCGAGAAATCGACGCCCATCCAGCCCGACATCAAAGCCAGCGCGCCCTCCGTCGCGATGTGCGCCCGATAGTCGGCATATTTCGCTTTCGCCTCCGCCTCGGTGCGGCCGAGGATGATGGTCATCATGGAGAACATCAGGATTTCAGCCGGATTGCGGCCGATCTCCTGCGCCAGCGCGCGGATCGCGGCAACCCGCGGCCCGATGATCTTGGCCGACGGGCCCGACATGAATACGCATTCGGCATGTTGGGCGGCGAACCTTCGACCGCGCGGCGAGGTGCCGGCCTGGTACAGCACCGGCGTCCGCTGTGGCGACGGCTCGCTAAGATGGATGGCGTTGAGCCGGTAGTTGCGGCCCTCGTGCTGGATGCGATGCACTTTGGAAGGATCGGCAAAAATCCCGTGCGCGCGGTCGCGCAGCACGGCGCCATCCTCCCAGCTTCCTTCCCAGAGCTTGTACACCACCTCCATATATTCGTCGGCGATGTCGTAGCGGTCGTCATGCGCGGTCTGCTTGTCCTTACCGGCGCCGCGGGCGGCGCTGTCGAGATAGCCGGTCACCACGTTCCAGCCGATGCGTCCCTCCGTGAGATGATCGAGCGTCGACATTCTGCGGGCAAACGGGTAGGGCGGCTCGAAAGAGAGATTGCTGGTGACGCCGAAGCCGAGATTCTGCGTCACCGCCGCCATTGCCGGGATCAGCATCAGCGGCTCGTTGGCCGGCGTCTGCGCGGCATTGCGCAGGGCAGCGTCCGGGCTGTTGCCAAAGACGTCGTAGACGCCAAGCACGTCGGCGAGGAAAAGTCCGTCGAACCGGCCGCGCTCCAGTGTCTTCGCCAGGTCGAGCCAATAGGGCAGGCCGTTGTAGTCCAGCGTGCGATCGCGCGGATGGGTCCAGAGCCCCGGCGATTGATGCGCCACGCAGTTCATGGCGAAGGCGTTGAGCCGGATTTGCTTTGTCATGACGCGAACCTCGCAGCGCGCAGTTGCCTTGCGCATTTGCCCGGTTAAACGCCGGGCTGTTGCCTGAAATTGTTGCATCCTCGCTGCGTTTAGCAAGGCCCATTCGGCGGGCCCTGCCACTTCCAGCGGGCGGCTTATCCCGATAGGTTGCGGCCCCAACACGTTTGCGAACAAGGGAAAGAAATATGGCTGATAGAACCGACGCGGTTGCGCGGGTACGCGAGCATCTTCATTCCGGCGCGTTTCTCGCCGAGCTCGGTCGCAGGGTTGGATATCGGACCGAAAGCCAGAATCCCGGCAGCGGCGAGGCGTTGCGCGCCTATCTCGTGGACGACCTCCAGCCGGCCTTCGCCGCGCTCGACTTCTCCACCCGCCTGATCGAATCGCCGACCGGCAAGGGCCCCTATCTGCTGGCGGATTATCGTGAGGATCCCTCTCTGCCGACCGTGCTCACCTACGGCCATGGTGACGTCGTCGACGGCATGGAAGGCGAATGGCGCGACAATCTCGATCCGTGGCAGGTCACGACCAAGGGCGAGCGCGTCTATGGCCGCGGCACCGCCGACAACAAGGGCCAGCACAGCATCAACCTTGCGGCGTTGCGCGCGGTGCGCGAGACCCGCGGCGGCAAACTTGGCTTCAATGCCAAATTCATTATCGAGACCGGCGAGGAGATCGGCTCGCCCGATCTGCGGCAGGTGTGCGAAGCCCATCGCGAGGAGCTGCAAGCCGATCTGTTCCTGGCATCCGACGGGCCGCGGCTCTCGGCCGATCGGCCGACGATCTTTCTCGGCTGCCGCGGCGGCAACCGCATTCATCTCGATGTTAATCTGCGCGAAGGCGGCCACCATTCGGGCAATTGGGGCGGCGTGCTCGCCAATCCCGCGACGATTCTTTGCAACGCCATCGCGAGCCTCGTCGACGGCAAGGGGCGGATGAAGCTTGACGCACTCAAACCGCCGCGGATCTCGAATGCCGTCCGCGCGGCGCTTGCGGATGTGAGCATCGAGCCGACCGCGGACGAGCCGGCGCTGGCGCCCGACTGGGGCGAGGAGGGATTGTCACCGGCGGAGCGGCTGTTTGCCTGGAATACGCTGGAAGTTCTGGCGATGTCGTCCGGCAGTATCGAGAAGCCGGCCAACGCCATCCCCGGACGCGCCAATGCCGTGCTGCAACTTCGTTTCGTCGTCGGTACCAAATACGAAGAGGTCATTGACGCCGTGCGCACGCATTTGCACGCCAACGGCTTTCCGATGGTGGAAGTCAGCGGCACGCAACGTTTCGCCGCTTCGCGCACCGATGTCGATAGCCCCTGGGTGAATTGGACTGCGGAATCGATCCTGAAGACTACGGGCAAGGCGCCGGCGATCCTGCCGAATTTCGGCGGCTCACTGCCGAACGACGTGTTTGCCGAAGGGCTGGGGCTGCCGACGATCTGGGTACCGCATTCCTATCCCGGCTGCTCGCAGCATGCGCCGGACGAGCACATCCTGCTGCCGGTCACCGAGGAGGCGCTCGCCATCATGGCAGGGCTGTTCTGGGATCTCGGCGAGAAGCCGCCGGTCGGCGCGGTGCGGCGCTAAGCCTCTTCGTCCAGAGCGACCATTTCGCGCTTCTTGCGCAGCGCCGGCAGCAGCGGCGCGACGAGCAACACCAAGGCGAACGTCAGGCATACGGCCGAGATCGGCCGTTCCACGAAGGTCATGAGATCGCCCTGCGACAGGATCAGCGACTTGCGCAGATTGTTCTCTAGCATTGGCCCCAGCACGAAGGCCAGCACCAGCGGCGCCGGCTCGTAACCGAGCTTGCGCATGAAATAGCCGATCACGCCGAACGCGATCATCACGTGGACGTCGAACACGTTGTTGCTGGAGCAGTAGACGCCGATGATGGTGAACAGGATGATTAGCGGGAACAGGACGTTATAGGGCAGCTTGAGAAGCTGAACCCACATCCCGATCATCGGCAGGTTGAGCACGAGCAGCATCAGATTGCCGATATACATGCTGGCGACGATGCCCCAGAACAGGCCGGGATTCTGCGTGATCATCAAGGGGCCGGGCTGCAGGCCGTGAATGACGAAGGCGCCGAGCAACAGCGCCATCACCACATTCGGCGGAATGCCGAGCGTCATCAGCGGAATGAAGGCGCCGCCAGCGGCCGCGTTGTTGGCGGCTTCGGGACCTGCGACGCCCTCGATCGCGCCGGTGCCAAAGCGCTCCGGTGTCTTGGACAGCCGCTTTTCCAGAGCATAGGACGCAAAGGAGGAGATCACCGCGCCGCCGCCGGGCAGAATGCCGAGGAAAAATCCAAGGATCGTTCCGCGCGACATCGGGCCGGTACTGACCTTCCAGTCCTCCCTGCTCGGAAGCAGGTGCGTGATCTTGGTGTTGATGATGTCGCGTTTGATGACCTGCTCGGTGTTGAGCAGTACTTCGGCGACGCCGAACAGGCCCATCACCACAGGAACGAGGCCGATGCCGTCGATCAGCTCCACCCGGCCGAAGGTCAGGCGCGGCTGCGCGGTGATGCTGTCGAGCCCGACCACGCCGAGCACGACGCCGATGCAGGCCATCAACAGCGCCTTCGCCATCGAGCCCTGCGTCAGGAAGGTCAAGACGACGAGGCCGAGCACCATCAGGCTGAAATATTCGGCCGGTCCGAACGCGATCGCGACGCTGGCGAGCTTTGGCGCCACCAGCATCAGCGCGATCAGCGCGAAGGTGCCGGCGAAGAACGAGCCGAACGCGGCGATGCCGAGCGCCGGACCGGCGCGCCCCTTCTTGGCCATCTGGTGGCCATCGATACAGGTGACGACGGAAGCGGCCTCTCCGGGAATGTTGACCAGGATCGATGTGGTGGAGCCGCCATACATCGAGCCGTAATAGATGCCGGCCATCATGATGATGCCGGACTCCGGTGTGCCCGACAGCGTGATCGGCAATAGCAGCGACATCGCCGAGATCGGACCGATACCGGGCAGCACGCCGACCAGCGTGCCGATGAACACGCCGATGAAGCAGTAGATCAGATTGATGGGCTGCAGGGCGACGCCGAAGCCATGGGCGACATTGACGAGTGTATCCATGGCGCGATCAACCGATTTCGAAAATGCCGGAGGGCAACTGGATCAGGAGCAGGCGTTTGAGGATCCACCACATGCCCAGCGGAACCAGCACGGCAATCGGAATGGCCAGCGACCAGCGCACCGGATCGACCACGCGCAACAACAAGAGCATCAGCGGAATCGAGGACAATAGGAAGCCGAGCGGGTTGAGCGCGAACGAAAACGCGACGAGGCAGACGATGACGAGCAGCGGCTTGGTCCAGCGCGTGTTCATCCAGCGCGAGCCGAAGGTCGGCCCGCCCTCGGTCAATGCGGCGATGATGATCGAGGTAGCGAACAGGCACATCAGGATGCCGGTATAGAACAGCACGAAGCCGGCGCCGGGATCGTTGATGGTGCCGAGCTTCAGCTTGAGCCCGGACCAGATCACAAAGCCGCCGAGCGCAAGCCCGATCAGTCCGCCCCACAGCTCGGAATTGTTGAGGCGGAATTTGACGTCACTGTCGTTACTCATGCGAAACTCTCTCAGGCGTTCCCCGGACGCAGTGCAGCGCCGTTAACGCGTTTACGCGCGCCTTGACGCGCTATGACGTTGCGCTGCAGAGGTGGGGTCCACGGCTGGCGTCATGGGTCCCGGCTCTGCGGAGCAGCGCAAACGCGCTGCACCGCGTCCGGGACACGATTGCGGCTAGTTCGTCTTTTTCGCCAGACCGAGCTTGTCGACCACCTTGCGCTCTGACTCGGTAACTTCGACGACGAACTTCTTGTAGTCCTCGGTGCTCTTGTAACTGGGCACCATGTCGAATTTCGCCAGCGTCGCGATCACGGCCGGATCGTCCAGCGCCTTCTTGAATGCGTCGTGCAGCTTGGCGACGATCTTCGGGTCCATGCCTTTCGGTCCGGCGATGCCGAATGGCGAGTCATAGACCATGGGATAGCCGAGCTCCTTCAGCGTCGGCACGTCGGGATAATTCGGCGAACGCGCCGAGGTCCACACCATCAGGAGCCGCAGCTTGCCGGCGTCGACCAGCGGTCGCCATCCCGTTGAATCCGCCTGCAGCATCGTGTGCTGTCCCAGCACCGCGGCGTTGGTTTCCGCGCCGCCCTTGAAAGGAACCTGGGTGAGCTTGATGCCGGCCAGGGACGCGATCTGCTCCATGCCGATATGCAGCGATGTGCCGGCGCCCGGCGTCGCATAGGTCACCTTACCGGGATTCTGCTTGGCGTAGTCGACAACGTCCTTCCACGTCTTGAAGGGCGACTCGGCGCTGGTGGTAACGCCGAACGTGTAGCCGGTGAGGTGGACGATATAGGTGAAGTCCTTGGCCGGATCCCACGACACTTCCTGCATCAGCGGCAGCCGAAACACCGTGATCGGAATCTGTGCGATGGTGTAACCGTCAGGCTTGGCGCCTGCCGCCATAGTGGCCGGGCCGACGGTGCCGCTACCGCCAGCCTTGTTGTCGATGGCGATCGGCTGTCCCAGCACCTTGGAAGCGCTTTCGGCGATCGCGCGCATCGAGATGTCGGTCGAGCCGCCGGCCGGCCACGGGACGATCAGCGTAATCGGCTTGGTGGGATATTCTTGCGCGCCGGCGGCTGCGGATATCAGCATGAAGGCAGCAATAGCGGTCGCCAAATGGCTACGTCTGAACATATGCAACACTCCCCTGCAGCTTCCTTGACACGAGAGCCGCTTGTTTCTTCCCGGGCTGGATCATCCCTGAAATCGCCGAGGAAGAAAAGCGTGTTGGCGGCAGGGGGCTCGCGTCCGCGTCGCAACAAGCTGGAAATGACGCCAGCGGCAGTCGGCCTGCCGCGGCATCCCGGACGACGGAATTTAGCTGCCGCCGCACCATACGAATTCGGGCAATGACGACCAGCCTGGATTGTCGGCCCACTCGTTCGCAACGTCACCGCTCGTTAGGCAGCGCGGCGCAGGGCAAACGCTCCGGTCGCGGTGACCGACGGCTTGCAACCGATCAAGTCCGCCGTCAGCCGCGCGCTGCCGCACGCCAGCGTCCAACCGAGCATGCCGTGTCCTGAGTTGATGAAGAGGCCATCAAGCGGCGACCAGCCGATGATCGGCCGGCTGTCGGGCGTCATAGGACGAAGCCCGCACCAGGGCTCGATGTCGCCGGCTGCGTCGATCCCAAGCAGCTCGGCGGAGGCGCTGCGCAGGACTTCGACGCGTCCTGCATCGATCGTGGTGTCGCTTTCGAGATCGGCGATGCCGGCAACCCGTATGGTTGTGCGCCCGTCGCGCGCGAGCGGCGCAAATACCAGCTTGCGTTCCATATCCGTGACGCTGTGCCGAAGAAGGCGCGCCTCCGGCGCCGGAGAAAGTGTGATGCTGTAGCCTTTGAGCGGATGGATCGGCAGATAGAATCCGCACGCCTTCGCAAATGCACGCGATGCTGCGCCCATGCACAAAACGAAATGGTCCGCCTGCACATGTCCCTTGCCGGTGTCGACGGCGACCAGCCGGCCGCCCGAACGGACCGGCCCGGCAACCTCGGTACCGAGTATCCATTCGACGCTGCGTTGCTGTTGCAGGCGGAACGTCAGTCCTGCGCAAAAGGCCGCGCAATCTCCGACCTGCTCGGAGGCCGTAAAGATGCCGCCCGCGAATTCGTGCGCGTCAAGTCTGAGCGCAGGCTCCAGCGCCAGGCATTCCGCCGACGTCAACACCTGTTGACCGTCCTCGCCGGCTTTCGCGGTGACCGCGCGTCGTGCCATATCGAACTCGTTCCGGCTTCGGAACACCACGAGCTTGCCGGCCGTTCGCAATCCGAATGAGAGCATCAGGCTTTGCGTCAGCCGCGCCAGCTCGCTCCGGCTCAAGGCGGCGAGCGCAATTTGCGCTGCAATGGTCTCGCGCACGGCTGCCGGCCGGCAGGCGAGCAGGAAGCGCGCGCCCCAGGAAATCAAGGCTGGATCGAGGCCGGCGCGGATGAGCATCGGCGAATCCGGCGACAGCAGCAGCGACGGCAGCTTTTTGAGTGTTGCCGGAGACGCCAGCGGCGCCACGAACGCGTAAGAGAGCTGGCCGCCATTGGCGGCGCTGGCATCTTTCGCGGTGGAGGCGTGCCGGTCGACAATGATGACGTCGTGACCGGCCTCAGTAAGGCACCATGCGGTCGTCAGTCCGATGACGCCGGCGCCCAGTACGCAGATTTTCATTTCGAGGTCTCAATCCTGGTGACCGCCCGATCGAGCATGAGGATCGATCAGACGAAGGGTTGTTGCGCACCAGGTTTAAGGCCACGGAACGCCGCCATTGATGCCAAGTCTGCATGATGCAAAATTTGCATAACCTGCCGGAGGCGTGGCAGGCTAAGGAAGATGCGATCATGGGCGAATGCGGAACGGCTGACATGAGCGGGGGGAGAATTGACGGGGACTGCCGCAGAAGCGAAGGCGAGCGGAGGCGATGCAAAGCTTGCATTGGTCATGCCGCGTGGCGACCCGCTACGTTTGCCGGCATGGAGCCTGACATTTGCTATCGAGAACCGGCGCCGGTTGGCGTCCGCAGCCATGCGTTGCCCCAGAGCGGCTATCGTGACGGCGCGGCGATCGCCTGCAATGCGGGGGGCTTGATGGAGCTTCGCTGGCTTCAGGATTTCCTGATGGTGGCCGAGACCGGCAATTTCACCCGCGCTGCCGAGAAGCGAAACACGTCTCAGGCCGCGTTCAGCCGGCGGATCAAGTCCCTCGAAGCCTGGCTCGGTTTCGACCTGATCGACCGCAGCGTGTACCCGACGCAGCTCACGCCGCAAGGCGAGCGCTTTCGCGAGCATGCCGGCGAGTTGCTGCGGCAGATGCTCGACAGCCGCGTCGAGCTTGGCGGCAAGCCGCTTCGCCGCAACGAACATATCCGCATCGCCCTGCCGTTCGCGATGGCCACCGCCCGGCTGCCGCATTGGTGGCAGGCCTGGTCACAGGAGCGGCGGTTGAGCTGCTCCGTGGTCGTCGGCAACATCCACGATCTCGTCACCTCGCTCGTCTCCGACAACGTGGATCTGATGATCTGCTACCACCATGCCCAGCAGCCGATCCACCTCGATCCGGACCGCTACGAACGCGTCACGCTCGGCACCGAGTTCCTGCGGCCCTATGCCAGCGAGGCGCTGGTGGCGAAGGGCGGCGCGTCGCTACCCGGCCGGGCGTCGCATCCGGTCCCCCTTTTGATGTATTCGCCCGGCGTCTATTTTGCCCGGCTGGTCGATCTCATCCTGGAGACCGCCCCCATTTTCGGTGTGCGGGCCATTGAAAGCGACATGTCGGACGTGCTGTGCGGGATGGCGCTCAGCGGACGCGGTGTGGCTTGGTTAACGGAGGGGACTGTGGCGGCTTCCGGCCGGAAGCGGCTGGTCCCGATCGGCGGCAACAAATGGGCGTTGCCTTTGTCTTTAGTCGCATTCAGGGGCCGAATGCATGATGGCCAACGGGCGCTAAATCTGTTTTGGTCCGAATTGTGCAGGCATAGTGCCGGGCACGCCGGAGGCGGTCTTGCCAAGGGTCTTGCCAAGACAGGTTCGAGACCGCCGGCCAAACGGCCCGGCAAGTTGCTGAGTTAGGGTGGATGAGCAATCATCTGAAACCTTTGGAGGGAGAAGTTACGTGAAACACCGTCATATTATCGGCTGTCTGGTCGCGGGTGCGTTGTGCGCCGGGCCGGCAACGGCCCAGGAACTCACCGGGACGCTGAAGAACATCAAGGATACCGGCGCCATCACGCTCGGCTACCGCGACTCGTCGATTCCGTTCTCCTATCTCGACGACAACCAGAAGCCGATCGGCTACGCCATGGACATCTGCTACAAGATCGTCGATGCCGTGAAGAAGGAGCTCAAGCTCGACAAGCTCGAGATCAAGCTAAACCCGGTGACGTCGTCGACCCGCATCCCGCTGCTGGCCAACGGCACGATCGATCTCGAATGCGGCTCGACCACGAACAATGCCGAGCGCCAGAAGCAGATTTCCTACACCAACACCCACTTCCTGACCGCGAGCCGCTATGTCTCCAAGAAGGCGAGCAAGATCAATTCGATCGACGATCTGAAGGGCAAGCCGGTGGTCTCGACCGCCGGCACCACCAACATCAAGCAGCTCACCGAAGCCAACGCGGCGCGCAACCTCAACATCAACATCATCCCGGCGAAGGATCACGCCGAGGCATTCCTGATGGTCGAGACCGATCGCGCCGTGGCCTTCGTGATGGACGACATCCTGCTTGCGAGCCTGGTTGCCGGTTCGAAGGCGCCGGGCGATTACGTCATCTCCAAGGATGCGTTCTCCAAGCCCGAGCCCTACGGCATCATGCTGCGCAAGGACGATCCGGCCTTCAAGAAGGTGGTCGATGCGGCGACGGCGGCGCTCTATACCGGCGGCGAGGGCCAGAAGATCTACGACAAGTGGTTCACGCAGAAGATCCCGCCCAAGGGGCTGAACCTCAACACGCCGATCAGCGCCGAGTTGAAGAACGAATTCGCCAAGCCGTCGGACTCGCCGGATCCGGATTCGTATAAGTAAGTGATACGTTGATCCTCATGGTGAGAAGGCGCGCCAGCGCCGTCTCGAATCCATGAGGCATCAGTTGGGCCTTCATCCTTCGAGAGGCCGCGCAATGCGCGGCTCCTCAGGATGAGGGTCTTCCAACCGGCAAGTCCGGCCATTTTTGAAAGCAAAGAATGGCCGGACATTTGCATACGCAGTCATAACCAAGAGCTTTACCGGCACTTTCGGGGACAAGGTGCAGCGTGAACTATAACTGGAACTGGCACATCTTTTTCGAGCCGAACCCGACAGGGGCGGGGACCTATCTCGACATGCTGATGTCGGGACTGCTGCTGACCATCCAGACCGCATTGCTGGCCTGGGTCATCGCGCTGTTTTTCGGCACGATCGTCGGCATCCTGCGCTCGCTGCCGTCGAGAACCGCGTCCTGGATCGGCTTTGGCTATGTCGAATTCTTCCGCAACATGCCGCTGCTGGTGCAGTTATTCCTCTGGTTCTTCGTGTTGCCGGAACTACTGCCGCGCGGCGCGGGGCTGTGGCTGAAGCAGATTCCCAATGCGCCGTTCTGGACGGCGGCGATCGGGGTCGGGTTGTTCATGTCGGCGCGTGTCGCCGTGCAATTGGCCGCAGGCATCGCCTCGCTGCCGCGTGGACAGAAGAATGCCGCGACCGCGCTGGGTCTAACCACGGCGCAGGGCTATCGCTAC
This sequence comes from Bradyrhizobium sp. sGM-13, assembly GCF_018398875.1. Lineage (GTDB taxonomy): Bacteria > Pseudomonadota > Alphaproteobacteria > Rhizobiales > Xanthobacteraceae > Bradyrhizobium. Next base: position 263,784 of record NZ_JAGWDK010000011.1, on the reverse strand, counting down.
GTGCTGCTGCCGATCGCGTTCCGCATCATCCTGCCGCCCCTCACTTCCGAGTTCCTCAACACCATCAAGAATACGTCCGTCGCGATTACCATCGGCCTCATCGAACTGACCGGCCAGGCGCGGGCGATGCAGGAATTCTCGTTCCAGGTGTTCGAGGCCTTCACCGCCGCGACCGTGATGTATCTCGCGATCAACATCGTCGTCGTCACCGGCATGCGCTTCCTCGAACGCAGCCTGGCGATCCCCGGCTATATCACGGGGAAATAGCGATGTTCGACAATCTCGATTTCGATGTCATTCGCCGCTCGCTGCCTTACCTGTTCCTCGACGGCATGAGTTTTACGCTGATGCTGACCGGGTTGTCGGCGCTGGGCGGCCTGGTCTTCGGTACGCTGATCGCGCTGATGCGGTTGTCCGGCTACAAGCTGCTCGGCAGCATCGCCGGGCTCTATGTCGACTTCATGCGCTCGCTGCCGCTGGTGCTGGTGATCTTCTGGTTTTACTTCCTGGTGCCCTATATCGGACAGTGGTTGACCGGCGCATCGCGGCCCATTCGCGTTGGCGCGTTCACCTCGTCTCTCGTCACCTTCATCATGTTCGAGGCGGCGTATTTCTCCGAGATCATGCGCGCCGGCATCCAGTCGATTTCCAAAGGGCAGCCGGCTGCGGCGAGCGCGCTCGGCCTGACCTACAGCCAGTCCATGCGCTATATCGTGCTGCCGCAGGCGTTTCGTAACATGCTGCCGGTGCTGCTGACGCAAACCATCGTGCTGTTCCAGGACACTTCGCTGGTCTATGTGCTGTCGATCCCGGATTTCCTGGGCGCCGCCAGCAAGGTGGCGCAGCGCGACGGCCGGCTGGTCGAGATGTATCTGTTCGCGGCCGCGGTCTATTTCGTGATTTCCTGTGTCGCGTCCTATGGCGTCCGGCGCCTGCAGGCACGCATTGCTATTGTTCGGTAGCGAGCATGATCCGGAAAGGTGGAAACCGGTTTTCCTCGGGACAAACGCGAAGCGTTTGCCCGGAGATCATGCTCAAAAGGATGGGTTCATGATCGAAATCAGCCACGTCAATAAATGGTACGGGCCGAGTTTCCAGGTGCTGAAGGACTGCACCACCCGCGTCGCCAAGGGCGAGGTGGTGGTGGTGTGCGGCCCGTCGGGCTCGGGAAAGTCGACGCTGATCAAATGCGTCAACGCGCTGGAGCCGTTTCAGGAAGGCCAGATCATTCTCGACGGTATCAAGGTCAACGATCCCAAGACCGATTTGCCGAAACTGCGCGCGCGCGTCGGCATGGTGTTCCAGCATTTCGAGCTGTTTCCGCACTTAAGGATCATCGAGAACCTGTGTCTCGCGCAGGAGAAGGTGCTGGGCCGCTCGCATGACGAGGCGATGGCCAAGGGCCAGAAGCTGCTCGAGCGTGTCGGGCTGACGGTGCATGCGAATAAATACCCGGCCGAATTGTCCGGCGGCCAGCAGCAGCGCGTCGCGATCGCGCGGGCGCTTGCCATGGACCCGATCGCGATGCTGTTCGACGAGCCGACCTCGGCGCTCGACCCCGAGATGATCAGCGAGGTGCTCGACGTGATGGTCGATCTCGCCCATGAGGGCATGACGATGATGGTCGTCACCCACGAAATGGGCTTTGCCAGCAAGGTCGCGCATCGCGTGATCTTCATGGACAAGGGCGAGATCGTCGAGGACGCGCTGAAGACGGATTTCTTCGGCAGCCCGCGCAGCGAGCGCGCGCAGAAGTTCTTGTCGAAGATTCTGTCGCATTAGGGATGCTCCCGTCATTCCGGGATGGTCCGAAGGACCAGACCCGGAATCTCGAGATTCCGGGTTCGCCTTTTCAAGGCGTCCCGGAATGACGGTCTAAGCTTCAGCCACGGTAACAATTTACGTATAGGAATGCCGCCACCGGCTTCGCTACCTCCAGGAGACTCTATTTTGGAACAGATCGCTTACGTCAACGGCTCGTTCGTCCCGCTTTCCGAGGCGAAGGTCTCGATCCTCGATCGCGGATTCCTGTTTGCCGACGGCATCTATGAAGTCGCCGCGGTGCTCGACGGAAAATTGATCGACAACGCCTCGCATCTGGCGCGGCTGGAGCGCTCGGTCGGCGAGATCGAGCTGGCGCTGCCGGAGACGACGGCGCGCATCCAGGAGATCCAGAAGGAGCTGGTCGCGCGCAACGATCTTATTAACGGCATGGTTTATCTGGAAGTAACGCGCGGCGCTGACACCGGGCGCGATTTTGCGTTTCCGAAGAACGTAAGGCCGACGTTGATCATGTTCACCTCCACCAAGGACATCATCAACGCGCCGTCGGCCAAGACCGGCATCAACGTGATCACGGTGCCGGACCTGCGCTGGGCCCGCCGCGATATCAAGAGCGTCGCGCTGTTGGCGCAGGTGTTGGCCAAGCAGGCTGCGGCGGTGGCGGGCGCCGGCGAAGCCTGGATGATCGAGGACGGCAAGGTGACCGAGGGCGGCTCGTCGTCATGCTTCATCCTGACCCAGGACGACGTAATCGTGACGCGGCAGAACGGCAGCGAGATCCTGCCCGGCTGCACCCGCAAGGCCGTCGTCGCGCTGGCCGAAGAGCGCCAGCTCCGCGTCGAGGAGCGGGCATTTTCCGTCGAGGAAGCGCTGGCCGCCAAGGAAGCCTTCGTTACCAGCGCCAGTCTGTTCGTACAGGCCGTGGTGTCGATTGACGGCAAGAAGGTCGCCGACGGCAAGCCCGGCCCGATGACCAACCGCCTGCGCGAGATCTATGTGGAGTTCGCCAAGGCGACGGCGGTTTAGCATCCCAAGATGTCGTCGTCCGGCTTGACCGGACGACCTAGTATTCCAGAGACGTCAGTGTTTGAGCCGAAAGGCAGCGGCGTACTGGATGCCCCGCCGGAGCCTGTCATCGGGCTCGCCGAAGGCGAGACCCGGTGGCGGGGCATGACAGCGGAGCGCGCGGTTCACACCCCTCACTTCTTGCCGAACGTCGTCAGTTGCGCGCCATCGTCGGCAACGAAAACCGCCAGCAGGCTTGCGGGCTCCGTCGTGCTCGCATTCTCGCTGACGAGGTGCTCGCTGCCGGGTGGCTCAAAGAAGCTTTCGCCCGCTTTGTAGACTCGCGCCGGGCCGGTCGCCGAATTTTCTGACCGGATGCTGCCCGACAGCACATAGGCGAATACGCTGCCGGCGTGATGATGGCTGGCCGACTTGCCGCCCGGCTCGTAGTTGACCACGACGGCCGTCAGGCTCTTGCCGGGCACGTTGGGAAGTCTCTCTGAACGAACCGGCGTTACCTTGTCGCCTTCGGCATGGGCTGTGGGTATGCCGACGATTGCCAGCGCAACCACGGCCGCTACCGCGACATGATGCATCGTCAATTTCATATTGGCCTCCACGCTTTACGCCACTGCCGCCTTCTTGACCGGGTGCACCGCGCGAAAAGCGATCGCCAGCCGATTCCAAGCATTGATAGCCCCGATCAGCATGGTCAGGTTGACCGTCTCCGTTTCCGAGAAGTGGGCGCGCACGTCTTCGTAGAGATCATCAGGGGCATGCGTTTCAGCAATCAGCGTCAGCGCGTCGGTCCAGGCCAACGCCGCGCGTTCACGGTCGGTGTAGAGCGGCGACTCGTGCCATGCACTCAACAGATACAGCCGTTGCTCGGTCTCGCCGAGCTTGCGGGCGTCCTGGGTGTGCATGTTGATGCAGTACGCGCAGCCGTTGATCTGCGAGGCGCGTGTCTTCACCAGTTCGATTAGCGACTTTTCGAGACCTGAAGCGACGATCTGGGCTTCCAGCGCGACAAGCGCTTTGATGGTCTCAGGCGCGGCCTGGTAGTAGTTCATCCGGGGCTTCATGCGCTTCTCCTCATTTTCTGACGACGTCAAACCTTCTCCCTCACAAACCTGTTCCGCAACGTGCCGATCCCTGTGATGTCGATCTCGACGACATCGCCGGCTTTCAAATCCGGCGAGGCGCCGTCGGTGCCCATCCAGATCACGTCGCCCGGCGACAGTGTGAAATATTTGGAGAGTTCGACGAGGAACGGCACGATGCCGAAGATCATGTCGTTGGTGCGGAAGCGGCCGGTCTCCTTGCCGTTCACGCGGATCACGGTTTCCATCCTGTCGAGGTCGACATCGGTTTCGATCCACGGGCCCATCGGCTTGAAGGTGTCGGCATTCTTGGAGCGCCACAGGCTGCGGTCGGCCTTCTGCCAGGTGCGCTCGCTGACGTCGTTGCCGATCGTGTAGCCGAACACGCAATCCATCGCGTTGGCCTCGGTGAGGTGTTTTGCCTTCTTGCCGATGACGACCACCAGTTCGCCCTCGTAATGAACCTTCTCGGTCGCGCTCGCCGGGATCACCACATCCTCATTATGGGCGATCAGCGCGTTCTGCGCGCGATAGCCGATCTCGGGCCGGTCGGGTACGTTCGGCACCGTGCCGGCCTTGTCGGCGGCTTCCTTGAGGTGCTTGAGATAATTCAGCCCGACGCAATAGAAGGTGCGCGGGATCAGCGGCAGCTCGATCTTGACGTCCGTTAGCGCATGCGACTGCGTTCCGCGCTGCCATTCGCCGAACGGATCGCCATCGACGGCGATCACGCGCTCACCCTCGACAATGCCCCAGGATGTCTTGCCGGCGGCGGTGAATTTCAGCCAACGCATAAAGTGTCCTCTTGTTATTCGGCGGCGGCCTGGGGCCTGCTTTTCCAGGCGCTGGCGGCAGGCCGCTTCAGGCCGAGATTGTCGCGCAGGGTCTTGCCGGCATAGTCCTTGTGAAACAGGCCGCGGCGCTGCAGTTCCGGCACCACATGCTTGACGAAATCGGCGTAGGAGCCCGGTACGATGGTGGCTGCGATGACAAAGCCGTCGCAGCCGCGCTCGACGAACATCTCTTCGAGTTTGTCCGCGATCTCCTTCGGGCCGCCGGCGATCGCATCCTGCACCTGGCCGCGGCCGGAGAAGGTGACGAAGTCGCGCGCGCTGGGATTGGTCTTGCCTGATGCCTTCAGCACGCCGTCGCGAATGCCGAGGATGCCCTGCATGCTCTTGAGCTCTTCCGTGGTCAGCGGCTCATCGAGCGGCTTGGCGGCGAAGTCGTAGTTCAGCGCTTCCGCCAGCAGCGACAGCGCATCAATTTCCAGCGGCAGCTTGTTGATGACGGCCATCTTGTCCTCGGCCTCGGCCTTGGTCGCGCCGCAGACGGGGGTGGTGAGGTTACAGAGAAACATCTGGTCGGGATCGCGGCCGGCTTTCGCCGCTTCGTTGCGGACCGCCGCATAGCCTTCCTTGGCGGTGGCCACGTTGCGCGCCGCGGTGAAGATCACCTCGCCCCATCGCCCGGCAAAGCGCTGGCCGCGACCGGACGCGCCGGCCTGGATGATGACGGGATGGCCCTGCGGCGAGCGGGGCACCGTGAACGGCCCGCGCGACTTGAAGAATTGTCCGTTGTGATCGAGCCGCTTCACCTTGGCGGGATCGGCGAAGCGGCCGCTCTTCTTGTCCATGATCAAGGAGCCGTCTTCCCAAGTGTCCCAATGGCCGAGCACGACTTCCATGAACTCGTCGGCGCGATCGTAGCGGAAATCATGTTCGAGATGGGCGTCCTTGCCCATGTTGTGGGCCTCACCGTCGTTAAGCGAGGTAACGACGTTCCAGCCCGCGCGTCCGCCCGACATCAGGTCGAGCGTGGCGAAGCGGCGGGCGACATCGAACGGCTCGTAATAGGTCGTCGAACAGGTCGACCCCAGGCCGAGCTTCGTCGTGACCATGCCCATGGTGGTCAGCACGATCAGCGGGTCCATCTTCACGCAGCGGATGCCGTATTCGACGGTGTGGGCATGGTCGTTGCCGTAGCGGTCCGGCATCGCCAGGCGGTCGTCGAAGAATGCCATGTGGAATTTGCCGGCTTCGAGGATCCGGGCGATCTCCTGGTAGTAGTCGGCCGACATCGAATCGTCGCGCGATTCCGGGTGCCGCCATGAACTCGGCAGGTTGGTGCAGTTCTGCGCCTGCAAAAATCCGACCAGCGCCATTTGCCGTGTCATGCCGTTCTCCTTGTGCGGACTGGTTTGGATTCATTTCAGGTCGAGCTCAGCGATGAGCTTGTAGTCGGTAGCGAGTGCCTTCAATTTTTCCCAGGTGGCGTCCTCGACCTCGATACCGTCGCGCCTGCGCTGCTGCTCGCGGATATGTTCGATCTCGCCGGGATAGAACACGCCCGGCGAGCCTTCCGACGGCGGCGTCGATTTGAGATAACGCGCGAACTCGCCGACCTCCTTCTCGAAATCCTTCAGGGGGCGGAAGGCCGCGACGTTAAACACCGCCATGAAACATCCGTCGTTGTGCCGGCCGGTCGGCTCGACGCCAAAACCGAGGCCGGTGAGCAGGCCACAGAGCACTTCCACCATCGCGGCGAGGCCGCTTCCCTTGTAGCCCTCGCTGCCGCCGAGCGGCAGCAGCGCCCCGCCCTTGCGATACTGGGTCGGGTCGGTGGTGTGCCGTCCGTCGGCGTCGATGATCCAGCCTTGGGGAATCCGTTCGCCGCGCGCGACCGACAGTGCGATCTTGCCGGCTGCTACCGCCGAGGTCGCCATGTCGAGATAGAACGGCGCCTCAAGATCCGACGGCACCGCAATCGAGATCGGGTTGGTGCCGAGCCTTGCCTCGCGGCCGCCGAACGGCGCGACATGCTTCGGCGAGCGGCCGGAATCCGCGGCGGCAATCCCGATCATGCCGGCCCGCATCGCCATCAGCGGATAGGCGGCGAGACGCCCGACATGGCTTTGCCGGAACACCGTGCAGGCCGCGACATTGGCGGTCTTCGCCTTCTCGATCGTCAGGGCCATTGCCTTCGCGTTGACGTGAAAGCCGAACCCCCAATGGCCGTCGATCACGGTCGTAGTCGGCGATTCCTGGATGATGGTCCATTTGGCGCCGGGTACGATATGGCCGGCCTTGATGCGGTCGATATAGGTCGGGATCGCGATCACCCCGTGCGAATCGTGGCCGGCGAGATTGGCGTCGACGCAGCCGACGGCGACCGCGCCGGCTTCCTCTTCAGTTGCACCGGCAGCCCTAAGCAGGGCCGCGCCGATTCGCGTGAGACGGTCGGCCTGAACCATCGGCATGGGAGTTTCCCCACCTTGAGCGCCCGCGCGAACCGCGGGTCGTGCTTGGTACCGGCATGCTCTCAAAGCGCCCGCGGCAGGGCAAGCGTGGAAATATACTGTTAGCCATGCCATCAGCACGGCCCTCACGCATCAGGATTTTCATCCTGCAAAATTCGAAGATTGCTTGCAGCAGGTCCCGCATCCCGGCCGGCGCGCGCCAGCGGTATGGCTGACAAATCGTGAATGGGCCGTAGTTCTCCGGAGCAGCGTCGTTCACCGTTGGTCTGACGTTTACTCTGAATCGCAACTCCCGCCGCCAATAACGCGCATTTAGGCCTGTTGCACGCATAAAATCCACAAGCGGCAGCCGGCGCTGCCGGCAGGGAGCTTTGGGAAGGTGAAGACCGACATCGCGCGCACACTCGCGGCGTTGAATGCGACCAACGAAGCGATTCTGTACGCCAAATCGCCCGAAGAACTGTATGCGAAGGTGTGCGAAGCCGCGTTCTCGGTCGGCGACTTCCTGGCTGTCTCGGTCTTCCTGCTGGAGAAGGAAACCAATCTCCTGCGCTTTGCCGCCGGCTGCGGCGATGACGTGCTCCGCCTTCGCAGCATCGACATTTCGATTGTGGCTGATACGCCAGAGGGTAACGGGGTTGCCGGGCCCGCCTTCCGTGACCGGCGCGCATGCGTCAGCAATGATTTCCTGAACGACCAGCGTTCCCTGGCCTGGCGCGAGGGCGCCAAGGCCAACCAGGTGGGCGCGGCGGCAGCGCTGCCGCTGATCTGCAATGGCCAGAGCGTCGGCGTGTTGCTGGTCTCGCGGCGCGAGGCGCACTCGATCGACGCGCAGCTCGTATCGATGCTGGAGCGTGTGTCGGCAAACATTTCGTTTGCGCTCGACAATTTCGACCATGAAGCCGCGCGCAAGAACGGCGAGCGTGCGATGCGGCGGTTGAACCGGATGTTCGGCGCCATCAGCGCGACCAACGAAGCCATTCTTCGCGCCAAGACCGAACAGGATCTCTATCAGCGTGTTTGCGACGCCGCAGTGTACAGCGGCAAATCCGCGGCCACAGTGGTTCTGCTCGCAGAGCCGGACTCGATTTGGCTGAAGCCGGCCGCCGGGACAGGCGCAATCGTCGAACAGATCATGCGAGCGCCGTTCTCGATCGACGCCGGCAACCCGTACGGAACGGGCGTCTGCGGCAAGGCATTCCGGACACAGCAGCCGGCCGTCAACAACGACATCCTCAGTTCGACACAGGGGCAGCCCTGGCATCAGGCCGCCCGCGAGACAGGCGTTACCGCCGGCGTCGCCGTTCCCCTGATCAAGGCGGATGAGAGTATCGGCGTGCTGCTGTTCTTCGTCGGAAAGCTGTGGGCGGAGGATGAAGAGATCGTCGCGCTGATGGCGCGGATTGCGGAAAACGTCTCCTTCGCGCTGGAAAACTTCGAGCGCGCCAGCGAGAAGGCGCGGGCCGACGCCCAGAAGCAACGTCTGGCGCGCATGCTGGCGGCGCTCAGCGCCACCAACGAAGCTATCGTTCGTGCAACATCGCGCACGGAGCTGTTCGAGCTGGTGTGCGAAGCTGCCGCGAACGGCGGACGGTTCAACTCGACCAGTATCCTGTTGGCCCGCCCCGACAGCTACGATATCGATCTGGTGGCCGTTGCAGGGCCGACGGCAAACAACATGCGGCGGGTCAAGGTCTCGACCAACGCGGATCTGCCTGAAGGGCGCGGTCTCTGCGGCAATGCGTTCCGCTCCAGGCGAGCTTGCATCGCAAACGACTTTCGGTCCGATCCGCGAGGATCGGCATTTCGTCAGTTCATTCACAGCGACGGTGCTATGTCGGGCGCTGCGTTTCCGCTGCTCGTTTCCGGTCAGCCCGTCGGTGTGATGTTCTTCATCTCGTCCGAGAAAGACACGTTCACGCCTGAATTTTCCGAGTTGCTGCAGCGGCTCACGGTGAATGTTTCGTTCGCGCTGGAAAACTTCGACCGTGTGGACGAGAAGGCGAGGACCGAAAGTCAGAAAGAGCGCCTGACGCGGATGTTCGCTGCTTTGAGCCGGACCAACGAAGCCATCATGCGGGCCAAGTCCCGCACGGAGCTCTTTGATCTCGTGTGCGAAGCTGCAGCAAATGGCGGCAGGTTCACATCGGCCACCATTGCGCTGGCAACTCCGGGCAGCGACCTTCTCAGGATCGTGGCCGCCTCTGGCCCGGCAGCCGAGACGACGCGGCACGTCAGGTTGTCGACGGATGAAAGCCGACCCGAGGGACGTGGGCTCAGCGGAACGGCGTTCCGAACCAGGCGTCCATGCATCACCAATGATTATGTTGGCGACCAGCGCGTTGCCGCCTTTCAGGCCGTCGTAGGTAGCTATGGCGCTCAGTCGGGCGCCGCCTTTCCCCTCTTGGTGCATGACGAGCCAGTCGGCGTCATGATCTACATGTCCTTGGATAAGGACACTTTCACTCCCGAATTCTCGGAACTGCTGCAGCGATTGGCCGACAACGTGTCTTTCGCGCTGGAGAATTTCGACCGCGCCGACGACAAGGCGAGGACCGAAATCCAGAAGGAGCGCCTGACGCGCATGCTGGCGGCGCTGAGCGCAACCAATGAGGCGATCATCCGCGCGACGTCGCGGGCGGAACTGTTCGATCTGGTTTGCGAGGCCGCGGCCGACGGAGGCAAGTTTACCCTGACTTCCATCGTGTTGACGAAACCCGACAGCGACTATCTCGACGTTGTCGCTGCCGCCGGTCCGACTGCCCTCAGCGCACGTCTGGCGAAGATATCGGCCAGTGAGGCGCACCCGGAGGGACGTGGGCTGTGCGGTCAGGCGATCCGTTCGCAGCGCGCCTGCATCATCAACGACTACCTCGCGGATCCCAATACCGAGGCGTTTCATCAGAGCGCGCGTCTTGATGGTACGAATTCCGGCGCTTCATTCCCCCTGCTGGTGCATGGGAAAGCCGTCGGCGTGATGTCGTTCATGTCGCGCGAGAAGGATACGTTCACGCCCGAATTTGCCGAGTTGTTGCAACGGCTCGTCGACAACGTGTCCTTTGCGCTAGAGAATTTCGACCGCGCGGATGAGAAGACCCGCGCGGACGAGCGGATCGAGTACCTGGCGTCGCACGACAGCCTGACCAACCTGCCGAACCGGGAAATGTTCAACGGCATGCTTCGCCGCGCGATCGACTCCGCTGCGCGCTACCAGCGGGAGTTTGCGCTGCTGTTCATCGACCTCGACAGGTTCAAGGTCATCAACGATTCGCTGGGGCATGACGCCGGCGACATGCTGCTGGTGGAAATCGGCGACAGGCTACGCCGCGCGCTGCGCTCGAGCGATGTAGTGGCGCGGCTCGGCGGCGACGAGTTCGTGGTCATTCTGGAGGAGGCGGCCGAGCGCCACGAGGTGGAGCGCATAGCCGGCGAGCTTCTCTCCGTACTAGGTCAGCCGCTGCAGCTCAGCGGTCACGAATGCCACACCACGGCCTCGATCGGGATCGCGATGTATCCGTCGGATGGCACCGACATGCAAACGCTGACCAAGAACGCCGACATGGCGATGTATCTCGCCAAGGAGGACGGCAAGAACGGCTTCCGCTTCTTCACAAAGGAGATCAAGACGCAATCGATCGAGCGGCTGACGCTGGAGAGCGCGCTTCGCCGCGCGCTGGAGCGCGACCAGTTCTCGCTGCACTATCAGCCGAAGATCGACATGGCGAGCGGCCAGATCACCGGGGTCGAGGCGCTGCTGCGCTGGGTACACCCCGAACTCGGCACCGTCTCCCCGGGACAATTCATTCCGCTAGCCGAAGAAACCGGCCTGATCGTTCCGATCGGCTGCTGGGTGCTCAAGGAAGCCTGCGCGCAAAACATGGCTTGGCAGCGCCGTGGCCTGCGGCCGGTTACAATGGCGGTCAACCTGTCGCCGCGGCAATTCGCCGATCCGCATCTGCTGCACGATGTCGACGAGGCGCTGTTGGCAAGCGGCATGTCCCCGGTGCTGCTGCAGCTTGAAGTCACCGAAAGCATGGTGATGCGGAATGTCTCGCGCGCGATCAAGGTACTCGACGCGATCCAGAGCCGCGGCATTCGCCTTGCGATCGACGATTTCGGAACCGGCTATTCGTCGATGTCGCTGATGAAACAGTTCCCGATCGATACCATCAAGATCGATCGCTCCTTCATTCGCGACCTGCCTGTCGATTCCGAAGACCAGGCGATTGCGCAGGCGATCATCAGCATGGGCAAGGCGCTTGGCATGACCGTCATTGCGGAGGGTGTCGAGACTGTCGAGCAGGAGGCGTTCCTGCGCAATCACGCCTGCGACGAGATGCAGGGCTTTCTGTTCTCGAAACCGCTGCCGGCAAAGCAGATGGCTGATCTGCTTCGGGCCGAACCGCGACTCGCCTCGCCGCCGTTGCAGCCGGAAGCCGGGTCAGGGTTGGAACGCACCGTCGTCTGACGGCTGCGGGTGCAGCTCACGTGCGAGCTTGGTGTCCGAAGCCTTGCGAGGAAAGTCGTCCGGCCAGGGCAGGGTCGTCTGTCCCGCGAAGGCTTTGAGGAGGAGTTCTGCCGCGGCGGCATATGTCGCCTGGTTGGGCAGGCCAAGCTCGGCACACCATTCCGCCGGCAGGGATTGCGACGCGCCGCGCAACTCCATCGCCGGTCCCCACCACCAGGCCGGGGCGGCCGATCGTTCGGTTTCAGGAACAGCCCGCCAGCGCGCATACTCGCCGATCAAGCGTTCGAACTGCAATCGCGCCGCATGATGCATCTCATCTCCTGTCATCAGATGATATCCACATCCGCACGCGGCGCAATGCGTGTCAGCCGGTCACTGCCGGCCGTGCTGCCAGTGCGCGGTCACATCCGCGCCCGATTTATTGAGATGCACGTGCTGATCGACGTGATCGACCCATGATACTGGAATGAAGTGGTGATGCTCACCATCAGGCGAGCTCTGCTTGGTCAGCTTGATCTTGTCGGGTCCTTCCAGATGATCGACTTTTCCGACCGTCTTCCTGTCCGACGAGATGACGTCCATGTGTTCCTTGATCTGAGCGGTAACAGCCATGTTCTACATCCCTTAGATAGTTGAGGACATAAAAACGCCCCGCACCCAAAATGGTTGCCTGCGGGGAATAGACCGGCGGGGCCGGGGTTATTTCTCTTTCGCCACCGTTGAGCTCGCCGGACCTTCGCCCATGATCAGCAGCACGGCGTCTTTATCCTTGGCGCGGCGACAACGGTCACGCCTGTCATTGCAACGAACGGCAGCAGTATCACTAGGCATCGCCAAGACCTGCTTGTCAGCCTCATGGATTCCTCGATCGGCTCGTGAGCCGAGGCTCATGTCTGTGGTCCATCCGCGCTAGCCACCCCCGTTCTCGTGGGACAAGGCGCGCACATGCATGCGTGACCGGCTGCGATACGCATGATGCGTATGACGCAACTGCAGCATGAAAAAGGGATTTCCGCCTGGCCTTGTGATGCTAGGTTGCCGCCCAACCAAGAGCAGCATGGGAGGGCTATGTTCATGACCCGTTTGTCGAGACTTGCCGCCGGCCTGTTGATGGGCGCGGCCGCCGTTCAATTTTCCAGCGTCGCGTCCGGCCAGAGCGATGGCTGGGTGACGCTTGTCGACGGCACCAAGATGGGCGACTGGACCGAGGTCGGCAAAGCCAATTGGGCGATGAAGGACGGCGCGCTGGTCGCAGACAAGATCACTGAGGGCAAGGATCCCTCGTATCTCGTCAGCAAGGCCTCCTACAAGGATTTCGAGATGAAGGTCGAGTTCTGGGCCGACGATGACACCAACAGCGGAATTTTCATTCGATGCGACGAGTCGACCAAAATCGATTCCAAGACTTGCTATGAGGTCAACATCTTCGACAAACGGCCCGATCCGACCTACGGCACCGGCGCGATTGTCGATGTGGCCAAGGTCGACCCGATGCCGAAAGCGGGCGGCAAGTGGAACACCTACGAAATCACGGCCAAGGGCTCGCAACTCGTCGTCGTGCTGAACGGCCAGAAGACCGTTGATGTTCAGGACTCAAAACACGCCAGCGGCCCGTTCGCGCTGCAATACGGCTCTGGCGTGATCAAGTTCCGCAAGGTGCAGATCAAACCGCTGTAAAGTCGTTGGGGGCTTGTGCCACTCTTGGGCTCCCTCTCCCGCGTGTGGGGAGGGCCGGGGTGGGGGTGTCGCCGCATCAGCATTGAAGCGGAAGTCGATCCGCCTCAATCGCGACCAGGCGCACCCGTCTTCAGCGGGTGAGCCTTCTTGTGCCACGCCCAGGCGGTACGGATGATCGTGGCCAGATCCGAATGGGCGGGACGGAAGTTCAATGTCGCGCGTGCGGCGGAGGGATCGGCGACCAGATAGGTCGGATCGCCTGGTCGGCGGGGCTTGACGACATGCGGACTTCGCGGCCAGTCTCGGCGGCAATCGCCGCGAGGATTTCGCGCACCGAAAAGCCGTTGCCGGTGCCGAGATTGAAGGCGCCGCCGGTGTGCCCCTGCAGCAGAAGCTCGAGCGCAAGCACGTGGGCAGCCGCCAGATCGGTCACGTGGATGTAGTCGCGGATCGCCGTCCCGTCGGGCGTGTCGTAATCGTCACCGAACACGGCGAAATCGGGCACGTGTCCCTGCAGTGCCATCATCGCGCGGGGGATGAGGTGGGTTTCCACCTCGCGCAATTCGCCGATGCCGCCGGCAGGGTCGGCGCCAGCGGCGTTGAAGTAGCGCAGTGCGAAGGAGCCGAAGCCGTAGGCTATGCGATAATCCGCCAGCACGCGCTCGATCATCCATTTCGAGGCACCGTAGGGGTCGATCGGCGCGCAGGGATAGTCCTCGCGCAGCGCCTTGCTGTCAGCGTTGCCATATACCGCACCGGTCGATGAAAACACCAGGCGGGTGCAGCCGGCCGCGCGCATGGTCTCGAGCAGCGACAGCGTGCCGGCGAGATTGTTTACGTAGTATTTCTGCGGATCGGCAACGGATTCGCCGACCAGGCTCGACGCGGCGAAGTGCATGACCGCCGCGATGTCATGCTCGGCAAAGGTCCGCGCCAGCGTCGTCTTGTCGGCGATGTCGCCGACCACCAGCGTGCCCGCGGCGAAGCTGCGATGGCCGGTCGAAAGATTGTCGTAGACGACGGGCTGGTAGCCCGCCTGATCCAACGCCCTGCAGCAATGCGAGCCGATGTAGCCCGCACCGCCGGTGACGAGAATGATTGGACGGCTGTTCATCGGCTTTGTGCCCCGCCGATCTCTCGATCGGCTCCTGTTCAGCAACAGATAAAGCGCTCGCGGATTGGTGGTCAATAGCGCCAGAACAGCGGGCGCGGCTCCAGCCAGATGCCCGCGGATTAACCCCATCCATTAACCGTCGCTGGAATTCGGTGCGTCACGTTTCGCTGCCGGATTGGTTTTTGCACCACCGTGCGCGTTACGTCCGCAAGGACGGGATAATCCCCCGAGCGAGCGGCTTTATCGAGACGGAAGTGTCCCGGAATTAATCCGGCAATCCCGTTTCGGGACGATGAGACATATTCGTGAACGACCAGACTTTCATGGCAGAGAGCTCAATCGGCGATATCAGGATGGGCCGGCCTGATCCGGCGGTCAGGGCTCTGCGTGCGCTGGTGGCGGCTTCACCGACACTCGATCCAGGAACCGAAACGGTGGTTTGTATCCCCTGTTTTCGCCGTCCCGAATACCTGCGCCGGACGCTGCAGTCGCTTGCCGTTCAGCGCACCAGCCGCCGCTTCGCCGTCGTGATGGTGGAGAACGATGCATCGAGGAGCGAGAGCGTGCCGGTTGCCGCCGAATACCTCGCGTCGGGGAAATTCGCAGGCCTGTGCGTGATCGAGCCGCGGCAGGGAAATTGCTATGCGATCAATGCCGCTTTCGAGACGGCGCTGCAGATGTTCCCGCTGGCCACCAGCTTTTTGATGATCGACGATGACGACATCGCTTCGCCGGACTGGCTGGAGCAGATGGTCGGGACTGCGGAGGCGACTGGCGCCGACATCGTCGGCGGGCCGGTCTTCCCTGAATTCGATGACGAACGGAAGCGTGGGCTGCGGCGCCATCCCGCTTTTGCACCGGCCTACGACGCCTCAGGTCCAGTGCCGGTGATCTATGGCTGCGGTAATTGCCTGATCCGGCGCGCGGTGTTTGATCGATTGGGCATGCCGGCATTCGACCTCCGCTTCAATTTTCTCGGCGGCGGAGACACCGATTTCTTCTATCGCTGTAAAAGGCTCGGCTTGCAGTTTCATTGGGTGGCCGAAGTCGCGATCAGCGAGACCGTGCCGCAAAGCCGGACCAGCCTGAAATGGCTGGCGATGCGGGGTCTGCGGATCGGGGCCATCAATTATCACGTCCAGCGCAAGGCGACGCCAACGTTCTGGTTGCGGGCGAAGCTGACGGCCAAACTGCTGGCTGCTCTGCCGCTTTCGCTCGGCTATGCCGTGCACGCGGTCTTCACCGAGCGTGAGTGGACCATTGCCATGCATCCCGTCATGGTGGCGATCGGCGGCGTGCTGGCTGCGTTCGGCCTCGAGCCGCAGCCCTACAAGGCATCGAAGATCGGCTCATGAGCCGGCTCATCGACGCCCGCTCGGCAAGCCACCGTCGCGCGATATGAGCTGACACATTGTTGCCGCACGGGAACTGCCGTGCAAATCTGCAACACGTGCCAGGATTATGCAGCCGTTCATCGTGTGTTCGCGAGAGTTGATGATCGGCTTAGCCGCACGCGCGTATGCTGCGCTTCGGGTGATGGGCTACTTCGTGAATTGCTGCCGTGGGGAGAGCCAACATGCCAGCCTATATTCATCATGATGGCATTGAGCCAGGTTTCGTCCTTTGTCCGAGCTGTGTCGGGCTTCCAATGTATGTGCGCGACGTCGAACCGCATTGGAACCAGGCAAAGATTGACTTCACCTATGAATGCGCCGATTGCGGCGCCGAAGTTCGCCAGACCATTATGAAGCCGCAACTGCGTCATTAGTGGCAGTTCGTAGGATAGGCAAAGCCGCAGGCGGGCCCACCATTTTCGACATTGCACGCGCGTGATGGTGGGCACGCGGAGCCTGTCATCACTCCGCGAGCGCCCTTGCGCTCGTCGCTGGGCTCGCCTTCGCGCGACCCGTTGGCCTTGCCACCCTGCACAGCAGCTTCAAACCTGCCTCACCACGCCGGGCTGCCCGGAATCGCATTCCAACGCGTCGCGATCCCAATTTGCCGCGATTGCCGCGGCCTCATAGGTGCTGTGCAGGAAATCGAGCAGCGCCTTGTCGGGATCGGCAGCCGTCTGGACAGCGTCGTATGGCAGGATGAATTCGCTGAGCGCTTCGCTGAAGAATGCCGCATCCGGTTGCACTTTCGCCGCGCGAAAACCCGGCGGCTCGGGATAGGAATAGGAATAGAAGGCAGGATAATCGATAGCGCCACCGCCCGGCCAAAACCCTGCGCTGCTGACTTCGTGTGAATAGGCTTCATGGGCAACAGCGTCGGGCAAATGTGGCACGCCGCCGGGATGGCGTGGCGCGCGGCGGCCTGAGAAGCGCGTCACCGCGAGATCGAAACTGCCCCAGAAGAAGTGCACCGGGCTGGCCTTGCCGAGGAAGCCGGTGCGGAATTGCTTGAAGATGCGGTCGCAGTTGACGAGAATTTGCAGGAAGCACCCGACAGCATCTGGATCGTAGGCGGCGTGCACGGTGTCCCCGGAGAATTTGATCGGATCGGGCAGTTCGTTCGGCATCTCGTCGATGGCAACGGCAATGCCGAGTTCGGCAAGCGCTGCCATCGTGGCGGCATAGAATCCGGCGACCGAATGTCCTGCTAGCGCAAATTGCTCTAGCGAGCCGTCGCTGGTCGAGATGCGCAGCGTGTGGTCAATGAAATCGAAGTCGATCTGGAACGTTCGTGCGCCGTCGGGCACTGGCGATGTCGTCAATCCTCGCGGCGTGACATAAAGCGCCACGTGCCAGGAATGATTGAGCCATGGCGATTTAGCGAGGCGGATCTTGCCGACGATCTGGGTCCAAAGATGGAGCGTCGCATAGGTGTCACGCCACGCCGCGGTCGGCAATTCCGGCCACCGGACTTGCGAATTGTTGCTCATGCTAGAACCTTTGCGCGCCGACCGGGAGGCCGAAGACCTATCACGAATTCATAAGGCGTTTAGAAACTATGCCTCACGATTTCGTGCATTCCGGGCAGCGCCGCGCTCCGCGCGAGGCGCGCTCTTGCACCACAATGCGTTGCGCCATGGCCGGCAGCGGCCGGCATGCCAGTTGCGATAGGGCGGCATTCGCAAGAGAGAACGCCGCCCATTTCGCTTTCAGCCATGCAGCTTGTTCGCGGTCTCCGCGATCACGCGCCCCTGATAGCGCGCGCCGGCGAGTTCGTTTTCGCTCGGCTGGCGGCTGCCGTCGCCGCCGGTGATCGTGGTGGCGCCATAGGGCGCGCCGCCGGTGACTTCGTCGAGCTTCATCTGGCCGGCAAAGCCGTAGTTCAGGCCGACGACCGTCATGCCGAAGTGCAAGAGATTGGTAATGATCGAGAACAGCGTGGTTTCCTGCCCGCCATGCTGGGTCGCCGTCGCGGTAAAGGCACCGCCGACCTTGCCGTGCAGCGCGCCCTTGGCCCAGAGGCCACCGGCCTGGTCGAGGAAGTTCGCCATCTGCGACGCCATCCGGCCGAAGCGGGTGCCGGTGCCGATGACGATCGCGTC
Organism: Bradyrhizobium sp. sGM-13; assembly: GCF_018398875.1. Lineage (GTDB taxonomy): Bacteria > Pseudomonadota > Alphaproteobacteria > Rhizobiales > Xanthobacteraceae > Bradyrhizobium. Next base: position 245,883 of record NZ_JAGWDK010000011.1, on the reverse strand, counting down.
GTAATTGGCGAGGTCCTCGATGTTTGCGATCGGCGCGGCCTGATCGAGCTTGTAATGCGAGGCCTTGGCGACCGCTTCAGGCACGAGTTCCGGCACGCGCTTGATGTCGACGGTGGCGCCGGCCTTGCGCGCGCCTTCGGCTACGGCATTCGCCATCGCCTCGATGTGACCGTAAGCGGAATAATATAGCACGAGTACTTTCGCCATAGTGATTGTCCTTTGCGTTTGATGTGAGTTGTCCTTGGGGCCGTCATTGCCGGGCTTGACCCGGCAATCCATCGCCTTCGCAAGGAGTCTCGCGAAGAAGGATGGATGCCCGGGTCATCTAGCGCGAAGACGCGCTTCGCGCTTTTGCCCCGGGCATGACGAGCGGTGAATGGCCCTACGCCGCGTCGACCAGCACCAGTTCGGAATCTTCCAGCGCGGTAATCGTCAGCTTCGCCTCGTCGCGGATCGCAGCGCCATCGCGGGCATTGACGCGCACGCCGTTGACTTCGACGCTGCCGGCCGCCGGCACGAGATAGAGGTGACGCGCCTTCGCCGACTCGTAAGCCGCGCTTTCGCCTGCCTTCAGCGTGGTGGCGAGCACCCGCGCATCGGCGCGGATCGGCAGCGCATCCTTGTCGCCGGCAATGCCGCTGGCGATGGTGACGAGCTTGCCGGAGCGATCCGACTTCGGAAACGGTTTGGCGCCCCAGGTCGGCTGGCCACCCCTCGTCGTCGGCTCGATCCAGATCTGGAAGATCTTGGTCTTGCTCGGCTCCAGATTGTACTCGGAGTGACGAATGCCGCTCCCGGCGCTCATCACCTGCACGTCGCCGGCTTCAGTCCGGCCCTTGTTGCCGAGCGAGTCCTGGTGCGTGATCGCGCCTTCGCGGACATAGGTGATGATTTCCATGTTGGCGTGGGGATGGGCGGGAAAGCCGGTGTTCGGCCCGATCTCGTCATCGTTCCACACTCGCAACGCGCCGTGGCCCATATTGTCGGGATCGTAGTGGCTGCCGAATGAGAAGTGATGTTTTGCCTTCAGCCAGCCGTGATCGGCGCTGGCGAGTTTTGCAAATGGTCTGAGTTCGATCATGGGATATTCCTTCGTTGAAAGTTCTTGAATTAAGTGGCCGGGCGGCATGCGCCCGGCCACGCTGGATTTGAGTTAAGCGCCGAAGCCGCCATCGACATTGAGCACTGTGCCGGTCACGAACGAGGCTTCAGGGCTCGCGAGGAACACCACGCCGGCTGCGATCTCTTCCGGCTTGCCGAAGCGCTGCAGCGCGTGCTGCTTGCGCTGGAGGTCGGCGAAGTCGCGGTCGTCGTCCGGATTCAAGTCGGTGTCGATCGATCCCGGCTGCAGCACATTCACGGTGATGCCGCGGGGACCGAGGTCACGCGCCGCGCCCTTGGTGTAGCCGACGACGGCAGCCTTGGTGGCGGCGTAATCGGCAAGCCCGGGGAACGAGGCGCGGGTCGCGATGCCGGAGCCGATCGTGACGATGCGGCCGCCTTCTCCCATCAGCTTCGCCGCCGCTCGGATCGCGGTGATGACCCCGTCGACGTTCAACGCGCGCTGCCGGGCCAATGCCGCAGTGTCGGCATTGGGATCATCGACCGCGCCGCCGACGGCGACGCCGGCGTTATTGACGAGGATGTCGAGCCGGCCGAAATCCTTCGCGACGTTCTTCACCAGTTGGTCGACGTCGGCGGAGGATGCCTGATCGGCCTTGTAAGCGCGGGCGTTGACGCCCTTGGCCTTCAGCTCGGCGACGACGGCCTCGGCCTTGTCGGGAGAAGCGACGTAGCTGATGGCGACATTGGCACCATCGGCGGCGAGGGCGCGCGCAGACGCCGCGCCGATGCCGCGCGAACCGCCGGTGACGAGGGCTACCTTGCCTGAGAGCTTCTTGGTCACTGGATTTCTCCGTTGCTCGAATTCCGATGGCCATTGGATATGCCTCCCGCCGTGGTATAGAAATAGAAACTGTTGAAACTCATTGTTTCTGAAAATGAGCCTTGGAGGCGATCCAAAATGTCCAAGCTCCCGGATTTCGAGGCGCTGGCGATTTTCGCAAAAGTCGTGGAATTACGGTCATTTGCGGCGGCCGCGACCGAACTGGCGCTGTCCAAGGCCACGGTGTCGAAGGCCGTCAGTCGGCTGGAGCAGCGGCTCGGTGCGCGGCTGTTCAACCGCACCTCGCGGCGGCTGGCGCTGACCGATGCCGGGCAAAGGCTCGCCGAGCGCGCCACGCGCCTGCTCGCCGACGGCGAGGATGCGGAGAACGAGGCCCTGTCGCAAGCGATGGCGCCGCGCGGACTGGTGCGGCTCGCGGTGCCGATGACGTTCGGCGTGAAAGCCGTTGCGCCGATCTTGCCGGCATTTCTCACAGCCTTCCCGGAAGTCTCGATTGATCTTCATCTGAGCGACGCGACGGTGGATCTGATCGGCGAAGGTTTCGATGCCGGCCTGCGCATCGCGCGCCTGCCGGACTCGTCGCTGATCGCGCGGCGGCTGTGCGCGATGCCACGCTACACGGTCGCGGCGCCGTCCTATCTCAAGCGCCACGGCAGGCCGACGCATCCCATGCATCTCGCCCAGCACAGGTGTTTTGGTTACGCTTATCTCTCGACAGCCGGCGTCTGGCACTACACCAATGCGTCAGGCGAACAGGCCAGCGTGCGGCCCGCAGGCCAGCTCCGCGTCAACAATGGCGAGGCGCTGTTGCCGTCCGTCATCGCCGGCCTCGGCATCGCCGATTTGCCGGACTTCATCGTCGGCGACGCCATTGCGTCCGGCGAGGTGGAGGTGATCCTGAAAGGCTGGCACCAGCCCGAAGGCGCGGTGCACCTGGTGACGCCGCCCGGCGGCCCAAGGCCTGCGCGCGTCGAAGTGCTGGCGGAGTTTCTGGCCAAGCAGTTTTCGAAAGCGAAGAAGCGGAAGTGAATTTCGTAGGGTGGGCAAAGCGAAGCGTGCCCACCACGATCAGGCAAAAGGAGCTTGTATCGAGCAACTTCAGGCGTTGTGCATGAATGGTGGGCACGCTTCGCTTTGCCCACCCTACGATTTGAGGCTAGGCTGTCTCCAACAACGAAAACAAACGCTGGGGAGAAACCACCATGAACCGCCGCGAACTTCTGAAAGCTGCCGCCGCATTGCCGCTCGCGCCAGCCGTGCTCTCCAACGCCGCCTTGGCGCAAGCGCCATACCCCTCGCGCAACATCACCATGATCGTCCCATTCCCGCCCGGCGGGCAGGCCGATCTCGCGGCGCGGCCGATCGCGCAGGCGCTGGAGCGGATCCTCGGCAAGCCTGTGATCGTCGACAACCGCGCCGGCGGCGGTGGTGGATCGGTCGGCAACGCAGCGGCGGCGCGAGCCGAGCCCGACGGGCACACACTATTGATGACGCTGTCTTCGCTTGCGGTGCTGCCGGAAGCCGACCGTCTGTTCGATCGTCCGGTGGCGTATGAAGTCTCGCAATTCGCACCGATCGCGCGCGTGCTCGCCGATCCGACGCTGCTGGCGGTGCCGGCATCCGCGCCGTGGAAGACGCTGCAGGAGTTCGTCGACGATGCCAAGAAACGTCCCGGGCAAATTCCCTACGGCTCGTCCGGTCCCTACGGCACGCTGCATGTGGCGATGGAGATGTTTGCCGCGAGCGCCGGCATCAAATTGCTGCACGTGCCGTTCCGCGGCGCAGGGCCGGCGCTCACCGCACTCTTGAGCGGCACCGTGCAGGCGGTGGCGTCGGCGCCAGGCACGCTGAAGCAGCAGGTTGATGACGGCAAAATGCGCGTGCTCGCCAATTGGGGCGCCGAGCGCATCAAGAGTTTTCCCGATCTGCCTACCTTCAAGGAGCTCGGTTACAAGGATGTCGAGTTCTACATCTGGGCGGGACTGTTTGCGCAACGCGCATTGCCGGCCCCGATCATGACGCGGCTGCGCGAAGCGATGGCGGAAGCCGTGAAGGCGCCCGAGGTGGTCAAGACCTATGAGACCGCCGGCAGCCCGGTCGCCTATCTGGACGCGCCGGAATTTGCAAAATTCGTTGCGGAAGACAGCGCGCGGCTGGTCGCGGCGGTGAAGAAGATCGGCAAAGTGGAGTAGGGAACCCGCTTCACATTTTTTTGTTCGCACTAACGTCGCGTGGCCGCATTCATTCGACAGGCTTAGTGCCGTCGCCGCGCGGAGCTTCCGCGCCTGTGAAAATTGAAAGGAAGGGGACCTGTCCATGCAAACGCAGCGGATCGTCCTTGCACTCGCCCTCGCGATCGGCGGCGGAACTGGTACTGCCGTTCCCGCTTTCTCGCAGGAATATCGCGGAACCTGGGAACAGCAGATGGCCTGCACGCCCGACGTCTGGCGGCTCTGCGGCGACCAGATTCCGGACGTCAACCGGATCGTGGCATGTTTGCGGTACAACACGCCGCAGCTCTCCACCGGTTGCCGCGCCGTATTCGAATCGCAGGCCAACGCGCAGCCGACGCCGCCTCCGCGCGGAGTGCCGCAACAGACGGTGCCGCGTTCACGTGCGCCGCAACCGGTACAGCCGCAGGCGGTGCAGCCGAGGCCGTTCTTTGAATACGATTAGGCAGCCGCTTCCGACGCAGGCCTGAGTTCGCAGACGTCGACCCATTCGGCCGACGTCAGTTCGGCCATGCGCGCAGGCGTAATCTTCACCGCGCTGTGGGTTGAGCCCGCGGCGGGCACCACGATGTCGAACGCCTTCAGCGACACGTCGCAATAGACCGGCAGCGGCGTCTTCAGTCCGAACGGACAGACGCCGCCGACCTCGTGCCCGGTGATCTCGGCGACCTCCTCGAGGCCGAGCATTTTCGGTTTTCCCCCGAACAGCGCCTTCACCTTCTTGTTGTCCATTCGCGACGTGCCGGCCGCGACGATCAGGATGACGCGGTCGCCGATCCGCAGGCTCAGCGTCTTCGCAATCCGCGCCGGCTCGACGCCGTAAGCCTCCGCCGCCAGCGCGACGGTCGCAGAACTCATCTCGGATTCGATCACGGGGATTTCGGGCGCCCTTTCTGCAAAGAAGGCGCGCACGGATTGTAGACTCATCTTGTTCAGGACCTTTGGGCAGACACCAGTGCGGGCAGTTCGGAGAGGCTGTGGATGCGATGATCGGGCTCAAATCCCAGCTCATCCATCTGGGTGCGCAATATCTTGAACATCGTCAAGGGCGGCAGCGTCTCGCTTTCGAGGCAGGCCAGCGCCATCGCTTCCGGCGTCACCCGCTCGATCCAGGCGACGTGGAGCCCGAACGCCTTGGCGCCGCAGGCGTCCCACGGGTTGGAGGAGATGAACAGCACCTCGGCGGGCGGCACGTGCAGCACCTCCTCGATCAGCGCATAGACTTCGGGGCTGGGCTTGAAGATCTTCTTCGCGTCGACGCTGATGGTGGCATCGAGCACCTGCTCGAGCCCGCTGTTCTTCACCAGCGCGCCCAGCATGCCGGGGCTGCCGTTGGACAGGATCGCGAGCTTGCGATCCTTCATCGCCGATAGCGCCGCAAGCGCATCCGGATAGAGATCGAGATGCAGATACTTCTCGATGATGCGCGCGAAAGCATCGTCGTCATATTGCAGCCCGAGGCTGCGCAGTGTGTAGGCCAGCGAGTCGCGCGTGGCGACCGAGAAATCCTGATAGCGTCCCATCAGCGAACGCAGCCAGGTGTATTCGAGTTGCTTGATGCGCCAGACCTGCGTGATGATCCCGCCATAGCCCGGAAACGCGTCCTCGGTGACGTCAGCCACCGACTGGACATCGTAAAGCGTGCCATAGGCGTCGAAGACAACGGCTTTGATGGTCATGGTAACTGCTCTTTCGCGCCGATGGTCGCGCCGAGAAACTCGCGAAGCGCCTCGGACGATTGATCCGTCGCCGACTGGTTGAATTCGAGGTGGTGACCCTCGATCGGATTCTTTGGACCAGGCGCATCGAAAGCGTGATAGGCGCCGGGATAGACGATCAGTTTGACCGGGGCGCCGCGCTCCTGCCGTGAAATCCCCCAAGCGTCCTGGCCGTCCACCATATTGCGGCACTCCTCGGCGGGCGTCCAGTCGTCGAGTTCGCCGATCAGGATAAGCGTCGGCGCTGTCATATAGCCTTTGAAGCTGCTGCAAGGTGGATAGAACGCGATAGCGGCCCCGAATTTGTTCGGCGATGTCTTTTCGAAGGGGCCATGTTCGACCGCCCTGAGTGCCGTCGCGCCACCGCGCGCGAAACCCAGCACCGCGACGCGGGCGGGATCAACCGATGGAAGCCGTACCAGAAACTTCAGGGCCCGGTGGCAGCTATCGATGCCGCGCGGACCCAAGCTATCTACCGTGAGAGTCACGTAGCCCCACTCCGTGATCCGCTTTCCCCAGCGCTCGTCGGTCCGCTGCCAGTTACCGTTGCAACTGTGCAGCAGGATGACGGCCGGGGAAGGGCCAGCGTCAGTGGTTTGCCTTAGATAACCCTGAAGCGGGTGTGGGCTGGCAAGCGGGCTTTCGATTTCAACGACGATCGGGGACTTGTCAGCCGCAAAGCAATTGGCCGCGCTTCCAATCAGGAGCGCGGCGGCGAAGGCGATTTTGGCGAGCTTCACCACGGACCATCCTCGTGCTCAATAGTCCGCTTGCATGGGACATCGTACTATATACCCAAAATCTTCCTTGCGTTGGCTTTCATCACCTTGGGCCTGATCTCCTCGCGGATCTCGAGCTTGGCGAAATCCGCCAGCCAGCGGTCTGGCGTGATCACTGGCCAGTCCGAGCCGAACAGCATCTTGTCCTGCAAAATCGAGTTGATGTAGCGCACCAGAATCGGCGGAAAATATTTCGGCGACCAGCCGGAGAGGTCGATATAGACGTTCGGCTTGTGGGTCGCGACCGACAGCGCCTCTTCCTGCCACGGGAAGGAGGGGTGCGCGAGAATGATCTTGAGGTCGGGGAAGTCAGCCGCGACATCGTCCATGTACATCGGGTTGGAATATTTTAAGCGCATCCCCATGCCGCCGGGCATGCCGGAACCTACCCCGGTCTGCCCGGTGTGAAACAATGCGATCGCGCCGCCGTCGTTGATCGCTTCGTAAAGTGGATAAGCCATGCGGTCGTTGGCGTAAAAGCCCTGCATGGTCGGATGGAATTTGAAGCCGCGGACGCCGTATTCCTCGATCAGCTTGCGCGCCTCGCGCACCCCTAACTTGCCCTTGTGCGGATCGATCGAGACGAACGGGATCAAAACGTCGAGATGGTCGGAGGCGACTTCCAGCATCTCGTAATTGTTGTAGCGGCGAAAGCCGGTCTCGCGCTCGGCATCGACCGGGAAGATCACGGCCGCGATGTTCTTCGAGCGGTAATAGGCCGCGGTCTCCGGCACGGTTGGCGGATGCTTGTGCGGCGATTTGAAGTATTCGGCCATGCGCTCCTGAAAATCGTCATAGCCGTCGTCGCCATGCAACCCGCAGGGCTCTTCCGCATGGGTGTGGATGTCGATCGCGACGACTTTCTCGATATCGGGCAGCTTGAGCTTGGTCATCCTGAGTTTCCCGCCGGCTTGATTTTTGGGTCTGGAAAATTGATTATACTATATAACGAATTCCGCAAGGCGGCAGAAACAAAAGACGGAAAATAAGGGAGCGCGGCATGGCCCAAACGCAGGCCTTCGAGACCGATTTCTGGAAAGACGCCAATTTACGAAAGGTCTGGGACGACATCGTTCCCGGCGAGCCGCGCAAGACCATCCCCTACACGCTGACCAAAGAGGCGATCGAGCTGTACTGCAAATCGGTCGGCGAAACTCATCCGATCTATTTCGACGAGGCCTATGCGAAGACCACGCGCTATGGCGGGCTGATCGCGCCGCCCTCGATCCACATCCTCCTGATGTTCTCCTGCACTCCGGCGGATGACTGGATGCGCTCGCCGGGCACCGTCAATGCCGGGCAGTCCTGGAGCTATAACATTCCGGCCAGGCCCAACGACGTCATCACCTTGCAGGCCCGCGCGCTCGACAAGTTCATCAAGCGTGAGCGGCTGTTCGTGGTGCACGACAACGTCTTCTTTAATCAGAAGGGCGACGTAATCTGTTCCGGCCGTGGCTGGACGATTCGGCCGATGTGAGCGGGGAGGTTGCGATGACCACGACGTTCGAAAAGCTCAGAGCCGGCGATGCCATCGACGGTCCCGCCTTCGCGGTGAGCCGTGACTCCATCCGACTGTTTTGCGACGCCTCGCTGGACTACAACCCGCTGCATCTCGACGACGAGTACATGAAGGGCAGTTTCGGCAAGACCAATTTCGGCGGCATCATCATGCACGGCATGAACAATTTTGGTCTGATCTCGCGGATGATCACCGACTGGGCCTATCCTGCAGGCGCGATCCACCGCCGGCTTGAGACGCGATGGGTCAAGCCGGTCCGGCCGGGCGACACCATCCAGCCCAGCGGAATCATCAAGGCCAAGCAGGTCACTGAAAAATCCCGCTGGGTGTTGATCGACGTCGTGGTGAAGAACCAGACGGGCGAAAAGGTCGCGACCGGCGAGGCCCTGGTCGAGTTCCCGCGCGACCTGTTCTGCCACTGATTCAGATTGGGCCGCCCCTACACCGTCATTCCGGGATGGTCCGAAGGACCAGACCCGGAAATCTCGAGATTCCGGGTTCGATGCTGCGCATCGCCCCGGAATGACGGCTATTTTCCGAGGGCCTGCCTTGAGACGGCGCATCTGGATTGACATCCGAGCTCGCGCTGCTTAGAAACCGCCCCGTCCCGGGCGGTTGGCCGCTTTTCGGGATTAATCCCATTTTGCCACTTTCGGGTAGCTCAGGTTCGGGCCTCCAACACGGCCTTTCAAAGCATCAGGATTGTCCCATGAAGGTCCGTAACTCCTTGAAATCGCTGCGCGGTCGCCACCGCAACAACCGTCTGGTCCGCCGCAAGGGCCGGGTCTACGTGATCAACAAGGTGCAGCGCCGCTTCAAGGCCCGCCAGGGTTAATCCTGGCGGCTCAGCCGGCTTTTTCCTTCGCTTCACGGGTCTTTGACGATCTGCTGCTTTGCGGCGCGATTTTGCGCGTCTAGACTTGCTCCATGGTTTTGAGATTCCCAGGCGCGCGTAATTACCGGATCGTAGTCCTTGCCGCTGCCTTGACGGCCGTGCCGGCCGCTACGTTTGCCCAGAACGACCCCAGGGTCATTCCTCCACCGAAATCCGAGAAGAAGTTGCCGGAAGCGCCGAGCAAGCTTCCGAAGGTTGATGCGGATCGCACCCGCGGGCTGGATTTCCTGTTCGGCGCCCTGAAAGCTGCCCCCGATGAAGCCAGCGCCAAACACGTCGAGGCGCGGATCTGGGCGCAGTGGATGCAGACGCCGAGCGACACGGCTGCGCTGTTGATGCTGCGCGCCAAGGCCGCGATGGATGCACAGAAGGTCGACGTCGCGCTAAAACTGCTGGATTCTCTCGTCAAGCTGCGTCCCGACTACGTCGAGGCATGGAATCGTCGCGCCACGCTGTATTACCTGAAGAACGACTACACCCGTTCGCTTGAGGACATTCGGCAGGTGCTGATCCGCGAGCCTCGGCATTTCGGCGCGCTGGCCGGGCTCGGCATGATCATGCAGGAGATCGGCGACGAAAAGCGTGCGCTGGAAGCCTTCCGCAAGGCGCTGGCCGTCAACCCGCATCTCGAGAAGGTGCCGGAACTGGTCAAGACGCTGACCGAAAAGGTCGAAGGCCGCGATATCTGAACTTTCGCGGCGATTGCACCAAGCATGACACGTCGCGCCGCGTGCGCCAACTGCTGCTAGCTGGCGGTCGACGAGCCGCCCGCAGAGACGCCGGAAAACGAGCACCAACCAGAGTGCTATTGAGCCCTTTTGCGTCTTGGAAAACGCGTCGGCTCACAGGACCTCTCACGAGACTTAGTGTACGGCGTTGCTGCCGCGGGCCAGACCGTCGAGGCCTACCGCCGCGTAGATTTGCGCCAACTCAGTCTCAAGCTGCTCGTTGACCCGCAGCAGCGCCTTGAGTGCGCCGCGGATGTCGCCATTGCAACTCGCTACGATCTGGTCGATGGCGGCTTCGCTTGCGTCGGAAATCATGGGTAGTCCTCCGATGATACGCTGGAACAATTTGTAGTGAGCGGCCCTGTTCCTGTGGATGTTGGGTACAGTGCAAGCGCCTGGCTACCCCCCAATCAGGCACGCGCACACATGGCAAAAGTGGCAACGTCACTGTACAAATTTGCTGATGACGTCAGTATGACCCCGCTATCCACAGGTTCTGCCCTCTGTGGACAGCTTCCGAAACCCGCGCCGATCCGGGCCGTAGCTCGCTGGTGCAGAAAATCAGCCGGAAACTCTTGATGGTGGTGGTGATTTTAGTGGCGGCGCTGGCGGTGCTGGCGCTGGCCACGCAAGCCGGCGTTTTTCTCAGCGAACGGGCCCATCCGGCCCAGGGCCGGATGGTCGAGGTGGCGGGCGGAGCCCTGCATATCCTCGATATCGGCCCGCGCGATGCGGCTGGTCCGCCGATCGTAATGCTGCACGGCGCCAGTTCCAATCTGGAAGTGATGCGGCAGCCGGTCGGGGAGCGGCTTGCCGGAAACCACCGCGTGATCCTGATCGACCGTCCCGGGCATGGCTGGAGCACCCGCGCCCGCCTTCAGGACTCCACGCCCGAAATTCAGGCCCGCATGATCGAGGAGGCGCTGACCAAGCTCGGCGTCGGCCAGGCGATCTTCGTGGTTCATTCCTGGGCCGGCGCTTTGGGGGCGCGTATCGCGCTGGACTACCCGCATTCTGTCGCCGGTTTGGTGATGCTCGCGCCGGTGGCCTATCCCTGGCCCGGTGGCGTCGGGCGCTACAACAGGCTGATCGCCACGCCGGTAGTCGGCCCGCTGTTCGCCTACACCATCACGCTGCCGCTCGGAATGCTGCTGGCGGATTCGGGCGCGCGGGGCGTGTTCCTGCCGCAGACCATGCCGGACGGCTTTGTCAGAAACACCGCCACGCCGCTGTTGCTGCGGCCGCGCGAATTCATTGCCAATGCGCGCGATCTGGTAACGCTGAAAGCGGCGGTCGCTGAGCAGGCGCCGCGCTACGGCGAGATCAAGGCGCCCGTCACCATCATCACCGGCGACGCCGACAAGACGGTGTCGACCAACATCCACTCACGGCCGTTCGCGGCGGCAGCCCAGAACGCGAAACTGATCGTGCTGCCGGGCGTCGGTCACATGATTCAGAATGCGGTTCCCGATCTCGTCGTCGCCGAAATCGAGGCGATGATCGGCGCATTGCCGCCGAGTGTGGCGACCGTAGCGGCGCGTTGAGCGTGCGCGTGGCCTGACGGCATTGGATGAGATACGATCAACGCGCGCGGGATTCCGCTGCTCGTCCCGCGAGGGATGAGGCTTAAGAGTTGCGATATCGGGCAGCTTACGTTCGAGGGAGAGCCCCATGTACGCCGCCATTCGTCAGGGCAAGGCCAAGCCCGGCAAGGCCGAAGAGCTGACACGCAGAATCAAGGAGGGCGCGATTCCCGTCATCAGCGGCGTCGAGGGCTTCATGGGCTACTATGTGGTCTACGCACCCGACGATACGGTGATCGCGATCAGCCTGTTCAACAACTATGCGGCCGCCGAGGAATCCAACAAGCGCGCGCTGGCGTGGATCGAACACGACCTGGCGCCGCTGCTGACCGGGCCGGCCACCGCGACGGCCGGACCGGTGATCGTGCACACGCTGGCTTGACGCGGCGAGTGCTGGAGCTCTCTCGAGCAGGGCAGCATCTTTCACCCTCCCCTGGAGGGGGAGGGTCGGCTCACATGGAGCGCAGCGAAATCTGAGACGGGGTGGGGTGATCTCTCCACTCGGGTACTGTGGGGTGGGGAGAGACCTTCACCCCACCCCGCCGCTACGCGGCGACCCACGAGCGAGCTTCGCTCGTCTCGGACCCCTCCAGGGGACGGTGGAGAAAAGCAGCTCTCACTTCTGCTTCCCGTCCTTGTCGAACGAGGAGATATAGGCCCAGAGGTCGTTCGCCTCTTTCTCGTTCTTGATGCCGGCGAAGATCATCTTGGTGCCGGGAATCTTCGCCCTGGGGTCCTTGATGTATTCGAGGAACACATCCTTGCCCCAGGTGATGCCGGAATTCTTGTTGGCTTCCGAATAGGAATAGCCCTCGATGGTGCCGGACTTGCGGCCGTCGAGCCCGTTCAGCACCGGACCGACCTTGTTCTTGGCACCCTCGCCGATCGCGTGGCAGGCCAGGCATTTGTTGAACGAGGTTTTGCCGGCGGCGACGTCCTGCGCCAGCGCGCCCGATGACGCGGCCAATGAGGTAACGACGACCAGCGCGCTCAAAGTCGATATTTTCATGTGGTGCTCTTTGTTTCTTCCCAGAGAGGCAGATTTCTTGTGGCAGGCCCGCTTGGATTGGACAAGCCACGAAACTTTGACAGGTTTCACCATTGCCGACTTGTCCCAGAGAGAACTGATCGTCTGAAGCATGGCAATCCGACCTTCGGATAGCCTACCCAAACCTTGGCAGACGTGCTTGATTTACCACCACAAATCGTTATTCGCCGGGCCTGGAGGATTCGCATGGCCATCATGATGCCGGCTTCCGATCAGGCGGTTCTGGAACGCCGGGAGGCCATCGTTACCGCTCTTCGCACGATCGTGCCGGGCGAGGGCGTGATCGACAGTGCGGCCGAGATGCTGGCCTATGAGTCCGATGGTCTCACCGCCTACCGGCAGCCGCCGATGGTCGTGGTGCTGCCCGATACCACGGAGCAGGTATCCAGAGTTCTCAAATACTGCTTCGAACACGGCATCAAGGTGGTACCGCGCGGCTCCGGCACGTCACTGTCAGGCGGCGCGCTGCCGCTCGTGGACGGCGTGCTGCTGGGCTTGGGCAAGTTCAAGCGCATCCGCGAGATCGATTTCGACAACCGCGTGGTGGTCACCGAACCCGGCGTCACCAATCTCGCCATCAGCCAGGCGGTGGCGCATGCCGGTTTCTATTACGCGCCCGATCCCTCCTCGCAGATCGCCTGCTCGATCGGCGGCAATGTCGCGGAGAATTCCGGCGGCGTGCATTGCCTGAAATACGGCATGACCACCAACAACGTGCTGGGCTGCGAGATCGTGCTGATGTCCGGCGAGATCCTGCGCATCGGCGGCAAGGCCGCCGAAAATTCCGGCTACGATTTGATGGGCATCATCACCGGCTCGGAGGGCCTGCTCGGCGTCATCACCGAGATCACGGTGCGAATCCTGCAGAAGCCGGAGACGGCCCGCGCCCTGATGGTCGGCTTCGCCGAGGTCGAGGCGGCCGGCGAATGCGTGGCACGGATCATCGGCGCCGGCATCATTCCCGGCGGCATGGAGATGATGGACAAGCCGGCGATCCACGCCGCCGAGGCTTTTGTTCACGCCGGCTATCCGCTCGATGTCGATGCGCTTCTGATCATCGAGCTCGACGGTCCGAGCGTCGAGGTCGACGAATTGATCAAGCGGGTCGAGGCGATCGCGCAAGGCTGCGGCTCGACGAGTTGCCAGATTTCGACGTCGGAGGCCGAGCGCAACCTGTTCTGGGCTGGCCGCAAGGCGGCGTTTCCGGCGGTGGGGCGGATATCGCCTGACTATCTCTGCATGGACGGTACGATTCCGCGCGGCGCGCTGCCGAAGGCACTCGCGTGCATCCGCGACCTCTCGGCGAAATACGATCTGCGCGTCGCCAATGTGTTTCACGCCGGCGACGGCAATCTGCACCCCTTGATCCTCTACGACGCCAACAAGCCCGGCGAGATCGAGCGGGCGGAAGCCTTCGGCGCCGACATCCTGCGGGCCTGCGTCGAATTCGGCGGCGTGCTGACCGGCGAGCATGGCGTCGGCATCGAGAAGCGCGATTTGATGGGCGAGATGTTTTCGGAAGTGGACCTCAACCAGCAGCAGCGCCTGAAATGCGCTTTCGACGCGCAGGGCCTGCTCAACCCCGGAAAAGTGTTTCCGACGCTGCATCGCTGCGCCGAACTCGGCCGCATGCACGTGCACGCCGGCAAATTGGCGTTTCCGGACATTCCGAGATTTTAAAAGCATGATGAAATTGGAGTTGATTGCGACCACGGATAGGGTGCGCTCCCTCTCCCGCTTGCGGGGGAGGGTCGGGGTGGGGGTGTCTCCGCGGGCGACACTGCCGGAGTGGAGAGAACCCCCACCCGGCGCTTCGCGCCGACCTCCCCCGCAAGCGGGAGAGGTAAAGCGCGGCCAGACCGATCTAACCAAAATTCATCATGCTCTAGCGACGGACTCCGAAGTCGGTCTCAGACGTGAAGGGGACTCTCACGCCCTCCGGGCGCTGACGAGCGAGATACGAAGACCGCGTTTCAGCGCGTGCAAATCAGGTGCGCCGTGGACACGCTAAAAGTACGTGACGCCAAGGACGTCGAGGAGGTCGTGCGGGCGGCGATCGCCGGCGAGCAGCCGCTTGAGATCGTCGGCCATGGCACCAAGCGTGGCATCGGCCAGCCGATGGCGACCAATGCCGTGCTCGATGTGTCGGCGCTGAACGCCGTCAGCGCCTATGAGCCGAACGAGCTGATCATCACGGTGCAGGCCGGTGCCCCGCTCGCCGACGTGCAGTCGCTGATCGATTCCAAGAACCAGCAATTCGCCTTCGAGCCGATCGATACGTCGGCACTGACAGGCATATCCGGCAACGGCACGGTCGGCGGCATGATCGGCTCAGGTCTCGCCGGTCCGCGCCGCATCAAGGCCGGCGGCGCCCGCGATCACCTGCTGGGCGCGCATGCGGTGTCCGGCTTCGGCGACAGCTTCAAGACCGGCGGACGGGTGGTGAAGAACGTCACCGGCTACGATCTCTGCAAGCTCCTGGCGGGCTCGTGGGGCACGCTGGCTGTCATGACCGAAGTCACGCTGAAGGTGATGCCGAAGCCTGAGAGCGAGCGCACGCTGGTGCTCGCAGGCCTCGACGATGTGGTCGCGAACCGGGCGATGACCACAGCACTCGGCTCGCCGTTTGACGTCTCGGGCGCAGCGCACCTGCCGAATTCGGCGTTCCGCCCTGCGACCGGCGCGCTTGCGGATTTTGCCTCTCAGGGGCGGGCGGTCACGCTGTTGCGGCTTGAGGGCATCGCAGCTTCGGTCGCGGATCGCGCCACTTCGCTGGGCAAAACGCTTGCGCCGTTCGGGTCGGTGGAAATGCTTGAGGACGCCGCCTCGGCAACGCTCTGGAGCGCGATCCGCGACGTCGAACCGTTCGCCGCAAGCGGCGCGCTCGGCGCCTGGCCGGTGTGGCGGATCGTCTGTCCGCCGGCATCCGGCGGCGCGCTCGGGCAGGCGGTGGCGCGCGAGACCGGCGGCGACGTGATCTATGATTGGGGCGGCGGCCTGATCTGGGCGGCGTTGCCGCCCAAGCCGGACGCGCTAACCGCGATGGTGCGTCAGCGCGTCGAGGCAGCCAGCGGCCACGCGTCGCTGATCCGCGCGTCCGAAGAGATCAGGCAAAATGTCGACGTCTTCCATCCGCAATCCGGCGGCATCGCCGCGCTGAGCGAGCGCGTGCGCCACAGCTTCGATCCGAAGATCATCCTCAACCGCGGCCGGATGGTGAGGGTATCAGCGTCATGAAAACCGAATTCTCACTGGCCCAGCTCGCCGATCCCGATATCTCCGAAGCCGACAAGATCCTGCGCGCCTGCGTGCATTGCGGCTTCTGCACCGCGACCTGTCCGACTTACGTCCTGCTCGGCGACGAGCTCGATAGCCCGCGCGGGCGCATCTACCTGATCAAGGAGATGCTGGAAAAGGACCGCCCGCCGACGGCGGAGGTGGTCAAGCACATCGACCGCTGCCTTTCCTGCCTCGCCTGCATGACGACCTGTCCGTCCGGCGTGCATTACATGCACCTGGTCGATCAGGCGCGGGTCCGGATCGAGCGCGACTATTCGCGGCCGCTCGCCGAGCGGGCCTTGCGCGCGGTGCTGGCGCTCGTGCTGCCTCGGCCAGAGCTGTTTCGCGCCAGCATGATCATGGCGCGGCTCGCCCGCCCGTTCGCGGCCCTGCTGCCGGCGAAGGCGGCCGCGACCCCCGGCCTGATGCGGCGAATCAAGGCGATGCTGGCGCTCGCGCCGAAACGCCTTCCGCCGCCGGGCCCCTCGGGCGGCAGCGTGTTTCCGGCCCAGGGCGAGAAGCGCGGGCGGGTCGCCCTATTGCAGGGCTGTGCCCAGCAGGTGCTGGCGCCGCGCATCAACCAGGCCGCCATCAATCTCCTGACGCGCCACGGCATCGAGGTGGTCCTGGTCAGGGACGAGCAATGCTGCGGCGCGCTCACCCATCACCTCGGGCAGGACGGCGACGCGCTGGCGCGGGCTCGCGCCAACATCAAGGTGTGGAAAACGGAAGCGGAACAAGGCGGCCTCGACGCCATCCTGATCACGGCGTCGGGCTGCGGCACGGTCATCAAGGACTATGGTTTCATGCTGCGCGAGGATCGCGATTTCGCTAGCCCTGCAGCGCAAATCTCTGCGCTGGCAAAGGATATCACCGAGTATCTCGCCGGCATCGCGCTCACGCCATCGAGCCAGAAAGGCGACGTAACGGTGGCCTATCACTCGGCCTGTTCGCTGCAGCATGGACAGAAAATCACAGCCCTTCCGAAAGAATTGCTTTCCAAGAATGGATTCGTGGTGAAAGATGTACCTGAGAGCCATTTGTGTTGCGGTTCGGCGGGGACCTACAACATTCTCCAGCCCGACATTGCGAGCAGGTTGCGCGATCGAAAGGTCGCCAACATTGCGACAGTCAAACCGGACATGATCGCTGCGGGCAATATTGGATGCATGGTGCAAATTGCCGGCGGTACGTCAGTTCCTGTGGTGCACACGATTGAGCTTCTCGATTGGGCGACGGGAGGTCCCAGGCCAGGATTGAATTGATCGATCGGCCCTTGGGCATGATCCGGAAGGCCTGCTCCGCGCGTCGACAGCGGATCGGCATCCGGTTTTCGTCGGGACAGGCGCGCTAAGCGTCTCGCCCGGGATCATGCCCAGACAAGGATGGAGCGGGAGGGCACTTCGAAGAAGTGTCGCCCCGGTCTAGCCTGCGGACTATCGAAGCGCTCGACATGGACAGGCGCAACAGGAGGACCACGATGGCGAAGAAGAGTAAGAAGGCGAAGAAGGCTAAGAAGGCCAAGAAGGCCGTAGCGGCGAAGAAGAAGTCCGCCAAGAAGTCGGCGAAGAAGGCTGCCAAGAAAACAGCGAAGAAGGGCGCCAAGAAGTCGGCGAAGAAATCCGCCAAGACGGCGGCCAAGAAGTCAAAGGCCGCCGCACCGAAAAAGACCGCAAAGAAGAGCCCGGCCAAGAAAAGGAAGGCGGCTGCCAAGCCCGCCGCTCCCCAGCCGCAGCCGGCGATGACGGAGCCCGAACCGGCGCCTGCGCCGAGCTGGGCTTCTCCGGAGCCGTCCAATCCGTCATGGGGATCGGGCTCCTCCAACGGCGGCGGCGATCAGCACTAGCTCGTTCGCTGAGACCGGACATTTCGAGAGGCCGCAGCGTCCCACCCGCTGCGGCTTTTTCGTTGTGACTACCGAAAGGACTGATTCGTAAGAGCCGCTCTCCGGTGTGTCACCGGTGCCGCCTTTTTCGATTCCGAACGCTGCCGGGCAAGCCGGGAGCCCTGAAATTGTTGTGAGAATGCAACACACGCCCAGAACATTTCTGGAAACGTCCCAAACGCCTAAAAAGGCGGCACGTGCTTGACTTTTTTGCTTCACGACCATGACGCCGCGGCCCACTCTGTGACCACGTTAAGACATTTGGCCGCAGTCGGTTATCGCTTGCCCGGGGGGCGCCGGAGCTGGACTGTCAAGAAGGGTGATGGGGATCGATATGAAGAAAGTGGCTTTGTTAGCAACGGCGCTGGCAATGGTGTCCGGTTCGGCTCTCGCCGCGGATCTGCGGATGAAGGCCCTCAAGGCGCCGCCGCCGGTCGCGTTCGATCCCTGGGATATTGCCTTCGGCGCCGGGATCACCAACGACTACATCTTCCGCGGCATCACCCAGTCCAATCACAAGCCCTCGGTCAACGCCTATTTCGAGCCCCGCTACAACGTCACCAAGGACCTCCAGCTCTATGTCGGCCTGGGTGCCGCGAGCATCTCCTTCCCCAACCGTGCCGCGGCTGAAGTTGACGCCTACGGCGGTGTCCGCGCGACGTTTGGCGCTTTCGCCGTCGACGTCGGCGCCTGGGGCTACATGTATCCGGGCGGCACCTGCCACTACGGTGGCGGCGTTACGACCGATTTCGCGGGCAATCCGCTCAGCCTCGAATGTCAGCAGAACGCTCTGCTCAACACCAACGTCATCAAGAAGGACCTCAGCTTCTTCGAGGTCTATGGCAAGGTGAACTACACCTTCAACGACAACTTCTCGCTGGGCGGCAACGCCTATTATACGCCGAGCTTCCTCAACAGCGGCGCCGAAGGCACCTACGCTTCGATCGTCGGCAAGGCGATTGCGCCGAGCACCTGGTTCGGCGCCAGCGGCATCGGCATGTATGTGTCGGGTGAATTCGGCCGCCAGTGGCTGGGCACCTCGGACTCGTTCTATGGCACCGCGATCTTCCCGAACGGCATCAACTATGCCGACTACAACACCTGGAATATCGGCATCGGCTTCACCTACAAGGTGTTCACGCTGGACTTCCGTTACTCCGACACCGACCTGTCGAAGGGTGATTGCAACGCCTTCACCAGCGACTTCAGCGCCCGCGGCAATCTCACCGTCTCGAGCGGTACCTTCGTCACCCCGATCAATCCGTCGGGCGTCGGTTCGAACTGGTGCGGCGCCGCCGGCATCGTCAAGCTGTCGGCTGACCTGACCGCGATGACCAACCTGAAGTAAGATCTTCCTGTCGAAGACGAGGGGGCGGCAGAGCGATCTGCCGCCCTTTTCTTTTGGGTAGCGCAGATGAAACGGGATTGGCGGCGCGCGGCGTATCGGGCGATCTCCCGCAACGATCACCGCAACATTCTGGCCGGCGCGGTCGCGGGCCTCGGCGGCGCGATTGCCATCGGCATCATGGAGTGGCTTTCGTTCGCCGCGCATTATCCGCTCGCGGTGATTCCGTTCGCCACTTCGATCGTGCTGGTGATCGGATCGCCTGACGTGGCGCCGGCGCAGCCGCGCGCCCTGATCGGCGGTCATGTGGTGTCGGCCCTGGTCGGCCTCGCGGTGCTGAAGCTGACCGGACCGCAGGCCTGGGCAGCGGCCGCCGCCGTCGGCCTTTCGATCCTGGCGATGTACGTCACCGGGACCTTCCACCCGCCGGCAGGCATCAATCCGCTGCTGGTGGTCTCAGGCAATCTGCCCTGGACGTTCCTGCTCGCGCCGGTGCTGGCCGGCGCGCTGCTGTTGACCGCCTTCTCCTGGGTTTGGCACCGCTGGGTGCGCCGCCAGCCATGGCCGCGGCGCTGGTTGTAGGAAACGGGCTACATGGCTACGACGCAGCGGCGCTCTTGTTGTCCTGCAGCGCGAATCCGTCTCCCGCTCGGGCAAGCACGACGTTGCGATCATGGAAGACATCGAGCGTCGAACGATGGCCGATCGAGATGATGGTAGTCGCCGGCAATTTAGCTTCGAGCAGGCGATACAGCGCCGCTTCCGAAGGTTCGTCGAGTGACGCCGTCGCCTCGTCGAGAAACAGGTATTGCGGCACATGCAACAGCGCCCGCGCCAATCCAAGTCGCTGCTGTTCGCCGAGCGACAGCGTCCGATTCCAGTGCCCGTGTTCATCGAGTTGCGACGCGAGCTTCGGCAATCCCACCAATTCGAGCGTCTGGCTGATCTGGCCGGTCGTGAACACCCCTTCCTTGGCCGGGTATTCGACCGCAGCCCGTAGCGTTCCGGTCGGGAAATACGGCCGCTGCGGCAGCATCATCAAGGTCGCCCCGGCAGGCGCGGTGATCGAGCCGGAGCCGAACGGCCAGATGCCGGCGATGGCGCGGAACAGCGTGGATTTGCCGGAGCCGGACGGGCCGGTCACCAGCGTGCGCTCGCCCCTGCGCAAGCTGAATCCATCTGCGTTCACCAGCGGCGCTCCGTTCGGCAGACGCAGCGTCAAAGCCTTGAGGTCGATGGCGCCTCCGCCCGCTCTGACGACGTGAATCCGGTCGTCGCGGGTGGTGAGTTCGCGCGCCGCCACGATCCCCGCCTCGAACCCGTCGAGGCGGTTGATCACCGCCTGCCACTCCGCCAACTGGCGGTAGATGGTGATGAAGAACGACAGCGCGCCCTGCACGTTCGAAAACGCCGATGCGGTTTGCATCATGCCGCCGAGCTGAATCTTCTCCGCGAAATAGGCCGGTGCCACCAGCACGTAGGGGAAGACCACTGAAGCCTGATTGTAGCTCGCCGTGAATGCCGTAATCTTCTTGGTCCGGCTCATGATGCCGAGCCAGTTCTCCACCACGCGTCCGAAGCGAACGAGCAGGCGCTCACGCTCGGCCTGCTCACCGTGCAGCAGCGCGATCTGCTCGGAATTTTCGCGCACGCGTACCAGATTGAACCGAAAATCCGCTTCATATTGCTGCTGCCGGAAATCGAGGCCCACCAGCGGCCAGCCGATCAGATGGGTCAGGATGGTGCCGAGCACCGAATAGATCAATGCGCCCCAGACCAGGTAGCCTGGAATCGCAAAGTCCTGACCAAACAGATGCAGCGGCGCGGCGTTCGAAAGGGCCCAGAGTATGCCGACAAAGGATGCCAGCGTAACGATCGAGTTCAGCAATCCCAGGCCAATGTTGAGGGTGCGATCGACGAACAGCTTGACGTCGTCGGTCATGCGCTGGTCGGGGTTGTCGGCCGCGTCGCCCTGAAGCTGCATCCGGTAGTGATTGGCCTGATGCAGCCAGTCACCGAGATATTGCGCGGTCATCCAGCGCCGCCAGCGGATCTGCAGCCACTGATTGAGATAGAGCTGATAGACCGCCAGCACGACAAAGATGCTGACAACGACGCAGAAATAGATGATCTCGCTGACGAAGGAGTCCCAGTTGCGATCCTGCAGCGCGTTGTAGAAGCGGGCATTCCATTGATTGATCAGGACGTTGATGCCGACGATCGCAAGCTCGATCACGATGACCGCGGCCAGCAGACCACGGCCGGCCCATTTGTCTTCGGAACGGAAATAGGGCGCGGAGATGCGCCATACGGCGGCGAGCGTCGAGCGAATGTTTTTCACAGATTGCCGTCTCCGGGGAGGGCCTCAAAGGCCTGAAAAATCGGGACAATTGGTGATTTTACGGGGCTAGGCCACACGGGGTGCCGCGGTCAGCGTTGGCGTGTCCGGGTGTTGAAGTCAACCCTGGCATCGCGGGCCGGGAGACCACTTCGCGAGGATGTGAGTGATTTCGGCAGTGCCGAATTCGCCGTGCCGGGCAGCTAGCCAATCACATCGTTGTTCAATAGAACGGCGCGCAGTGTCGGACGTTTGAGAGGTTGCATGATTTCATTCGCGCGCATGTCGAAGCCGGCGGCATCAATTCTGCTGATCACCGCAGCACTTCATCTCAGCCCGGTCAGGGCCGAGAACGGCTTTCCGTTCGGCTCGGAAATGACACTCGACCTGGATCGTCAGCGCGGGTCGAAGCGGATTCCCAATCTCGAGATCGGGGACAAGGGCGAGGTGGTGCTGGAACTCTGGTGCAAGGGCGGCAAGGGCCAGTTCTCGGTGGCCGGCAATACCGTGATCTTCGTTCACGGCCCGATGGAGAACCGGCCCTGTCCGCTGGATCGCGCGCAGCAGGATGACGAATTGATCGCAGCGCTCGCCGAGGCGGGCACCTGGAAGCGGCAGGGCGATTTCGTGTCGTTCGTCGGCGCAAAGACGCTGCGCTTCCGCATCAACACGAACTAGGTCGGGAATTCAGTCAGGGGGTCGCAATCAGGCCGCTGGCGGTGGCAACGACCCAGCGGCCGCCCCAGCGCACGATCGATTCGACGCGTCCGATTCCGGGAATGGTGTCGCCGCGCGCGGCCATCCTGATACCGTCGGGACCTTCGAGAACGGCGGTGCCATCCCGAACATCGACAACCGTCCAGCCGGAAATGGTCGTCGGCTTGGTTTCCGGCGCCGCCACCAAAGGCTGCGGCCGCATCGCAATCGCCGACGGGCTCGCATTTGCCTGCGAGGCAGGGCCCGCAGACGGGCGTGCACCGGCCGACAACACGGCGGACGGCTTGGGAATGCTTCCGACGATGGCGGGCGAGTCCGAGGCGGATGCGGTCTTCCGGGTGCCTTCGCTTCTGCCGCTCGACCGTGCTTCAGCAATGCGCGGCGCGGGCGCTTCTTTCTGCGCAACGGTTTCAAGGCCGATCGTGCCTGCCAACTCGGGCCAGCTCAGGCCGCCCGCCCATCCCAACCCAAAGCTGGCCGCCACGGCCACGCTGACCAGCAACCTGTTGCGCGCCCGGTCGCGAAATGACTCCCGCACCACCAATACGTCATCGCGATCGAGCCTGAGAAAATCCCACGAGTTCGCTGGCTGCTCCGGCCCTCGGCCGTCAACCACATTCCCCGACAAGATGCTTTCAGCGGTATTCGGCTCGCGGTCTTGCATGGTGTGACCCAGGTTCGGCTAGCCGATGATGTTCCTTTAAACTGAATCGAGTCTTAACAACCTGGCGAACGAAGTGCTGCACGAGCTCGGTTGACAGAAGATGTTCGTCCGGGTCATTAGCGTCGAATCCTAAGACGCGAAGGACCCAAAGCGCACACCGACCTCTTTGGCAGCCTATTAAGTCAGCATTTCTGACTTGTGGTTCGCCCTTCGTTGATGATGTAGTTTTTCTGGTGTGACGCACGCAACGTTGTGGCGCGAGGCTTCACTCCAGTTCCCATACCTGACCGCCCATTGCGATTTGCGTCTCTTGCTGCATACAGCTTGGGAGGAAACTCGCATGAAAAAGTTGCTGCTAACGGCGACCGGCTTGATTGCGCTCTCCATTCCGGCAATAGCCCAAAATACTGAGGTCCGGGTGATGCCCGATACGCTCACCTGGAAGGATACTCCAGCCTTTCCGAAGGGCGTTCAGATTGCGACCCTGGTCGGTGATCCGACGAAAGCGGGCGAGGTTGTCGTCTTGCGCATCAAGTTTCCACCTAACTTCCAGATGCCTCCGCATACGCATCCCTATTCCGAAGTTGTCACAGTCATAAGCGGTGACGTCGGCAGCAGCCATGGTGAAAAATTCGAAAAGAAGGGTGATCTCCTGAAGCCAGGCTCGCTATGGGTGTATCCCGCAAGACACCCGCACTATGCCTGGACCGGAAACGAGGAAGGGATACTTCAAGTCCAATTTATCGGCCCTGGTGGCATCGATTACGTCAATCCGGCTGACGATCCGCGCAAACAGTAGCCGCTTGCATTGCAAGAGGCCGCCTCAAGCGGACACTTGTCTGCACGGTATTCGCAAGGGAGGATGTCATGCAATCTTCTCCAAAACTGGCGAACGCAGCACTTGCCCTGTGCATGGTGGTGTTGCCGTTTGGCCTAGGCGCCTCAGCCGAGCCGAAAGCGGAAGTGGCGGCGGCGACCTCGGGATGGGGCCAGGCTCTTGGCGAAGGCGATCCCGAAAAGGTGCTGCCGCTCTATTCGGACGACGCCGTGCTCTGGGGCACACTGTCGCCGACCGTGCGCTCCGACCGGGCGGCGCTACGAGACTATTTCGTAGGCGCCTTCAAGGTTCTGCCCAGCCTCAAGGTCACCTTCGGCGATCAACTCATCCGCGTGTACGGGAATGCAGCAGTCAATACCGGCTACTACACGTTTTCTTATGTGAAGGATGGCGAGACGAAGACCTTGCCCGCGCGCTACAGCTTCACCTATGTCAAGAACGGCCAGCGTTGGCTGATCGTCGACCACCATTCCTCGGCCATGCCATCAACCCCGAGGTAGCCGGCTAGTTTCGAGCGGTGACCCGTAGGGGCTCAGATACGGCGCGAAATCATCGTTACTGGGGCGTGAAGCGGTTAATACCGTCACGCACTTCTGATACTCGGCACCGCCCTATTTCCACACCGACTTGTCGGCGTCCCAGCGTTGGCCCTTGAACTCTTTCGCCAGCGCCTCGACCGAACCATTGTCGTCCTTCGGCTCGCCGCCTTCCTCGTCGCCGGTGGATTCTTCCGACAAATTCAGTTTTGGGCCGGGGCCTTCATCTGCGGTCGTGATCACCGGGCTCGAGATCCACAGCATCAGCCGATCGGTGGCGCCCGGCTTATCCGGCGAGACCAGCGCGGTGACCTCGACAGTTTCGGTCAGCGCGAGCGCGGGATAGATCGGGCTCGGCCGCGTGAAGCTCAGAGTCAGTTTTCCGGTGTTGGCGTCCCACTCGCTGCCTGCGGGCTTGGCGCCAAGCGTTTTTGCGAGCACGCCTGAAATGGCGGACGCGATCTTCTCCCTGTTGATCTTGTCGCCATCGCGCCAATCGGCCGCTGCAAAGCGGATGGAGCGGTCCATTTCGATGCTGCCACTCGTCCATCCCGCGGCGACCACGCCGGGCATCGACTTCGCCTTCGCGATCAGCGCTGCGGCGCGCTCCGGATCGGCCGTCAGATTGATGGTCTGCTCGCCGGCGCGCAGCGCATCGCAGGAGATCGAAAGGCTGGAAAGCCCGACTTCGACGGCCTCTCCCTTCAAGCTCTTGAGGAAATCCAGCGCGGCGTCGAGCTTGACCCGCACGCCGATCGCTTCCGGCGAGACGTCGGTAAAATCCTTCGGCGCCGGCGTGATGCCGTCGTCGCTGGTTTGGAGGTCCAAAAATTCCTTCTCGCTGAGATCGGAATTGTCGGTCGAGGTCACTTCGGTCACGGTCTGGCCGATGCTGATCTGACCGCGGAATTCGAAGGTGTCGCCGACTGGCTTGCGCAACAGCTTGACGGTAACCGGCAGCTTGTCACCGAGGCTCTGCGTGGTGCCGGTCAGGTTCTGGCCGCTGACGGCGAGGTTGGCGACGAAGCGGTCCTTGCGGTCGGCACCCTTCGCGGCGGGGTAGCAGACGTCCAGCGTAGCAGCGGTCACGTTCTTGCCCTGGCGGGTTTCCTTCAGAATGACATCGGCATTGCCGTCCATCAGCCCGTCGATCGCAGTGAAATAACGCGTCTCGGTCGCGCCCGGCGCGGTCTTGGAGGGGAGTTTCATTTGAGCGAAGGCGAGGTGAGGGGAGGCCATCACCAGACCGAGCAGGAGAAGAGGGAGCGCGCGCATGTGAAGTTCCCTGAGACCACAGAATCGGAAGACGCCCTAGGTAGCAAACCTCAGTAGCTTCGGCCAAAAAGAAGGCCGTGACGAGGCTTACGCGCGCAAAGCGAGCCTGACGAGCGTGCTCACCGCATTGCATCACGGCTGCTCGCTAGCACTAGTCAGGTACGCACCGGCGGAGGGGTTCCCTCCTCCGCAAGGGGGAGGGAGTCCTACTAGTGTGCCTGGATAACGCTTGGCCCTGTAGGTTGCCGTGGCCGGCCGTCGCCATCTCGGTGTCTTCGCAAAAAGAAAGCCGCCCGGAGGCGGCCTTCGATTGGTTGGCGTGGGAAGGGGCGGGGCTCAGAAGCCCATGCCGCCCATTCCACCCATGCCGCCGCCACCGCCGGGCATCGCCGGGGCGGGCTCCTTCGGCAGTTCGGCGACCATGGCTTCGGTGGTCACTAAAAGGCCGGCCACCGACGAAGCGTCCTGCAGCGCGGTGCGCACCACCTTGGCCGGATCGATGATGCCCTTGTCGACCATGTCGACATATTCCTCGGTCTGGGCATCGAAGCCAAAAGTCTCCGACTTGTTCTCCAGGATCTTGCCGACCACGATCGAGCCTTCGACGCCGGCGTTTTCCGAGATCTGGCGAACCGGAGCTTCCAGCGCCTTCAGCACGATGTTGATGCCGGCCTGAACGTCGGAATTGTCGTTGTTGATGCGGCCGACCGCCTTCTTGGCGCGGAGCAGCGCCACGCCGCCGCCCGGCACGATGCCTTCCTGCACCGCCGCGCGGGTCGCGTTGAGAGCGTCCTCGACGCGGTCCTTCTTCTCCTTGACCTCGACCTCGGTCGCACCGCCGACTTTGATCACCGCGACGCCGCCGGCGAGCTTTGCAAGGCGCTCCTGCAGCTTCTCGCGGTCGTAGTCCGAGGTGGTTTCCTCGATCTGCGCCTTGATCTGGGTGACGCGGGCCTCGATGTCCTTCTTCTTGCCGGCGCCCTTGACGATCGTGGTGTTCTCTTTGTCGATCACCACCTTGCCGGCGCGGCCGAGCATGTTGATGGTGACGCTTTCAAGCTTCATGCCGAGTTCATCGGAGATAAGCTGACCGCCGGTCAGGATCGCAATGTCTTCCAGCATGGCCTTGCGGCGATCGCCAAAACCCGGCGCCTTGACGGCGGCGACCTTCAAGCCGCCGCGCAGGCGGTTGACCACCAGCGTCGCCAGCGCCTCGCCCTCGACGTCCTCGGCGATGATCAGGAGCGGACGACCGGACTGCACCACGGCCTCCAGCACCGGCAGCATCGACTGCAGGCCGGACAGCTTCTTCTCGTGCAAGAGCACGTAGACGTCTTCCAGCTCGGCGGTCATCTTCTCGGCGTTGGTGATGAAGTAAGGCGACAGGTAGCCGCGGTCGAACTTCATGCCCTCGACGATGTCCACTTCGGTCTCGAGCGACTTGTTTTCCTCGACCGTGATCACGCCTTCATTGCCGACCTTCTGCATCGCCTGCGCGATCATCTTGCCGATCGCAGTGTCGCCATTGGCCGAGATGGTGCCGATCTGGGCGACCTCGGAGGAGGCGGCGACCGGCTTGGAGCGCCTCTCGAGGTCCTTGACCACGGCGTGAACCGCGATGTCGATGCCGCGCTTCAGGTCCATCGGGTTCATGCCGGCGGCGACCGCCTTGCCGCCCTCGCGCACGATCGCCTGCGCCAGCACGGTGGCGGTGGTGGTGCCGTCGCCCGCGGTGTCGTTGGTCTTGGAGGCGACTTCGCGCAGCATCTGCGCGCCCATGTTCTCGAACTTGTCCTCGAGCTCGATTTCCTTGGCGACGGTGACACCGTCCTTGGTGATGCGCGGAGCGCCGAAGCTCTTCTCGATCACGACGTTGCGGCCCTTCGGACCGAGCGTCACCTTCACCGCGTTGGCGAGAACGTCGACGCCGCGCAGCATGCGGTCGCGGGCGTCGCCGGAAAATTTAACGTCTTTGGCAGCCATTGTTTGGACTCCTGAATGGATGGGTACGGTTGCTTGCCGCCTGTCATCGCCGGGCCTTCTTCCCCGCTCCCCTTGTGGGAGAGGGTGAATCGAATGAGCGAGAGCTCATTCGAGATGGGTGAGGGGTCTGTCTCCGCGGATGGAGACCCCTCATCCGGCGCGCTTTGCGCGCCACCTTCTCCCACCCCAACTCGGATTTACCCGAGTTGGGCATCTTAACTTTGTCGAAGTCGGATAAATCCGACTTCAATGGGAGAAGGGAAGAAGCGACTACGCCGAGGACTGTGCGCGGCGGCTATAGGTTCGACTTACGCCAGCACGCCCATGATGTCGGACTCCTTCATGATCAGGAGTTCCTCGCCATCGAGCTTGACCTCGGTGCCCGACCATTTGCCGAACAGCACGCGGTCGCCGACCTTGACGTCGATGGGAATCAGCTTGCCGGCCTCGTCGCGGCCGCCCGGGCCCACGGCGGTGACTTCGCCCTGCGACGGCTTTTCCTTGGCGCTGTCGGGAATGATGATGCCACCCTTGGTCTTCTCCTCGGCATCGATGCGCTTGACCACGACGCGGTCGTGCAGCGGACGGAATTTGGTTTTAGCCATGATGTCTCCTCTTGAAGTTCCTCTGGGAGGCTTAGGTTTCGGGTCTGTACCACTCGAAAATGGCTCGGAATGCCGGTATTCGTCGCCGCCCCGGGGCGGGGCAGCACAACCCTTAGCAATCGTTGTATTTGAGTGCTAAACGTGGGGCCGGGGAATATGGCTTGGCGCCGATCCTGTCAAGCAAACAAGGAGATTAAAGCCTTGGTGAGGCCAATATAGGATGATGCTTCGGAAACCAAATCGGTGCAGCGGCGTCATGACGTCATTGCTCCGGCAGGATTTTTGCGGTTGGCTGCTTGACGGGAGCGGCCAAGTGATTGCTCGGGGGAATGCGATGATCAGCTCACGTAATGCGCGTACGGTTGCCAATCTGGCGATCGCGTCGGCGCTTTCGATCTTGCTGGCGGCGTGCAGCACGAGCCTGCCGTCGCTGTCATCCAGTCCGCCGCCCGAGCCCGAGGTCGCGCCGGAAATGCCGGCAACCGTCCGCGCCGACGAGATCGTCGGCCGCTGGGGCCTTGCCTCGTTTCAGAATCCCAATGACCGCGCCCGCACCGAGGCCGCTGCGCGAGGGCAGTGCAAGCAGCCCTACGTGATCGGCGCCGGCGCCAATGGCGGCGTGGTCATGCATCTGGCCGATCAGGCGACGCCGCAGGAACTGCGCCTCAAGGGCAGTCCGAGCGGCAAGAACTATATCGGCCCGCCCGGCCCGGCCGGCGGCGACCAGGACCGCGAGATCGTCTCGTTCGACGGCCGCGTCATGGTCACCCGCTTCATCGAAAAGGATGCCGCGGTCCGTTATGGCAACATGGTCTATGTCCGCTGCGCGCCGCGGGCGTGATGCAACGGACTAGGCGGCGTCATTCCGGGATGGTGCGTTAGCACCAGACCCGGAATCTCGAGATTCTCAGGTGCGCAATTGCGCACCATTGTTCGATGCTTCGCATCGCCTCGGAATGACATCGTAACAAACAACAAAAAAATGCCGGCATCGCTGCCGGCGTTTTGTTTAGCGCGCGTTAACTAGCCCGATCAATCGAACAGGGCGTCGATGTCGTTCTGCGAGGCGTGACCGTCGTCGCCGTCCATCTTCGGGCCGTTGAGCAGCTTGGCATCGCCCTCGCGGGTATCGACCATCGGGGGTGCGTGCGCCTTGATGGCATCGACGCCACCCCAGATTTCCATCATCTCGACGATGTGCTGTTCGATGAACTTCATCGTGTTCATGACCTTGCTGATGCGCTGGCCGGTGAGGTCCTGGAAATTGCAGGCCTCGAAAATCGAGACGACGCGTTCCTGGATATCTTCGCTGAGCAGCTTCTGCTGGTCCGGAGAAATGTTCTTGGAAAGCGCGGTCGCCGCCTGATCGATCGCTTCGGTGGCTTCCAGAATCTGCTGGGTGGCCTGTTCGGTACCGCCGACGACGGCGCCGAGTTCGCCGTTGACCTTGGCCATTTCCTGGCCGTCAAAGCTCTTGCCGTGCAGGGTGGCGATTTCGCGCTTGGTGCGGTTGATGGCGTCGTGAATGAGGTCGAGCTCGACCTTCAGCTTCTCGCACTGCTCGATCTGCGCACGATAGGTTTCCAGAAGCGCGTGGGATTCGGCGACTTCGCGGATAATGTCCGCGCTCTCGGTCGAAGCGGCGCGGGCGTGGCCGAAGCCGGCCATCTGTGACCGGATCGCGCGCAGCTCGGCCATGATCTCGCGATGCATCGGGCCGATCTCGCCGCCTTCTGTAGGCATGACAATTGGCGCATCGCCCAGAATGGCTTCGATACGAAAACGTTTGCGATTTACCGACATGAGTTTTTCCCACCCCTTCATTGCCCGCGTGTTCTAAACCATGGCGATTTAACGTCAGGTTCACGGCGCAATATCGCGCGTTGGCGCTTTGCCCGCTGCCGCTCACCACCGATTAACCATGAGGGGCCCGCGTTCACGCAAAATAAACGCTACCGGACAAATCCGCGCGCGATTGCCGACGTGGTGAATCGAAACGCGGCTTCTGTTTACCAAACCGATTAGGTTTTGATTTGTATTGATCGCGCGCAGCGGCGTTCGTCGCGCCGCCGCGCCGCGAACCCGCAGTGACGAATAGTACAGAGTACGTCGATGTCCGGAAAAATCTTTGTTGCGCTCTTCGCGAGCGTGTCTTGCCTTTGCTTCGCCAGTGAGGCTGCAGCGATCGACGCCTCATCATCGACTGAGCCCACCGTGATCTACGCCCGCCAACCGGCGCCGGCGCGCATGGCCTCTGCCGAACGCTCCAACATGGGCGGCGGCTTCATCGAATTCCTGTTTGGCGATGCGCCGCAGGGCGGGCGCTATCGACAAGCGCCGGCCTATCAGCAGCAGCCGGATTACGGCTATGGCGGGCGGCGCGCGTTGCTGCCGCCAATGGATCCGCAGCAGTCGATGCGGCGCGAGGAAGAGGAAGCATTCGACCCCGCGCAGCACCGGCTCGATCCGAAATATGAAAAGCAGCTGGTCGAGTATCACGGCAAGGAAAGCCCGGGCACCATCGTGATCGACACCCCGAACAAGTTCCTGTTCCTGGTGCAGGGCGACGGCAAGGCGTTGCGCTACGGCGTTGGCGTCGGTCGTCCCGGCTTCACCTGGTCGGGCGTCAAGACGATCTCGGCGAAGAAGGAATGGCCAGCCTGGACGCCGCCACCGGAAATGCTGGCGCGCCGCCCCGATCTGCCGCGGCACATGGAAGGCGGCCCGCAAAATCCGCTCGGCGCGCGCGCGATGTATCTGGGGTCGTCGCTCTATCGTATCCACGGCTCCAACGAGCCCTGGACCATCGGCACCAATGTCTCGTCCGGCTGTATCCGCATGCGCAATGAAGACGTGATCGATCTCTACGGCCGCGTCGGCGTCGGCGCGAAAGTGGTGGTGATCTGAATTTCCAGGACGGCCGCGAAAACGGTGTCGTCCCTGCGAACGCAGGGACCCATAACCACAGGTCTACGTCGTTGAAGCAAGCCGTCGACCCTCGCGCCCAACAATTACGACCGCGGAGTATGGGTCCCTGCGTTCGCAGGGACGACGGCAGAGTGGAATAAAAACGGCCGCCCGTTTGGGCGGCCGTTGTTGCTTCAGCGCTCGCGTGGGCTCAGGCGTAATCGCCGTCACCGCCGTCGTCGCCGTCAAAACCATCGCCATCATGGTCCATGTCATCGCCTCCATCGTGCGAGGCTTGATCAAAGAATCCCTGCCGCGAACCACTATCGTCATTGTTGTCGGCGCGTCGGCTCGACGACCCGATGTCGTTGATTCCGGCCTCGCGCGCGAGATCGCCGCCGGACTGATCGCCCCACGGCCTGCGGTCTTCGACACCGCCGCTGTGGTTCGCCGTGTCGCCGAATGCCTGGTGGTTGCCGCCGCCCATCATCCCTCGAATGCTGTTGGCCAGCAGCGATCCGCCGACCACGCCGGCCGCGGCCGCCGCTGCCGTTCCGAGGAAGGAGCCGCCACCGCCGCCGAACGGCGGCTGCTGTGCGCCAGAGGGCTGGCCGTAGGCCGGCTGGTTATATTGTCCGGGCGGCTGCGTCTGCTGCAGCACCTGACCGCTGTTCCATGTCGGGCGGCTGCCCATATCGGGCGCGCGAACGTTGGGCACGGAGCCCTGGTTTTGGCCGTGCTGCTGATTCTGCCCGAAGATCGCATCGCGCATCGAATCGAGAAAGCCGCCGGGTTGGTTTTGCTGGCCCGCCGCCGCTTCCAATTCCTGGATGCGCATGTCGGCGCGCTTCAGTGCCTCGTCCTGCACAAGCGCGGTTTGCACCAGCGCATAGACCGCGTTGGGTGCGTTGCGCAGGCCCTCCATGATTGCGGACATGGCCTCCGGATCGCGCTTGGCTGTCTCCAGCTTGGCGAGACGGTCGAAAAGATCGTCAATCAGTTGGCGTTCTTGCGGTGTCATGGCCCTCTCCCTCGCGTCGAATCGCGATCGACGCGCCCAAGGATGTAAGGAAGGCTTTGTGTCGCAAGTAGTGGGCGGCCGAATTAATTTTTGGTATGCGACAAAACGCCAAGTGGCTTTCGCAGATATCGGTCAACTCAATGTGACGTTATTCGCCGCCAGCAATGTCGGGAATCGATCGCTTGCCAGAAATGCGTGTTCCGCCTCGCGCTGGGTGGTCAGGGGATCGAGGCCCTCGAGCGTTTCGTCGACAAAGCCGGGGTGGCACATCACCAGCCCGCCTTCCGGCAGCCCTTCGAGGAACTGTGCCATCAGCACGCCGAAATCGGGCTCTTTCGAAAAATCATAGGCGCCGGCGAAGGCGGGGTTGAACGGGATCTTCGCATGGAGCGCGCGCTTGCGAAATTGCGCGCTGAGAACGTCGAGCAAGAAAGCCTTCGGCTCGCTGAGCAGTTGGCCCAACGGCTTGAGGCGTCCACCCTGGCGAACCCAGGCGCTGGGGGCCGCCTCCTTGACCGCGCGCAGAAAAGCGTCGCGTACCCCGGGGAAGAGTTGGGCGTGCTGATGGCCGTCGACGAAATCGGGCGCGCGGTCGAACAGGTCCTTGAAGGCTGCAAGCTGGGCTGCGAGTTCGTCTTCGATCATTTCGGAATCGAGCCGCCGCAGCAGGCCCGCGCGCAGCAGCTTCGGAAACGGCAGGAACAAGCCGCCGTCGACCGGCCTGAAGTGCATTGTCAGCGGACGAAACGGCGCGGTCAGCGTCGTATGCAGTCCGATCGCGCAGCGCGGGCTCGCCGCCGCGACCTCCTGCAACGCGGCGACTTCGGCGCGCCCGATCGCGGCGCCGACCACCATCACCGAGGTGGCATTGAGACGGCCGCGGCCGATCAAATCGCGGATGGCGCGGTTGACGCCTTCGGCCAGCCCGTAATCGTCGGCGCATAGCCAGATCCGGCGCGGCGGCGCGGCATCGTTCATTCGGCGGCGGTCCGTTCGCTGGCGCTCGCCGTCGCCTCACCATCGGCACGCTTCTCGTTGTGCTCGGCGACGAAGTATATCGGACGCGCCTTCAGCTCGGAGAGGATCTTGCCGATATATTCGCCGACAATGCCGATCATGATGAGCTGCACGCCGCCGATCGTCATCATGCCGATCATCAGCGAGGGATAGCCGGGGACCTGCTTGCCGGTGGTCCAGACTTCCCAGAGAATGGTGAGGCCGAACAGGAAGGCGCTGATGGCGAGCAGCACGCCGAGCAGGCTGGCAAAGCGCAGCGGCGCCACCGAGAACGACGTCAGTCCCTCGATCGACAGGCCGATCAGCCGGCCCGGGCTGAACGTGGTGACGCCGTGCGCGCGCGGCGCCGGCTCGTAATCGACGCGGATCTGGCGGAAGCCGATCCAGTTCGACAGTCCCTTGAAGAAGCGGTTGCGTTCGGGAAGCTGCCGCAGCGCGGCCGCCGCGCGTGGCGACAGCAGGCGGAAATCGCCAGCGTCCTCTGGGATCTTCTGCCGCGCGCCCCAATTGATCAGCGCGTAGAAGCCGCGCACGGCCTGGCGGCGCAGGAACGATTCATTGTCGCGATGCGCCTTCGCCGTATAGACGACGTCGTAGCCGTCATCGATCCAG
This sequence comes from Bradyrhizobium sp. sGM-13, assembly GCF_018398875.1. Taxonomy (GTDB): domain Bacteria; phylum Pseudomonadota; class Alphaproteobacteria; order Rhizobiales; family Xanthobacteraceae; genus Bradyrhizobium. The sequence continues at coordinate 212,454 of NZ_JAGWDK010000011.1, read as the reverse complement.
TGCGCGACCAGCTTTTCGACCAGGCTCGGCGGATGCTGGCCGTCGCCGTCCATGAACAGGATAGCGCCGCGGCGGGCATGATCGAGCCCCGCCATCAGCGCTGCCTCCTTGCCGAAATTGCGCGACAGCGAGACGACCTGGACGTCGAGCGCATCGGCGGTAAGAGAACGCGCGATCGCCAGCGTGTTGTCGGCGCTGCCGTCGTCGACATAGACCACTTCGCAGGTGAGGCCGTAGCGCGCCTTCAGCGTCTTGACGAGCCCGATCAACCGCTCGTGCAGCAAAGCGAGTCCTGCCGCCTCGTTGTACAGCGGCACGACAATCGACAAGCCTTTCGCCGCCGCGCTGGTTGCGGTCGTCGTCAGGCGGGAAACGTCAGAGCCGAGCGTCATCGATCAGGTTCCAGATTATCCAACCAAATATGTTACCCGCGAGATGCTGTCGCAACGATGAACGAAACGGCAGCCTTATTGGCTCAGGAACGTCTCAAGCCTGGCAAATAGCGGGTTTTCGCGGTCGAGCACATAGTCGAGCGAGGCAATCGAGACCGTGTCGGCGCCGTGCTCGCGCAAGAAACTGCCGAGCGCGTAAAGGTGCATCGGCGGGCAGTGCAGCGTGAGCATGCCAGAGGACGTCGGCCCGCCGAACGGCGCCACCACACCAAAGCGGTTATGCGCCTCGTTAAGCAACGCCTCGTTGCAGCCGGCGAAACGGGTGCGCACCTCGCGATATTTGCTGGCCCGGGCTCGAGCTGCGATGTGATCGAGGATCACGCGCGCGGTCTCGCGGGCTTCAGCCGACCATTCGGCATCGCGGGAGGCCACGAGGTTGGCCTGGCTGCGCAAAATCACGCCGTCGTCGAGCACCTTCAGCCCGTTGGCGGCGAGCGTCGCGCCGGTCGTGGTGATGTCGACGATCATCTCGGCGGTGCCGACGGCGGGCGCGCCTTCGGTGGCGCCGGCGCTTTCGACGATGCGATAGTCGACCACGCCGTGAGCGGCGAAGAAGTTGCGCGTCAGGTTGATGTACTTGGTCGCGACCCGCATTCGCCGGTTATGCTGGGCGCGGAAGCCTGTCGTGACGTCGTCGAGATCGGCCATGGTACGGACGTCGATCCAGGCCTGCGGCACCGCGACGACTACGTTGGCGCTGCCGAAGCCGAGGCTGTCGATCAGCAGCACGCGCTTGTCGGCATCGGGGATGCTTTCGCGCAACAGATCCTCGCCGGTGACGCCGAGATGCACCATGCCGCGCGCGAGCTGGAAGGCGATTTCGCTCGCCGAGAGATAGGCGATCTCGACATTGTCGAGGCCTGTAATGGTGCCGCGATAGTCGCGCGCGCCGCGCGGTTTTGCCAGCGCAAGCCCCGCGCGCGTGAAGAACGCCTCGGCATTTTCCTGCAGGCGACCCTTGGAGGGAACGGCGAGCACGAAGGGGGCGGTCATGCAGCGCTCCCTTGCGCGTTGGACTGGCCGAGCTGCGTCAGCGCCTCGATCCACACCGAGAAGCCGACCGCCGGGATCGGCGAGGCTGAGCCGAGTTGCGTCATCAGGCCATCGTAGCGCCCGCCCCCTACCAGCGGCTCGACGCCGTTGCCCTTGGCGTGCAGTTCGAATTCGAAGCCGGTGTAATAATCGAGCCCGCGCCCGAACGAGGTGGAGAAGCGCGTCAGCTTGGTGTCGATGCCGCGCGCGGCCATGAAGCCGACGCGGCTTTCGAGCTGGTCGATCGCCGCGGTCAGATCGAGCTTGGCGTCTGATGCCAGCGCGCGCAGTTGCTTGACTGATTCATCGAGATCGCCCGCAATCGCCAGGAAACGCTTGATGGTATCGAGCGCGTCGCGCGGCAGTGCGCCGCCCTTCAGCGTCGATTGTTCGAGGAAACGGTCGGCGATTTCGTCGACAGTGCGTCCGCCGACATTGGTGGTGCCGGCGATCGACATCAGGTCGGTGACCAGCGCCAGCGCCGCCTTGCGGTCGGAGCCGGCGAGCGCCGCCAGCACGCCCTCATATTCGTTGCGGCCGGGCGCAGTCGCAAGCGTCAGCCGCTCGATGTCCTCGGCGAGGCTGACCTTGCGGTTGAAATCCTTGATCAGCCGCCGCCGCCACACCGGATAGACATCGAGCGCGTCTATCAGCGCAGTGAACAGCGCGACGTCGCCGGTGCGGATTTCGACATCTTTCAATCCGAACGCCGAGGTCGCTCCCAGCGCCAGCGCCAGCATTTCGGCATCCGCTGCGGCGCGGTCCTGCCGGCCGAAGGATTCGATGCCGGCCTGTAAAAATTCGCTGGGCCGCCCGCCGCGATAGCGGAACACCGGCCCGAGATAGCTGAAGCCGGCCGGCTGGCCGGCGCGTCCGGAGGCGAGGTAATCCCGCGCCACCGGAATAGTGAGGTCAGGGCGCAGGCAGAGTTCCTCGCCCGAGGCATCGGTCGTGAGATAAAGGCTCTTGCGGATGTCCTCGCCAGAGAGATCGAGGAACGGCTCTGCCGGCTGCAGGATGGCCGGGTGGGCCTGGACATAACCGCCTTGTGCAAACGACAATAGCAGCGCGTCCGCCCAGGCGGCGGACCCGGCAGCACCTCTGACGGCAGCGGTCGCGGTCATTTTGCGTCCAAATATCCGGAAAAGTCCGGGTTCTAGGGTTCGTTTTGGGCTTTGCCGGGTTCCGGAGCCTCGTTGGCGCAGGCCTTAGCACGGCCCGGGCGGCGTTTCGACAGGGATTGGCCAACTGAATTAATGGGGGTGGCTTGGGCTGGCCAGGGGTCCGGTAACGAGCAACGGGGGAACCCGTCCGCCGGTGCGTCCCTGACTAGTGCTGAGCAGCTACCCGCCAATCACCCAGCGCCGCCTGCACCAGCGCCAGCGCCGCCACTGCGGCCGTATCGGCCCGCAGAATCCGTGGGCCTAACGACAGCCTGAGGATGCTCGGCTGACGCAACAGAAGCTCACGCTCCTCTCCGGCAAAGCCGCCCTCGGGGCCGATCAATACGTCGATCCCGGAGCCTGCGGCCTGCGCCGCTTGCAGCGCTTGCACTGGGCCGGCGACGTCGCTGGCCTCGTCGCAGAACACCAGCAGGCGGCTGGCTTGGCGCTTGTCGAGAAAGCGGTCGAGCGCGATCGGCTCGGCAACCTGCGCAAGGCTTAGGATTCCGCATTGCTCGGCCGCCTCGATGACGTTGGCGCGCATCCGCTCGCTGTTCACCCGCGAGACCTGAGTGTGCCGCGTCAGTACCGGCTGCAGACTTGAGGCACCCATCTCGACCGCCTTCTGCACCATGTAGTCGAGGCGCGCGTGTTTCAGCGGCGCAAAGACATAGGCAATGTCGGGCAGGCGGTCCTGCGGCCGTGTCTGCGCCACGATGCTCAAGCCGTCGGGCCGCTTGCGGCCCTCGATCGCTGCCTGCCATTCGCCGTCGCGGCCGTTGAACACCAGGATCGTCTCGCCGGCCGAGAGCCGCAGCACGTTGCCCAGATAATTGCTCTGGTTGCGCTCCAGCGGGATTCTTTCGCCCTCCCGCAAGTGGGCATCGACGAACAGGCGAGGGGCGCGAAAATCGAGGTCAGGCATCCGTAATATTCCGTGTCCGCGCCGCTTTTAGCCTAAAGCGCTAGAATCCGGACGCTATTTTTGACTTCCGGGGCCGCCCCTGCGCCGCGCTGCTGCCCCAATCAACGGGTTGTTAAGCGTCGGCAGGAATCGTAAAAGTGCCCACCGCAAATCCGCTTCGTTTTCGAAGACGCTGGGGTTGCCTGGACCTAGCCGGAGGTACCGCCTTGATGATCCGCCGCCTGATTGTGCCGCTGACCGCTGCCGTCGTGACCGTTCACGCGGGCCAAGCCTTCGCGCAGGGCGCGTTTCCGGCCCCCTTGCCGAACCAAAGCGCCGCGCCTGCGAATTCGCCGTTTCCGCCGGTAAATGGCGCAGCACCATCCGCCTCGGTGGGCGCCCCGTCGCCGTTCCCGTCGCAAGGTGCCGCCCCGGTCGGTGGCGGTTTCGGAGGCGGAGCGCCGCCGCCACAGGCCAGCGGTTCGGCGGACGCGTGCATGAAGGGCTTCGTTCCCTTGCGCGAGGAAGCCGAGCGGCGCGGCAAGCTGATCAAGGCCGCGAGCGACCGCAAGGCGCCGCCCGATGAAGCCTGCAAGCTGATCGGCAATTTCGGCCAGGCCGAATTGAAGATGATCAAGTACGTCGAGACCAATTCGGCCAAATGCGGAATCCCGCCGCAGATCGCCGACCAGCTCCGGAACGGCCACAAGAACACCGAGAAGATGCAGAAGCAGGTCTGTGCCGTTGCGCAGCAGGCGCAGGCCCGCGGGCCGGCCGGGCCGAGCCTGAGCGAGGTGCTCGGCTCCTCCGCTGCGCTCCCCGAGGCGCAGACGGTCAGGAAGGGCGGCAGCACCTTCGATACGCTGAACGGCAACGTTCTCGCGCGATGACCCCGACCCAATGAGCGACGCGACCGCCCGCGTTGCCGACTCGACCGGCAACTGGGTCGACACGCGTGCGCCGGCCTGGTCGCGGCCTTACTTGCGGCTTTCCCGTTACGACCGTCCGATCGGCTCGTGGCTGTTGTTGATGCCGTGCTGGTGGTCGGCGGCGCTGGCCGCCGGCGTCGCGCGCGACATCTCGCAATTGCCGCTCGTGATCGTACTGTTCTTCATCGGCGCCTTTGTGATGCGCGGCGCTGGCTGCGCCTGGAACGACATCACCGACCGCGACCTCGATGCCAGCGTCGAGCGCACGCGGTCGCGGCCGCTGCCTGCGGGGCAGATCAGCGTGACGCAGGCGTTCGCCTTCCTGGTCCTGCAGGCGCTGATTGGGCTTGCGGTGCTCTTGCAGTTCAACCGCTTTGCGATCCTGACCGGCATAGCCTCGCTCGTCATCGTCGCGGTCTATCCCTTTATGAAACGCATCACCTGGTGGCCGCAGGTCGTGCTGGGGCTGGCGTTCTCCTGGGGCGCGCTGATGGGGTTCGCGGTCACGCTCGGCCGCATCGATCTCACCGCGCTCGTGCTCTATGCCGGCTCGATCAGTTGGGTGATCGGCTACGACACGATCTACGCGCATCAGGACACCGAGGACGACGCGCTGATCGGCATCAAGTCGACCGCGCGCCTGTTCGGCGCGCGCACCCATTTGGCGCTCTCGGTGCTTTATTCGCTCGCCGTGATCCTGATCGGCGTGGCACTGATGCTGGGCGGCGTGCGCTGGCCGGCCTGGATCGGGCTCGTGGCGTTTGCCGCGCATCTAGCCTGGCAGATAAGGACGCTCGACATAAGCAACCCCGCGCTGTGCCTGCGCCTGTTCAAGTCGAACCGCGATGCGGGATTGTTGCTGTTTGCGGGACTCTTGGTTGACGCGGTGATGCGCGCGTAGTGTGTCCGTCGTCCCGGCGAAAGCAGGGACCCATAACCACAGGCTTTCGTTGTTGAAGAAGATCGTCGACCCGCGCGCTCAATAAGTGCTGCCGCGGCGCATGGGTCCCTGCGTTCGCAGGGACGAGAGCGATGACGAGCGCTTCACTCATCCTGCAGGAGCGATGGCGAGGTTAATCCCGCGCGATGATCTCGCGTTCGTCCTGATGAACAGTCTCGGTGTTGCCGAGATTACCAAGCCGGCGGCGTACCAGGAATTTGGGGCGGCGGGCGCGGATCGCGTTGTGGCGGCGGCGGCGGTTAGCCGGTTCGCGATGGTCGTCTTCCGTGAGCAGCGGCAGCGCGAAGATGTCGCTCCACATCTGCCAGGCGGAGGCGATCTCCTCGTCGTCGGAGCTCACGCACAAGGGAATGTTTAAGGACGGGTCGCGATGCGCCAGCACCAGCATCTGTGCGTCGTCGTCGAGACCACGCAATGCGACGCCGAGAAAATCGCTGACGCGGACGTTGATCGCCATCCGCATGCCCTTGACGGCACGGTGCAGCACGACGCGCTCGCGGTGAAGTTCGATCCTGCGCACGCCGCCGTCCGCACGGGTGTCGTGCGCATGGAAGCTGAGCGGCAGAGAAAGAGGGTCGAGCCGCAGTGAACGGCTCGACCCGGCGGGATTGATCCCGCTTGTTGCTGTTTGACGCCTCACGGCTCTCATCTCCCCGCCGGGATTATGTTCCCGGTCGATACGCGAGACCTTAGCCGAGCGATGTCCGTTTCGTCTTAAAAAGCCTGGTTAATCCAACGTCACCCGCCAGCATGATTGACAAGACCTTGGCTCGCATGATTGACGAGACCTTGCGCAGATGCCGAAAATGTTTGGCATTTGGCGCCGCAAAATGCTTGAAATCCCTGTGAATCAGGCACATCTCAGGGCCTTGCCGGCCGGCGTCCGACCCCTTCAATGTCAGGGATTTTGTTTGTGAACTCTTCACCATCCACGGCTTCGCCGCTTTCGAAGGCTCCCGCAACTTCCGACCTGTTCGATCAATCGGCGCTCTCGACGCTGGCGCAACGGCTGGTGGAGGCCGCCAAGCGTGCCGGCGCGGACGCCGCCGACGCGGTCGCGGTGCGCGGGGTTTCGCAAGGCGTCGAGGTGCGCGATGGCGGGGTCGAGGAATCCGAGCGTTCCGAAGGTGACGACGTCGGATTGCGCGTGCTGGTCGGCCAGCGCCAGGCGGTAGTCTCGACCAACGATATTTCGGGCGACGGCGTCGCCAAGCTAGCCGAGCGGGCGGTTGCAATGGCCCGCGTTGCGCCCGACGACAAATTTGTCGGCCTCGCCGATCCCGCGCTGCTGGCGCGCGAGTTCGCCGAGCTCGATCTGCTCGACCGCAATATTCCGACCACAAGCGAGCTGGAGCGCCGCGCCTGCGAAGCGGAAGCTGCAGCGCTTGCGGTCAAGGGCGTGACCAAATCGAGCGGCGCGTCCGCCTCGAGCGGCATCGGCGGCATGGTGCTGGTGACCTCGACTGGCTTCCACGGCTCATATTTGCGCTCCAGCCACGGCATCTCGGTGACCGCGATCTCCGGCGAAGGCACCAGCATGGAGCGCGACTACGATTTCACTTCGGCCCCGCATGCGTCCGATCTCGATTCTCCCGAAAGCGTCGGCCGCAGGGCAGGTGAGCGGACCGTGGCGCGCGCCAATCCGCGCAAGGTCGAGACCTGCAAGGTGCCGGTGGTGTACGATCCCCGGGCCTCGGGGTCGCTGGTCGGCCATCTCGTCGGCGCCATCAACGGCGCTTCGATTGCGCGCAAGACCAGCTTCCTCAAGGACAAGCTCGGCGAGCAGTTGTTTTCGAAGAACATCCGCATCATCGATGACCCCTTGCGCGTGCGCGGCCTACGCTCGCAGACTTTTGACGCCGAGGGCGTCAGAGTGAAGAAACTTGCGCTTATCGACGAGGGCGTGCTGACCACGTGGCTGCTCGACTGCGCGACCGCGCGCGAACTCGGGATGGTCACGACCGGACATGCCCATCGCGGCGTCTCCTCGTCGCCGTCGCCGGGGTCGTATAATCTGCATCTCGAACCGGGCGCGATGACGCCGAAGGAACTGATCTCCGACATCAAGCAGGGTTTTTACGTCACCGACCTGATCGGCTCCGGCGTCAACGGCGTGACCGGCGATTACAGCCGCGGCGCCTCAGGCTTCTGGATCGAGAACGGCGAGATCACGTATCCCGTCAGCGAGGTGACGATCGCCGGCCATCTGCTGGCGATGTTCAAGTCGCTGGTTCCCGCCAACGACCTGGAATTCCGCTACGGCGTCAACGCGCCGACGCTGCGCATCGAGGGCCTGACGCTTGGCGGACGCTGATACCGCCGACCGGATCTGGGCGCGCGATGCCGCGCTGCTGAAGGACACCGTGCGCGAAGCCGGCGCGCTGGCACTGTCGCTGTTTCGCACCGAATTGAAGAACTGGACCAAGGGCGTTTCCTCGCCGGTTTCCGAGGCCGACATCGCCGTCAACGACCTCGTCGAGCGGCGGCTGCGCGCGGCGACGCCGGATTATGGCTGGCTGTCCGAGGAAAGCGTCGATGACGACACACGGCTCGGCAAGGAACTGGTCTGGATCGTCGATCCCATCGATGGCACCCGCGCCTATCTCGCCCATCGTGAAGACTGGTGCGTGAGCGTGGCGCTGGTTTCGGGTTCAACCCCGGTACTGGCCGCAGTGTTCGCGCCTGCCAGCGACGAATTCTTCTTCGCAGTGCGCGGCAAGGGCACCATGCTGAACGAGAAGCGGGTCCGTGCATCCGCAGGAACGGAGCTCGATTTTTCCCGCATGGCCGGCCCAAAACCGCTGGTGCAGCGGCTGAGTTCGTCACCCGACGACATCACGCTGCATCCGCGAATCGGATCGCTGGCGCTGCGGCTGTGCCGGGTCGCCGATGGCAGTCTCGATGCCGCTTTTGCAGGCGGGCAAAGCCGGGATTGGGATCTTGCCGCGGCGAATTTGATCGTGCAGGAAGCGAATGGTAGAATGACCGCGCTCTCGGGGGATGCGATTGCGTATAATCGCCGGGAGGTGGTGCACGGGGTGCTGGTGGCAGCGGGATACGATCGGCATGCGCGCATTGTCGAGCATTTCCGGGATCGTCGGCTGCCCTGAATCGGTCGAAATCCGTGCCACAAATCATCCCGTTCATACCGCGATTCACATTATCGATCTTGCTCGCCGGGCATCTCGTTAGGAAAGACCATCATGCCAGATAGTGCCCCGCAGCAATTGCTGCATCTCGTCATCGGCGGCGAGTTGACTGATCTCGAACACGTCACGTTCAAGGACCTCGACCAGGTCGATATCGTCGGCGTCTATCCTAATTACGCATCCGCTTACGCGGCCTGGAAGGCGAAGGCGCAGCAGACCGTGGACAACGCCCATATGCGCTACTTCGTGGTTCACCTCCATCGGTTGCTCGATCCAGGTCAAGACACGAAGTCCTCCAGTTGAAACGCCTCCTTCGCGATTTGCTGCGCAGCACCTGGGTTCAGCGCGCGCTGGGTGTGTTTGCGGCCGAATATTTGCGGCTGGTCTGGTTGACCAACCGCTTCAGCTACGACCCCGCCAACGTCTACGACATCGTCGAGCCGGAGATGCCGGCGATCTTCGCGTTCTGGCACGGCCAACATTTCATGACGCCGTTCATCAAAACCAAGGAGATCCACCGCGCCAAGGTGCTGATTTCGCGGCACCGCGACGGCGAGTTCAACGCCATCGCCGCCGAGCGGCTCGGCATTGGAACCATCAGGGGCTCCGGCGATCATAGCGGCGCTTTCCACCGCAAGGGCGGCGTCGGCGCGTTCCGCGAGATGCTGCAGGCGCTGGAGGACAAATGGAACGTCGCTACCACTGCCGACGTGCCGAAGCGCGCGCGGGTCGTGGGGCTTGGCATAATCATGCTGGCGCGGGAGTCTGGACGGCCGATCATGCCGTTTGCGATGGCGACCAGCCGCTTTATCAGGTTGAAAAACTGGGACTCCAGCACCATCAATTTGCCATTCGGGCGCGGTGCCGTGGTAGGCATTGAGCATATATACGTGCCGCCGGACGCCGACGCCGAAACTATGGAAAAGCTGCGCCTTCAGGTAGAAGCTTTGCTGAACGAAGCGACTCGTCGCGCCTACGCGGCTGTCGGGCGTCCGGAGGCAGCTCTTGGCTGATCCACTGCCGATGACGTTGCGCGTCTACCGGAAACTGTCGTCCGTGATGGTTCCGTTGTCGCCTGCTGTCATCAACCAGCGGTTGAGGATGGGCAAGGAAGACCCGGCGCGAGTCGGCGAGCGCCGCGGCATGAGCGCCGATGTTCGCCCCGCCGGGCCTCTGGTGTGGATTCACGGCGCCAGCGTCGGCGAAGTGCTGGCGGCGGCTGCGCTGATCGAGCGGCTGCGGGCCCTGAACCTGCGCATCCTCCTGACGTCGGGCACGGTGACTTCGGCTGCGATCGTCGCCAAGCGGTTCCCGCCCGATGTCATTCATCAATACGTGCCGTATGACTCGCCGCGCTACGTCGCGCGATTCCTCGACCATTGGCGTCCATCGCTGGCGCTGTTCATCGAGTCCGATCTGTGGCCGAACCTGATCCTATCGAGCGCTGCGCGGCGGCTGCCGATGGTGCTGATCAATGGACGGATGTCGCAGCGTTCGTTCCCGCGCTGGCGTCGTGTCGCCGGCACCATTTCGGCGCTGCTCGACAAGTTCGACATCTGCCTGGCGCAGTCGCAGATCGATGCGGATCGCTTTACGGCGCTGGGCAGCCGCAACGTCATGGTCACGGGAAATCTCAAGCTCGACGTTCCCGCGCCGCCGGCCGACGCCAACAAGCTGGACATGCTGATGTCGATGACACGTGGCCGCCCAGTGGTGGTTGCGGCTTCCACGCATCCCGGCGAAGAAGAAATCGTGACGGCAACCCACCGGACGCTAGCCGGATTCTTCCCGGGACTGCTGACGGTGATCGTGCCGCGGCACCCCGATCGCGGCGAGGCCATCGCGCGCATGATCGCAGCTTCGGGCCTCAGTCCGACCCTGCGCTCGCACGAGGATTTGCCCACCGCAACAACCGATATCTATATCGCCGACACCATGGGCGAACTGGGATTGTTCTATCGGCTGGCACCGATCGTGTTCATGGGCGGATCGCTGGTCGAGCATGGCGGGCAGAATCCGATCGAGGCGATCAAGCTCGGCGCCTCGATCGTCCACGGCCCTCACGTCTTCAACTTCACCGATGTCTACGAAGCCCTCGATTCAGCGGGCGGCGCGCGGCGGGCCGATACGGAGGAAGCGCTGGTCAAGCAGTTCGGGCAGATGCTCGCCGATGCCAAGGCGCGCGAAGCCGTGCTCACCGCATCCGAGCGCGTGGTCGGTCAGCTCGGCGGCGCGCTGGAGCGAACGCTCTCTGCGCTCGAGCCGTATCTGCTGCAGTTGCGTATCGAGATGGGAACCGGCAATGCGTGAGCCGGGCTTCTGGCACGGCCCGTCCTCGCTCAACTCGCATCTGTTGAAACCGCTCGCCGCGCTCTATGGCGCCATCGCCGCGCAGCGCTTGCAGCGCAAGGGATTGAATGCCGGCATTCCGGTGCTCTGCGTCGGAAATTACCACGTCGGCGGCGCCGGCAAGACGCCGACCGTGTTGGCGCTGGCGAAGCTCATGCGCGACCTCGGCGAAACGCCGGTCGTGCTGAGCCGCGGCTATGGCGGTGAACTGCGTGGACCGGTCCGAGTCGATCCTGAGCGGCATGCGGCGGCCGATGTCGGCGACGAACCGCTGATGCTGGCAGGCCATCTGCCGGTCGTGGTGTCGCGCAAGCGCGCCGAGGGCGTGCCGCTGGCGCGCTCGCAAGGCGCGACCGTGATCCTGATGGACGACGGTTTCCAGAATCCGTCGATCATCAAGGACGCCTCCCTGATCGTGATCGATAGCGAACGCGGACTTGGCAACGGGAAGGTGTTTCCCGCCGGTCCGCTGCGCGCGCCGCTGCGGCCGCAACTGGCCCGCACCGACGCGCTGATCATTGTCGGTGACGGCACCGCTGCCGAGCCGGTGGCCGCCGAGATTGCCGCACAGGGCAAGCCGGTACTGCGCGCGCATCTGAAGCCGGATGACGCGCCGGTCGCCGCGCTTCGGGGCAAGCGCGTGCTGGCATTTGCCGGCATCGGCGATCCCGTGCGATTCTTCAACACGCTGCGCTTAAGCGGCATCGATGTCGTCAGGCAGCAGGCCTTCGCCGATCATCATCCGTATTCGCAAGCCGAGATCGAAGGCTTGATTACCGAGGCTCGGCGCGATGGGCTGACATTGGTGACGACGGAAAAGGATCTGGCGCGGCTGCGCGATCGGCAGCACATCGTGCCGCTCGCGGTAACGCTAGAGTTCGACGATCCTGCGCGCCTGCGAAAATTCGTCGCCGACCGGCTATTCAAGGCGCGTGAGAGAAAAGAGTAGGGTGGGCAAAGCGCAGCGTGCCCACCATTCAAGACAAGGCTCGACGATAGATGGTGGGCACGGCGCATGCGCCTTTGCCCACCCTACGAAACCGCGATTAACCCTGCGTCTTCAGCGCGCCGGGAAAGTGCCGCTGCAGCACGGCGCCCGGAACCGAATAGGCCTCCTGCAGATCAACGCTCCAGTACTTCAGTTCGTCGAGCGGAATCCGCACGTCGGTGACGGCGCAGCGCACATAGGTTCCTGGCGAGATCACGCGGAAATCGCCGTCCAGATATTGCACCTGCGCTTCGCCATGGCCCGAGGGGCCGAATTTATTGAGCACCGTCAAACTCTCCGATAGGCCGGCCCGCGGGCTGGCCTTAAGTGTATTTCCCGGATTCGATCTATCATAAATAGGTCGTACTGTCCGCCCCGCAAACTGACCTACTTGTGATGATTTTGCGTCCCCTGCATGATAGCGTGAATTTCATCGCGCCCGCAGCGTCATACCGATTCGACGGAGACCGATGCGCCTGTTGTCAGCAACGCTATTCCTGACGCTCCTTGCTGCGGCCTGCACGGCCGGCGCCGCGTCGTTGCCGGCCCCGCGCCAGGTCGATATCCCGGCGACCGGACTGACCCTGCACGCGCAGCTCTATAAGCCTGATGGTGACGGCCCATTTCCTACGGTTATCGCGCTGCATGGCTGCGGCGGATTGAGCGGGCAATCCGAGCCGGTGCTGCCGCGCTACCGTGACTGGGCGGAACAGCTCCTGAAGTCCGGCCATGCCGTGCTGTTGCCGGACAGTTACGGTTCGCGCGAGCTCGACCCGCAATGCCGCGTCAACGAGCGCCGCGTGCTTGCCCGTCGCGAGCGGGTGGCCGATATCAACGCGTCGCGGCAATGGCTGTTGCAGCAGCCCTGGGTCGCGCGTGACCGCATCAGCCTGATCGGATGGGCCAACGGCGCCAGCGCGGTGCTGTGGGCGGTACGCCCGCAATCATCTTCGCGCGGGACTGACCCGGATTTCCGCTCGGCGATCGCGTTCTATCCGGACTGCCGGATCTCCTCCGGCCTCGGCTGGAGCACGCGGGTGCCGACGCTGCTGTTGATTGGCGCGAAGGACGACATCAGTTCGCCGTCAGCCTGCCGTCAGATGGTGGAGGGTGCCCGCGGCCGCAGCGCGCTGGCGCGAATCGTGGTCTATCCCGGGGCGGCTCACGATTTTGACCGCGCCAACCTTCCGCTGCGAGCGATCGCGGGCGCCGACGCGGCATTGCCCGAACACGGCCATATCGGCACCGACGCGGATGCGCGAAAGGATGCGCAAGCGCGCGTCGCCGAGTGGCTGGCGCGCTAAAATAAACTTCCCTGATCGACCGGCTTTGGCACGCGCTTTGGCGCGGCGGGCTTCGTCTCGCGCGGCGCCGCCTTCGGCGCGCTTGAGGCCGGAGCCGTGGCCTGCGGCCGGTCCGCATCCGCGGTGACGCCCACGCGGCCGTCGGCGAATTCGACTGAGAGGCGCGCGCTCGGCCCGACTGCTGCTGCGGCATGGACGGCGTGGCCGTGTTCGTCGCGCACCAGGGCAAAGCCGCGGGCGAGCACGCCGCGATAGGACAGCGCCGACAACAATTGCCCGCTGTGGGCGACCCGCGCGTCGAGCCGCTGCATCGTGGTCTCAAGCGCGCGGCGGGCGCGCTCGGCGAGCCGTTGCGTCCGTTCGCAGTCGCGCGCAATAGCGTTGCGCTGCGCCTGGGCGTTGGAGAGTTTTGATGCCTTGAACCTGACCTCCAGCCCGGCAAAACGGTCGCGCCGGTTGCGCAGCAGGGCGCGAGCGGACAGCCTGATCCGCTCGCCCGACACCGTAAGACGATGGCTGGCCTGCGCAACCTGGCCGCGCAGCACCTTCAGCGTCAGGCCGGCGCTGAGATGCGAAAAGCGGCGGTGATGGGCGTGCGTATTGGCCTTCAATGCACGGGGCAGGGCGGCGCCGAGGTGATCCAGCCGCTGCCTGGGAATCGCGAGCAGTTCGCTCAAACTCGGCAGCGCGCGGGTGGCGGCGCGCAATTCGTTGCGACGGCTCTCCTGGCCGCGCTGCCAGCACAACATCCTGCGGCGCGCCAGGCTTTCCACCTCGGCGAACAATTCGCTGCGCACGGGGACGGCCATTTCGGCCGCCGCCGTCGGCGTCGGCGCCCGCTTGTCGGCGGCGAAATCGATCAGCGTGATATCGGTCTCGTGGCCGACGGCCGAGATCAGCGGGATCGTGCTACCGGCGGCAGCGCGAACCACGATCTCCTCGTTGAACGACCACAGATCCTCCAGCGAGCCGCCGCCGCGCGCGACGATCAGGAGATCGGGCCGCGGGATTGGTCCAGTCTCGGGTAGCGCGTTGAAGCCGCGGATGGCCGCCGCAACCTGCTCGGCCGAGCCGTCGCCCTGTACCTTGACCGGCCACACCAGCACGCGGCGGGGAAAACGGTCCTGCAGCCGATGCAGGATGTCTCTGATCACCGCGCCCGTCGGCGAGGTGACGACCCCGATCACTTCCGGCAGCCACGGCAGCAATTGCTTGCGCGCCTCATCGAACAGGCCCTCGGCGGCGAGCTTCCGCTTGCGCTCCTCCATCAGCGCCATCAAAGCGCCGATGCCGGCAGGCTCCAGCGAGTCGATGACGATCTGGTATTTCGAGGAGTTTGGATAAGTCGTGAGCTTGCCGGTGGCGATGACCTCGAGCCCTTCCTGCGGCTTGAAGCGCATCCGGGCGTGGGCGAACTTCCAGATCACCGCCTCGATCTTGGCGCTCTCGTCCTTCAGCGCGAAATAGCAGTGGCCGGAGGAGTGCGGCCCGCGGAAGCCGGAGATTTCGCCGCGCACGCGGACATGGCCAAAGCGGTCCTCGACCGTCCGCTTCAGGGCGGAGGACAGTTCCGAGACGGTGAATTCGGGTGCGTTGATCAGGTTATCTGCTGGCATATCAGGGCGTAGAATCGGCCTTTTCCGGCGCTTCCGCAAGGTGCCGAGGCCATGTTGGGGGAGCCAGAGCACATATCCACACGAGAATGGACACGTTGTTGCGGCGGGCTCCGGCCGTGCTAAACCGTCGCGCAATGGCCGGCAACCCCTCCACTTGGCTGCACTCCGAATGAACATTCTCCTGCTCGGTTCCGGCGGCCGCGAACACGCTCTGGCGTGGAAGATTGCCGCTTCGCCGCTGCTGACCAAATTGTGGTGCGCGCCGGGCAATGCCGGCATCGCGCGTGAAGCTGAATGCGTCGCGCTCGACGTTGCGAATCATGGCGCGGTGATCGAGTTCTGCAAAACGAACTCCGTGGATCTCGTCGTGGTCGGCCCGGAGACGCCGCTGGCCGCCGGGATCGTCGACGATCTCGCCGGTGCCGGCATCAAGGCGTTCGGTCCAAGCAAGCAGGCGGCGCAACTCGAGGGCTCCAAGGGATTTACGAAGGACCTGTGCCGCGAATTCGATATCCCGACTGGCGCCTATCGTCGTTTTGACAATGCGGCCGACGCTCTCGCCTATGTGCGCACGCAGGGTGCGCCGATCGTGGTCAAGGCCGATGGGTTGGCCGCCGGCAAAGGCGTCGTGGTGGCCAAAACGTTGGCCGAAGCCGAAGCCGCCATCGCCATGATGTTCGACGGTGCGTTCGGTGCGGCCGGCACCGAAGTCGTGATCGAGGAATTCCTCGCCGGCCGCGAGATCAGCTTTTTCGCGCTGTGCGACGGTGACACCGCGATCCCGCTGGCTTCGGCGCAGGACCACAAACGGGTGTTCGATCATGACGAAGGACCGAACACCGGCGGCATGGGCGCCTATTCGCCGACGCCGTTCGTGACGGCTGAAATTCACGACCAGATCATGGCGCGGATCATCCTGCCGACGGTTGCGGGGATGAAAAAGCGCGGCATGCCGTTCCGCGGCGTGCTCTACGCCGGCGTGATGCTGACGGAGCAGGGGCCAAAACTGTTCGAATACAACGTCCGCTTTGGCGATCCCGAGTGCCAGGTGCTGATGCTGCGAATGATGTCGGACATCGTGCCTGCGTTTCTGGCGGCCTGCGACGGAGAACTGAAGCATTTCGACCTGCGCTGGTATCCGGAGCCTGCTCTGACGGTGGTGATGGCGGCTAAGGGTTATCCTGGCGACTACAAGAAGGGCACGCGCATCGATGGGCTCGATGATGCGGCCAGGATCGACGGCGTCGAAATCTTCCATGCCGGTACGGTGGCAAAGGACGGTGGCATTGTCGCCAATGGCGGCCGCGTGCTGAACGTCTGCGCGATGGGCAGGACCGTCACTGAGGCGAGAGAGCGCGCCTATCAGGCCGTCGATCGCATCCAATGGCCGGATGGTTTTTGCCGTCGTGACATCGCCTGGCAGGCGGTGGAGGTGGAGCGGGGCTGACCGCTCCCTCCGTCATTGCGAGGAGCGAAGCGACGAAGCAATCCATCTATCCCTGCGCGGAGAAGTGGATTGCTTCGCGGAGCCTGTCATCCGGCGGCGCTTTGCGCCGACCGGGCGGCTCGCAATGACGATGGCTACAACAAATCCCCGCCTGCTGCACTCGCAGTCGTGCCGTGCTCGCGGAACGCCTTGATGACGTTCTTGCCGATCTTCCACTTGTGTACTTCATCCGGACCGTCGACCAGCCGCTGCGAGCGCACCTGGGTGTACCATTTCGCCAGCGGCGTATCCTGGCTGAAGCCGAGTGCGCCATGGAGCTGGATCGCGGTGTCGATCACCTTGTGCACCATGTGCGCATGGAAGATTTTTGCGATCGAGTTTTCCTGCTGGATGTCGAGGCCTTTTTCCGCCTTGTAGGCTATGTGCAGCAGCATCAGGCGGCCGATGTAGAGTTCGCTGGCGCAATCGGCGAGCATGAATTGCACCGCCTGCCGGTCGGCGAGCAATTTGCCGAAGGTGGAGCGCTTGGTGACATGGGCGACCGCCATGTCGAGCGCGCGTTGCGCCTTGGCGACGTTGTGCATGCCGTGACGCAGGCGTCCATAGGCGAGGCGGTGCTGGCCCATCGCAAAGCCATTGCCTTCGCCGCCGAGCAGATTGTCGGCCGGCACCTTCAGATCCCTGATCTCAATCTCGGAGTGGCCGCCGTGCAGGACATCGTCATGCGGCCCCTCGATCGCCATGTTGGCGACGTTGCGCTTGATCTTGTAGCCGGGGTTCGGCAGCTCCACGATGAAGGTCGAATACTGCTTGTGCCGCGGCGCGTTCGGATCGGTCTTGGCCATCACCAGCGCCATGTCGGCGACGCTGGCGGAGGAGGAAAACCACTTCTCGCCGTTCAGGACGTAGTTCTCGTTGCCGTCCTTCACCGCCGTGGTCTGCATGCCGGTGGCGTCGGCGCCGGCAGCCTTCTCGGTCATTGAGAAGCAGATGCGCTTGTCGCCGTTGAGCAGGGGTTTAAGGAACTTCTCCTTCTGGTATTCCGTGCCGTGGGCCAGGATCGTCATCATCGAGGCGTCGTCGGGACCCTGCGTGTTCATCGACAGCGCGCCCAGCATGCTCTCACCGAGCTCCATCTGCACCAGCGCGTTGGCGAGCGGGCCGAGGCCCATGCCGCCATATTCCTTCGGCACCCACGGGCACCACAGGCCGCGCGCCCGGGCCTTGGCCCGTAGCGGGCCGAGTACTTCAGCGAGCGGCTTGGTGTCGAGTTCCTTCTCCGCGGGGATGCATTCCTCCTGCACCCATTTGCGGACCTTCTCGCGGATCGCCTTGGCTTCAGCCGGAATTTCGAAATCGATCGACATCGCTGGTTTCCTCGCATCTTGTTGCTCTTGGTCGGACTTGAGGGATGGCATAAACCTGCGGTCTGCCAGCGGCAACGGCAAACAAAGTTTGAAGCAAGGATGGCTGTCATACCCCGCGAAGGCGGGGTATCCAGTACGCCGGGGCGCCTGTTGTTGACCGTGATGCTGGTGTTTACTGGATCATCCGCCGGAGCCTGTCGCATTCGCGCGACCCGTTGGCGGATGATGACATGAGAGGTGCCCATGCCCGATCTTGCCGATCTGTTTCCTGGATACGCGGCCGAATGGATCAACACCTCGTCGGGCCGCATCTTCGCCCGTGTCGGCGGCAACGGCCCACCGCTGTTGCTGCTGCATGGTTTTTCGTCGACGCATGTGATGTGGCACCAAGTCGCGCCGCAACTGGCGGACCAGTTCACGCTGATCATCGCTGACCTGCCGGGCTATGGCTGGTCCGACATGCCGCGCAGCGACGAGAACCACACGCCCTACACCAAGCGCGCGATGGCGCAGGCGATGGTGGAGGCGATGGAGCAGCTCGGGCATGTGCATTTCGCGCTCGCCGGACACGACCGCGGCGGCCGCGTGTCATACCGGCTGGCGCTCGATCATCCGGGCCGGTTGTCGAAGCTCGCGGTGCTCGATATCGCGCCGACCTATGACTATTGGGAGAAGCTGAACCGGCTTTCGGCGCTGAAGATCTACCACTGGGCGTTTCTGGCGCAGCCCTATCCGCTGCCGGAAACCCTGATCGCTAACAACGGAGAATTTTTCCTCAAGAACAAGATGGCGAGCCAGACCAAATCGAAGACGCTCGACGCGATCGATCCGCGCGCGCTGGAACATTATCTCGCGCCGTTCCGCGATCCCGCCCGCGTGCATGCGATGTGCGAGGACTACCGCGCCGGAGCCTATGCCGATTATGAAATCGACAAGGCCGATTTCGACGCCGGCAAGAAGATCACGATTCCAATGCTGGCGCTGTGGGGCGATGCCGGCGTCGCGCCTGCTGCAACGACACCGCTCGATGCGTGGAAGAGATGGGCGACAAAGGTGGAGGGAGCGCCGGTGGATTCCGGGCATTTTTTGACGGAGGAGAATCCGGATGTGACGGCGAAATTGCTGCGGGAGTTTTTTATGGCAGCATGAGTCGAAAACCTCGCCACACGTCGAAGTTGTCATACCCGCGAAGGCGGGTATCCAGTACGCCGCGGCCTATCGATCAATCACAGGCGTCTCTGGAATACCGGATCATCCGCTTTCGCGGATGATGACAGCGGTATGTGGGGCGCGATGCCTACCGCCTCACCTTAAAAAACTCCTTGAGCAGTGTCGCCGCCTCCGTCTCCCCCACCGCCGAGTAAACCTCCGGCACGTGATGGCAGGTCGGCTGTGCGAAGAACCGCACGCCGGAATCCACCGCGCCGCCCTTCGGATCGGCGGCGCCGTAATAGAGCCGTCGGATCCGCGCAAACGAGATCGCGCCGGCGCACATCGTGCAGGGCTCCAGCGTGACGTAGAGGTCGCAATCGACCAGCCGCTCGGTGCCGATGACCTCGGCCGCCTGCCGGATCGCCAATATTTCGGCGTGCGCGGTCGGATCGCGGTCGGTCAGCGTCCGGTTGCCGGCGGTGGCGATTACCTCGTAATCCCGCACGATCACGCAGCCGATCGGAACTTCGCCGGCCTTTCCGGCGTTTTCGGCCGTTTTCAGCGCCAAATCCATGAAAGAAGGGGCAGTCATGCCTCGTATCATTGGAATAAACCTGCTATGAGGGCCGCCTTCAGCAAACGTGGATGCCGGTTTTGCGTGAGAATGCGCCTCGAGCGAAGTGCGCGCGCGTTATCGCTATGACAGCCCATCCTGATCCGCCTGATGGCCATTTTATTCGGACCCAAGAGAACATTCATGCCCCGCGATAATGACAAAAACAACGATTCCCGCGGCCGGCGGGACCGTCCCGGGGGCGGCAAGGGCCGCGCTAGCGGAGTGAAGGGCCGCGCCGGCGCAGGCAAGGGCCGCTCGGGAGCGGCGCGGGGGCCAGAGAAGAAGTTTGCCAAGCGCGGCTTTGGCGCCAGGGATGGCGACGAGCGCGGCGGTGAGCGGCATCCCTATGCCGGGAAGTCCGAAGGGGCAAAATCGTTCGGCAAGAAGCCTTACGGCGGCAAGCGGGAAGGTGCTTCGTTCCGCCGCGACGATGATCGGCCGCCGCGCCGGGATTTTGGCGACCGGCCGCAGCGCTTCAGCCGTGATGAGCGCCCCCGTGGCGACCGTCCAGACCGTGGCCCGCGGAAGGACTTTCGCGCGCGCGAGGATCGCGATGGCGAGAAGCGCGCGTTCAAGCCGCGCGGCGACCGTCCGAACTATGATCGCGATGATCGCCCACCGCGCAGGGATCGCGAGAGCGCTCCTGGGGATCGCAAGGGCGGCCCTGGGGATCGTGACGAAGCGCGTCCGGCTGGGCGTTCCTCCGACAGGAAATTTGGCGACAAGCGGCCTTTCACGCCACGCGGAGAAGGTTTCCGGAAGGACGGCGACCGTCCGCGTGGCGATCGGCCCTATGGTGATCGTCCGCCGCGCGATGGCGAGAAGCGATTTTCGCGCGGTCCACGCAAGGATTTTGGCGATCGTCCCGAGCGGGGTGACGAGAAGCCCTGGCAGAAGCGCGATGATCGGGGAGGGCGCGGTGCCCGCCCTTCACGCGAAGGCGGGCGCAGCTTCGACAAGCCGCGCTTTGACCGCGCGCGTGACGATCGCGGTGGCGAGGAGCGTCCGCGGTTTTCCCGCTCCCGTGAGGACCGGCCGAAATTTGATCGCCCCCGCGAGCACCGGGATCGCAAGGGCGACCCGGGGGAAGGCCGCACCGATTGGCAGGAGCATCCGCGCAGCGAATCGCGCGACGACCGTCCGCGTCGCGACAATGAAGACGACAGCAGGATCTTCGCAAAGCGTCCTGCCTTCGGGGGCCGTGGCGCGTATCGCGAGCGCCCGACCGATTTCGACAAGCGCGCGCCGCGCGCGGAGCCGAGGCCGAAGAAGTCCGGAGAGCGCATCGCCAAGGTGGTGGCCCGCGCAGGCTTGGCCTCGCGCCGCGATGCCGAGGAATGGATCACGCAGGGCCGCGTCACCGTCAACGGCCGCGTCATCAATTCGCCGGCGCTCGACGTCACCGCCAATGACGTGATCGCCGTCGACGGCAAGGTGCTGCCGCCGCGCGAGCGCACGCGACTGTTCATGTATCACAAACCGCGCGGGCTGATGACCACGCATGCCGATCCCGAAGGGCGGCCGACCGTGTTCGACAACCTGCCGGAAGGTCTGCCGCGGCTGATCTCGGTCGGCCGGCTCGATTTCAACACCGAGGGGCTGCTGCTGCTGACCAATGACGGTGGGCTCGCGCGTGCGCTCGAATTGCCCGACACCGGCTGGCTCAGGCGTTATCGCGTGCGCGCCCATGGCGAGGTCACGCAGGCGCAGCTCGATGAACTGAAAAAGGGCGTCGAGGTCGATGGTGTCAAATACGGCTCGATCGATGCGTCGCTGGAGCGCGACCAGGGCTCCAATGTGTGGCTGGTGTTTGCGATCCGCGAAGGCAAGAACCGCGAGGTCCGCAACGTCATGGCTCATCTCGGCCTCGAGGTGAACCGCCTGATCCGCGTCTCCTACGGACCGTTCCAGCTCGGCGAACTGGCTGAGGGCCAGGTCGAGGAGGTCAAGACGCGGGTGCTGCGCGAGCAGCTCGGCGAGAAGATCGCGACGCTGGCCGGTGCCGATTTCAACCGGCCGATGCCGGGCGAGAAATCCGATAGTGAGGACGACGCAGCGCGCGGCAAGAAGCCGTTCAAACCTGCGGGCAAGAGCGCGCTGATCGCCGACCGCAAGGGCCGCCGCGTGCTGGTGCAGCGCACCGGCAGCGAGGAAGCCCGCGCGCGCAACGAGGACGAGGCCAGTGGCTACGGCCCGCCGCGCCGCCCGCGACGCGGCTATCACGGCAAGCGCGATCTGAAGCCGCGGGACGAGTAGCTGGGCTATGCGTGTCGTTGGCGGACGATTGAAGGGCCGTAGTATCGCCTCGCCTTCGTCGCGGGACATCCGCCCGACGGCGGATCGCTTGCGCGAGTCCGTGTTCAACATCCTGATCCACGCTTACGACGACCCGATCGAAGGCGCGCGCGTGCTCGACCTGTTCGCCGGCACCGGTGCGCTCGGCATCGAGGCGGTATCGCGCGGCGCCAGCTTCACGCTGTTCGTCGACAACGGCGCAGAAGCGCGCGCGTTGCTGCGCAACAATGTCGAGGCGCTGGGGCTGGGTGGCGTGACAAAAGTCTATCGCCGCGACGCCACCAATCTCGGCCCGGCGCATCCGGTCGAGCCGTTCTCGCTGGTGTTCCTCGATCCGCCCTATGGCAAGGGGCTTGCGGAGAAGGCACTGGCCTCGCTGCGCGATGGCGGCTGGATGACGCCCGGTGCGCTGCTCGTTGTGGAGGAATCGAAGGATGCGGCGTTTGCAGCGCCCGAGGGCTTCGAGGAGATCGAGCGGCGCGCGTATGACGATACGGAGTTCGTGTTTTTACGGGCTGGAACCGCATCCTGATCTGTCGTCCCCGCGAAAGCGGGGACCCATAACCACCGCTATTGCGATGGATAAAGCTGTGGCTCCATCGCGCCAAAGGTCTTGCAACAGTGGTTATGGGTCCCGGGTCGCGCTTCGCTTGCCCGGGACGACGGGAGTTGTAGCGTTACCTCCGCCCGAACAGCTTCTCGATATCGCTCAACTTCAACTCCACATAGGTCGGACGGCCGTGGTTGCACTGGCCGGAATTCGGCGTGTCTTCCATCTCGCGCAGAAGCGCGTTCATCTCTTCCGGCTTGAGGCGTCTCCCGGCGCGGACCGAGCCGTGGCAGGCCATGGTGGCGGCGACATGCATCAGGCGGCGCTCCAGCGGCAGCGCCTCGTCCCATTCGGCCATGTGCTCGGCGAGATCGCGCAGCAACCCTGCGGCATTCGCCTTGCCGAGCAGCGATGGCGTCTCGCGCACCGCCACCGCGCCGGGGCCGAAGGATTCGATCGCAAGGCCGAAGGAGGCGAGTTCGTCAGTGCGCGCCAGCAGCTTCTCGACGGTGGCCTCATCGAGTTCGACGATCTCGGGGATCAGAAGAATCTGCCGCTGCACACCGTTCTTCGCCAGCGACGCCTTCAGCTTCTCGTAGACAATGCGCTCATGGGCGGCATGCTGATCCACGACAATCAGGCCGTCGCGGGTTTGCGAGACGATATAGGTCTCGTGGATTTGCGTCCGCGCCGCGCCGAGCGGACGGTCGAGCAGGTCGGCAGAGGGCTGCGCCTCGAAGCGTACGTCGGCGGTTGGTGCGCCGACATCGAACGCGGCTTGCCCGGCTTCGGCGAGTGCCGTTGCCGCCGCGCCTTCGAACGAAGGCGTGACCGGATAGGCCGGCGAACTCCGCCAGTCCCAGTTGGTCGGGCGCGGCGCAAAAGACGGACGAAACGCCGACAGCGCCGCACCGTCGGTATTGGCAGCGGTGCGCCGGCCCTCGCGGGCGAGGCCGTCCTTGAGCGCATGCACGATCAGCGCACGAACGAGCCCGGCGTTGCGAAACCGCACCTCCGTCTTGGCCGGATGCACGTTGGCGTCGACCTCCTGCGGCGCCAGCGTCACGAACAGCGCGACGACCGGATGCCGGTCGCGCGGCAGATAGTCGGAATAGGCCGCGCGCACCGCGCCGAGGATGAGCTTGTCGCGGACCGGGCGGCCGTTGACGAACAGATATTGCCCGAGCGCATTGGCGCGGGTCAGCGAGGGGGCGGCGGCAAAGCCCTCGACCACGACGCCTTCGCGCTCGGAGCGCACGTCGATGGCGCAAGAGCGAAAATCGTGACCTAAGATGTCGCCGAGCCGCGTCAGTCGGCCCGCAGCACCCGGCAGCGCCGCGGCCCAGGTCACCGGTGCGCGTTCCTCGCCGGCCAAGGTGAAAGCGATGTCGGGCCGCGCCATTGCGAGGCGCCGCACCACTTCGCGGATCGCCTCGGCCTCGGTGCGGTCGGTCTTGAGGAATTTCAGCCGGGCGGGCGTTGCATAAAAGAGATCGCTGACCTCGACGCGGGTGCCTTGCGACAGCGCGGCCGGCACGATCTGCGATTTCAGGCCGCCTTCGACCGACAGCGACCAGGCATGCGGCTCGCTGGCGTGGCGCGTGGTGATGCCGAGCTTCGCGACGGCGCCGATCGAGGGCAGCGCCTCGCCGCGAAAGCCCAGCGTGCGAATGCGTAACAGATCCTCGTCGTCGAGCTTGGAGGTGGCGTGGCGGTCGACGGCGAGCGCGAGATCGCCATGGGTCATTCCGCTGCCGTCATCGGTGATGCCGATCCGCCGCCTGCCGCCGCCATCGATGAAAACGTCGACGCGGCTGGCGCCGGCGTCGATGGCGTTTTCGACCAGCTCCTTCACCACGCTTGCGGGACGTTCGACCACTTCGCCGGCGGCGATGCGGTTGACGACTTGTTCGGGGAGTTGGCGGACGGGCATGCGTTCTCGGATCGATTCGAGGCTGGATGGCGATTTTACGTGGCTACCGAGTCAAATGCATGTGTTCAAAATATTTTTACGGAACTTTCCGGACGCTGCGGAGGCGCCGAATATGCGGTCTGCATGTGGCCAAGGATTCGCAAAATGACCTCGAAATCCCTGCACGATCACCACATCGCGCGGCTTGCATGGTGAGCGCACCGTTCGCGGATAACGACTGATCCCGCGATGAACATGTTCGGGTTGTGAACGGTGCCTGAAGAAGCCGAACTGTTTGTCGTTCGACAAAACCTTGGAGAAGTGGATGAAGCTAGTGAAAACCTCGGCGATCGCGGTTGCAATCTCGGCTCTGCTTGCCGGTCCGGTACTGGCGCAAGGCGTCTCATCCGACACCCAGATCCGCGGCGGAGCAAAGGGCACGACCCAAATGCAAGGCGGCGCGTCGGGCAGCATGGACGAAGACGCGCCGGCGGGCGCCGCGGGCCAGAGGGCAGGCGCCAAGCCGGGTGCGAAAGGCACCGTCGGAGCGGGCGGTAGTGCAGCGCCGCCCAAGCACACGGGCGGAGCAGCGACGCCTCCAGCAAGCAGCCGCTAAATGCCTGGAGGAAACCCGCCTCCTCCGACGGGTTGCTCTCCAACAGAACTCCGGCCGTCTGGCGGCCGGAGTTTTTTTATGCCTCGATCGGCGACCCGCGAACCGAAAGCTCGGCCCGGCGGCTCTATCTGACGAGAACGCGCTGACGTTCTTTCGTGCAATCGAAGGGAGCTGTTATGTTCTATCGCAAGAATTTGCCGGGCTGGGAGCGGGCGATGCGGACGATCGGGGGCGTTGTGATGATCGCCTATGGGTTTTTGGGCATGCCCGGCACGATGGCCGGCTACCTGATCGCGGCCACCGGCGCGGTCGCAATCGCGACCGGATTTTTCGGCTTTTGTCCGATGTGCGCCATGGTCGGCCGCAGGCTTCCCTCATCATGAGCGCGTTGGCCCGAGCGGGGCGCTGCAGCCCCTCGCTGATCGAGGCCGCTCGCGGCGGCGACACCGAGGCGCTGGTGTCGCTGATCGCAGCCGCTCAGCCGGATATCCGCCGCTATGCCGCACGCAATTGCCGCGCCGCCGATATCGACGACGCGGTTCAGGAAACGCTGCTGCTGTTGTACCGGCGGGTCGGCACGTTGCGCGCGGTGACGTCGTTTTCGGCGTGGCTGTTTGCGGTGGCCCGCCGCGCCTGCCTTCGCTTGCTGCGCCGCGCAGCAAGCACGGAAGCGCCGGCCGACGATGCGGAGGCGCGCCTGGCGCATCTTGCGCCGGAAGACATTCGCATCGATCTTTCCCGCGCCATCCAGTCGCTGCCCGACCACTATCGCGAGGTGATCCTGCTGCGCGATATCGAGGAGTTGTCGATCGACGAGATCGCTGGTGTTCTTGGGTTGACACGCGAAAGCGTCAAGGCGCGTATCCACCGCGCGCGGATCATGATCCGGGAATATCTGGTTCGCGATTGAGACGTCGTGATCGGCGGTTCAATCGTCAAAGCGCGCCGTGCGCTTCGCCTTGACGTCGCTGCGCCGTTTCTTGCCTTCCAGCCGCCGCTGCTTCGATCCGAAGGTCGGCTTGGTCGGCCGGCGCGGCGTCGGGCGGATCAGGGCCTCGCGCAACAATTCGAGCAGGCGATCGATGGCGTCGGCCCGGTTGCGCTCCTGGGTACGGAAGCGCTGGGCGTGGATCACGATCACGCCCTCCTTGGTCATGCGCTGGCCGGCGAGCCGCACCAGCCGTGCGGCCGCATCCTCCGGCAGCGCGATCTTGCGCGTGTCGAAACGGAGCTGGGCTGCGGTCGCGAGCTTGTTGACATTCTGCCCGCCCGGGCCGGAGGCGCGGACGAAGCCGATCTCGATGTCGTTTTCGTCAATCGTGAGATCGCGGGAAACCCGCAGCATGGCGGCACCAAAGGTCGTCATGCCCGGGCTTGTCCCGGGCATCCACGACTTAATCAGCGTATAGAAAACGTGGATGGCCGGGACAAGCCCGGCCATGAACATGGAGAAAGGGGAAGGCCTAATTCGCTCTCGGCGGCGCTGCGGCGGGCTGCGCGGCGGCTTGCGGGGCGCGGCCGACGATCACGGTGAGCAGACCCTGGCCCCACAGCTTCTGCGCCGCCTTTTTGGCGTCGTCCAGCGTGACCGCATCGACGAGGGCGTTACGCTTCTCGATGTAGTCGATCGGCAGCTTATCGAGCTGGTATTGCAGCAGTGCCTGCGCCAGCTTCGAAGAGGTGTCGAGCGCCAGCATCTGCGAGCCCTTGAGGTACGACTTGGCCTCGTCCAGTTCCTTTTGGGTCGGGCCTTCCTCGGCGATGCGGCGGATTTCCCTTTCGATCGCGTCCACCGTCTCGCCGGCGCGGTCGGCACGGGTGCCGGTATTGCCGATGAACAGCGCGGAGCGATCCATCCAGAGCAGGGATTGATAAACGGAATAGGCGAGACCGCGCTTTTCACGCACCTCCCTGTAGAGCCGCGATGACAACCCGCCGCCGCCGAGGATGTGGTTCACCACATAGGCGGCCATGAAATTCGGATCGTGGCGGCGAATGCCGGGGCCGCCGAACGTCACTACGGTCTGCGGCACGTCGAGCGGCACGAACGCGCGCTGCGGCGGCTTGGTCGCCTCGACCTCGGCAATCGGCGTGAGGCTGGCTTTGGCCGGCAGTCCGCCGAACGTCTTGTCCAGGAGCTTGCCGAGCGTGTCGGCATCGACGTCGCCGACCACGGCGATCCGCAAATTATCCTTCGCGATCACGCGGCGGACGTAATCCTTCATGTCGGCGACATCGATCTTCGGCACGCTGTCGAGCGTGCCGTTGGCCTGTCGGCCGTAGGGATGATCGCCAAAGGCGACTTCCAGGAATTTACGGCTCGCCAGCGAAGACGGGTTGGTGGTGTCGCGGCGCAGCCCGGAGAGCACCTGCGCGCGAATGCGTTCGACGTCGACGGCGTCGAAATGCGGCGAGGTCAGCGCCAGATGGAGCAGGCCGAAAGCCTCGTCCTTGTTGTCCTTGAGCATGCGCAGCGAGCCGCGGAAATAATCCCGGGTCGACGAAAAGCTCAGCTCGATGGCACGGCGCTCGAGGCGCTCGTGGAAGGTTTTGGAATCGAGATCACCGGAGCCTTCGTCGAGCAGGCTGGCGACCATGTTGCCGACGCCGGACTTGCCGGCCGGGTCCTGGGCGGCGCCGCCGGCGAAGGCATATTCCATCGCTATCAGCGGCACGGTGGCATCCTGCACGAACCAGGCTTCGATGCCGCCAGACGAGACCAGCCGCTGGATCTTGGCTGCAGCGTGCGATGGGCTCGCCGCCAGCGACAGCAGTACGGCGCCGGCGATCAGGGCGGATGCGAGGCGCTGCGCGGGAATCGAAAAACGGATCACGAGCGCTTCTCCTCGCGTTTTTGCGCGGTATCCTTGATCAGATAGCCCGTCACCGAGCGTTTCTTGTCGAGCCATTTCTGCGCGGCGTCACGGACCTGCTCGGCGGTGACGGCGCGAATCCGGTCCGGCCAGCTCCTGATATCATCGATGGAAAGCCCCGTGGTCAGCGCGCCGCCATACCAGCGCGCCAGCGTGGCCTGGTTGTCCTGGGCGTAGATCGCTTCCGCAATCAACTGGGTCTTGACCCGCTCGAGATCCTCGGCGCGGGCCGGGTTCTGGATGACCTCCGCGATCACGCCGTCGATCGCCTGCTCAATCTGCGAAAATTCCACGCCGGGCTTCGGCGAAACCGAGATCGAGAACTGCGAGGGATCCAGCGCGGTGCCCTGGTAACCGGCACCGGCGCTAATCGCGAGCTGGCGGTCGATTACCAGTGCGCGATAGAGATAGGAGTTGGAGCCGCCGCCCATTAGTTGCGCGAGCACGTCGAGCGCCGGGCTCTCGCCGGCCGCGGCGGTCGTCGAAGAGGGGACGAGATAATAGCGCCGCAGGCTGGTCTGCTCGACGCGCGGATCGGACAGCGTTACCGTGCGCGGTGCCGCCGGCACCGGCTCCTGCGGGCGGATTCGTTGCGCGGCAATGGCCGGCTGCGCCGGGATGCCGCCATAGGCCTTCTCGACCATCGCTCGGACTTCCTTGGCATCGACGTCGCCCGCGATCACCAGGATCGCGTTGTTCGGTGCGTAGAAGCGCTTGTAGAACGCCAGCGCATCCTCGCGGTCGAGCTTCTCGATCTCCTGGCGCCAGCCGATCACAGGGCGGCCATAGGGATGGTTGAGATACAGCGCCGCCATGATCTGTTCGGTGAGCCGGGCGTCCGGATTGTTGGCGACCCGCATGTTGAATTCCTCGAGCACGACATCGCGTTCGGGAAGCACATTCTCGTCCTTGAGGATGAGGCCGGTCATGCGGTCGGCCTCGAATTCCATCATTTTCGCCAACTGCTCGCGCGGCACGCGCTGGAAATAGCCGGTGTAATCGAGCGAGGTGAAGGCGTTCTCGTTGCCGCCGATCCGCAGCACGGTCTGCGAAAATTCACCGGCGGGATGTTTCGCGGTTCCCTTGAACATCAGATGTTCGAGGAAGTGCGCCAGTCCGGATTTGCCCGGCGTCTCGTCGGCGGAGCCGACCTTGTACCAGATCATCTGCGTGACGACGGGCGTGCGGTGATCCGGGATCACCACGACTTGCAGGCCGTTGTCGAGGGTGAAGCTGGCCGGACGTTCCGACGTGACCGTGGTCTGGGCGAGTGCGCTGCCGGCGGAGAAAGCAAACGTTGAGATGAGGGCTATAGCGAGAGAAACGGCAAGACGGTGTGAGAACATCATGACCTATCTGGCGCTAAAATTCCGCAAAGCTGGTTACCGGCCCTGCGAAACGAATCCGCGCAAATGTTAGAAGTAACCCGACAAAACCGCTCGGGATCAAAGCGGCGGCATCGTACACCGCGCCGGTACCAACTATCGTCACGATGGCGAGAGATCGGCTTAACTATTCGCCATATTTGCCGGCGGCCGGATTGTATTCCTTGTTCAGCGATTCCTTCGGCCCGGTGCCGTAGGCATAATTGGACGACGGTGTCTGGTAGCCGGGCGGAGGCTGGGTCAGCGATTCCCGCGTCGGCTCGCCCTTGAACGGCGCCGTCTCGGTCTTGTTGCCGCCGAACAGGCCGCTGAAGCCGCCGTTATAGCCGAGCTGCGACGGGCTCAGGATCGGATTGTAGTTCGTGGTGCCGGGCTGCACCGGATCATTGTCCTTGCGCGCGGGCGCCCCGGTCTTGCCCACCGCCAGTTCGGCCGGCGTCAGGATGCGGGACGCTTCACGTGGGTCCTTGTTCTCTTTCTTGCGTGCGGCGATGGCCGCCTTGCGGCGCTGCTCGTCGGGGTCCTTTGGCCAGTTCGGCGCCTTCGCGTCGGCCGCGGCCGCGGCTGGCGGCGGCAAATCCAGTTTGGGTGGAACGACCAGGGGGGAGCGCTCGCGGTATTCGATGCCGCGATTTTCCATGTTGGTGCCGCCGAGGCCGCGCATGATGCCTTCGATGATCTTTTCCTCGAAGGTCTTGTCGTCTTCGTCCTCGTCGTCAGCCGCGCGCACGGGGCCAGCGGCCATCACGAGACCTATGCCGAGGGCGATGGCGGCGAACCGCAGCGCCCGGGTGAGCGAGCTGGTCTGCATCATCCAGAAGAAGCGGGGTTCGGTCTCGCGCATCGCGCTGTTCCCATTCACAATTTCCGTAACACGCGGGGGGCCGTGCTTAAGGGGCCTAACGGCTCCAGACCGCAGGGGTCGTATCGGCCGGGATCAGGGCGCTTTTGCGGCGGGTACCCCCAGGAACGAGTCATACAATAGGCCCGCTACCCCGGCAACAATGGCCACATCCGCAAGGTTAAACACGTACCAATTGAAGGTTTTTCCCCCGATCTCGATGTGGAACAGGGCGAAATCGACCACCGCGCCGTGCACGAATCGGTCGATGCCGTTGCCGACCGCGCCGCCGATGATCAGGCCGAGCGCCAGCGTCGCCAGGAGCGTGCTCGAGCGTGCCATCCAGATCCCCAGCACGATCACCGCAATCGCCTTGATCGCCATCAGCGCGAGCTGGGCGAACTGATTATCGCTCTGGAACCAGCCAAAGCTGATCCCGACGTTCCAGGCCAGCACCAGGTCGAAGAACGGCGTGACCCTGACCGCGCCGCGGTGGGCGAGGTCGAACACGTAGAGCAACCAAAGCTTCGAGGCCTGGTCGATCACCAGCGTCGCGACCGCGGCAACCGCGCCGGCGCGAAGGTGAGGGGTCACGAAACGCTCCTTGCCGGACACTTATCTCGCCTTCTTCTTTTTCTTCTTTTTCGACGCTGTCGCAGACGACTTTCTTGCCGCCTTCTTGGCAGTCTTTTTGTCTGCCTTCTTTACTGCTTTCCTAGCTCCCTTCTTGGCCGCCTTCGTTGCCGAAGCTGCTTTTTTGGATTTGGCGGCTTTCCCGAACTTCACTTTCTTGGCCTTCGCTTTCTTGGCTTTGGCTCTCTTGGCCGTGGTTTTGTTGGCCTTGGTCTTGTTGGCCTTGGCTTTCTTTGTTGTGGCCTTCTTGGCTGCAGCCTTTTTGGGTTCTGCTTTTTTAACTTCGGCGTTGAGTTCGGGGGCGCTCTTGGCTTTCGCCTCGCTCTTGGCTTGCTCGGCCTCCGCGGTTTCCAAAGTCTTTCTGGCTCTGGCCTTCTTGGCAGTCGTGTCCGCCGTCACCTTTCCTGAACCGGCCTGCTCCGGCGCTTCCTCTGCTTGTTGCGGTTGTTCTACAGGTGGCTGTTCGACCAACGCGACAGGCTTGGCAGCCGCTACGGCCGCATCGGCCGGCTTATGGCCTTCGGCAAGCGCCTTCCATTCCCGCAACGCCTGCGCGTCGCGCGGGGAGACGTCAGGATACTCGGCGTCTTCGCCGACCGTGGGCAGGATCTTCCACGACCGCGCGCATTTGGTGCCCACGGCCCTTTCGACCACGACAGCAACGCCGGGCACGTCGGTGAGGCTGAATGCGCTGGCCGGCGCATCGTCGTTGGTCACCATCGCGTTCGAAGTGATGCAGACCTCGGCCAGATCGATGTCGAGCAGCGTGTTGAAGATGTTCTTGTCCGACACATAGACCAGCGGCGAGGCCTCGAGCGACGAGCCGATATTCTTGGCGGCGCGTTCGACTTCGAGCGCGCCGGTGACGACACGGCGGACGTCGCGAATGGTCTCCCACTTGGCGGCAAGCGCATCATCGCGGAATTGGTCAAAACCTTCCGGGAACAGCGTCAGGTGCACCGAGGCTTCCGCGTCCGGCTTGTACATCCGCCACGCCTCTTCGGTCGTGAAGCTGAGCACCGGCGCCAGCCAGCGCAGGATCGCATCGCAGATGATGTCGATCGCGGTCAGGGCCGCCTTGCGCGCCACTGACGACGGCGGATCGCAATAGAGCGTGTCCTTGCGGATGTCGAAGTAGAACGCCGACAATTCGCTGTTCATGAACGCCGCTAGCGTCGCGACCACCGTCTTGTAGTCGAACTCGGCATAGGCTTGGCGCACGGTTGTCGCGCGTTTCGCCAGTTCGTGCAGCATCAAGCGTTCCAGTTCGGGCATCTCGGCATGGGCGACCGCGTCGGACGGATTGAAATGATGCAGCGTGCCGAGCATCCAGCGGATCGAGTTGCGCAGTTTGCGGTAGGTCTCGATGGTGTTCTTGAGGATCTCAGGACCGATGCGCTGGTCGTCGGCATAGTCGGTGGCGGAGACCCACAGCCGCAGGATATCCGCGCCCGAATCCTTCATCACCTTCTGCGGCTCGACGGTGTTGCCGAGCGATTTCGACATCTTGCGGCCGTTCTCGTCCAGCGTGAAGCCGTGGGTGAGCACGACGTCATAGGGCGCGCGGCCGCGGGTGCCCGCGCTTTCCAGCAGAGAGGAATGAAACCAGCCGCGATGCTGGTCGCTGCCTTCGAGATACATCACGGTGTCTTCGCCGCCATCGACCTTGCGGACGATGTTGCCGAGGCTTGGAAAATTCTGGCGGTCCTCCAGCACGAAGGCGTGCGTCGAGCCGGAGTCGAACCAGACGTCGAGGATGTCGTCGATCTTTTTCCAGTCTTCGCCGGCGCGCTCGCCCAGGAAACGTTCACGTGCGCCGTCCATGTACCAGGCGTCGGCTCCTTCCTCCATGAAGGCTTCGACGATGCGCTGGTTGACGACTTCGTCCTGCAGGATTTCGGCGGAGCCGTCGCCCTTCTCGCGCACGAACACGGCAATCGGCACGCCCCAGGCGCGCTGGCGCGAGATCACCCAGTCGGGGCGGCCCGCGATCATGCCGTTGATGCGGTTCTGGCCGGCAGGCGGCACCCACTGCGTCACCGAGATCGCTTTCAGAGCTCGGTTCCGCAAAGTGTCATCGCCGGCCAGCGTCATGGGGGTATTCACACCACTGCCCCAAACCAGCTTGTTTGGAGTGATTGCTTTGTCCATCGCGATGAACCATTGCGGCGTGTTGCGGAAGATCACCGGCTTTTTCGAGCGCCAGGAATGCGGATACTGATGCTTGAGCCGCCCGCGCGCCAGGAGCTTGCCGGTCTCGACCAGCGCCCTGATGACGGCCTCGTTGGCGTCGCCCTTCTCGCCCTTGTCGTTGATGACGCGCCTGCCGGTGAAGCCAGGAGCGTGATCGGTGAAAGCACCGTTCTCGTCGACGGTGTAGGGGATGGTGGTGTTGATGCCGCGTTGATCGAGCTCACGCGCATTTGCCGTCCAGACGTCGAAGTCCTCGCGGCCATGGCCCGGCGCGGTATGGACGAAACCGGTACCGGTGTCGTCGGTGACATGGTCGCCAGGGAGTAGCGGCACAGTGAATTCGTATCCGCCGCTAAAACCCTTCAACGGATGGGCGCATTCCACCGCGTCGAGCGTATCGCCGGGCAGGTCGCGCACCTTTTCATAGGCGGTGACGCGCGCCTGCTTGAACACTTCTGCTGCGAGCGCATCGGCGAGGATCAGGAAATCGCCGGTCTTCGCCCAATTGTCGGCAGGCGCATCGGTGACCTTGTAGAGGCCGTAGGCGATCTTCGGCGAGAACGAGACGGCACGGTTGCCGGGCAGCGTCCACGGCGTCGTGGTCCAGATCACGACGGAAGCCTCGGCCAGCGCCCCATGCGCCGGCGAGGTGACCGGAAATTTCACCCAGACCATGTCGGAGGTGTAGTCCTCGTACTCGACCTCGGCCTCCGCCAGCGCGGTCTTCTCGACCACGCTCCACATCACGGGCTTGGAGCCGCGATAGAGTGTGCCGTTGGCGGCGAACTTCATCAATTCGCGCGCGATCTGGGCCTCGGCCGGATAGCTCATGGTGGCGTAGGGGTGGTCCCAATCGCCGATGATGCCGAGCCGCTTGAACTCCTCACGCTGTAAGTTGAGCCAGTGCGTCGCATAGGCGCGGCACTCCTTGCGGAACGCCACCATCGCGGTGGAGTCGCGGAAGTCCGGCTTCGGCTTGCCCTTGGAGCGGTAGTTCTCTTCCTCGATCTTCCATTCGATCGGCAGGCCGTGACAATCCCAGCCCGGCACGTAGTTGGAATCGAAGCCGAGCATCTGCTGGCTCTTGGTCACGACGTCCTTGAGGATTTTGTTCAGCGCGTGGCCGATATGGATGTTGCCGTTGGCGTAGGGCGGCCCGTCGTGCAGCACGAACTTGGCGCGGCCTTGCGCGCTCTCGCGCAGCTTTCCGTAGAGGTCGATCTCGTTCCAGTATTTGAGGATCTCCGGCTCGCGCTGCGGCAGGCCGGCGCGCATCGGGAATTCCGTCTGCGGCAGGAACAGGGTTTTCGAATAGTCTGTGACGTCGGACTTTTGCGGCTGTTGGGACATGAATGCTCTGGTTGGCTCGAAGACGGTGCTGAAACGCTGGGGAGTAGCGGCTGAAACAAGAAATCCCGGTCTTGCGCCGAGCGAACGCTCAGGCGGAAGCCGGGCTCCTAATGCTGATGGTGCACCGCGCAAACATGGGGCTTTCCATAGCAGCCAGCCGGGAAAATCGCAAAGCCTGCTGGCGGGCGGACGGTCAGCCCTGCCGCGATCGGGCCGGGTTTCCCGCGACGATGACGCCCGGGCCGACGTCCCGCGTGACCACGCTGCCGGCGCCAATCACCGCGCCATCGCCGATTGTGACGCCGGGGAGGATGATGGCGCCGCCGCCGATCCAGACGTCGCTGCCGATCCGCACCGGGCGGCCGAATTCGAGGCCGGTTCGCCGCGTCTCGTGGTCGCGCGGGTGATCGGCGGCGTAGATTTGCGTCGCGGGTCCGATCTGGGTGCGGTCGCCGATCGTGACTTCGACCACGTCGAGTATGACGCAATTGAAGTTGAGAAACACCTCATCGCCGAGCCGGATATTGTAGCCATAGTCGCAAAAGAACGGCGGACGGATCACGGCGCCGATGCCGACACGGCCGAGATGGGCCGATAGCAGCGCATGCCGCTCGGACACAGGCGCAGCCAGCGCCGCATTGTAGCGCGCGAGCCAGGCTTTGTTGGCGGCGGCATCCGCCTGCAGTTCGGGATCGCCAGGGCGATAGAGCTCGCCGGCCAGCATCTTTTCTTTTTCGGTCTTACTCAATCGATCACTCCGAGCTTCGGAAACGCATCGGGGGCTGCGGCCAGCCGCGCGCGGGCGCGCGCGCTGTCATCGTTCATCTGCCGGATCAACGCGTCGATCGAGTCGAATTTAAGTTCGTCGCGGATGAAGCCGATGAAGGCGACATCGAGCACCGCCCCATAGAGGTCGCCCTTGAAATCGAACAGGAACACCTCCAACAGCGGTGCGCCGTTGTCGAAAGTCGGGCGGCGGCCGAAGCTCGCGACGGCGTCGAAGCGCTCATGATCCTTTCCTTGCCCGCGGCCGACCCGCACCGCATAGATGCCGTGCTTGAGGCTGCAATTCTTGTCGAGGCGGATGTTGGCGGTGGGGTACCCGAGGTCCCGGCCGCGCTTCTCGCCATGGATCACCGCGCCGCTGACGAACCACGGCCCGCCCAGCATGGCGGTGGCTTCGTCGATCTGGCCCTCCGCCAGCGCCATGCGGATCGCGCTGGAGGACACCGGCCGCTCGTCGATATCGACATGGGCCTGGACGTCGACCTCGATGCCGAGCCGCGGCCCCTCGCTGACCAACAAGCTCGGCGAGCCGGCCCGGCCCTTGCCGAAATGAAAGTCGTAGCCCACGGCAATGCCGCTGACGCCGAGCCGCCCGATCAGGTCATGGTGAATGAAGTCTTGCGCCGAGGTTCCGGCGCGGGTCTTGTCGAAGGTCATCACGACCGCGCCATCAAGCCCCGTTCCGGCCAGCAGCCGCAGCTTGTTGGTCTCGTCGGAGAGCCGGAACTGGGGGCTGTTCGGGCTGAAAAAGCTGCGCGGATGCGGCTCGAAAGTGACGGCAAAGGCCGGCTTGCCGTGGGCGCGGCCCATCCGCAAGGCCGCGTCGATCACGGCCCGGTGGCCCAGATGGACGCCGTCGAAATTGCCCATCGCGACCACCGCCCCGCGGGGGATGTCGGCGGCAGGGGTGGCGTCTCGGATAACGGTAAAAGCAGTTGTCATTTCAGGGATTCTTGGTCTCGGTGAAGGCGGCCGGACGGTGACGCGGCGCCGCCATCGAAGTCAAGCCGGGCGGGGCGGATCAAAACGGATGCAATCCGGCGTCAATTCCAACAAAAATGGGCGGCGCTATGCCGCCCGTTCATCAATTCTTACGCGGATTGTCCTTAGTGACGCGTCGGCGGTTTCTCTTCCATCACCTGACTGATATCCGGCTCGTCATCGGAATTGCATTTTCAAGGCATACCACACCGTAGATGCAGCCGATTTCTTGATCCCAAGCTTTTGTCAGGCTGATTTTCGCACACCCACCCGATGCTGTGACAGATTGGGCAATTAGGGTTTGTCATTAGGCGACGACCCAGGCTGCGCCTCGCTTTCTAATTGACGGTGCCGTTCGATCTGCTTTCGGAAGCTCACCGGTAACTCTCGATCTTCTTTGAATGACGCGCGTAGTCCTTCACCGATCTTTTTGGTGATCGCGCGACTATGGGAGGAGTCGATGTCAACAGGCTTTCGCATAACATCTCTCCCAGGGAAAACCGACACCAATGTCGGGTCGCCGACTTAAGCCATGGCCAGGATTTTCGTTCCTCGATTCTGAATATTTGTTCAGATTGTGTGGAGCCGGGAACTGGAGGCAAGCTGGGGCCGGAACCTTTGCCGCGATAGAACTTTTGGATAGTCGAGTGCATCGCCGCCGAGGCATTCACCGACCTGAGCGGCCCTTAGCCATCGCCCCCCGGCTGGGGCCGTTCTTTTGTTTTATTCAAGCGGCTGCAACCCTTGATGATGCCCGCAAAAACCCGCGACTTCAGCGGGGCGGGCCACTCGCATTCCAGACACTGGAACGTGCGTGGAGACATGCTACTCGGTTGAAGTTCAAGCGTCATCGAGCGTTGGCAAGTCGGGCAAATCGACCGATATCGCGCTTCAGGCATGCGTTTTCCCTAGGCGCGATGCGAATGTCATTAGGATAATCGCGAAGTTCCAACCGCTCGGTGCAATTAAAGGCGATTGAACGATTTAATATAGTTAATTCTGAAAACTAAATGCGGTATAATATTGCATCCATAACCTGTCGGAGGCAATCACCATGAACGATCGTGAGGTACGAGAGATCGAAGACCGCCGTAATTTCCTAAAGGCGGCTGGTCGGTTTGCGGCTGTAACGCCCCCAGCAATAACGCTGCTGCTATCAACCTCTCTAACCTCTGATGCGATTGCTCATTCTGGGGCAGGTGGCCATGGCGGGCCGAGGGGTAATAATGGAAAAGGCAATGGCGGCGGCGACGGCAGCCCGAACGGCAAGGACGACAAGTACCGTTGATGAAAGGTCCGCGGACATCGGGCCGATGTATCGCAACGTGCTTTGGACCAAACGTTAGCAGAAACCGAAGAGAGGCCCGAATCCCTCTTTAAGAGCAACTAAGGCCGCCTCTTTGGCGGCCTTAGTTCTTTGCAACCAGCGCTGCGCCGTCACGCCGCAGAAGTGACGGCAGCCGGAAACCCAGGCACTTCACGCCAATAGCAGTCCATCATGATGTCCATCGTGCTGACCGGGAGCGAGGATCCAGACCTTTCCAGTTCCGGGTTCTGCCAGCTCGAGACCCGGCTCGAACACCCCGAAGTCCACGATGAACATCGTGTCCTCCTGGAATTTGACGTCGATCGGTTTGTTGAACCCCTCGGGATCAAAGATATCGTCGGCCGTATTGCTGGTGTGAACGATAAAGTCGCTCACCGCGCCGGTGTCCCGATCGACTTGGACCACGCTGTAGCCGACGAACTCCTGTGCCCCCGTCACAGGGACGAACGAACCGGTTTCTGCGACAAACAGGTCTCCGACTTCACCGAATTTGAAATTGTCGCTTGTCGAGAAGTCGAACTTGTTGGCGGATGAATGGAGTTCGAATTGAGCAAGGGCAGGCTCGACCTCTAAGCCGTTCCGGAAATCCTGGTCCAACACGAAACCAGGCGGGTTGATCGGCAGCTCGCCCTGGGCAAACAGCGGATCAGTGACCGGCAGCACGGCGCCGGTGTCGGGATCATGGAAGAAATCCGGCCATCCGAAAAATTCCGGGTCGCCGCCAACATTGATGGTGAACAGATCATCGTAATCATTCGCGATCGGGCGTGACTCCACGACCCGGAGTCCATCCAGTGGAGCCGACCGGATGTCGGCACCATTATTGGTGGCAAACAGCAGGTCAGGGTTGAACGGGTCAAAACCTATGCCGAAAGAGTTGCGGATCCCCCACCCCTCGAGCGTCAGGGTGGAGGCGGGGTCATCCGCCGCGGGATCAAACGAGTACACGGCTCCGTTACCCGCAATCATACCTTCCTGCGGTGTTTGCGGGGTAGCAGCTGGGATGACGGTGCCTGGCGCAATCGGGCCTGAGCCAAACGGCATGAACGGGGCCGTCACCTGATTTTCGGGGTTGAGTCCGGGCACGGAAAGCGGGGCATGAAATTCCGTCCCGTTCAGCACGACATCGTGAGCGGCGAAGTCGTGAAAATCCGGAAATTGCGTCAGCCATCCAGTCACGAGCTCGTTGTCTGGCCCGACAACGCTCGAGTTGGTGGCGGTCCCCTGTGAGAAATACGCGCGACCTGATGTATCGAACGCGATCTCCTCGGCATAGTGATCGCCGGTGGAAGGCAGGTTGGTCAGCACAGTCGTGAAGCTGTCGACCGGATTGGCGGGATCGAATTTGGAGATGGCGCCCACCAGCCAACCGTTGGCGCCGATCTGCCGGTGCGTGAGCCAGACCTCGCCGTCGTGGAAGGTGACGTCGGTAATTGGTCCGGCCAGAATGCCTTCCGGCAGTTGCTCACTCGAGAGCGCTATGATCGCCTCGCCGCGGGGGCCGACCTGCACGATCTGCGGCACGGTGCCGGGCACGGCTCCCGACTCGCTCACCCACACCTGGTCATCTGAAAACGCTATCGCAGTCGGGAACGTCAGACCTGTTGCGAACAGTTGGAGGGAGAAGCCCTCGGGAACGATCACGTTGTCAGCATCCGATCGGGCGGCCTCGGCCCGGCCACCACGCGTTTCCTCGATCTAGTCGAAGGTGAGACCTTCCAATGGCGGCGGTGACGGCAGCCCGAACGGCAAGTACCGCTGATGAAAGGTCCGCGGACATCGGGCCGATCTATCGCAACGTGCTTTGGACCAAACGTTAGCAGGAACCGAAGAGAGGGCCGAAGCCCTCTTTAAAAAGAGTATCGACGTCGCCCGACGATGCTTGGCAAGACGGCTTCTTGTGAGCCGGACATCACTCTCAACCCGTTGGCGGCTTTTTCGCGGACATGCTTCTTAGTCGAGGCCCGCAGAGGTCTACACGCGCGGAATTGCCAGGCTCGGCCAAAATATCTCCAAAGGAGATACGCCAGACCGTGTTCGGATAGCTGCCGCTGCACACCAAATGGGTCGAATTGGATGCGTAATTGGCGCAGCGTCTTAGACACTGCTTAGCAAGCGCAGCTTGACGATCAGGGCAGCTCAGGCCAGTTCTTTTGTCTTCGGCCCTGCCAGCATCGTCCTCGAAAACGCAATTCCGCAATTGCGCACTTCGCGTCAACGCGTTCACGCATTGATTGGTCGCCTCGGCGACTTGTGCTTTGGTTGGATTTATCAATGGGCAATGCCGGGGGATCTGACGTGGGGCCACGTAAGTACGCGCTGGGCGCAGCGAGCGAGCAAGCACCGCGCGCTTTCGGGGCTCGCGCGCAGGGTCAGAGGCCCCCGAGATCGGCCTTCTTGTACCCTCGTCGCAGGCGATCGGAATGCATCTGGTCCACGGCGGACCCGTGGTCACGCACCGATCGGCCTCTGGCGCGCAGCCGGCGGGGCAACAGGTTTGCGCGAACGAGGGCGATCCTATCAGCGCATTTGCCAAAACTAGGGTTGCCAGTTTGAGATATCGCATTGCCGTCCTGCCGCTCCGCTTGCGCGGCTTGTGCGGTTGAGGTCGGTCCCCGAATGGTTGCGGACAAAGAGACGGGGACTGCGGCGGGTGTTAGCCACCGGACCGATGCAAAAACGGACCCGCGGATTCAGCTAGCAGGCTCGCCAATTGGGCAAGGGCAGGCGGGGACTGCTTCTCGGGCGGCAGAGAATGGACCGCCAGTCCAGCACCAGCGGCAAGTATCGCAAGTGCAGCAAGATATCTGATCCTCATGGCGATGGTTCCTCCATCGGCCCCAGCAGACTAACCGGATACTCTCTGAAATGGTTCCAGAGCGCATCCATCGCGAGGGTCACGCCGCTGCTTATCGAATGCCTTCCAGAACAACGGCAGTTTATTGGCATCACCACGCGATATGTCGGCCGCCCGCAGCTTGCCCCAGCTTGGCAACACGTAGCGCTTGATCAGTTTGTCGGCCGCTTTCCATGACTTGTTTTTCTTCTCGCCATAGAAGAGATCGTTCATTTTACTCGAGGTTTATTGGCAGCGGCAGCGCCCGCTGACCTTACCAGTTGCAGCATCTGGATGTCCTCCCCGGACAATTGATCGGGGCGATTTGCCCCTTAATGGGGCTTAACCATCCCTAACGGCTCCGCTATTAACAATGCCAGAAACCGTTGCGAGACGGGCGCTTTTGCGATTTTTTCAAGCCCACCCTACCCCACACCTTAACGATGACAAACACCCGCTCGTCTTTAACGGGCTGTTTAACGGCTGATGCTACAGGTGGGGGGAGGACTGCGGGTCCCGCAGGCCTGTCGATTTTTTGTGGCGTAAAGCGTCGAGTGGGGGGAAAGATGGCGGTTGATTTGTCCATGCCGGTTCTGGTGGTTGATGACTACAGCACCATGATCCGCATCATCCGAAATCTTTTGAAGCAGCTCGGCTTCGATAACATCGACGACGCCAGCGACGGCTCGGCCGCACTGAACAAGATGCGCAGCAAAAAGTATGGGCTGGTGATCTCGGACTGGAACATGGAGCCGATGACCGGCTACGACCTGCTCAAGGAAGTCCGCGCCGACCCTAATCTCGCCACCACCCCCTTCATCATGATCACGGCGGAATCCAAGACCGAGAACGTGATTGCCGCCAAGAAGGCCGGCGTGAACAACTACATCGTCAAGCCGTTCAACGCGGCGACGCTTAAGACCAAGATCGAGGCGGTCTTCCCGGACATGGCGACGGCGTAAGGCGCCTGGTCTCCAGCTCGCTCCAATTCTCGTGATGCCCGGCCCAATCCCGGGCATGCTGCGCTCTCATGAACCCTACCAGGTCTTGCGTTTTCGGATGATGTAAGGCCCACTCCTACTTTGCATGGGGTCGTTTTCGCAATTTTGAGCCCGGTGCAGCGATGCACCTACCACCGCAGCTCCCGCATCAGCGCGCGGGGTGGATGTCCGAATAGCTCCTTCACCGAGGCCGGATCGAGCTGGTCGATGCCCTCGAATTCTTCCGAATGGATGCCACGGGTAAGGAAAAGACAATCGATTCCGAAGCCGTGCGCGCCGGTAAGATCGGTCCGCACCGAATCCCCGATGGCTAGCACGCGGTTGAGCGGTGCCGAATGGCCGCGGCGCTCGGCGGCGAGCGCCATCGCGCGCTCGTAGATCGGCCGGTGCGGCTTGCCGTAGAAGATCGCCTCGCCGCC
Source organism: Bradyrhizobium sp. sGM-13 (assembly GCF_018398875.1). Lineage (GTDB taxonomy): Bacteria > Pseudomonadota > Alphaproteobacteria > Rhizobiales > Xanthobacteraceae > Bradyrhizobium. The sequence goes on along the minus strand of NZ_JAGWDK010000011.1, from coordinate 171,027 downwards.
GAGCTCGCGGTAAAGCTCGGCGATCGCGCCCGCGCAATAGATCAACCGGTCGCCGCGTTCGACGACGATGTCGGGATTGGCGCAAATCAGCGGCAGCTTGTGCTCGCGCGCCTGCAGCAGCATCGCGCGATAGTCTTCCGCCGATTCGGTTTCGTCGTCGAACAGGCCGGTGCAGATGATGTAGTCAGCCTGCTCCAGCGGCCCCAGCACGGCGTCGAGCCCGCGGTGGATCGAAGAATCACGTTCCGGACCGACCCAGAATATCTTCTTGCCGGGGTGATCGGCGACGAAGTGCCGGGTCAGGTCGCCGGAAGAGACAATGGCGTCGTAGGTTTCGTCGGCGACGCCGAGCTTGCGTAGTTGCCGCTGCACGGAATCGGCGGGCCGCGGCGCGTTGGTGATCAGGATGACGGTGCCGCCACGCTGGCGATAGGTGTGCAGCGCCTCGCAGGCCTCGGGGAAGGACTCCAGCCCGTTGTGCACCACGCCCCAGATGTCGGACAGGATGACCTCGACGCCGTCCACGAGGTCGCGTAGCCGCTCGACGAAGCGCAATGAGGTCATGATGCCGGAAGCCTGTTAGCCCGGTCCCGCGGCACGGCGCGCCAACGCGGCATTGCCGGTCGCGCGCATCGGGGGCTCCGCGGCCTGGCTGGCCGTGGGGACGGGGTTGCTGGGGCCATTGGGGCTGCCGGATTCCTTGTTCGCTGTCGCCCCGCCGGTAGCAGATGCTCCCTCGGGCCGCAACGGCCGCGGCGGTGCAAACAGAAAGCCCTGTCCAAACCGCACGTCGTAGTCGAGCAGGTCCACCACCGCGCGCTCGCCCTCGATCTTCTCGGCGATCAGGTCGATGCCGAAGCGACCGAGCAGGTCGGAAAGATCGGAAGGGTGGATGTCCGAGGTCGAGCTCTGCTTGGGATCGAGCAGCAATGCCGCGGGCACCTTGATGAAACGGACGCCGCGATCGGCGAGGTCGCGCGGCTCGATCCGCAAGTCCGTGACATGGTCGATCGAGAAGCGGTAACCACGCTGCGACAGAGCGGCGAGATTCTCGACTTCGGTCGGACGGAGCTGGCGGAACGTCGCCTGCTTGAATTCGAGCACGAAGGAGGGCGCCAGTGCCCGATTGGCCTCCAGGAAGTCGAGGCATTGCGCGAAATTGGCGGCATTGCCGAGCGTCCCCGCAGAAACGTTGCAGAACACGCCGACATCCTTGTTGCGCACCATCAGGCGGCGCAACACCTGGATACAGCGCAACATCACCATGTGATCGATTTTGCCGATCAGCCCGCCGGCTTCGGCGGTGGGGATGAAATCATCGGCGGCGAGGATCTGATCCCTGTCGTCGCGCAGCCGCGTCACCGCCTCGTAGAAGCGCACCTTGCGCTGCGGCAGCGTCACCATCGGCTGCAGGTAGATGTCGAGCCGGTTTTCCTCTACGGCGTTTTTCACCGCGGCAAGCAGTTGCGGTTGGTTGCGCGAGGGCGGAGCTGATTCCGCGGCAATTGCAGCCGCTGCCGGCCTTGCGGCAGCAGCCGGTGCAGGCCTGGCGACGATCGGCGCGGCTTGCTCCGCGGCGACCGCCGGTTCGCTCGGGGGCTCCGGATCCGGCCGGCTTGCGGTTGCCGCCGCACCTTGGGCCAATAGATCCTCATGGCCCGCCACCGAGACCGCCAGTTGCTTGACCAGGACGCCGAGCTCGTTGATTTCGCCGACCACCGCCTGGATGCGGTCGGAGCTTGCGGAGTTCGCCGACACCAGGCGGCTCTCGACGGCGGCTAGCCGGCGGCCGAATTCGGCGACCTGACGGGCGAGGTCGGCGGTGCCACGGGAAAGATCGGCGATCTGACCGCCGACGTCTGAGCGGTCGCGCAGCCGCATCGATACGGCGTTGTAAAGGATCAGGAAGGTCAGCGCGGTTAGCGCCACGATCGCGGATTCGGTGCCGTTGAAGCCCGCCACGGTATGCAGGACGAGGCCGAGGGAGGCCGCAACCAGCACCATGCAGATGGCGATGAAAATCGTCGAAATGCGAATCATGTCGCGCGCTACGCCTTCAGGTCCGAACTGTGCTCCCCCGGGAAAACACGGAAGTTTCAGGCATCGTCTGACTTGCGCATTCCCCAGCGGCGCAACCTTAGCATCAATGTTGATTCGCAGAGCTAGTGTTCTTTGAACACGGTCGGAACCTGCGATCAAAGCGGTGCAATAGCCAGCGCCGTTGCGCCGTCAAACGTCCGACTGCCGCGCATGCCATCGCCGTCGCGTCGCCGCCAGGCCCAGTAATGTCGCCATCAGGATAAGACCGGCCTGCAGATGCCTGGTGTCCCTTCCTGGGGATCGGCGCCGAGCACGGCTGCGCGTGGGAGCTGCCGAGGGCGCCTGCAACATTGACCTGGCCAAAGTTGACTTGGCGGTGTCCCGCGTCGCTTCGATCTGGTCCGGTTCAAGCGGACTGGCCTTGATCGCCACGCGCAGGCGGCTTGTAAGCGAAGGAAACTGCGGCGGCCTTTGTCTGAGCTTGGCGGCGGCGAGCCCGGCGCAAATCGCGGCGATTATCGCGAGCAATGCGCCGATCGCGCCGAAGGCCCAAAACGGCCCGTAATGGATCTCGATCCAGCGAAACAGCGCGGTCATGCCGACCAGGCAGGCGGCGATCAGGAAAATGCCCGCTGCTGCGAACAGGCCTGTGGCGATGGCATAGGAAGTCATCGTTCCGGTCGCCTGATGGGTCCGGTCGCGCAAATACGACCGCGTCGCCAGCTTGACTTGATTCAGCTTCAGTCCGATCGCGGCGCGCAGCAAGCCGCTCGAAGGCGCGAGCATTTCCGCAACCCTCCGTTTGGCGGAGGCAGGATCGCCTCCGCCAAACGTAATGAACGCGGGGTCGTTTCGAATGTTCCTGCCCGGTCAGAGCCGATGCTGGCGCTTACGCCGTCGCTCGGATCACCTTGGCGACCCTGTCCACAATCTCGCCGATCTGGTCTTCGCTGATGATCAGGGGCGGCGTCAGCGCGAGCGTATCGCCGGCCACCCGCAGCATCAGATCATGGTCGTGGAAGGCGCTGTTGAGCCCGGCGAAGCCGCGCTTGCCCGGCGCATCCGCAACCGGTGCGAGATCGATGCCGGCGGTCAAACCGATGGTGCGGATATCCACGACGCCCGGCTCGTTGCGCAACGACATCACGGCGTCGGCGAATTTCGGCTCGAGTTCACGCGCGCGCTCGAACAGCTTCTCGTCACGGTAGATGTCGAGGGTGGCAAGAGCCGCGGCGCAGGCCAGCGGGTGCGCGGAATAGGTGTAGCCATGGGTCAGCTCGACCACATGTTCTGGGCCGCTCATAAAAGCATCATGGATGGTATCGCGCACCAGCACGCCGCCCATCGGCGCCGCGCCATTGGTGACGCCCTTGGCGAAGGTCAGCATGTCAGGCACCACGCCGTAGCGTTCGGCGGCAAAGGCGAAGCCGAGCCGGCCATAGCCGGTGATGACCTCGTCGAAGATCAGCAAGATGCCGTGCTTCTGGGTGATCTCGCGCAGCCGCTTGAGATAGCCCTTCGGTGCGGGCAGCACGCCGGTCGATCCGGCCATCGGCTCGACAATCACGGCAGCGATGGTGTTGGCGCCGTGCAGGTTCACGAGCCGTTCGAGCTCGTCGGCGAAATGCGCGCCATATTCCGGCTCGCCCTTGCTGAACGCCTGCTTCTCGCGGTCATAGGTGGCCGGCAGATGGTCGACGCCGGTGAGCAGCGAGCCGAACAGTTTTCGGTTGCCGACGATGCCGCCGACGGCGGTGCCGCCAAAGCCGACGCCGTGATAGCCGCGCTCGCGGCCGATCAGGCGGATGCGGCTGCCCTGGCTGTTGATCTGGTGATAGGCTAGCGCGATCTTGAGCGCGGTGTCGGCCGCTTCCGAGCCGGAGTTGCAGAAGAATACATGGTCGAGCCCATCAGGCGCCAGCTCGGCGATGCGGCTTGCAAGTTCGAAGGCCTGCGGAATGCCGAACTGGAACGGCGGCGCGTAGTCCAGCGCCTCGGCCTGTTTGGCAATCGCCGACGAAATCTCGGTGCGGCCGTGTCCGGCATTGGTGCACCACATACCCGAGGCACCGTCGATGATCTTGCGGCCGTCGACGGTGAAGTAATACATGTCTTTCGCGCCGGCGAGCAGCCGCGGGTTCTTCTTGAACGCCCGGTTCGCGGTGAACGGCATCCAGTGCGCGGCGAGATCGTTCGGAACATTGACGGGAGTGGGGCGGGGGCTCTTGTCCAGCATGGAAGGCGCCTCTCTTCAGCTTGAACGTCGGATTTGCCACAAGGTATCAGTTTCGTCGCGACACGGGAACGCCGCCACGACGTGATATTTTTCGCGCAATCGGACCGTTCAGAGATCCGCAGCCGCGATCCAGAATACTTCGCCCTCGGATTCCTCGGTATCGAGCCAGAGCAGCGGCAGTTGCGGATAGGCGGCTTCCAGTTGCGGGCGGCAGCGGCCGATCTCGCATAATAGCCCGCCCTGTGGCGTCAGGTGCGCGGCCGCCTCGTCGAGGATGCGCCTGACAATGTCGAGCCCATCGGAGCCGCCATCGAAGGCAAGTTTCGGTTCGGCACGGCATTCGCGCGGCAGGCCGGCCATTCCTTCCGCGTCGACATAGGGCGGATTGGAAATGATGAGGTCGTAGCGCTTGTCCCCCAGCGGCTTGAACAGATCGCCGCGGTACAGCGTCAGCCTGTCCTGAAGCCCGTAATCGCCGACATTGCGCGCGGCGACTTCGAGCGCATCCTTGGAGATATCCACGGCGTCGATCGCCGCATTCGGAAAATTCCGGCTGGCCAGGATGGCAAGACAGCCCGAGCCGGTGCAGAGATCGAGCACGCTTTCCACCGTGTCAGGATCCGAGATCAGCGAGCCCGCCTCGTCATCGCCATCGCGGCCGAAGTGCTGGTCCAGCAATTCGCCGATGAAGGAACGCGGCACGATGGTGCGCTCGTCGACGTAAAAGGGCAGGCCGCGCATGTAGATTTTGTTGACGAGATAGGCGGCGGGCTTTCGCGTGGTGACGCGGCGCGCGATCAGGTCGAGGATCTCCTTGCCTTCGGCGGCGGTGACGCGCGCGGTCGCGAACGTCTCGAACTGGTCGGGGTGCAGGTGCAGCGCTTCGCAGACCAGGAATGCTGCTTCGGCAAGCGGATCGGTGGTGCCGTGCGCAAATACCAGTTTGGCCTCGACGAAGCGGCTGACGGCATAGCGGGCGAAGTCGAGCAGCGTCAGCAATTCTCCCGCGCCGACCTTGGGAAGTTTTGGTGTGGTCTGGCCGCGCTTCGCCGCCGGCTTGGTGCGCTTGGCCATCAGGACTTGGTCCAGCGTGCGGCGGCAGCGTCGTCATGATCGCGGGCTTCGATCCAGCTTGTGCCTTTTTCGCTTTCCTCGCGCTTCCAGAACGGCGCGTTGGTCTTCAGAAAATCCATCAGGAATTCCGCCGCTTCAAAGGCCGCCTGGCGATGCGGTGAGGCGGTTACCACGAGCACGATGTTCTCGCCCGGCGCGATGCGGCCGAACCGGTGAATGATGGTGAGGCCCTGCAACGGCCAGCGCGACAGCGCCTCGTCGGCGTGGCGCCCGATCTCGGCCTCGGCCATGCCGGGATAATGCTCGAGCGTCAGGGCTGCGATCGGCTCGCCGTTCTCGCTGCCGCGGCAGATGCCGCTGAAGGTGACGACCGCGCCGATATCGGTGCGGCCTCCGGTAAGCGCCGCGATCTCCTGCGCAGCGTCGAAATCCGCTTCCTGGATGCGAATGGTCGCGGTGACGGACATAGTAAGTCAGCCGCCGGTCATCGGCGGGAAAAACGCAATCTCGCGTGCGCCTGATATCACGGCATCGGGCTTGACATGGGCCTGGTCGATCGCAGCGCGGATCACCTTCGGCTTCTCGAAGGCATGGGCGTAAGTCTCGCCACGGCTGGAAAGCCAGCCGATCAGATCGCTCACCGTGCGCACGTCGGCCGGTGGCTCGACGGTTTCTTCCGCGACGCCGACCCGCTCACGCACCCAGGCGAAATATTTGACCCTCATCCCTCATCCTCCTTGATGAGGTGATGGATGCCGGCGCGGAAATAGTCCCAGCCGGTGTAGATCGTGAAGAGCGCCGACATCCACAACAGCACGATCCCGATCAGGGTGGTCGCAGGCAGGAGCTGCTCGCCCGCTTCGCCCGCGATCAGGAAACCGATCGCGACCAACTGGATCGTGGTCTTCCATTTGGCCAGCTTGGTCACGGGTACGCTGACCCGCAACGCCGCGAGATATTCCCTCAAGCCCGAGACCAGGATTTCGCGGCACAGGATCACGATGGCGGCCCACAGGGTCCAGCCGTGGATGCTGCTATCGGCGGCCAGCATCAAGAGGCAGGACGCTACCAGGAGCTTGTCGGCGATCGGATCGAGCATCCGGCCAAAGGCGGATTGCTGGTCCCAAATTCGCGCATAGTAGCCATCAAGGTAATCAGTCACGGCGGCGGCGAGGAAGACCGCCAGCGCTACCCAGCGCAGCCACAGCGGGCCGTCCTGGATGGATTGGGCGAAAACGCAGCCGACCACCACCGGAATGGCGGCAATACGGGCGTAGGTTAGAATATTCGGCAGGGACAGGGTCTTGGCCTGCCCCCTGGTTGTCGCGATGTTCATCCGTCTTACCAATACCGCTGGAGCGTGAAGGTCAACCGTGCGGATTTAGATCATCTGTCGCAGGCGACGCCCAAATGACAGGCCTCTCGACGCGAAGTCCCCTTAACCCGCCTGTGCATGGAAAAACTCGAAGATCTTGCGGGCGCTTTCGGCGCTAACGCCTGGAACCTTGCCGAGGTCCGCGATCGAGGCCCGCTCGATCTCCTTCAGTGTTCCGAAGTGATGCAGCAAGGCACGTTTGCGTGACGGGCCGATGCCCGGGATCTCCTGCAAGCCCGCTTCCCGGATATCCTTTTTCCGCAGTTTGCGGTGAGAGCCGATCACGAAGCGATGCGCCTCGTCGCGCAGCCGCTGGATGAAATACAGCACGGGATCGCGTGGCTCGAGCTTGATGGCTTCGCGGTCCGGCATGAACAGGGTCTCGCGCCCGGCATCTCGGTCCGGGCCTTTTGCCACGGCCATCAGGGAGACCTGAGTCAATCCCAGACCCTGGAAAATTTCCCTGACGGCGTTGAGCTGCCCACGGCCACCATCAATGATGACGAGGTCGGGCCATTGCGGAAACGAATCGTCGTCGGCCTTGGCCTTGGCCGCGTCGTCCTCCGGCGGCTTCAACAGCCGCTTGAAGCGCCGTTCCAGCACTTCGCGCATCATCGCGTAGTCGTCGCCGGGCGTCAGTCCCTCGGACTTGATGTTGAACTTGCGATACTGGTTTTTGATAAAGCCATCCGGTCCCGCCACGATCATTGCGCCGACCGCGTTGGTGCCCTGGATGTGACTGTTGTCGTAGACCTCGATGCGCTTCGGCACCTGCGGCAGCCCGAGCTTGGCGGCCATCGCTTCCAAGAGCCGGCTCTGCGTCGCGGTATCGGCGAGCTTGCGGCCAAGCGCCTCGCGCGCATTGGTCAGCGCATGCGTGACCAGTTCCTTTTTCTCGCCGCGCTTCGGCACCGAGATTTCGACTTTGTAGCCAGCCTTGACGCACAGGGCGTCGGCCAGCAGCGCGCATTCCTCAATCTCATGCGACAGCAAAATGAGCTTTGGCGGCGGCTTGTCGTCGTAGAATTGCGCGAGGAACGAGGCCAGGACCTCCTGCGGCGTGAACGACTTTTCCGCGCGCGGAAAATAGGCGCGGTTGCCCCAGTTCTGGCCGGTGCGGAAGAAGAACACTTCCACGCAGTAATAGCCGCCTTCCTGATGGATGGCGAACACGTCGGCCTCTTCCACGGTGCGGGGATTGATGCCCTGCTGCGATTGGATCGCCGACAGCGCGGCGAGACGATCGCGATAGAGCGCCGCGGTCTCGAATTCGAGCTCGTTTGATGCCTTCTCCATCTCGGCTGCGAGCAGCTCCTTCACCGCATGGCTGCGGCCGGACAGGAAATCGGTCGCCTCGCGCACCAGCTCGCCATAGCCGGGGAAGTCGATCTCGCGGGTGCAGGGCCCGGAACAGCGGCGGATCTGATACAGCAGGCAGGGCCGCGTGCGGCTTTCGAAAAAGCCGTCGGTGCAGGAGCGGATCAGAAACGCGCGCTGCAGCGCCGTGATAGTCCGGTTGACGGCGCCGGCGGATGCGAACGGCCCGAAATATCGTCCGGGCCTGGTTTGCGCGCCGCGATGTTTGAGGATCTGCGGCGCCCAATGGTCGCCGGTGATCAGGATGTAGGGAAACGATTTGTCGTCGCGTAGCTGCACGTTGAAGCGTGGCCGTAGCTGCTTGATCAGGTTGGCTTCCAGCAGCAGCGCTTCGGTCTCGGTCGTGGTGGAAACGATCTCGACCGTGACGGTCGCCGCGATCATCCGCAGGATGCGCGCCGGCAAGGGCGCGTTGGCGCGGGCATAGGAGGCAAGCCGTTTGCGAACGTTCTTCGCCTTGCCGACGTAGAGCACGTCGTTGGCGGTATTGAGCATGCGGTAGACGCCGGGAGAGGTCGGCGCCAGCCGCACAGCGTTCTCGATGGCCGCGTGGCCGACCGCCAGCGGGCCTTCGGCAATCGCATCAGTGGGTTCCTCGGGCGCTTCCGGCAGGCGCGCCTCGTCGTCCTCCTCGGCAGCGGAAGTTGCGGGATCGACATCGGCGGCGGTCGGGTCCGGTGGCGGCAAATCCGGCTGGGAACCCCGCCGCGCCCTGCTCGGAGGCTTCGAATGGTCGGTAGAATCGTGATCCATGGCCCTAAACTAAGCGCTGCGAGGCGGCATCGCCAGCGCTCGCGGCGCGCGTCGCCGAAGGGGCGCCGGTAACGGATCCTTAAGAATGATGGGCGGCGGGTAACCCCGCTTAACAACCCTTTAACTTAAATCTCTCGATAAATCTTAGCGAAAAAGGTGGGGTTCCGTAACCAGGCCGATCTCCCGCCGGGCTTGGTTGCGGCAGTTGCGTGGGGTGCGTGATGAGCAGGATTGTGTCGGGCGCGCTGGCGCTGGTCGCCGCTGGCTGGACCATGTCGGCGCAGGCAGCAGACTTCTACGGATCGCGCGCGCCCAATACGGTCAACCAGTCGCTGTTCCGTCCCGATAGCTGGGCCGGTCCTTACCTTGGCGTCAACATCGGCTACGCCTGGGGTTCGGTCGCAAACAATCCGGCCAACCCGTCCGGTTTCGTCGGCGGTGTCCAGGCCGGCTATAATTGGCAGAATGGCGGACCGTGGGTGTTCGGTCTCGAAGGCGACATCCAGGCGACCGGCGCCGAAGAAACCTTCGCCCCATGGAAATTTTCCAATCCTTGGTTCGGCACGATTCGCGGCCGCGCCGGCTACGCGTTCAGCAACATGTTATTCTTCGGCACCGGCGGTCTCGCCTTCGGCGAACTGCGCGCCACCACCTTCGGCCTGTCGGAATTTCATACCAATGCGGGCTGGACGCTGGGCGCCGGTGCCGAGATGGCCTTCGCTCCGAACTGGAGCGCCAAGATCGAATATCTCTATGTCGATCTGGCCAACAGCAACTTCGTCATTACAGGCGCGTCGAATGGTTACCGGTTCGGCCTGATACGGGCCGGCGTGAATTATCGCTTCTAAGAACAAAGAAACTGTCGGCGACCATCTCCCGGCGGCAGCAAGTCGCCGGGATTTTTTTGCCTTCAGGCCGCAGGCATTGCAAATCTCAACGCTGTGGACGGCGACGCCATGCCCAGCGCAATCTTCGCAGCAAGAATTCAGTCCGCGTTCAACGTGAGCGTCAGCTCACGATGAAATCACCAGGTTGACCGCCTTGGGGCCTTTGCCCTTCTTGTCCGGTTCGACCTCGAACGTAATGCGCTGCCCTTCAGTCAAATCCTTCAATCCGGCCCGCTCGACAGCAGTGATGTGCACGAACACATCGCGGCCGCCGTCATCGGGCTTGATGAAGCCGTAGCCGCGTTCTCCATTGAAGAACTTGACTGTTCCAGTCATGGCCATCGGGAAACTCCTCCCCCGTATTGCTCTGCCGTTACGCGCACCTCGCGTGTCGGCCGACCGGACATTCGCTGCCGGAAGCTTGGCCACCTGAGCCGATCGGATTCACGCCGCCGATCAACCCGGATCTTTGTTCGGCCTTGATCACTCCGCCGCAACCATTCGCGGAAGCGGAACGTAAAGCCAGTCCCAACGGCCTGAGCATAATACGGTTTCGCGTAAATTGCCTACGACGATTCGCACTTTCCACCGGCCGCGCCGAGGCTCACGGCTTGGGCGTCTCCAGCCTGAACCGGCCGGCCCCGCCCTGGCCGAGCGGTTTTTCGAGCTCGGGGAGAATTGTCTTCAACTCACCAGCCAGCGTCCATGGCGGATTGACGATCAGGAGGCCGGTGGAGGCGAGGGGGCCGCCCGGCTCCTGCGGCGCAACGCTGAATTCAAGCCGCAGACATTTCCCGGCCGGCTTGCTGGCCGCGGCAGCGCCTGCGACGAGCCGTGCCAGCGTGTCGGTGGCCCGCCGGCTCTTCACCGGATACCAGATCAGATAGCTGCCGGTCGGCCACTTCGCGTAGGCTTCGGCGAAGCCGCCGGCCAGCCGATCGAACTCGTCCTTTTGTTCGAACGAGGGGTCGATTAGCACCAGGCCGCGCCGCTCGTTGGGAGGCACGAAGGCCGGCAACGCCGTCCAGCCGTCGAGGTCGACCACCCGCGCCTGGCTGTCGCGGCGCAGCGCATCGATCAGTTGCCTGCGGGCATTGGGCTCGATTTCACAGGCGGTGAGGCGGTCCTGCGGCCGCAGCAGGGCGCGGACGATCAGGGGCGATCCGGGATAGGCCTCGAGCCGGCCCGGCGCGTTGAATGCCCTGATGATGTCGAGATAGGGGGTCACCAGCGGCAGCGCGCTTTCCGAGAACCGCGCCTGCACTACCCGCGAGATGCCGGTCAGCCATTCGCCGCCGCGGCGCGCCTCCTCAGCCGTGAGATCATAGCGCCCGGCGCCGGCATGGGTGTCGATGACACGAAACGGGGCCTGCTTTTCCTGCAGATAGGTCAGCATGCGTACCAACACGATGTGCTTGATGACATCGGCAAAGCCGCCGGCGTGAAAGGCGTGTCGGTAGTTCATGGCAATCGGCCGACCAATTGGAGAAGACGTATCGTCTTCTACTCGTCAGGGCCGGGCTTGTCCTCCTTCGCGAAGCGCTTCGGAGGACCAGGGCTGAAAACCCGGCGAAGCCTTGGCGAAGACGGGTCCTCCTTCGCGAACGACGACGCTTTGGTGCAGACAGGTCCCGGCCATCCACGTGTCTTGCAGATGACGATAAGCCGTGGATGACCGGGAACGCAGACAACTTCGAGCAGTCTGCGCAAAAGCGGGCCGCCATGCCCTGGCATGACGGAAAGCGGGTCTTCAGCCGCCCCGTACCGGCGGCATCACCACCTCGTCACGCCGGCAGGCGCGGCGATCGATTTCGTCGCAGGCGCGGAATTGCATGTCCTTGCTCAGACAGACCCGCACCTCGCTCAGGCGCCGGCTCGAGCAGGTCACCGAAATCGCCGAACTGCTCAAGCCCGGGTTGATCTTGATAAAGGCCTCTTCGAGATCGCCGGGGGCGATGGTCTTCTGCTCCGACAATTGCAGGAATTCCTCGGGAATCTTTACCGCCGCACGCGCTTTCCGGGTGGTCTCGAAATAGGCTCGGGCACCAAGGCCCGAACAGGTGCCGTGCTTGTCCCACTCGTTGAAGATCAGGCCGGGCGCCGGCATCAGGTCCAGCATCGAGGTCATGATGTTGCGATCGAGCCGCGGCGAGGGGCGCTGGCAATATTCGGGAAAGCCGCGCTCATATTGCGGCCACAGGCCGTGAACGACGAAGGAATAGGGGCGGCTGCACTGGGTCTGTGAACGCCCGCTATTGCCGCGCTCAGCCGCCGCCTCGCAGAAGGAGGGGGACCAGGAAAGAGCCAGGACATAAAAGTCGAATTCGCCCGGCGCGTTCTGCCGGCGATCCTGTGCGGACGCCGTCCCGGCCAAGACGACAACAAGAGCCAGCGAAATCAGAAGCCGCGAAATAGTGATCGACCGGTGCATCGAACGCCCCCTCTACTCAACTACCGGGAGCCTAGCAGGGAAGTGGAACATTTCAAGAACAAAATTGAATTGACCCCAGAATCGGTTCGAGCCGGCCGGATCGTTTGCCGGACTTCAGGGGGCGATCAGGGCCGCGCGGCCCTGCAGCCGGGGCTGTAGGCCCAGTTGCGGTCAAGCCCGGTCACGCACCATTCGACGCCCTGGCCGAAACCGGCAAAGCCGCCATCCTCGATGATCGAGTAGTGCACGCTGCGCATCTTGCCGTCGCTCAGCATCACATCGCCGCTGCAAAAACGGCGCGGAATGTTGTCGGATTGCCACGGCCGGAATGCGGTTTCCTGGATCCGGCCAAAGCCGGTGATCGTCAGCGCCGAATTCCAGAACTTGCCCTCTTTCTCCCGGAATTGGTACGCGATGGTCGACAGCGCCCGCTCGCATTCGACAACGCCGCCGTCATAGCGCGGGCCTGACAGCCAGAAATTCAATTCCAAGGGATTGGCGGCCTGGGCGGCGTGGCTGGAGGCCAGCAGGGCGAGCGCCGCCGCCGTCGGACCGAGTGCTCTCAAGGATTTGAACAAATTGCGCATGGGGAATCCGCCGGTAAGCCAACGCACGGGACGGTGCCGCGAAGCCCTGACAAGGTCAAGTGCAGCGCGGCAACACCTGACAGCCAAGTCCGCCTCGTGCCGCAAGCATTCTTTTCACGGCCATCGGCGCACACTATGGTGCGGTTCAAGCGAAATGGAGTCTGCGATGCGAAGAATTGTGGCCGCGAGCCTGATTGTCATGGGCGGAATGCTGGCGGCGGCGCCGGCGCAGGCGCACTGGTGGGATATCGACACGGTGCCACCGTTCAAGGGCAACGACACCGGCGGCATCATCGCCTATCCGCTCGCGATGCAGGCCGACGCCCGCCAACTCGCCGTCGATCACTGCGCCCGCTACGGCAAGGTGGTGAAATTCCTCGGCGTGCAGCCCAATTACGGCGGCTACGTTTCCTTTGCCTGCCGCTGGGTGCCCTATGGCGCCGCTGAGCGGCCGCTGCGCACGCTTTACTGAGCGCTGCCGCTACCTGTTTTCCGGCTGGACATGTTTTCGCCACGCGGAGCGTGTGTTCACTTCGCGATGACGATCTCTGGAAGAAATCAGCGGGAGCCACGCATGAGACGACTGCTTCTTGTATCTTGTTCGGCCGTTGGTGTGCTTGCTCTGTTGCCGGCAAGCAGCGCCGTCGCCGTGGAGCTGCCGCTGCGCAAGGCCGGCCTGTGGGAGATGAAGGTGGTGAGCACAGGCTCGCCCGAGATGACGATGCAGCAGTGCACGGACGAGACCACCGACAAGGACATGAGCACTGCAATGTCGCCGTTGGCCAAGCAGATCTGCTCGAAGCAGGATATCCAGAAGACCGCAACCGGCTATGTCACTGATTCCGTCTGCGGCGTCGCCGGGATCACGGTCAAATCACGTGCCGAAATCAACGGCGACTTCAATTCCGCCTACACCGTAAAATCGACCTCGCAGAGTGAGGGCGGCATGGCCGGCGCCCCGCGCGACAACAGCTCGACGATCGAGGCCAAATGGGTCGGCGCCTGCAAGGCGGATCAGAAGCCAGGCGACATCATCATGCCCGGCGGCATCAAGATGAACATCAAGGACATGGAAAAGCTGAAGGCGCTGATCCCGAAGAAGTAGGGAGGATCAGACCGGCACCCTTACCGCAGCGCGCAGGCCGCCCATCGGGCTGTCGCCGAGCGTGATGTCGCCGCCGTGCGAGCGGGCGATGTCGCGGGCAATGGCGAGGCCGAGGCCGGTGCCGCCCTCGTCCTGGTTACGGGCATCGTCGAGCCGCAGGAACGGCTTGAATACTTCCTCGCGCATGTTGGCTGGAATGCCCGGCCCGTCGTCGTCGACCGTCACCGTGAGATAGCGGTGATCGCGGTGGCCGGTGATGGCGACCGTCTTGGCGTACCGAGCCGCGTTGGAAACCAGGTTGGCGATGCAGCGCTTGAACGAGGCCGGCTTCACCGTCACCACCGGCAGGCCGTGGAACGTCACGGTTGCGGTATGGCCGTGGCGTTCGGCGTCGCTGCGCAATTCCTCCAGCGCCATTGCCATATCGGTCGGCTGCGCGATCTCGCCACTGTCGCCGCGCGCGAAGGCGAGATAGGCCTCGAGCATGCCGGACATTTCGTCGACGTCCTTGCGCATGCCGTCGACTTCGGGACTGTCGCCGATCAGCGCCAGCTCGAGCTTGAAGCGGGTCAGGATGGTGCGCAAATCGTGGCTGACGCCGGCCAGCATCGCGGTGCGCTGATCGATCGAGCGTTCGACGCGCGCCTTCATCTCCAGGAACGCCTGTGCCGCTTGCCGCACCTCCCGCGCGCCACGCGGACGGAAATTCGGCACCTCGCGGCCCTTGCCGAAACTTTCGGCGGCGTCCGCCAGCCGCAGGATCGGCCTGATCTGGTTGCGCAGGAACAGCACCGCGACGATCAGCAGGATCGAGGATGTGCCGAGCATCCAGAAGATGAAAATCTCCGAATTGGAGGCATAGGCGGCGCTGCGCTGCGCGAACACGCGCATCACGGCATCGTCGAGTTGGATGCGGATTTCAACCAGATTGGACTTGCCGACGGTGTCGATCCAGAACGGGCGGCGAATCTGGCGGCCGATCTGCGACGATAGGGTCTGGTCGAGCAGCGAGAAGAACGGCTTTGGCCCCGGCTGCGGCATGTCGTCGACAGGCAAGAAATCGACGACCAATTGCAGCCGTTGTCCAATGCGGCGGAGTTGCGCACGGTCCTTGTCCTGCGGAAATGCCTTGTAGATGTCGATCAGGCTGGCGATGTCCTGGACCACGGCCGCCGACAGGCGCCGCGTCACCGTGTTCCAGTGCCGCTCCATGAACACGAACGCCACGACCGTTTGCAGGATCACCATCGGAACGATCATGATCAGGAGCGCGCGGGCGTAGAGGCCGGTCGGCATCCAGCTCTTGAACGCATTGCCCATCCAGCCATTGGCCCTGGAGACGCGTTGCGACGCGTTGCGGATGAACGTCAGGCCGGTGTCGAGCGTGCTCATGAACTGCTCAGGGCGACGCAACCAGGCGATAGCCGATGCCGCGCGCCGCCTGCAGGAACAGCGGATTGGCGGGATCGCGCTCGATCTTGCGCCGCAGGCGATTGATCTGCACGTCGACCGCGCGCTCGTTCACCGTGCCGCCGCCGGTCAGCGCCGCGCGCGGCACCGTTTCGCCGGGCGCAGCCGCCAGAATGCGCAGCATTTCGCGCTCGCGGTCGGTGAGGTGAATGATCTCCTCGCCCTGGCGCAGTTCGCCACGATCGAGATGGAAAATGTAAGGGCCGAACGCGATCTGCTCCAGCGCCTCCACCGGCGGCGGCGCAGCGCGCTTGAGGATATTGCCGATCCTCAAGATCAGTTCGCGCGGCTCGAACGGTTTCGCAACATAATCGTCGGCGCCGATCTGCAAGCCCTCGATCCGCGCCTCCGCCTCATGGCGCGCCGTCAGCATGATGATCGGCACCGAGGAGGAGGTGCGAATGAACCGCGCCAGATCGAACCCGGTTTCGCCGGGCATCATGACGTCGAGGATCAGGAGGTCGAAATGCAGGCCGAGCAGCTTTGCGCGCGCATCGCTCGCGCTCGAGGCGGTGGTGACGCGATAGCCCTCGCCGGTCAGAAACCGCGACAACAGATCGCGGATACGGCGGTCGTCGTCGACCAAGAGCACATGCGGGGCGTCATCGGCCAATTGCCGCGGCGCGGGCGTGGTGGCTGCAGCGATGGTTGCTCCTTGCGGCACGATTACTCCCTTGGCTTCTTGCTGCCGATCCCGAAGATCGCCTCCAACACCTTGTCGGGGTCGTCGCGATCGATCATCGCGCGCAGGAACTCGCTGATCGCGGCGACGCCTTCGGGATTGATGTCCCGGAGCGCGCGGGTGATGCGATCGGTCTGCAGCCCTGCGAGCTTTGCCACTAAGGCTTCGCCCTTCGGGGTGGCGTAAAGAAGGCGCTGCCGGCGGTCGTTATTGCCGGTCTTCTGGATGATGTAGCCCTCGTCGAGCAACTGCTTGAGCACCCGGCCAAGCGACTGCTTGGTGATCCGCAGCACGTCCAGGAGGTCGGCGACCTTGAGGCCGGGGTAGCGGTAGACGAAATGCATCACGCGGTGATGGGCGCGGCCGAACCCGAAAGCCTCGAGCTCATGGTCGGCGTCGCCGACGAAGTCGCGATAGGCGAAGAACAGCAGCTCGATAATGTCCCAGCGAAATTCGCCAGTGCGCGGGGCAGGGCTGGCGGCCTCCTGCGAATCGGAGGCTACGGAGCTCTTGGAGAAATTTATGTCAGTCATGTTGACATATCTTGGGTTCAATGTTACAAAACTTCCAGCCACGACGAAACTTTAGGTCGTTTCGAACCTGGTGACGTGTCAGACAGCCGGAAAAAGCCAGCGATGG
Organism: Bradyrhizobium sp. sGM-13; assembly: GCF_018398875.1. Taxonomy (GTDB): domain Bacteria; phylum Pseudomonadota; class Alphaproteobacteria; order Rhizobiales; family Xanthobacteraceae; genus Bradyrhizobium. The sequence goes on along the minus strand of NZ_JAGWDK010000011.1, from coordinate 154,371 downwards.
CGGCAACGGCCGCAAAAGGATTACCGTGCGATTGTCGAGCGGCATTTCGGCAAACATACTGGACTTCGGCATCCCGCAAAAGCATGTCCTCGACCGACATGACGGCGACGGAAGCCGGCCGCAAGGCCGGTGATGGTGAAGTCCAGACCTGTGAAGGCCCGGGAGACGCACGCCGGCGCCGATATGGGCGCCGAATTCCAATAGCGGGAAGCAAGGGCAAAGGGGAATGAGTTTGAAATTCGAAATCCGGCCTGCGGCGAATCCAACCCCTGAGAGGGAGCGCGCGGCCAAGCTCGTGGACCCGGGCTTCGGCCGGATTTTCACCGATCACATGGCCATCGTCCGCTACAATCAGGCGAACGGCTGGCATGACGCGCGGGTCGAAGCCCGCGCGAATTTTCCGCTCGATCCGGCCACGGCCGTCCTGCACTACGCGCAGGAGATTTTCGAAGGCCTCAAGGCCTACAAGCGCGACAACGGCGTGAACCTGTTCCGCCCCGACGCCAACGCGAGGCGCTTCAACAGTTCGGCTGAGCGCATGGCCATGGCGCCGCTGCCTGAGGCTATCTTCATCGAAGCGGTCGAGCAGATCGTGCGCATCGACAGCGCCTGGATACCGGGCGGTGAGGGCAGTCTCTATTTGCGGCCATTCATGATCGCGAGCGAGATATTCCTCGGCGTGAAGCCATCGGCGCAATATATCTTCGCCGTCATCGCCTCGCCGGTCGGCTCCTATTTCAAGGGCGGACCTGCGCCGGTGTCGATCTGGGTGTCGGAGAATTATACGCGCGCCGCGATCGGCGGCACCGGTGCCGTCAAATGCGGCGGCAATTACGCCGCGAGCCTGCGCGCGCAGGCCGAGGCCATTGAGCACGGCTGCGACCAGGTCGTTTTCCTCGACGCGATCGAACGCCGCTACATCGAGGAGCTCGGCGGCATGAACGTGTTCTTCGTGTTCGACGACGGCTCGCTCTCGACGCCGCCGCTCGGCACCATCCTGCCGGGCATCACCCGCGATTCGATCATAGCGCTGGCGAAGGATTCCGGCACGGTCGTGCGCGAGGAGACCTACACGGTCGAGCAGTGGCGCGCGGATGCCGCCAGCGGAAAGCTGAAAGAGGCGTTCGCCTGCGGTACCGCAGCCGTCATCTCGCCGATCGGCAAGGTGTGCTCCGCGAGCGGCGATTTTCTGATCAATGGCGGCGTCGCCGGCCCTGTCGCTATGGGGCTGCGCAAGAAGCTCGTGGATATTCAGTACGGTCGCGCAGCGGACCCGCACGACTGGATCAGAAAGGTCCTGTGACCGGCGGCGGGATTACGCCGCCGCTTAAGCGATAGATCACTTTAAGCGTTCGGTAGCGCGCGTCTCGTCGAGTCGCGCGAGGCTGACGTGCGGCTCATCGAAACAACGCCAATCAGAGAGAGGAGCTCATGGGAGTTTCGTTCGACAAGATCGATGGCGTCATCTGGTACGATGGCAGGCTGGTGCCGTGGGCCGACGCCAACATCCACATCCTGACCCATGGCCTGCACTATGCGAGCTGCGTGTTCGAGGGCGAACGCGCCTATGGCGGCAACGTCTTCAAGAGCACCGAGCATTCCGAGCGGCTGAAGAATTCAGCCAATATTCTCGACTTCGAGATTCCCTATTCGGTGGCCGAGATTGATGCCGCCAAGCAGTCCGTGATCGACAAGAACAATCTGCCGGATGCCTACCTGCGCCCGATTGCCTGGCGCGGTTCGGAGATGATGGGCGTCTCGGCGCCAGCCAACGCCATCCATCTCGCCATCGCCGCCTGGGACTGGCCGAGCTATTTCGATCCGGCGGAGAAGCTGAAGGGCATCCGGATGTGCATGGCCGAGTACCGGCGGCCCGATCCCGCGACGATCCCGGCGATGGCCAAGGCGTCCGGCCTCTACATGATCTGCACCATCAGTAAGCACAAAGCGGAACGCGCCGGCTATGCCGATGCCATGATGCTGGACTGGCAGGGCCGGGTGGCCGAATGCACCGGCGCCAATATCTTTTTCATCAAGGACGGCAAGATCCATACGCCGATCGCCGACTGCTTTCTCGCCGGCATCACCCGCGCCACCGCGATCGACCTCGCCAGGCGCCGCGGCGTCGAGGTGATCGAGCGCCGCATCATGCCGGAGGAGCTTGACGGCTTCACCGAGTGCTTCATCACCGGCACTGCCGCCGAAGTGACGCCGGTCTCCGAGATCGCGAACTGGAAGTTCACGCCCGGTAAGATCTCCGAGCAGTTGATGGCGGACTACAGCGCCGAAGTGCAGCCCAAGGGCAAGGCAGCGGCGGCGTAAGGCCGAGCTTCCTCGGCGGATCTCTCTTCTCTCCCCTTGTGGGAGAGGGTGGCGCCTCACGAAGTGAGGCGACGGGTGAGGGGTCTGTCTCCGCAAATGCAGTGTCCGCGGAGGGTACGGTACCCCTCATCCGGCGCTTCGCGCCACCTTCTCCCACACAAGGGGAGAAGGGAAGAAAGCCCTGGTTGCCCTGCCGCGCCTCGGCTGGTACCTAGCCGCGATGGCTGAAAAACCCAAAAAACCGCAGAAACTGAAGGCGCGGCTGCCGCGCGGGCTCGAAGACCGTGGTCCGGCCGCGATTGCGGCCACGCGCCAGATGGTCGAGAAAATCCGCGAGGTCTACGAGCGCTACGGTTTCGAGCCGGTGGAAACGCCGGCAATGGAGTTCACCGACGCGCTCGGCAAATTCCTGCCCGACCAGGACCGGCCGAACGAGGGCGTGTTCTCGTTCCAGGACGACGACGAGCAGTGGATATCGCTGCGCTACGATCTGACTGCGCCGCTGGCGCGCTATGTGGCGGAGAATTTCGACGCGCTGCCCAAACCATATCGCAGCTACCGCGCGGGTTACGTCTATCGCAACGAGAAGCCAGGCCCCGGCCGCTTTCGCCAGTTCATGCAATTCGATGCTGATACGGTGGGGAGCGCTTCACCGGCCGCCGATGCCGAGATGTGCATGATGGCGGCGGATGCGATGGAAGCGCTTGGCATTCAGCGAGGCCAGTATTTGGTCAAGGTGAATAACCGTAAGGTGCTCGATGGCGTGATGGAGAGCATCGATCTCGGCGGCGAAGAAAATGCAGGACGAAGACTGACGGTGCTTCGGGCTATCGATAAGTTGGATCGGCTCGGAAGCGATGGCGTTAAGCAACTGCTCGGCCCAGGCCGTAAGGATGAAAGCGGTGATTTCACCAAGGGCGCGAATTTGGATGCCGTGCAGATTGAGTACATTCTAGCGGTAGTTCAATTTCAACCTCTTGTTCAAGTGGGTACCTCCAACGACGTTGAGGCTTGGAATAAGAGGCTAAATGCTAGTGCGACGGCTGCGGCTGGATTCTCGGAGATGAAGGAAATTGAAAAGCTTGTAATGGCGGCAGGCTACGGGGATCGCATCCGCATCGATCCCTCCGTCGTGCGCGGCCTCGAATATTACACCGGCCCCGTCTACGAGGTCGAACTTCTGCTCGACACCAAGGATGAAAAAGGCCGCCCCGTTCGCTTCGGCTCGGTCGGCGGCGGCGGTCGCTATGACGGTCTCGTCTCGCGCTTCCGCGGCGAGCCGGTGCCGGCGACGGGATTTTCAATCGGCGTGTCGCGCTTGCAGGCGGCGCTGACGATGCTCGGCAAGCTCGACACGCGGCCTGACTTCGGCCCCGTCGTGGTCACCGTGTTCGACCGCGATCGTGTCGCCGACTACCAGAAAATGGTTGCGCAGTTGCGCAACGAGAACATCCGCGCCGAGCTCTATCTCGGCAATCCCAAAAACATGGGTAACCAGCTCAAATATGCCGACCGCCGCAACTCGCCTTGCGTCATCATCCAGGGTTCGGATGAAAAGGCGCGGGGCGAAATCCAGATCAAGGATCTGATCGAAGGCGCGAAAGCCGCGGCTGCGATCGCCTCCAACCAGGAATGGCGCGAGACTCGTCCGGCGCAGTTTTCCTGTGCTGAGGGTGAGATCGTCGCAAAAGTGCGCGAGGTGCTCGCGCGCCATGATGTGAAGTGGGGCAACTGATTTCGTCATACGCGGGGTTGACCCGCGTACCGATCTTCAAAATGATGGATTGCCGGGCGCAGACAAGCTTACGTAGTCTGCGCAGGCGGACTACTATGCCCGGCAATGACAGTTTACCGAACAAGCAAGAGCAAGAGGGAGCACTACCAATGCCTGAGATCACCATCAGCATGGCCGCCGGCCGTACCGAAGAACAGAAAGTCGGCATGATGCGCGACATCACCCAGGCACTGGTGAAGAATCTTGGCGTCGACGCAGAAGCCGTCGTGATCCAGATCAACGAGGCGCCGCTCACTCACAAGATGAAGGGCGGCAAGACGTTCGTGGAACGCGCTGCAGCGGCGAAGAAGTAACTTTCCCGTCGTCCTGCGAACGCAGGGACCCATAACCACCGACGTTGTTGTTGGAGCAAGCTGGAGCCCCAGCGTGCTGCAACAATGGCGATTTGTGGTTATGGGTCCCGGCTCCTGATGCGCAATTGCGCATAAGGGCCGGGACGACACTGTGGAAGCATTGTGCTTCAGGACTTTTCATGGACGCACGCGATTTCATCAAGATCGGCATGAGCGCGGAACGGACGCTGGTGGTGCCGGCGGAACGCACGGTCGGGCATTTCGTGCCTGATATGCCGATGGTCTATGCGACGCCGATGATGATCCTGGAAATGGAGATGGCCTCAAGCGATGCCATCCGCAGCTATCTTCAGCTGGGTTGGATCACGGTTGGCACCGAGGTCGATATCCGCCATCTCGGCGCATCGCTGGTCGGCGCGACGGTACGCGTCGCGGCAAAGGTCGTAACAGTCGAGCGCCGCGTGATCCGCTTCGAGGTCGAAGCCTTCGAGGGCGGGCGCAGAATAGGCGACGGCCGCCACGCCCGCGGCCTCGTCAATGTCGAGACGTTTACAAAAAGGCTTGCAGGGAAATAGCAGCGGACTCGGTGCGTAGGGTGGGCAAAGGCGCACTTCGCGCCGTGCCCACCATCTGGCACCGTGCTCGTAATGGTGGGCACGCTGGCGCTTTGCCCACCCTACGATTCCGTCTACTTCGCCAGTTCCTTCGAGCGCTTCGTCGCCGCGGCGATCGCGCGGATCATCAGCGGCTGCAGGCCGTCTTTGGCCATCAGCACCTCGAGCGCGGCCGCGGTGGTGCCGCCGGGCGAGGTGACGTTCTGGCGCAGCGTGGCCGAAGCAAGGTCCGAGCGGTGCAGCAATTCGCCGGAGCCGGCGACGGTTTCGCGCGCGAGCTTCGTTGCAAGCTCGCCCGGCAGGCCGGCCTCGACGCCGGCGCGCGCGAGCTCTTCGGCGAGCAGGAACACGTAGGCCGGGCCGGAGCCGGAGACGGCGGTGACCGCATCCATCAGGCTTTCGTCCTCGACCCATTCGACCGAGCCGGTGGCGCGCAGCAGCGCGTCGGCCGTAGCGCGTTGGGCGGGGCTGACGTTTTTCGCCGCGACCGCAACGGTGATGCCGCGGCCGATCGCGGCCGGCGTGTTCGGCATGGCGCGAACCACCATGCCGCCGCAGACTTCTTCAAGTGCCGCGATCGTCGTGCCGGCCATGATAGAGACGACGAGCGTGTTCGTTCCGACGAAGGACTTCAGCGCCGGCCCCGCTTCGCGGAACGTCTGCGGCTTCACCGCCATCACCAGCGTGTCGACCGTGCCGGCGTCCTTCGGATTGAGGCGGATGCCTCGCGCCGCCAGCGCGCCGATCTTAGCGGATGGCTGCGGCTCGATCACGATTACGCCGCTTGCGTCGAGCCCGCCGGCCAGCCAGCCGGTCAGCATCGCGCCGCCCATCTTGCCGGCGCCAGCCAGCGCAATGGTGCCGCGGAGATTTTGGAGTGTATCGGTCACGGTGTCACCATGAGTTCTGCCGTCGTCCCTGCGAACGCAGGGACCCATAACCATCGGCGGTTTTAGTAAAGCTCAGAAGGGGCTACAAGCAGTTTGCTTGAGCCTTGAGGTGACGGAGTATGGGTCCCTGCTTTTCGCAGGCACGACACTGTGCATGTGGAGGCGACTAGGAGACCTACGCCTCGCCCTCGGTGTCGAACATCGCCGCGCTCATAGCTTCCGCGGCGCTCTTTCCCGCCCAGACCACGAACTGGAACGCGGGGTAGTAGCGCTCGCAGGCGTGGATGGCGCCGGCCAGCATGACCTCGCATTGCGCGGTCGAGGCGGTCAGCCCGCCCGGCAGCAGCAGCGCTTGCCGGTACATGATCATGCCGGTGTGGCTCCAGATGTCGAAATGGCCGACCCATAATTGTTCGTTGATCGCCGCGATCAGCCGCTGCACTTCCGCGCGGCGTGCAGGAGGAATCTTCATGTCGAAGGCGGAGGCCAGGTGCATCGCCTCGATCTCCGCCATCCAGGTGAAGGAGAGCTGGTAGTCGGTCCAGTTCCCCTTGGAGACGATCGTGACTTCGTCTTCGCCGGAGCGCTCGAACGCCCAGTTGTTTTCGGCGGCGATGTCCTCGACGGCCGCGAGCGGGTTGTTCCGGGAATCAATAATGCCTTCGAGGAGGGACATGCCGTCTCGACCCTGTTTCTTGAATTCTTCTGATACGCACGCAAGGACGGCACGCGTTGAACCGATGTGGCGCCGCCGACTGCAATCCCCCGTTCGCGGATCATCCCGGGGCCTGCCGAGATCAAGTGATGTGATTTGCGGAATCCGCGCAACTGACCCCTGAGTCCGTCCACAGGCCAAAGCGGCGTCGTCCACAGTTGAACGCGGTCATAGCTGCTAATTTGAGAACAAACCGGAATCGGATTCGAGCGCCACGGCGTCCGATGCGCCGAAGGAAATTGGGCAAGTCTGCCACAATGGTTAATTTGTGGTTAAATTTCCCGGAAGGACGGCAGGCAGCTTGAAGGACCGGCGGGAACGCTGCGGTCCTATCTCTCGCGCGCTGCTAGCGGGCAGGCCTCGATCGCTGTTCCGAGCTGCGCGCCCTCGAATTCGACGCACGGCCGGGAGGCATCCACCCGCAGACCATACCGTTCCAGCAACGTCTCGCGGATCGGCTTGCCCCGCATGTGCAATTCCCATATGCCGCCCGGCATTGGTGATGCCAGCCTGGCGCGAATGCGGCGGTCGAACTCGCCGTCAGGCATGATGGGCAAGGCGATGTCGGCGATCTGATAGAACCGCGACTGCGGCGGCAGCAGCGGGGCGACATAGGCGATCGGCTTGTCGATAATGAGATAGTTTGCAGGCTGGTGAAGCTGCTCGGGAATCGCGGGGTTGAATGGATTGGACCAGGGGCGGCGGAACCAGTCACCCGGTTGCGACCACAGCGCCACGCACAACGCCGTCGCGACCATCACGGAATTGGCAGGCACTGCGGAGACGCGGCCGGACGGTGCTCCTGGCGTCGCTGCCATGCAGCGCGCGATCAGCAGGACGACCAGCGGCGCGCATAACAGCTCCAGCACGATTGCGTAACGCTGAATCGCAAACAGCGCGAGCCATGTCGCATAGGAGACCGCGAAGAACAGCAGGAATTGAACGTCGCGGCGCGTGAAGATCGTGGCACGGTTGATGACCGAACGGCCGATGCCGAGCACGATCAACACCATCACGACCGCAAATCGCGCATCGCGGAACGGATATTCCGAACTCCTGTGGTCGCCAACCACCCAGTAGAAGGGATAGGCCAGCGCGTCCAGCAGGCCGCGCGGCATGAACTGCCAGTCCATGATGTTCATCGGGACCAGCTCTTTGGACTGGAACACGGCATTGAAGAGCGGGAAAATCGGATTTCCCATCTCGCGCCAGAGCATCAGCCCCCAGGCGCCGCCGGTCGTCAGCGCGCCGATCAGTCCGCCGACTCCGAGACAGAGCGTTGCCAGCAGCGGCCGGGCCGCAACCAGCACTGCGGTAGCCGCTCCGAGCGCATAGACGACGTTGGTCAACTTCAGCCCGACGGCCGCCCCGATCAACAGCCCGGCGAGGACGTAGCGCCCGTGATGGGATCCATTTGCCGACAGGATCAGAATGCAGCCTGCAACAATCGGAAGCGCGGTAAGGATGTCGGAGAAGCTCGTGCCCACTTCCGAAAGCGTCATCGGTCCGACGGCCGCAATCAGGATCGCTGCGCCGATCGCGCTTGCCGTCGCCGCTTCCTGCAGCAGGATGCGGACGAGAAAATAGATCAGCAGCAGATTGAGGCCGTGTATCGCGCCGATGATCATCAGGCCGTAGGGTGCCGGCAGCAGATGGCGCAGATAGTAAAGCGGGAAATAGACGGTCGGATTGAAGTAGGTCTGAAAGCCGGCCGGCAAGGCATCGATGCCGTAGCGGCCATTGATGACGGCCCAAACGTTATACTCGTGGTAGTTTTGCCAATCCCAGTTGACGTCCTCACCGGCAAACCAGGTGTAGATCGCGCCGGCCAGCAACGAGCCGAGCGCGATGGCCATCGGCGCCAGGATATTGGTCTGAAGGATCGGCGTTCGCCAGGCCCGGTCCGCGGGCCTTGCTGCATCCGTGCCGGCAACCTCAGCGGCGTGTGTCACGCTTGTTCCATTTGCGACGCCCAGGCGATCTGGAGTTGGGCACGATAGACACCTCTAGGATGCCGGCTTTAAGGATTCGTGAATGTTTCGCCGTGCATCGGTGCCTCTCGGATCGTTCGCAAATCGCGCGCGCTCACTCCGGCTTTAGCCCACCCGCGCGGACTACCTTGCCCCACTTCTCGGTCTCGTCTGCGATCAGTCTGCCGAAATCGGCAGGCGAGCCCGGCATCGGCGCGCCGCCAATGGCGGCAAGCCGGGCCTTCATGCCGGGATCGGCGATCGCCGCGTTGATCTCCTTGTTGAGCTTGTCGACGATCTCGGCCGGCGTGTTTTTCGGCGCCGCGAAACCGTACCACTGGCTGGCTTCATAGCCTGCCACGACATCGCCTACCGTCGGAACCTCCGGCAGCTCCGCCATGCGCGTGGCCGTCGTCACCGCGAGCGCGCGCAGCTTGCCGGTCTTGATGTGATCGGCGGTGCCGGGCGCGGCGGCAAACAGGACCTGCACCTGGCCGCTGATCAGATTTGTCATCGCCGGACCCTGGCCGCGATAGGGGACGTGGATCATGTCAACGCCGGTCATCATCTTGAACAACTCGCCCGCCATGTGCGGCGCGCTGCCGCTGCCGGCCGAGGCCATGTTGAACTTTCCGGGGTTGGCTTTGGCGTAAGCGATGAATTCGGCCAAGGTCTGCGCCGGCACCGCGGGGTGCACCAGCACCACCATCGGCACGCGAATGACGCCGGCCACCAGCGCGATATCGCGGACGAAATTGAAACTGAGTTTTTCGTAGAGCGAGGCGTTGACCGCGTTCGGCACCGTCGCCAGCAACAGCGTGTAGCCGTCGGGCGCCGCATTCACGACCGCTTCAGTGCCGATATTGCCGCCGGCGCCGGTGCGGTTCTCGACGACGAAGGGTTGCTTGAGATGGTCGGCCAGCCACTGGCCGATCAGCCGCGCCGTGATGTCGACGCCGCCTCCGGCGGCGAAGCCGGCCACGATTTTCGTCGGTCGCGTCGGATAGTCGAGCGCGGACGCCGGTCGCGGCAAGGCGGGCGCGGCGATGAGTGCGCCGGCCAGCTTGAGGAAATTCCGGCGAAGAATTTTCATGTTGAGCGCCCCCCTGTTCTTGGCAAGCCTATCTCAATTGGTGCGGTTTGAGTAAAGGCAACGATCCGGCAGGCCACATGCTCTGTTTCGGCGGCATGGGGACATGCCGATTCCCCATGCCAAAGACGCTTGCTGACGCCCGGGCCTTGGTCATATTCTTCGGCAGGTCGTCCATTCCGGGCGGCCGATGTTCTCAGGGCGGGGTGAAAATCCCCACCGGCGGTAAGGGTGACGTAGCCCAAGCCCGCGAGCGCCTTCTTCTCGCCAGAGCAGAAGGGTCAGCAGATTCGGTGCGATTCCGAAGCCGACGGTTACAGTCCGGATGAAAGAGAACGGTTTGCGGCGGCCTCGCACGTTTGCGCGTGGGTCGGCGTCGTTCCGTATGCCCTGATTCTGGTCCTGAAAGAGGAAAGCCATGAATCAGATGTTGCAAGAGCCTGAAGTCCAATCCCAAGCAGCCGAAGCCCATCACATTGCTGACGTGCCCGAGCGTCCGCCGGCGCCGGTGCATCCGCGTTTCGTCAAGCCGCAGCGTATCGCCTTCGTGCAGTCCTCGTGGCACCGCGACGTGGTCGAGGAATGCCGCATTGCCTTTCTCGAAGAGATCGAAGCGCGCCATATCACGCGTGCGCAGGTCGATCTGTTCGAGGTGCCGGGCTCGTTCGAAATACCGCTGCATGCGCAACTGCTCGCGAAGACGCGGCGCTACACCGCGATCGTAGCCGCCGGCCTCGTCGTCGACGGCGGCATCTATCGCCACGAATTCGTCGCCGACACCGTGATCAAGGCGCTGATGGACGTGCAACTCAGGACTGAGGTGCCGGTATTTTCGGCGGTGCTGACGCCGCAGCAATTCCATGAAAGCGCCGTGCACCACGAATTCTTCCGCAAGCACTTCGTCATTAAGGGCATCGAGGTCGCAGAAGCCTGCGCCAACACGCTACACAGCCTGGAGCGGCTGCGTGGACAAGTGGCGGCGGGGATTGGGGGGTAGGAGGGTAGTCTCCGTCATTGCGAGCGAAGCGACTTGTCCGCCGTAGCTCGAAGAGCGAAGGCGGAAGCAATCCATCTCGCCACGAATGGATAGCTTCATCGCGGAGTTTATCATCGGGCCGGCCGAGGGCCGGACCCGGTGGCTCCTCGCAATGGCGAAGCAGCATCGGATTGGAGGCATCGATGGTCAACGCCGAAAGAGAGTCTTCCGATTGGCTCGGCCTGTATGGCCGCGTCTGCGTGGTGACGGGCGGGGGAGGCGGGATCGGCCGCGCCGTTGCCCTCAGTTTTGCCCAGGCCGGCGCCCGCGTGGCCGCGATCGATCTCGATGAACGTGGCCTTGAGATAACGCGCGCCGAGCTCGGCAAGCTCGGCGCCGATCATGTGATCGCGCGCTGCGATACGACCGATGTCGAGAGCGTCACCGCCGCGGCCGCGACGATCGAGAAATCGCTGGGGCCATGCAACGTGCTGGTCAACACCGCCGCGGTGCTACGGCCCGGAGCGCTCGACGTGCTGACGCTTGCCGAATGGAACGCCGTTCTCTCCGTCAACCTGACCGGTTACTTCCTCTGCGCGCAGGTGTTCGGCCGGCAGATGCGCGCGCTTGGCCGCGGCAGTCTGGTTCACGTCGCGTCAATCGCAGGCAGCAACGCGCAGGGGCAGAGCGGCGCCTACAGTGTCAGCAAGGCCGGCGTGATCATGCTGTCGCGGCAGCTCGCCAATGAATGGGGGCCGCAGGGCATCCGCAGCAATGTCGTCAGTCCCGGCATGGTGATCACGCCGATGAGCCAGGCGTTCTACGATACGCCCGGCGTCACCGAACGCCGCGCCGCAGTCGTGCCGTTGCGGCGGGTCGGCATGCCGCAGGACATGGCCGATGCGATCCTGTTCCTCGCCAGCGACCGCGCGTCCTACGTCAATGGCGACGAGATCATGGTCGATGGCGGCTACGCCAATATGTTGATGAACTTGGTACCGCGACCGGGATTTGAATGAGGGAGCAGTAGGGTGGGCAAAGCGAAGCGTGCCCACCATCTCTCCTCGAACGTGAACCTGACTGGTGGGCACGCTGTGCTTTGCCCACCCTACGAAGCAATCTCAGTCGAACAGGCTCGATACCGATTCTTCCGAAGCGGTGCGGCTGATCGCTTCGGCGATCAGGGGCGCGATCGACAGCGTGCGGATGTTGGCAGCCTTGTTGACCGCTTCCGTCGGCAGGATCGAATCGGTGATCACGAGCTCTTTCATTTTCGACGAGGCGATGCGCGCGGCAGCGCCGCCGGAGAGCACGCCGTGGCTGATATAGGCATAGACCTCCTTGGCGCCGTTGGCGATCAGCGCGTCGGCCGCGTTCACCAGCGTGCCGCCGGAATCGATGATGTCGTCGATCAGGATGCAGGTGTAGCCGGCGCAGTCGCCGATCACGTTCATGACTTCGGATTCACCGGCGCGCTCGCGCCGCTTGTCGATGATGGCGAGCGGGGTGTTGATGCGCTTGGCCAGTCCACGGGCGCGCACCACGCCGCCGACGTCAGGCGATACCACCATGACATTGGCGAGGTCGAAACGCTCCTTGATGTCGCGCACCATGACCGGCGAGGCGAAGAGATTGTCGACCGGAATATCGAAGAAGCCCTGGATTTGGGCGGCGTGAAGATCGAGCGTCATGACGCGGTCGACGCCGGCGTGCGTAATCAGGTTGGCGACCAGCTTGGCGGAAATCGGTGCGCGCGAGCCGACCTTGCGGTCCTGGCGGGCGTAGCCGAAATAGGGGATGACCGCGGTGATGCGGCGCGCGGAAGCCCGGCGCAGCGCGTCGGTGATGATCAGAAGTTCCATCAGATGGTCGTTGGCCGGAAACGACGTCGACTGGATGATGTAGACGTCCGAACCGCGGACGTTTTCCTGGATTTCGACGAAGATTTCCATGTCGGCGAAGCGCCGAACCACCGCCTTGGTCAGCGGCAGATGCAGCCAGTTCGCGATTTCCTGGGCCAGCGCGGGGTTGGAATTGCCAGCGACCAGCTTGATCGAGCCGTTCTTGGCCGCCATCAACGCTTCTCCTCGCGCCTTGCTGGATACAACGTTCAGCATATCGAGAAAGTCCTCGGGAACCGGCGCGTTTTGTGAGCGAGGAGATATCAGGCGGGTGGCTCGGCTGGCAACCCGTTGATGTCGTTTTCCCGGTCAAAAATCGGCCGATACGGGACTTTAAAGGGCTGTTTATTGGGCGCTGAAACTGAGCGTCGTGACGCCGGCAGCATCCTGGGCGGGTACTGTTTCTTCCGCACTCGCGACCGCGGGACCGCGGCGCTCCGGGGCCGGCGCCGGCGCTGCATCCGGACTTCCGTTGACCATGCCGGACAGACCGCTGAGGCCGGCCTGCGCGATTTTCCGCAACACGAGGTCGTCGGCCGCGGCCCAGGCGTCGCGGCCAGCCTTGCCGGCAGGCTCTTCGCCGGAAAGCCGCAGCGCGCGCTGCTGGTTGTTGTCATAGACGTCCCAGACCCAGGCTATCACGGTCTTGCCGCGAACCACCTGTGCCGAGAGATAGCTGCGCACGCGGTAGGATGCTCCGCCTTCGCGCGAGACGATCGATAAGTTTCGGAGCTTCGATTCGCTGTCGAGCACGCTGACCATCCGGTCGAACACCTGCGGCGGCGGACCGTCGATCGATTCGAACGCTACGGTGGGACCGCCGCCCGCGCTCGGTGCCATCGCATACGAGCCGCTGGCCGCGCCGCCGCCGGCACAGCCGCCGAGCGCGCAAGAAACGACAAGCAGCACCGCGGCAATCATGGCGCGCGGGGTTTGCAGGCACGAAGCAATTAAGGTGTTCCTCATTGCTCCCTGCGATATCGTTAAAATGTGTTAAGGTCTAGGGCAGTGCGTGGATAAGCTCGCCAAAAAGATTGCGTCCGGCTGGTCCCGTCTCTCCTTTTTGTTGCCAGAATTCGTCAACTCCGCAGGATCATCCATGCGAACCTTTGTCCTCGATCGCGAATTTGCCTTCGAGCAATTGCCGGCGGCGCTCACCTACCTGGAAGCCCGCCGGGCGCGGGGAAAGGTGGTGCTGCGGGTGAAGTAGGAATTACTCGCTCGCCAGCGCGATCGCGTGAACGTGGCGGCCGTAGTCCGGCTCCTTCCGGTGCACCGAGCGGCGGTAGCTATAAAAACGCTCGTCGGAATAGGTGTCGACGCCGAGGTCGTCGATCATCAGGATGCCGGCATTCTCCAGCCGCATGCGGATGAATCCGGGAAGATCAAACATCGAATGACCCGCACGCACTGACGGGATGAAGAACACGCCATTCTCCGCATCGGCATCCATGAAGCGCTCGACGAGTTCACTTCCGACTTCATAGGAGTGCTGGCGGATCAACGGGCCGATGGCGGCAACGATACGGGTGCGGTCGGCGCCGAGCTTTTCCATTGCGTCGATGGTGGATTCCAAAACACCCGTCAGCGCGCCTTTCCAACCGGCATGCGCGGCGCCGATCACGCGCGCGGCGGGGTCAGCGAAAAGGATCGGACCGCAATCCGCCGTGGTGACGCCGATCGCAATGCCTTCCGTGCGGGTGACGAGCGCGTCGGCGCGCGGCTTGTCGCCCTGCCATGGTCCGGTCGCGACCACGGCGTCGGGCGAGTGGATCTGGTGCACGCTGAGCAAGTGCTCGGGCGTAACCCCCATCTGCTCGGCCATCCGGCGGCGATTTTCCGCGACATTGGCCGGATCGTCATTGGAGCCGAGGCCGCCATTGAGGCCTTCGTAAATTCCACCGGATACCCCGCCTTCGCGGGTGAAGAACGCGTGGCGTAGCCCGGGAATGGCTGCGAGCAGCGACGATCCGAACGTCATACTTTTTCGTCTCCCGGCGGTTCGTCGCTCAGGCCTGCGACCGAGGAGAGATTTGGTTCGGTCACCGCAAGCACCTTGAACATCGATCCCATGCCGCCGCGGCCAGAGTCGGTCAGGCGCTTAAGCGCGGCGGAAATATCGGCGGAAACTTCCGGCGTGGTTTTTGCCATCAACGTGGCGGCGCGGGTCTCGATGCCGAGCCGCTTGAGGAATTCGCCCTGCGTCACCGGGCCATGAACGCGCGCGCCGACGTCTTCCGCCGCTCGTGCCAGCGCCTGGAAATCGACATGGGCGGTAACGTCGGCCTGGCCGGGATTTTTCAGGGGGTCGGCAAAACTGTGCCGGGCGATCGCCTGGAAGGTATCGCCGGCGTCGCTGCGCAAATGTCCGTAATCGATGATCAGCGCCGCGCCGTCCTGGTCGCGCACCCGCGCCGCGATCTTCATCATCTCGCTATCCGGCCGCCATTCGAACACGGCGCCGATCGGGGCCGCGCGCACCAGCGGCGGCAGCAGCACCTCGAAGCGCGGGATCGGGTCATCCGCGGCGGCGAATACCAGCTTGCCATTGGCATCGAGCTCGACGACGCGCTCGTGCCAGCCGGTTTCGCGCTTGACCACCTGATGGATCGGTAGCACGTCGAAATATTCGTTGGCGAGAATGACCGCGGGGCCCTCCGGCACGTCATCGATGTTGTCATGCCAGGTGATGTTGCGCGCGCCGGATAGCGTTGCCTGCTGCTTCTCGCGCAGCACCGGATTGATCTCGACGAGATGGATCTGGATCGATTGATCGAGCGGCGGCAGCACCCGGACCGCACGGAGCGCGTCCGCCATCATGGTGCCGCGGCCGGGGCCGAGCTCGACCAGCCGCAGCATCGGCGGCGAACCGATCGCTTTCCAGACCGAGGCCGTCCATAGCCCGAGCAGTTCGCCGAACATCTGGCTGACCTCGGGCGCGGTGGTGAAATCGCCCTCGCGGCCCAATGGATCGCGCGACACGTAGTAGCCGTGCTCAGGATGCATCAGGCACAGTTCCATGTAACGCCAGACCGGCATTGGGCCTGACGATCTGATCAGCTTGTGGATCTCCGTCTGTAACGGCGAAAATTCGGTCACGGCCTGCCTTGAATCGACCTCTCTATATGCTGCGGCGTCTCGCGGCGCCATGCCACCATGATCAGGATGGCTCCGGCAATGATCATCGGTACCGACAGCAGCATACCCATGGTCAGCCCGAGCTGGGGATCCCACAAAAATCCGAGCTGGGGATCGGGCTCGCGGAAGAATTCGCTGGCAATGCGCGCAAGGCCGTAGATCGCGATGAAGCTGCCGAGGATCAGGCCGGGCCGCTTCAGCGCGCCCATCCGGATCATGATAGCCAGGACAACGAACAGCAGAATGCCCTCCAATCCGGCTTCATAGAGCTGGCTCGGATGCCGCGGGAGCGGACCGCCGTCGGGGAACACCATGGCCCAGGGCACGCTGGAATCCGCCGGCCGTCCCCACAATTCGCCCTTGATGAAATTGGCAAGCCGCCCGAGGAATATTCCGATCGGAGCGACGGCGGTCGTGATGTCGCCGAGCGACAGGATGGAGATCTTGTTCACGCGCGCAAACAGCATCACCGCGGCGACGCAGCCGAGAAAGCCGCCATGGAAGGACATGCCGCCTTCCCATAGTTTGAAAATGGCAATTGGGTTCTGGATGAAGAAGGCCGGGTTGTAGAACAGCACATAGCCGGTGCGGCCGCCGACAATGATGCCGATCGTAACCCAGAGAATAAAGTCGTCGAGCTGCACGGGTGCGATCGGCGCCGGCCCGCCCCATAGTTTCTCTTGCCTGATCAGCGCGCGCGCATAGATCCATCCGAGCACGATGCCGCAGATATAGGCCAGCGCATACCATCGGATCGCGAACGGCCCGATCGAGATGGCGACCGGATCGATTTCCGGAAAGGCGATGGTGAGAAAGGGCATCGTCGGGAGGTCTACTGCGCGAGGTTGCGGCGATAGAGCGCCAGCAGACGCTCCCAGTGCCGCTCGGCAGCGTCGCGGTGATAGACCGGCCGCTTCGGGAAAGCGAAGCCGTGATGGGTGCCGGGATAGATCTCGACCTCGTTCTTCGTGCCTTCCATTGCCTGCTTCACCTTGTCGATGATCTCCTGCGGCGCATAGATGTCGGTCTCCGCGCACGCAAAATACAGCTCTGCCTTGGTCTTCGATGCAGCCAGATGCGGGCTGTCGGGCTGGTCGGTCGCGAGATGGGTGCCGTAGATCGAAGCCGCCGCCTTCACACGATCCGGAAAATGCGTTGCCGCGTTGACCGCGTAGCGGCCGCTCATGCAGTAGCCGACGGTGCCGACGATCTTCGTATTTGCGGCAGGTTGCGTCTCCGCATAAGCGAGCAGCGCCTTGGTGTCCTCCATCACCATGGGAATATTGATGGAGTTCATGAAGCCGGACATCCGCTTGCGCTCAGGCGCTTCCGGATCAGCCGGTATCGGCCCCAGCTCCATGACGCCGGAGCGGTAATACAGGTTGGGCAGCATCACGTAATAGCCCGACGTGCCGAGCCGCCGCGCCATGTCGCGCAGTTCCTCGCGGATCGCCGGTGCGTCCATGTAGAAGATGATGACCGGGAAGGGGCCGCCGCGCTCAGGGTGGGTGATGAATGTCGTGGTCTTGCCGTCCTTGGTCGCAATATCGATTTGCTGGTCGATCATGGGCGTTGCTTTTTGTGTTGTGATTCCGGTGTCTGGCTGGCTGTTCGATACGATTGCAAGGAAACTGCAGCATGACAAGGCGAACGGCCGTCACGTTGGCGTTGAAGCGCGCTCTTGAACGTTTCCCTTGGGATTGCCATTGTCTTGTCGATGACGATCAATTTGCAGCGACCGGAGCGTTTTAGATGACCCAGACCAGCAATCGGTTTTTCGACGAGATCGGCCGTTTGATGAATGACGCCGCCGGCGCCGCCCAGGGCGTCAAGCGCGAGGTCGATACGGTCATGCGCAACCAGGCCGAGCGCATCCTGCGCGATCTTGATGTCGTCAAGCGCGAGGAGTTCGACGTGGTCAAGGACATGGCCCGCCTGGCGCGCGAGGAGAACGAGGCACTGAAGAGCCGGATTGCTGTTCTGGAAGCCAAGCTCGGCATTGCGCCGGCCACGCCGGATGCCGGCAGCATGGCGGACGGGTAGGGGATTGTTACCCTCCCCCCAGGGGAGGGTGAAGAACAAGAAAAATCCCTTCATTTCCTTGTCATTTTGCCCCTTTGGGGCTAAAAGCCGGCCACGTCCGCAGCCCCCGCACCCCTGGAGGCTTGCTGTGGGACGCCCACGGGCCGCGATGCGGCCTTTAACTTTTTAGAAAACAAGGACTTAACACGATGGCGACCGTCAAGGAATTGAAGGCGACCGCGCGTCCGCAGAGCGGCAAGGGGGCCGCCCGGGCAGAGCGTCGCGCCGGGAGAGTGCCCGGAGTGATCTACGGCAACAACGAGCCCCCCGTGACCATCTCGGTCGACGACAAGGAACTGCGCCAGCGCATCCTGGCCGGCCGCTTCCTGACCACGATTTACGACATCGATCTCGAGGGCAAAAAGCACCGCGTGATTCCGCGCGACTTCCACCTCGATCCGGTGAAAGACTTCCCGATTCATGTCGACTTCCTGCGGCTCGGCGAAGGCGCGACCATCCGCGTCAGCGTGCCGCTGCACGTCGTCAACGGCGAGACCTCGCCCGGCGTCAAGCGCGGCGGCACCATCAACATCGTCACCCATACCGTCGACCTCGAATGCTCGGTCGACAACATCCCGCAGTACCTCGAAGCCGATGCCGGCGCGCTGGAAATCAGCTACTCGCTGCATCTCTCCGACATCAAGCTCCCGACGGGCGTGAAGGCGCTGTCGCGTGAGGACGCGACGCTCGTGACCATCGTGCCGCCGTCCGGCTACGCCGAAGAACAGAAGGCCGCCGCGGCTGCTGCGGCGGCAGGCACGGCTGCTCCGGCGGCGGGTGCCGCTCCGGCTGCTGCTGCCGCGCCTGCGGCGGGAGCTGCCGCTCCGGCGGCTGGCGCGAAGGCGCCGGCTGGTGGCGACAAGAAGAAGTAAGCAGCGGCAGGATGCCGCGTCATGCGCCTGTTTGTTGGCCTAGGTAACCCCGGTTCGAGATACGCGAACAACCGGCACAACATCGGGTTCATGGCCGTCGATGAAATTGCGCGGCGTCACGGTTTCGCACCGTGGCGCCGCCGTTTTCAGGGCGAGACATCCGAAGGCACGCTGGATCGCGAGAAGGTCGTTCTGCTTCGGCCGACCACCTATATGAACGAGTCCGGGCGCGCGGTTCAGGAAGCCGCGAACTTTTTCAAGCTCGGCGCCTCCGACATCACCGTGTTTCAGGACGAGCTCGAACTGCCGCCGGCGAAAGTCCGCGTCAAGGTCGGCGGCGGTATCGCCGGCCACAACGGGCTGCGTTCGATCACCTCGCATATCGGCAACGAATATCGCCGGGTGCGGCTCGGGATCGGCCATCCCGGTATCAAGGAGCTGGTGCACGGCCACGTGCTGTCGGATTTCGCCAAGAGCGACCGCGCCTGGGTGGAAGCCCTGTGCGCGGCGGTGGCCGAGAATGCGGGCTTGCTGGCGGCAGGGCACGACTCCTCGTTCCAGAACAAGGTGCATCTGGCGCTGCAGGCCAAGGGAATTTTCGACAAGGATGATGATGGCGCGCCGTGACGCGTCGTCGACCGACAGCAACGAACTTCAGGACAAGTTATGGGATTCAAATGCGGTATCGTTGGCCTGCCCAATGTCGGCAAGTCGACGCTGTTCAACGCGCTGACCGAGACGGCAGCGGCGCAGGCGGCGAATTATCCGTTCTGCACCATCGAGCCGAATGTCGGCGAAGTCGCCGTGCCTGATCCCAGGCTCGACAAGCTGTCGGCGATTGCAGGCTCGGCGCAGATCATCCCGACGCGGCTGACCTTCGTCGATATCGCAGGGCTGGTGCGCGGCGCTTCGAAGGGCGAAGGCCTCGGCAACCAGTTCCTCGCCACCATCCGCGAGGTCGATGCGGTCGCGCATGTCGTCCGGTGTTTCGAGGATTCCGACATCACCCATGTCGAAGGCAAGATCGCGCCGTTGGCCGACATCGAGACCATCGAAACCGAACTGATGCTCGCCGACCTCGACAGCCTGGAGAAGCGGGTCGACAATCTGACGAAAAAGGCCAAGGGCAACGACAAGGACGCCAAGGAAGCGCTCGACCTCGTTAACCGCGCCCTGGTGCTGCTGCGCGAGGGCAAACCGGCTCGGGCACTGGAGCGCAAGCCGGAGGAAGAGCGCGCCTTCGGCATGCTCGGCCTCTTGACGTCGAAGCCGGTGCTCTATGTCTGCAACGTCGAGGAAGGCTCGGCCAAGGACGGCAACAGCTTCTCAAAACAGGTGTTCGAGCACGCCAAGAAGGAAGGCGCGGTCGCCGTGGTGATCTCGGCCAAGATCGAATCCGAGATCGCGACCCTGTCACGTGAGGAGCGCGCCGATTTCCTCGAGACGCTTGGGCTGGAAGAGGCCGGCCTCGACCGCTTGATCCGCGCCGGTTACCAGTTGCTCGACCTCATCACCTATTTCACCGTCGGCCCGAAGGAAGCCCGCGCCTGGACCATCCACCGCGGCACCAAGGCGCCGGCGGCGGCCGGTGTGATCCATACCGATTTCGAAAAGGGCTTTATCCGGGCCGAGACCATCGCCTATGCCGATTACGTCGCGCTGAACGGCGAAGCCGGCGCCCGCGACGCCGGCAAGCTCCGGCTGGAAGGCAAGGAATATGTCGTCGCCGACGGCGACGTGATGCATTTCAGGTTTAATACGTGAGAAGCGCGATGTGCGTGCCCCGGACGCCGCGCAGCGCGTTAGCGGTGCGCTGCAGAGCCGGGGCCCACACCCGGCGTGGGTCCCGGCTCAGCGGAGCAGCGCTACACGCTGCACCGCGTCCGGGACAAGAGGCTACCGCATCCCGCCCTGATCCCGGATCGCGCCGAGATGCTCGTTGATGCGGAAAACGATCAGGATGAATTCCGCGGCGATGCGCGAAAACACCACGCCGACCACGACGCCGGCGATCGAGGACAACAGCAGGATGAATCCGCCGAACGGGCTGACCGCCATCGCGGCAAGCGCCGAAAAAATTCCGGATAGGCCGAACAGCACGATCAAGCCGATGACCAGCCAGTAGAAAGTCTTGATAATCGTGGGCGTGATGAAGCGGTCCCACTGAAATAGATCCTGAAAATCGAACATCGATGGCTCTCCGGCGGGTCAAGAAACCTGGTCCCAGACCGCACAGGGCTAGCCCCGAAAATTGCTTCGGGCAAGTCAGGGCGAGCGCCGGCGGCGGTACTCGCCCTTGGCGAACGAGCCATGCGGGTGGGCGGGTTGAGATTGCTGCAAATAACGGCCACAATCGGGCTTCCCCACCACAATCCTCAATCCAAATCGTCAATCGATGACAACGCTGACCTTCGAAGACTTCACGCCCGGCCATTTCGGCACGTTCGGACCGCGCCACGTCACGCGCGAGGAGATTTTGGCGTTCGCCGCCGAATTCGACCCGCAACCAATGCATCTGGACGAGGCCGCCGCCAACGCGTCGATGCTCAAAGGGCTGTCCGGTTCGGGCTGGCATCTCGGCTCGCTCATGATGCGGATGCTGTTCGACGGCTTTATCGGCCGCACCGCCTCGCTCGGCTCGCCCGGTGTCAACGAAATGCGCTGGCTGTCGCCGCTGCGCCCGGGCGATGACCTGACGCTGGATGTCAGCGTCGTGGAGGCCAGGATTTCGAAAAGCCGACCCGAGACCGGTATCGTGACCTTCAAGGGCACGATCCGCAACGCGGCCGGGGTCGTACTGTGCGAGATGGAGTCCCCGATCATCGTGCGCCGGCGCCTTGAAGCAGGAGCGGAGTAGCGATGCGTTTCTTCGAGGACATCGAGATCGGCGCGCGGCGCGAGTTCGGCTCGTTCACCTTCACGGCCGAAGACATCAAGCGGTTTGCCGCGCAGTTCGATCCGCAGCGCTTTCACCTCGATGAGGAAGAGGGGCGCAAATCCCTGTTCGGGGGGCTGGCCGCATCGGGCTGGCACGTTGCGGCGGTGTGCATGAAGCTCTTGGTCGCCGACGGCAAGCGATTGACGACCGAGGCCGTCGCACGCGGTGAGAACGTCGCGGTGTGGGGGCCGTCGCCGGGTTTTCGTGAATTGCGCTGGGTCAGGCCAGTGTTGGCGGGCGATACGGTCAGCTTTTCCAACCAGGTCGAAACCAAGCGGACCTCGGAGAAGCGTCCCGAATGGGGCATCCTGCAGGCCCGCAATACCGGCACCAACCAGCGCGACGAAGTCGTGTTCTCGTTCCTCGCCACCGCGTTCGTGCCGCGACGGAGTAAGGACTAATCGTAGCTCGTTGGCTCCATCCGGCTACGCGCGCCCGTCCGGCGAAACATGGTTAGCCAATTGTTTCGTTAGTGCTTCGTAATCCACGACTCCACGAAACCGTTTTTTCGCTAACGCATTTTGAACCTTCTGCCTGCCAAATGCGTCTCAGGGGAAGTACCGAGGGGATGAAAATGGCAGATCGCAACGGCCTGAAATTCGTCGGCTTTGTCTTCGCAACCGTCACGATGGCGGTGATGCTCACCGCAACGATGGTGGTGAAATCCTATGCCGACGGCGTTTACACGATCGAGGACACCGCGTTCGTCCGCCAGTAGTTGCGGATTGGGCAAGCATAGACGCCGAATCTCAAAAAAGATTCAGCGGCTCCAGATCAACGTCATTGCCACGACCGCAAGCGTCAGCAGTCCGACAAAGCGGATCACGAGCGTGCCCATGCTATGCGACGATTGCCGCAACGGCATTGAATCCATGTTGTCTGGCTGAACGTTTTGCATCGCCGGTGTGTCCCCAAAAGGTGCCTGCCGCCAAGTGACGACATCGGTCCTTGGACGCGACCGTGCTTATAAAGTTCAGATCGAACACAGCCAAACAAAACCGCCGCGCTCAGTTACGGAACGCGGCGGAGTGTTAGATTTTTGCAACGATCAGATTAGGCGTTGCGCAGGCCGTCGGCGGCGCGCTTCCACTGCGTGACGTTGTCGGCGATCATGCGCGTCGACTTCATCGCCGCCTGGCTGAGCTGCGCATAGCCGGAGATCTCGCGCTGGACGCGCTGGCCTTCGGCATGGAGCAAGTCGCGAAGGCTTTCGAGTTCGGAAATCAGCTTCTCGATTTCCGCCAGCGACGTGCCGGCAACGCGCTGGATCAGCGAGTTGACGTTGTTGACGGTCGCTTCGGCATTGGCGTCGATCGGCATGGTGTCCGGGGCCACCGCGGGCCGACGCAGATAGGCGATATCGTTGCGAACGAAATCGCGGATGCCGGCCTCGACTTCGGATACGGCGGCGAGATCGCTGTCGGCTTCCGTGGTGGAATCAACTTGTTCGGAGCGATTGGTGGCGTTCATCGGCTATTCCTCTGTTTCGCTTTCAGGCGAGCGCGGACGTCCCCCGCACGACGAAGTGGAGCGGGCCCATCTGTCCCGCCGATTTTGTCCGCATCTT
The DNA here is from genome assembly GCF_018398875.1 of Bradyrhizobium sp. sGM-13. Classification (GTDB taxonomy): domain Bacteria; phylum Pseudomonadota; class Alphaproteobacteria; order Rhizobiales; family Xanthobacteraceae; genus Bradyrhizobium. Next base: position 131,208 of record NZ_JAGWDK010000011.1, on the reverse strand, counting down.
GGCCAATCTGCGGCAATGATGGTTCATTCTCTGGGGCGCTGCCCTCGAGATCGGAAAGCGCGTCAAATTGGGACGATTTCGGCCCTCACCAGCTACGCCTGAAGCCCGCGCTGAGGCTCTTGTTGGCGGCGCCCGACGGCGTTTCGCCGATCGAGCCCGAGATGGTGACGCCGTCGAACAGCTTCTGCTCGGCGCCGATCTTGCGCAGCCACTTGTCGTCGGATGTCGATAGCGTCTGGCCGGCGATCAAGCTGGTGCCGGTGTCGGCAATGCTCAGCTTTGCCGACTGGTCGGTCTCGTAGCTGCTGGCCGGATGGCCGACGATGCCGGGCACCGGCACGATGCCTTGCTGGATCAGGTTGTAGTCGTTCTTCAGGGTCAGCGAATATTGCTCGCTGATCGGCAGCGATTTGCTCAAGGATGTGCCGAGCTTGCTCTGCTCGGATCCGGGATCGACCCGTGCCTCGACCGCGGTCGTGTCCCAAATCGAGCCAACGCCTGGAGCGGTAATCGCAGCCCACGCGGTGCCGGACGATTGCGGCAGGCTGCCGCCATTGGCAAGTTTTTCCGAGAGCAGTTCGGACGTCGTCACCGTGCCTTGCCGCGCGACCGTCATGTCGGCGCCGATCCGCGCATCCCAGAACGGCGAGATGGATTGCTTGACCGATACCGCGGAGGTGCCGTTCGGTCTTTCATTGGCGGACCATGAGGCATCCGCGCTGGCAGTGCCTTTCGACGAATTGCCTCGCTTCGGCGCCTGAAAGCTCAGGGTCGATGCATCGACGTTGAGTTGGCTCCAGTCGAGCTTTTCGACGTCGATGTCCTTCACGATATCGGCATCGTTGACGCTGGGAGCGGCCTCGGCTTCTTCAGCCTCCTGCATCTCCGCCTCATCGTCGGTCGGCGGCGTTTGTGCCGCCACAGCCAATATCGAAGCCAAACTTACGCCGGCCACCAGCATTGGCAGCCGCGCCCAGCCAAATCGCATTTTCGGAATCATTGCCCGCCCGCATTCCAAGTCGCGCCAAGAATGCGTTCGCTCTGTTGCGAAATTATGGCGGGTGGTCGAAATGCCGTCATTGCGCTCCTCGCCATGACGGCACCTGTGAGTTACACCGCCATCCGTGGCAGATGAATGGGGTAGCCCACGGTCTGCTCGACCAGATCGAAGGTGTCGACCAGCACGCGCAAGTTGGTCAGGCGGCCGGCCCTGAACTGGGCGAAATGGGCGATGCGCAGGGTGATCGGCTTGTTGGAATCCAGCGCGGTCAGCGAATAGCGCATCATCGAGGCGGCCGTATCCACTCCCAGCATGATCGATTCGCGGATGAAGCGGTGGACGCGGAAATTGTCCGCGATCTGCCTGATCACCTCCATCACGGCCGCCTTGCCGCGGCGCTGGCCGAAGAACGGATACATATCGATCGGTCCGTAGATCGCCCAGTCGACCTCCTCGTCGAGCAGGGTTTCGAGATCAACGGGCTGGCGTTCATTGATCGCACGATGCAGCGCGCGCGAAAAACGCCAGAGACTATGCTCTGTCATTTTGATTTGGTCCTAAAAACTGGATTTCAAAACGGCAGTCACGCCCAATCGGGCGTCTTCATCGACGCCGGGGCCGAAATGCCGGACTTTCACTGTTGCAGCCAGAAATAGAGCAGTTTCGCCAGAACACAATTGTCGTTTTTGCAATGCACAAATGCGGCTGTTTTGGCCGCATTATCGGTCGGAAAAATCCTTGTGGCGGGTGTCGGCGGCGGAGGCGATGAGGTTCAATGGCGCGGAATGTAACTGAAGGCTCGTCATTCCGGGGCGATGCGAAGCATCGAACTACGGTGCGCAATTGCGCACCTGAGAATCTCGAGATTCCCCGATGTGCAATTGCACGTCTGAGGTCTGGTCCTTCGGACCATCCCGGAATGACGACCGCACCAGGAATGACAATTGCGCTAAATCAGCTCCGGCTTTCTACGGGTCAGGATCGCAGCGACGTCGCGTTCGAGCAGTTGCTGGACCAGATCGAAGGTGTCGATGATTTCCCTGATCTGGCTGATCTTGCCGTCGCGCAGCGTGTAGAAGCCGGCGATGTCGAACTGCACCATGCGCTGATTGATGCTCTTGCGGAAGAACACGCGGATGAACGCGGCCGCCTTGTCGCCCTCGACGACCAGGATCGGCACCTCGCAGCGCAGTTCGGAATAGCGGGCGCGGACGGCGTTCCACATCTCGCGCATTTCGGCCTTGCCGCGGCGATGGCCCATATGCGGCAGGATGTCGATCGGGGCGTTGGCGAGGGATTCGATGTCGTCGGTGCAGCGCGCCAGCGCGCCTTCGACGTCGCCGGAATACAGGATGTTGAGGAAATCCAGTACGCGCTGACGATGAGATTCCTCGGTCATTCGTCCACCCCGTCTGGGTTCGATCCGGCTCTGCGGCCCAGTCCAGGGGAAGGGCGGAGGGATCAATCAGCAAAAGCAACCTTCAGTATGTGACCTGGTGGTTTCCAAAAGGTTCATTACTGCCGCCCGCGTTGCGACGACGCAGAACACGCTGGGGCCTGTTGCAGGGTGATGACCCGCAGAGCGGGCGTCTCGCGCGTTCGCGCGACCGGTGGGCTTCTCGCAACAACGGAACGCTACCGTCCCGCCCGCACTCGCCGGCTCGCCCGCACCGGAAGCGCCGCCTCGATCAGCGCATGCGCCGCCTCTCCCGCCGTCTCCATATAGGACGGATCGCGATGCAACAGCACGACGGCGAACGAGCCGTCGAGCAGCAGCAGGATTTGCCGCGCGAGCCGGAGGGGTTCGACTATGCCCTCCTCCGCAAATGTCGCGCGCAGCCATTCCTCGAACTTTTTCTTGTGCGCGGCGCCTATCTTGATCGCGGGGTGTCCGGGCAAATTGGCGAGCTCGGCCGCAGTGCGCAGGAATCCGCATCCGTTCCACTTCGGATGACGCGCTGAGCGTGCGAGATGGCGAAAGATCGCTTCGACCTTGGCAGGCAGGCTGCCCTGGGCTTCCGAAAACCATTTTCGGAACAATGCGAGATTGGGCTGATCGCGGCCGGCGAGATACGCTGCCACCAGATCGTCCTTGCTTTTGAAGTGATAATAGAGCGTGCGCTTGGTAACGCCGGCCTTGGCCGCTACTGCGTCGACGCTGACGGCCCGGATGCCATTATTGTAGAACAGCGCGTTCGCCGCCGAGATGATGCGTTCGCGCGTCGGGATACCGGGTCGTGCCATGACCGTCATGTATACTAACCAGTGAATATACACAACGCGGACCGTCTTCTACGATGCATGCAACACATTAACGCCTGCGGAGATTTGGAGATGTCCGAGCCCATTCTGATCGAAATCAAGGAGGGGATCGCGCTGATCACGCTCAACCGCCCCGACAGGCTCAATGCGCTGAACTTTGAGCTGATCGACCGCCTGATGGCGGTGCTGGATGCAATCGAGACTGACGCCAGCGTGCGCGCCATGATCCTGACCGGGGCAGGGGAGCGCGCCTTTTCCGCCGGCGCCGATATCCATGAGTTCTCAGGCAGCGTTCGCCAAGGCGCAAACATCGCCATCCGCGACTTCGTCCGGCGCGGTCAGGCCATGACCGCGCGGCTCGAAGCGTTCAGGAAACCGGTGATCGCCGCGGTCAACGGGCTGGCGTTCGGCGGCGGCTGCGAGATTACCGAAGCCGTGCATCTCGCCGTTGCCAGCGAACGCGCGAGATTCGCTAAGCCGGAAATCAATCTCGGCATGCCGCCGACCTTCGGCGGAACGCAACGGCTACCGCGGCTTGCCGGGCGCAAGCGCGCGCTTGAACTGTTGCTGACGGGCGATCCTTTCCTGCCGCAGCAGGCGCTGGAGATCGGCCTCGTCAATAGGGTCGTGCCGCATGGTGAATTGCTGTCCGCGGCACGGGAGCTCGCAAACCGTATCATCCCGCATTCGCCGCTTGCTGTCGGCGGCATCATCACCGCTGTCACCCGCGGACTGAACATGGCCATCGCCGAAGGGCTGCAGGTCGAGAGCGAGCAATTCGCCGCGCTGGTGCCGAGCCACGATCTCGGCGAAGGCATCAATGCGTGGATCGAACACCGGCCGCCGCTCTATCGCGGCTGTTGACGCAAGGCCAGGATCCCGCTGCCGCTCCTGTCCGGCCGGCTAAGCGGCATCTTTGGTTGCGATCACCGCGCGGATGTCGTCGGCCAGTTCGCGATAGTGCAAGCCGAGGCGCAGGTATAGCTCGCGCTTTGCCCCATCCGACGTCAACTTGCCGATCAAATCGCATTCGGCAGCGAGAGTCTCGAACCGCTCCAATTTGGCTTCAAGGTCGGTCATGATGCGTCTCCCCTAACGGCCACCAAGGAGTTCAGCTTACGCCTTCATTTTACGTCACGGCTAACATCGTTATCGGATAGAACTAATTTACAGCCTCGGCGATTGCGCGGACGCTCCGGCAATCGTTGTCTGGTAATTGCCTCGGGAAACGTCATCATTCCCAAGCGAAGCAAAGCCTCCTGGCCGGGTATCCGGATGTCAGAGAATGCGCGCTTCACGACCGATCGGCGGACGCGTTGAGTGCACCCGCGGACGGAGACGTTGGGCCACGCTTTCTGGTGGCGCGAGCAGACATTGGCCACCAGAAGAAACGCCGATGTGCTATTATGCCGCCAACGTCGCACAAATGACGCGGTGTTCAGATGATCACAATCCCGGAACTGGTGGCGCAAGCTTTGGGGTCGTTTCTGGCCTCGGATACCAGGAGCCGGTTTGGCTCCTCCCATGCCCGGCTGGCTGAATTTCTCCCCTATGCAGCCAGGCTCACATTGGAATGCATCGGCAACAGCGACGCCCTGTATCACAATATCGAACACACCATGCTCGTGACCCTAGCCGGGCACGATATCCTGATGGGCCGGGCGATGCTGCGGCCAACGACAGCGGACGATTACGCCAATTTCATCCTGGCGTGCCTCAGCCACGACATCGGATTCGTTCGTGGAATTGTCCAGGGAGATGACGGAGATTCCTATGTCGCAGATCTCAGCGGCCGTACTGTTCGCCTGGCGCGAGGTTCATCCGATGCTGCGCTGGCAGCCTACCATGTGGACCGCTCGAAGCTGTTCGTGTTCGAGCGGCTCGACACTGCCGAAGAAGTTGATGCGAGCCGGATAGCCAGGGCAATCGAATATACGCGATTTCCCTATGTTGATTCATCGTCAAACGACGAACTGATCGAAGAAGAGGGCCTGTTGCTGCGCGCGGCCGACCTCATCGGGCAGCTCGGCGACCCCAACTACCTGAAGAAAGCGAATGCCCTGTTCTACGAATTTGAAGAAGTCGGCATGAACAAAACGCTCGGCTACCAGACGCCGGCAGACGTCGTTTACAAATATCCGCAGTTCTATTGGAACAACGTCGCGCCGCAGATCCAGACGGCAATCCGCTATCTCAATGTCACGTCGAGCGGGCGGCAATGGATCGCAAACCTGCACAGCAACGTTTTTCGGGCCGAGCGCGAAATGAACCTGTCCGGCCCGCAGCCGTGATAATGCCGTGCTCGCTCCGCGTGGATCGAGCGCCGTCCGCCGATGCTAGCCGTGATAGCTCGGCGACTTGCGTGCCAGCCCATCGAACGCGTCGAGCAGCCGCTCGCGCCAGGCATGGACCGGATCATCCTCCATCAGCAGCTTGAACGGGCTGACCACGCGCGCCCACTGGAATGCGCCGAACACGATATAGTCCGCATAGTTCGCCGCCGTGCCGCCGAGGTACGGCTGCGTCCGCAATGTCAGCCGCAGCGGATCGAGGCTTTTGCGAAAACTTTCGACCGCCTTGTCGCGGCCGGCCATGATGTCTTCCAGCTTCTTGCCAAAGCGCGCCTCGCGCGATGTGCGGAAATAGGCGGCGTCCTCCGGCTTCAGGTTGAGCGGTATGTCGGCGATGATGAGCGGAAACATGCCGCCGATCACGCCGTCGCCCCACCAATTCAGCATCCGCGCCATGGCGCGGCCGCCCTCGCCGCCGAACAGCGACGGACGGTCCGGATATTTGTCTTCGAGATAGTTGGCGATGGTCCAGGAATCGACGACCGCGCTGTCGCCGTCGAGCAGCACCGGCACCTTCTCCGAGCCGTGCGGCGCGATCGCGCTTTTCTCGGTGAAGCACCAGGGAATCGTCTCCGCCGAGAGCTCCTTATGCGCCAGCGCCATCCGCGTTCGCCAGCAGAATGGGCTGAACGGACGGGATGGATCGGTACCGACGAGTTCGTAGAGTTTGAGGGACATGGCGTCTGATCCTGCCTGGGGTCAGTCGTCAGACTAGCCGGCGGTGCGGGGAGCGCAAGCGACGACTTGTCCGCCGTGGCTCAAGAGCGAAGGCGGAAGCAATCCCTCTCACCGTCGTCCCTGCGAACGCAGGGACCCATAGCCACAGATGTCAGCGATGTAATGTGAAGTCGCCGCACGTCTGCGCACACCATATCGGCGGTGGTGGTTATGGGTCCCCGCGTTCGCGTGCGTTCGCGGGGACCCACGAGGCAGCCTGCCAATTGCGTCAAGTCCAGCCAGGACGATGGGATGCAAACGTGGGCAACGTCGCTGCGACTGCGCAGCCGTTACGCCGCGCAATCGCCAGGCGCCAAAACGCCTAGACCGTCGAGATGCCGTCGATCGGGCTGATATCGCCGACGAACCGCAGCAGGTCCGCCATGGTGAATTCGCCCTGTGTCTTCGACGGCAGCGTTGGCTTCCAGTTCTTGCCCTTCAGCCACAGATACGATTGACGGTCGCCGTGGACGAGACCGACGAACACTTCGGCCACGATCGTCGCGCCCACCGGTCCGAGCTTTTCGCCGCCGCCGCGCTGCTCGGCCTCCTTGAGGATGTAGTACCAGAGCGGTGTGTGCTCGTGCAGGCCGTGCTTCTTTGCCGCGGCGCCGTCCGTGCCACTCGCGATCTCAGCCGGTGTGAGCGGATTCTTGATCTTCATCGCCTTGGCGACATCCTGTCCCGACGGCAGCCCCAGCATGACGCCGCGCTTGAGATTGCGGAACGGCAGGTTACCGCCACCGCCCGGCAGCTCGTGCAACTGCGGTATCAGGAACGGATCGATCTTCCGCGACGGATTGAGCCGCACATTGGGAGGATTGGCCGCCAGCACCTCGTGATAGCGGCGCCAGTCGATGATCCAGTTGCTGGAGAGCACCGGTATCGGCAGCGGCGGCTGCACCGGATCGGGCGCGAGATCGCCGATGATGCCGCCCGACAGGCCGGTGAACTTGAACAGCAGATCGAGCGTAGCGGGAATGCCGCCGCCCGGCGTGAACTTTCGGTTGTGGCTGTAGACCTCGCGCACCATGCTATGGCCGAAGCGGTACGCCGCCGCGGAAAATTCGACCGGCATGTAGGGCGTCTTCTTGAAGCGATAGAAGCGGCGGCCCTGATCGAGGATCTTGGCGACGATGCCCTTCTCGGTGATGCGCTCCACGAAATCATGCAGCACCATCCATTGATAATGCCAGGTCACCGTCTGGCGCGCTTGCGTGAATATCTCGCCGGCCGGCACCCCGGACGCAGCAAGATGGTCGCAGACCTTATTGTGAAACTTCAGCATCGCCAGGTGCGTCTGGGCAACCACGAGATTTTCGTCATTGCGATGGTCGCCGATCAACGCGAAGCCTTCCGGGTTACGCGGCAGGTCGTTACGCGGCGTGATGGTTACATCGTCAACGCTGATGGTCTTGCCGAGCAGCAGTTTCGGACCGGGCGACTTGCCGTCGGCATCGCCGGGATTGCGCGCGTAAAGCTGCCGGCTGCCATCCGGGCCGAGACCGTAGACGCTGTCAAGATCGAGTGCCGGCGTACGGAAGTTTTCGACCGCCGTCGGGTCTGCTTCCTTGTCGCCGAACGAGGTGAGATCGAGCGTGATGTCGTGATCGACAAATTGGCCGAGATAGGTGAAGCCCGCCGGGATCTTGGTGTTGTTGCCGGCAGCGTCACCGGGATTGGGATCCTTCATCGCGTCGGCAAGCTCCTGCAGCGGCGCGTCGTCGACGGCAAGCGGTTCGAGATTCGGAAACATCCGTCCGAACATTCCGGGATCGTCATGTCCGGAAAGCGAATCGAGAAACTGTCGGGTCGGTTGGCGGCCAGCTTTGCCATGGCCGGGCTGGACATTCACTTGAGTTGCCATCACTTCCTCCAATCGCAAATGTTGGGAGAAGAGGGGTACCGGTGTGTCGCGCTGTTCAGGTAAGGAAAAGGTTCAGGTAAAATTCGGGCGATACCCCTCGAAAGGGTTCAGTCAGCAAAACCCATCTCCAGATTGTGGCCAATCGGAGCGCGGTGCCAGCGGTTTATTTTTCGATTTGTGTGAGCAGCTTCACTTACGAGGTGCGTGAACTCATAAACACGTAACCACAGGCTGATGTATGCCAACTGCACCAAACGCGAGGTAGTTGGCCGCAAGCTTGTCGTAGCGAGCGGGGATGCGTCGACAATGCTTGATCCGATTGAAGAACCTATTCACCAGATGCGCGCACGACATAGGGGCGGGCCGAAGCAGACGGGATCTTTGCGATAGCGCTTCAGAGGGATGTTGGCCCATGCGCCATGCGCCTTGCTCGTTGACGAGCACCTTGATCCAGTCTGCATCATAGCCGCGATCAGCGATCACCATTGCCTCCTTCGCTTCGTACGCAAGGGCGTAGGTAGTTCTCGCCATAATCCCGCAAGCATTAATCCCTACGCGGAACTGGGCGCACGTCGCGCCGCGGCGTGCTACGTCCTATCCCCAACAGATACGATCCTCTCCGCGCAAGCACTGTGTATAGCTCATGACGGGGCGGTGGATCGAACAACGAAACTGCGCGTAAAGATCTCGAAAATTGAGGTGCCGGAAGGCGACATGTCCGAGGCTCCCGCTACGGTAAAGAATATGCAACTTGCCCACATCACACGCAGCGGAACGTCAAGGCGCGCCGCTGAAAGCCCAAACGAATTGGCACGTCCCGACCGGCAGGAGCAGCGCGGTGTGAACGCGCCACGCCGGATCAGCGGGCCAGCTAAAAAGATTCTCTTAGCGACGGATCTTAGTGCCCGCTGTGACCGCGCGCTCTACCGAGCGGCCATGCTTGCAAAACAGTGGCAATCGTCGCTAATCGTCTTACATGTAGTCGAAGATCGCGACCTGAGCATCCCCGATGCGGCAGGACTGCCGTCGTGGAGACGCCCGCCCGATCCGCGTGATATTGCCAGAAAACACCTCCTAGCCGATGTCGACGCACTTCCGGCCCGTCCAACCGTACGAATCGCCGAAGGAAATCCCGTACAAGCCATTCTGTGCAGTGCCGGCGCCGAAAATTGCGACCTGATTGCAATCGGTGTCGGAAGGGACGAGTCGCTCGGAAATTTCGTATTGGGCCGAACCGCGGATCGACTATTTCGTCATTCTCGGCTGCCGCTCCTTGTTGTGAAGGACCGTCCTCGCAGGCCGTACGAAAATATTGTTTTCGCTACCGACCTCTCCGATTCCTCACGTTATGCCCTGGAAACAGCCGCCCGCTTTTTCTCCGGACAAAGGCTAACAATCTTTCACGCGTACCGCCCACCGTCCGGACTGATAACTGAATCAGCGTTGCATCGACAATATCGCATGGAAGTCGAGCAGCAGGTGCGAGCGTTTTTGACAGGAGTGGACAAATCAGTGCCCGGCTTGCAACGGCCGCATGTGCTGATTGAGGATGGCGCACCAAATCTTCTGTTGCGCGACTATGTGCGAGAAAAAGAGGTGGACCTGTTAGTGCTTGGTACGCACGGGCGGAATGCCTTCTTCGAGATATTTCTAGGGAGCGTCGCAAAAGCGATCATGGATGACGTACCTTGCGATGCCCTCGTTATCCGAAAACCGAGCACAGCGATCGAGACCTAGTCAGAGTATGCTGTCTGTGCAGAGTTGCATTCACAATGGGTCGTTCCATCGAACGACTAACTCCATTGGGCGGGGACATCGCAGGCCGCGTGCAGAAAGCGGCGCCTCAATGCGAGAGTACGGCGACCGGCTCTCCCCTGAATTTGTGATGACTACCTATGACCGGATCAGCGTATTCCGCGACTGCAGGCTCATGCTCATGCGGGCGAGGTGCGACACCGTCCGGGCACCCATCTTCTTCAGCACCGCTGCGCGATGATGCTCGGCTGTCCGGGTGCTGATCCCGAGTTTTGTAGCGAGCAGCTTCGTCGGCATCCCTTCAGCCAGAAGCGCCATCACCTCCTGTTCGCGGGGCGTGAGCGAGCGGTAGTTAGCCTCGATAGCCGCAAACGTTGCTTCCTCGGCAGCCATTTCGCTGACGCGCTGGTGCGCTTCTTCCAGAGTCTGAAGGAGCTCCGCCGGCTCGAACGGCTTCTCGAGAAAGTGCAGCGCGCCCGCCGGCATTGCCTTGACGGCGAGCGGCACATCGCCATGGCCAGTGATCATGACCACCACCGGGCGCACCGGCTCCTGTTGCAGTTGCCGCACGAGATCCAACCCGCTCATTCCCGGCAAGCGCACGTCGACCAGCAAGCACAACGGCGTGCTCAGCCTGACTTCCGCGAGGAACTCTTCGGCCGAGGCATAGGTGCGCGCTTCCATCCCCGCCGTATGCAACAGCACTTTGAGGGCTTCGCAGACATCGGCTTCGTCGTCGATGACGTGCACGACGTGCTTATGCCCCATGGCCAACCTCCGGGCTCAGGGGAAGCTCAATCGTGAACAGCGCGCCGCCATCCGGCCGGACGCGCTCCCAATCGATCGTCCCTCCATGTGCCGCGATCAGCTCGCGCGACAGCGCCAGCCCGAGCCCCATGCCGCCCGGCTTTGTCGTGACGAACGGCTCGAACAGGTGCTTGGCCACAACACCGGAAACGCCCGGCCCGTTGTCCTCGATCTCGATCCGCACCCACTTGTCTACCGTTGCCACTCGAACGGTAACGGAGCCCGGTGCCGGGCTCGCTTCCGTGGCGGCGTCGATGGCGTTGTTGATCATGTTGATCAGGGTCTGCTCGAGCTGAAGCGCATCGACCGTGACCGGCGGCACGGTCGCCGCCTCGAGCCGCACCGACACCCCGTGCGCCCTTGCGTCATCTTCGGCTAGTGCCACCACCTTCCGCGTCAGGGCGCCGAGGTCGGTGGGAGCTGGCCTCAGCGTGCCGCGCGAGACGAAATCCCTCAGACGCTCTAGGATATCTTTCGCGTGCCGCAGCTGCCCTGTTGCCTTTTCCAGCGACTCCGCAATCGGCGCGGGATCGGCAGGCTTGTCAGCCAAAAGCTGCCGGCCGACGTGAAGGTACATGGCGACGTTCGATAGCGGCTGACTGATCTGGTGCGCCAATGAAACGCCCATCGCACCGGCCGTCGCATGCCTCGTCATGCGTGCCACCTCGGCGTGCTGCTCGCGCAGCAGTTCATCCGATCTGCGGCGTTCGTCGACGACGGCGCCGAGCAGCAATCCGTTCAAAGCGAGCGCCAGCACCAGGAGCTGGTAGCCCATGAAAGTGCTCGCGGGATAGCCGCCCCAGCTGATGAAAGCCAACAGCAGCAGATGGACAACACATACGCCGGCTGCCGCTCCCACGAACCCGGCGCGCATCGCGATCCAGCTCACCGGGAGGAACAGCAGATAGAAGAAATGGAATTCGTTGGCCCGCTCGAAGGAGAAGATCAGCCACAATGCGATCAGGACTCCGGCCAGAAAGGCCCCTGAGTCGATCAGCAGCACTGCGGGTCTTGTCTCACCCAGACGTTGAACTGACCCGGATGCGGCCATCGCAACGGGGAGGATGATGATGATACCGACGGTGTCTCCGACCCAGAGATGCGGCACCGCTTCCCAGTACTGCCTCGCCGGCAGGTCGCCGAACCACACGAGAAAGCCGCAATAGAGGCAGGCTATGACGAATGTCCCTGCCGGCACCGTCACCAGCAGCGCAATCACATTGCGCAGGTCGGATCGTCCAGCCGCAAAGCCAAGGCATCGCGTGAGACCTGCGGCGAGCGCCGCATAACCGAGCGCAACAACCGCGCTCGTCGCAATAGTAGAAGTGACGCTCTTGGCCGCCCCGTAGATGAAGAGATCGACCAGCAATGCCGCCAGAAACAGCACCGGCGCATAAGCGACACCTTTGAGCAGCAACAGGCCGAGGCTCAGCGCCTTCACCGGATTCCACAGCGTGATGCCGAGGCCTTCGAGTTCATGGACGCGCGTGAGCCATTCGAGCCCGAGATAGGCGGCCGTGAAAACGCCGCCGATCAGGGCGTACTGCGTCGGCGCCAGCACGCGCAGCCAACCAGCACTCCACCCCAACCCCACTATCCCGCCTCGGGACCTGCGGATCTCGACGTCCAATGCAGTTCCTCCCTCGCCGAGCACACAATTTTCTGCCTAGCGAGAATGCGTCCGTCTTCTCTCCGTACGCAAGCGCGTAGGTAATATACACCATAAGCCCGTGGGCACTATTCCCTACGCGGCATTGGGCGCATGTCGCGCCATCGCGTGTTACGCCTTATCCCCAGCAAGCACGATCCTCTCGCGTGGGATCAAACCAGGTTGCGGTGATGATGGCGCTCGACTTTCGTCGACAGGAGCTGACGATGCTGCGTTTTGCCGGACGGCTGTGGATGCTCGCCGTTCCGGTATTTGTCTTGCTCCTGTCCGCTCCCGCGCCGCTCCATGCCATGGAGGCGGGCGCGCTCATCGACCTGACGCAGCATCCCGTCGGCTATCTGTCGCTCCTGATCTTCTTCGTCGCCTACGGATTCGTGGCCGTCGAGGAAGTCATTCAATTGCGCAAGTCGAAACCCATCATGCTGGCGGCGGGCCTCATCTGGGCGCTTCTCGGCGCTGTCTACGCCGCACATGATCAGAGCGCCGCGCTCGAAGCCGCCGCCAAGCATGTGATCCTCGACTATGGCGAGCTGATGCTGTTCCTCGTGGTAGCGATCACGTATGTGAACACAATGCAGGAGCGGCGCGTCTTCGCCGTGGTGAGGGCCAAACTCACCAGCAAGAAGCTCTCTTATCGGCAGCTTTTCTGGCTGGTCGGGGGGATTGCCTTCTTCGGCTGTCCCATGATCGACAACCTCACCACAGCGCTCGTCATGGGCGCCGTGGTGGTGGCCGTCGGGGTCGGCAATTACCAGTTCATCGTCATGGGCTGCATCATCATCGTGGTGGCCGCCAATGCCGGCGGCGTATACTCGCAGTTCGGCGACGTCACCTCGCTGATGGTCTGGCAGAAGGGCAAGCTGGAATTCCTCGAGTTCTTCCATCTCTTCCTCCCGGCGCTGGTGAACTTCCTCGTACCTGCAACGCTTATGCATTTCGGCGTGCCGAAAGGAATGCCCGAGCCGGTAAGCGAGACCCGACAACTCAAGCACGGCGCCGCCGTTGTGATCGGGCTGTTCGCGGCCACCATCGCGACCGCCGTCGCTTTCAAGAGCATTTTCAGTTTGCCGCCCGCGCTCGGGATGATGCTGGGTCTCGGATACCTGCAAATGTACAGCTACATCCTACAGCGGATCGGGCGCCGCCGCGACGACCAGGACATGGCGTTCGACTCCTTGCGGGAGATCAGGCGCCTGGAGTGGGACACGCTGCTGTTCTTCTTCGGTGTCATCTTCGCCCGGCGGACTTGGCGTCGCCGGTTATCTCGCGCTTGTGTCGAATTTTCTCTATGGCGACCTGGGACCGACCGTTGCCAACATCGCGATCGGTGTGCTGGGCGCGGCGTTCGACAACATCCCGCTGATGTTCGCGGTGCTCACCATGAACCCGGATATGTCGAGCGGCCAGTGGATGCTCGTCACGCTGAGCACCGGTGTCGGGGGGAGCCTCGTGTCCATCGGCACGGCGGCGGGCGTGGCGCTGATGGGACTGCTGCGCAACCACTACACGTTTATCAACCATCTTCGATGGACCTGGGCCATTGCGCTCGGCTACGTGGCAAGCATCCTGACCCATCTGTCGATCAACGCCGCGCTCATGTAGCGTGGCGCAGCGTGGAACACCTGCTACTCGTCACGTGCGGTCCGATTGCCTCGGAGACATAACAGCGGGCAGCTGTTTTATAGGGTTCACTGACCAGGTGCGATGTCGAACTCTCTGCGCAGCTCCGCGTCGGTGTAAAAACACACGCCGCCATCGAGATCCCGCACCAGCCACTCCTGCAGATACACGATTTGCGTCCCGCTTTGCCGTTCATGTCGAAGCTCGAGGTGACCGTCCTCGCTTCGCTGCAGCGAGCAACTGGATTGAACCCAGCTCGGCCATTCGTGCAGCGGCTGTCCGGTGAACTGCCAGGCGATCAACGCCACGTTGGTTGGGCGTGGCTGCAGCTTCAGTGTGGTGTCCACAATCGTCTCCGAAACAATGAGTCCTGCGGTTTGACAACGCCTGGGCCCGGCAAAAGTTGGGCGCTTACGCGGCGATTCTCGCCATGATTCGGCGATATTGCCTATGCGTCCTGGAGATGGATATCCGGATAGAGCGGAATCCCCAGCCGATCGTGATGCGGGATCAGCGTTGCGGCACGCCGATGCGGCCGTGCTCGCGCAGCAGCTTTTCGCCCGAGGCGGTGACGGTCACCATCAGTCCGGTTCCGGCGATGGTTTCGCGTGTGACGTAGCCGCGATCGGAAGCGTCTTCCCAGATCGTCAGGCGCGGACAGGAGGTCCGCCAGGTCGCGACTACTTCTGCGTAATTCCGCGGCTCGCGGGCGACCCATTCGACGAAGTCGAGCACCAGCGGATCTGCAGCATCCGACATCAGCCCTCTCCCTTCAGAAGGAAGCAACCGAGCCGTGAACCAGCAACAGCCAGCTTCCGTAGAGAATGTAATAACCGGCCACCGTCGTAATCAGCCGGTTGGCCCAGGTGCGAAACTGCGCGTCGCTCATCGCCTCAAGAATCCGCCGCGCCAGCGTGGTGCCGAGCATCGAAGCCGCGATCGCAACCGCGGCCAGCACGGGATCGAGCGTCGCTGCCTGATCGATGATGCCGCCGAAATAGATCAGTTTGGTAAGATGGCTCACGACCTGGCAGGTTGCCTTGGTGGCGACCACCTCGCGGCGGCCAAAATTGCCGCCGAGAAAGAACGTGTCCATTAAGGGACCGGACACGCCGGTCATCAGCATCAGGCCCATGCAGATGAAGCCGTAGAACGAGCCCTGCCAGATGCTGTCCGGGTTCGGCTTGAGGTTCTTCGGCATCAGCCGCGCCATGAACGGCGTGGCCCCGAGCAACAGCAAGGCAATCGGCTTGTCCGGCACGTAGCGGGTGAGCGACCAGAGGCCGAGCGCCAGCGCGCAGCCGATCAGATAGACGAACACCGGCCGCCAGCGGATATGCGCCCGCCACAGAAACGCGCGCCAGCCGTTGGAAGCCATCTGCGTGATCGCGTGCAGCACCATCGCGGTCGGCAGCGGCATCAGCATCAACAGCACGCCGATCAGGATCATCCCGCCGGCCATGCCGAACAGGCCGGACAGGAAGGCGGTGGCCACCATCAGCACACCCAGGGCTGCGATCATCAGCGGCGTCACGAAACTCTCCTGCGCAAGACCCAGGTTGAGGCGCGAGGGCGCTGTCTCCGCTCGCCCCGCCCTTCCGGAGAGAAGGTTGGGGTGAGGGGCTGCCTCCGCAAACTCGCTCACAATCGGGCTCGCGGAAGCAGCCCCCCACCCGGCGCTTCGCGCCGACCTCTCCCCGCGAAGAGCGGGGCGAGGTTGAAACCGGCCGCACCAATTCAACCCAAGCCTACTTCAACCCAAGGCTACTACACTCATTCTTGTGCCTCGCTTGTCGGAGCTACGCAAACCGAGTTATCTTGCTCTGGCATCAGTTTTCCTGAGGGTCATGTGCGGCGGCTGCTCTTTCTCAACGGCATCAAGGCATTCGAAGCGGCAGCGCGCACCGGCAGCTTCGCCGCCGCCGGGACCGAGCTCAACGTTTCCGCCGCCGCCGTCAGCCGGATGGTGCATCTGTTGGAGGAGCGGCTGGGCGTGGCGCTGTTCGAGCGCAAGGCCAACCGACTCGTGACCACCGCTGCCGGCCGCGCCTATCAGAACGGGCTGACGCCGATCTTCGACGCGCTGGCGAGCCTGACCGCGCAGGTGACGGCGCCCGCAAGCGTGCGGGTGCTGACCATCGGCGTCGGGCCGACCTTTGCGATGAAATGGCTGATCCCGCGGCTGGCGGACTTCCGCAAGGAAGAACCCGATATCGACGTCCGTATCACCACCGGCGGCGCCGCAGTGCCGTTCGGCGAGGACTGGAGCTGCGGCATCAAGCTCGGCGACGGCGAATGGCCCGGCCTGATCGCCGAGCCGTTGTTTGCCGCCGATCTGCTCCCGGTCTGCGCGCCGCGCCTTGCCAACGCGCTCAAACGTCCCGGCGACCTGAAGGGGCCGACGCTGCTGCGGGTGGCGCATTCGCCAGACGACTGGCCGTCATGGCTCGAGGCCGCCGGCACCGCCCGTATCAGCGCCCGCGGACCGGAGTTCGAGTTTTACGGCCAGGCGCTGCAGGCTGCCGTCGACGGCCTCGGCATCGCGATGGGCATCCGCCCCTATATCGACGATGACCTTGCGGCCGGCCGGCTGGTCGCGCCGTTTGCGTTAAGTGTGCCGAAAGGCATGCGCTGGTATCTGGTGTATCGGGGATTCAGCACGGGGCAGCGCGATTTCGCCGCGTTTCGGCGCTGGATCGTTCGCGCGGCAGCGGAGCCCGCCACGCGCCGCAGGGGCCACAGACATGCCGGATGAGAAGATCGAAACGCTGGTGATCGGCGGCGGCCAGGCCGGCCTGGTGATGAGCCACCGCCTCAAGCAGCGCGGACTGTCGCATCTGGTGCTCGAGCGCCACCGGATCGCCGAACGCTGGCGCAGCGAACGCTGGGACGGATTAATATTCCAGTTTCCGAACTGGTCGGTGCGGCTGCCGGACTTTCCGTTTCCGCACAGCGATCCCGATGGGTTTTCGGATACGGCCACCATCATCAAATTTATCGAGGCCTATGCGGATTTCGTCGCGCCGCCGATCCGCTGCGGCGTCGCGGTGACGCGGCTGTCGCAGCGCGACGGCGGGCGCTTTATCGCCGAGACCACGGGTGGCACGATCGAAGCCGACAATGTCGTCGTCGCCACCGGACCCTATCAGCGCAGCGTCATCCCGGACCTGTTGCGCGATCATCCAGTGTTTCAGGTGCGTGCCGCCGATTACAAGAATCCCGAACAGCTTCCGCCGGGCGCGGTGCTGGTGGCCGGCGCCGGCGCGTCCGGCGCGCAGATCGCCGAGGAATTGTTGCAGGCCGGCCGGCGCGTCTATCTCTCGGTCGGACGGCATCGCCGCCTGCCGCGCCGCTATCGCAGCCGCGACTTGATCTGGTGGCTCGCCGAAATGCAGTTCGACCAGATCACCCCGGAGGAGCGCGGGCAAGCGCGCCTCGGCCCGGTGATTTCGGGCGCTTATGGTGGCCGCAGCATCGATTTCCGCGATTTCGCCGCCCGCGGCATGATCTTGCTCGGACGTCTCGACGCCGCCGATGGCGGCGTGCTCGACATTGCACCTAACCTCGACAAAAGCCTTGGCGACGGCGACATCGCCTTTACCACCTTCCTCGACACCGTCGATGAATATGTGAAACGGCGCCGCCTGGAGCTGCCGGAAGAACCCGGCGCCCGCGCGACGCTTCCCGACCCGCCTTGCGTCACCGCGCCACTCACGCGCCTCGACCTCGCCGCGGAGGGCATCTCTTCGATCATCTGGGCCACCGGCTACGGCGTCGATTTCGGCTGGATCGATATCCCGGTCCTCGACGCCCGCGGCGAAGCGGTTCATCGCAACGGCATCTCAGCCGTATCCGGCCTGTACTTCCTCGGCCTGCAATGGCTGTCGAAGATGAACTCCTCGTTCCTGTCAGGCGTCGGCGACGATGCCGTGGTGCTCGCGGATCATATTTTGGCGCGACGGTGATTCTCGACCGTCTTCCGCTCACGGTCGTCATACCTCGCGCAGGCGGGGTATCCAGTACTCCGCGGCGTCTCGATTCGATCACCGCAGCCTCTGGAATACTGGATCGCCCGCCTTCGCGGACGATGACGGCTTTCTGCCAAAAAACATCCATCACATGTGAAGCCGTTCACATTTGCCTCCGCCGCGCTGTGCTCTGCTCGTGCCATGCGCAATTCCGGGGGACGCGCCATGATCTATGGCGGCTTTGAAATCCAATCGTTCGAAGCAGGGAGAGGGCTATGGCACGCCAGGATTCAACGGGCCGACCAGGAGCCGGTGGTGATCGACGGCCTGGCATTTCCGACCCTCGAAGTCGGCTTCGC
Organism: Bradyrhizobium sp. sGM-13; assembly: GCF_018398875.1. Classification (GTDB taxonomy): domain Bacteria; phylum Pseudomonadota; class Alphaproteobacteria; order Rhizobiales; family Xanthobacteraceae; genus Bradyrhizobium. The sequence continues at coordinate 112,833 of NZ_JAGWDK010000011.1, read as the reverse complement.
CTGGTCGGATCCGGAAGCGGCGATCGCGGATGCGAAAGCCCATATCGATCGTTTCATGCCGCGGTTCGCGAATCGGTAAGCATGCTGGCCGGCCGAATCTCGATACCCGCTCCCGAACAGACCGTGCAAGCCACGCCGCTGCTTTCGACCTGTCCGGACTGCAGCGCGGCGCTCGCGGTGCTGCGTATCATCCCCGGCCGCGCCGGCGCCGAGTACTGGGCCATGCGATGCACGCGCTGCGGCGGGATTCATCTGGATATCGTCAAGGCAGCGCCGGCTAGCGCGGATAATGGCGATCTTCGCGTCTGAGGCGCACAACGGTTCCCGATTACGTCTTGCTGACATCTGCTGACAGGCGGAAGCACGCGCGCTTTCGCGCCGCCATTTGCTCTTTTCTCACCGGCTGACTCGTCCCATATTCGCCGCATGGCGAAGAAACCCGACGCTCCCAAAAAATCAGGCAAAACCCCGAAATCCAAGGCACACCGGCCCGAGGTGCAACCCATCGGACCGGCGCTGGCGGAACTGCTCAATCCCGCCATCAACCGCGGCGACGCCGGAACGGGTTCAGGCACCGGCCTACAGCCTCCGCCGGACAATTCCTGGGATCGTCGCGCCGGCGGCGAGGCGGCGGCGCATCGCGCGCGCGCTTCGACCAAAGGGACGAGCGATGACGTCGCAAAACGCGATGCCGCCAGACAAGGCCTCGAAGAAGCGCCCCAAGCCAACTACGGCACTGCGGCCACGATCCCGACCCTCGATCCCGAGCTCGCGCGCCAGCTCGGCCTGCCGACCGCGGAAGACGACGAGGAAGCCCTCGCTCGCCCGCCGCGCAACAAGATGGAAGCGCTCGGCGTCAAAGCCACCGCCGATGCGCTGGAAAGCCTGATCCGCGATGGACGTCCCGAATTTCGCGGCGATAACGGCCAGCTCAAAGTCTGGACGCCGCACCGGCCGCCGCGCCCGGAAAAATCCGAAGGCGGCGTGCGCTTCGAGATCAAATCCGAATACCAGCCGAAGGGCGACCAGCCGACCGCGATCGCCGAACTGGTCGAAGGCATCAACCGCAACGACCGCACCCAGGTGCTGCTCGGCGTCACCGGCTCCGGAAAAACCTACACCATGGCCAAGGTGATCGAGGCGACGCAGCGCCCGGCCCTGATTCTCGCACCGAACAAGACGCTGGCCGCGCAGCTCTATGGCGAGTTCAAGAATTTCTTCCCCGACAACGCGGTGGAATATTTCGTCTCCTACTACGACTACTACCAGCCCGAGGCTTACGTTCCGCGCACCGACACCTATATCGAAAAGGATTCGTCCATCAACGAGCAGATCGACCGCATGCGCCATTCGGCGACGCGCGCGCTGCTCGAGCGTGACGACGTCATCATCGTGGCGTCCGTGTCGTGCATCTACGGTATCGGCTCGGTCGAGACCTACACCGCGATGACCTTTGCGCTGAAGAAGGGCGAGCGCATCGACCAGCGGCAGTTGATCGCCGACCTCGTCGCGCTGCAATACAAGCGCACGCAGGCCGATTTCACCCGCGGCACGTTCCGCGTGCGCGGCGACGTCATCGACATCTTCCCGGCGCACTATGAGGACCGCGCCTGGCGCGTGAACCTGTTCGGCGATACCGTCGAGAATATCGAGGAGTTCGATCCGCTCACCGGCCACAAGCAGGACGATCTCGAATTCATCAAGATCTACGCCAACTCGCACTATGTGACGCCGCGGCCGACGCTGGTGCAGGCGATCAAGTCGATCAAGAGTGAACTCAAGCTGCGGCTCGACGAGCTCAATAACCAGGGGCGCCTCTTGGAAGCGCAGCGGCTGGAGCAGCGCACCACCTTCGACCTCGAAATGATGGAAGCGACCGGAAGCTGCGCCGGCATCGAGAACTATTCGCGCTACCTCACCGGGCGCCGCCCCGGCGAGCCGCCGCCGACGCTGTTCGAATACGTGCCCGACAACGCGCTGGTGTTCGCCGACGAAAGCCACGTCACCGTGCCGCAGATCGGCGGCATGTTCCGCGGCGACTTCCGGCGCAAGGCGACGCTCGCCGAGTACGGTTTCAGGCTGCCCTCCTGCATGGACAACCGCCCGCTGCGGTTCGAGGAATGGGACATGATGCGCCCGCAGACGGTCGCGGTGTCGGCGACGCCGGGCGGCTGGGAGCTGAACGAAAGCGGCGGCGTATTTGTCGAGCAGGTGATCCGTCCCACGGGCTTGATCGATCCGCCGGTCGACATTCGCCCGGCGCGCACGCAGGTCGACGATCTCGTCGGCGAAGTGCGCGCGACCGCTGCCGCGGGTTATCGCTCGCTGATCACGGTACTCACAAAGCGCATGGCGGAAGACCTCACCGAATACCTGCACGAGCAGGGCATTCGAGTGCGCTACATGCACTCTGATATCGACACCATCGAGCGCATCGAGATCATACGGGACTTGCGCCTCGGCGCGTTCGACGCGCTGGTCGGCATCAACCTGTTACGCGAAGGCCTCGACATTCCGGAATGCGCGCTGGTCGCGATCCTCGACGCCGACAAGGAAGGATTTTTGCGCAGCGAGACCTCGCTGATCCAGACCATCGGCCGCGCGGCGCGTAACGTCGACGGCAAGGTGATCCTCTACGCCGACCAGATGACCGGCTCGATGGAGCGCGCCATCGCCGAAACCAACCGCCGCCGCGAAAAGCAGGTCGAATACAACACGGCTAACGGCATCACGCCGGAGAGCGTGAAGAAATCGATCGGCGACATCCTCAACTCCGTCTACGAGCGCGACCACGTGCTGGTCGAAATCGGCGACGGCGGCATGGCGGACGACGTCATCTCGATCGGCCACAATTTCGAGGCCGTCCTGAACGACCTCGAAACCCGCATGCGCGAAGCCGCCGCCGATTTGAACTTCGAGGAAGCCGCCAGGCTTCGCGACGAAGTCAAACGCCTGCGCGCGACGGAAATGGCCGTGGTCGACGACCCCACCGCAAAGCAGCGCACCGTGCAGGGCAAGGCCGGCGCCTATGCCGGGACGAAGAAGTACGGCGAGGCAGCGAACTTGCCGACATCAGCGATGAAGAAGCGCAGCGCCTCTTCACCCGCCCCTGGAGGGGGAGGGTCGACCGCCGCAGGCGGTCGGGGCGGGGTGAGCCGCAGCGGCGGTTCTTCCACCTCCAAAGTCCACAAACCCCATCTCGACGAAATGCACGGCCCGGAATCCTTGCCCTACCGCCCCAGCGGCGCCAAACCGCGCAAGCCCGAGACCGGAAGCGGCAGCAAGATCTTCCAGCCAACGGACTCGCGGCAGTCAGGACCGGAGTTCGGGCCAGCCCCGCGCTCAAGCGGCGGCGCGCCGGGGCACCGGGGCGGGTGGAAGAAGAGGTAGACGATCAACGATCGTGGTTCGCGATCGACAAAGGTCTTGGCGACTCAATCGCGTGCTTAGCCTGTGGTCGCACATCCAGGATTCGATCCAAAACCAAGCGCCCACTCGGTGCCAGCATTTGTGCGGCCGTGTCCACTGCTGACCCCAGCGTGGTTTTGCAAAGAGTAAATGTTGGTCGAACAGCGCTCACGAAATCCGCGGTTTGGATAAGAGCCAGCTTCGGCCAGTCCGCCAGTGTACCAGGCTCGGAAAGGGCATACAGCCTTGTGCAAGTGCCGCTCAGACCTTCAATCAGTCGGGACGAACCCGGTTGCTTGCACGATCGCTTTCCATCGTTCCGATTGCGATACGATCAGCCGGGCAAAGTCCCCCATGGAGATTGAGTCAAGTTCGACGGCTAATTTTGCCATGCCGGACTTTACCTCGTCAGTGCGCAGGGCTCCTTGGATGGCAGCATTGAGCTTTTCGACGATATTCGCCGGCGTCTTCGCCGGAACGAAAACACCGTACCAGGTGAGGTCCTCAAGCGAGGAATATCCAGCCTCTCCCACCGTTGGCACAGCGGGAAGAAACGGACTGCGGTGCGGTCCGGTAGTAGCCAGCGCACGAAGATCTCCAGATCGGACGAGGCCCAGGGAGCTGCCGACTGGCATGATGGCTGATGCGATCTCTCCTTTGAGCAAATCCTGAATCGAGCCATTGCCTTGATACGGTACGTGAAGAAAATCGAAGCCCGCGGTGCGACCCAGCATCGCACCGAGGAAGTGCAGCGTGGTGCCGGCACCCGCCGTGCCGTAGGTGGCCAGCTTTGGGTTAGCCCGGCACCAAGCGACGAAATCTGCAAGGGTCCTTACGTCACCCGGCACCTTTGGACCCACTGTCAGCAAGGTCGGGGTTGAGGCGAGGGTCGACACCGGGGTGAAATCCCGCGGCTCGTATCTGAGTGTCTTGTAGACGTGTGGAAAGAGCATCATGAATCCAAGCGGTGCGAGCAGCATAACCGTTCCGTCGGCGTTAGCTGTCTTCACGGCTTCGACCGCAACACGACCGGCTGCACCGGGCCGGGTCTCGACCACGACGTCTCCGCATAGTCTTTCATCTGGCCGGCAACGAGCCTTCCCAGGGCGTCCTGCAATCCGGGCGTGAAGCCTGTCAGTATATGCGCGGTTCTTGCGAGCGGTTGTGCGGAAGACCTCTGCACTAGATCCGTGGCGGACAACGCGACACCGGCCGCCGACACGGTCAACAAGTCACGACGTGTGATCATTAACTCTCTCCCCGACTCGTCTCATTTCCTCAGCGTGGGCTCTACCTTCGGATACCATGGCAAGGATGGACATACTTACGCACCAGCTTACTTTTTCCTTACCGACGGCTTATTATTGCGCTCAGGCACTGGGACTTCGACGGTTGGACCGCCGTGCAGGGAAGCGGCTTGCGCTATTTGTTTGATGATTATTCATTCGATACCGCCCGGCGCGAGTTGCGTCGCGGGACGGATGTCATCGCCGTCGCGCCACGAGTGTTCGACTTGCTGAACTATCTGATCGGCAACCGGGAACGCGTCGTCAGCAAGGACGAACTCATAAGAGCCGTTTGGGAAGGTCGCATTGTCTCGGATGCAGCTCTCGATACCCGCCTGAATGCGGCGCGGAACGCGATCGGTGATTCCGGAGATGAGCAACGCCTCATCAAGACCTTTCGGCGCAAGGGCGTCCGTTTTATCGGCGCGGTACGCGAAACGCCGGCGTCAACGGGAGCGACCGTCACGACCAACTCGCCGACCCCCGCTTTTGCCGCTCCAGGTAAACCCTCGCTCGTCGTTTTGCCGTTCGCCAATCTTAGCCCCGATCCCGAACAGGAATATTTCGTCGACGGCGTGACCGAGAGCCTTACCACTGATTTGTCGCGCATGGTTGGAATCTTCGTGATCGGCCGAAACACCGCTTTCACTTACAAGAGTAAGCATGTCGATTTGAAGCAAATCGGTCGAGAACTCGGCGTTCGCTATATCCTTGAGGGGTCCGTGCAGCGTGGGCAAGGCCGCATACGCATCAACGTCCAGCTCATCGATGCCGGAAGCGGCAATCATCTGTGGGCCGAACGATTCGACAAGCCAATCGCTGATTTCCTCGACATGCAGGATGAAATTGGCGCGCGTCTCGCCAATCAGCTCGGAACCGAGTTGGTCACGGCCGAGGCACGACGGGCGGCGCAGGCGCCACATCCGGATTCAATGGATCTGTATTTTCAGGGCATGGCGAGTGTGCATCGGGGATCGGACCCCGCAAACCTATCGCAGGCGCGTAAGTTCTTCGAACAAGCTATCTGCCTTGACACCAGCAACGCTGAAGCAGTGGTTGGCATGGCGTTCGTCGATGCGATACGAGGAACTTCCATGCAGACCGGCGACCGGACAGCACGCCTTCTGGCGGCCGAAACGTCTTTGACCAAGGTGCTTGCGCACCTGCCAAACCATGCCATGGCGCGTTGCCTCCTTGGCGTCGTCCAGATCTTTACCAAACGTGCTGCTCAGGGTATCGCCGAATGTGGGCGTGCATTGGCGCTAGATCGAAATCTAGCCACCGCTTACGCGTGGATTGGGCTCGGCAAATGCTACCTGGGTCGAGCCGAGGAAACCGAAGCTTGCGTCATGCAGGCATTTCAACTTTCTCCCCGTGACAACAGGCGTTCACCTGGATGATTAATGCCGGCGTCGCACAGTCGTATCTTGCGGTCGATGAAGCTGCTGTCTACTGGTTCAAGCGGGCCATCGAGACCAATCCGAATGTCGCCGCGTTCGTTCACGTCTACCTTGCCGCGGCGTTGGCTCATCTCGGGCGGATCGAAGAAGCGCGGACTTCGATACAGACGGGACTGGCCATCGACCCCAATTTCACTCTCGCCCACTTTCACGCCAGTTCGCCAACGGACAACCCGACCTGTCTCGCACAACGGGTGCGGATTGCCGAGGGCATGCGCAATGCGGGGCTACCGGAAAAGTGATTGGCGAGCCGCAGCGGCGGTCCTTCCACCTCCAAAATCCACAAACCCCACCTCGACGAAATGCATGGCCCTGAATGCTTGCCCTACCGCCCCAGCGGCGCCAAACCGCGCAAGCCCGAGATCGGTAGCGGCAGCAAGATTTTCCAGCCGACGGACTCACGGCAGTCAGGACCGGAGTTCGGGCCAGCCTCGCGCTCAAGCGGCGGCGCGCCAGGGCACCGGGGCGGGTGGAAGAAGCGGTAGACGATCAACGATCGTTACCCGGCACTCTCTGTTCGCAATGAGCGGAAGAGCGTCATGACCCGCCGCTGGCACATCCATCTAGCCGGGCGGGCCGCTCACGCATCGGTCGCGTGAAATCGCGAATATGCGCGATGAACCGTTCAACCCCCGGGCTCAATGTCCGGTTTTTCAACGTCACGATTGCCACTGGCCACGGCCGCACCGGCAAATCGACCGGCAGCACTTTCAGCGAGAAGCGTTCGGCGTGGAGGCGCGCGACTGAACTCGGGAACGTCGCAATGAAATGGCCGGAGGCGAGCATATTGGTCCGAAGGTGCACAGACAAAGTCATCAAGCTGATCCTCGGTGCACCTAGCCCACGCGCGCAGAATGCTTCCGACACAATCCTGTAAGGCCCGGTATCAGGTGCCGCCAGTATCCAAGGCTCGTCGACCAACTCAGCGAGATCGATCTTGCGACGACGGGCCCATCGACTGCGCATTCCAGCCGCTATGACCAGGTGATCATCGAACAGGACTTCCACATTCAGGTCATCCGCCTGACCGTCGTCCACGCGTGGCATCAACAGGAGTGCCACGACCAGATCGAACTTTCGCTCGCGCAAGCCTGGTAATTCCAACGTCGCAGTGCTGACTTGGTCCACGTGCAAGACAACGCGGGGATATTTTCGGGCAAAGCTCTCCAGGATTGGCGGCAATATCGCGGCAATTGCTTCAGGGCATCCGATCTTCAACTCGCCTGCTGTCGGATCGCCCAGGAACTCAATGTCCCTGATGCATTGCTTCAATTCATCGAATACCGCAGCACTGCGTCGGAGCAGCGCGCCACCATACATGGTCGGCTCAACCCTGCGGGCGTCGATCAAGCAGTCGCACACCGAGCGCTTGCTCAAGATCGGCGATCGCTTCGGAAACGGCGGGCTGGGAAACGCCAAGCTGTCGAGCCGCCTTCGACATGCTGCCGCGTTGAACGGCCGTGAAGAATGCATGCAGGTCCCGCAACTTGAGCCGGCGGCCGATCTGACTTTCCCAGTCGATTTTTCGTGCCATAGTCAAAGCTTATAGGCGTAGAGCCAAATAGTGCATTCCTTATATACCGGAGCACGCCTAACCTCGCAATCAGGCCGGGTATCCGAGCCGTGGATCGAAATGGTCACCTGATGCAACGGGGGATACGACCATGCGAACCCGAAGAATGTTTCTGGCATCGTTCGCCTTCGCTGCCGCATTCGGAAATGTCGCGATCGCGGCGGAGCAGGTGTATCCGTCCCGACCGATCACAATGATCGTGCCGTTCGCCGCGGGTGGGCCAACGGATACAATCGCGCGCACCTTGGCCGAGCCCATGCGAGTATCGCTCGGTCAACCCGTCATTCTTGAAAACGTGACTGGTGCCGCAGGCGGCATCGGTACCGGCCGGGTCGCCCGCGCGGCAGGCGATGGCTACACGCTCGTCATCGGCGTCTGGGGCACCCACGTTTTGAACGGGGCGATCTACCCACTCTCGTACGACCTCTTGAAGGATTTCGAACCCATCTCGCTCGTCGCGAGCAACCCCATGATGATCGTCGCCAGGAAAGCCATGCCGGCAAACAACCTGATGGAATTGATCGCGTGGCTGAAGGCGAACCCGGACAAGGCATCGGCGGGAACGACTGGTACCGGAGGCGCATCGCATGTCGCCGCAATCCTCTTCCAGAAGGAAACGAGCACTCGATTTCAATTCGTGCCTTATCGCGGCCTCGCCCCGGCGATGCAGGATTTGGTGGCCGGCCAAATTGATATGATAATCGATAACCCGGCGACCTCACTGCCGCAGGCCCGTGCCGGCACCATCAAGGCCTATGCTACGACGGCGAAGGCTCGCCTGGCAGCAGCGCCAGATATTCCGACGGCGGACGAGGCTGGATTGCCTGGATTCATCGTCTCGCAATGGACTGCGCTTTGGGCGCCCAAGGGCACGCCCAAAGCCATCATCGCCAAGCTCAATGAGGCGGTCGTGGAATCCCTTGCCGACAAGAACGTGCTCGCGCGCCTCGCCGATCTCGGGCAATCCATTCCGCCGCGCGATCAGCAGACGCCGGAATCGCTGGGCGCCTTCCAGAGGGCCGAAATCGAGAAGTGGTGGCCGATCATCAAGGCGGCCAACATCAAGGCAGAGTGAAGCCAGCAGCGCCCAACGGTATCTGCCATTCGAAGCGCGCTCTTCTTGCGGCGAGACAATCAGGGAGAAAGTGAGACGGATTGCGGCAGTCCGGGCCGGAGTTCGGGCCAGCCCCGCGATCAACCGGCGGCGCGCCGGGGCATCGCGGTGGGTGGAAGAAGAGGTAGCTTAGCGGACCTTCGCCGACCAGCGAGGGCGTTGAATTGAAGCTCGTTGGTACCGCGTGTCTGATCAGCACGATCGATACATCTCCTGCAGTGGCTTTCCACTCAGAAAGATAGTGTGAGGAGTCAGACCACCCCTGCGAGCGATCCAGCGGCGTACCCGCGTCGGATAGGTCGAGTACATCATCAAGGTTGCTTCGGGATCAGTGAAGGCGCGACCATTGGCGCCGTAATTCCAGGCCGCATGGAAGCCGAGCGTCGCGCGCGGCGTTACGCAGATTTTGTCGTGAGGGAGCGCGCTGAGAACCATGGTGCACGCCGAGGCACAGAGACCGTCGATGATGACGGATTGGCCCGATGAAGCCAGGCGATCATATTTAACGATGTAAGTCGCGATCAGACCGCCTCGATCATTCGTGATGCGTACTGCAGAACTTGCCTCTGACACATTTAGGGTCAGCAGAATTGCCACAAGGAATCCTGTCATGCACTTCATGTCCTACCCCTGGGTTCGAGCAAATCGATTTGGATCGCCTTGCGTGATGCGCGAAGCTGCGACAGGCTTGTTCAGATTCATGGCATTGTCGGGGCGCAAACCGCAGGACAGCAACGCCGGTTCCCTGACTGCAAACTCGTGAGAACAGGCCGCACCTGAAACGAAAGCTTGAGATCGCCCTCGCAAGTCGAGTGGCCGGATGTGGGTTATGACCTCCGCAGGGGAACTCTCATCTTGGAGGTCGCGTCTGCCGCGATGGCTTTCGAGGGCGGACCAGAATTCCCCGCGCGCTAGCGACCGTGCCAATGGCAACTGCAATTGCAGATGCGTCCCCGGACTCGGACGCTTCGTTTAGATAGGCTGCGATCATCTCGGGACTATCGAGATATTCGGCTGCATCAAACGGTTTCGCATTGGCCATTCAGTTCTCCAGCTCCGCGATGGTTGGCAGCACCTGCAGCTTGTCGCTCAGCGCAACTTTAATCACTCAGTTGCCCCTCAAACCTCAGCCCTCAATCCCTAAGCGCCTTCTGAATATCCTTCGCGAGTGGGCGTTGGGCGGCATTCGGGCGAACACTACTACCGGTTGCGTCGCCCGCAGGGCAAATCAGGCATGGCTTGGTCCAGTCCTCGCCGCAAAAATAAACCGCTTCGCGATTACCCCAAATCACTCCTACAACTCCCGCCATCCCGCACCCGCTAGAGGGGCGTATCGCGATCGTCACGGACGTTGGGCGCGGGAGGCGATGGACGCGGCAGCGTCAGGCGCGCAAGTTGATCGCAGGGCGGGCTTTGGCCTGTGAGCGAAAAAGAACGGCGCGCAGACGACCGGCGCTTAAACGCTTCGACCAAGACTTCGGTTTGGCAGCATACGGGCCGATCGAAACATTCTGGTCGAGGAAGCCGCGGACGGCAAAGCCGTGTGGTCCTGGCACCCGTTGCTGGTGTCAAGCTGGCGGAGATTGATCTGACACAACCGGGTCTCGATCGATCGTCAATCTGTCAGCGACGGAGGCCAGAGGAATTCGGCTCCGGGGAGAGCGCGGTATAAGCCGTAAAACCATTGCGCAGGGAAGGCCGGGTGTTCCGGCGCACCTGCAGTCCGCCGTGTGCATTTTTGCGCACGACTGCGGGTGTTTTGGGCACCCGGCTTTCCCTGCGCCCTCTTCGATGTCGAGGGCATCGCCGATGCAAAGCTCGGGCGGATGGCGCCGCGGGAATGCGAGCGCGTGTCCGCTCCGCCGTCATGCCCCGCGAATGCGGGGCATCCAGTACGCCGCGGCCTCTCGGCTCAATCACAAAGGCCTCTGGAATACTGGATCACCCGCTTTCGCGGGTGACGACAAGCGAACTAGTTGTTTGACATTCGCATCTGAGGGACGCGATTGAACACGCTATCACCCCGATCGCCGGTGGCTGGTGTTCTGCGTCAGATTGCCGTGCGCGCCCTGTTCGCGGATGTTGCTCTTCTCGTCGTCGCGATGGCCCTTGGTGGTGTCGAGCGGCACGCGGGGCGCGCTGCCCGGGCCCTTGGGGCTCCGATTGTCCGGGGGAATCGGAGGCGCGGTCTTTGGCATCATGGTCTCCGTCATCAACGGCAAAAGGCAACGCTGCCCTTGGCGAAATCGTTCCGCGTGGAGCGGCGGCGCAATCCGTGCGACCGCTTGCGGTGTTATGGCTAGGGGCTTCCGCCTTCCAAGCCTTCGGCGAACAAGTCGCGTTGCTCGCGATGACGGCTGCTAACGGCTTCGCGCTAGCGCGCCACGCTCGCGCAGTATTGCCAGCACCGCATTCAGATCCGGCACCACCGCCGCGCATCGCGCACGCGACTCTTCGGTCGGCGTCACCATGTCGGGCACCATGATGGTAATCGCGCCTGCGGCATGCGCGGCGGTCACGCCGTGGTTGGAATCCTCCACGGCCACGCAAGCCTCCGGCTTCAGGCCGAACCGCGATGCCGCGAGCAGATAGAGATCGGGATTGGGCTTGCCGCGGGCGACGTCGTCGCGGGTCAGCAGTGTTTCGAAACGGTGACGGATACCCGCGAGCTTGAGATGCGCATTCGCCGTGCGCAGCGACGAGGAGGTGACGATCGCCATCGGACATTCGGCCGCCCGCAGCGCATCCAGCAGTTCGATCGCGCCGCTCTTCAGCGGCAAGCCTGCGCCGAGAATTTCATTGCGGTTGCTGACGAAGGCACGGCTGACCTCCGCAAGCGGAAAGCCATCCCCGTAGCGCGCTTGCAGCAGGGCCTCGCACTCCGGACCGGGCAGGCCGACCATCGCGTGGCACAGCGTTGCGGCGTCGTCGGTGTAGCCATGCGCGGTGAGCGCTGCGACCAGGCTGTCGAAATAGACCCGCTCGGTGTCGAGCAGCGTGCCGTCCATATCGAGCAGGACGGCACTGACGTTCCATTTCCCGCTCACGCCGCACCCGCGCGCTGGCTGGCGAGTTTGCGCAGGCAGTCAGGGCAGAGACAATCGCTACCGTCCACCGGCATCGGCAGGCGGAACGTCTCGTCGTTGCACCAGCAGGGGCCGGACAGGTTGCAGCCGAATTCGTTGCCGCAGCCGGCGCAGGCGAGGCGGCGCGAGGGCGCATTTTCCAAACGGTCTGTCATCAACGAGGCTGAATCCTGACGCCGAATTAATCCCGGGTTCACACTGAGGCGCGTTATACTTCGCCACTATACGCCTGGGAAATTCTAAGGGAAATCCGATGGCTCGCGATTCGCAAGCGGCCCTCGTTGCGCTCAATCGCTTCGGCTTCGGCGCGCGCGGCGGGGCATCCGGCGATGTTCTCAACGCCGCGTCCGATCCGCGCGGTTTCGTCAAGGCGGAACTCGGCCGTCCCAATCGCGTGCTGCTCGAAGTGCCGGGGCTGCAATCGACGCCCGCGCTCGGCAAGGCGGTGTTCGACTATCAGTTCGAAATCCAGCAGGCGCGCGAGGCTGCCAAATCGGCCGCGCCGCCCGAAGGTGCATCGCCGCGGCCGGAGGCCAAGGGCCAGCGGCGAAACCTGTCACTAAACGGCATCGCCATGGAGATGGCGAAGGAGTCACCCAGGGAGCCACAGGCCAAGCCCGCGGAGAATCCCGGCGCGACGGCACCGGCGGAAGCGATGCAGCCCAATGCGCCAAAGCCGCCGCCACAACCGCTCAACATCATTCAGAAAACCTTTCGCGCCGAGGCGCTGGCGCGACTGCAGCGCGCCGTCATCGTCGATGGCGGATTTGCCGAGCGGCTTGTCGTGTTCTGGTCGAATCATTTCTGCGTTTCCGCCAACAAGGGAGGGCCGGCGCGGATGTGGGCCGGCTCGTTCGAGCGCGAGGCGATCCGGCCGCACGTGCTCGGACGCTTCGCCGACATGCTGAAGGCGGTCGAGCAACATCCGGCGATGCTGTTCTTCCTCGACAACCAGCAATCGCTGGGCCCGGATTCGCGCGCCGGGAAAAACCGCAACCGCGGACTGAACGAAAATCTCGCGCGCGAGATACTAGAGTTGCATACGCTCGGCGTCGGCGGCGGCTATTCGCAGGATGACGTGACGTCGCTGGCGAACATCATCACGGGCTGGACCTATGCGGGAAGGTTGGGCCAGCTCGGCGCGCCCGGCACCTTCGTGTTCAATGCCAATGCGCACCAGCCGGGCGCGCAGCGGGTGATGGGCAAGGTCTACGATGCCGAAGGCGTGGCGCAGGGCGAGGCGGTGCTGGCGGATATCGCGCGGCATCCTTCGACGGCGAAATTCATCGCGGCCAAATTTGCGCGCCATTTCGTATCGGACGATCCGCCACAGGCATTGGTGACGCGGCTCGCCGATGTCTTCACGAAAACCGACGGCGATCTAAAGGCGCTGGCGCTGGCGCTGGTCGATTCCGACGAGGCCTGGAGCGCGCCGCTCACCAAGATCCGCTCGCCTTACGAATTTCTCGTCGCGGCCGGCCGACTGCTGGCGCAAATTCCGAACGATCCCGGCCGCTATCTCGCCGGCCTGAGGGCGCTCGGTCAACCATTATGGTCGCCGGCCGGGCCGAACGGTTTTCCCGACACCAACGCCGCATGGCTGGCGCCGGAGGGCATGAAACTGCGCCTTGATATCTCCGCGCAGATTGCATCGAGGCTCGCCGAGGGCGTCGATCCGCGCGACCTGCTCGAACTCGCGGCCGCCGACACCGCGTCTGTGGAGACGCGGCGGACCGTCGAGCGCGCGGAATCCCGGCAGCAGGCGCTGGCACTGTTGTTGATGTCGCTCCAGAGGAGATGACGTCCATGGAAACGACAATGGGTTGCTGCGAGGACCTGCGATCATCGCCGACGACGCGGCGTGCGGTGCTGCTCGGCGGCGCGTCCTTTGCGGCGTGGGCCTACCTGCCGAAGTTCGCGCGCGCGGCCGACGGCCGCGATCCGCGGCTGGTGCTCGTGATCCTGCGCGGCGCGCTGGACGGTCTCGCCACCGTCGCACCAATCGGCGACCCCGACTATGCCGGCCTGCACGGCGCGATCGCGCTGTCGTCGAGCGGGCCGAACGCGGCGCTGCCGCTCGACAATTTCTTCTCACTGCATCCGGCGATGCCGGAATTTTCGCGGATGTATCGCGAGAAGAAGGCCGCGGTGATCCACGCGGTGGCGACGCCCTATCGCGACCGTTCGCATTTCGACGGGCAGGACGTGCTCGAAAGCGGCTTTGCCGGCCCCGGCCGGGTGCAGTCCGGCTGGCTCAACCGCGCGCTGGAAGGCCTGCCGAAGGGCGAGCGGGTGGCGAACGGGCTCGCAGTCGGCCTGATCACGCCGCTGGTGCTGCGCGGCGCGGCACCGACCGTCGGCTGGGCGCCGCTCGCGCTGCCGCAGGCCAGCGAGGATACCGCGATGCGGCTGCTCGACCTCTATTCTCACCGCGATGCCGCGCTGGGCTCGGCGCTGAAGCAGGGCCTCGCGCTCGACAAGGCCGCGCAGGGCGACGACATGAAACCAAAGCCCGGCACCGGCGGCGTGGCCGCAATGCGGCTCGCGGCGCGCGGCGCGGCCCGATTGATGGCGGCCGACAATGGTCCGCGGATCGGCGCACTCGGCTTCGACGGCTGGGACACGCATGCTAATGAAGGCGGCCCGGTCGGCCGGCTGGCGCAACTGCTCGGCGGCCTCGACGGCGCACTCGCCGAATTCGAAACTGCGCTGGGACCGCGCTGGCGCGACACGGTAATCGTCGTCGCCACCGAGTTCGGCCGCACCGCGCGCATCAACGGCACGCAAGGCACGGATCACGGCACCGCCACCGTCGCGCTGCTCGCCGGCGGCGCGGTGAACGGCGGGCGGGTGATCGCGGACTGGCCGGGGCTGAAGCCGGCGAGCCTCCATCAGGGCCGCGACCTCGCGCCGACCACCGATCTGCGCGCGGTCATGAAAGGCGTGCTGAAGGATCAGTTCGGGCTGGCTGAGAAGGTGTTGGCGGAGAGCGTGTTCCCGGAGAGCAGTGCCGTGAAGCCGATGCAGGGGCTGGTGACCTAGCGCCAGCCTCAACGGCAGTGTCGTCCCTGCGAACGCAGGGACCCATAACCACAGGTCTTCGTGGTGTGCTACGGTGTCGGCCACCGCGCATCATCGACGGATCACGCGGTATGGGTCCCTGCGTTCGCAGGGACGACGGCAACCAAGACCTACTTTGTAATCCGATCCACCTGCGCCATCTCCTCGGCGCTCAGCGTCCAGCCGATGGCTTTCACGTTCTGCTCGACCTGTTCGACGCGGGTGGCGCCGGCGATGACGCTTGCGACTTGCGGGCGCTGGGCCAGCCAGGAGAAGGCGAGTTCGAGCATGGTGTGGCCGTGCTCCATCGCGAACGTCTGGAGCTTTTCGACGATGTCCTCGTTGCGCGCCGTGACGTAGCGGTCCTTCAGCGCCGGCGCCTTGGCGAAGCGGGTGTCGGCAGGGGCATCAGTGCCGCGCTTGTACTTGCCGGTGAGAAGGCCGCTCGCCAGCGGAAAGAACGGCAGCAGGCCGAGCTTGTATTCCTGCGCCGCCGGCAGCAAATCCTTCTCGATGCCGCGCACCACGAGGCTGTATTCATCCTGGCAGGAAACGAAGCGGTTGACGTTCATCTGCCGCGCCATCATTTCGGCCTCCGCAATGCGCCAGGCCGGGAAGTTCGAATTGCCGATGTAGCGGACCTTGCCTTGGCGCACGAGATCGTCGAGCGCGCGCAGCGTCTCTTCCATCGGTGTCAGGGGATCGTATTCATGCTGCTGGTAGAGATCGATGTAGTCGGTCTTCAGCCGTTTCAGGCTGGCCTCGACCGCGGACATGATGTAGCGGCGCGAAGCGCCCTGCTTGGTACCGTCGGTCGCCATCGGTTTCGCGTATTTCGTCGCCAGCACGATATCCTTGCGGCGGTCGCCGAGCACGGTGCCGAGCACGGTCTCGGAGCCGCCCATGCCTGCGTAGATGTCGGCGGTGTCGAACAGGGTGATGCCGAGGTCGATCGCCTTGTGGATGACCTTGCGCGAGGTCTCCAGATCGGTGCGCTGGCCGAAATTGTTGCAGCCGAGGCCGACGGCGGAAACACGCAGGCCGGAGCCGCCGAGGTTGCGAATTTGCATGGATCGATCCTGTGGGAAGAGCGGGGAGGGCGCATTGTGGCGCGCGCGGCTTCGACCTGCAAGAAAAGCGGGCCAGCGCCCGCGCTTGGCAGCCATGCGGCACAAAAAGATGCGGCCCCGGTCAGACGCGGCGACTGACGGGGACCGCTGGGGGCGCGTGATCTGCGACGGGGGGCCTGATCAGACGCAGGGGCAGGCTAGCTGCGCTTTGTTACGCGCGCGTGACGGCAGAACTTATCCACAGGCCGGCCGAAAGCCGTGCCTCAGAGCATCTTGCGGTACACGACGAAGCCGGAGCGGTCCGCCACCTTGTCGTAGAGCTCCATCGCGGTGTGGTTGGTCTCGTGCGTTTGCCAATAGACGCGGGAACATCCTGCGCGCCTGGCCTGCTCGTATACGCCATCGATGAGCGCACGGCCGACGCCCTTGCGGCGCACTGCGGCGCTGGTGAAGAGGTCCTGCAAATAGCAGTTCGGCTCGATCATGGTCGTAGAGCGGTGAAACAGATAATGCGTCAGCCCGAGCAGCTCGCCGCCGCTCTCGGCCACCAGCGCATGCATCGGCTCATAGGCATCAAAAAAGCGCGCCCATGTCATCGCCGTGATCTCGGGCGCCAGCGCGGTCGGGCCCGAACGGCCATAGAAGGCGTTGTAGCCGTCCCATAGCGGAAGCCATTGCGCGTAGTCCTGGCGGGTGACGAAGCGGATGATGAGGTCGCCGGGCATGCGCGATTCCGTTTTGGTTAAGAGACGGCGCGTCAGAGACGCGGGAACGAGGGATATCTGTTGATTACTACAGATGTGGCAGCAGACGATCAACTTATCGCTTCGCTACTCCGCGGCGCCGAGGTGCTTCGCGAGACTGCGATGGCTGCCGCGCAGCGCGCGATAATACTCCGCGTGGCTGGGATCGTCGGTGTGGCGAACGAGGTCGGTGATCGGCGTGTAGCTTAGCATGCGTCCGCCGTCGGGAAGCGCCGTGCAGGTGAAGCGCAGCACCTGTCCATCCGCGAGATCGAGGTTGATCGGCGTGGAATCGCCTGTTCGGATCATCTCGGTGCGCTTGGCGATGAAGGTGCTCAACTCGTCCTCCGGCAGTTGCCAGGCGCCGGTGTCGCGGCCGTGATACATCAGCGCAATGAAGGGAGGCTTGCTGTCGGCCTGCTCGTCGGACAGCTTGAAATAATCCCGGAACGCGCGGTTGATGAATTCGGCGCGGGTGGCGGAATCGAGCAGAACGATGCCGATATCGACCTGATCGAGCGCGGCCGACAGGCGCTCCGCGGTAGCGTGATGCTTCTTCTCCCACGCGAACGCATCGACCCATCTTTTCCGCAACAACCCGGTGATCAGTGCGGTGCCGCCGGCGGTCGCCGCCAGCAGCAGCATGCGCGCCAGGTCGGACATGTCGTAACCAGGCGTAGCGCGGTGGTTGAGGAAGAACAGCGCTGACGACGCCACCGCTATGATGGCGCTGGCCATGCCGGAGACGATGCCGCTGATGGAAGCGGCAAAGGCGACAATGCAGACGAACAGCGGCGCGGGATTGGGGACTGCAACGAAGTGTCGGTCGACAACGAAGGCGATCATCGCCGTCGCTGTCGTGAGAGCCGGACCGGAGATTGCGCGCCAGTCTAACTGCATGCCCGTTCTCGCCACTTGCCGGGAATAAGGCGCGAGCATGCCTGATTGTTGCGATTGTGCACGCCTTTCTGCCGCCAGTCCTAAGAGAGCGTTGCGCGCATGCGTAAGACTTTCGCATTTTTGAAATCAAATGATATCGAGTTAAGGAACGCGGTAAGCACCTGACCATTGAGCTGCTCGATATTTTGCGAGGACATCGATGCCCATTATTTCGCCGACGCTGCTGCCGATCCTGATGCTGTTTGCTTCCAACATCTTCATGACCTTTGCCTGGTACGGCCATCTGAAATTCAAGGAAAGTCCATTGCCAATGGTCGTGCTGACGAGCTGGGGGATCGCCTTCATCGAATACTGGCTGGCGGTGCCGGCCAACCGCTGGGGCAGCGCGGTGTACTCGGCGGCGCAGCTCAAGACCATGCAGGAGGTGATCACGCTGGTGGTGTTCGCCTGCTTCTCGGTGCTCTATCTGAAGGAGCCGCTGGGGTGGAATCACGCACTCGGCTTTCTCTTCATCGCGATCGGCGCGTTTTTGATCTTTCACAAATGGTGAGCGCTTTTGTTCAGATCGTCGTCGTCATTTTACGGCCGGTGCCACTCGCAATATCCGTCCGTTCGAACTATCTGTGAGCAGCCACAGCGCGCCGTCCGGCCCCTGACGGACGTCCCTGATGCGTTCGTGCAGGTTCTGCAGCAGGCGTTCCTCCGACGTCACCGCGTTGCCGTTCAGCGTCAGCCGCACCAGCATCGCGCTGCGCAGCGCGCCGGTAAACAGGCTGCCGTTCCATTTCGGAAATAGCTTTCCGGTGTAGAAGACCATGCCCGACGGCGCGATCGACGGCACCCAATATTTGAGCGGCTGCTCCATGCCGTCCCTGGCCGTGCTCTGGTGGATTTTCGCGCCGGAATAATCGATGCCATAGCCGATCACCGGCCAGCCGTAGTTCTTGCCCTTGCCGACGATATTGACTTCGTCGCCGCCGCGGGGGCCGTGCTCGATTTCCCAGGGCTCGCCGCTCGCCGGATTGATCGCGAGCGCCTGCACGTTGCGGTGCCCGTAACTCCAGATTTCCGGCTTGGCATCAGTGCGACCGGCGAACGGATTGCCTGGGGGTACCGATCCGTCGGGCGCGATCCGGACGATCTTGCCGAGGTGATTGCCGAGATTCTGCGCCTGGTCGCGATGGGTGAAGTGATCGCCGAGCGCCACGAACAGATTGCCGTCGTCCGCCTGCGCGATGCGGCAGCCATAGTGATTGCCTGACGATAGCGGCCCCTGCTGGCGGAAGATGATCTTGACCTCGTCGAGACGGCCATTGTCGTCGCTCAGTTTCGCGCGCGCGGCCGTGGTGCGGCCGCCACCTGAGGTCCGTTCGGCGTAACAGAAATAGATAGTCCGGTTCTGTGCAAAGGATTTGTCGGTGACGACATCGTGCAGGCCGCCCTGGCCTGAGGCCCACACGTCAGGTACGCCCTTGAGCGGCGGCGAGACCTGGCCCTCCGCGCTGACGAGGCGCATGCGGCCGGGACGCTCGGTCACCAGCATCGTTCCATTGGGCAGGAATGCCAGCGCCCACGGATTGACGAGGCCTCTCGCAATGGTGCGAACCTCGAGTTCGCCCGCCGACGAGTCGAACGCCGGCTCTTCGCCGCGCGTGCCGGTGGCGATCAGGAAGGAGACGGCGAGCAGGATCGCTACCGTCAAGGCGACGGTCACAAGGCCGACGGGTGTCTTCATTTTGATCTACATCGCGATGCTGATCATCGCGCTTCGCTAGTCCAATGATGCAAACAAAAGGCCGGACCTGTCACGGAATGGGCATCGCGACGGTGGCCTTGATCGATAGCACCGTCAGGGTGACCACGAGGCAAAGCGATAGCGTGCCGATCGCAAGCGAGGTGGCGATGGCACCAAGCAACCGGGAAGAAGCGACGGGCGCGCGGCTGCTCTCGAAGCCGACCGCGCCGGGTGACCGCATCATAGTCTAAATCCTTGTAACGCGGGACGAATCACCCGCGACTCACGACGTCGGGAAAATCTTGCAGCGATCACCGGCAACATTGCGGCGACCAATCGCTTAAAATGGCAGAATCACGGCAAAGGTTAACATTATGCCCGCTATTGTTAACCTTCGGCGGGCTGCTCGCGCGAAAGTGAGTAGGGCGAGGGTAGCTATGCGCCGACGGCGATGTCGGCCCGATCGTCGACCTCGGTCTTTGGCGGCCAGTCCATCGTCACGAAACCGGGGGTCTGTTCGACCCGCCGCAGCCAGGCGCGGATGGCGGGGAAGGTCGCGAGGTCGTAGTCGCAGCGGTCGGCGACATGGGTGTAGCCGTACAGCGCGATATCGGCGACCGTGAGTTGTCCGGCCGCGAAATAGGCGCGGGTCTTGAGATGGTTTTCCATCACCTGGAGTGCGGCATAGCCGCGCTCCATCCAGTCCTCCAGCGCATGGGTCTGCAGGTCGCGGCCGCCCTTGACCAGCGACAGCCAGAAATATGCGGCGCCGATATTGGGCTCCAGCGCGTGCTGTTCGAAGAACATCCATTGCAGCGCTTCGGCGCGCTCGACCCGCGACTCCGGCGCCAGGGACGTGCCGCCGCAGACATACCAGAGAATGGCGTTGGACTCGGCGAGGTAGCGTCCTTCGGCGACCTCCAACAGCGGCACCTGCCCGCTGGGGTTCTTCTCCAGGAACTCCGGCGTGCGGCTTTCGCCACGAAGAATGTCGATCTCGATCGCCTCATAGGGCGCGTTGAGCAGCGCCAGCGCAAGGCGGACCTTGTAGCTGTTGCCGGAGCGCTGCATCGAATAGAGCTTGTACATCGTCGTTGGTTCACAGGGGTCAGAGGCGCACGCGGGGACCGCATTGCGGAAAGCCTTCGCGCCGCAACGCGGCTAAACAATGATGCCGATACGAATGCGTCGCAAGACCCGCTGAACGGAAAAAGTCGAAAACCTCTACTGCACTGCACGCGCGCAGAATGATTCCATCAACACGCCGGAACAACAAAGATCACGCTTGCGCGACGTGGACAGCACCAAGCGCATGGCTCGCACGGTCGAGGGCCGCGCGCCGCATTACGAGCGCATAGAGGGCCAGCTCCACGAGCAGCCCCAAGGGTATGTAGCTGACGCCCGCGACACTGCGCGACAACAGCGGCACGATCCAGGCTGCGGCAAGCAGGCTGATCTCGAAATCGCGAAAGCCGTTGTTCAGCCCATGCCGGGCGAAGAATGCGATCGCGACCGCGAGCACCACGAGGTCGTAGTCGAGCACATAGGGGGTTGCGAGCAGGCTGCCCAGCGCCAGCGCCGCAGCCTTGAGTTCGAAGGCGGCATCGCTGTGCCACAGCCAGGCGAGGCTGGCGGCGAGCAAGGCGAACAACGAGGCCTGCGCCGCATAGGCTGTCGGCACGTTCGCGCCCCATGCGCGGACGGCCGAGAAGATCGACTGGATTTTCTGCCAGCCGGTGCCGCCCTGTTCGAGCACGACCGTCTGCGTGAAATTCATGGAATCGGCAAAGGCATGCCAGATGCCGCTGCCGAGCATCGCGAAGCTGACCACCACCAGCGCGACGACGGTGGCGGCCGCGGCGCCGATGGTGCGCCAGCGCCCGCCCGCCAGAAGCGCGATCGGAATCAGCACGCCGAATTGCGGCTTGTAGGCGAGCAGGCCGATCAGCACGCCGGCAAGCCATGGCCGCCGGTCGAGCCAGTGCAGCGCGCCGCCGAGCAGGGCAGCGGTGAGAAATCCATTCTGGCCATGGCCGACATTGACGAGCACGGCGGGGAAGGCGGCGGCGACCAGCAACGTTTCCTGACGCGGCATGATGGCGCGGATCGTTGCGAGATAGGCGGCAAAACTGGCGAGCAGCCAGAGCGCAAGTCCCCCGGCATAGGGAAGGGCGGCGACGAGAACGGCGACCGCAAAGAAGAACGGCGGATAGTGCCAGCCATAGAACGGGACGTCGCGGCCATCGAACACCGCCTTCTCGGCCGCGTGCTGGAGCGCGGGCGCATAGGCGTCCGCGGCGCGGCCCTGCCAGGTCAGCGATCCTGCCGCATAGACGTTCGAAAAATCAGTGCCGATCGGCTGGCCCGTGCGGTCGATGAGGCCGTCGGAAACAGCGATCCAGCCGGCGAAGATCAGGACCGAGGGGGCGAGCAGGATCAGGCAATAGGCGCGTAAGCGCGAAGCCGTCAGCCATTCGCCGGATCGCAACCCTTGCCAGATATGAGTCATTTCACCGCGGAAATTTACGATTATTGCGCCGTATTGCTCCGACCGTACCGAGCCCGCTTTAACGTTCCCTAAAGTTCGCCGTTATTTGGCCAAGGTTCTTGCGATGCAGCGCAGTGCGTCTTAGGGTGCACTGATCCCATCAGAAAGAGTCGTGCGATCCTTCAAGTCACGACGTTTGCCAGGAGATAATGATGCCCTTCCTGTCCGCCGCGCTCGCCCGTGTGAAGCCGTCCGCGACGATCGCGGTCACGGATAAAGCGCGTGCGCTGAAGGCGGCGGGCCGCAACGTCATCGGCCTCGGCGCCGGCGAGCCGGACTTCGACACGCCCGCCAACATCAAGCTGGCGGCGATCCGCGCCATCGAGGCCGGCAAGACCAAGTACACCGATGTCGGCGGCATTCCCGAGCTGAAGGAAGCCATCATCAACAAGTTCCAGCGCGAGAACGGCCTGACCTACAAGCCGAACCAGATCATCGTCGGCACCGGCGGCAAGCAGGTGCTCTACAACGCGTTGATGGCAACGCTCAATCCCGGCGACGAAGTCATCATCCCGGCGCCGTACTGGGTGAGCTATCCGGAGATGGTGGCGCTGGCCGGCGGCGAGTCGGTCCCCGTCGTGTGCCCGGCGTCGAGCGGCTTCAAGCTGCGGTCCGAGGATCTGGAAAAGGCGATCACGCCGAAGACCAAATGGATCATCCTGTGCTCGCCGTCGAATCCGACCGGTGCCGCGTACACGCGCGCCGAACTCAAGGCGATCACCGACGTACTGGTGAAGCATCCGCATGTCTGGGTGATGACCGACGACATGTACGAGCATCTGGTCTATGACGACTTCCAGTTCGCGACGCCGGCGCAGGTCGAGCCAAAACTCTACGAGCGCACGCTGACGGTGAACGGCGTGTCGAAGGCCTATTGCATGACCGGCTGGCGTATCGGTTACGCCGGCGGCCCGGCCGATCTGATCAAGGCGATGGCGACGATCCAGTCGCAATCGACCTCGAACCCGTCGTCGATCGCACAGTGGGCGTCCGTCGAAGCGCTGAACGGCCCGCAGGACTTCATCCCGGTGCATAACAAGATGTTCAAGGAGCGGCGCGACCTCGTGGTCTCAATGCTGAACCAGGCCAAGGGCATCGAATGTCCGCGGCCGGAAGGCGCGTTCTACGTCTATCCGTCCTGCGCCGGCACCATCGGCAAGACCTCGCCGTCAGGCAAGGTGATTGCCAATGACGAGGATTTCGTCACGGAATTGCTGGAGAGCGAAGGCGTCGCCGTCGTGCAGGGGTCCGCGTTCGGCCTCGGCCCGGCGTTCCGCATCTCCTACGCGACCAAAACCTCCGACCTCGAAGACGCCTGCAAGCGCATCCAGCGCTTCTGTGGCAATTTGCGATAAGAAGCGGCCCGAGCCCCTTCCGCGATTGATGCGGGACGGTTTGCGGTTCGCACGAGCAATCGCGTCAAAAGGACGGCCGTCAAATCACATCGCGCGTGAACGAACATGCAATGTTTTGACGGCTTCTTGATGAAGCGCCATGTTTTCGACACCGCACTTCCATCCTGTCCGCTCCGCTAGATTTGTTCATCAACATGCGGAGACTGGGATACATGCGACTCCTGACATTGACACTCGCCGCGGCGGCACTGATCGCGCCGATCGCAAGCGCCAACGCGGCGCCGCCGGTTCGCGCCGGCATCCTGCAATGTCAGGGCGGCCAGAATGTCGGCTTCGTGGTCGGTTCGGTGACGAGCCTCGAATGCGTGTTCCGCAGCGAAGGCCGCCGGCCCGAACCCTACATCGCCAAGGTGCAGCGCATCGGTCTCGATCTCGGCGTTACTGAGCAGACGCAGTTGTCCTGGGCCGTCAGTGCGCCGAATAGCCGGCTCGGCCGCGGCGAACTCGCCGGCAGCTATGGCGGCGTCGGCGCCAACGCATCGATCGGCGTCGGCGGCGGCGGCAACTTCCTGGTGGGCGGTCCGGCGAATGCCTATGCGCTGCAGCCGATCAGCCTCCAAGGCCAGACCGGATTGAACGTCGCCGCCGGCATCGCCGGCCTCGAGCTGCAGCCGTTCTACGGCAACGGTCCGCGACGCCAGGGCCATCGCCGCCATCGTCACCGCGGCTGAGCATGACACGTTAAGGAAAAGGCCCGCGCGAGCGGGCCTTTTTTTGATGTCATTCCGGGGCGGCACGGAGCGACGAGCTACGGTGGCAATTGTGCACCTGAGAATCTCGAGATTCCGGGTTCGAAGCTGCGCATCGCCCCGGAATGACGAGCGAATGGAGACGGCTCGCCTTCAGCTCCCGCCAATCTGGCACGGCCTGTGATGTTGTGGCATAGAACGGCGAGCGCCGCGGGCACGGCCTTGTTCTTAATTCTCTGCTCGCATCACAGTTTTTCAGCAGGAGATACTTCATGCACCATTCCTTCATCCTTGCTGCTTCCGTGCTCGCCGCTTTGGCTTCGTCGAGCGGCGCCAATGCGCAGCAGGAGCAGCGCGTGCAGGTCGGCGTGCTGGAGTGCCGTGGCGGCGCCAGCGTCGGTTTCATCGTCGGTTCCGTCACTCATCTCGGCTGCGTGCTGCGCGCGGAAGGGATGCCGGAAGATCGCTATGTCGCCACTATCCGCAAAGTCGGACTCGATCTCGGCATCACCCAGGAATCGGCACTGGCCTGGGGCGTGTTCGCGCCTGTCGCGCGGCTCGGGCCGGGCGGCCTTTCCGGCGACTATGTCGGCGCGCAGGGCAGCGCAACGCTTGGCGTCGGTGTCGGCGGCAACGTATTGGTCGGCGGCTCCGCGAATTCGATCGCGCTGCAGCCGCTCAGCCTGCAAGGCCAGGTAGGGGTCAGCATCGCCGCCGGATTGGAAAGTCTGGAGCTGCGGCCGGGGCGCTGATCAGGGCGGCTTGGCTCCATCATTGCGAGCCAACGGGACTAGCATCAATCATGATTTCGAATCATCAGATTGCGTCCGGCCGGGCCAGGTTGGCCGCGACAGTCGTCGGCCACGGCGACCCTGTCGTCTTTCTGCATGCCGCGGTCTGCGATAGTCGCATGTGGCGCGCGCAACTGGATGCACTCGGCGCAAGCAACAAGGCGATCGCGTACGATCGGCGGGGCTTTGGCGAGACTCGCGCGGAAAAGGAGGGCTTTTCTGCAGTTGCGGATTTGCTGGCGGTGATTGACGCCGTCGGGAACGGCGCGCCGACGATCCTTGTCGGATGCTCTCAGGGTGGACGGATCGCACTCGACACTGCTCTTCTGCATCCATCCTATGTCCGCGCGCTCGTTCTCATTGCGCCCGCCGTGAGCGGCGCGCCGGAGCCGATCTGTCCGTCTGAGATCGAGGGCCTGATGGCGAAGCTCAAGGACGCCGAACAAGCCCGCGATTTGGATCGCGTGAACGCAATCAAGGCTCATCTTTGGCTCGACGGTCCGCTGCAGCCCGAGGAGCGTGTCACAGGTGAGGCGCGCCGGCTGTTCCTCGACATGAACGCCATTGCGCTACGGTCGCCGCCGGCCGGGTCGAACCTCGATGTCGTGCCCACCTTCCACCGTTTGCGCGAGATATCAGTACCATCGCTTGTGATCTGGGGTGCCCTCGATTTTCCGCACATTCAGGAACGAAGCCGCCAAATTGCAACGACGATGTTGAAGGGGTCGGGCCATATGTTGACCGGCACTGCCCATCTACCGAGCCTGGAGCAGCCAACTCAGATCACGGGCCTCGTTGCGGAGTTCATCGAGCGTTGTTCCGACCGTCGGGCATAAGCCGGCGTAACCTTGAGCATCCAGGGTCAGGTTGGCGTCAGCATCGCTGCCGGATTGGAGAGCCTGGAACTCAGGCAGGACGGTAACTTTCGTCGGTCCTCCGCCCTCATTGCGAGCGAAGCAAAGCGATCCATTTCTCCGCACGAGGCAAATGGATTGCTTCGTCGCTTTCGCTCCTCGCAATGACGGCGTCTGGCCTTTTCGGTCCACCTCGCACCGCAGCGACGTTTTCCCGCTTGCCAAATCGTTGCGACAGGCGGAGCATCAGAGGTCGCCGACCCAATCACGGGCCGAGCTCCAAACAGGGAGGCGGCAATGGGACAAGACGTCAGAAGTCCCCAAGGTCCACGGTGCATTGCGCTGGTGGGCCCTTTCCAGAGCGGTAAAACCACACTTCTAGAAGCCATACTGGCGCGAACGGGCGCCATTAAAAGTGCCGGCAGCGTCGATGCCGGAACTTCCGTCGGCGATGCCACCCCTGAAGCGCGCCATCACAAGATGGGCGTGGGCCTAAGCGCCGCCACCACCACCTTCATGGGCGACAGTTACACTTTTATCGATTGTCCTGGCTCGGTCGAGTTCGCGCATGACATGCGCGCCGCATTGCCCGCGGTCGATGCCGCGGTCGTGGTCTGCGAGGCGGACGAGAAGAAGCTGCCGCAACTGCAGATCATTCTGCGCGAGCTGGAAGATCTCGGTATTCCGCGTTTTCTGTTTTTGAACAAGATCGACCGCGCCAACAAGCGCATCCGCGAAACGCTGGCGACCCTGCAGCCGGCTTCGCGCGTGCCGCTGGTGCTGCGGCAGATTCCGATCTGGAACGGCGAGTTGATCGAAGGCTTTGTCGACCTCGCACTGGAGCGCGCCTTTGTTTATCGCGAGCACAAGCCTTCCGAAGTGATCGCGCTGCAAGGCGGCGATCTCGACCGCGAGAAGGAAGCGCGCTTCTCGATGCTTGAAAAGCTCGCCGACCATGACGACGCGTTGATGGAGCAGTTGCTGGAGGACATCCAGCCGCCGCGCGACGCGGTGTTCGACGATCTCGCTCGCGAATTGCGCGAAGGGCTGATCTGCCCGGTGCTGCTGGGCGCCGCGAGCCGCGAAAACGGCGTGCTGCGGCTGATGAAGGCGCTGCGGCATGAATCGCCCGGCGTTGTTGAAACGGCGAAACGCCTCGGCGCATCGTCGCAAAAGGAGGCGCTGGCCTATGTGTTCAAGACGCTGCATCTGCAGCACGGCGGCAAGCTGTCGCTGACGCGGCTGCTCGCCGGCCATCTCGATGACGGCGCGACGCTGCAATCCTCCTTCGGCGAAGCCGGGCGGGTGTCCGGCATTCTCGCCGTCAACGGCGCGTACGATACCAAGCGGCCTTCGGCGGAGGCCGGCGACACCGTCGCCCTCGGCAAGCTCGACGCCATCAAGACCGGAGACACGCTGTCCGGTGGCAAGATCGCGCCGCCGGCGCTGGTGCAGGTGACGCCGGTACCGCCGGTGCTCGCGATGTCCGTCTCGGCGGCCGATCGCAAGGACGATGTCAAGCTGGGTCAGGCGCTGCTGAGGCTGAACGAGGAGGATCCGTCGCTGACGATGATCCAGAACCAGCGCACCCACGACATCGTGCTGTGGGGACAGGGCGAGATGCATCTGCGCGTCGCGATCGAGCGTCTGCGCGACCGCTTCGGCGTCAATATCAAATCGCAGCCGCCTGCGATCGGCTACCAGGAGACTATTCGCAAATCGATCACCCAGCGGGGCCGTCACAAGAAGCAGTCCGGCGGTCACGGCCAGTTCGGCGACGTGGTGCTGGAAATCAAGCCATTGCCGCGCGGATCGGGTTTTCAATTCCAGGAAACCGTCGTCGGCGGCGCGGTGCCGAAAAATTATATCGGCGCGGTGGAAGAGGGCGTGGTCGACGGTCTTGCCAAGGGCCCGCTCGGCTTCCCCGTCGTTGACGTGCAGGTGACGTTGACCGACGGCTCCTACCACAGCGTCGACTCCTCCGATCTTGCCTTCCGCACCGCTGCGCGGATCGGCATGAGCGAGGGGCTGCCGCAATGCCAGCCGGTGCTGCTGGAGCCGATCCACATGGTGGAGATCGTCTGCCCGACGGAAGCGACGGCAAAGATCAACGCGATCCTGTCGGCGCGACGCGGCCAGATTCTCGGCTTCGACACCCGCGAGGGCTGGCCGGGATGGGACTGCGTCCGCGCCACCATGCCGGAGGCGGAGATCGGCGATCTGATCGTGGAGTTGCGCTCGGCCACGGCCGGCGCCGGCGGGTTCACCCGCCAGTTCGACCGCATGGCCGAGGTCACCGGCCGCGCCGCCGACCAGATCATCGCCGCGCATCGCGTCGCGGCGTAGCTGGCCGGCTGGCCGCCGCAGCTCCGTCTGCGGCGGCGGGCGCGCGGCTTGACTCATTTCAGCGGAAGATAAATTGATAATGGTGGCCGGGTTTATCCCGGCCATCGACGTCTTTGGAGGAGACTATTGCCGTGCCTAAACCCCCCGCCGCCTGCCTGATCGGATGGCCGGCCGCGCATTCGCGCTCGCCGTTGATCCATCATTACTGGCTGCGGACGTTGGGCATTGAGGGCGGTTACGTCATCGAGGCGGTGCCGCCCGACGAGTTTCAGGATTTCGTCTTCCGCCTGTCGCTACGCGGCTTTGTCGGCGCCAACGTCACCATTCCGCACAAAGAGCGCGCGCTGGCGCTGTCGAAGCCGGACGAGCGCGCCCGCGCGGTCGGCGCCGCCAACACGCTGTGGTTCGCAGATGGCGAATTGTGCTCGACCAATACCGACGTCGAAGGCTTTATCAACAATCTCGATGCCTGCGCCAGCGGCTGGGACCAGGCAGAGGATGCACTGGTGCTGGGCGCCGGCGGTTCGTCACGCGCCGTGGTGTTTGGACTGCGCGAACGCGGCATCAAGCGCATTCATATCGTCAATCGCACCATGGCGCGCGCGAGCGCGTTGGCGGATCAGTTCGGCGCGAGCTTGTTGCCCGTGGCGTGGGATGCGCTCGGCGATCTCCTGCCGCGCGCCGGGCTTCTGGTGAATACCACCTCCCTCGGCATGAAGGGCCAGCCGCCGCTCGAACTCGATGTCGGCCGGCTGCCGTCACGCGCCGTCGTCGCCGATCTCGTTTATGTGCCGCTCGACACGCCGCTGCTGACCGCTGCACGCGCGCGCGGGCTGAAGACCGCCGATGGGCTCGGCATGCTCTTGCATCAGGCGGTGCGGGGATTCGAATTGTGGTTCGGACGGCGTCCCGAGGTGACGCCGGAGCTTCGTGCGCTCGTCGAAGCCGATCTCACGAATACATGATCGGCGCTGGCGCGCCTAAACACGATCACGCCTTGATGATCGGTAGGCGGGGCGCCAGCCGTGGAATAGGCATTTCCTCCCGGTGTTGGCGTTGGATTGGGCGCCGATCCAACTTTGGGAGGAACATCATGTCGAAATCTTCATGGCCGCGCGGGTTTGTGGCCTCGCTGGGCCTCGTCGCGCTGTTAGCAACGGAGGCCTGGGCACAGCAGCCACCGACGGTGCGCATTCGCGGCACCATCGAGGCAGTCGATGGGTCCATGCTGTCGGTCAAGTCGCGCGAGGGCGCCGACATGAAGGTCCGTCTCACCGATAATGTCGCCGTGTTCGGCGTGGCGAAGACCGCGCTGTCCGAGATCAAGGAAGGCTCTTATATCGGCGTCACCGGCATGCCGGAGCCGGACGGCACCCAGAAGGCGGTCGCGGTGCATATCTTCCCGGAAAACCAGCGCGGCGCGGCCGAAGGTTTTCGGCCATGGGATCAGCGCCCGAACTCGACCATGACCAACGCCACCGTCGCCCAGACGGTGAAGGGCACCGATGGCCAGAACATTTTGGTCAAATACAAGGACGGCGAAAAGAAAGTCGTGGTGCCGCCGGATACGCCTGTTGTCACCTTCGTCGCCGGCGACAAGTCCGAGCTGAAGCCGGGCGCGAAGATCATCATCTTCGGCGCGGTGAAGAAGGACGACGGCACGCTCGAAGCCAACCGCGTCAATGTCGGCCGCGACGGGATCACACCGCCGATGTGAGGTGTGCGTCGCTCCATCCCCACGTCGTCCCCGCGAACGCAGGGACCCATAACCACAATTGTTTATTGTGGAGGGAAAGCGTCTACCACATCGCTAAACTGAGGGGCCGCGGAGTATGGGTCCCCGCGTTCGCGGGGACGACCCGTTGAGCGAGCCGTGCTCAGGCTGCCTCACACCGCCAGCACACGATCATCGATCTCGGCAATCGTGTTGACGCCGCACAGCCCCATCGTGGTGAGCATTTCCTTAGCCAGGATGTCGATCGCCTTGGCGACGCCGGCTTCGCCGCCGGCCCCTAGGCCATAGGCATAGGCGCGGCCGATCATGCAGGATTTGGCGCCGAGCGCGAGTGCGCGCACCACGTCCTGGCCGGAGCGGATGCCGCCGTCGAACATGATCTCCATCTTCGAGCCGACGGTATCGACGATTTCCGGCAGCACCTCGATCGAGGATGGCGCGCCGTCGAGCTGGCGGCCGCCATGGTTGGAAACCACAATCGCCTGCGCGCCGGTCTTGGCCGCGATTTCGGCGTCCTCGACGTCGAGAATGCCTTTGAGGATCAGCTTGCCCGGCCAGATCGAGCGAATCCAGTCGATGTCCTTCCAGTTCAGCGAGGTATCAAATTGCGACGCGGTCCACTCCGAGAGTTTGGTGAGATCCTCGGTGCCTTTGACGTGGCCGACAATGTTGCCGAAGGTGCGGCGCTTGCCGCGCAGCACGCCCGCGACCCATGACGGCTTGCTCGCGAAATCGATCAGCTTCGACAGCGACCATTCCGGCGGCACCGTCATGCCGTTCTTGATGTCCTGATGGCGCTGGCCGATCACCTGCAAGTCGACGGTCAGCACCAGCGCCGAGCATTTCGCCGCAATGGCGCGCTCGATCAGCGATTTGATGAAGCCGCGGTCCTTCATCACGTAGAGCTGGAACCAGAACGGCTTGTCGACACTGGCTGCGATATCCTCGATCGAGCAGATCGACATCGTGCTCTGGGTGAAGGGAATGCCGGCGGCCTGTGCAGCGCGGCAGGCATGGATTTCGCCGTCGCCATGCTGCATGCCGAGCAGGCCGACCGGCGCCAGGATCAAGGGCATCGCGGCCGGCTCGCCGAGGATCGTCGTGGAGAGATCGCGCTTGGAGACGTCGACCAGGATGCGCTGGCGGAACTTGATCTGCTGCAGATCCTCCGAATTGGCCCGCAGCGTGTCCTCGGTGTAGGAGCCGCGGTCGGCGTAGTCGAAAAACGCCTTGGGAACCCTGCGCTTGTGCAACTGGCGCAGATCCTCAATGCAGGTGATATGCTTCATGGACGTCCCGGCCCTTCTTGAACTTCTTCGCTGCGTCGTCATCTAGCATGGTTGGATGGCCAGCCAAATCGCATCTCGCGGCGCCATTCCGGGAGGACATCCCATGACCGGACCGCGCAAAGCCGCCCCCGTCGAGACCGGCCCGGCCGATCGCGAAGCAAAGCGCCGGCTCGATGATGCGCTGGACGAAGGTCTGGAAGAGACCTTTCCGGCATCCGACCCGGTCAATGTCATTCAGCCGCCGCCTTCGAAAGGCGACCAGCACGTCAAGCGGCGCGGTTGAGCCGGCAGGCGGATGGCCTGCTTGGGGTGAATATCCAGATATAACAAATACTTATATTGCCTTTTGGCCGCTAATGGCCGTAATGATTCATCATATTTTTTGAAGCCATTTTAGCGGGCGAAGGATTATAACCCCCAGCACGCTACAATGGAGGCATTCGGGATTCGTGGCCGTGATGGCCTGAAGACCAGAATGGCTGGGGGTCACATGAGCCGCAAATATTTCGGTACCGACGGAATTCGGGGCCGCGCCAATGGTTTGATCACGCCGGAGCTCGCGCTCAAGGTGGGGCAGGCGGCCGGTCTGGTGTTTCAGCGTGGCGATCACCGCCACCGCGTCGTCATTGGCAAGGATACGCGGCTCTCCGGCTACATGATCGAGTATGCGATGGTGGCCGGATTTACCTCGGTCGGCATGGACGTGCTGCTGCTCGGCCCGATGCCGACGCCGGCGGTCGCGATGCTGACCAAGTCGATGCGCGCCGATCTCGGCGTCATGATTTCGGCGTCGCACAATCTGTTCGAGGACAACGGCATCAAGCTGTTCGGTCCGCAGGGCTTCAAACTGTCCGACGACGTCGAGAAGCAGATCGAGCAACTGCTCGACGAGCCGATCGACCGTCGCTTGGCGCAGAGCGCTAGCCTCGGGCGCGCCCGCCGTATCGACGGCGTCCACGACCGCTACATCGAATTCGCCAAGCGGACGCTGCCGCGCGAGCTCTCGCTCGACGGCCTGCGCGTCGTGATCGATTGCGCGCACGGCGCGGCCTACAAGGTGGTGCCGGAAGCACTGTGGGAGCTCGGAGCCGACGTCATCGCGATCGGCGTCGAACCCGATGGCTTCAACATCAACAAGGAGTGCGGCTCGACCTCGCCGGAGGCGCTCGCCAAGAAGGTGCGCGAGATGCGCGCCGATATCGGCATTGCGCTCGATGGCGACGCCGATCGCGTCATCCTGGTCGACGAGCGCGGCCACGTCGTCGACGGCGACCAGTTGCTCGCGGTGATCGCGCAAAGTTGGAAGGAAGACGGCCGTCTTGCCAAGCCCGGCATCGTCGCTACCGTGATGTCGAATCTCGGGCTCGAGCGCTTCCTCGAGGGGCAGGGCCTCGGCATGGTGCGCACGCCGGTCGGCGACCGTTACGTGCTCGAGCAGATGATGTCGCAGGGCTATAATCTCGGCGGCGAGCCCTCCGGCCATATCATCCTCTCCGACTACGCCACGACAGGCGACGGCTTCGTCGCCGCGCTGCAGGTGCTGGCCGTGGTGCAAAAGCTTCGCCGCCCGGTGTCGGAGGTCTGCCACCGCTTCGATCCGCTGCCGCAGATCTTGAAGAACGTACGTTATCGCTCCGGCAAGCCGCTCGACCACGCCGAGGTGAAATCGGCGATCATGGACGGCGAGAATCGCCTCAATGGCCACGGTCGGCTGCTGGTGCGTTCGTCCGGCACCGAGCCTGTGATCCGCGTGATGGGCGAGGGCGACGACCGCCTCCTGGTCGAGGAAGTCGTCGACCAGATCGTCAACGCGCTCGGCCACGCCGCCGCTGCATAAGCACGCTTTATCCAAAGGACGCGCGATTGCTGATCTGCGGTGCGCAGGAGCGCATCGCAGCTATCGGCTATTGCTGCTGGTCGCAACCGGGCGTGCGGCGTAAAACGCGGCATTGCGTCAGCGAATCCTTTCGGAAATGCGCCGTTGAACAAGCCCGTCATCGTAACTGAGGAAACCGCGACCGCGCCGGTGGTCGTGTCGGACGCGGCGCCGGGGCTTGCCGCGAAAGCGGCGGCGGCAGGGCCGGCCTACATCGTGCTTGCCGGAATCAGCTTCTCGCATTTCCTCAACGACACCATGCAGTCGTTGATTGCGTCCGTCTATCCGATCCTGAAGGAGGCCTACGCGCTCGACTACGCGCAGATCGGCATGATCACGTTGGCGTTCCAGTTCACCGCGTCGCTGCTGCAGCCCGTCGTCGGGCACTTCACCGACAAGAAGGCGCAGCCGTTCTCGCTTGCGATCGGCATGGGCTTCACGTTCTTCGGCTTGCTATTGCTCAGCGTCGCGCATCTCTATCCGATCATCCTGATCGCGGCGGCGCTGGTCGGACTGGGGTCTGCGGTGTTTCACCCGGAGTCGGCGCGGATCGCGCGGCTGGCTTCCGGCGGACGCTACGGCTTCGCGCAATCGGTGTTTCAGCTCGGCGGCAGTTTCGGCACGTCGATGGGACCGGTGCTGGCGGCGCTGATCGTGGTGCCGTTCGGCCAGCCCTCGATCGCCTGGTTCTCGTCGATCGCGTTTCTGGCGATCGTGATCCTGTGGCGGATCGGCGTTTGGTACAAGCCGCAGATCACGACGAAGAAAGCGGCGGCAGTGGATCGTCATCCGGACCTGCCGGATTCCCGGCGCGTCAGAATCGCGCTCGCGGTGCTGGTTGCGCTGTTATTCTCCAAGCAGCTCTACGTGTCGAGCCTGTCGAGCTACTACATCTTCTATCTGATCGAAAAGTTTCAGGTGTCGACTCAGGCAGCCCAGCTCTATCTCTTCCTGTTCCTTGCCGCCAATGCGGTGGGCGCATTTTTCGGCGGGCCGCTCGGCGATCGCTTCGGGCGCAAATACGTGATCTGGTTCTCGATCCTCGGCGCGCTGCCGTTCACCCTGGCGCTGCCCTATGCCGGCCTCGTCGGCAGCGCGGTGCTGACGGTGTTGATCGGCCTAATTATCTCGTCGGCGACGTCTTCCATCATCGTGTTCGCGCAGGAATTGATGCCGCATCGCTTCGGAATGATCTCCGGCGTGTTCTTCGGCGTGGCCTTCGGCATCGGCGGAGTTGGCGCGGCGGTGCTCGGCAAGCTTGCCGACCACACCGGCATCGCCTTCGTCTATCACCTCTGCGCATTCCTGCCCGCGCTCGGCCTGCTCGCGGTGTTCCTGCCGAAGATGCCAAAGCACGTGCGCTGACGAGTTACCGCGAGGCGAGCGCGTAGCTCGCCGCATCAACAAAGTCTTAACGGCGCGGCAGCACGCGGATTCTCAATATACCGTTAGGATGTATGGCGCTTTCACCTCATGTGTCGTGTGCAAATGCATCGAGACTCGCGTCGCAAGCGGCGCCGTGAAAAAAGTCAGAGATTGTCAACCTTAAAAATTAGGGTTAAGCGCCGTTTAAGCATTTAATGTCATCGTCCGTCCGTGGATTTTTGAAGTGGGGCCCTTTGCAGTCAGCCTCACCGGACAAAAGGACGACCCCATGCGTAGCGTTAAGTCTTTCATTGCCGCCGGTGCGGCCACTTTGTTGTCCCAGGCGGCGTTTGCTGCCGACATGGCGATTGCGCCCCCTCCGTACGCTCCGGCCCCGGTGGTCGAGGATTTCGGCGGCTGGTATCTGCGCGGCGACATCGGCTTCAGCAATCAGAAAGTGAAGGACGTTCACTATGGCCGTGAATCCGCCTATTCGGAGCTGACATCGTTCGAGCAGCAGTCTGCGTTCGACACTGCAGGCATCTATGGAATCGGTGTCGGGTACCGGCTCAACAATTGGTTCCGTGCTGACGTGACCGGGCAGTATCGTGGCAACGCCAATTTTAAAGCGACCGACCGCTTCACCGGAACTGCCGGCGGCATCGCTTATAGTGGGATCGACAATTACGGTGGCAGCAAGTCCGAGTGGCTGGTGATGGCCAATGCCTATGTCGATCTCGGCACT
The DNA here is from genome assembly GCF_018398875.1 of Bradyrhizobium sp. sGM-13. GTDB lineage: Bacteria > Pseudomonadota > Alphaproteobacteria > Rhizobiales > Xanthobacteraceae > Bradyrhizobium. Next base: position 77,745 of record NZ_JAGWDK010000011.1, on the reverse strand, counting down.
TGGTGGTGCATTACCCCGTTCATCGGTGCCGGCGTCGGGGGCGCGCGCGTGACGATCTCGAATTTTACGGATACGGGAACGAACAACCTGCCATTCACAACGACGAGTTTCGCGAGCGCGCCGACCGGCTCGAAGTGGAATTTCGCGTGGGCAGCCCACGCTGGTCTTGCCTATAACGTCAATCCGAATCTCGTGCTCGAACTTGCCTACAGTTATGTCAATCTGGGTGAAGGACAAACCGGCATCCTCTCGGACTACACCGGGGTAACCACCAACAATGTTTTCAAGTTCAAGGATATCACCTCGCATGATCTGAAGCTCGGCGTGCGTTGGAATCTGGAATCTCCGCAGGTCTACGCGCCGCCGCCGCTGATCCGGAAAGGTTAATCGCGGCCTTCTTTCGTTAACATTTGCAAACGGCGCGGGAGCTCTTCCCGCGCCGTTTTGCTTGCGCGCGATGCCAGCGCAACTGCGGCGCGATGAGAAAAATGCGTCGGCTTTCCGACAAGATTGCGCCAATCTGAGTTCTCGACAACCATTGGTTAAGGTTAACAGGCGATGATCAGCGCAAGTTCAGAGTGGGGCGATGGAGCGTTGCGATGCGTCGTTTTTTATTGGTTGCGGTGATGTGTGGAGCGGTAAGTGGTGCGCAGGCGGCTGATATGCCGTTTCTCCGCGGCAGCTTCACCGACGGACTGAGCGCAAGCAACGTCAACTGGGGCGGCGGCTATATCGGTGGCCACGCTTCTCACGGCGCGGCGGACATGGACTTCACCAATTCCGGCCAGGACTTGCTCGCCAAGCTCATGAACAATCTCGATCTGGAATCGGAGTTCAGCATCTCGAGGTGGCCGGTGCACGGCAAGGCCCATATGCAAAATAGCGGCTTTGGCGGGTTCATCGGGTATAATTGGCAGTGGACCGAAGCCGTCGTCGCCATCGAACTGAACTACACCCATGGCAATTTTTTTGGAGCCAACAGCGGCGCGCAAGCCCGCTCGTTTCAGTATCCGGCCGACTATGTGTCCACCGTTGCGATATCCTCGAGCGCGTCGATGAAAGTCACCGATTACGGCTCGCTGCGGGTGCGCGGCGGATACGCTATCGACAACTTCTTGCCCTATGGATTTGCCGGCATTGCAATGGGGCAGGCGAATATCAACCGCAGGGCCGATTATGCCGCCAACTATCAATATGTCGGCTCGGCCATTCCACCGCTGCCCAACTACTCGGGAGGTGGTAGCCTGACGGACAACGCCAACTCTCATTTCATCACCGGTTTCGCCGGCGGTGTCGGCGTCGATGTGATGCTATACGCGGGCCTTTTCCTTCGCGCCGAGTGGGAGTATCTCCGGTTTACTTCGAGCGTCGATACCACCATCAACACGGTCCGCGCTGGCCTCGGCTACAAATTCTGATCCCGCCACGGCGGCGCCGCTCCGGCGCCGTTGACAGAATTGCCGCCGCCTGTTGCACTATCGCCCTAACGAGGGCGGCGCATGAAGATCTACGGCGATACCAATTCCGGCAATTGTCTGAAGGTGAAGTGGGTATGCGACCATCTCGCGCTGCCCTACACCTGGATGGCGGTCGATACGCTCAAGGGCGAGACGCGGACGGCGGAATTTCTCAAGCGCAATGGCGCCGGCCAGGTTCCGACGATCGAACTCGACGACGGCCGCACGCTGGCGCAATCCAACGCCATCATCCGCTATCTCGCCCGCGGTTCTCGTCTCATTCCGCAGGACGCGTTCGCGGAAGCGAAGATGGACGAGTGGCTGTTCTGGGAACAATATAGTCACGAGCCCTACATCGCCGTCTGCCGCTTCCAGATGTTCTACCTGAAGAAGCCGGCCTCCGATCTTGACCCTGAAAAGGTCAAGCGCGGCTATGCGGCGCTGGCGCGGATGGAGCACCAGCTTGCGCTGACGCCGTTCCTGGTCGGCGATGCCGTCACGCTCGCCGACATATCGCTACTGGCCTATACCCGCGTGGCGCACGAAGGCGGCTTCCATCTCGATGGCTACGCCGCGGTGCGCCGCTGGATCGGCGAGACCGAGAAATTTCTCGTCCTTGCGCCGGCGCGCTGACTTCACCGGAATGCGTCATGTCTGCCATCCCGGAGGTCACCATCCGCCCCGCGCGCCGCGAGGACGTCGGCATCATAATCGCCATGCTGGCGGACGATCCGCTCGGCGGTGCGCGTGAGCGGATCGAAGACCCACTGCCGCAATCCTATTTCACGGCCTTTGAACGGCTGCAGCTCGACCCGAACATCCTTCTCGTCGTCGCCGAGGACGGCGGGGGCGCCGTGGTCGGTTGCCTGCAGCTATGCATTCTGCCCGGGCTGAGCTCGCAGGGCGCATCGCGTGGCCTGATCGAGGATGTCCGCGTCGCCAGCCATTGCCGCGGCCGCGGCATCGGCGAGCAAATGGTGCAGTGGGCGATTGTGGAAGCGCGCACGAGGGAATGCAGACTGGTCGAATTGCTGACGCATCACACCCGTGTCGACGCGCAGCGGTTCTACGAGCGGCTCGGCTTTGCGCGCAGCCATGTCGGCATGACCTTGCGATTTTGACAGCCATAGCGTTTTCGCCTGCCACGGACTTGATCCGGGATGGCATCCGGTTCGCGCCAAGAAAACGCGTCAGAATAAAGATCAGCCAACCGCGGTTGAAGCGCGCTTGCGACGAATGCCTGAGGTAGTCGTCACTGTGCGATCCGGTTAACAAGCGATAAACTACGCATACGTCCGTGATTTTACGGACCGGAACGTCTCCGCTATGCCGGGCTCTCCCATGGGGCTGTGGGCGGGGATTTCCAATGAAAAAATATTCGATTGTCCGGATCGGAAGTCGTGCAGGCAGGGGACACCAGCATTTTGAAGGTCTCGAGCCGGCAAGAGGCCGCCAAACTGGTCATCGATGCCGCCGAACTTCTGCAGCAGGAGCCGGCTCCCTGCGTGGACGAGGCGCCATCAATCGAGCGTGAAGCCCCCGAAGCTTCTTGACGATCGAGCCCGATTCCCCTAATGACCGCGGCGGGACACCTCCCCCCAACGGGAGGCTTACTATCTGGAAGGATAGATTCATGACCGTAGCGAAGCCCGCTGCGCGGCCGAACGTGCCGCATTTTTCCTCCGGCCCCTGTGCCAAGCGCCCCGGCTGGAATCCCCAAAATCTCAAGGACGCAGCCCTCGGTCGCTCGCACCGCGCGAAGCTCGGCAAGGCTAAGCTCAAGCTTGCGATCGAATTGACGCGCGAAGTGCTGGAAGTGCCGGCCGACTACAAGATCGGCATCGTGCCGGCGTCCGATACCGGCGCGGTCGAAATGGCGTTGTGGTCGCTGCTTGGTGCGCGCCCCGTCACCACGATCGCCTGGGAATCCTTCGGCGAGGGCTGGGTCAGCGACATCGTCAAGGAATTGAAGCTCAAGGACGTCACCAAGCTGCACGCCGGCTATGGCGATCTTCCCGATCTGAGCAAGGCCGATCCGGATTCCGACATCGTCTTCACCTGGAATGGCACGACTTCAGGCGTGCGCGTGCCGAACGCCGACTGGATCAGCGCGGACCGCCAAGGCCTCACGATTTGCGACGCGACGTCGGCTGCGTTTGCGCAAGCACTCGATTTCGCAAAACTCGATGTGGTGACGTTCTCCTGGCAGAAGGCGCTGGGTGGCGAGGCCGCGCACGGCATGCTGATCCTCTCACCGCGCGCGGTGGAGCGGCTCGAGACCTACAAGCCGGCCTGGCCGCTGCCGAAGATTTTCCGCCTTACTAAGGGCGGCAAGCTCAACCAGGGCATCTTCGAGGGCGAGACCATCAACACGCCGTCGATGCTGTGCGTCGAGGACTATCTCGATGCCTTGAACTGGGCGAAATCGATCGGCGGCCTCAAGGCCCTGATCGCGCGCGCCGATGCCAACACCAAGGTGCTGTCGGACTGGAAGGCGAAAACGCCGTGGATCGACTTCCTGGCCAAGGATGCATCGATCCGCTCCAACACCTCGGTGTGCCTGAAGTTCATCGATCCCGCGATCACCTCGCTGACCGCCGACGCGCAGGCCGAGTTCTCCAAGAAGCTGGTTGCACTGGTGGAGAAGGAAGCTGCCGGTTACGACTTCGCCTATTACCGCGATGCGCCTGCGGGCCTGCGGATCTGGTGCGGCGCCACGGTAGAAGCCTCCGACGTCGCGCTGCTGACGCAGTGGATCGACTGGGCGTTTGCCGAGACCAAGGCCGCGCTGCCAAAGGCCGCGTAACTCGTCCTCCTATTTGGCCGTCGTCCCGGCCAAGCGAAGCGCGAGCCGGGACCCATAACCATCAGCTCGGAGTATGGGTCCTGGCTCTACGCGCCAAGAGGCGCTTCGGCCGGGACGACGATCGATTTCCTGAAGGAAACATTCAGATGACCAAACCCAAAGTTCTCATATCCGACGCGCTATCTCCCGCGGCCGTCCAGATCTTCAAAGATCGCGGCATCGAGGTCGACTTTCAGCCCAATCTCGGCAAGGACAAGGACAAGCTCGCCGAGATTATCGGCAATTACGACGGCCTGGCGATCCGCTCGGCGACGAAGGCGACCGCGAAGATCATCGACAGGGCCAAGAAGCTCAAGGTGATCGGCCGCGCCGGCATCGGTGTGGACAACGTCGAGATTCCGGCGGCGACCGCCAAGGGCATTATCGTGATGAACACGCCGTTCGGCAACTCGATCACGACCGCTGAACACGCGATCACCTTGATGCTGGCGCTGGCGCGTGAAATTCCGCAGGCCGACGCCTCAACCCAGGCCGGCAAGTGGGAGAAGAACCGCTTCATGGGCGTCGAGATCACCGGCAAGACCTTAGGGGTGGTCGGCTGCGGCAATATCGGCTCGATCGCAGCCGACCGCGCGCTCGGCCTGAAAATGAAGGTCGTCGCGTTCGATCCGTTCCTGTCGCCGGAGCGCGCCAAGGATATCGGCGTCGAGAAGGTCGAGCTCGACGAATTGCTGAGGCGCGCCGACTTCATCACGCTGCACACGCCGCTGACTGAGAAGACCAGGAACATCATCGACGCGGCGGCGCTCGCCAAGATGAAGAAGGGCGTTCGCATCATCAATTGCGCCCGTGGCGGCCTGGTCGACGAGCAGGCGCTGCTCGATGCGCTGAATTCCAAGCATGTCGCCGGCGCCGCCTTCGATGTCTTCGTCGAGGAGCCCGCCACCAAGAACGTGCTGTTCGGCCATCCCAACGTGATCTGCACGCCGCATCTCGGCGCCTCCACCACCGAAGCGCAGGAGAACGTCGCGCTGCAGGTCGCCGAGCAGATGTCGGACTATCTTCTCACCGGCGCGATTTCGAACGCGGTGAACTTCCCATCGATCACGGCGGAGGAAGCGCCGAAGCTGAAGCCGTTCATTGAGCTCGCCGAAAAGCTCGGCTCGTTCGCGGGCCAGCTCACCGAGAGCGGCATCCTGAAAGTCCAGATCACCTATGAGGGACACGTCGCCGAGATGAAGATCAAGGCGATCACCTCGGCGGTGCTGTCGGGCCTGCTGCGCCCGATGCTGGGCGAAGTCAACGTGGTCTCCGCGCCGGTCGTCGCGAAGGAGCGCGGCATGGTCGTCGACGAGATCGTACGCGCGGCGCAGAGCGATTACGAAAGCCTGATCACGGTGACCGTCACCACCGAACGGCAGGAGCGTTCCGTTTCCGGCACCGTCTATCACGACGGCAAGCCGCGGCTGGTCGACATCAAAGGCATCCGGGTCGATGCCGAGTTCGGCAAGTCGATGATCTATGTCACCAACGAGGACAAGCCCGGCTTCATCGGCAGCTTCGCCAGCCTGCTCGGCGACGCCAAGATCAACATCGCCACATTCCATCTCGGCCGCGTCAAGCAGGGCGGCGACGCCATCGCGCTGGTTGAGATCGACGGCCCCGTGCCGGCCGACGTGCTTGCCAAGGTGCAAGCGCTGCCGCAGGTGAAGCAGGCCAAGGCGCTGGCGTTTTAAAGCGCATTCCCTTCCTTCCAGGGAAGGCCTTTCGCCGCGGTGCTGCCGCGGCGAATCCCGATCGAACCGATTCCTTCCTCGCCGCGTCTCATGACCGGGAGTGGTGGGCGTTGTTTGTCCGCAGCCATCCGGCGGGCGGTTCAGGAGGGTATCCATGCGATTGATTGCGAACAGCTTTTTGACGACGAGCCTCGTCGTTCTGACGGCGCTTGCCGCCGGTGAGGCGCAGGCCGCCGACATCGCCGCGAGCTCGGCGGTGGACGCCGTCACCGTCTATCCCGACGGCGCCAGCGTAACGCGCCTCGTCACGCTCGATCTGCCGGCCGGTGAAAATTCCGCTGTTCTCAAGGATCTTCCGCTCACGCTCGACCCCACGTCGCTGCGGGTCGAGGGTGAGGCCGGCACAAAGCTCACGATCGGCGCGATCGACGCCAAGCCACCGCGCGCGGCGCCACCGGTCAACTTGCCCGAACTCGACAAGCGCATCGAGGCGCTGAAGGACGAGCGCGTCAACCTGCAGGGCGTAATCGATGCGGCGAGAGCGCGGCGCAAGTTCGCCGAGCGATTTGCGGATGCCGCGCCGGGCGGAATCGGCGACAAAGGCGAGGCGCGGCCGGTATCTGAATGGCGCGCTGCCTTTGCCGCGGTTGGCGAAGAAGTCGCCAGTGCCGAAGCCGCGATCCGCGATGCCGAACGCAAGCAGCGCGACCTCGACCGTGAAATCGCGCGCCTCGAGCAGGACAAGGCCCAGAAGCCGCCGAACAAGCTGGAGGTGCGGATCGAGCTCGCGGCGGCTGCCGCGACCAAGGCGACGCTGCGGGTGACCTATGCGGTGCGCAGTGCGCGCTGGACGCCGCTCTATGACGCCCGTCTCGATACCGGCGCGAAAGACCGCAAGCCCGCGCTCGAACTGGTGCGCCGCGCCGAAATCACGCAGGCCACCGGCGAGGACTGGTCGAACGTCGCGCTCAGTGTGTCGACCATGCGAACCGCGCGCGGCGGCAGCGCGCCCGAGCTCAATCCGCTGATCGTGCACTACCCGCAACCGCCGCGACCTCAAGCGTCCGTCAGCGGCGCGATGGATAATAGATTGCGCTCGGCGCCGGCGCCTGCCGCAAAGGTGGCGGAATCCCTCGCCGAACGTGCCGACGAACAGCAGGCCGCGGCCGATGTCAGCGGCTTCCAGGTGGTGTTCAAAATTCCCGGTCGCGTCAGCCTCGGCGCCAGCGAAGGCGCCAAGAGTCTGCGCGTTTCCACCGCAACCATCGCCCCCGAACTCGCGGTCCGCGCCGCGCCGGTGAAAGACCCGACCGCATTCCTCGAGGCGAACTTCAACCAGAACGAGGACGCGCCGCTATTGCCTGGCCGAGTCTCGATCTACCGCGACGGCGTCTTCGTCGGCCGCGGGCAGATGGCCGCCGCGGCCAAGGACGAGACCGTGCGGCTCGGCTTCGGCGCCGACGACAAGATCAAGATCGAACGCGCGGTTCTCAAGCGCAACGAGGGATCGGCCGGCCTGATCGTGACGACGTCGAAGACCGACGAGCGCGCGTTCAAGACCACCGTGCGCAACGGCCATGATTTCCCGATCCGGATCGCGATCGAGGATCAGTTGCCGGTCAGCGAGAACGAGGAAATCCAGGTCGAGATGCTGTCTTCCACGACGGCGCCGACCGCAAGCAACATCCGCGACAGACGCGGCGTGCTGGAATGGGCGTTCGAGGCCAAGCCCGGCGAGGTGAGGGATATCAACTTCGCCTGGCGGATACGCTGGCCCAAGGACAAGGGCGTGGTGATGGTGCCGGCGGGCTGAGCTTGCGCCTCTCCCTCTCCCCGTTCTTCACGGGGAGAGGGCGGGGGTGAGGGGCTGCTTCGGCAGACTCACTCAGCAGTAAGTACGCGGATAGATCCCCTCACCCCGACCCTCTCCCCCGCGAAGGGCGGGGAGAGCCCGTGCTCATTTGCTCTTGCGCGCGCTCAACTCCGCTTCCCATCCGAACACCGAGCGGCCGTCGAGCTCTGGAGAGGCCGCGCGCTCACCTGCGATGAACGCGTCCAGCGACGGCCCCTCCGCAGAACGTTCGAGCCGGCGCGACTGGTCATCGAGCCGCTTCAACGCCTGCATCTCCTCGTCGCGTCCGAGTTTTGCGTTCCGCACCGCCGACTTCAGCACGCGGATGGTCTCGTCATAGACCTTGATCGGGACGGGATAGGGATGGCGATCCTTGCCGCCATGCGCCAGCGAGAAACGTGCCGGGTCGCTGAACCGGTACGGCGCACCGTGGACAACTTCGGCAACCATCGCCAGTGAACGCACCGTGCGCAGGCCGACGCCGGGCGTCAGCAGCAATTCCGGAAAATCCACCGGTCCGCGCTCGGCAGCGGCGGCGAGCGCGCCGTGCAAGCGGCGGCTGAAGACATCGGTCGACCTGACGTCATGATGCGCCGGCATCACCAGATGCGGCAGCAAGGCTTGGGTCGGCTCCTTGCGTTCGATAATCGCCAGTTCATTGGCGATGCCATCCGGCCCCAGCTCGCTCAGCAACTCAAGCTGCGCCGCGCGCGACCGCCCGGCGCGGTGGTCGGTGAGGTTGACGATCTCGCCCTGCTGAGGGCCGTCGATTGCGCTATGCGGTTCGTCGACAAAACTTTCGAGCTGCTCGGAATGCCAATGGTAACGCCGCGCCTGCCGCTTGTCGCCGTTCATGCCCTGCTGCACGACCGTCCATTTGCCGTCATCGGTAACGAAAAAGCCGTGAAGATAGAGATCAAAACCGTCCTGCACGGCGGCGCTGTCGACCTTGGCGACGAGACGGCTGGCGCGAACCAATTGTGGCGCGTCGAAGCCGGTGCGTTCGCCGAGCAGGCGAAGCTCGTCCGGCGTCTTGCGGGAGTGCTGGCCACGGCCGCCGCAGACATGAATCCCAAGCTCAATCTCCAGCGGCTTGAGTCCGCGCTTCAGCGCGCCGATCACGCTGGTGGTGATGCCGGACGAATGCCAGTCCATGCCCATCACAGCGCCGAACGACTGAAACCAGAACGGATGCGATAGCCGCCGCAGGAATTCGTCGCGGCCGTAATGATGCACGATCGCCTGGGTGATGATCGCGCCGAGCGAGGACATGCGTACCCCGAGCCAGGCGGGTACGCGCCCGCCGTGCAGGGGTAGGTCGGCGCTGCCGGTACGTCTTGCCATCGGTTCCTGTGGTATCTGAATCAGCAGCCAGTTTATCAGAACGGAAAGCCGCTCTGTCAGCTCTTTCGGTCAGCCATCGTGCGGAACGTGATCGAATAGCGCTTCGCCTCGACCGGAGGAATGCTGTGTTCCCAGACCTCGCGGGACTCGCCGGACCGCATATAAAGCGAGCGCGGCGCGGTCTCGAGCGTGTAGCGCTGCCATTTTTCGGCTGCCGCCCGGCGAAACCGGAATTTGCAGGATGATCCGAGCGACAGGCCAAAGATCCTGCCGAAATGCGGCTTGTCGCGGTGCCAGCCAATGCCGACGCCGGGATCGTATTCGGTGCAGAGAACCTGCGCGATGTGCATCGAGGGCCCGCCATACGCTTCGACCTTCTCGATCAGCGGACCGAGCCACCCCGGAATCGGCTCGGCCGGCTGCAATCGCTGCAGCGTGTAATCGTAGCGGAACCCGAACGACGCCACGCGGCGCTTGCCTTCAAACGCGCCGAACTGGAACGGCTGCAGCGGCAACGCCGAGACATGGCCAATGAGCTCGCGCTCAAGCTCGCGCGAGATGAATTCGGCCGCGTATTGCAGGCCATCGGGCCGGTCTTCGGGAAATAGTGCGAGCTGCCCGGTCAATCCTTGGTCCCAGTACTTGCGCGTATGCACTGAATATGGGGAAGCGAGCGCGGCCGGCAAAGTGTCGACGAGCGAACATTGCGTTCGTAGCGAGCGAAGGACTTCTGCTGCGCCGCGTCGATTGCATCTTTTTCCTGCCAATGGGAGGAACTTTGCCAATGCCGGCCGATTGTCGATGAGAAATGGCGGCGGGGCACATGGAGAAAGCCATGCATGGGCTCATCTATCTCGTCGGTCTCATTGTCGTGATCCTGGCAATTCTGTCCTTCTTCGGCCTTCGCTAACGCATGGAGAGGTCGATGGAAAACGCTTCTCCTGCGGTGCGCAGCGATATCGCGCCGCGTTTCCTGCAATGGTCGCCGATCGTGCTTGGCGCGTTTGCGGCGACCGCGCTTTCGTCCGTGCTGCTGACGTTTGGCGCCACGATCGGTCTCGGCGTGACATCGACCGCCCCGACATGGCGCGATGCGTCCGCAGCGCTCGCGATCCTGTCGGGCATCTACCTCATCCTGCAGGCCATCGTGAGCTTCGGCCTTGGCGGCTATGTCGCCGGCCGCGTTCGCACCGCGACCGCCGCTGCATCCGTGGAGGACACTGAACGGGCAGACGGCGTCCATGGCCTGGGCGTCTGGTCCCTCGCCGTGATCCTGGGAGTGCTGCTCGCAGCTCTGGTGAGCGTGGCCACGATCAGCCGGACGCCCTCGATGCGCAGTTCTGCGCAGGCCGGTACGGCAGAGCCGCTGTTGAGCTATGAGCTGGACCGGCTGTTTCGCGCCGGTCGCCGAGCACCCAATGTCGATCTTAGCGCGGAGCGGGCCGAAGCAGGGCGCATCCTGCTCACCACGTCCAGCCACAGCGGGCTCAGCGCCGACGACCGCACCTATCTGATTCAGCAGGTCGGCGCCCTTACGGGCCTTTCCGCGCCGGATGCGGAGCGGCGCGTCGATAGCGTCGTCGCCAGCGCCAAGACTGCGATTACGCGATCACGGCGCAGCAGCATCATTCTCGCCTTCTCGGTCGCGACCGCGATTCTGCTCGGCGCCGTCGCCGCCTGGGCCGCAGCTTGCGCCGGCGGACGGCATCGGGATGGTGCGCCGCTGCCGGAGTGGATGTCACGATCCGATGCGATCGGGCGGCGCAAGACGGTGATGCCGTAGAGCTCTTCTCTGTTCCCTCTCCCCGCTATTCGCGGGGAGAGGGAGTCAAGTCTCCCGCGAAGGGCGGGGAGAAGGAGATGACCTACTTCGCCTTCAAGAATTCCCGCACCTCCAGCAGCACGAACTCGTTGTCGTCAGCCTTGTTGGGATCGCGGCTCGACGAGAACGGCAGATTGTTGTCGTTGCCGACGATGATATGCGTCTCGTCGACGCGCTCGACGTTCTCGATGGTGAAGAACGGAAAGGTCAGCACGCCGTCATTGAGCGGTTTGCGCGCCTTCTTGTCGGGATCCTTGATCTTCATCAGGTCGACATAGGCGATCTTGCGCACCGGCTTGCCGATATTGGCGTCGGAGAGCTCGATCTTGTAGACGCGCTTGAATTTGGCGAGGTCCGCAAAGCAGTTCTCGCCGCGCTGGCCGGCCGGGCAAGCCTTGTCGGCGGTACCTTCGCCATTGTCGCGCTCGATGATCAGGCCGCTCGTCGCGTCGATCATGTTGAAATCGCCGATGGCGTTGCCGTTCTGCTCGAACACATAGTGCCAATAGCGGCCGGTGAATTTTTCGGCCGCGACGTCGAATTCGAGGATCCGCGCGGCTTCCTTGCCATCGACCTTCTCAAAGTCCTTCTTCTCGGCATCCCACAGCGGCCCCTCGAGCAGGCCGTAGAGGAACTTGCCGTCCTTCGAGCCGGCAAAACCTTCATAGCCCTTGGAGCGGCGGAGGTTGACGGTGGTGTAGCTCGCGCCTGGAGCTGCAGGCGACTGCACCGACCAATGATCGGGCGAGCGCACCGGCTTGCCGTCGGCGGTCGTGTCGAACACCGCCAGGACCTTGCCGGTCTTATCGGCCTTCAGCACATAGGGTCCGAACTCGTCGCCGATCCAGAAGGTGTCGCCGATGACCTGAAAACCTTCGGTGTCGAAGTCGGCGCCGGTGAGATAGCGCTTGGCAGTGTCTTCATGGAGGATGCGGAACGGCACCTTCTTGTCGGGGTCGTGCAGGAAGACGGTTTCCTGCCGCTCGATCTTGCCGCTCGCCCAGTCGATCTTGTGCCGGTTCAGGTACAGCATCGAGTCGGCCGAGTTGTAGCGCGAGCCCATGCCGTTGTCGGTGAGCACCCAGAACGAGCCATCCGGCATCACCTTGATGCCGGAATGGCCCTGCAGCGGCTGGCCCTTGAACGGCAGCGAAACGCCGGTCGGGCGTTCGTAGGACTTGCCCATCACGGTGCCCACAGTGTCGACGCGGCGGCCGGTAGTGTATTTGCCTGATGTCTTGAGATCGTCAGGCGCATCGGCGGGCGCGTTGATAAAGGTTTGCGCCGGCAGCACGGCGTGGCCCTTCAGCGTGGCGGGAAACTCGCCTTCACCTTGAGCGAAGGCGGCGCCGGCCAGAAACATGGACGCGACGGAGCAGAGCAATGACACGCGCATGGCGGATCTCCTGTTGAATGGCGATGCGGTGTGTCTTGCGCAGCCGCTGTTACAGCCGGCTGACAGTTTTGTGAAAGCCGCGTAACGGCGTTGGATAAGGCTGCGGTTCAGGCGTTACTGCGCTGCAGCCGGCCGCATGGTCTGCGGCAGCAGGAACGGCACGCCGGCGTCGGTATAGTCGATCTTCACATCGACCTCAAAGATCCGGCGGATGGTCTCGGCCGTGATCGCATCGCTGCGACCGCCATCGACGGCGAGCTTACCCCGATGCAAGAGCACGATGCGATCGGCGAAGCGCATGGCGAGATTGAGGTCGTGCAGCACAGCGATAACAGCCGTGCCGTTCTGCGCGCGCCGCTTCGCGGTTTCCACCAGGTCGATCTGGTGGCGCATGTCGAGGCTCGAAGTCGGCTCGTCCAGCAGCAAGAGGCCCGGCCCATGCTGCGCCTCGCCGCAGGCGAGCTGCACCAGCACACGGGCGAAATGCGCGCGCTGCTGTTCGCCGCCGGAGAGCGTCGGTAATTGTCGTTGGCTGAAATGCGCCAGATCGACCTCGCCGAGTGCCGCATCGACCAGCCGCTGGGCGGCGGCGCGGCCGGCGTCGCCCGCGCCCATATGGACGATCTCCTCGACCGTGAACGGGAAGGTGACGTTGACATGCTGCGACAGCATCGCGCGGTGAAAAGCGAGAAGGCGCGGCGGATAGCTTTGGATGTCGCGCTGCTTCAGCCTGATCTGGCCGCGCGTCGGGCGGAGATCGCCTGATAGCATCCGCAGCAGCGTCGATTTGCCGGCGCCGTTGGGGCCGACGATCGCGACCATTTCGCCGGGGGCGACGCAAAGATCGATGCCGTCGACCAGCGTGGCGCCGCCAACGACCATTGAAGCCGACTGCACTTCGAGAATGGCGGTCATAGCGAAACCAGCCCGCGCTGGCGGAGCAGCATCGCCAGAAAGAACGGCGCACCGATTGCTGCGGTCAGGATGCCGATCGGCATTTCCGCGGGCGCCACGATGGTGCGGGCCAGCGTATCGGCGCCCACCAGCAGCACCGCGCCCAGCAGCATGGAAGCGGGTAACAGCAACCGGTGCGCCGGCCCGATCACCAGCCGCAACAGATGCGGCACCACGATGCCGATAAAGCCCACGACGCCGCAGACCGAAACCGCCACGCCCGTCATCGCCGATACCAGCACGATCGAAATCCGCTTCAGCCGTTCGACGTCGACACCGCTATGGAACGCCTCGGCCTCGCCGAGCACCAGCACGTCGAGCCCACGCGCAATCGAGAGGCAGGCGATCGCGGCACATCCCAGCACCGGCGCCAGCGTGGCGAGCTTGGGCCAGGTCGCGCCGCTCAGCGAGCCCAATAGCCAGAACGTGATGTCGCGCAACTGGCGATCGTCGGCGATGAACACAAGGAGCCCGACCCCGGCATTGGCGATCGCGGCGATGGCAATGCCGGCCAGCAGGAAAATCGCGATCGACGTCCGCCCGGAGCGGCTCGCGATCGAATAAAGAATGACGGTGGTCGCGAGCGAACCAGCGAAGGCTGCGATCGGCAGCAAATGATGCTGCATGAAGCGGAAGTTCTGGCCGATCTGGCTGTCGGTGAAGACGATCGCAGCCGCTGCCGCCAGCGCGCCGCCGGAGGAAACGCCGACCAGTGCGGGGTCGGCGAGGGGGTTGCGGAACAGCCCCTGCATGATGGCCCCCGATGCCGCGAGCAGCGCGCCGATCATCGCGGCCGCGCCGATCCGTGGAATCCGGATCGACCACACCACGAGCTGGTCACGCGCGAGGCTCGGACCTGCAGAAGCCTCGCCCCACAGGCGGAGTGCAGCCGGCAGCCGCGCCAGCGGAATGCCGGCAGCGCCTACCGTCAGCGCGATCAGCGCCGCGCCGGCCAGCGCGGCGAACAGGCAGGTGAGGGTCAGCGAGGCCGGAGGGCGCAACGCGTATCCGCTGCGTCGCTTGGCGCTACCCTCGGTCAGAACGGTCATTTCCGGCAATCGGCGGTAAGTGCCGCAGGCTTGAATTTCTCGGCCTGCGGCGCCAGCGCCGGATAGAGTTTGATCGAGAGATCGCGGGCGGCGGCCGCCGTGCGCGGCCCGAAGCCGAGCAGATAGAGGCCTTCCATCGAGATGAAGGCCTTGTTGGCCGCAGCCGGCGTCAGCACAAAGGCCGGATGGACGTATACGGTTTCGGCATCCAGCGAATCCTTGCCGCGCTGGATCGAGAGCACCACGTCGGGCTTCGCCGCGACGATCGCCTCGTCATTGATGATCTTGTAGCCTTCATAGCTGTCGATGGCATTGACGCCGCCGGCAAGCGCGATGATCTCGTTTGCCGCGGTGTTCTTTCCGGCGGCCATCGCCCGGCCGTTCAACAGCGACATCACGAACATCACGCGCACCGGTTTCGTCACCTTGGCGCGCAGCTCGCGCAGTTGCGCCAGATCGTCCGACACCGCCGCGGTCAGGCATTCGGCCCGCTTGTCCGCGTCCATGGCGTGGCCGACCAGCTTGATCTTGTCGAGCAGGCCTGCTTCCGAAAACGTGTCCGGCACCAGCACCAGCGGCACCTTGGCGGCTTCCAGCACGTCGATGGTTTCCTTCGGCCCGGAGCCTTGCGCCGCCAGCACC
The DNA here is from genome assembly GCF_018398875.1 of Bradyrhizobium sp. sGM-13. GTDB lineage: Bacteria > Pseudomonadota > Alphaproteobacteria > Rhizobiales > Xanthobacteraceae > Bradyrhizobium. Next base: position 62,687 of record NZ_JAGWDK010000011.1, on the reverse strand, counting down.
AGGGAGGGGTTGAGCCCGAGCACGCCCTCGGCCGAAAGCTGGCGCATGTAGCCGACATCCGGCTTCTCGCGCGCCGCGGCCGGATAGAGGCTGGTCGAGTCGACGCCGACGAGGCGATCCTCGAAACCGAGCGCATAGAGAATTTCCGTGATCGCGCCGCCGATCGAGACGATCCGCGCGGGGTCTGCGATCGTGACGTCGCGATCATGGGCATCATGCACCGTAACGCCCGCAGCGAGCGCGACGCCGCCGAGCAGGAAACAGCCCATGGCGGCTGACACTGCAAGCGTGCGACAAACTGTCATTTCCGGTTCACCAGGTAGGTCACTTCGTCAGGATCAGCTTGTTCTGCGACGTCAGGCGCAGGCGATAATGCTCCTCGCCATGCGCGATGATGATTTCGCGCTCGGTGGCGAACAGTTCGCGGCTGTCGATCCGGTTGCCGCTGATGGCAAGCGATCTGGCTGCGGAAGCGGGATTGCCGGCTTGCGTCCGGGTGCTTCCGAGCTTGTCTCCTGTTGTCGCGGACATTTTGTGCTTTGGTGCCCCGAAAAATTCAATCGATCCACGCATGTATAATTGGGCGGAGCCGCAATCCAACCGCTGCACTTTACAATTGATATAAAGTGCGCGGTGGCATTATTGACCGGTTCCGTACCGCGGCGTAACCAAGATGGACGCGATACGAGCGGGGGTGCCCGGTCGCGACGAAGTTTGGTAGCCAGCAAGCAGCCGCCTCATCACCGGCGCCCGCCAGCCAGCCCAATAGGCAAATAACAGTTGGGGCAGTATGGCTTTCGGGGCTAGGCATTCGCGCGCCTTGGTTTTGGGCGCGTCGGCATTTTCATTTGCGTTATTGTCATCAACCGCAGCGTTCACGCAGGCGCTCGAAGCGGAGACGGTCACGCGCACACCCGAGCAGAAGAAACAGAAGCAGGGCAAGCGCAGCCAGGCCAAACCACGGCAGGAAGCGCAGGCCCCGGCGCCTGTCATGAATGCGATGGCGCAGATCGGTGCGGTGCCAGTGCAGTCGCTTGATACCATCACTGTCGCGGCTTCGAAGACCGAAGAACGCGCCATCGACGCGCTGGCTCCCGTCAGCGTGGTGACGCTGGAGCAGATTCAGGGTCGCCAGGCCAGCACGCTCGGCGGTCTCCTCTACAATATTCCCGGTGTCTGGGTGCAGGATCGCGGCGATGAGCCGTCGACCTCGATCAACATTCGCGGCTTGCAGGATTTTGGTCGCGTTGCCGTGGTCGTCGATGGCGCACGGCAGAACTATCAGCGCACCGGCCATTTCGCGAACGGTTCTTTCTTCCTTAACCCGGAACTGGTCAGCAGCATCGACATCGTGCGCGGTCCGACGGCCAACATCTACGGTTCGGGCGCGATCGGTGGCGTGGCGTCGTTCCGCACCAAGGACATCGAAGACGTCGTGCGTCCGGGCGAGCGTTGGGGTGTGGACGCCAAAACCATTCTCGGCACAAACTATGGCCGTGCCCTGGGCTCGGTCTTTGGCGGTGTTCACGTCAATCCGAATGTCGATGTGTTCGCCGGCGGCACCTACAGCACGCAGGAAAGCTACAAGGACGGCACGGGTTTCGAAGTCGCCAATACCGGAAACCGGCTTACCGCCGGCCTCGCCAAGGTGACGGTGCGTCCTGCTGACGGACACGAAATCAAGCTGGGCACGATATTCCAGGAAGACCTTTACAACGTGGGCCAGCCGCCGCGGCGCGCCGGTGATCCCAACTCAACCAATCCAAACGGGACCAATAACCTCAACGGCACGTCGATCTATCATACCGACGTCAAGAACTACACGACGACCCTCGGCTGGAAATATTCGCAGCCGGACGACAAGGTGTTCGACTGGGATGCGAAGGTCTATTGGAATCGCACCGAGAACGATCAGATCAAGACGCGTCACACCAGCACGACTCCCTCCGCATTTTGTGGCGGCGTGCCGGGCAATGCGGTCTCCGGCTGCATTGGTGACAACCGAGGTTATCTGCTCGATACGGTCGGTTTCGACGCGCACAACACCTCACGATTCGAGTATGCGGATTGGTACCATGCGGTCACCTACGGCGCCGATGCGTTCCAGGACAACGTGAAGACTGCCGACCGGCGCGGTACGTCGGACGTTACGACTCCAGGTGGAAGGCGTACGGTGTCCGGCGGATTTGTCCAGTGGAAGGCGACATACAGCAACCTGCTGGAGACGATCAGCGCACTTCGCTACGACAACTACAGCCTGGAATCAGGGGCGACATCCGCAGGGGGTGACCGGCTGTCGCCGAAGATCACGGTCGCCTTGATGCCGGTGGCGGTGGTGACGCCGTATGCCAGTTATGCAGAAGGCTACCGCGCTCCGTCGATCACGGAGACGCTGGTCAACGGTCCGCATGCCGGCGCTACGATCAACGATTCGTTCTTCCGTTGCCCATCGGGGACGCCGGGTCCGGGCGCCGACTCGACCTTCTGTTTCGTGCCTAATCCGAACCTGCGTCCCGAGGTCGGCAAGAACAAGGAAATCGGCTTCAACATCCGGAAGAACGATCTGTTCATCGCCGGCGACAGCTTCCGCGGCAAGATCAACTTCTTCCGCAACGACATCACCGACTTCATCGACCAGGTTGCCTTTGGTACGCCGCTGACGGTGCCGACCGGCCCACCACCCGCGCCAAGGATTACCGTCCTGCCCTTCCTGCAGTATCAGAACGTCGCCTCCGCAAGAATCCAGGGCTTCGAGGCCGAGACGATGTATGACGCCGGCCTCTGGTACGCAGGCATCTCTGGCTCCTTCCAGGATGGCAAGAACCTGCAGACGGGGTTTGGACTGTACACTGTGCCGCCGCAGAAGATCACGACGACGGCCGGTGTTCGGTTGCTCGACAGGACGCTCATTCTTTCCATGCTGTGGACGTCGGCGATCGCAAACACGAACCTTCCTCCGACCTACACGCCGGCAACCTCGTACGACCTCGTCAACCTTTATCTGCAGTACCAGCCCACGCGGGACCTCACGTTTAACTTCTCAGTCGAGAACCTCCTCAACCAGTACTATCGTCCGTATGCCATTCCGGTCGGGAGCACGGGCGACACGCAGAACGACGTTAAATGGGCCAGCGCCGGCGCCGGCATCGTCTTCAAGGGCGGTCTCAGATATCATTTCGGAGGAACCTGACACGAAGAATCCGCGGTCTCGGGTGAGACCATCACCTCCAACGGCACCGGGCCGCGCTGATGCTCCAGCGCGGCTTCGGCGCGTTCATGCTTTTAACCAACTCAAACGGTACGCCAGGCGCACCCCAGCAACTAAGCCAAGGAGATTTCAAATGTTTATCGCGATGAACCGGTTCCAGGTGAAGATTGGCTCTGAAGCGGCCTTCGAGAATGTCTGGCGCTCGCGCGAGTCCTATCTCAGCAACATGGCCGGCTTCGTCGAGTTTCACCTGCTCAAGGGGCCCGTTGCCGAGGATCACACGCTGTATTCGTCGCATACGGTCTGGGTCGGCAAGGCGGCGTTCGAAGCCTGGACCAAATCGGAAGAGTTCCGCCGCGCGCATGCCCGCGCCGACAACAAGACCGGCGAAAGCCTCTACCTCGGCCATCCCAAGTTCGAAGGATTCGAGGTGATCCTGAGCGAGCGCAAATCCAGCGCCGCCGCTTGACGGGGAGGGTGCCATGCTGAGCACGGACCTTGCCGATCTCAAGGCGCATATGGCGGAAAATCCGGGCGCGGTGATCGAGGATGTGGCGCGGGACCGCAAGGTCACCCCGCGCGCCGTGCTCGAAGCACTGCCTGACACGATGGTGCGTTTCGGTTCTGGCAGCGAATTCGCCGCCGCGATGAACGACGTCGCGCAATGGGGCGAGGTGACGCTGATCGTCCACACCGACGATGCGATCTTCGAGTTCACCGGCGCCATCCCAGCGGGCGAGGTCGGCCGCGGCTACTTCAACCTGATGCAACCGAAGGGGCTGCACGGCCATCTCCGGCACGAGCGCTGCGGAGCCATCGCTTTTGTCGAGCGGCCCTTCATGGGCAAGTCGTCGGCCTTCATCGCGTTCATCAACGTCGACGGTGGCATCATGTTCAAGGTGTTTGTCGGTCGCGACGAGCAGCGCGCGCTGCGCGCCGACCAGTTGCAGCGCTTTCATGCATTGGCGGAAAGGATCGCGTCCGCCCGCGCGACCTAAGCGATTCGCATTGTCAGCCCGGGAGACGATCATGCAGCGAACAGTGCTGGACGTTATGATCCGTTGGTGCTGCGTTGCCGGCGTGGCCGGAATGCCGGGCGCGGCGCTCGCCGCCACCGATGTTGCGCTGCTGCCGCGCAACCTGTCGCCCTGGAACATGTTCGTGAATGCGGACGTGGTGGTGCAGGCGGTCATGGTGGGCTTGGCCTTCGCCTCTCTGGTGACGTGGACGATCTGGCTGGCCAAGACCATCGAAATCGGCCGCAAGACGGCGACCGCCAAGCGGCGGCTGACCATGCTGGAAGCCGATACGGTGCTGGCCAAGGCTGAGCAGGAAACCCGCGGCGGCAACGATGCGGTGGCGCAGATCATCCAGTCTGCCGCGCGCGAGGCCAGTCTCTCCGGCGGTCATTTCGACGACGGCCTCAAGGAACGGGTCGCGCTGCGGCTGGAGCGGGTCGAGGCGGCGATGTCCAGGCAGATCGCCCGCGGCACCGGCGTGCTCGCGACCATCGGCGCTACCGCACCATTCGTCGGCCTGTTCGGCACGGTGTGGGGCATCATGAATTCCTTCATCGGCATTTCCGAAGCCAAGACCACCAATCTCGCGGTGGTCGCGCCCGGCATTGCGGAGGCGTTGCTCGCGACCGCGCTCGGTCTGGTCGCGGCGATCCCGGCGGTCGTGATCTACAACCATCTCACCCGCACGATTTCAGCCCATCGTGCGCTGCTCGGCGATGCCTCGGCGCTGGTGCTGCTCCTGATCAGCCGCGAGGGCGACCGCGGTTCGTTCCGCCTGGCGCGCGCCGCCGAGTGAGCTAACGGAGTGTGAGCGATGGGCGCCAAACTGGGTAGCATGGTCGGCGGACGGGCGCGCGGCGGCGGCGACGACCTTGTCGAGGCTCACGAGATCAACGTCACGCCGTTCATCGACGTGATGCTGGTGCTCTTGATCATCTTCATGGTTGCCGCGCCGCTCGCAACTGTCAATCTCGGCGTCAATCTTCCCGCCAGCGCCGTCGAGCCATCGCCGCGGCCGGATAAACCGGTATTCGTCACGGTGAAGCCGGATCTTTCGGTTGCCGTCGGCGAGGACATCATCGCACGCGATACGCTGACCGCCACCATCGATGCCGCCACCAAGGGCGACAAGAATGAGCGCATCTATCTGCGCGCCGACAAGGCCGTCAGCTATGGCGATTTGATGGAGGTGATGAACCTCCTGCGCAACGCCGGCTATCTCAAGATCGCGCTGGTCGGCCTCGACGGCCGCACTTGACTGCCATGAACGCGTTCGCCCTGCATGATGTCTCCGATCAGGCCGTCATCCGGCGCTGGGGAGTTTCGGCGGCGGCGATCGTGGCTGCCCATGCCGCAGTGATTGCGATCGGCATGAACTGGAGCCGGCCACAGCCGGAGCCCGGCGTCACCTTGCCGGCAATCATGGTGGACATGTCGCCGGTATCGTCGGCGCCGCAATCGACGCCGCTGGAACGCGCCCCGGATCAGTTGATGGATCAGGCCGACGCCTCGCCGCCGGAGCCGGTCAAGCAGCAGGAGGTGGTCGAGGAGCAGATCGCGCCGACCCCGCCGCAAGAAAACCCTGAGGTGTTGGCGCCGCCCGAGCAAAAGCTGGAAATGAAGCCGGCCACCGAGCCCGCCAAACCGGTGCCGGATGCCAAGCCGACGCCAGTCAAACCGAAAGTCGTCCGCCCCGAGGCGAAGAAGCCGAACGACTCGACACCCGCGCCGCGTACCGCGGCGCCGCCGCGCGTCGAACGCCAGGCACCGGCCGCCTCCGCGGTCAGCGCCGGCGCAACGGCTTCGGCGGTCGCGACCTATAATCAGCGTGTCCGCGCGCATCTGATGCGCTTCAAGCAGTATCCCGCGGGGGCCAATCAGCCCGGCGTGGCCAGGCTGTCTTTCACGATCAGCCGCAGTGGGCAGGTGCTCGGAAGCCGGCTTACCGGATCATCTGGCGTCGCCGCACTCGATGCCCAGGCCGTTGCGATGGTTCGCCGAGCCTCGCCGTTTCCGGCGTTCCCGCCGGAAATTACGCAAGGCTCGATGGGCTTCAACGTTCCGGTGGACTTTACTGTCCCCAGATAGCCGACGCTTACTCCTTCACCGCGCCCGTCAGCGACGACACGTAATAATCCACGAAAAGCGAGTAAAATAGCGCAACCGGCAGCGAGCCGAGCAGCGAGCCTGCCATCAGCGCGCCCCATTGGTAGACGTCACCGGTGACGAGCTCGGTCAGGATCGCGACCGGCACCGTCTTGTTGGCGCCGCTCTGAATGAAGGCGAGTGCGTAGATGAATTCGTTCCACGACAGCGTGAAGGAGAAGATGCCGGCCGAGATCAGGCCGGGCACCGCGAGCGGCAGCGTGATCCGGCGCAGGATCTGCAGCCTAGTGGCGCCATCGACCAGCGCGCATTCCTCGAGCTCATAGGGGATCGACTTGAAATAGCCGATCAAGAGCCAGGTGCAGAACGGCACCAGGAAGGTCGGATACACCAGGATCAGCGCCATCGGCGAGTCGAACAGGCCGAACTGCACGATCACGGTGGCTAGCGGAATGAACAGGATCGAGGGCGGCACCAGATAGGCGAGATAGATGCCGAGGCCCACATAGGGGCTGCCGCGGAAGCGCAAGCGCTCGATCGCGTAAGCTGCGAGCGTCGAAGCGAACAGCGACAGGAAGGTGGAGCCGATCGCCACGAACATCGTGGTCTTGAGCCAGGTCGGATAGGCGGTGTCGAACAAGAGATGCTTGATGTGCGCCAGCGTCGGCGAGGAGATCCAGAACGGATTGTGCTGCTTGTAGTTCAGAAGCTCCGCGTTCGGCTTGAACGAGGTGATCGCCATCCAGTAGAACGGAAACAGCAGGATCAGCACGAAGCAAGCCAGCGGCAGGTAGATCATCATCACCCGCCGCGCGCGGGAATCCCACGCCATGGTGTCCGGCGTGGCGCTGGCGACGTTGGTGGATTGGGCAGCTACGTCAGTCATTGGCTTCTCCCTGCTGCCATTTGCGGCGCGCCAGGCCGAAGTAGCTGAACAACGTCGCGAACACGAGGAACGGGATCATCGAGACCGCGATCGCTGCACCTTCGCCAAGCTCGCCGCCGGCGATGCCGCGCTGGAACGCCAGCGTCGCCAGCAGGTGCGTGGAATTGACCGGACCGCCGCGGGTGATGGCATAGACGAGCTGGAAGTCGGTGAAGGTGAAGATGGTCGAGAACGTCATCACGATCGCCAGTATCGGCATCATCATCGGGAGCGTGATGTAGCGGAAGCGCTGCCAGGCGGTGGCGCCATCCAGCATTGCGGCTTCATAGAGCGAGGGTGAGATGGTCTGCAGGCCCGCCAGCAGCGAGATCGCTACGAACGGAATGCCGCGCCAGATGTTGGCTGCGATCAGCGAGAAGCGCGCCGGCCAGGGCGTGCCGAGGAAGTCGATGTTGGTCGAGCGGATGTGCAGCACATCGACCAGCAGATAGGAGATGATCGAGAACTGCGGATCGTAGATCCACCAGAACGCCAGCGCCGACAGCACCGTCGGCACGATCCACGGCAACAGCACGATGGCGCGCAACAGGCTCTTGAGCGGGAAGTGGTTGTTGAGCAGGAGCGCCAGCCAGAAGCCGAGCGCGAATTTCCCGATGGTCGCTATTCCCGTGTAGAAGACGCTGTAGAACACCGCGTTCCACCACAGGGAATCCTTCAGCAGATACTGAAAGTTCTCCAGGCCAATGAAGATGCCGCGCTGGCCGATCGTGGTGTCGGTGAAGGCAAGCCAGACGCCGAGGCCGAGCGGGTAAGTGAGGAACACCGTCAGCAGCCCGATCGCCGGCGCAAGGCACATCACGATCAGGAACGGCTTGTAGTCGAACAGGCGCGCGATCCAGTTCGGTTGGCGGAGCGCCACGCCGCGCGATAGAAGTGTGGTTACGGACATCGGGTCCCTGTGCAGGTCTGACTTTCAAGGTCATTCCGGGGCGATGCGAAGCATCGAACCCGGAATCTCGAGATTCCGGGTCTGGTGCTTACGCAGCATCCCGGAATGACGGCGTGTCAATCGCTGGCGCCGCTACCGGCCCTGGCGCCGGAAGTACCGCTTCGCACGCTGCTCCGCCTCCGCGGCGGCGGCCTCCGGGGTCTGGGCACCTGTCGCGACCGCGGCGCACATCTGGATCAGCACGTAGTCGGCGCTGACCGCACCGGTTGCGGTCGAAATCGGCCCCTTGTAGCCATCGTAATAGGTGCTCTGCATGGTGTTCTTGAAGATCGAGACCTTGGGGTCGCTGGACCAGACCGCGGCGTCGGTATAGGCGGCAAGCGGCTGCGACCAGTAGCCGGAGTTGGCGTTGAGCCACGGCTCGTATTGTTCCTTTTCCATCATGAATTGCAGGAACGCCTTTGCGGCATTGGGATAGGGGCTGTGCTTGAACAGCATCGCATTCAGCGTCAGGCCGGCCATCGGCGAGACCTTGGCGAGGCCCTTCGGCAGCAGTTGATGCTCGCTGTCCTCGGCAATCGCCTTGGTCGCCGGATCGTTCTTCAGCGAGAAGTACAGCGAGACGCCGTTGGCGGTCAGCGAGATTTCCTGCGAGGAGTAGGCGCGGTTGTTGCTGACGTCGTTCCACGACGACGTGCCGGCGATGAAGGTCGGGTACAGTGCCTTGACCCACTTCAGCGCTTCGATGGTCTCCTTGCTGTTGATGATGATATTACCCTCTTCATCGAGCAGCGAAGCGTTGTGCGACCACAGCGCCCAGTTGGCAAAACCGTTGCCGTCGCCCTTGGCATTGCCCAGCGCGAAGCCGGCCGGCTTGCCGGCCTTGTGCAGCTTCTGACACAGGTCGAGAATTCCGGCATGGTCCTCAGGAACTTTGTCGAAGCCGACCGATTGCAGCACCGACTTGCGGTAGATCAGCGGGCCGGCGGTGGCGCCGAACGGCAATCCGATCCATTTGTCGCTCTTGCTGCGCTTGCCGTACGTCTGCGCTAGCGGCAGCCAGCCGCCGTAGCGCTTGCCGAGATAATCGGTGACGTCGTTCAGTTCGACCAGCTTGTCGACATAGATGTGCGGCGCATCGGAGAAGCCGATGATGATATCCGGGCCGGCGCCGGAATTCGAGGTCACCGCAGTCTGCTGGCTGATGTCTTCCCAGCCGACGAAGTCGACCTTGACCTCGATGCCGGTGTCCTTGGTGAACTTGGCCGCGTTGGCGCGGAACACGTCCTCGTCGGCTTGCACGAAGCGCACCGGGCGCAGCATGCGCAGGGATGCGCCTTTTTCGATTGCGAACTTGGGGGGCGGGACGTCGGCGGTTTTGATTGGCGATGTGGTCTGCGCCGAAGCGCCGGTCACGGCCAGAGCCGCTGCCGAGGCGCCCAAAGCCAACGCATCGCGACGGGTGATGTCGTTCCTCATGGTGCTCTCCCTATATCGGTTCCCGGCGTTGAATCGCCGGTGAACCTGTCGTTCGAAACGCTTCTTTGCCGGCGCTAGCTGTTCGGACCGCGATCCATGCTGACGGGTTGCCAGCGGCGGAGCGAGGTGTTTTGCAGTACCGACGGATTGACACAGCTTACCGGCCACATGCCGGACAGGACCAGTGACAATTCGTAGCCTACGCGGCGCTTGCGCGCCTCGTCAAAACGTGCCGATGCCGACGCCACATGGGCGGTCAGGGTGACGTTTTCCATCGAGAGCAGCGGGTTGTTGTGCGACGGCGGCTCCTTTTCCAGCACGTCGAGGGCGGCATGGGCAATCCAGCCCTCCTGCAGCGCCTTGATCAGCGCTTCCTCGTCCACGGTGGCACCGCGGCCGGTATTGATGAAGATGGCAGAATTTTTCATCTGGCGGAAATGCTTCTCGGTCAGCATGTGGTGCACCTCGGGCCGGGCGGGCGCGTGCATCGAGACGAAGTCCGACTGCGACAGCACCTCGGACAGCGTCGCCGGGATCACGCCGTGGTCGTACATCAGCGTTTCCTGGATGAACGGGTCATAGGCCATCATGCGCAGGCCGAAGGGGGCGGCGCGCTTGGCAACAGCGCGGGCCACCCGGCCGAACGAGATGAAGCCGAGCGTCTGGCCCATCAGCCGCGGGATCTTCAACAGTGCAGGCCGGCCCTCGGACCAGCGGCCGGCGCGCGCCATTTTGTCCTGCTCGACCAGCCGCCGAAAGCCCGCCAGCAGCAGCATCATGGCGTGGTCGGCGACCTCTTCAATGAAGGTGTCGGGAATGTTGGTGACGGGAATGCCGCGGGCGGTGGCGGCCTTGACGTCGACACTGTCGACGCCGACGCTGCCGAGTGTGATCACCTTGCAGTTTTCGAGCGCGTCGATGACGGCTTTGGTAATCGGCATGCCCTTGGCGTAAATCGCGTCCGCGGTTTTTGCGGCGGCGATGAATTCCGCCTCGTTGGCCGGCGCCTCGATGATTTCGGCGCCGATCGGATCGAGCGCTTCCTTCTCATAGTCATAGCCGCCGCCGGCGACCGTGAAGCTCGCGCCCTTCGGCGTCACCACCCTGAATTTCGGCATTTCCTGCTCCCGATTTTATTTTTCGGTGTTGGTTTGAGGCGGCGGGCGCCGCCACTTCCATCGTTGACGTACTTTTCACCTTTTACGCGACTTGTCTTGCTTCTGCTACAATCGCCAGTTGCTGCTTGATCGGCAGCACCGCTTTCTGCCGGATTTCCGCGGGCCTTCGTAACAAAGCGCTAAAGGGTCTCACGATATTGTGCGCCGAATCAATCGGCCAATCGCGTGCCACGCGCCTATTTTCCGGAGATCCCCGTGAAGCTGACCAATCTCAAGATCACCCCCAAACTCGGCATTCTGGTGGGCGTGACCCTGCTTGGCCTCTGCGCCGCCGGTGCGCTCGCGGGTTATTTGATGCAGCGTGAGATGCTCAATGCGCGGATCGAGCAGACCAAGACGATTGTCGACATGGCGCGCAACATGGCGCTCGGCCTGCAGAAGCAGGTTGCCGCCGGCCAGATGAGCAAGGAGGCGGCGATTGCCGAGTTCAGCAAGCGCGGCAATACGCTGACCTTCGACAATGGCAACGGCTACGTATTTGCCTACACGATGGATGGCGTCGCCGTGCTGGCCCCGGTTCCCAGCCAGATCGGCCAGAACCGCATGGACATCGACACCGGTGGCCGAAAGCTGGTGCGTGAGCTGCGCGATGGCGTCGCGGCGAACGGCGAAATCATGCTGCGCTATGAATTCCGTAAACCCGGACAAGACGAGTTGATCCGCAAATTCTCCTACGCGGTTCCGATCCCCGGCTGGAACATGTTCGTCGGCACCGGCGCTTATCTCGACGACCTCGACGCCAAGATGAAGCCGATCGCGGCAGTGCTCGGGTTTGCCATTCTCGGCATCGCGCTGGTTGCCGGCAGCATCGCCTGGATGATCGGCCGCAGCATCAGTAAGCCGCTCGGTCAGCTTGGCGCCCGCATGCAGGACCTCGCCGAGGGCCGGCTCGACGGTGAAATTCCCGGCATCGGCCGCGGCGACGAGATCGGCGCGATGGCCGCGACCGTGCAGATCTTCAAGGACAACGCGGTTCGCATCCGCGGGCTCGAGCAGAAGGAAGCCGAAGTGCAGGCGCGCGCCGAGGCCGAACGGCGGGCGGCGATGGAAAGCATCGCCAGCGACTTCGAACGCAGCGTGACCGGCATCGTCCGCTCGGTTTCGACGGCGGCCGCCGGCATGCAGAGCACGGCGCAATCCATGACCACGACCGCCAGCGACGCCAGCGCACGCGCGGCAACCGTCGGCGCGGCGTCGCAGCGTTCGTCCGACAATGTCGGCACAGTGGCATCCGCCGCCGAAGAGCTCTCCAGCTCGGTTACTGAAATTTCCCGCCAGGTGACGCGCTCCAGCGAGATCGCCGCCAAGGCGGTCAGCGACGCCGAGCGCACCAATGCCACGGTCGGCGCGCTCTCGACCGGCGCCGAGAAGATCGGCGAAGTGGTCAAGCTGATCCACTCGATCGCTGCCCAAACCAATCTGCTTGCGCTGAATGCCACCATCGAAGCGGCGCGCGCCGGCGATTCCGGGCGCGGCTTTGCAGTGGTGGCGTCGGAAGTGAAGGCGCTCGCCAACCAGACCGCGAAGGCGACCGAGGAAATCTCCGCGCAGGTCGCGGCCATGCAGGCTTCCACCAGCGAAGCCGTGGCGTCGATCGGCGGCATCTCAGAGACCATCGCGCAGATGAGCGAGATCACCGTCTCGATCTCGACCGCCGTCGAGCAGCAGGGTGGCGCTACGCGCGAAATCGCCCGCAACATCCAGTCGGTGGCGGCCGGATCGAACGAGATCTCGGCCCATATCGGCGGCGTCAGTACAGCGGCAGCCGCAACCGGCAAGGCGGCATCCGACGTGCTGGCGAGCGCCCGTGAGCTCGACACCCAGTCCGGCATGCTGCGCAGCGCAGTGGACGAGTTCTTGGGCAAGGTGCGCGTGGCGTAAGTTTCACGCTGGTCGCGTTCCCCGGATGCTGCTCAGCACGAAGTGATGCGCTGCTGATCCGGGGTCCATCGTGCCGCGGGTCCCGGCTCTGCGGTGCATCACCAAGAGGTGCTGCACCGCGTCCGGGACACGAGCGCTGTAGGGTGGGCCCGCTTCGCTTTGCCCACCTACCCAGCGCGGCAGCTACTGCTTCTCGATCCCCGCGGCCGTGATCAGCTTCTCCCACACCAGGAGCTGCTCCTTCACGAAGGCGTCGAACTCTTCCGGCGTTCCGGAGAATGCTTCCATGCCGCGCTCGGCGAGTTGGCTCTTGATGTCGGGCCGCTCGACCACCTTGCGGATCTCCGCGTTCAGCCTGGTCACGACATCCTTCGGCAGGTTGGCCGGACCAAAATAGCCCTGCCACGAGGTGATATCAAAACCCTTCACCGTATCGTCCATGGTCGGCAGATCGGGCAGCAGCGCCGAGCGCTTCTTGGTCGTCACCGCCAGCGCCTTCAGCGCCTTGGCGTTGACGTGCGGCAGGCCGGTCGGCACGTCGATGAACATCATGGAGACGCGGCCGGCGATCAGGTCGGTCAGCGCCGGCGGCGAGCTCTTGTAGGGAACGTGCAGGAGGTCGATGCCCGCGAGGCGGGCGAAGGTCGCGCCCGCGACGATCGCTGCCGAGCTGCCGCTGGCATAGGTGTATTTGCCCGGCTCTTTCTTGGCGAGCGCGATCAGCTCGGCCACGGAGTTGGCTGGAACCTCCGGATTGATCACCAGCATGAAGGGCAGGTCGCCGGTGCGCGCGATCGGCGTGAAATCCTTGATCGGATCGTAGGTCATGTTCTTCAAAAGATACGGATTGGCCGAATGCGACGTGTTGGTCGTCACGAACAGCGTGTAGCCGTCGGGCGCCGAGCGCGCGACATAGCTCGCCGCGATCGAGCCGTTGGCGCCTGCCTTGTTCTCGATCACCATGCCAGTGCCGAGCGCGGTGCCGAGCTCCTTCGAAATGATGCGCGTGGTGGTATCGGTGCCGCTGCCAGCCGCGAACGGCAGCACCAGCGTGATGTTGCGGTTCGGGTAGGGCGCCTGCGCGGCAGCCGTGGCGATCATCGCCAGCATCAGGGGAGCCGCTACGGCGACAGGCCGATACCGCTTCAATAGCGCGAACATATAGTTGTTTCCTCTGTTGTTGTTCTGTTGAAATGGCCGGCAAGCTAGCCTGCCGAAGGACAAAGTGGAAGCCCGGCAAGACGCCGCGCAGGCTCACGTGCCCCGGGCGCAGTGCGGCACGAAGTGACGCGCTGCTGAACCGGGGCCCACCGGTTGCTGGGTCCCGGCTCTGCGGAGCAGCGCTGAAGTCGCGCTGCGCCGCGTCTGGGATACGTAAGCTCTCATATCTTCGCCGAAGCCCGCCTTGAAGCGATCACCACGCCGGCCAGCACCAGCGCATAGCCCACGAGATGGAATAAGCGCAACTGCTCGCCGAGCAGCAGGATCGCCATCGCCGAGCCGAACACCGGCACCAGGTGAAAGAACGGCGCGGCACGATTGGGGCCGATCAGCGCCAGTCCGCGGTTGAAGAACAGGTACGCCAGCGTCGAGGGAAAGATCACGGCATAGCCCAGCGTCGCCATCGAGATCATGTCGAATTTCAGCGTCGCGCCGGTCGAGAATTCCCAGATCGAGAACGGCACCAGCATCAGCGCGCCGCAGCAGGTGGTGAACGAAATCAACGATAGCGCGTGCGTCGCCGGGCGGCGCGGGATCAGCGCCGAGTACAATCCGAACGACACGAGCGAGCTCGCAAACATCAGGTCGCCGCAGTTGAACCTGATGCCGGCGAGCGCGCCGAAATCGCCGCGCAGGATGATGGTCAGGACGCCGGCGAGCGAGATGGTGATGCCGGCAAGCTGCGCACCCGTTAGGCGGACGCCGAACAGCGCCAGCGACCACAGCGCGACAAACAACGGCCCCGCCGACTGGATCAATAGCGCGTTCAGCGCCTCGGTATATTGCAGCGCCCAGTAGGAGATCGCATTGTTGTAGGCGAAACCGACCAGCGACAGGAACAGCATCATCGGCAGATGCGCGCGCAGCACCGGCCAGTCCTGCTTCAGATGCGGCCAGGCGAACGGCAGCAGGATCAGAAAGGTGCCGATCCAGCGGACGCAGGACAGCGTCAACGGCGGTACATGCCCGGCGACATGGCGCGCCAGCACGATGTTGCCGGCCCAGAACAGCGAGGTCAGGCTCAGCAGCAGGTAAGGCTGGTTGGTCAGCCACCGGACCGGATTGAAGGCAGGTGGCACTGGTGCGGGCTTGGTCATGGTCGCGAGGCGAGTAGGGCGAAAATTCCGCCGCGCGACAAGTCCCGTGCATGCAATGCTACAATGCCTTGCGCATCAGTACTCCCGCTGTCATACCCCGCGAAAGCGGGGTATCCAGTACGCTGCGGTTTCTCGGCTCCATCTGTGATCTCTGGAATACTGGATCACCCCCCTCCGCGGGTGACGGTCTTGTCGCAGAGAACGCGGTGCCTCAGAGCTTTCCGCCAACCCCGCCGCAATCGGCTCAGATCCGCGGGATACCTGCGTCGTTGATCACCTTCGACCACTTGTCGATCTCCGACGTGATCAGCGCGCGCATTTGCTCCGGCGTGCTGCCGCGGACCTCGCCGCCGGTTGCCGTCTCCAGCGCCGTCTTCGTTGTTGGGTCGGCCAGCATCGACTGGATCTCCGTGTTCAGCCGCTTCACGATATCGGCCGGCGTGCCCTTCGGAGCTACCAGCCCGGCCCAGGTGCGAACGTCGAAGCCCGCAACACCGGCTTCCTGTACGGAAGGCACGTTTGGCAGCAGCTTGGTGCGCGCGGGCGAGGTGACGGCGAGGCCGCGAATGGCGCCGCTTTCGATCTGGCCTGCGAGTAGCACGGTTGTCCCGACGATCACGGGAACGTCTCCGGCGAGCAGGGAGGTGACGGTTAGTGAGTCACCGCGATAGGGGACGTGCACCATCTTGGTGCCGGCGGTGACGTTCAACAGCTCGCCCGCGAGATGATGCGTGCTGCCGAAACCGACCGAGCCGTAGCTCAGGGCATCGGGCTTGGCTTTCGCCATCGCAATCAGGTCCGCCAGCGTCTTCGCCTGATGGTCGGCGCGAACCGCGATCACCAGCGCGTAGTAGACCATCGTCGATAGCATATCGAAACTGTCGATCGGACTATAGGCGAGCTGCTTGTACAGCGCGCCCGAGATCGCATGCGCGCCCGTGACGAGACCGATCGTGTAGCCATCCGGCGCGGATTTGGCGACGGCGTCCGCAGCGAGATTGCCGCCGGCGCCCGGCTTGGCTTCCACCACCACCGGCTGCCCCAGCCGCTTGGAAAGCCCGTCCGAGACGATGCGCGCCATGGTGTCGGCGGCGCCGCCCGCCGCAAAGCCGTGCAGCAGCCGGATCGGCCGGTTGGGATACGTCTGCGCGGCGGCGATGGGAGGCGCCAGGCAGGTGAGGCTGAGCGCTGCGGCAACGATGCAGCAGCGCAGGGCAAGCAAACGTCCGCGCAGGACGTTCAACGATCGAGCCATTTGTGTTTCACCCCTAGGTGTTTTGTTTTTTGAACGTCAGTTCCGGCTGGTGGCGGCGTGCGCGATTACTTCACGCCGCGCATCGCCGGAGAAAATTCGCTCGCCTCCTTGGCTGGGCCGATGCCCCAGACGTCGCGCGGCAACCCGATCCAGGTCTTCGGCCGCTGCGGACGATCATGGTGCCAGGGACGCGGCTCGAAATAGCCGAGCTCTTCGTCGAGCATCAGATCCATGCTGTAATAGAGCTCGATCAAGTAACCATCGGGGTTGTAATGGTAGACGGCCACGTTGTGGCCGGGTCCATGCCGCACCGGTCCCCAGAGAATCTGAAACTTGTTGCGGCCGAGCAGGTCGCAAGCCTGATGCATGTGTGAGGCGTCGCGCAGCTCGAAGGCGAGATGATGCAGACGGCCGTCGGTGCCGCGGGCAAAATTCATCGCATGATGTTCGGGGCCGCAGCGCATGAAGACGAAGTTTTCCTCGATGCGGTCGGAGATGCGGAAGCCGAGAACGTCACCGAAGAATTTTGCGGTTCGCTCGGGATCGGGCGTATGGAGCGCGACGTGGCCAAGCTTGGCGACGGCAAGACCACGGATCGGCTCGACGGCCTTGCAGAACTCCCATCTGGAAAACATTTCGATCCGGTGTCCGTCGGGATCGTCGAAGACGAGTGCCTTCGCTATTCCCGGCGCGGTGTCGCTCCTGATCTCCGATTTGATGCCGAGGCTTGCCAGCGATTTCTGCAGATCGGCCGGATCGAGGTTGGGCGCAACTTCATAGGCGATGGAAGTCAATTGCGAGGCCGCGCCGCGTTCGAGAACCAGTGTCAGCTCCTCGGACTCGGTGCCGAGCAGGATCCGGCCGTCGCTGCGCTGGATGATGCCGAGCCCGATGATGGACTGGTAGTAGTCGAGCTGCGCCTCGATGTTCGGGCTGGTGAAAGTGACGTGTCGCAGCCGCTTGACCTTGATCATCTCGTGACCTCTTGAATTCAGGCAGAATGTCTGGGCTGTGCGGGCATCCAGCTCAATCCGGGGCCATCACGATCTTGCCGAACGCCGCACCGGAATCGAGCAGTTCATGCGCGGCGCGAACTTCAGAGAGCTTGAAGCGCTTAGAGATCGACGGGCGAATGGCGCCATCGGCGAGATAGCCGATCATCTTTCGCATGATGTCGCGCCGGCCTTCGCGGTCGTTATCGTAGACGTGAAAGGAAAAGCAGCGGATCGCCGGGCAGATGTCGAGATATTTCCGCATCTCGCCCATCAGGTTTTCCGTCGGCAGTCCGGCAAACGCGTTGTAGGAGACGATGGTGCCCCATTTATCGAGTGCGCCGAGATAGGAATAGAATTCGGGGCCGCAGACGTGATCGAAGACGAGACTGACGCCGCGTCCGCCGGTCAGCGCACGGGTGCGGGCGACCACGTCCTCATCGCGATAATAGATGATCTCGTCCGCGCCCATCTTTCGCGCGAGGGCGGCCTTCTCCGGCGTGGAGACGGTGCCGATCACCTTCATTCCGGCGAGTTTTGCGAGTTGCACCAGCGACGTCCCGACCCCGCCGGCTGCGCCGATGACGAGGGCCGAGTGGGGCGGCGTAGCGGAGCCGCAATTGTGCAGCAGTGCCCAGGCGACCTGGTAGTTCGGCAGGCACACCGCGTCCTCGAACGCCACGTTGTCCGGCAACACGTGCACCGCGTCCGCAGGCGCTGCAACATATTCGGCGTAGCAGCCGCCGCGCTGGGTAAGGTCGCGCGCGCTCAGGAGCACCCTCTGGCCGACGACAAGCCCGCTCACCTGCGCACCCACGGCTTCCAGGATTCCGGCGACATCATTGCCGGGATTGGCCGGCAGCGGCGGCATCCATTTGTAGACGCCGCTGCGGATCAGCTTGTCGGGCTGGCCGATGCCGAAGGCCTGGGCGCGGATCAGAACGTCCCGCTCGCCCAGCGCCGGCTTCGGCACCTCGACATAGTCGAGCGCCTCCGGGCCTCCAGGGCGATGCACCAGTACAGCCTTCATCGAGCGGCTCCCCAAATTTTAAGTATTTTCGAAAATATGTCTCATTACGAAAATCATTGCAACGAGATTCTTTTTGGCTAGGATCGCGGCTCCGGGGTCGCGAGCGAATCAATGACAACGACAGCCCTCAAGGCGCGCAAGGAATTCGGCAAGACGCTCGCCTCCGACATCGCACACCGGCTGCGAAACGAGATCGTCACCTGCCAGCTCAAGCCGAATGAATCGCTGAAGTTCGACGCGCTGCGCCTGTCGTTCGGCGCCAGTTTCACGACGCTGCGCGAAGCCTTGACGTTGCTGGTGTCGGAGGGGCTCGTCGTCGCAGAGGAGCAGCGTG
The DNA here is from genome assembly GCF_018398875.1 of Bradyrhizobium sp. sGM-13. Lineage (GTDB taxonomy): Bacteria > Pseudomonadota > Alphaproteobacteria > Rhizobiales > Xanthobacteraceae > Bradyrhizobium. The sequence continues at coordinate 44,052 of NZ_JAGWDK010000011.1, read as the reverse complement.
GCTATAAGGTCGCGCCGGTGACGCTCGAGGATCTGCACGACCTGACGCATGCCCGCATCCTGATCGAGGTCGATCTGATGCGACGCTCGATCGAAAAGGGCGATGACGACTGGGAAATAAGGGTTATTTCGTCACTTCACCGGCTCGCCAGGATCGAGGAGCGGGCGCCGGAAGATTACGCAAGCAATACCGAATGGAAGGCGGCGCACCGCCAGTTCCATGAGGCGCTGGTCTCGGCATCGGGATCGCCGACGCTGCTCGCGGTGCGAAACTCGCTGTTCGATCGCGCCGAGCGCTACCGCAATCTGTCAGCCATGTTCCGGCCGCATCCGCGCGACAAGGCCGGCGAGCATCGTGCGCTGATGCAGGCCGCGATCGGCCGCAACGCCGATCAGGCGTGCGCCCTGATCGCGAGCCACATCCAGACCACGTCCAACAACGTCGCAAAATACGCTTCCGGCGTGATCAGCGCCGGCTGATCGCCTGCGGCCGGCTGGCAGCGGCCTTCCACATAAGTGCTCGATGGATGCCGCCCTAGCGACGGATTTTGGTTGCGTTCGACAAGATTTTCGAAAATAGTCCTCTCTGACGAAATTCCAGTTCATCAGCCCGTCCAACCGAGAAGGATATACGTCCCATGCGGCTGCTTTCATTTCTGAACAATGGCAGAGAGACCTGGGGAGTGATCGTCGGCGACGGCGTGGTCGACCTCGGCAGCAAGCTGCCCCACGCCACGCTGCAGGACTTCATCGCAAGCCCCGATTTCGAGAAGCGCGATCGTCTAGTAGCCGGCCACAAGCCCGACCTGAAGCTCGCCGACGTCAAATATCTTCCGGTGATCCCGCGTCCTGAAAAGATCGTCTGCGCCGTGCGCAATTATCTCGACCACCACCAGGAGGCGGCGGCCCACGGCATGAAGCGCGAGATCACGGCGTTTCCGCCGATCTTCCTGCGCGTCTGGCGTTCCCAGGTCGGGCATGACGCGCCGGTGATCCGGCCGAAAGTGTCGACGCATCTCGATTGGGAGGGCGAACTCGCCGTCATCATCGGCAAGCCCGGCCGCTACATTTCCGAGGCCGACGCCATGGGCCATATCGCCGGCTATTCGATCTATAACGACGTCAGCGTCCGCGACTACCAGATGCATGCCCAGCAGATCGCGGCCGGCAAGAATTTCGTCGGAACCGGGCCGTTCGGGCCGTGGATGGTGACGACGGACGAACTGCCCGATCCGACCAAGCTGAAGCTCGAGACCCGGATCAACGGCAAGACCGTGCAGAAGTCGGACACCTCGTTCCTGATCTTCTCGATTCCGCGGCTGATCAACTACGCCTCCGAAATCTTCGATCTGATGCCGGGCGACGTCATCGCCACCGGCACCCCCGCCGGCGTCGGATTTACGCGCAAGCCGCCGATGTTCCTGGTGCCCGGCGACGTCGTCGAGGTCGAGGTGGAGAAGATCGGCGTGCTGCGTAACCCCGTGATCGATGAGGCCGCGCAGTGACGGCGTACGACATCAGGAAGACGCAAGTCTCGATCGAAGAAGTCTGGCACGAGCGCGGGCCGCGCCGGACACGGCCGCTATTGATCGGCACCGCGCTTGCCGTGATCAACAATCCCCATGCCGGCCGCTACGAGCCTGACCTGATGCCGTTTCAGGCGGCTTTACGCGATCTCGGCCGGCAACTGGCGCGGACGTTGTGCGACCGGTTGGGCGGCAAGGACGTTATCGAAGCCTATGGCAAGGGCGCGATCGTCGGCGGCGACGGAGAACTCGAGCACGGTGCAGTCTGGCACGAAGCCGGTGGTGCCGCGATCCGCGAAGTGATCGCGCAGGCCAAGGCGGTCGTGCCCGCCGCCAAGACCGTCGGCGCGATTGGCACGCGGCTGATGGTCCCGCTCGGCCACATCGAGGCGGCTTACGTGCGCAGCCATTTCGGCACCGCCGAGATGACGATCTGGGATGCGCCGCGGCGCGACGAGATCGTGTTCGGGCTCGTCATGGCAACCGGCGGCCGCACCCACGCGCGCATCGGCGGGCTCTCGGTGGATCAGATTTCGGTGCACGACGGGCAGCGGTGAGCGCAGCGTTTTCTCGCCCAAACCGATGCCTTCAACCGACAAAACCAGACAGCCGGAATTTCCGAGATTGCCCACTGACCGGACATGTTGCGGATCTCCAAAATCGACGCGAATGACCTCGAATGGACATTCGAGTTGAATAACGTTTGAGGCTGCCCCATCCCGCCATGGGCATCGCGGGCTAGAATTGAGCGATGCCTAGTTTGCTCGCGCGGCTCTTCTACACGTCAGCACATGGACCACAGCCACGATGACTGAGAACAGCAGCAAACCTATTTCGGCGCTGTGAACCTTGTCCGGCGCGTAAGTTGAGGCGACCCAAATCAGCAATCGAACTGAAAGGGCGAACGCCACCATGCCCCAAAGCCCCACTGCATTGGGTGCGTACCAAGTAGGCTCGCCGTCGAGCCGCCACTGCATAGCCATGCGAGCGCTCCTGATGCGAGGTCCAAAATAAAGATTGCACCCGGCAAGAAAGGCGACGGCTGGCCAGAACACAAGGTCAGCAACCAACATGAGTGTACCTTCCAGTGCAAGACCGCCCCAGTTGGGGGCCTCTTATTTGCCGATTACTAGCCCAAACGGGTTAAGGGGCATCTGACCAGAATTATCAATCTTGAGCGATTAGGCGCGATTTCCGGGCTTGGCACCAAGCGGACCTGACGTTGATCCTGAGCGATGCCCGCTGTCGAAGCAAAGCGGCAATCGACAATTTGCTCTTAGGTCGGCGTCACCGTTGGCGCCCGCGCATCCAATCAATTACCTTAGGCCAGATTTTTCGATGCGCCTGCCTGCCCACAAGTGGTCCCACGTGCTGAAGCGCCACTCCGATTTCTCGCTCATACGAAAATATCGAAGGGTTCTTCAACGCTCCTAGGACCGACAAGGATGGGACCACTCGGCTTGCATGATCGACAATTGCCGCGACGGGTATTTTGGCCAGCGAGTCGGATCGGGCATCCCGCCCAAGCAAATGAAGCTCGTTGCGCGCGAATCGGTCTTCACGGTAGAGTAGCTGGATTACATCTCGGATCAGTTGGCCGCTGGGCGCGAACTCGTCCAGACTCCAACGAATGACGGCAACATGGATTGCCAGCGCTTCCGGATCCAGCAAGCTTGTGCAGCTATCGCTATAACGCCCGATAACGAATTCTTCCGGTGCCGCGATAACGCTCGCCAGACCGAGCAGACTTCCCGGAACAGCATCGAGCGGCGCTATTGGCGAAGACAGCACAATCGGCGCTAGCGCTCCGGTCTGTTCGCCGAACTTTAGGGGAGCTTCAACAAGCACGAGTTTGCTGACCAGGCGCGGCTCAATAGCCGCAGTGATCGCGGCAAGGGTCCCACCAAGAGAGTGCCCGACGAGGATGGATGGGCCGCGATGCTCGGTCGCGATTATTTCAGCTGCAAGGCTGAGCGAGCGAATGCTGGATTCAAGGTCCGACTTGCCATCCTGTTCCTCTGGCCATTCGTACAGGTAGACGGCGAATCCCGCCTGGATGAGACGCCGCACCACGCTCACATCCGGCAAAAGGTCGAATATGTAGGCCCGCTTGATCGGGGCGGGTACAATCAAGACTGACGAAGGGTTCGCCGCCGACTGTGCGTAGCGGCGTAGTCGGAAATCGGGATGCTCAACGCGGTCCCATGCCGTTTCATGCGGCCCGTAGCCCGCACTTTCCAGCATTTCACCAACTGACCTTCTAAAGGCGTCGCTAACCGACAAAATCGGAAACATCGTCTCGCGTCCGGGGGTGCACTTCAAATTCGAGAACCCACCAGCGTTCCATTCCATTGACAGGCGCCTTTAACATCCATATACCATCCAGATAGATGGTAAAAGGATGGAGCAAGGCCATGACGAGCAACGTCCGCGAACTCCGGCCAAAGCCCCCGGAAAGCGAAAAAATCACGATCAATCTCGGCTATGTCGATCTTGGTCAGGTCGACTTGATGGTTCAGGAAGGTTTCTACTCGAACCGTACCGATTTCATTCGAACGGCAATCCGCAACCAGCTGGAACGTCACGCGGACGTCGTCAAACAGTCAACGACCCGAAAAAGTTTGGATTTGGGTCTGAGGCACTTCAGCCGAGAGGATCTCGAAGCGGCGCGGCGAGCCGGGGAAATGCTGCACATCAACGTTTTGGGCCTTGCCAGTATCGCTCAAGATGTCACGCCCGAGCTTGCTCGCGCCGCAATTGCTTCGGTCTGCGTCCTGGGCGCTTTGCAGGCCAGTCCGGCGGTCAAGGCCGCTCTCGTCGATAGAACACGGTGAACGCGATGCTCAGACAGGACATAGTTGGCGAAGCCACACGCCTCACGCGCGCTGGCCGACTCGTGGAGGCCACCGCGCTCCTTCAACGCATGCTGCGCGACGAAAGCGCGCCAGACCCGGAATCCCGCATCGGTCACCCCGCGCTTATTGGACAAGAGCCGTCGATCATTGACGCGAAGGCCAATGCTATTGAGGAGAGCGATAGCCCGGACCTGGCGCGGCCTCCATCCGCTGAACCTCGCATGCTCCGCGAGTTTCTCGATCGCACAAGGCAGCGCCCTGGGTTCAACTTGCGAGCTGTGATTGAGCGCAAGCCGCTTTCCCCGTCGGATATCGTGCCTGACAGCACAAGGTTCATCGAAGGAACCTACAGCAATCCGGCGGGAAGCCGTGCCTACAAGCTTTTCATCCCCAGCCACTATCAGGACCAATCGCTTCCTTTGATCGTGATGCTACACGGCTGCACTCAATTCCCAGACGATTTCGCCGCTGGTACGAGGATGAACTTCATCGCTGAAGAAAAATCTTGCTTTGTGGTCTATCCGGCCCAGCGCAGCGAGGCAAACCAGGCGAAATGCTGGAACTGGTTTCGCCCAGCCGACCAGCAGCGGGGCAAGGGTGAACCCTCGCTTATCGCGGGCATCACTCGCCAAGTCATGCACGACTTTTCGATCGATCCAAATCGTGTCTATGTCGGTGGACTATCGGCCGGAGCTGCCGCTGCTGCGATCATGGGAAATACCTATAAGGATCTGTACGCAGCGATCGGCGTACATTCAGGCCTTGCCTGCGGGGCGGCTATTGATCTTCCATCTGCGTTGGTCGCCATGCGACAAGGTGGCGGAGCCAGTCATAGGGTTACTTTATGTGACGGGCCACCCGTCCCAACCATTGTTTTTCACGGCGATTGCGACACTACCGTGCATCCCAACAACAGCGATCAAATTCTTGCGCAGTCTGCGAAAGCGATGAACCTGCAAAAGAAGGTTGTTCGTGGCCAGGTACCTGGAGGGCATGCCTATACCCGCACGATCCTTAGCGACGCGAATGGGCGCGGAATATTGGAGCATTGGGATGTCCACGGAGCTGGTCACGCATGGTCCGGAGGCAACCCTGTCGGCTCCTACACTGATCCGAAAGGACCGGACGCAGCAAGGGAAATGCTGCGTTTTTTCCTCGAGCATTCGCTCCCACAGCAATCAGGTTAGGGTCAGCCCGCTCGCGGCACTTTCGGAAATGACGGGTCGAGCCCACATGTCAGCTCATTGATGAGGCAAAGCGGACATACTCAGAGCAGATAGTGTTACAGGACCGAGCGTTTGGTTGGATTTGTCAGCTGGACCTCGGTGGCCGAGTACTCAGGGCTGCCTCTTCCGTGTTTCATTGGAAGGAGAAGCGGCTAGATGATCTCCACGCCAGGATCGTTGCCTGGTACGACAAAATCCGGGTTTGCAGGTGACGGTGAAATACCGCGCTCAACGATGCCAGTGACTACCAGCCACTCGTTTGCATTACCGCTTGCAAAAATTACAAGCGCATCCTGGTTGGGAAGCGCCTGCAGTCGAACTATGAGCTCTTTGACGGTCATCGCGATTTCTCCTGACGACAGGTCCTTGCTAGCCAGTCGTAAGAAATCGTCGCCTCGATCTCGATCTTATCGAGAAGAGACCGTCGTCCACCAAATCAAATGTTAACGTGTAAAGCCCGCCTTGTCCGTGACGTAAGCCGGATCATCTCGTCCGTCCAAACCTGGTGCCCCGTTCCGCCTCTTGCGCAAGCTTCAGCCAATCCTCCGCAAGGCGCACCCAAGCCTCCTTATCCAGAGGGCTCATGGCCTTCTCTGCCAGCTCACGGCATTCCTCAGCTTCCTTACGGAACCTCTCCGCGTCGGTTTGGGACGAGGGTGTCATCTGCAGCCTGGCCCCCTTCACCTACATGGGTATGGAGTTGTCTGTGGGAACAGCACCGAGCTATCGCGAAACGCGTCTCGCGATTGGCCGTTCCAAAGAAGATAATCGGCAGTTATATTATTGCTGCGGACCGCTTAATGCGCTCTGCGCTAAATTCGACCGTTCCGCGCCGCGCGTGTGATCACGGAAAGCGGCATAATATTCTTCTTGCTTGGCCTCGGCTTCCGGTAGCGCTCGCGCCGCTTCGGTATCCATGGCTCTGAGCCAGAGTAGCCGGGCCGGTTTGTGCTCCGGCTCGATGTCGACTGGCCGGCATTTGCCGTAGCCTGCGCTCGACCCATAGTGAAATTGCGAGAGCGCTAGGTCTGCTTCTGGGCACTTTCCGGACCCGCGGTGATGTCTGACTTGAGTCCGGAATGCGTGCCTAAGCGGACGTCCACTGACCAGTCTGAATTTATGGGTCATTCACGCCCTTTAATCAGAATCGGGGGTTAGAATTTCCGCACCAGGTCCGGCGTGATCTCGCTGATCGAGCGGATGCCCAATAGCGCGAGGTCGCGATCGATTTCGGCCTTCAAGAGTGCGATCGCGCGCTGCACGCCGGCTTGGCCGCCGGCGATCGCGGCATAGAGGAAGGGGCGGCCGACCCAGACGAAATGCGCGCCGAGCGCGAGCGCCTTGATCACGTCGGTGCCGCGGCGGATGCCGCCATCGACCATGACCGTCATGCCCTTGGCTTCAGCCGCAATCTCCGGCAGCGTACGCAGTCCGGAGATCGTGTAATCGAGCTGGCGGCCGCCATGGTTGGAGAGTATCACGCCGTCGACGCCGCTCTCGCGCGCAACCTTCGCATCGGCCGGCGAGACCAGGCCCTTGATAACGAGCTTGCCCTTCCACTTCTTGCGGATCAATTCAACATGCTTCCAGGCGAGCTGGTCGCGGGCGCCGATGTTGCGCATCAGGTTTTTCGCCAGCACCGGCGGGCCGCGCTGCGCGTCCATGTTCTCGAAATGCGGCATGCCGTGGTTCATCACGGTGCGCGCCCAGGTGCCGAACAGCCAGTGCGGATGCGTGACCGTATCCCAGAACACGCGCGGCGTGATCGCAAGCGGCACCTGAAAACCGTTGCGGATGTTGTTCTCGCGGTTCGGCGGCACCGGCACGTCGGCGGTGACGACGAAAGTGTCGTAGCCGGCCGCCGCCACGCGATCGACCAGCGGCTCGATCCGCTCGGGCAAGCCGGCGAGATAGGCCTGATACCACGCGGCCTGATTGGCGGCGCGGACATCCTCCAGCGTAATCAGCGACGAGGCGCTTAAGATCATCGGAATGTTCTCGCACCTAGCGGCCTGCGTCAGCACGATGTCGCCGCGGTAGGCGCACAGCGCCGAGGAGCCCATCGGTGGAATGCCGAACGGCGCGGCGTAGGTCTTGCCGAATAGCGTGGTGGTCTGGTCGCGGCCGGAGACATCGTTGAGTACGCGCGGCACGAAACCGTATTCGTCGAAGGCTTTGCGGTTGTCGCGCAGCGCAGCATCGGTCTCGGCGCCACCGGAAATATAGCCGTAGAGAAATTTTGGAATCCGCCGCCGCGCCACGGGCTCGAAATCGTCCAGCGAAAGATATTTTTGCAAAGCCCGCGGCACCGCGCTCCCGGTGCGGGTCACGGTCGGAGGCGGCGCAGCCAAGCCTGTGGATTTGTCGAGCACGTCGGGCGTTCCATTTTTTTGGTTGTTATGCGAACGGCAGGTTAGCGGCGGGGAGGCGGTCCGCCAAATTTCTGGCCGGCCTTGTTGACGGATTCGCTGACGTCGCCGAGCATTTTTCGCGTCTCGGCGATCACCCGCCCGGACTTCTTGTCGAAACTTTCGATCAGCTCGCGCAGCGAAATCACGGTCGGCAGCAGTTCGCCGCCATATTTGTCGCTGGCGAGGCTGCCGAGGAAATCCTTGGTCTTGTCCATCGCGCCGTCGACCGCGCCGATGCCGGATTCGGCGGTTGCGATGATGGATGTGATTTTCGTGCCACTGTTTGAGAGCGAGGCGGTGAATGTCTCGAAATTCCGCAAAGTACCCTTGATCGCCACCTCGTTGTCGGCAATCACGCGGTCGACGTTGCGCAGCGCCACGCGGATTTTTTCCTGGGTATTGAGCATTCCTTCCGGATCGGCGGTGAGCTCTGGAATGCCGTCCGCGCCCTTTGGCGGCGGCGGCGCCTCGTCGGTGCCGCCCGTAAACGAGATCGCCGCTATCCCCGTCAGCCCCTGAAATTCGAGGCCGACCTGGGTGTCGCTTTTCACCGGCGTGTTGCCGTCGATCATGGCGAGCGCGACCACGCGGCGTGGATGGTCAAGCTTCAGCGACACCACTTCGCCGACCCGGATGCCGGCAAAATTGACGCTGCCGCCGTTGCGCAGGCCCGAAGCCGAGCCCTCGAAAATCACGCGAAACGGCACCTTCTGCTTGATCCCGGCGAGCCTCTGATAGCCGAGCCACGCACCAAGCGACCCGGCGATCAGGGCCAGGGTCAGGGTGCCGGTCATCAGATTGCTGGCGCGAACTTTCATCGAAGATGCCTTAGCGAAGCAGGCCTAAGAGATAACGGCTTTATGACGGCAAGTCACCGCCGCGAACCACCCGGAACTGCGACGTGCACTCAAAACTCGGCTGTACTGATGCACCTCTCGTCCGTTCTTGCTCTGAAGGCGGACATTCGCCGACAGGACAGCGAAATCCGTTTGGGGCCAATTTCAGCCGCAAACCATCCTTCCTCCTGCGCTGGCTGTCGTATATGAGAGAATTGCCACCGGGAACGTGCCAGTAGTCCTTTAGGAGCGAATTGGCGGCGTGGATGGCGGCGGCGGCTAGTTAACCCAAAATCCGACACTTCATCGATGTAAGCGCAGACAGGCATTTCAACCGGGGCATCGGATGGTAACTCGATTTACGACGGCGCAATCCGGAGTGGCGATGCGGCGCTGGGGGCCTCCCGCCAATGCGGCGCTCGTGGCGATGACGCTACTTACGGCGTTGACCGCCGACGCCGCGGCCAGACAAGCGCGCCCCGCGGCACCCACCGAGGCGACAGCGCCGCGCGATGCAGGCGAGCCGATCATGGCGATCGTGTCGATCAAGTCCCAGCAGGTCACTCTCTACGACGCCGACGGCTGGATCCTGCGCGCGCCGGTGTCGACCGGCACCACGGGACGCGAGACGCCGGCCGGCGTCTTCACCGTCGTCGAGAAGAATAAGGAGCACCGCTCGAACATGTATGACGATGCCGAGATGCCCAACATGCAGCGCATCACCTGGAACGGCATCGCACTGCATGGCGGGCCGCTGCCCGGGTATGCGTCTTCGCATGGCTGCGTGCGGATGCCCTACGGCTTTGCAGAAAAGCTGTTCGACAAGACGCGGATCGGAATGCGGGTGATCATCTCGCCAAACGACGCGGCTCCGGTCGAGTTTTCTCACCCCGCGCTGTTCGTGCCAAACGCGCAGGCCGTCGCAGCCGCGCCAGTGCGTGCCGAGACGTTCGCGCGCGAGGCCGCGGAGGCCGCCAGGACAGCCGACGAGGCGAAGAAAGCCGCCGTAACAGCGGCACGTGAGGCAGCATCGCTCACGGTGTCGCTGCGCAAGCTGGAAGGGCTCAAGAAGCGCGCCGACGCCGAGCTCGCGTTAGCCGACAAGGCGCTCGGCGCCGCAAAGACGGACGAGGCCAGGGCGCGAGCCGAGGACCTCAAGCAAAGGGCCGCCGCCAAGGCCGCGGAGCTGGGGACGCAGCTCGATACCGTCCAGGCCGATGCGAAGTCGAAGCCCACCGCCGCCGCGGCTAAGGACGCAGCCAAGGCGGCCGCGACCAGGAAGGCCGACGCCGCCAAGGCGGCGAGCGAGGCGAAGCTCGCGCTCGTGCCGGTCTCGGTCTACATCAGCCGCGCGACACAGAAGCTTTACGTGCGGCGCAACACGCATAAGCCGGCGCCGGACGGCGGCGGCGAGGTGTTCGATGCGTCCATCGAAGTTCCGGTCACGATCCGCAATCCCGAGAAGCGGGTCGGCACGCATGTTTTCACGGCGGTGGCGCATAGCGACAAGGGCCTGCGCTGGACCGCGGTCACGATCGACGACGCCGAGGACGCCAAAGGCGCGCTCGACCGCATCACCATCCCGCAGGATGTGCTCGATCGCATCGCGCCGACCGCATTGCCGCGATCCTCGATCATCGTCTCGGACGAGCCGCTGAGCCGCGAGACCAACTATCGCACCGAGTTCGTCGCGGTGCTGAGCAACCAGCCGCAGGGCGGCTTCATTACGCGCCAGCCTACGCCCGATGTCATTGCAAGCGGCCACGACTGGGGTGGCGAAAGCTTCTTCCCCTTTTTCTCGCCCAATTCGAGCCCCCAACCTGGCACCACGCGCCGGCGCGGCGGGCAGTACTATCAACAGGTGCAACCGGGCTGGACGTGGTGAGACGCGGCACGCAGCGCAGGCTGTATGCTCGCTCAGGGGCAACCTGTGCCCAAAGGTATGTCCGCTTGAGCTCACAGGTCCTAGGCAGTTCGAGGCTTTCGTGACGCCACAAACACTCCCGTCAGCACCAGCGCAAAGCTGATGAAGTGGAACGCCTGCGGGTGCTCACCGAGGAAGATGATCGACATGACGGTGCCGAACACCGGTACCACGTGAAAGAAGGGTGCTGCGCGGTTGGCGCCGATCATCTGCACGCCGCGATTGAAGCAGAGATAGGCGATCGTCGATGGGAACAGCGCGACGTAAGCGAGCGTCAGCAGGTTCGCCGCGTCGATCTGCATCAGCGGCCGCGCGAACAATTCCCAGATGAACAGCGGAATCAGGCAGGCCGCGCCGGCGCCGAAGGTGAAGGCGACGAACGACAGACCGTGGATATCCGGACGCTTCAACGACAGCACCGAATAGATCCCGAAGATCGCGAGCGCGACCAGGAAAATCAGATCGCCGATATTGAAGTCGATCTTCGACAGCGTGGTGAGATCGCCGTGCAGGATGATCACCAGCACGCCGGCCATCGAGAGCAGAACGCCGGCCGCCTGCGCCAGCGTCAGCCGCACGCCGAGCAGCACGAGCGACCACACCGCGACCACCAGCGGTCCCGCCGACTGCAACAACAGCGTGTTCAGCGCCTGGGTGTGCTCGAGCGCCCAATATTGCAGCGTGTTGAAGGCCCCGATGCCGGTGATCGAGAGCACGACCATGATGCCGAGCCGGCCGCGGATCGCAGCCCAGTCCTTGACGAGATGCTTCCAGGCAAACGGCAGGATGATTAGGAACGCGAACCACCAGCGCAGGAACGATAGCGTCACCGGCGGAATGTGGCCGGCGGCCAGCCGCCCGACGATGGCATTGCCGGCCCAGCACAGCGCGGTGATGCTGAGCAGCAGATAAGGCTGATTGGCGAGCCAGTTCCCCGATCGTGCGGGTGAAGTCTGTTCGGTAGCCGACATTCGCGATCCATAGCGTTTTCGAGCGAAGCATGCCCTCGGACTTGATCCGGGGGTGGACACCGGTTCGCGTAAAGAAAACGCGTCAAACCAAGATTGGGCCCGGTCATGGCGCCGCGGCCCGCCCGGCGATCGACGCCGGGCCGGAATGTGGCCCGGCCCTGGTCACAGACACCGATTTGCGCCGCTCATCAATGGTGCAGGATGCATCGCGACCATGCAGCCCGCCTTGCTGGCTGTTCGGGGTTGCCAGCGGGTAGGCAGGTGTGCAATCAAAGGACGATTGATTCATGTGACCCAACCTTCGTTTGTTTTTCGGCGGCACATGCAGTGAGTTATTCCGAGCTGCTTTCAGTATTGGGCGTTCGTTCGATCCTTGGGACCACGGTTTGCGCGACTCCGCTTTGAAGCGTTTCGCCTGTCCGTGACACTGAATTTCTTGCAGATGATGGGTCATTCCTTGAGCAAGCCGATGTCGGCCGAAGAAGCCGAAGCCGAAACACGTCACCAGTTTGCCGTTCGCGCCAATTCCATTCTGGCGTTCATCGAATGCGATGAAGAGCAGCGCCCGAAACTGCGCCAGGCCATCATCGAGGCGATGCTATGGGCGCAGACGCAGCCCAAACTCACCAAATAGGGCTGCGCCGCGGCGAACGCAGCTCACGCCACGAGCGCGCACGCGATCGCGCCCGCAGCCTTCATGGCGTCGTTGGGATCGAGTTCGATCTGCAGGCCGCGCTGGCCGCCATTGAGGAACACGCTGGTATGGCCGAGCGCGGCTTCTTCGATCGCGACCGGGACGCGCTTCTTCTGTCCGAACGGCGAGATGCCGCCGACGTGATAGCCGGTCAGCCGTTCGGCATCGGCCGGCCGCATCATCTTCGCCGACTTGGCGCCGAACGCGGTCGCGAGCTTTTTCATGCTGACCTCGCAGTCCGACGGCACCACGGCGCAGACCGGCTTGCCATCGGCCTCGGCCATCAGCGTCTTCAACACGCGCGCGGGCAGCACGCCGAGCGCTTCCGCCGCCTGCAGCCCGATGCTCGCTGCATCCGGGTCGTAGTCATAAGCGTGCAGGGCGAATTTCACGCCGAGCTTTTCCAGCGCTAGCGTCGCACGGGTGGTTTTGGACATGGCCTTTCCATCATTGCCGAACATTAATGCGTTTCTTCCCCGTGCAAGGCCGGGATGGCCAGGATTTTACGGGGATATCAATGGGTTGGAGCCCTTCTAAGGCCCCCTTAAAGCCGCCTTCTTGCTTGCCTAGATCGGCCGCTTCCTTTATCCGGTGGGGCGCCCTGCACGCGAGCGGCCCCGGCCGTGATTTTGGCTGGGTGAGCTTAGAGCATGGTCCGGAAACACAGGTATCGGTTCGCCGGTGAAATCATGCTGGAACCAAGAGATTTGCAGGGAACACCTTAAAAATGGCCAATGTTGTCGTCGTCGGCGCCCAGTGGGGTGACGAGGGGAAGGGCAAGATCGTCGACTGGTTGTCGGAGCAGGCCGATATCGTCGTGCGCTTCCAGGGCGGCCATAATGCCGGCCATACGCTCGTCATCAACGGCGAGACCTACAAGCTCGCGCTGCTGCCGTCCGGCGTGCTGCGGCCGTCGAAGCTTGCCGTGATCGGCAATGGCGTGGTGTTCGATCCGCAAGCCTTCCTCGACGAGGTGGTGCGGCTGAAGGGGCAGGGCGTTGCCGTCGGTCCGGAAAACCTGCGCATTGCCGAAAACGTCACGCTGATTCTGCCCTTGCATCGCGACCTCGATGCGCTGCGCGAATCCAGTAACGCCGTCACCGCGATCGGCACCACGCGCCGCGGCATCGGCCCGGCCTATGAGGACAAGGTCGGCCGCCGCGCGATTCGCCTGATGGACCTGGCCGACCTCGACACGTTGCCGCACAAGATCGATCGGCTGCTGGCGCACCACAATGCGCTGCGCCGTGGGCTCAATCTCGAGGAGATCGACGGCAACGGCATTCTGAAAGAGCTTACCGCGCTGGCGCCAAAGCTGTTGCCCTATGCGGAGACGGTGTGGCGGCTGCTGGATCTCAAGCGCCGCGAGGGCAAGCGCATCCTGTTCGAAGGCGCGCAGGGTGCGCTGCTCGATGTCGACCACGGCACCTATCCCTACGTCACCTCATCCAACACGGTCGCCGCACAGGCAGCGACCGGCACCGGCATGGGCGCGAGCGCGGTCGGCTACGTGCTCGGCATCTGCAAGGCCTATACGACCCGCGTCGGCCAGGGCCCGTTCCCAACCGAGCAGGACAACGAGATCGGCCGCAAGATCGGCGAGCGGGGCCGCGAGTTCGGCACCAACACCGGCCGCCCGCGCCGCTGCGGCTGGTTCGACGCCGCCCTGGTGCGGCAAACGGTCCGCACTTGCGGCATCACGGGTCTGGCGCTTACAAAGCTCGATATTCTCGACGGCTTCGACACCATCGAGGTCTGCACCGGCTATATGCTGGACGGCAAGGAAATCGACCATCTGCCGGCGGGCGAGGGCGCCCAGGCCCGGGTGGTGCCGGTCTACGAGACCATCGAGGGCTGGAAAGAGCCGACCGCCAATGCCCGCTCCTGGGCGGATCTGCCGGCCCAGGCCATTAAATATGTCCGCCGGGTCGAGGAACTCGTGGGTTGTCCGATCGCATTGCTTTCCACCAGCCCCGAACGCGAGGATACTATCTTGGTGCAGAACCCGTTTGAGGCTTAACGGGATGTTACCGCCGGGGCTGCAGTATTGAAGAGAAATGGCTGATTATTACCCGCTGATTGCACGCGCTATCGCCGGCCTGGACCCCAATGCTCCAGGCGAGAGCCGCCGTGCGCTCTATGAGCGGGCGCGTACCGCGCTGATCGCGCAGTTGCGCAGCGTGCAGCCGCCGCTTTCCGAATCCGAAATCACCCGCGAGCGGCTGTCGCTCGAAGAGGCCGTGCGCAAGGTCGAATCGGAAGCCGCCCAGCGCGCCCGCGAGGCTTCGCGGCCCGGCGGCGGTGGCGGGGCTGCGCGCGGCGGCGATGCCTTCCGCCGCGCCAATGCCCGCCCGCCGGAAGCCGCTGCCACGCCGCCGGGTACGCCGCGCCCGCGTCCGCCTTCTCAAGGCCCCTCGCGCGATGGCCGTCCGCCGCTTGGCGAGGAGCCACGTCCGCCGCGCAATCTGCGCGCCGATGCGCCACCGCCCGGCGCGCCGCGCCCGCAGCCGCCGCAGATTCCGACGCAGGATGCTGGCCTGCCGCCATCGCCGCCTCGCGAGCGCGGCCCACGTCGCGGCCCGGATAATGGTGGTCCGCCGACGCCGCCACAGCCGCCCGGCATGCGCGGCTTCCGCGACATCGCAGCCGATGCCGACGATCTTGGCCGCGCCGCGGCGCAAGCCAACCGCAACGCGCGGAAGACCTATGCCAACGTGCCGTCGCCCTCGCCGGAATTCGACCGGCTCGAGCCGAACATGGAGGACCGCGGCGCCGATCCCGAGGTGCCGTATTCGTATGACGAATCGCAGGCGGAAGCCGACCGTTACGCGCCGCCGCCGTTGCGCGACCGTCCGCGGCTGTCGCAGGACCGCGACCGCGAGCCGCCAAAGAAGCGCGCGGCATTTCCGTTCAAGAGCGCGATTGCGGTCGGCATCGTGCTCATTCTGGTCGGCGCCGGCATCCTCTGGGGCAAGTCGGTCGTGACAGCCGTGAGCGGCCTGTTCAAATCCTCGTCTGTGGTGGAAGCGCCAAAGGATCCGGCCGCGCCGCAGTCGCGCCCGAAGATTCCCGACCGCGTCGGCCAGCCGTCGTCGAGCGAGAACGTGGCACCCGTGGCGCAGCGCGTCGTGCTGTACGACGAGGATCCGTCCGATCCCAAGGGCAAGCAGTATGTCGGCTCGGTGATCTGGCGCACCGAACCGATCAAGGCGAGCGGCAATCAGAAGCCGGACGTTGCCGTGCGCGCCGATATCGAGATTCCCGACCGCAAGTTCAAGATGACGATGTCGTTCCGCCGCAACACCGATACCTCGCTGCCGGCGAGCCACACCGCGGAATTGACCTTCATCCTGCCGCAGGATTTTTCCGGCGGCGGCGTGGGCAACGTGCCGGGCATTTTGATGAAGTCCAACGAGCAGGCGCGCGGCACGCCGCTGGCGGGGCTCGCCGTGAAAGTGACCGACGGCTTCTTCCTGGTCGGCCTTTCCAACGTCGATTCCGACCGCGCCCGCAATTTGCAGCTCCTGAAGGAGCGCTCCTGGTTCGACGTGCCGCTGGTCTACGTCAACCAGCGCCGCGCTATCATCGCGATCGAAAAGGGCTCTCCGGGCGAACGCGCGTTCAATGACGCGTTCGCACTGTGGGGAGAGTAGGGGCGGAGAGCGCCCCCGATGCGCGCTCAAGCGTGAGCCGATATCCATCGCGGTAAGCCATCGATTGCCGCGAGCGTCGCAAAACAGTCCAACACAAAAACGGCCTCAGCATTGCTCGCAGCTCTGCCGAGGCCGTCTGCGTTCGTCTTCGAGCGAAGCAGCCTACCGCTCTGCGGAGGCGGCTCGTCGCCGTGCGGCGCCTTCGCGCTCCATCACGGCGCGGCAGCCCGGGCTGACATGCGCGCGGTTCCTGACCATGCAGGCGGTGATTCGCTGGACGTTAGGGACTTCATGGCCGCATAGCCGCATGGCGTCGCCGGTGCACATCTGCTGCGCCTCCGAGAAGGCGAGGCTTGGGCGTGCGGAAAGTGCGGTCACCGCAAAGGCGAGGGCGAAGAGAAGTGCGATCTTGATTGTGCGATGGATAGTCATTGAGCCGTTCCCCAAGGGTTGCGTGCAGGGTTGCGTGCGGTGCTGGCCGCTCTTCATTGGGGGCGCTGCACGCGGTTTGCGCTGCCGCACACGTCGTCCGTCACCGGGAACTCACCCGGTGTGGTTGCTCGATTTCTGCCGATGTCCGAATCGAAAAGTGCTGCGCGGCCCCACGCGAATTATGCGCCAATGCTGCGAAGCTGCAATGGCTCGCTGCGAAGCTGCAATGGCTCACGCCAACACTTCTCAAGACTGTTGCGTGCGCGCCACGTCGAGCGAAGCGGAAAGTGAAAACGACTCACGTTTTGCGCTGCGCTTCTGTGTGTCAGCCTGACGGTTCCGGAGAAGGAACAGATGCGAGTCTTCCGGACGCCGTCTCAGCCGTGATCGAACAGGCCGGCGAACGGCGGGCGAAACATCATTCGCCGTCGTCCCGTTCATGACGCAACCATGACTTCGGTTATCCGGTGGTCCGCCGAAGCCGATGCTGCTTGGCCCTAACCCCGGCAGATGGCCGGCCTGCCTTCACCTGCCCAAAACTCCGTAAAAATGCGCAAAATCAGCGTTCCGGAACAACCACCCGTTAGGGAAGGCTGAGTACGATCAGCGGCTATTGCTCGCACCCGCCTCATTGCTGTCGTGAAGTGAAAAGGCTGCCGGGACCAGCCTGTCGAATGGCACTCAAATGCGTGTTCATGCCGCTGCCGATGGATTCACGAAGATGCCGGCCATCCGCGCGGTGGGCCGTAAGGTGACGCGGCGAGCCGGCACGACCGGTGCGGAGGCGGCATAGCCATGCCTGCTGCATCGCCGAATTTGCGCGCGGAATTGAATGGCGCCGAAAAGGAGGGACCCGAGCACGACGCCCGGATTTTCGGGGAAGTGACGGACCTGTTCCTGTCCAGTGTCGATCGTCTTGGTGAATCGCAGATCGCAGCCGTCGATGGCGTTCTCGCCCACCTGATCGAGCGGGTGGACGCGAGAACCGTGGTCCAGCTCAGCGAAGCCCTTTCCACCATCGACCGCGCCCCACGCCAGACCATCCGCAAGCTTGCATTTCACGAAAACCACTTGCTGGCGGCACCGGTTCTCAGATGCTCCAACTGCCTGTCCGAAGCCGACCTCCTTGAAATCGTCAAAAGCCGCAGCCAGCAGCATTTGTTGGCAATATCGGACAGAAGGATCCTCAATGAAGCGCTCACAGACGCGCTGATGCGATTTGGCGACGTCCACGTCTCCAGCGCGCTCGCGCGCAACGCCGGCGCGCGCTTCTCCGAATGCGGCTACGCGACGCTGGTGGGGCGGGCCGAGCGTGACGAAGTCCTCGCGGAAAAGCTCGGGCTTCGATTGGACATTCCCGGCAACCTGCTTCGGGAGCTTCTGGGCAGAGTTGCCGACGTGGTCCGCGCGCGTTTCTTGACAGCGTCGCGACCTGTTGCGCGGAAGAAAACCCAAGGTTCTGCCGGGGCTGCCGGACAGGGTGACGCGGCCCGGAAGGCGATTGATTATACCCAGGCGCAAAGCGAAGTCGTCGCGCTCAATCGCACGGGCAAGCTCAACGATTCGATCGTGAACCGGTTTGCGGTGCGGGGCGAATACACCCATGTCGTCGCAGCGCTCGCCCTGAAGGCCGACGTCAAGATCGAGGCCATCGAACCCTTGCTCGAGCCCGACCGGGTATACGGCCTGATCGTCGCGTGCAAGGCGGCGCTGCTGAGCTGGTCGACAACGACGATGATCGTCCGCAACCGTCCGAACTGTCCGCCATCCACCGAGCGGGAACTCGAGCAGTGCGTGGCGATCTATGAATCGCTACTGCTGTCGGTGGCGCAGTGGACCATTCGTTTCGGCTCCGACCGGATCCTTGGGAAGAAGGGCGAGCCCGTGGCGGCTGTAGCGGCGGCCGGCCGAAGGTAGCTACAGACGACGAGCACGTCAGATTCGCATGTAGCTCGTCCATATCCACCGGCACCGCCTCATGCCGGAATGGCTTCATTGGCGCGGTCGCGAGCCAGTGCTGTGTAATGGCGAAGATATTCTTCCGCCATGCGCCTGGCGGTAAACCTCTTCTCGAACTGCCCGCGCACCTGGCTTCGATCGAGTTCGGAGAGCCTTCCGATCGCTTCGACCGCTTCTGCTTCGTCCGCTACGACAAAGCCGGTAATGCCGTTGTCGATGACTTCGGGCACCGAGCCTGAGTTGAACGCGATGACGGGCGTGCCGCACGCCATGGCCTCGATCATGACGAGCCCGAACGGCTCCGGCCAATCGATCGGAAACAACAGCGCCGCAGCGCCTGCCAGAAATTGCCGCTTCGCGTCATCATTGACCTCACCGGTGAGCTGCACCTGCTCGCCATCGATCTGCGGCTCGAGCTGTTCCTTGAAGTAGCTCCTATCGCCGCGCGGCACCTTTGCGGCGATACGAAGCGGCATCTTGGCTGCGCGCGCGATCCGGATGGCGGCTTCCGGTCCTTTCTCCGCCGTCAGCCGGCCCAGGAAGGCAAGGTAGGACCCGGCCTCGAACGAAGGCCGAAACAGGTCGGCCGGCAAGCCATGGTAAATGGTGCCGATCCAGTTGGCCTCGCTTAGGGGAACGCGCTGATTGTCCGATATCGAAACGAACGGCGCGTCGGGAAAGCTGCGGACCACGTCCGGAAAGCCAGGCAAGTCCATGCGCCCGTGGCAGGTGGTTAGAAACGGAACGCCGAGCCGGCTCAGGAGTGGCAGGTGCAGCCAATCGGTATGCGCGTGAATGATATCGAATTCGGCCGCATTGCGGGCTACCGCTTCCAATAACGCTGTCTGGGCAATCATCGGGTCGGTCCGCGGGCGGCCAAGGCGAAGCGCCCGAGGCCAAACCGCATGAAGCCGGGCTGACGTTGCCGAGTCGCCGCTGGCAAACAATGTCACGTCATGTCCCAGGCTCACCAGCTCATCGATCAGCCACGCCACCACGCGCTCGGTGCCGCCGTAAAGCTTGGGAGGCACGCTTTCGGCCAGAGGCGCTATCTGGGCAATCCGCATCGGCTTTCTACCATCGAGATCGAACCAAACCGTCAAACCACCGGTCGTTCGTATTTGGACAGCAGGTCGAACCAATCCTCCAATAATCGGCTCATCAAAAAGTTCTGACGCACGCTTTCTTTCGCGCGCGCACCGAGCTCCTCTCGCAGCCTCGGATGCTTCAGGAGCTGCACCATTCTTTCGGCCGCCTGATCGGGCGTGTTCACCAGAAATCCGTTCCATCCGTCCTTGATCTGGTGCCGGATGCCTCCGACGTCGCCGCCGATGACGGCGGCGCCCTTCCACATTGCCTCGGCGACCGTAAGACCAAAGCCTTCGCGGATCGACTTCTGCAGGACCACGGCGGCAGAGCGCTGCAGCGCGTTGACCAGGGTTGGATCGTCGACGCTGAGAACAATGATGCCTTCATCGACGACGCTCTCGATGTTTTCGAGAATCTTCTCGCCCTCGGGATCGTCGGAGGCATTGTTGCCGACGAGCACGAGCGTGCAATCGACCTGCTCTCTCGCCTTGCGGAAGGCCTCAATCACGCCCATCGGGTCCTTCCATCGGTCGAACCTGGAAATCTGCGTCACCAAGGGGCGATCTGTCGGAATCTTGTAGTTGCCGAGGAATTCTCGTCTCTCGCGGTCGGACATCTCCCGGTTTTTCGCCGAGAACGGATCAATCGCCGGGGTGACGAAATGCTGGCCGACCTGAAGATTTTGGCCGTATTCCGGTAGCGAAAAGATAGCTGCGTTATACTGCTCGATGAATTGGCGCAGATAGGCCCAAACCGAGGCGTGCGGCGACGACAGATCGACGTGACATTGCCAGAGCCACGGCATTTCCCGATCGGAAAAATGCGTGATGAGCGGCAGAGGCTGAGGATCATGCACGATGACTGCGTCGCAGTCGTCAAGATGAAGCCGCGTGGCATTTTCGAACACGACCTCTTCGTAGATCGTCTTTTCGGCTTCGGAAAATTCCAGGCTGGTGCCCTGCAGCGTATTGTGAAGTTTCTTCGTGCAGCCAAAGAAGCCCGGCGTTCCCTGAATAAGATGCCAGTCGGTTTCGATGCCGGTCGCGTTCATCATGAGGGTGAGCGGCGTGAGCAGTTCGGTGACGCCTCCGCCGTAGAATGTCGAACTGATATGGGCGACGCGCATCGTGCGCACCCGATCCGCCTTCGCCGCGATGCGCTCGACCGTCGCAGCGCCGATGAGCGGCTCGTACTGTTCGAGCGTATGAAGCCCGAGAGTGGACCGTTGCACGGCGGAAGTGAGCGTGGACATCGAAGTCGCCTCTGTGGTTCTGTGGTTCTTCCAAAGTTCTTGCATTGCGGCAATGCCGCTTCGCCCGCTCCAAATCTCGGCGAGTTCGCAATCGCCATCGCAGGCCTCAGCGCCATCTGCGAGCGGGAACCGACTGGCCTAACAACTTTCCAACCGACCGGCCGTTACAGGCGAAGGCTCCCGTCCACGTCTGCCATTTTTTCCCATCAGCATAAGTCCGAAAGCGTGTGGAAGTTGCGTCAGGCTTGCGTCCAGCCGTTTTTATATGCTGAACATTCATTCATCCGCCCCTCAGCGCAGCCGGATTCAGATGCTGGTGCTATCGGCAATTCGCGCAACAGGAAGGTGGACCGGACAAATTTACTTGGCCCTTGAGCTGCTGTATTGGGTAACCAGCGCCAGGAGGCAGTTCCATGAAACGCTATCTGATCTTCGGAGCCGTCGGCCCCTTCGTTGGCGGATTCCTGATGCTGTTCGCGACCACGGTGGCCTCGGGCTACTGGACCGATACCAACTGGTCGGAGATCGGGAAATTCCTCGGCGCGTTCGCCAAGACGCTGCAATACAGCTATCTGTTCGGCATCGTGCCTGCGTTGATGATCGGCGCCATCGACGACATTCTCTGTCACGTCAAGCGCATTTCTTACGTGGTGCGGATCCTGATCGTGGCCGCCATCGGATTTGCTGCGTCGGAACTGCTCTATGGTTCGCGCGGACCGGATACCGGCGCGGTGCAGTTTCTGCTCTACGGCATCGTCGGCATGGTGCCTGCGGCGCTGTCGTCGTGGCTCGCGCACCGATACGTGGACGAGCCGCAGCCAGTGCACTCGACGTAAGTGTGCAGTGCTCCGTAGGGTGGGAAAAGGCGCGCATGCGCCGTGCCCACCATCTATCATCGGCGCTCCGATGTTCGTTCCGCCGTTGAACGTCAGGAATTACCTGACCTCGGCCGTCAAGTTGACGCTTGGCAGACGAATGTCAGGCTGGTCCGATCGGGGAATGCAACGTAAAGGAGCCTCGGCGTTGTCAGTTTTCGCCGGCGAACCAACATGCGCGCATCCATGATCGCGGAGTTAAGTAACAAGCTCTCCTCCGGTTCGGGCCGAAGCAAGGAAGCCGTTTGGCTCTTCACCGCGCTGGTTCTGACGGCTGCCATTCCGGTCCTGCTGCTCGGGGGATGGATGGCCTATATCACCGCCGACCAGGAACGAAGCTACGCCCGCCAAGCTGCCACCGAGGCGCTGACGCAAGTGGCGCACCGGATCGAGAGCGAGATTTCCCACGAAATACAGGTCGCGGAGACGCTTGCTAGCTCGGCCGCGCTGGATGATGGCAACTTGAGCGACTTCTATCGCGAGGCGAAACGTATAGTCGCCGCGCGTCCGCTGTGGGAGACTGCCTTCCTGACCAAGCCTGACCGGGAACAGGTTCTCAACGTATTGCGGCCGCTCGGCGCGCCGCTTGGGCCTGTGACCGACAGCGAAAGCTTCGACGCCGTGCTCCGCACACGTAAGCCAGTCCTTGGCGGGCTGGGGCCGTACCAGGCCTCCATCGGCAAGCGGCTCGTGGCACTGCGTGTGCCGGTTATTCGAGAGGGCGAACTTCGCTACGTCCTGACCGTCGGACTGTTGCCCGATCAGATCGGCACCATTCTTGGTCAGGCCGGTCTGCCCGCTGGATGGGCCGGCACCGTCATTGACGCCAAGGACGAGATTGTCGCGCGAACGCCTGATGCCAGAGCCGTCAGTGCAAGCGCGAAGACGCCTGCGGTGCAGGAAGCCATTGCCCGCGGCGGCTCGAATTCGCTGCGCACCCAGACGCGGGAGGGAATAGATGTCGAAACCGTCCATCGCGGCTTGGTGGGCACCGAAGGATGGTCGGTCCACGTGGGTGTTCCCGTCGCTGAACTGAACGCTCCCGTGTCTCGCTCGTTGCGGCTGCTGGTCGGAGGAACGGCGGCGAGTGTCGGGCTCGCCATCGCGCTTGGACTGGTGATCGCCCGCGAGATCGCGCAACGGCGTCGCATGGAGGCGCTTCAGTCGGCCGCAGCGCTGCTGGACAGCGAAAAACGCGGCGCGCTCGCCATCGATGCCGCCGAACTCGGTACCTGGCGCTGGGATCTGACCGCAAACGAGTTCAGCGGTTGCAGCCGCTTTGGCGCATTGCTGGGTTTGCCGAGCGACCGATCGGGCGAAACCAGATGGTCCGCGGACCGGATCTTTGCGTTGCTCGAACCGCCGCACCGCGCGGCTCTGGCCTCGTTCGGCGGCGCTTGCCTCGAAAGCGGCAAATCGGGCAGCGTCGAATTTCCGGTTCAATCCGACGATCGCGGCGAATACTGGTTACGTGCCGCAGGCAGGGCGGAAGGTCCGCCCAACCGGCGTCACGTGATTCACGGCGTGCTCGCCGACATCGATATCCTCAAGCGCGCGGAGGCCGAGCGTTCTCACTTGCTTCGTCGCCTGGCTTCGGCCCAGGAAGAAGAGCAGCGCCGGATTTCGCGAGAACTGCACGATCAGATCGGCCAGACGGTGACGGGATTGTCGCTCGGGCTGAAGGCGCTCGAACAGGGATTGGCAAGAGGCGGCAATACGGAAGCAGCGACCGAGCAGGTGCGATGGCTGGAGCAGCTTGCTGCGCAGATCGGCCGGGACATTCACCGCACCGCGTCGGATCTGCGGCCGACCGCCATCGACGACCTCGGACTCTTCAGAGCGATCGAAGCCTACGTCGCGGAGTGGCAGGAGCGTTATGGCATTCGTATCGATATCCAGACGTTCGGGCGGGATAGTTCGCTGCCTCCCGATGTCGCGGCGGTGCTGTATCGATTGGTCCAGGAGGGATTGACCAACGTCCTGAAGCACGCCAGCGCCAGCAAGGTCAGTATCGTGCTCGAGAAGAAATCGGACGGGCTGGCGCTCGTTCTCGAGGATGACGGCGTTGGCTTCGATCCGGAAAGCGTCAGCCGCAATGCGATGGGCGGAGATCAACCGTCCGGACTTGGCCTCTCCGGCATGAAGGAGCGCGTCGCGCTGCTCGGCGGCACGATCGCGGTGGAATCCGCGCCGGGAAAAGGCAGCACCATCTTTGTCCAGATCCCGCTCGAAGTGCAGGAGAGGGAAGTGCAGGAGACCGGCGCATGACGCCCATTCGGATTGCGCTCGTGGATGACCATCCGGTCGTGCTCGCCGGCATACGCGCGCTGCTGCAGGGCATGCCCGAGGTCGAACTCGTCGGCGAGGCGAATACGGGGACAACGGGGCTGAAGGCGATTTGCGAATGCTCCCCGGACATTGCGGTGATCGACCTTTCGCTGCCCGACATCAGCGGCCTGGAACTCGCGCGCCGGCTGAGCAAGCGATGCCCGGCGGTAAAGATCATAGCGCTGACCGTGCATGAAGACCGCGCCTATATTCATCCGGCTCTCGAGGCTGGCGCACGGGGATATCTCTTGAAGCGATCCGCCGCAGACGAACTGCTTCGCGCGATCAGGGCCGTCAACGAGGGCGTCATCTACCTCGATCCCGCTATCGCCGACAAGGCGTCAACGAGCGCTCCCGAACCGACGTCCGCCGATAACGGCGATGGCGGCGAACTCAGCCGGCGCGAAGAGGATGTGCTCAAGCTGGTCGCTCAAGGGTTCAGCAACAAGCAAATCGCCGGCGAGTTGGAGGTGAGCGTCAAAAGCGTCGAAACCTACAAGGCGCGAGCATCCGAAAAGAAGGGCCTGCATAGCCGCGCGGATATCGTCCGCTACGGCATCAGGCGGGGCTGGCTCGCTGCTCCGAACTGAGCGCCATGGCAAATACCAATTCCTATTCCGCGGCACGTCTAGCGTCAGGATTAACCTGTCAGAACGATACGGCGACGGACGCGTTGTCGGTCCAGCTTGGACAAGAGCGCAGAACAGGAGCAATCAGATGAAATCGTGGAAAATTGTCTCGGCAGCAATTGTGCTCGGAATATCGCCCTTGATCCCGCTCCAGCCGGCCGGGGCGTCGCCGACGATGGCGGTGGCCGGGGCAGAGCGGCTGGCCGCATCGGTTCCGCCGGTCGAGGCCGTGCAGTACCGCCGCTGGCATCGTGGGCCGTACTACCACCGCCACGGCTGGCATCGACGCCACCACGGCACCGGCGCGGCTGTGCTCGGCGGACTGGCCGCTGGCGCTATTATCGGAGGCGCCATCGCCAATAGTCAGGCCCGGGCAAATGATGCGGTCGCCTACTGCGCGCAACGATACCGCTCCTATGATCCAGCATCCGGCACTTATCTCGGATACGACGGCTATCGGCATCCCTGCCCATAGGACAGGTCCTGGGGCCGCGGATGAAGGTCCGCGGCCCATGGCGTTCGAAGCCGGGACGACGGCTTTGCCCTGCCGCTGGGCTACTTCGCCGATTCTGAGCGCGTGCCGGGCTGCAGATCACTCAGCGGCACGCAGCTCTTTTTCCGGCGATGATTCTTCGCTGCGCCCTGCACCTTCAAGACCTTGCCAGCCGAACAGGAGCCGTCATCGACGTAGATGGTGGAGTATGGATCCATCATCAGCGGTTCGTAAGAATGAAGCTTCTGGGCCATGCACGGCTGGACCATGAACAAAGCCGTCAGGAACGCACTCCAGCCTGCCATCTTGCAGGGAATCCTTCGCACCTTCATTGGTCCTTTCCAGGTCCGGACGCATCGGCGGCCCGGAACATGTCGCGCGATTTGCCATGGATGACGTCAGTCACCGCAACAAGGTAGCGGGCGTAGACTTCCTGAAGCCTTCGGATCATCTCGGCGTTTTCCGCTGAGGTTCTCAACTTGAAGACTCCAGCCTCGCAAACCAGTAGCCCGTCAGTGCAAAGCCCGGCCAGCGCGCTTTCGGTTTCCGTGTCGCTGGCATGGATGCGGGCCGCAATCTGGCGCAGTCCCCATCGCTCTTCCGGGCTGGACCAGATCAGAAGCAGCGCCTCGATCTGCGCCACCGAAGCGATGTGCTTCAATATGAAGTCCCGCACGTCGTCGGGAACGTATCGCGTTGCCATGCCGTGGGCTGATGTTGTGTGTCGATCGACACGGATGCCGGAATCACCGAACCAGAGACTCTCCGAGTGGCGATATCGCCGCCACGCCGCATATACTGCAATCCGTCAACCTGTCTGATGCTGCGGCCGGGTGTTGAGGGCCTCGCCGAATCCAGGCTGCGGGCTGGCTTGCAATGCTGCCTGCGCGGCCTCGGCCTCATATTCGTCGACCAGTATCTGAAGTTTTTCGGCAAATCCTGGATCGGCCGCGCCAATCGCCAGACGCTTGCAGAAGACGGCCCGCTCATGCAGCAGCTCGGCCCGAGACAGCTTGATCAATTTGTGTTTGGTTCGACCCACCCTTCCTGCTCCTCGTCCCATTGTGCACGTGCCCCACGAATGATCGCCATCCTAGAATGCAATCTTGCGCCGGCGCGTCAGGAAAAACCTGTCAATGGCAATGATGCTCACACTATGCCTGCTTTTGCGGATGCGATTTCGGTGGCGCTGGTGTGACCCGCGCCGCCGCGCGAATCATTGTTGCAGACCAGGCAGATGGCTTTCGATGTGAGACGTCCGTTGACGCCCCATCGTTCGTATCGGTGCGGCGTCCTTTCCGAGCAAGGAGCGCAATACGCCAAAGGTCGATTATCGATTGTCCTGCCACCGAACATTCCAGCCCCCGTTCCCTGCAGCACCCAGATCGTGATTGTTTGCGAACTAGTCCTCGCTCTCGTGCGCCCCCGCCATCGCTACCAGGAGCACGACGCTGAGGGCGCCGGCCGAGATGAGGGCATTCGTCCTCAATGCCGCCGGCGGGACGCCCAATCCGTAGTGAATGAACACGGCCATCAGGAGTGCGGTCACGCCGGCACTTGCGATAAAGAAGATGACGGCAACAGCCAGGTCTATGATCCTCATCGTCGGCTACCCTGCTATTTCTCTCGGCTTGCGAGGAACTCGATCGTGACAAGGCCAAAGAGAATAGCCGCGAAGATCAGCGCCTGCTCTCGAAGTATGGATCGGGGCAAGCCCAGGCTATGTTGCGCGAGGTGCGCCATCGCGTAGGCCACGATCGCCGCGCTTCCCAGTGCGAGAAACAAACCAGTTGCGAGCTGGACGAATTTCTTCATCTGTCTTCACTTCGTGCCGTTGATTTGTCCGAAGGCGTCTCAATGACGGGTCGGCCCGCTGCGCGCATCCCACCTGCTTCGCGCGCAACCGCATATTAGAATCATGCTTCGTTCGGGGATGTCAGGAAAAGCCCGGCACGAGCAAAGGCGCATCTGCGTCATGCCCACCATTCCAGATCCGTTGCCGGATGATGACAGCGCTGACCTTTCGGATCCGACCCACGCAAAGCAGCGACCGCATGACGCAACTTGCGCCTCGCATTCGCGTTACCATCTGATGGCCATGCCAGACGACGATATCTTTACGCCGCCCCGTTCGCGTTCCGGACCATCGTCCCGGACGCGCGCGCCCGGACGTGGGCCGGTCATCGACCAGGAGGGGCGCGAACTCCCCGAGCCGAACCTGCATACGCGGTTCGAGGGAATGCGGTTCGATTTCGGTCATTCCGCCGCCAATCCGTTCGGCGAGCTGACGCGCGAGCAGCGGATCGCGCGGCTCGATGCCATCGCCAAATTGCTCGACGTCGCCTTCATCGTGCCCGGCACCAATTTCCGTTATGGCATCGACGGGCTGATCGGCCTGATCCCGGTTGTCGGCGACATTATCACGACGGCGATTTCGCTGTGGGTGGTGCGCGAGGCGCGCGCGCTTGGCGCCCCCTGGCACATCACGGCGCGGATGCTGGCCAATGTTGCGGTTGATGGCGCGGTTGGCCTGGTGCCAGTCGCAGGCGACGCCTTCGACGTCATGTTCCGCGCCAACGTCCGCAATGTGCGCATGCTCAAGCGCTGGCTCGATAAGCAGCCGCGCTAAAGAAAAACGCCCCCGAAATGATTTCCGGGGGCGCGCTGTTTAAAAAGTGGAAGCTTTAGGCGGCGTCGGCCTTGTCGTCGGTGGCGGCCGGGCGCGGACGGCGCGGCAGCGGGAACGCCTCGCTCTCATAGAGCGAGCGGATACCGCTCTGGTCAAAGCGGGCTTCCTCGACCTGGAGATAGGCGCCATTCAGCGAGTCCGCAGGCAGCTCCTCGATCGCGAAGCGAACTGCTTCCGCCGCGGTGCCAAAACGCCGATAGGCAAAGCCGGCCCGCTTCTTCTTGCGGATCGCGGCGGGAAACAGTTCGGCGGCGGTGTTGTAGCTGAATGGACGCATGGACGGTGACCTCAATCTTTTTCGGCTCTCTTCGTGTGAGCAATGGGGATTGGATGACGGTGGGCCACAGTGGGGGCCACGCCGTGCACGTCATTTCAGGCCCCAATATAAGCTTCTTTGACGAAAATGCGACCCCTGAAGCCCGACATCGGGGGTGATGATGAATCCACGCATGGCTGCGGGAGGTGCAAATTAAATCAAGTTATTTCAATGGGTTCCATGGCTTACTGCTTGCCGGGCAGGGACCAGGATCAGAAGCACGATTAAAATCACGCCACCGAGCCCATCGCGGAATGGCCCCTGCCATAGCCATAGCCGCCGAAACGGCCGGAAAAGCCGCCCAGCAGGACAATAATTAGAACGATGATGAGTATCGTTCCAAGCGACATTGCTCGGGGCTTATTTCGGCTGCAGCTTCAAGGCCGCCGAATTGATGCAGTAGCGCAGGCCGGTCGGGCCGGGGCCGTCGTTGAAGACGTGGCCGAGATGGCCATTACATTTCGAGCACAACACCTCGGTGCGGATCATGCCGTGGCTGAAATCGCGCTCCTCATCGATATGGCTGTCCACCGCAGGCTGCGTAAAGCTCGGCCAGCCGCATCCGGAATCGAACTTGGCATCGGATTCGAACAGCGTCTGGCCGCAGCCGGCGCAGGTATAGGTGCCCTTGCGGTGCTCGTGCTCATACTCGCCCGAGAACGGCCGCTCGGTCGCCTTCTCGCGCAGCACGGCGTACTGCATCGGCGTCAATTCCTTGCGCCATTCGGCCTCGCTCTTGACGACCTTGCCGGATGTCTTGGTCTCGGACATTTGCCCTCCTTAATTGGTAGCCTTCGCGTTGCGCACCAGCGTCGGCTTCTCGATGTAGTTCTCCGCAAAGATCTTCTTCAGGTTCTCGATCTTCGGGATGTCGTTGAAGACAATATAGGGCTGGTTCGGGTGCAGCGTCAGGTAGTCCTGGTGATAGTCTTCCGCCGGGTAGAACGCCTGCAGCGGGCCGACCTTGGTCGCGATCGGCTTCTTGTAGACCTTGGCGGCGTTGAGCTGGGCGATATAGGCCTCTGCCACCTTCTTCTGCTCGTCATTGATGGTGAAGATCGCCGAGCGATATTGCGTGCCGATGTCCGGGCCCTGGCGGTTCAATTGCGTCGGGTCGTGCACGACCGAGAAGAAGATCTGCAGTATCTTGCCGTAGCTGATCTTCTTCGGATCGTACTTGATCTCAACCGCCTCGGCGTGTCCCGTCGTTCCGGTGCCGATCATGGTGTAGTTCGCGGTCATCTTGCTGCCGCCGGAATAGCCGCTCACCGCGTTGAGCACGCCGGCGGTGTGCTGATACACGCCCTGCACGCCCCAGAAGCAGCCGCCGGCGATCACGGCGGTCTGGATGCCGTCGGCAGCCTGAACGTCGACGGCAGGGGCTGGAATGACGACGGCCTCTTCCGAGGCGCGCGCAGGCGCGGCGGCAAAGGCCGTGACGGCCAGCGTGCCGATGGCGGCAGCGGCGAGCGACAGGCGGCTGAAATGGCGAGGGGACATGGTTTCCTCTTTCGGCGTTGGTTGGGGCAGTCTAGAGCGGGACTGGCGTTTCGCAATCGGCTCAGTTCTCGCCGATGCCCAAGATACGGCTCTGGCTGCGAATTATTACGGCGTGCGCCACACGAGTTCGTGAACAGGGTCATCTGCCCCGAGTATTTGGAGAGGTGATCTCGGTCACTTGACCAGTGCGGGCCTGACCGCACGCAGCAGCCGTTCACCTACGGCTCATTGCCGGGACGCGAGGATTTCTCCTTCGTGGCGGGGAGGTGACGCGCCAGCGTCATTTCGGGATGGTGCGTAAGCACCAGCCCTCAGATGCGCAACTGCGCATCGGGGATCTCGAGATTCTCAGGTGCGCAAGTGCGCACCATAGTTCGCTTCGCGCCCTGGAATGACTCGGCTCACACCACCACGCTCAGCCGCTTCGCCGCGCGCGTAATCCCCGTGTACAGCCATCTCGCTCGGCTGTCTTGGAACGCAAAACTCTCGTCGAACAGCACGACGTCGTCCCATTGCGAGCCCTGCGATTTGTGCACGGTGAGCACGTAGCCATAGTCGAACTCGTCATAGGGTTTGCGCTGCTCCCACGGGATCGCCTCGATCCCGCCCTGGAAGCAATCGTGTCGCACCGAGACCTTGGTGACCTTGTGGCCGAACTCTTCGTCGGGCGACAGCCGCATGGTCAGGATCTGCGATTTCGATCGCGGCTGGGTGCGCGACTTCACCCGCCACAGTCCGCCGTTGAACAGGCCCTTCTTGCGGTTGTTGCGCAGGCAGACAAGCTTGTCACCGGCAACCGGCAGGGGATCCTCGATACTCTGCTTCTGCCGTATCCGCATGTTGTAAGCGCGGCGGGTGTGGTTGCGGCCGACCAGCACCTGGTCGGCGCTCATGACGCGGTCGGGATCGAGCTCGCTGCGCGGCACCACTTCACTCTCGCCGTGGCGGCCGATTTCGAGCTCGCGGCCCTCGCGAATGTCCATCGACATCCGCACGATCGGATCGTCCTGCGCCTGCCGGTGCACCTCCGTCAGCATCGCGTCGGGCTCGCAATTGGTGAAGAAGCCGCCGCCCTGGATCGGCGGCAACTGCGCGGGGTCGCCGAGCACGAGCAGTGGACAGTCGAACGACATCAGGTCGCGGCCGAGTTCGGCGTCGACCATCGAACATTCGTCGATCACGATCAGCTTCGCCTTCGAAGCCGGCGCGTCGTCCCACAATTCAAAGCTCGGCTGCTCGACGCCGGATTCCTTGGCGCGATAGATCAGCGAATGGATGGTGGAGGCGTTGTCGCAACCCTTGTTGCGCATCACCAGCGCCGCCTTGCCGGTGAAGGCGGCGTATTTGACCTCGCCGTCGACGCCCTCGGCGATGTGCCGCGCCAACGTGGTCTTGCCGGTGCCGGCATAGCCGAACAGGCGGAACACCGGCGGCGTGCCGTTGCGGCCCGGCTTGGCCTTCAGCCATTCGGCAACGGCCTTCAACGCGGAATCCTGATGCGGCGTAAAAATGGTCATGGGGTCCAGATGGAGAGAAGAGCAGGCGGAAGGCCGCGACTCAACGGACTGTAAAGCTAACCATTCGCGCGTTCCATGCAAGACAACTTCCGTGACGCGGAATTGTCCCTTCGCGACCAAGGCTAGACTTGCGATTTGCGGAGCATACACTGCCCGAAAACAACAAACGGTCTTGAACAAACAGTCTTGGGAGGCGTCATGAAATTCGGCATTTTTTACGAGCTGCAACTGCCGCGCCCCTGGGAAGAGGGCGACGAACTCCGGCTCTACCAAAATGCGCTGACGCAACTCGAGACCGCCGACCGGCTCGGCTATGACTATGCCTGGGTGGTCGAACACCATTTCCTGGAAGAATATTCGCACTCGCCCGCGCCAGAATCCTTTCTCGCCGCCGCCAGCCAGCGCACCAGAAATATCCGGCTTGGCCACGGCATTTTCCAGCTCACCACCAACCATCCCGCGCGCGTCGCCGAACGCGTCGCGGTGCTTGATTTGCTCAGCAACGGCCGCTGCGAATTCGGCATGGGCGAGAGTGCCTCCATCACCGAACTGACGCCGTTCGGCCGCGACATGGAGACCAAGCGCGAGGTGTTCGAGGAGGCGGTTCAGGCGATCTTCCCGATGTTCACCAAGGTCGGCACCGAGCATCACGGCAAGTATTTCGATATCCCCTTGCGCAATGTGGTGCCTAAGCCCGTTCAGAAGCCGCATCCGCCGCTGTGGATGGCGTGCTCGCAATTGCCGACCATCGAACGCGCCGGCCAGAACGGTTTTGGCGCGCTTGGCTTCCAGTTCGTCAGCGCGGAGGCGGCGCATGCCTGGGTGCATGCCTACTACAACGCGATCACCAAGCGGCTGAAGAAACTTGCGGACTACGAGATCAACCCGAACATGGCGCTGGTCTCGTTCTTCATGTGCGCCAAGACCGATGAAGAGGCCAGGGCCCGTGCCGACGGCGCCACCTTCTTCCAGTTCGCGCTGCGCTATTACGGCGCCTCGCAGAACCGCCAGCGTCCCGACCCCGGCACCGTCAACATGTGGGACGAGTACAACAAATGGAAGCGTGAAAATCCCGAGGCGCAGGAGGCGGCGCTGCGCGGCGGCCTGATCGGGTCGCCGGAAACCATCCGCAAAAAGCTAAGACGTTTCCGCTCATCCCACATCGACCAGGTGATCCTGCTCAATCAGGCGGGCAAGAATACCCATGAGCACATCTGCGAGTCGCTGGAACTGTTCGCCAAAGAGGTGATGCCCGAATTCCAGAACGACCCCGAACACGACGCCTGGAAGCTGGGCGTGATGAGCGGTGCGATCCAGCTCGAGGAGATCGACACCGAGGCGTTTACGGATCGCTACGGCAAGCTCGCGATCAATGTCGCGCCGGCGCAGAAAGTGGCGGCGGGTTAGAGGCTGGGCCGGCACTGCGCGCTATGTTAGCCTCGGCCGATGACGCAACGCGGTACGGCGATCTGATGAAGCGATTGGCTACTTGGGTTTTTTACGGTGTCGGCGCGATCGCGATCGCCTATCTCGCGCTGTATGCCTATGCTGTTTTCACCGGGCGCGACCTGCAGCCCGGGGACCCTATTCACATTTTCCGCAAGCCGGATGCGCCGAGTTATTCCGCGCTTTCAGCGTCATTGCGAGCGTAGCGAAGCAGTCCACCTCTCCGCTTGGGGCGCTATGGATTGCTTCGCTCCGCTCGCAATGACGGCAACGGCGTCTACCCCGCCGTCACAAACCGCTGGTGCTCGCCCGCGCCGGCCGGCGTAATCGGTATCCCGCCGTCGGCATATTCGTTCAGCTTGTTGCGCAGCGTGCGGATCGAGATACCGAGGATGTTGGCGGCATGGGTGCGGTTGCCGAGGCAGTGCTTCAGCGTCTCCAGGATCAGGTCGCGCTCCACGTCGGCGACGGTGCGGCCGACGAGAGCACGGGTCACCTGTTCGG
Source organism: Bradyrhizobium sp. sGM-13 (assembly GCF_018398875.1). Lineage (GTDB taxonomy): Bacteria > Pseudomonadota > Alphaproteobacteria > Rhizobiales > Xanthobacteraceae > Bradyrhizobium. Next base: position 10,928 of record NZ_JAGWDK010000011.1, on the reverse strand, counting down.
CGGCAAAGGTGGCGTGGGCCACGGCAGGCGCGGTCTTGGCGAGGTCGAGGCGGTCGCCATCGGGGGTCAGGATGGCCTCAGGCCCAATCTCATCCCCTTGCGCCATCAGCACCGAACGGTGGATGGTATTTTCCAGCTCGCGAACGTTGCCCTGCCAGCGGTTTGATGTCAGCACCCGCCGCGCATCGGCGGAAATGGGGCGCAGCGGCACGCCGTTGGCGTCGGCGTATTTCTTGGCAAAGTGCTGCGCCAGCTCGAGGATGTCGGCCGGACGGTCACGCAGCGGCGGGATCTTCAGGTTCACGACGTTGAGGCGGAACAGCAGATCCTCGCGGAAGGAGCCTTCGCGCACGGCTTCTGCGAGGTTGCGGTTCGAGGTCGCGATGATGCGGATGTCTACCGGCACCGGCTTGGTGCCGCCGACGCGGTCGATCACGCGTTCCTGGATCGCGCGCAACAGTTTGGATTGCAGCCGCACGTCCATTTCCGAGATCTCGTCGAGCAGCAGCGTACCGCCAGTGGCTTCCTCGAATTTGCCGATGCGGCGGGCGACCGCGCCGGTGAAGGCGCCCTTCTCGTGGCCGAACAGTTCGGATTCCAGCAGGTGTTCGGGAATTGCCGCGCAGTTGATCGAGATGAACGGCCGCTTGGCGCGGGTCGAGCGGGTGTGGACATAACGCGCCAGCACTTCCTTGCCGGTTCCGGATTCGCCGGTGATCATCACGGAGGCGTCGGAGCCCGCGATCTGCTGCGCCAGCTTGATCACCTTGCCCATGGCTTCATCGCGATAAACCAGATCACGTGAATCATTGGCGACGGCAGCAAGCACGGCGGCGATCAGTTCCGGATCCGGCGGCAGCGGGATGTATTCCTTGGCGCCGGCATGGATCGCGGCGACCGCGGCGCGGGCATCGTTGGAGATGCCGCAGGCCACGATCGGCACGTGAATGTGTTCGGCTTCCAGCCGCATCACCAGGTCGCGGATGTCGAGGGCGACGTCGACCAGCAGCAGGTCGGCACCCTTGCCGCCGCGCAGCACGGCCATCGCCTGTTCGGTCGCCTCGGCATGGGTCACCGAAGCTCCGTTTTCCATCGCGATCTTGGTGGCGGTCGTGAGCTGGCCCTTCAATGTGCCAACGATGAGAAGCCGCATGTCTGTCTCCTGTCCGTCTGTTCGCGCCTCACGCGCGCGTATCGCCAAAATTGTTAGTTGCGTTCTGCCTTGATGATTTCCGTCATGGTCACGCCGAGCTTGTCTTCGACCAGCACGACTTCGCCGCGCGCCACCAGGCGGTTGTTGACGTAGATGTCGATGGCTTCGCCGACGCGGCGGTCGAGTTCGAGCACGGTGCCTGGTCCGAGCTTCAACAGCTCGCCGACGTCCATCTTGGAGCGGCCGAGCACGGCCGAGACCTGCACGGGCACGTCGAATACGGCCTCGAGGTCGGCTGCGATGCGCGAGGCCTGTTCGTCCTCGTTGTAGGCGAGATCGTCGACCGGCGGCGCATCCGCGGGGTTGAGATCGGGTAGCGGTACCTGTGCGTCGGTGTCACTCATGGTTCAGTCCTCATGGCCTTCACGTTGCGGCCTGATCGCGGGACGCCAGATAGCGCCCGACGAGTTCGCTGATCTTCGCTTCGATGGCCGCGCGCTCCAGCACGACGCCGCCGTCGGCCCATTCGATCCGGCAGTCGCCGGTGGCGATGCCGGGTTCGGCCAGGATGACGAGCCGGCCCTCGAAGCCGCTTTGGGCCGCCTGACGTTCGATCTTCTCACGGGCGGCCTCGTAGAGCTGGTCGTTGATGCGGACGACGAGATGCGGGGTGGCGACCAGATGCGAGAAGCAGTCGCTGACCAGCGCCATGATCTCGCCGAGCGGTTCTCGGCCGATCAGCTCGCTACACAGCTTGCGTGCCACCGCGACCGCGACATCGACAGCCTCGGTTTCCATCCTGGCCTCGATGCCGGAGAAACGCGTGGCGATGCCCTTGATCGCGATGCCGATCTCTTCCAGCGCCAGCGCCGAGCGGCGGTCGCTCTCGACTTTGGCCTCGTGCTGGGCCGCCTCGTAGCCGGCGCGGTAGGCGCGTGCCTCGGCCTCCGCGACCCTCTGCGCGATCTCGGCAGCCGTGGCGGCGCGCTCGCGCGTCCTGTCGGGCGCTGCGAAGTCGGTGTCGAACAGGAACTTTGCGGGTGCAGCCATCAGTATACCAATTCGTCGTCGGCGCGGTTCTTGGTCAGGGTGATTTCACCCTTGGCGGCCATGTCCTTGGCGAGGTTGACGAGCAGTGCCTGCGCCTCGTCGACGTCGCGCAGCCGCACCGGTCCCATCGCGGCCATGTCGTCCAGCAGCATCTTGCCGGCGCGCGAGGACATGTTGCCGAGGAAGAAGGCGCGCACCTCTTCATTGGCGCTCTTGAGCGCGATGCCGAGCTTGTCCTTGTCGATGTTGCGCATCAGCGTCTGGGCCGAGGCGGAATCGAGCTTGATCAGGTCGTCGAAGGTGAACATCAGCGCCTTGATGCGCTCGGCGGATTCGCGGTTTTCCTCTTCCAGCGAGGTGATGAAGCGAGTCTCGGTCTGGCGGTCGAAATTGTTGAAGATTTCGGCCATCACCTCGTGGGCGTCGCGGCGGCGGGTCTGCGACAGGTTGGACATGAACTCGGTGCGCAGCGTCTGCTCGACGCGCTCGATGACTTCTTTCTGGACGGCTTCCATCTTCAACATGCGGCCGACCACATCGAGCGCGAGGTCCTCGGGCAGGATCGCCAGCACGCGCGCGGCGTGCTCGGGCTTCAGCTTCGACAGCACCACCGCGATGGTCTGCGGGTATTCGTTCTTGAGGTAGTTGGCGAGCACCTCTTCCTGCACGTTGGAGAGCTTCTCCCACATGTTGCGGCCGGCGGGGCCGCGAATTTCATCCATGATGCCGCTGACGCGCTCGGAGGGCAGATATTGCTGCAATAGCCGTTCGGTGGCGTCGAAGGTGCCCATCAGGGCGCCGGAGGCTGACATCCGCGAGACGAATTCGAGCAGCAGGTCTTCCACGACATCGGCCTCGACGGTGCCGAGCGTCGACATGTGGATCGACAGTTCGCGCACCTCGTCGTCGTCCAGCAGCGACCACACCTTGCCGCCATATTGCTCGCCCAGCGCCAGCATCAGGATGGCGGCGCGCTTCGGGCCGCTCAACGGCTTGCCCTTGGGCCGGTTGCTCTGACGGCTCGCCAGCGCCGAGATGACGGTGGTGATGTCGTTGGCGTTTGAGGTTTGCGGTACGGCGGCCATGTCAGCTCTCGGCGGGTTCGCTCAGCCATTGGCGAACAATGGAGGCGGTCTCGTTCGGATTACGTTCGGCCAGTTCGCCAACCCTGTGCACGGCCTGGGCGTGGACCTGGCCCTGGACCTGCGCGACGTCGATCAACTGGGCGGTGCCGCTGGTGCCGGCGATCAGGGCCTGATTGGGCCCGAGTTCTCCGTTTGGACCGCTGCCCTCGATCAATGCGGGCGTCGGTTCGGTCAGCGCGGGAACGACTTCGGCGGCCAGGATGCGCTTGACCAGCGGACGGATCACCAGGAACAGCACCACGAGGCCGAGCAGCATCATGACACCAAGCTCGATGACGTACATGACGTCGTCCTTGGTGAACTGCAGCATGCCGAGCAGCCCGCCCGGCTCGACGACCGGTGGCACGGAGGGCGCTTCGGCAAAGCGGAGATTGACGACCTCGACCTGATCGCCCCGCTTCTGGTCGAAGCCGATCGCCGAGCGCACCAGCGTGGCGATGCGGTCGAGCTGCTCCTTGCTACGGTCCTGATAGACCATTTCGCCTTTTTCGTTCTTGGTGTAGGCGCCGTCGACCAGCACCGCGACCGAGATCCGGTTGACCCGTCCGGCCTCGGTGACCTCGGTCTTGGTGGTGCGGGAAATCTCGTAGTTGTTGGTCTCCTCGCTCTTCTTGCTCTGGTCGCGGGCCGCAGGCCCTGTGGTGTTGGTTTGATTGCCGGGCAGTTCGTTGTTGACTGTTACCTGGCCATTGTTCTCGGCAGTGAGGGAAGACTCCTCGCGGGTCTGGGTGGAGCGCAGTACGCGGCCCTCGGGATCGAACTTGTCGGAAGTCTGGGTGACCTTGTTGTAGTCGAAGTCGGCGGTGAGCTGGACGCGGGCGCGGCCCTGGCCCACCACGGAGGAGACGATCGCCTCGACTTCGTTGCGCATGCGCTTCTCGAAGGCGGTGCGGCGCTCGTCGCCGACGGCGATCTCGGGGTCCTTGCCGGCGCCGTCGGCCAGCAACCGGCCGGCTTCGTCGACGATCGACACCCGCTGCGGCTTCAGCCCGTTGACGGCGGAGGCGACGACGTGGCGAATGGCGCGGATCTGCGGGGGTTCGAGGCTGCCGCGCACCCGCACCACGATCGAAGCCGACGGCTCCGGCGCCTCGCGGGCGAACAATGGCCGTTCCGGCAGCACGAGATGGACGCGGGCGGCCTGGATGCGGTCGATGGCGCGGATGGTGCGGGCAAGTTCGCCCTCCAGCGCGCGCAGATGGTTGATGTTCTGGACGAAGCTCGTGGTGCCCAGCGCGTCGGACTTGTCGAAAATCTCGTAGCCGACGCCACCGCCCTTGGGCAGGTTGCTTTCGGCCAGCTTCATCCGCAGCCGCGTGACCTTGTCCTTCGGGACCATGATGACCGCGCCTTCGTTGCGCAGCTCGAAGGGAATGGCCTGGCGTTCAAGATCCTTGATGATGCTGGAGGAATCTTCAAAGGAGAGGTCGGTGAACAGGGTGGTCATCTGCGGCGTGGTGACGCGCATGATGACGAAGGCGAAGAAGCCGATCAGCGCGGTCGTAACCGCAACCATGGCCATCAGCCGCGCTGCGCCCAGGCCTTTCAGGAAAGCAACGAGACTTTGCACCAACCGCCCCCAGGGATTCGGCCCGAGGGACCGACTGGGCAATTATTGCCTAGGGGATGGTTTCCATATGGTTAACAACCCTTAAAGCGGCGGCGAATAGTTCCGGCATGAAAAAACCGGCTTCGTAAAACGAAGCCGGTTTTCATCAAATCTTTCGGTTCGGGAGAGTTTACTGCCGATATTGCTGGATCCGGGTGGTCCGCAAGCCAGCCAGGCCATGCTGATCGATGGAAAACTGCCACGACAGGAATTCGTCGACGGTCAGCGTATAGCGGCTGCAGGCTTCCTCGAGGGAGAGCAGGCCACCACGGACCGCAGCGACAACTTCGGCTTTGCGACGGATCACCCACCGTTTGGTGCCTGGCGCGGGCAGGTCAGCAATTGTTAACGGACTGCCGTCAGGCCCGATGACGTATTTCACCCTCGGGCGATGGGGTTCTGTCATGGCGTACTCACAAACTCTCAACCACTGAACTCACCATGGTAACCTACGCCCCTCGGCTTAAAATTTGCCTAAGCCTACGGCTTCAATACGAATCTCCTTGAAAATGACCGAAAATGGCTTCGGCCCGGTTCCCTGTGACGCTTTTGCGTACAATCAGGGATTGCCGGGCCGGGAGCGGTGGATCAACCGAGGCGAGTGGGCCGGGCTTAGCTGGAAGAGGTCGGACGGACCACGCGCTTGATTTTGTCGGTGGTGTAGCTCTGGCCGCCGATCGACAGCAGCGGCGGGGAGGCGCTGAGATCGACCGAATCGACGATGCCCTGGACTTCGGTGGAAATCGCGACGTTGTTGCCCGAACTGTCCTTGCCCGTGGCGGTCAAGGTGTAAGTGCCGGCCGGCCACTGCACGCCGTCATTGCCCTTGCCGTCCCAGACGAAACTGGAGCCGCCCTTCTTCAGCGCATAGTTGCCGGTATACGCCGTCTGTCCCGCCGAATTGGTGATCGTGATCGTCGCGCTGGTGTCTTTCTCGGAATTGAAATTCCACGTTGCCGATTTGTCGAACTGCGCCTTGCTGCCGTCAACGGCGACCATGTTGCCGACATAGACCAGCGCCTGCGTCGCCTGGGCGCTCTTCTCGATTTCCACCAGCGCCTTCAACTGCTCGTTCGACTTGAGCTGCTGCTCGATGCCGGCGAACTGCACGAGCTGCTGGGTGAACTGGTTGGTGTCGAGCGGATCGAGCGGGTTCTGGTGCTGCAACTGCGTGGTCAGCAGCGTCAGGAAGGTCTGGAAATTATCCGCAATTCCCGTCGTCCTCTCCGACGCTGTGTTGTTGCTCGTCGCGGTGCCGGTTCCCGGCGCCGAGACGACCGGTGTCGGCATGGTTGCTGCATCGACTGCCATGGCGATCTCCTTAAACCCTGATGTCGACGCCGCCGCTCGCACCGAGCATGCGGCCATAGCTGCGGCCGGCGACGACGGCCGGCACGCTGTCTTCCTCACTGACGACGAGGCGATGTGCGTTTGGATTGGATTGGTTGCCGTCGTTCTGGCCTTGCGAAGACTGGTCGCGCAGACTGAACTGCAGGCCGCCGTTGCCGGTCGAGAGGCCCGCGTTGTCGAGTGCGCGCTGCAACTGGTTGGCGTCCTGACGCAGCATCGAAAGCGTTTCCGGCCGTTCGACGGTCAGATGAGACGTCACCTGGCCGTGGCGATCGACATCGATGCGGACGTCGATGCGGCCGAGTTCAGCGGGATCGAGCCGGATTTCGAAGCGGGTCTTGCCGCTCTTGGCGGAAGCGGCGATTTCCATCGCAAGCCCGCTGACCGGCACCGCCGCGCTTGTTGCTGCCGTGGCGGTGAGTTGGGTAGCGGCAGCCGCCGTCGTGGTGGAAGCGGCCGGTTGCTGCGTCTGGATCGTGCCGGCGGCCTGCAGGCCGTTGCCGGACGCGTTGACCGGCGTCTGGCCGACGACATCTGGGGCGGCAAAATGCGCGTTGGCGCTGGCGGCCGACGGCACGATGGAGTTGCCCGAGGCGTCGGCCTTCACGGTCTCGGCGATGCCATTCTCGGACTTAAACTTGCCTGCAGCTTCGGTCGGCGGCGTGATGGCGGGCACGATGGTGTCAGCGGCAGGCGCTGCGGGTGCGGCAGCGGCGGTGGTGCCAGCCGTGTTCTCTGGCGCGACCGCCGTCGTGGCGCCTTTTCGGGCGGGATCCGGGCTCTTGAGCGGCACTGCCGATTTGGTGGCGGCGGGTGTCGTTGCAACCACGGAGGCGGCCAGAGCGATGCCGGTTGTGACCGACGGGTCGGCGGATGTGGCCTGGGCGCTGACGGCCTGGCCGATGCCCTGCGCATTGGTCTTGGTCCCGTCCCCTTGCGCAGCGTTCGCGTTCGCGATCGTAGTGGCGGTCGCTTCGGCGCTTTCACCGGCGGGACTGGCTGGCGCGGTCTCGGCGGCGAGCGAAGCGGCGGCTGCGATCGCAGCCGCCGCGATGGCAAGCGGCGCGGTCGCCTTATCGGTCGCGGGTGCAGCGGGGGCCGTCGTCTCCGGCGTTGCGGCCGCAGGGATGGCGGCGGCAATCGCGTCGACCGTTACCACGGCCGTTCCATCCTGCGCCAGTTCAGTCTGATCGGTCGCTGGTGAGGTGTTGCCGGAAGACGCCTGCGTCGCTTCGTCGGACGTGGCCTTCTCGGACTTCGGTGCGTCGGACTTCGATTTGGCGCGGCCGGTCTTTGCGGACTTGGTCTCGACATCGGCGTTGGTGTCGGTGTCGACCTTGCCGTCGTCGCGTGTCTTGTCGTTCCGTGCCTTGTCGTCGCGCATCTTGGCCGCGGCGTCGCGATTATTCGAATCGTTGCGCGCGGCCTTGTCGGCCTTGTCGGATGCGGCGGCACTGTCGCGCGAACGGTTGTCGGAAGCTGACTGCGCGTCGTCGGAGCGGCGCGGGGAGGGCGCTGCGTCCTGCGCGCGGTCGTTCTGGCTCGCGGCCGTGTTGCTGTCGACCAGCGCCGCGAAGCTGTCGTTCCCGGCGGGCGGATCGGAATCCGGCCGGGCCGACCTCGCCGCCGCGCTCTGGAAAGATGCATTTGCCGATATTTCTGACGTGACACTAACCACGGTAACCCTCGCGCTGAGCTCTCGGCTACCATTCAGCAAGGACCGGGCCAGCCGCCGCGGTAAAAAATATCGTGTTATTTCAAGTACTTAAAAGATTGGCGAGTGGATTTCGGAGCGTGACCGCGGCCGCCTTTTCTGCCCGGCGGCAAGATTTGCCGTCCTGGACACGCTCCAAAATGGGGATCGGCTGATTGCTTCACGGGAATACGGCCTATATTAAAGAGCTAAGCCCGATCCGGCCCGGTATGGCCGAATGATGCCTTAAGGCCTTATACATAAAGGCTTTTTAAACCCTGGCCGCGAGCCGCCATGGCGCGTTCGCGATTGAAGTCGATGACCCCTGGCATGCGAAACAGTTTGGATCTCGAAGGCCGTCCTCAGGACACACGGATCGTGGTCGCCATGTCCGGCGGCGTCGATTCCTCGGTGACGGCCGCCTTGCTGAAGTCCGAAGGTTATGACGTGGTCGGGATCACGCTGCAGCTTTACGACCACGGCGCTGCCACCCATCGCAAGGGGGCCTGCTGCGCGGGACGGGACATCCACGACGCCCGCAACGTGGCGGAGCGGATCGGCATTCCGCATTACGTGCTCGACTACGAAAGCCGCTTCCGCGAATCCGTGATCGACAATTTCGCCGACAGTTACGCGCTCGGCGAAACGCCGGTGCCGTGCATCGAGTGCAACCGCTCGATCAAGTTTCGCGATCTCTTGGCGACCGCGCGTGAACTCGGCGCGCAGGCGCTCGCGACCGGACACTATGTCGCCTCGCGCCGGCTTGCCGACGGATCGCGCGCGATGGTCTGCGCCGCGGATTCCGATCGCGACCAGAGCTATTTCCTGTTCGCGACCACGCGCGAGCAGCTCGATTACTTGCGCTTTCCGCTTGGCGACATGACCAAGCCGCAGACGCGCGAACTGGCGCGGCGCTTCGGCCTCGAAGTCGCCGAAAAGCAGGACAGCCAGGACATCTGCTTCGTGCCGACCGGGCGCTACACGGATATCATCGGCCGCCTCAAGCCCGGCGCGATCGAGCCCGGCGACATCGTCGATCTCGAGGGCCGCACAATCGGCCGCCATCAAGGTATCGTTCATTTCACCGTCGGCCAGCGCAAGGGGCTGGGCATTGCGGCCGGCGCGCCGCTCTATGTCGTCAAGCTCGATGCCAGCAGCCGCCGCGTCGTGGTGGGCCCGCGCGAGGCGTTGCGGATGGATCGGATCCTGCTGCGCGACGTCAACTGGATCGGGGACGGGCTGCTCGACCGCGTCATCGGCGACGGCATCGAGATGTTCGTGCGCGTGCGCTCGACGCGCGCGCCGCAGCCGGCCTGGCTGCGCGCGATCGATGGCGGTTATGAAGTCGAACTCGTTGCCAGCGAGGAGGGCGTATCGCCCGGCCAAGCCTGCGTGTTCTATGATGCGCCTGCGGGACAGGCGCGCGTGCTCGGCGGCGGATTCATCAGGAGCGCGACCGCACGCCATCCGGTGACGAGGGCAGGGGCGCAGGAAAAGGCCGCGCCGCTCGCCGAGGTGATGCGCACTTAAGAAAAAAATCGGGGCAGAGGGAATGGCTGGGGACATCGACCGCGAGGGGGTCGAAAAAGCTTATGGGCGCTGGGCGCCGGTCTACGATCTGGTTTTCGGCAAGGTGTTCGACGAGGGCCGCCGATCGACCATTGCGGAGGCCGACAAAATCGGCGGACGTGTGCTCGACGTCGGCGTCGGTACCGGGCTGTCGCTGTCTGAATATTCGCGCAACACGAAATTGTGCGGCGTCGACATTTCCGAGCCAATGTTGCGGCGGGCGCTCAAGCGCGTGCGCGAGTTCGGCCTAACCAATGTCGAAGCGCTTGCGGTGATGGACGCCAAGAACCTGGCGTTTCCGGATTCGTTCTTCGATGCGGTGGTGGCGCAATATGTGATCACGGCGGTGCCGGATCCGGAACGCACGCTGGATGATTTCATCCGCGTGCTGAAGCCCGGCGGCGAACTCATCCTGGTCAATCACATCGGAGCCGAAGCCGGTCCGCGCCGCGCGTTCGAACTGGCGTTCGCGCCGCTGGCGCGGCGGCTGGGCTGGCGGCCGGAATTTCCGTGGGAACGCCTGACCAACTGGGCCGCCAAACATGGCGGCGTCACCTTGACCGAGCGGCGGCCGATGCCGCCGATGGGACATTTTTCGCTGATCCGTTTTCGGAAATCGTGAAGCGCATCGCGTTTTCGCTCAAGAAAACGCGTCAAACAAAAAAGCGGCGAACTAACTGCGGAACCTCCGCGTGCGCGGACCGTTTTCTCGGTATGGCAATCTACCGGGCACTTCTTCTTTCATGTGTGTTGATGACGGCTACGAGTATGGCGGGCGCTCAGGCCCCGCCCAGCCCGGCGACGCCGCCCGCCCAGACCGCACCGCCATCGCCCGACCGCGCCGCGGCCGCCAATTGCGCCCCGATGCAGCCGGCGCCGAATTCCGGCGCGACGGTTCCGGAGGGGAAGGCGCGGGAAGGAACGACCACCGGTCAGCGGACCGAGCCGCTCGGCGACAAACTGGCCCGCTCGGAGGGCGTATTGTGTCCGCCCCCGGGCGTTGATCCCGAAATCCATGCGCCCACGCCGGAAGATGGCAAGACGCCAGTGATTCCGCCGCCCGGCACTCCCGGCGGCGACCCGTCAATCCGGCCGAAATAGCGTAATTTTGCAGATGCTTGCCCGGACGGCTCGCTTTGCTTGACAGGTCGTTGACCCGCTCCTTATATGCCGCGCGTTCGCGACCGCGGCATTGCCTGCCGCCACCGCGATGCCGTGGCGGGGTAGCTCAGCTGGTTAGAGCACGGGAATCATAATCCTGGGGTCGGGGGTTCGAGTCCCTCCCCCGCTACCATGGTTAGCCGTGTCCGGCCCGGACACATAGGTAACAAACTGTACCTAAGACATGGGTGACAACCT
>NZ_JAGWDK010000010.1 GCF_018398875.1 Bradyrhizobium sp. sGM-13 | reverse complement strand
AAAGTGTAACCCATGTGTCCGGTACGTTCTGTCACCTATGTCTCGGGCCGCTCACCGACATAACCATGCTCGGAAACAGGGCGGGATTTGCCGCCCCTTATTTCAATCCGCACACTCCGGTCATCCTCGGCATTTGCTTTGGTCCCTGCGCCGCCCGGTCGGCTGGGGCTGGCGTGCACGATTATCGCCGTCACCAATTCACGGATGGTCGCAAACTCCATTGGCTCGCCGCGCTTCAATTCATCGGCCAATTCTGTCACCGCGCGCTTGTAGCGATCGATGGCCTTCGGATGCAGGACGATCACGTTGTCGCCTTCCCTGGCAGTCTCAAGCCTCTCGCTGAGTATTTTGCGCTCGGCCTCCAGTTCGCGCAGTCGCGGGATGATAGGCTCGGGTGGCGCGCCCTTGGTGATCGCATCGACAGCGCGCTTAATCTCGCGCTCGATCTCGCCTAGGCGACGTTCTGTCCGCGTGCGCTCGGCGTTCGCCTGCTTCTTGAGCTGCTTGCGTTCGGCGTTATAGGCTCGACAAACTCGGTGATCACCTCGGGGTGCGCTACATGCTGGCGCGATCCCTTGATAGCCAGCGCCTCGATGTCGTCGAGGTAAACGCGCCGCCCGTTAATGCGCGAGCCACTTTCCTTATAGCTTGAGCATTGAATGCGCATGCCCTTGCGGTCGGCGCCCACATCCAGACATCCTGATCTTCGCCCGTCATGAGTATCACCGGCATCGCCTTGGAATGGATTGGCTCGACGACTGCGTTCGGCGACGTCGTCAGCAAACCATAGACCAGATGTGAACCGGGGATCGGCATGGACTTCATGCCTGGCTCCCCATTGAAGATCGTCCACATGCCTGCGAAGGCGAACAACGGTCGGTCCTCGTTGAGTGCGAACCAGACCACGTCCTTCTTCTTGGTCTGAGGGTTCGTTTCCGGTGCGTACTCGGCGAAGCTATTTGCTGGGACACTCTCCGGGACCACCACGCTGACGGCTTGCTGGGCATATCTGAACGCAGTTCCAATGTCGTCCACAATACATAGTGGCAAATTTGAATGGTGGACAACCTGAACATTTTCCTTGACCGTCGTGACCCTCGATTGTCCCGCAACAGTTTGGAGTCTTGTAAAATGAGTTTTACGGATGAAGTTCTCGCATCGAAGTTTAGCGACATCGAACGCGATATCGGAGACGTGATCCAAAACGGCAATCGCGCATTACCTTCAATTCACATCATTCCAAAAGACGAACATCCGCTTCCGAAAGGCCCAATGCCCGACTACGTCTCGCACAAGGAAGGCGTCAATCAGGTAGGCAAACTCTCCGCCGAAGTCATCGTTCGCGAATATGAAGCGGCGGTAAAAGAGATCGAAGCACTCGGTGCCGAACTGAAAGACGCAGCCAAGAGGTGCGAGGAAACCGTTGCTGGTGTTCACTCAATGGTAAATGAGATCAAGGAACTGGCAGCAAGCTATCGTGAGGAGGGCAAACGCTACTTCTTGCAGATCGAGGAATGCTCGCTGATGACGTCCGAAGTTCGCACGGTCTGCGAAGAACTTAAGAAAAAAATCGCAACGACAATTGCCGCTTAAATAGACTATTGACGGATCTTCTAAGTGACCGCGTCATTCATTGTCGCGGTCACCAGCCAATGTTGTCCGTTGCTGTCGGACGGGTTCGGCGAGGGTTGGCTCGGATCGAGCCGAGCAAATGGCAACGCTGCGACGTCGAGCCAACGGTATTGTGGCGCGCCGGGGCGGAAACGAACTCGCTGATCCATTCATTTCGATTACTATTAGCATCCGGGGATAACTTTGGTGCGAGGGACAATCCTTCGTTTCGCTGTCGACCGGTTACCACGCATAATGTTGCGCCTGCGGGGGGACGATCTTTTCAGAGAAAAGAGCAGTTCAGTGAGTTTCACTCGCAAACAAAGAAGTTCTTCGTATTGAATCCTCAAGTCCTTATCGGCGTGTCGACGCAGTTCTACATTGCGAGTACGTTTGGACATAGCAACTCCTACGGAGTGCGAATACCTAGTTAAAAGCAAAACGTGTGATGCATTAACTTAGGTTCCAAAACTGCAATTGCTCATTTCGACCGCAGTTTTACCTCACAAAGCTCTCACTCGCTTTTTATGCCCTCGAAAAGAAAAACAACCTTCGTACCGTTTAAATGATGGAGAATCGCGCGGAAACGATTAATGGAGCCGATGATGAAGCGAACTGAATTAGATCAGACGAGTATCGACGAGCTATGGTCGCTGCACGTTGAAGTCTCCGATCTTTTGCAGCAACGTATCCACGAGGAAAAGCTGAAGCTAGAACAGCGTCTAAAGCTGCTGGAAGCTCCAGCGTCAGGGCGTCGTCGGTATCCTCCGGTTTCCGCGAAATATCGCAACCCTGATCAACCATTTGAGACGTGGTCCGGCCGTGGCAGGCAGCCGCGCTGGCTGGTCACGCAGTTGCGCGCCGGTAAGCGGGTTGAGGATTTCAGGATCAAAAAGGCGGCCGGTGGACGATAATCGTCGGCGCGCAGGCGGTTTGATGAATTTTTCCGGCGGATGATGACGTGCCCCAGCTTGGGGTCGGCTGGAGACGCCAAGGTCGCACCGTACTTCAGCGATACTTGTCAGGCTTGCCATTTGGACTGCCGTCGCTGCCGCCGTTGCCGTAGCCGTTGTTGCCCCTGGGCCCGCCGCCCCCGCCAGAATGCGCGATCGCATCGGAGGTCAGAGAGGTCGATAGCAGCAGCGTTATTGCCGGAGGCGTTACCGCTGCGAACCGGCCAGCCGCAATCAAAAACTTGCGGCGATCTTCGATCTCTCCTTGTTGGCGCTCGTCCATGCTTGTTTGCCTTCAGGTCCCTGTAGAAATAATACTAGACCGCATTTAAAATCCATTTGGTCCAGCCCTGACCACTCACGTTTTGTTTCTAAATGAGAGGGCTCCTCGGTCAGCTAGGAAGCTATCGAGGAACTTGCGAGAGTTTTCCGGAAGCTCATCCCGTGAAACCGTTTGATTGTGAGGCAGCGAACTTTGGCTTGACGGCGGCCCACGTCTAATTTCATCGATTTCTGTGTTGAAGGCTTTTACTTTATCCGCAATCAAATGCTGAAGATAATCGAGTTCCAACGTTTTGCGGCTGAGAAGTCTATCGGACCCGAGTTCCGCAATACGGTCAGTTGCCTGCGACTTGGTAGCCATGTTTTTATCCTCCCTACCTGAGGGTAAACGCGGGATCGGGAAAAAGTTGCTATTTATTTTCGGCGAGGATTGCCCCGCTCCCAACGCGGATTCGAATGACTTGCCGAGCGACATAGGCCCAACCTGAAGAATGCCTGCGCATGTACACGCGTATGGCATTTGTGGACGGCCATAATTTTTCGACGTCAACTACGGGCGGCTTGCTGCAAGAGCGCCAGCCGCCCATTCATTCTCAATATGTCGCGTCACGAGCAATGCGTTTTTCTCGATCGCGAAGCAGGTCTGTCGAAGCACGCAAGCAGAAGCTGACCAACAACAGCAACACCGTAAGTGAAAGTAGCATTGGCAACACATCTACGGTCACCAAATTCTAGTGGAATGAGACTGGTCGATTGTAGCCGGAGCTTGAAGAGCGCTACAGCAACGCAGATCGATGAAGCGACGACCAATATCGTGCCGTGCGCATTGTCTCTGTCTGCAATGGGTCGCCGTACAAACCCTCTAAAAGACACTTGCCCACTTTTCAGGATTGAGAGAGGTAGCGTGGCAGCTCGCGCTCGAACTCGGGAAAATAGCGGGAGATCACGGTGATGTCGAAACGCCGCAGGATCGATCCCTGGGGTTCGCGATCAAGCAGGAATCGGAACGCCGCCTCGATGCAGCCCTCGGGCGTGTGCGTGCCCATCGTCAGCCGTTCGCAAGTATCTCTTGCCATCGTGACGTGATGGCGAGTCTCGCCGTTTCCCACACCGACGGTGACCTCGAATTCAAGTGGATCGCCTTCGCCGGTTCGCTCGACCTTGATCACAGCCTGGTCTCACCGTCGTTGCACGGATTCATGCTAACACGGCACGGCGGTTCAAAGAAAGTTGCGAAGGCTCCCCGCAAGTTTCGTTTAACGCCTCTGCGAACGGATGAAAGTGGAGCCGAGCGCACGCTTCCTGATGGAACTGCGACCGCACGGAAGATCACGTTGGGAGCCATGTCTTTGGAGCCAAGTCTTGGCAGCCATGTCGGATTTTCCATGTGGGATTTTCGGTGGCGAGGCGATCGATCGTCGGTGGTTTGCCGGCAATTGGGAATATCCACGGTGGGCTCGAGTGGAACTGCCGGCGCGGCAGATTGTTGGGCCCATAATTGCCGCGAGCGTCTGAGCGCCTCTCACAGGAATTGACCGCGAGCTAGCTCCAGCGTCTGACGTCGGAACCGCGGTGAGGCAATGACAAGCTATGGAAGCGGAAATGGCTCATGGAAGTGTAGCTTTGAGCTGCCGTCGGACTTCGGTCATGGGCGGCACCATCGCCGCGATCGTGGTGATCGCGAGCATTGCACAGGCACAGACCATCAATACGCGGGGTCAGACTCCTTTCGCGCGCGAGCCCTCGACGTTGATGCATTGGGTTGCCGATAGTAGAGGTGGCGGTGGACCTGACGACTTCGCCGATCTCGCCGAAAGAGTTCAACCGGCCGTGATTGGGGTCAGCTCCAAAGCTGCTGTGACATCCAAAGGCCTTCCCGACCGACTATTCGGTGCACCTGATCAGAGGCCTCCGAACAAGCAGAGTCCAGGGCCGAATGCCCGTGATCAACTGGTCTCGTTTGGCTCCGGCTTCTTCATCTCCGCGGACGGTTATGCCGTGACGAACAGTCACGTCGTGGAAGACGGCGATACGGCCGAGATCCGCACCAACGACAACAAGACCTACTCTGCAAAAGTCATAGGGAAGGATTCGTTGACTGACGTCGCCCTGATCAAAGTCGATGGGCGCAGCGACTTCAGTTATGTAAAACTCGTCGATCAACTGCCGCGCGTCGGCGATTGGGTGTTGGCTGCTGGCAGCCCGTTCGGGCTAGGAGGCACGGTCACGGCCGGCATCGTTTCAGCGCGCGAGCGCGACATCGAAACGGGCTCCGCGACGGATTTCATCCAAATCGATGCGCCGATCAACCAAGGCAATTCTGGCGGCCCGAGCTTTAATGCCCGCGGCGACGTCGTCGGCGTCAACAGCAAGATCCTTTCATCCTCGGAAGGCTCGGTGGGCGTTGCTTTTGCGGTCCCCGCAGACACGGTCAAGGCAGTGGTATCGCAACTGAAAGACAAGGGCGCTGTCACGCGCGGATGGATAGGGGCCAAAGTTCAACCGGTCACTCCGGACATTGCCGACAGCCTCGGCGTGAATGATCTGCACGGCGCGATCGTGGCCAGCGTTCAGGACGACGGTCCGGCTGCCAGGGCCGGATTGAGACGCGGGGACGTGATCACCGCGGCGGAGGGGCAGCCGATCAGGAACGCCAAAGAATTGACCAAGAAGATCCATGCGATGGCGCCAGGCTCCTCGATCCGGCTCGCCATGCTTCGCGAAGGAAGGGAGAACTCACTGAATGTGGCCTTAGGTCAGATGCCTGATCAGGCCGAGGTACCACCGGCCATTCGCAGGTAGTGGGATCGGAATCTTTCAGTCATCATCCCAGCAGGTCCACATCAAGGACAGCAATGCAAAAGGGAGCGGTTCAATGTGCGACTACAGCCTGCACTGCGTCGAATCACGTGCTGCAAGGTCGGGAGAATTGCTGATAACGAGCGAATTTCCCAATACCGTGACACGGGGCTTCTCCGCGGTCGGAGAGTCGGGAATTGCCGTGTGCCTCTCGCCGGGTACTGAGCTTGTGTTCAGCGAAGACGCAGTCAGTGATCATCCGTTTGCGGAGCTATTTCCCAGCATGCGGTTCGGCAGCATTGGGGCGCGGCTCGCGCGCTTCAGGCAGATCAATCAGGAACTGAGCGATAGGCACCACGACGCCCTCGAGTTTGCGAACGGCAGGATCGTGACTCTTACAAGGCTGCGCCCCGGTCAAACGGCAACCGTGCTGCAGCTTCCTGCACAGCGCGAGATCGGCGGGAAGCCGTTGACGCAGAGCAGAACCGGCGCTCGTCAGTTCGGGTGCTGTCCTGGTTAGATTGCGGCTGTCGTCATCGGCAAATTGAGTTCTGAGCGGTGTTCATGTCGATATCGCCGGAAGGCTCCGGAAGCGCGCGGTTCGGCAACGCGCAGGCGATGGCTCGTTGCGACGACCTTCAATTGTCAAAAGGATCTTGTGTGCAAATCGCGGCGAAGGGCGACGTTACAGCAGGCCCATAGTTAGTCTGCGCGATGATGGAGTAGTGCCGCTGATTTGCCCGACGTGTCAAATGTTTTCGCGCCGTCGCTCGGGCATCATGCCAGCGACTACCTGCTACTTTGCATGGGGTTGTTTTTCGTATTTTTGTAGTTGGGAGCGCCGCCTCCTGCACCGGGACGCCCACTGGCGAGCTGCCCGTCGTTCGCTGCGGTCTTGCGGTTCGGCGCTGGCGAGAATGGGTCGGAGCGCGAACAGTCACCGTGATCGCGGTCGTCATACCGGGGAGCCGTCATACGTGGTGCCCACGGCTCTTTCCTCTTTTCACCGAGACGAAGAGCTACGTCGTTCGATGGCGCCAGCCCTTTCTCTGCTGTCGCCATCAGACGGTGCGGGCGCATAGCGAAGCTCCCAAGGCTATCAGGAGGATCCCGGTGAGTCTGTTGAACCAATCCAGCGCGGCTTTCTGCAAGCTTCGAAACATGGTGTTCGTGCTGAGGGTGAGGAAGAGATACCAGGATGCGCTGCCGAGCATCACACCGATGGACGTCGCCAGCGCGCGTTCCATGATCAGCGGTTGGCCGGTTTCCAGCGCGGACGCGACACCCAGGTACGGCAGTATCGTCATCGGGTTGGCGGCGGCGATCAACAGGGTCGATATATAGGCCGAAGGCAAATCTGCGCATGTCGGATCTCCGCATGTCGAGCCGTGCGCCGCGCCCGTGGACACGAGAATGGTTCTGAGGCCCATCAAGACAGCACGATCCCTCCCGTGATGCGCAGCGGCGTGTGCAGGGCGAGCGTTATCTGCGTCAACACGGTCCCGCTCACCACGGCCAGGCAACTGAACATCCCGTGGGCTGTTGCCGCGCCCATGCCGCTCGCAACTCCTGTCCAGATTCCGAATGCCAGCGTCCGCTGCACGCATATCAGGCCAATCGGGCCGAACGGGATAGCGACGAACAAGCCCAGCGCCGCCGCCGGCAGCAAGTGCCCGATGAACGACATCATTTCCAGAATGGCTTGGCTGCTTCGGCCATCGACTCTTGCCGCGTCTTGCCGATGTCCTTGAGAAAATGATCATCGAGCTCCGCCAGGGCTTGTCGCTGCCGCGACCGCTCCGAACACTGGGCACACCAGCTAAAGAACCGTGTTGCCCATCCAAGTCGAGATGTCTCAGCGCCGTCGTGGCGGCTGGACGCCGCGGCTGCTTTCCGACTCGTGAATGAATTGACGCTTGCGATTGAAAAAGTCATCGGATGCTTCATGTGAAACCTCCTGTTCGAATTCGGTAGGTCAGCTTGCAGCAGCGTGATTAGGTCGAGCCGCGACCCGCGGCCGTGAATTGCTTCACAACTCACGCGCTCGTGTCTCCAAGGTGTGAGTTCGCGATTCTGCAAGTCGGCGGATGTCCGCTTTAATGCGATTTGCAAAGTGCGTGCGGGTGCGAAATGGAGCGCGCCCGCTCTGCATCGACCGTCGACCTTTCAGCGGCCCAACACTAGAAAGCGAAGCGGTATGACGGAAGGTCCAATCCGCGGATAATCAATCAGTCCAATTCAGGCGGCGCCTGAGGACTGTATTTGTCGGGTTGATTGAGCTGAGCGCGTCGCTCACGCCGCTTTCGCGCGTCGCGACACGCATTCATCGAAGCATCTGCGCAGCCGGCTGAGCCCTTCGGCAATCCGCGCCGTCTCGATCGCCCCATATCCCAGGATGATGCCGGCCGGAGGCTTTCTGTCCACCTGACAGCGCGACATCGTATCAACGGCAACACCGAGATCAAAGGCTTGTAATACAATCGCATCGATATGATCAGCCGATGCTCCTCGCGCGCAAGCGGTGATGTGCAGCCCCGTGCTCGATGGAACGAGGTCGAGGTGATCGCCGAAGTCCCTCTTGATCTCCCCGGTCAGTATCTCATGCCGTTCGCTATAGATGCGGCTCACCTGCGAATGTGGCGCGCAAACGCGCCCTCGTCGATGAACTGCGCCAGCGCGCTCTGCGCCATTGTCGCTGTATGCCAATCGCTGACGAACTTCGCCTTGTGCGCCGCCTCTCGCAGTGACGGCGGCACGACCATAAAGGCCAGCCGGAGAGCCGGCAGCAACGTCTTTGAGAACGTGCCGACATACACAACGCGACCGGTCGAATCGATGGTCTGAAGCGGCTCGAGCGGACGTCCGCCGAAGCGAAACTCGCTGTCATAGTCATCCTCGACGACAACCGCGTTGCTGCGCTCGGCCCAGGCAAGCAGCGCACGTCGACGCGACAGGCTCATGGCCACGCCGAGGGGAAACTGATGCGACGGCGTCACGAAGACCACCCTGGCTTCGGCCGGCAGCGCCTCCACGACCAGACCGTCGCGGTCGACCGGCGCACCGGTCACGCGCGCGCCCAGCGCCTTGAGCAACTCCTTTAGAGGCCGATAGCCCGGATCCTCCATCGCAACGACATCACCGGGCCCGAGAAGCACGCGAGCGACGATGTCGAGTGCTTGTTGGGTGCCATTGGCCACGATTACGTCGTCGGGCGATGCCGAAACGCTGCGTGAGATGCCAATGTGGCGAGCGATCGCCGCGCGTAGGTCCCAAGTGCCCGCAGGATTCTCGTAGACGCCTGCCGCCATCTCGCGCGAGCGCAGCGCACGGGCGACGACCCGCCGCCAGGCTCGGTGTGGAAACAACGAAGCGTCCGGAAGCCCGGTTCTGAAGTCGAAACGCGCCGCGCGGTTAAAGCCTATCGGAAGCGCTATCGTTTCCCAAACTCCACGCACCCGAATTGCGCGGACTGTCGACCGCCTTGTTTTCGACGCCGGACGTTTCGCCTCAAGCTGATGGCTGACGAACGTCCCGGCGCCCGGACGGGATGTCGCGAATCCTTCCGCGACAAGGCTTCATAAGCAATCGTCACCGTCGATCGCGCAACCGTCAGCGCGGCGGCTAGTTCTCGCGTGGGAGATAGCCGCTCTCCAGGCCGAAGGCGCCCGCCCAGAATTGCCTGCCGGATTTGACGGTAGATTTCTCCGCTGAGGTCACTTCGACCAACAAGGCTGACATGAAAAGCCACAGTACCGAGCCCTCTTTGCTCCGCATTGGACTGGCAACCTTACATAAGGGTGTACGTTCCATCATACCGCTCCTGCAGGTTCCATCGGGGACTGTCAGAGCCGCGCAGCGGGCGAGGCGCTGTGGCGCACGCACTATGGGGAAACCGGCAACTCGCTAATTGGAACCCGTGTCCTCGCACGGCGTTCCCCACCGCAGGTACGCGACCGCTGGTGGCGCGCGGCGCGAACGTATGAATGCATGCTTTGTCGATTAACTCGGTAAGAGTCGCGATGACAAAACTTCCCATGACAGCCGCGGGCTACGCTGCCCTTGCAGATGAGCTGAGGCACCGTATGCGCATCGAGCGGCCCGATCTTGTTCAGCGGATTCAGCAGGCGATCGCCGACGATCCAAATCTGGTTGAGAATTCGGAATATCAGGTTGCGCTTGCAGAGCAAAGTGTCAACGACACTCGAATTGCCGAGTTGGAAGACAAGCTCGCGCGTGCAGATATCGTCGACGTATCCAAGCTTTCCGGCAATACCATCAAGTTTGGCGCCACGGTGAC
Organism: Bradyrhizobium sp. sGM-13; assembly: GCF_018398875.1. Classification (GTDB taxonomy): domain Bacteria; phylum Pseudomonadota; class Alphaproteobacteria; order Rhizobiales; family Xanthobacteraceae; genus Bradyrhizobium. The sequence goes on along the minus strand of NZ_JAGWDK010000010.1, from coordinate 275,598 downwards.
GCTGATTGATGAGGACACCGGCGAGAAGCGGGTCTGGCAGCTCGTCGGCGAACCGGAAGCCGACGCGAGCAAGGGGAAGATTTCGATAACTTCACCGATCGCCAGGGCGTTAATCGGAAAGAGCAAAGGGGAAACCGTGGCCGTCGAGACGCCGGGCGGCGCCAAGGCTTTCGGGGTCCGCCAAGTGGAGTGGTTTGAGGCAAAACGAAAAAGGCGCGAGCAGGTGTGAAACGGCGGCTCGATCTTCGGGTTGGGTACGGATCGCATCGGACATTGTTATCGCGATCGTCACGTACGCGCCTGGTTCGGGCTGCTGGCCTTTGAACGATGCAACAGCTCGGTAACCTCCTGATCGGAAGTCTGGCCGAAATCCCTGTAGTGCATGCCGACCGCAAAGAACGGATCGGGGCTCTTGAGACAAATGATCTCGTCTGCCTCCGCACTCAGTTCGTCAAGCGAATCGCGTGGTGCGACCGGCACCGCTAGAACGAGACGACCCGGCTTCGCCCTTGCGAGCGCTCTCAGCACGGCTTTCACGGATCCGCCGGTGGCGATGCCGTCGTCGACGACAATGATTGTACGGCCGGCAATCTCCGGCGGTGGATCACCGTCGCGGTAAAGGCGCCGTCGACGTTCGATTTCGGCAAGCTGGCGGGCCGTCTCGGCTTCCAGATAGGCCGCGCCCGGCTGGATCTCGCGAACGATATCCTCGTTGAGCACGACCTGCGGATGGGCGCCATCGACGACTGCACCGAGCCCGAGTTCCTCATGGCCCGGCGCGCCGATCTTGCGCACGAGCGCTACGTCGAGCGGGGCGTGCAACGCTTGCGCAATCTCGAATGCAACAGGAACGCCGCCGCGCGGCAGCGCAAGCACAACCGCGTCCTTGTCTCTGAATTTCATGAGAGCCGACGCCAGCCGGCGTCCGGCGTCTCGGCGGTTGGCGAAAATCGTATCGGCGTCGATCACCTCTTCGGAGAGGGGCGACGCCAGGAATTGGCGGAACCAGCGCGTGGCATATTGCGTCACCTGCTCAAGCGCGCCGGGTTCTTCGAACAAATGCGTCGCCTTCGGCACGATCACGAGGTCCTTCTCGCAAGAGAGCTCCGCAAAAGCCGAACGGTTGAGCGGAATCACCGGTAGGTCGGCTCCACCAACGATCAGCAGCGTCGGCGCCCTGACGGCGTGCAGCGCATTGCCGGCCAAATCCGGGCGACCGCCGCGCGAAACCACCGCAGCGACGTTTTGCCGGTCGGCAGCCGCGACCAGCGCGGCCGCTGCACCGGTGCTTGCGCCGAAATAGCCAATCGGAAACTTCGCGAGCTCTGGCCTGTTGCGGCTCCAGTTTGCGGCGTCTGCAAGCCGTGATGCCAACAGCGGGATGTCGAATACGTTGCCGCGGTCACGCTCCTCCTCCGGGCTGAGGAGATCAAGCAGCAGCGTGGCAAACCCGGCCTCACGGAGAGCCGCTGCGACCTGGTTGTTGCGTGGGCTTAGACGGCCGCTACCGCCATGCGCAAAAATCACTATGCCGGCCGCATCGTGAGGCACGCCCAAAATACCCGCAAGGTGGTGCGGACGGACCAGGACTTCGCTGAGCTGTTCCCGTGCACGTGCCATGATCAGAATCCAAAGGGATAGGTTTCTGCCGCGCCCGCGACGGCTCTTGTCGCAAACGGTGTCACCGCCTTGGTGTCTTCGAACCAGACGAACGCGTCGAACTGTTCGGGCAATACCGCCTCAAAGTAGTGGCTGAGGAGCTCCGTCTCGGGTCGATAGATGACGCCAATGGCTCGCTCGAGTCTGGGACCGGTCAGCCTGTCGCGCAGCTCGCCTCGGCCGGGCGGCCGCAAATCGGTCAGTGATCGCGCCAGGCCGGTGCGGCGGAACAGGTATTCATAGCTGTCCTCGCGGGCCGGCCGAACCGACTTGATCTCCATCTCGCCGCCCCAATCGGAGGCCGCAGCCACTGTGCCGCGATCCGTGCCGAACCCGATCAAGACGGCTTCGTCGCCATAGGCGTTGCGGACAAGCTCTCCGATATTGAATTCGCCACCCCAACCCATCGAAGTTGCCGCGGCGTTGCCGATGTGGGAGTTGTGGGCCCAGACCACCGCCTTCGCCTGCGGCCCGCGTTCCTGCATCACATATTGCAGCGTGTCGAACATGTGACGGTCGCGCAAGTTCCACGACTCGGTCGAGCCGCGATACATGATGCGGTAATACTGTTCGGCCGCGCGCACGATCCGCGCATTCTGCGCGGCATTGAAGAAGGCCTCGCCGCCGTCTTGATGCGAAAGCCGGTGCGACAGAAGCTCGCGCAATTGAGCCACCACCTCGTCTTCGCAACTGTCGCGGCCGGACAGCACGACGCGTCCGTAACCGGCAGGGTCGGCCTGCCACGGCGTCAGGCAGGAATAGCGTTCACGCGCCGCGCGGGCGCGTTCCGGGTCGATGCCTTCGAGATACGCGATGACAGCGGCAATGGAGCTGTTGAGGCTGTAGACGTCGAGCCCCCGCAACTCGACCCGCTGGTCCGCAGCGCACGCGCCGTTGTGGAAGCGCAGATAATCGATGAAATGCTTCACTTCGATATTGCGCCACATCCAGGTTGGAAAACGTTCGAACGGCCGCTCCTTGGGCGGCTCGGATGGCAGTTGCCGCACGAGGTGGTCGAGCACTGCTGCGTCCGGCCAATCGGCCTCGACCGCGACAATGTTGAAGCCGTGGTGCTCGATCAGCTGGCGGGTGATGGCGGCACGTGCCCGATAGAATTCTGACGTGCCATGTGTCGCCTCGCCAAGCATCACGATTTTCGCAGAGCCGAACCGATCGAAAAAGGACGTGAAATCGTCCTGCTCCGGAGCCGGGAGATGCTCGCCTGCTTCGCGCAGGAAATCGATCAACTCGCGATTGGTCCTCTCGCGAATTTGTTCGGCTTCCGGTGAAAGGGCCATGCGCCGGGTTCCCTAGATGGCTGCTGCGCTTGTCCAGCATCGGCGTACCGACGCGCGGCTTTGCAGGGATCGTCCTGAGCGCACGCGGGAAACGCCGATGAGCGTGCCTTATTGAGGCAACTCAAGCGCCGGTCCGACGTTCCTTCGTATCGGCGGAATCGACCGGCAAGCGTGTGGTTGCACCCGGAGGACCGAGCGAGCCCGCCGCTGCGACCCTTCATGAGCACGGGAGTCTGCATATGGTGTTCAAGTTGACGAGTCCTGCATTCGATGACGACCAGCCGATTCCGGTCAAATACACTTGCGACGGCCAGAATGTGTCTCCGCCGCTTCAATGGTCGGATCCGCCGCCGGGTACGAAGAGCTTCGCCCTTATCGTTGAGGACCCGGATGCACCGTCCGGCACGTTTCGGCATTGGGGCATCTACAACATCATGGGCGAGCGGACGATGCTGCCGGAAGCCATCGGTCACGGGCCAAAGACGGAGCATCTCGGCAAAGGCGTGAACGATTTCGGCGAACTAGGCTATGGCGGGCCAGCGCCGCCCAAGGGTCATGGTACGCATCACTATCACTTCAAGCTGGCGGCCTTGGATGTCGACGAGCTGTCGCGTTCGCCTAGTATGCCGATAGCCGACATCTGGAAAGCAGCCGAGAAGCACGCGATCGGCCAAGCTGAACTCGTCGGGACGTACCGCAGATAGCGCGACGCGTTGCATGGAACGAGCGGGTGTCGGGGTGCGCCTGTGGCATTCCCGCTCCCGCTCGGCGCTCTGTTCCTTCTGTTTGCATCATACCTCAGCCGGTGACCGCGCCTGCATGTTGCCCGCCCGGCCGCGAAATTCCATGCAGCGCAGTAGCGGCGCCGTCACCCGGCTTGGAAACCGCGATATCGCCGAGCGCAATGATGCCGACCAGCCGCTTGTTTCGAGTGAGCACCGGCAACCGCCGCACCTGAATGTCGGTCATGTTGCGAGTGACTTCATCGATATCCTGGTCTTCGAAACAGTATTTGACATCTGCTGTCATGACGTCGCGCACCGGCGCATCCGGACTTCGGCCCATCGCCATGCCGCGCGTCGCAATATCACGGTCGGAGATCATTCCCACCAACCGATCATTTTCAGCGACCGGCAACAGTCCGATATTGAGCGTCGCCATCGCCTCGGCTGCATCCCTGATGCTGTCCTGCGGAGAGCAGAGCTGCACGTTCGTGGTCATGGCATCGCAAACTCTCATCTCGAGCCTCCTCTTTTGTATTTTTGCTGATAGGCCGCCAACGAAATTTGCAAGCGGACGTTCCCTCTATCGACCGGAATCTCGGTGTTGCGGCTTCTGCAGCACTCGCGAAGAAACGGGTTCATTCGGCGCCCGCGGCAGAAACCGCGGCGGTCGTTCCACGCGCGCCGCGGAACATCGCGCGTACGAGTGTGTTCAACGCTTGGACCAGAGCAAAGCGGAGCGGATGACGATGGCGGGACGGCTGAACGGAAAATCATCAATCGTGACAGGTGCGGCGACGGGAATCGGCGAAGCTATCGCCCATAAATTTGCGCGAGAAGGTGCGAAAGTCATTGTTGCCGGACTGCCCACCGATCCGGTGGAGGACGTCGTCCATGCCATCCGGGCGCGCGGCGGCGTGGCCGAACCCTTTCTTGGCGATGTTGCGGACGAGGTGGATGCGCAAGCCTGCATCGCTCTGGCGATCGACGCATTCGGCAGGCTCGACATCCTGATCAACCATGCCGGCGTCTTTCCTGAAATTGCCGAATGCCAGGATCATTCGGTCGAGATGTTCGACTACATCGTGCGTAACAATGTCCGTTCTGCATTCCTGATGACGAAGTTTGCGCTGCCGCATCTGAAGCCCGCGCGGGGTGTCGTGATTTCGACGGGATCGGAGGCCGGCGAAATGGGTGAGCCGACGGCGGCGCCCTACGGTGGTTCGAAGGGCTTCCTTCACGCGTTCATGCGCGGCGTGGCCTACGAACAGGGCAAGCACGGCGTGCGCGCCCTCTGTGTGTGCCCTGGCCCCATCGATACGGCCTGGACGCACAAGGAGACCGGGCCGATGAACGAGCAGATGGAGAAGCAGACTCTTGCCGGTACCGTGCTCGGTCGGCGCGGCACCCCGGAGGAGATGGCCAATGTCTTTGCGTTCGCCGCGTCGGATGAGGCGAGCTTCGTAACAGGGGCGCTGATATTTGCTGACGGCGGCACCACGATTGCGAAGGGTGGTCCAGGGGAGATGGTGCCGAGCTTTGTGAGGGAGCAACCCAAGCCGACGCTCGATCTCAGGCACTCGCACGACGGCCTCAAGGGCAAGCCCGTCGAGAACCGCATGCACTAGATGAGGCTGCGAACAGAATGCCGGTCGCGATCGACTCGCTGGTGGTCAGAGCACCGGTACCGCCCGGAGCAAGGCCTTTCTGCCCGATTGCGTCCCTTGGCTGAGGCGATCATCCGGATGCTCGGTCACCGCATCGGTCGACGGAAATATGCTGTCGTATATCGCGCGAGCCTCTCGAATTAAACGAGCCCGCTCGAGCTCTGGCTTCGGAACAAGCCGAACGATTTCGCCCATGCAGGGTCCCCGTCGCGGAAAGCATCTTTGGTTCACATGTACGTTATGTTATAACGTAACATACGGCGGATTAGCGTTCTGTCAAGTCGCGTTTGGTCCGGTTGGCAGCATCGGAACGCAATACGCCGGACAACGCTGAAAACGACTGGCGCTTCGCCGTCGCTTCTATGCGTTGGTAGGCTGGATGTGCTGATTGCGTCGAGCTGATCGAAGAGGCTGCTAGCGCCGCAATGCTGTGTCGGGTATGGCCCTGCGCACCACCTCGCGCATCGCAAAGCTCGAGTGGATGCGCGCCACCCCAGGCATCCGTGAAAGATGTTGCTTGTGGATGCGTTCGAAGTCCGCGATGTCGCGTGCGATGACCTGCAAGTGATAATCGTCGCTGCCTGACATCAAGTGACAGGACACGACATCCGGACAGCGGGCGATCGCTGCTTCGAATGCGGCCAGGTAATCCTCGCTCTGTTTTTCCAGCGTGATGGTGACGACGACCGTCGTGACGAGCCCGAGCGCAGTCGGCTCGAGATCGGCGCGATAGCCCCTGATAATCCCACGTTCCTCGAGTTGGCGGATGCGGCGCGCGCAGGCAGTCGGCGATAGTCCGACCTTTTCGGCGAGCTCGATCTGGCTCGCCCGGGCGTCAGCGAGGAGCTCGGTTAGAATCCGGTAATCAATGCGATCCAGTTCATCCACGCTATAAGTCACCAATTTATAGGGCTAACGTGCAGAATATGTGCGTAGATCGCGTCCAGCAAGCCGCAATTCGCCGAAAAGCGTTGCCAAGTCAGAAGTATTCTATCTGCAGTCTGATAGCCTCGAACAGGAGCAAGCCCATGCGGATCGGTGTGCCCAGGGAGATCAAGGTCGAGGAATATCGCGTTGGTCTGACGCCGGCTTCGGTACGGGAATATGTGACGCGGGGGCACGAGGTGATCGTCGAGCAGGGCGCGGGGATCGGCATTGGCGCAAGTGATGACGTCTACCGTTCGGCCGGCGCTGCAATCGTGGATACGGCCGCGGAAATCTTCGCCACCGCCGACATGGTGGTCAAGGTCAAGGAGCCGCAGCCGAGCGAATGGCGCCAGCTTCGCGACAATCAGATTCTCTTTACCTATTTGCACCTTGCGCCGGATGCGGCGCAGACCAAGGGGCTTCTGGCATCCGGCTGCACGGCGATCGCTTACGAGACGGTGACGGACTCCCATGGAGGGCTTCCCTTGCTTGCGCCGATGAGCGAAGTGGCGGGACGGTTGGCGATCGAGGCGGCGGGCGCTGCCTTGCGGAAATCGGCGGACGGAATGGGCAAGCTGATCGGCGGGGTGCCCGGCGTGGCCCCGAGCAGGATCGCGGTGATCGGCGGTGGCGTGGTCGGCACGCATGCCGCGCGGATGGCCGCAGGGCTCGGCGCCGACATCGTCATCCTGGACCGCTCGCTGCCGCGCCTTCGCGTTCTCGACGAGATGTTCCAGGGGCGCGTGCGCACGCGTTATGCAACGCTGGAGGCGATCGAAGAGGAAGTCATTGCGGCCGACGTCGTCATCGGCGCCGTGCTGGTGCCGGGCGCCAGCGCGCCGAAGCTCGTCTCGCGCGCGCATCTCGGCCGCATGAAATACCGTGCCGTACTGGTCGACGTTGCGATTGACCAGGGCGGCTGCTTCGAGACGTCGCGGCCGACGACCCATCAGGCGCCGACCTATCTCGTCGACGAGATCGTGCACTATTGCGTCGCCAACATGCCGGGCGCGGTGCCGGTGACGTCGAGCCATGCGCTCAACAATGCCACGCTGCCGTTCGGCCTTGCGCTGGCTGAAAAGGGCATCCGCGCCCTGATCGAGGATCCGCATCTGCGCGCCGGACTCAATGTGCACCGCGGACAGATCACCAATCGCGCGGTCGCCGACAGCCAGAATTTGCCTGCAGCGGCACCCGAAAGGATTTTGGCGGCGTGACGCCGACTCGCCTTACGAAGTTCTTGGCCCCGCCTTCACGCCGCCCAGCACTGTCCTCCGCCATCCACGCGCAGCACCTGGCCTGAGACGAACGCGCCCAACGGACCTGCGAACACCTCGACGACGCGCGCGACTTCGTCGACGGTCGCGATGCGATCGAGTGTGCCGGCTTCCACCATCCGGTTCTGATCCACCGCGCGCGTGCCCATGAAGCGGCCGGTGCGGGTGTCGCCGGGGGCTATGCAGTTCACGGTGATGTCATAGGATCGGAGCTGATCGGCGAGGCAACGCGTGTAATGCGTCATGCCGGCTTTCGCAACCGCATAGATCGAGCCGTTTGTGCGGCCCTTGAAGGCTGCGACCGAACCGATGGTGACGATGCGGCCCTGACGCCTCGGCATCATTTCCTTGGCCACCGCCTGGCAGGTCAGGATGGTTGAGAGCAGGTTGCGATCGAGCACCGCGCGAACATCCTCTTCGCGAATGCCGACGGCGTCGTTCGGATCCGGCTTGCCGCCTTTGGCCGCAATATCGCCACCTGCATTGTGAACCAAAATGTCGATCGGACCCAATTGCTTCGTCGTGGTCTCGACGACACGCGCGATGTCGGCGCCTTGCGTAAGGTCGCCGAGTACGCGGATAGTGCGTACCCCATGCGCCGCGGCCACCGCTTCCGCGACCGCCGTCAGCGTCGATCCCTCGCCATATTCGGCTGGGCCCTGTTCGCGCATCCCGTGGATGGCGACATCGGCGCCCATGGCCGCCAGCCGTTCGGCGAACGCGCGGCCTAGCCCGCGGCCAGCACCGGTGACCAACGCAACCTTTCCCTTCAGCGACCGCGCGTCGCCCCGTGATGCCATGACGTCCTCTCCTGATTTTCCCGAAATGTCAGTTCGCGGCGAGATCGAGGCCGATCGCGAGCGCCTGCACGAGGCACATCGGCGCGACCAGAGTGCGCAGCGCCGGCTCCGGCATGTCCTGAATTTCGAATACAACCGAGGCGCCTTCAACGATCGGGCTCAGCAAACTGTCGGTGATGGAGATCGCCGGCACGTTGCGCGCCACTAGTTCGGGAAACAGCCGCGCCGTATCAGGGTAATAGTTGCGGAAGCTGATCGCGACCAGCGCGTCTTCGGAAGTGGCCGGATGCGATTGTTCGTGGATGCTGCCGCCGGTCCCATCCAGCAACACCACGCGCCGCCCCAGTTTCCGCAGCACATAAGCCAGATGCGTTGCTACTGGAAACGAGCCGCCGAGGCCCAGCAGATAAATGTCGCGCGCCTTCGCCAATATCTTGATGGCAGCTTCGAGTTGGCGCTCATGGGCGGATTGGCTGAGCGTTACCAGGGCCGATTGCGCTTCCGCCACGAAGCGCCCCAGCACTGCCGCGGGCTTGCGGCCGAGGACGGACTTCTCCTCGCTCTTCATCCGCGCCAGCCGCGCCTTGTAGCTGGGCGCCACGCCGGCCACGAGGCGCGAGCGGAACACTTCCTGCATCTGAGTAAAGCCGCCGAAGCCGAGGGCGCGCGCGAAACGGACGATGGCCGACGGCGGCACGCCGGAACGCTCCGCAATCTCCGCGACCGTGCCCAATGCGACATCGATCGGATGATCGAGCACGAATTCCGCGATCTGCTGCAGGCGTCCAGACAAGGCGCGATGCCGTTGGGCGATCGTCCCACGCAACTCGTCGTAACTCATCGCCGTACCGGCAGGCTTGTTCATGGTGTCAACTTTACCCGATTGCGGCCGTTTCGCCGCTTGTTCTGGTCTCTGGTTCAAATATTCCACTTTACATTTAGAATAGAACGTTCATTCTATGGACCGCAACAACAAAATAAGCGGTTGGGAGGGAGCCATGAAACGACGTGAAATTTCGCGGCGGAGCGTTCTGCAGGGCAGCCTGATGGCCAGCTTCCTTGCCGGAACGGCGAGTTACTTCGGACCGTGGAAGGAAAACCGTGTCTGGGCGCAAGGCGCCGCCAAGCCGATCAAGCTCGGCCTGACCTGCGATGCCAGTGGTCAATACGGCAACAGCGGGCAGGACGATCTGCGCGGAATCCAGATGGCGATCGACGAGGCCAACACCAAAGGCGGCGTGCTTGGCCGCAAGATCACCTGGATCACGGCTGATACCGAAACAACGCCGGCCACCGGCAGCCGCCTCGCCGAGCGGTTCATCACAAGAGAAGACTGCACCATCCTGATCGGCGCGGTGCATTCGGGCGTCGCCAATGCCATCACTCAGGTCGCTGCCAAGAATGGCGTCATCTACCTGAACACGAATTCGTCGGCCCCCAGCGAGGCAGGGGAGAACTGCTCGCGTATCAAGTTTGTCTGGGACGGCAACGGCACCAATTTCTCCAAGGCGTCGGTCGCGAACGCCGTCAATTCGATCGGCAAGAACTGGATGCTGCTCACGAATGATTATGTGTGGGGCCACACCACCTCGGCGGCGACGAAAGCGCAGGTCGAAGCCGCCGGCGGCAAGGTCGTCGACAATCTGCTGGTGCCGCAGAACACCCGCGACTTCACGGCCTATCTCTTGAAGATCCAGCAGGCGAAGCCGGATGTCGTGGCAACCGCGATCGGCGGCGACGACATCAAGGCGCTGCGCGAGCAGGTAGCCCAGCTCAAGCTCGACGGTAAACCTGCCTGGATCAACAACCAGCAGGACTGGCCTGACGTCTGGGGCTCGCCCGACAGCCTGTTCGGTGTGTTCGGCACCACCTGGTATCACAAGCTGGCGCTGCCTGGCGTCGCTGATTTCGTCAAGAAATGGCAGGCCACCAACAAGGAGGGCTCGATTCCGGTGCCCGGCAATGTTTCCTACAACGGCTACATGGCCACACGGGAATTGCTACGCGCGATCGAGCGCGCCGGCTCGACCAACAACGTCAAGATCATCAAGGAGCTTGAGAATCTGAAGGTCTCGGCGACTGACCGTATGCAGCATTTTGATGCCTACATGGATCCGGTGACGCACCAGATGCAGCAGACGATCTATCTGGCGCGGCGCAATCCCAAGCCTGCGGACAAGACCGATCTGTACGAAATCATCAGTTGGACCGAGCCAAAGGCTGTGGCCGATACCGATGCGCAGGCCAAGTGCAAGCTGGTCCCCTACGAGCAGATTCCTACGGTTGATTCCTGAGTTCGCCGCTTGAATTCGCAGCGGGCGCGTCGTGTGCCCGCTGCCCTGCAACAGCAATACGAGAATGCAGCTTGTTCGATCTTCTGCCGCACATCCTCAACGGCCTCACGCTCGGCCTCCTGTTCGCGTTGATCGCGCTCGGATTCATGCTGATCGTGGGCCTCATGGAGCAGATCAATCTGGCGCACGGCTCGCTGTTCGCGCTCGGCGCCTATTTCGCCATGCAACTGATGGGGCCGCGCCCGCCGTTCCCGGCTGACCTTGCGCAGTCCTGGCTGGCATTGCCGCTCGGCTGGCGCTACGCCGCGACACTGATCCTGGCGCCGGCTGCGGTCGGCGTCGTCGGGATCGCCATCGAATTCTGCATGCGCCGGACCTACGGCAAGGATCCGCTTTACGGTTTGCTGCTGACCTTTGGCGCTGCTATGGTGATCGAGGAGATGATCCGCCTGACCTGGGGCACGCGCGACTACGTGTTGCAGGTGCCGCAAGCGGTCAATGGCGGTTTTATCTTCGGCGATCTGATCTGGTCGACCTACCGCTTCTATGCCGCGGGCATTGCAGTCGCGGTCATCGGCCTGGTCTGGCTCCTGATCGAAAAGACCTCGTTCGGCGCCACCGTGAAGGCGGGTGCGCATGACAGCGAAATCGTGCGCGCGCTCGGCATCAACCTGACGCGGCTGCGGCTGCTCGTCTTCGTGTTCGGCACCATGCTGGCGGCCATCGCCGGCATTATCGTGGCGCCGATCTGGGGCATACGTCCGCACATGGGCGTCGACGCCGTCATTCCGGCATTCCTGGTAATCGTGCTCGGCGGCGTCGGCAGTTTCTGGGGCGCGGTCGTTGCCGGCCTTCTGGTCGGGCTCGCCGTCGGTCTGTCCGGCGCCTACGCCTCCGAGTGGTCGTTGCTATCGATGTACGTGTTGCTGGTGGCGGTCGTGACGTTCAGGGCGCGCGGGCTCTGGGGCAAGAAAAGCGTGCTCGAGGCCTGAAGATGATCCCAACACCGCAATCCAATTCCGCGCGGCTCATCACGCCGACCATGCTGGTGCTGTGGCTGGTGCTGGCCACCGTGCCGCTCTGGATCGGGCGCGCCGGCCTCTATCCCTATCTCGGGATCGAGATCCTGATCTGGTCACTCTATGCGCTCGCGTTCAATCTCGTGCTGGGAACCGCCGGCCTGCCGTCATTCGGCCACGGCGCCTATTTCGGCATTGGAGCCTACGCTTTCGGCCTCTGCCAGTTCAATGTCGTCGCCAATCTCTGGGTCTGCCTTGCGGCTGCATTTGCAGTCGCGGGTTTGGCCGGCGCGCTGGTCGCGCTATTCATCTCGCACCGGCGGGGCATCTACTATGCGTTCATGACCATCGCCTTTGGCCAGATTTTCTGGACGCTTGCGATCAAGTCGCACAAGGTCACGGGCGGCGAGGATGGGCTGCTGAAGATCGCGCGGCTGCCCGCCGATTTTGGGTTTGCGTCGTTCGATCTCGCCGGCAATGTGGCATTCTACTATTTTGTCCTCATGGTCTTCGGAATCGCTGTTATCGCGCTGTGGCGGCTGGTGCATTCACCCTATGGCCGGGTTATCGCGGCGATCAAGCAGAGCGAAATCCGCGCTGCGCATCTCGGCTATAATGTGTGGCTCTACAAGGCGTCGATCTTCGCGCTGTCGGCGGCGGTATCAGGATTTGCCGGCGGCCTGTTCGCGATGGCGCAGCTTGCGGCGTTCCCTGATGTAATGAGCCTGCATCAGTCCGGCTACGTCGTGATGATGACGCTGGTCGGCGGCGGCCTCGTCAGCTTCTGGGGTCCTGTCATCGGCGTGTTTCTGTTCCTGATCGCGCGCGACGTGATCGGCGCCATGACGAACGCCTGGATGCTTTATTTCGGGCTGCTGTTCATCGCGGTCGTGCTCTTCCGGCCTGAGGGGGTTGCCGGAGCCGTCATGGCCGCGTGGCAGAACCGGTCGTTAAATTCGATGCGGAAGCAAGGCGGCACTGCGCTGCGTCTCTTGGTCGGAGGCGGACGATGGCGCTGATCGAAGTTTCCGGCGTTCATGTTCGCTTCGGCGACCGCGTCGTGCTTGAAAGCATCGACCTGACAGTACCCGAGGGGGAGTTCCACGGCCTGATGGGGCCGAACGGCGCCGGCAAGACCACATTCTTCAACGTGCTCACCGGCCGCGTCAAGCCGAGCCGTGGCTCGATTCGGTTCGACGGCGAGGATGTGACGGGGCTGAGTTCGCATCGCATTGCAGCCAAAGGCGTCGCCCGCTCGTTCCAGATCATGACACTGTTCGACGAGTTTTCCGCGCGCGAGAATGTCATGGTCGGCCTGCCGGGCTTTCGCGCCCGCGGATTCGATATGCACCGCGCCGTTGCCGGCGATCGCGGGTTTGCCGAGAAGGCTTCCGAGATACTTGTTACCGTTGGCCTTGCCGACAAGGGCGATACCCGCGCCAAGGATCTCAGCTATGGCGATCGCCGTGCGCTCGAGATCGCGGTCGCGCTGGGGCAGGGACCCCGCGCGTTGTGCCTGGACGAGCCAACCTCCGGGCTTGGCTCCGACGGCGTACAGCGCCTCGCGACGCTGGTTGGCCGGCTCAAGGGCAAGCTCACGATCGTGGCCATCGAGCACGACATGGAATTCCTGTTTTCGCTGGCTGACCGTATTTCCGTGATCCATTGGGGCCAAGTCGTCGCGCGCGGCGCGCCGCACGAGCTGCAGCAGAACGAATGGGTCAAGCGCTCTAACCTCGGGCGGTTCGCATGATTCTCCAGGTAGAGGCGGTCGATACGTTCTACGGTGAGACGCAGGCGCTGTTTGGCGCATCGCTATCTGTCGAGCGCGGCAAGGTATTTGCGCTGTTGGGCCCTAACGGCGCCGGCAAGACCACGATGCTGCGCTCGATCCTGGGATTGACCCGTCCGCGCCGAGGCGCCGTCAGGTTCGACGGCCGCGAGGTCACGCATAGCCCGACGCATGAAATCGCGCGCGGCGGGATCGGCTGGGTGCCCGACGATCGTCGGCTGTGTCCGACGCTCTCGGTGGCGCGCAATCTCGGCATTGCGCAGAAGCGGACGAAATTCCGGAGCTGGACCGTCAAGGAGGCGTGCGAAATCTTCTCGCCGCTCGAATACCTGATGGAACGCGAATGCGAAAACCTGTCGGGCGGCGAGATGCAAATGGTGGCGATCGCGCGTGCGCTTGTCGGATCGCCCGGACTGATCCTGTTCGACGAGCCGAGCCAGGGGCTCGCGCCGAAAATCGTTGGTGACGTGCTTGCGACCATCCGCAGGCTGCGGAACGAGGGCGTCGCCTCACTCGTGGTCGAGCAGAATGCCGAGATCGCGCTGTCGGTCGCCGACCAAGCCGCCGTTATCGACCGCGGCCGGATCGCCTGGAACGGAGATGCCGCGACGCTTCGTGACGACCGCGGCTTGCGCCAACGCCTGCTTGGAGTTCACTGATGGCCTCGCCGCTGCTCGTCCTCGATCAGGTCCGCAAGGTCTACACGCGTGGCCGCGTAGTGCGCCGGCCGACGTTCACACTTGAAGCCAATCTCGTGATCGACCGACCCGCTGTTATCGGCGTGGTCGGCCCGAACGGGGCCGGCAAGACGACGCTGTTCGAAATGATGACTGGCTCGAATGCGCCATCGTCCGGCCGCGTTTATGTCGCCGGCACAGATATCCATAAGGTCAAGTACCGCGAACGCGACCGCCTCGCGATCCATTATCACCAGACCTATCAGGTACGCCGCTTCCGCAAGCTGGTGCCATCGATACTCCTCGAAAAGTCGCCGACGCCGGCGCCGATGGTGCATCTGTTCGACGAGCCGCAATTCAACCTGCAGGACGGCTATATCGGCTTTATGCTCGATTTCTTCCGCAAACTGCGCGCGGAGGGGCGGCTCGTGGTGGTGTGCCTGCATCCGACTGCGGCCTGGCACCTGGAAATCCTGGCCGAAATCGCTGAGCAATATCTACTGGTCGCGGACGGTGGGGTCACGCGACAGCCGGATTTTGCGGCGCTCACCCGCGAGCCCCGGTTCCGGAGCTATCTGGGCCCGGAAATGACGCGGGCCGCGGAAGCGCTATGCGTCGGCCGCGCGGCCGCGCATCGTTGAATCGGCTTTGCAATTCGATCGGGCTTCCATCATATAGGCGCCTGATTTCCGCCGCGCGCGCCATTTGGCGACCAATAAGCTCAGGGAGAAAATCTCGTGGCATATTCCAATACCCAACTCTTCATCAACGGCAAATGGCGTCCGAGCCAGTCTGGCAAGACCATCGCCGTGCTCAACCCGGCGACCGAGGAAACGATCGGCACCGTTGCGCATGCCGACCGTGCCGATCTTGACGAGGCGCTGGAAGCCGCCGCCAAGGGATTTAAGGTCTGGCGCGCGGTGGCGCCGTTCGACCGCTGCAAGATCATGCGCAAGGCGGCCGCGATCATGCGCGAGCGCAATGACGAGATCGCGCCGCTGTTGACGATGGAGCAGGGCAAGACGCTGGCCGAGGCCAAGATGGAGGCCATGGCCGCCGCCGACGTCATCGAGTGGTTCGCCGAAGAAGCCAAGCGCGCCTATGGCCGGGTGATCCCGGCGCGCGGCCCCGGCATCTACCAGATCGCCGTCAAGGAGCCGGTCGGCCCGGTTGCGGCGTTTACGCCGTGGAATTTCCCGATCAACCAAGTGGTTCGCAAGCTCTCCGCGGGGCTCGCGGCCGGCTGTTCGATCATCGTCAAGGCGCCCGAGGAAACGCCGGCGTCGCCTGCGCAACTGATCAAGGCATTCGTCGATGCGGGCGTGCCTGACGGCGTCATCAATCTGGTCTACGGCGTGCCGTCGGAGATTTCGGAATATCTCATTCCGCATCCGGTGATCCGCAAGATTTCCTTCACCGGCTCCACCGTTGTGGGCAAACAGCTCTCCGCCTTGGCGGGCCTGCACATGAAGCGCGCCACCATGGAGCTGGGCGGCCACGCGCCGGCCATCGTGTTCAAGGACGCCGACGTGTCGTCGGCGGCCAAGATTCTGGCCGCAGCGAAGTACCGCAATGCCGGCCAGGTCTGCATCTCGCCGACGCGCATGCTGGTGCAGGACGACGTGTTCCGTGAATTCGTCGACAAGTTCGTCGAAGGCGCCAAGTCGATGAAGGTCGGCAATGGTCTCGATCCCGACTCGAAGATGGGGTCGCTCGCCAATCCGCGCCGCGTCACCGCCATCGAGGGCATGGTGCAGGATGCGGTCGGCAAGGGCGCCAAGCTCGAGACCGGCGGCCACCGCGTCGGCAACAAGGGCTACTTCTTCGAGCCGACGGTCGTCAGCGACGTGCCGAAGGATGCGCGCGCCATGAACGAGGAGCCGTTCGGGCCGCTGGCGCTGATCTCGCGATTCTCCACCTTCGACGAGGTAGCCGAGGAGGCCAACCGCTTGCCGTTCGGTCTCGCGTCCTACGCCTTTACCAGCTCGACCAAGACGGCGACCGCGATCGGCGCGGCAATCGAAGCCGGCATGGTCTCGATCAACAGTTTTGGTCTGGCCCTGCCCGAAGTGCCGTTCGGCGGCGTCAAGGATTCCGGCTATGGCTCGGAAGGTGGCACCGAGGCGATGGAGGGCTATTTCAATACCAAGTTCATCACCCAGACCGGGGTGTGAACCAGGCTGGCGAAGCCAGCCCCGTTTGCTTCGCCCATGATATGGCCCGACGCTCCACCCGAGCGTCGGGCTAATTTTTTACGATCCATGCAAGCAGCAGGATGACGAGCACGACGAGGCCCGCCGACAGGCTCTTCCAGAACACCAGCGGGTCGCGCTCGTAGAGCGAGCGCCGTGACGTGACGGCAGGTTTCGCCCACATCGCGCCGTTTTCGAGCTCGTGCGAGAATTCGATGACGTCGCCGTAGCGTTGCGCACGATCGACGTTGAGCGCCTTGCCGACCACCGCGTCCAGCCAGGCCGGCAGATCGGGGCGATAGCGCGAGAGGTAGGTTGGCTTGCCGAAGCGAGGCCGCGAGAACGGTTCGATTTCGCCGTAGGGATAGGCGGCGGTGAACATCCGGTACACGGTGACGCCGAGCGCATAGAGATCGGAAAGCTCGTCGCCGGGCCGCCCGCTGAACAACTCCGGCGCCATGTAGCTTGGCGTGCCCGGAATATCCTCCGCCGGGAAGTCCTCGAGCAACGGCACGCGCGCGACGCCAAGGTCGACCAGCCGCAATCCGCCGGCCTTCAACAGGATCACGTTGTCGGGCTTGATGTCGCGATGGATGATGCCGGCGCGGTGCAGGGTGGCAACCGCGCGCGCCAGCTTGGTCGCGATGCCGATGCCTTCGGCCAACGAAAGCTGCGGCGAACGTTTGAGGCGCTGTTCCAGCGTCTCGCCTTCGTAGAGCGGCATCACCGAATAGAGACGGCTCTGCCGCTCGGCAGGCAGTTCGATGATCTCTCCGATCCAAAGGCTGCGCACGCGGGCCGCGACCCATGCCTCGCGGACGAAGGCGAGGCGATAGGAGCCCTCACTGGCCACGCGCGGATGCGGAAACTTCAGCACGACTTCGCGGCCCTGCCGCTTGTCGATCGCCTTGAACAGTCGGCTGTAGCGGCCGTCTGACAGTATCTCGCCGAGCGTGAAAGCATCGATCACGTCGCCCGTCGCAGGCAAATCCAGAATCGGAAGCGTCGCGATCGAGTGAGTGAGCTCGTCCCGGTCGGCAGGAGGCAGGTCGACGACATCGAGCACCAACGCGGTCATGTTGTCGGTGGAGCCGGCATCCAGCGCCGCGTCGACGAGTGCGCGAGCGGATTCTTCCGGCGAGGTGCGCTCGCTCAACAATAGCTGCAGGCGGTGATCGGCTAGTACGCCATGGACGCCGTCGCTGCAGATCAGCAGCCTATCGTGCTGCCGCAACCCGACGGTGGCGTAGTCGAAGCGGGCAAAATCCTCGAAGCCGATGGCGCGGTTGAGCAGGTGAGCCAGATCACCGCGTCCGGCAATGTGGTCGGTGGTCAGCTGCTCCAGCCGCCCCTCGCTCAGGCGATAGGCGCGGGTATCGCCGATGTGAATGATGTGGCAAAGCCGCCGTGACAGGATGATCGACGAGAAGGCGCAACTCATGCCGCTGAGGCGGGGATCGGTGCGGCCTTGCGTATAGATCCAGCTATTGGCGGCTTCCAGCGAGCGCGATGCCCGGCGGCGTACGCCGAGCGTCTCGGGGAGGGAATAATAGGCGTCGATGAAGCAACGAACCGCAAGCTCTGCAGCCTCGCGCCCGCCCTTGTATCCGCCGACACCATCGGCGACGGCGGCGACGATGTCGCGGTTGCTCACACCAGATCGGCCGAGACAGGTCCCGACATAATCCTCATTGGCGGAGCGCTTGCCGGTCTCGCTGACGAAGCCGACACGAACCCCGAGATTCCGCTGCGAACCGATTGTCACCCGCGCGACCTGTCAATTTGGCAGCGCGCGCCGTCAGACCCGCGCTCCCGATGCGGCGCCCCATGTGGTGCGCCAGCGCACCTTGACCATGGCAAGTCCCAGGAAACCAAGCAATGCCAGCAGGCCGAAAAACAGGAAGCCCGGGCCGAAGCCGCCGGTCATTCCCTTGGCAATGCCGAGGGCCTTGGCAAGGAAGAAGCCGCCGATGCCTCCGGCACAACCCACCATGCCGGTCATCAGGCCGATCTCCTGGCGGAAGCGGAGCGGAATGAGCTGAAACACGGCGCCATTGCCCATGCCGAGCGCGAGGACTCCGATCGAGAACAGCAGCACCGACAGCCAGGCGATCCGCGGCATTTCGGTGAGCGCCCAACCCGCAGCCGCTGGTGCGGCCGGCCCCTCCGGCATGAAGGCGATGACGAGATATGCCGCCACGACGACGCCAAAAAACATCGACAATGAACGGATGCCGCCGATGCGGTCGGCGATCAGGCCGCCGACGGGGCGGAAACCCGAGCCGAAAGCAACGATCAAGGAAACCAGCAGACCCGCCGCGACGCCTGATACGTGATATTGCACAGTGAAATACAGCGGCAACGCGTTGGCCAGTCCGACGAAGCCGCCGAAGGTGATGAAGTAGAAGAACATGAACCAGCGGCTGTCGGGATCGCGCAGCAACGTGCCATAAGCCTTCAGCGAGATCGGTTTGCGCTCTCCGGGCGCGTCCTTGGCGGCATAGGCGTAGTAGGCGAGGATCAGCACCATCGGAACGAGCAGCACGCCGAACACGGCTTGCCAGCCCCAAAGCTCGGCAATCGTCGGCGCGAACATCGTGTCGAGCACGACACCCATGTTGCCGGCGCCGGCGATACCCATCACCACGCCTTGATATTGCGGCGGATACCAGCGGCTCGCCTGCGGCAGTGCCACCGCGAACGAAGCGCCGCCGATGCCGAGCGCGAGACCGAAGATTTCGACCGACAGCTTGCTCGGGAGTCCGAAGTAGCAAACCCAGGACGTCGCGGCGATGACGACGAGTTGCGCGACAATTCCGGTCCGCTTGGCGCCGAACAGATCGGCGAGAATACCCATCGGCACGCGCAGCAGTGCGCCGGCCAGAACCGGGATGGCAACGAGCGTGAACTTCTCGTCGACGGCCAGGTTCATGTCATGCACGATGTAGACGATCAATGGACCGAGCGCGACCCAAGCCATGAAGCTTATGTCGAAATAGAGAAAGGCGGCGAGTAGCGTGGGCCAATGGCCGGCCTTCTTGAATTCAGCAAACTTCATCGAGCAGCCTCGAACAGCGGCCTGTGATACCGCGCGGGCCGCGCGGTGATCTCGGCACAAAGAGACGGAATTTGGGAAGCGAGTCGGCTCGTCGTTGAGACGCACTCTAGGTCTCAGCGTCAGCAATTCACGTGCCAGACAAACAAGCGCGCCACTTGGCGTGTATTTGCAGTACCTTGCCAGGTGCGCCCAAACTGCCGCGAATGCGGCCGCTGCTCCGTTTGTTGGCAAAACCAGCCGCTCGAACGAGCAGTGTGGTGTTTTATTATGCTGTGCGAAGTATTAACGGAGAAGGCTCTCCTGAAACCCGCCAGTCCGCGCCGTGCTATTTCCACGGGCACATTGCCATCGAGTCATGGTGAAGTATTCCGGTTGTGCACAACGGATAGCCCGTACGGGTGATTTTTTGGGCATCTATGCACGCGATGGTGCAGCCAGTTCACGATTAATCGACTGAAGCGCTGTGTTGCGCCCGAAGAATTACGGGTTCGGCGTTGGCACGTCTCTTGAATACATGAGATATCGATCGTCATAGTCGACGATACTCTGCCCGCCGATGGGCGCTCCTCAATCATCAATAATTCTCGCCAATCGACGATGCAGAGTTGCGTCGCCGAGCGGGGCCATCGGAACCTGAATTAGAAGGCAGAGCATGCTCGACAAAGTAAACAAGCCGAAGTTGGTTGTGATCGGCAACGGCATGGCCGGCATCCGCACCGTGGAATTGCTGCTGGACCGTGCGCCCCATCTCTATGACATCACCGTGTTCGGCTCCGAGCCATACGGCAACTACAACCGGATTCTGCTGTCGCCCGTGCTTGCCGGCGAGAAGACCGTCGACGACATCATGCTCAACACGGAGCAGTGGTACGAGGACAACGGGATCACGCTGCGCAAGGGCGAGATGATCGAGATGATCGATCGGCGTACCTGCGAAGTCGTGACGAGAGAGGGCGCGCGGGTACCCTACGATCGCCTGCTGATCGCCACCGGCTCGAACCCGATCATGTTGCCGCTTCCGGGCAAGGATCTCCGGGGCGTCATCGGCTTTCGCGATATCCAGGACGTCGAGCACATGGTCCAAGCCTCGACGAGCTTCAAGAACGCCGTCGTGATCGGCGGCGGTCTGCTTGGCCTCGAAGCGGCCAACGGCCTGATGAAGCGCGGCATGAACGTCACCGTCGTGCATCTGCTCGACACGCTGATGGAGCGCCAGCTCGATCAGGTCGCGGGCGGATTGCTGCGCAAGTCGCTGGAAGAGCGCGGCATGGTGTTCAAGATGCCGGCGCAAACGGAGGCGATTCTCGGCGAGGATCGCGTAACCGCTGTGCGCTTCGCCGACGGCGAGGAGATCCCTGCGGATCTGGTCGTGATGGCGGTCGGCATCCGCCCGAATATCGAGCTGGCGCGTAAGGCAGGCCTCTATTGCGAGCGCGGCATCGTGGTCTCCGACACCATGCAGACCTACGACGGCCGAATCTACGCCGTCGGCGAATGCGTGCAGCACCGGCGCCAGACCTACGGGCTCGTGGCTCCCTTGTTCGACCAGGCCAAGGTCTGCGCCAACCACCTCGCCATGAAGGGTTTCGCCACCTATGACGGGTCGGTGGTTTCGACCAAACTGAAGGTGACCGGGATCGACCTGTTCTCCGCCGGCGACTTCGCGCCGGGTGCGGACAAGGAAGAGATCGTCATGCAGGACGCCTCCCGCGGCGTCTACAAGCGCATCATCCTGCGCGACAAGAAGATCGTCGGCGCCGTGCTCTATGGCGATACCATCGACGGCCCGTGGTACTTCCAGCATCTGCGCGACGGCACCGACGTTTCGCAGATGCGCGAGCGGCTGGTGTTCGGTGCCGCCAATCTCGGCGACGGCGGCCATAGCGGCAAGAACTCGGTCGCCGCCATGAGCGATGATACGGAAATCTGCGGATGCAACGGCGTCTGCAAGGGAACGATCGTCAAGGCAATCAGCGAAAAGAAGCTCTTCACGATCGACGACGTGCGTGCCCACACCAAGGCGTCGTCGTCGTGCGGCTCCTGTACCGGCCTGGTCGAGCAGGTTCTCGCTTTCACGCTCGGCGGCGACTATTCGGCGGCGCCGAAGGTCAAGCCGATGTGCGCGTGCACCGATCACAGCCACGATGACGCGCGCCGCGTCATCGTCGAGAATGGATTGAAAATCATCCCCGATGTCATGAAGTTCATGGACTGGAAAACGCCGAACGGATGCCACTCCTGCCGGCCTGCCCTGAACTATTATCTGCTCGCCACCTGGCCCGGCGAGTATCGCGATGATCAGCAGTCGCGCTATATCAACGAGCGCGTCCACGCCAATATCCAGAAGGACGGAACGTACTCTGTCGTGCCGCGGATGTGGGGCGGCGTCACGACGCCGGATGAACTGCGCGCCATTGCCGACGTCGCGGACAAGTTCAAGATTCCGACCGTCAAGGTGACCGGCGGACAGCGCATCGATCTTCTGGGCGTAAAGAAGGAGGACCTGCCCGCGGTCTGGGCCGATCTCAATAATGCAGGGATGGTGTCGGGCCATGCCTATGCCAAGGGATTGCGCACGGTGAAGACTTGTGTCGGATCGGAATGGTGCCGTTTCGGCACGCAGGATTCGACCGGCCTCGGTATCAAGCTCGAAAAGTTCATGTGGGGTTCGTGGACGCCGGCCAAGGTGAAGCTTGCGGTCTCCGGTTGTCCGCGTAACTGCGCGGAAGCAACCTGCAAGGACGTCGGCGTCGTCTGCGTCGATTCCGGATTCGAGATCCATTTCGCCGGCGCTGCCGGTCTTCACATCAAGGGAACCGAATTCCTGGCCAAGGCAGCGACGGAGGAGGAGACGCTCGAAATCATCGCTGCGCTGACGCAGCTCTATCGCGAACAGGGCTGGTATCTGGAGCGCATGTACAAGTGGTGCGATCGGGTCGGCCTCGACGCGATCCGCAAGCAGGTGGTCGACGATGTCGCCAACCGCAAGGCGCTGTTCAGCCGTTTCGCCTATTCGCAGCAATTCTCGCAGAGCGATCCCTGGGCGGCGCGCGCCCAGCGCGGCGTCGACCGTAACGAATTCACCCCGTTGGCGGAGCTCGAACTCGCATGACCAAATGGATCGAAATCGGGGCGTTGAACGACATTCCCGTTCTCGGCTCGCGCGTGGTGAGGACGGCCTCCGGAGACATTGCAGTATTCCGGACCAGCGAGGACGAGGTGTTCGCGCTCGATGACCGCTGTCCGCACAAGGGCGGACCGTTGTCGCAAGGCATCGTCCACAACAAGCGCGTCACCTGTCCGCTGCACAATTTCGTCATCGAGCTCAGAAGCGGCATGGCGGTCGCGCCCGACGAGGGATGCACGCGCGCGCACCCGACCAAAGTGGAGAACGGCATGGTCTGGCTTAGCGTCCAAACGGCAACGGCTGTGCCCGCCGAGTGAGGGTGATCGCCCCGTGCCAGTGAAGACAACCTGTCCGTATTGCGGGGTCGGCTGCGGCGTTGTCGCTGACAGGGGTCCCGCCGGCGCCGTGACCGTCCGGGGCGATCCGCTTCATCCCGCCAATTTCGGGCGGCTGTGCGCGAAAGGCTCGGCGCTCGCCGAGACCATCGGCCTCGAGGGGCGGCTGCTCGCGCCTGTGGTCAACGGGCAGGAAACGAACTGGGATACGGCGCTCGATCATGTCGCGGAAGGATTTGGCAGAATCATCCGCGAGCATGGACCGGATTCGATCGCGTTCTATGTCTCCGGCCAGATTCTCACCGAGGACTATTACGTCATCAACAAGCTCGCCAAGGGCTTCATCGGCACTGCGAACATCGACACCAACTCGCGGCTGTGCATGGCCTCGAGCGTGGCAGGCCACAAGCGTGCGTTCGGCAGCGACACCGTTCCGGGTTGTTATGAGGATCTCGAGACCGCCGATCTCCTGGTGTTCGTCGGCTCCAATGCCGCCTGGTGCCATCCGATCCTCTACCAGCGCATGGTGGCGGCCAAGGCCAGCAACCCCGCGTGCCGCATCGTCGTGATCGACCCGCGGCGGACCGCAACATGTGACGGCGCCGATCTGCACCTGCCGCTTCGCTCGGGCAGCGACTCCGTGCTGTTCAACGGGTTGCTTGCGCATCTTGCATCGCGCAACGCCATCGATCGCGCGTTCGTGGATGGCTTCACCACCGGAGCCGAAGCCGCGCTGCGGCAGGTCGCCGGCCAGACGGTCGCACAGACGGCCGACATCTGTGGGCTGGGCGAGGGCGCAGTGGCGTTGTTCTTCGACTGGTTTGCCAGAACCGAGCGGGTCGTCACGCTCTATTCGCAAGGTATCAACCAGTCGAGCAGCGGCGTCGACAAGGTCAATTCGATCATCAACTGTCATTTGTTGACCGGCCGCATCGGGCGGCCGGGTATGGGGCCATTCTCGCTGACCGGGCAACCCAACGCCATGGGCGGCCGGGAAGTCGGCGGGCTGGCCAACCAGCTCGCCGCCCATATGGAGATCGAGAACCCGCAGCATCGCGACATCGTTCAACGCTTCTGGCAATCGCCTGTGATCGCGGACAAGCAGGGCCTCAAGGCCATTGACATGTTCGACGCGATTGCCGATCGGCGCATCAAGGCGGTCTGGATCATGTCCACCAATCCGCTGGTCAGCCTGCCGGATGCCGATCGCGTGCGCGGCGCACTAGAGGGATGCGAGCTCGTCGTCGTGTCCGATTGCATGCGGCATACCGACACCACGCGTCATGCACACGTGTTGCTGCCGGCGCTCACCTGGGGCGAAAAGGACGGCACCGTCACCAACTCCGAACGCCGCATTTCCCGGCAGCGATCGTTCCTGCCGGCGCCCGGCGCCGCAAGGGCCGATTGGCAGACCGTCTGCGACGTCGCCCGGCGCATGGGCTTTTCGGGGTTCGACTATCCGAGCGCTGCGGCGATCTTCCGCGAGCATGCCGGGCTTTCGAGTTTCGAGAATAACGGGACGCGCGATTTCGACCTGTCGGCCCTGAACACGCTCGACGACCGCGCTTACGATGCGCTTACTCCGATCCAATGGCCTGTGACGCGCGAGTATCCGACCGGCACGCCACGGATGTTCGAAACGCGCGAATTCTTCACTGCCGACCGCAAAGCCCGTTTCGTGCCGGTGACGCCGCGTGCTGCCGTCAACGCAACCAGCCGCGACTATCCGCTGGTGCTCAATACCGGGCGGGTCCGCGATCAATGGCACACCATGACGCGGACCGGGAAATCGCCCCGGCTGCTGGCGCATGTTTTCGAGCCGCATGCCGAATTCCATCCCGATGACGCGCGCATGGCCGGCGTGGAGAATGGCGGGCTTGCGCGGCTGACCAGCCCGTGGGGCGAGATGGTGGCGCGCGTCGTCGTCACCGCTGAGCAGCGGCGCGGCTGCGTGTTCGTGCCGATGCACTGGAATGGCGAGTATGCCGGCGAGGGCCGGGTCAACGCGCTGGTCAATCCGGCGACCGATCCGATCTCCGGACAGCCAGAGTCCAAGCACACGCCGGTCAAGACAGCCGCTTACTTGCCGAAATGGCATGCCTTCATCCTCAGCCGCAGGGAGATCGAGCGTCCCGCCGCGGGTTACTGGGTCGGCGGGCTTTCGGGGACGTGTTGGCGGATGGAACTCGCCGGCGACGAGCGGCCGCCGAGCTGGCGCGATTGGGCACGGGCGCAACTCCGAGTCGGGCACGACATCGAGTGGATCGCCTATCGCGATCCGAAGGTTGGCCGCTTCCGCTACGCGGCCGTTCGTGACGGCCGGCTGGAAGGCTGCGTGTTCATTGCGCCCGATCACAGGTTGGTTTCGCGGTCGTGGCTCTCTGGCCTATTCGCGGAACAGGAATTGTCACCGAGTGCGCGGATGTCGCTGTTGACAGGGCAGCCGCTCGATGCCGCTCAGGACGTCGGGCCCATCGTCTGCTCGTGCTTCGGCGTCGGGCAGCACCAAATCTCGGCCGAAATCCAAAATGGAGCGGCTAGCGTCGATGACGTTGGCCGCCGCCTGAAGGCCGGCACAAATTGCGGCGCCTGCAAGCCGGAGATCGGGAAGCTATTGCGCGGCGCGGCCGTGCGCGACCCGCATCCGGCATGAAACCGGCCGCACTCGCCGCTAGTTCTTGATCGCATAGAGCGGCGTTCGCAGCGTTAGCTGATACGATGGCTTCGGCGTCCAGGCGATCTGCGCGGTGATGCCGAACAGCCGATTATCGTCGTCATCCATGCGGTCGAGGTCGAACCGCACGATCGGCTGCGTGAATGCGGGAAACGGCGTCAGATTCAGAAGCTGCGCGCCGCCGAAGGATTGCATGCCGAAGCGGCCCGTTAGCTTCCAATTGTTGTCCCATTGATAATAGCCGCCGACATAGCCCATGATATCGGGGCTGACGCGGGCGAGCGGGGTATCGACGAACACTCTGGCGTATTGCGCGCCAGCGAGCAGCCCGCGCGTCTCATCCGCGTTCAGCGCGTAGTCCGCCTCGAGGATGGTGTTGTAGGCAGTCGTGGCCAGCGGCGCGTCCGAAATCGATCGCGTCGCGTTGGCTTGGATGGTGATGGTCGGGAACATTCCGCCGTTCTGCTGATAGATGTCGGCCTGAAATCCGACGGTAAAAGCGTAGATCGAGAACGTCGTCCAGGGATCGGTACCCGCCTGCGAGGTGGCTCCGCTGACCCCGCCATACACCGAGAGCCGATCGTTGACATCGACGGTCAAGGGCAGGTCGACCGAGACGCTTTGGCTGGACGGCGAGGTAAGGGTTCGGAGCGAGGAAAGGTTCGCCAGCCTCGACAGCAACGGAGGTGCGCTAAACCCGATCGAGAGCGAGCCGGCGGGCAACGTCGAGTAGATGGTTCTCATATCGAGGTAGAAGTTCGGCAGGGCGGGCTTGGTTGTTGCCGCATCTTCTTCATCGTCGTCTTTGTCTTTTCCGAGGGCCAGACCCGAAAGGCAGAACGACACCAGCACGCCGAAAGCCGCGCTTCTGACAGATCGCGCTGGCGCGAACCTCAGCCGCCGAGGTGCAGTAGATCTGGTAATATTCGTGCTCAATCGACGCCGCCTTTGACTCGCCCACATGACCATTTGGCCGCGGCGAATACAAGCAGCGGTCGCCGCGCGGGCCCTCGATCTTGCGGCAGGTGTGGCGCGTTTGCGCCGCGTGGAAAAACCGAGGTCAAGGGATTCTGGCGCCCGGGCAGGGCAAGGACGTCATGCGCCGGTGACGAGCTCGTCGAATCTTTCCGTCATTTCGAAGAAATTCCGTTGGACTTCCCGATGATGGAGAACATTACGGCCGCTATGATGCCGGACAGCACAGACGCCAGGAGAACGCCGAGCCGGACCTGCGCGAGGACGGTTTCGTCGTCGAACGCCAGCGTTCCGATGAAGAGGCTCATGGTGAAACCGATGCCGGTCAGGATGGCCGTGGCATAGAACTTCGTCGTCGTGGCTCCGTCCGGCATGGCAGCGAGGCCCAGCCTGACGGCGAGCAGCGAGGCGCCGAAGACGCCGATCTGCTTGCCGATGAACAGCCCTGCAATGATCCCAAGTGGTATCGGCCCTGTCAGCTTTTCCAAGGTCAGCCCATGAAACGATACGCCTGCATTGGCGAAGGCAAAGAGCGGCACGATGGCGAAACTGACCCACGGCTTGAGTGCATGTTCGGTGTCCTCGAGCAGGCTGTGGCCATCATGCCGAGTGAGCGGCATCGCGAAGCCGACAGCGACACCGGCAAGTGTCGCATGCACGCCAGATTTGAGCACGCAGACCCAGGTGAAAAGGCCGGCGATCAGATAGAATGCGGGCCTTCGCACATCGAGCAGGTTGAGGACCACGAGCGCAGCGATGCCGAGCGCGCCGAGCCCCAGCGCCAGAACCGAAAGGTCGGCAGCATAGAAGATCGCGATAACGATGATCGCCATCAGATCGTCGATGATTGCGAGCGCCAATAGAAAGGTTTTCAGCGCAGCCGGTACCTTGCGTCCCAGCATGGCGCAGACGCCGAGCGCAAAGGCAATGTCGGTGGCTGCCGGTATGGCCCAGCCGCGCAACGCCTCGGCATCGCCCCAGTTGATCGCGGCAAAAATGGCGGCCGGCGTGACAAATCCGCCGAACGCGGCGATCACGGGCAATGCTGCTTTCTTCGGGCTCGCCAGCGCACCCTCGATCGCCTCGCGTTTGATCTCGAGGCCGACCAGCAGAAAGAACACCGCCATCAAGCCGTCGTTGATCCAGTGTTCGAGCGTCTTGGTCAATCCGATCGATCCGATCCGCACCTCGCCGGTGGTATGCAACAGCGCCTGATACTGCGGCCCGAGCGGCGAGTTAGCGACGATGAGCGCTGCAGCTGCGGCGATGCCAAGCGCGATACCGCCATAAAGGTCGGTATTGTCGGATATGTGAGGCGCGGCCGTCGGAGCCTTGGCCATCGGGGTCTTGGCCGTCATGAACCAGCCTTGCCGGCCTTCTCGATGGCAACTGACAGCGCGAGCTTGGTTTCCGCCACGATGTCCTCGACCAGTTCTTCTCGGCTGACATGGGCAGCCTGGCCGGTGAGCAGTCCCTGTTCGGCGAGCATCACCACGCCGTGCAGCGAAGCCCAGATCTTCAGAGCGCTCCGCTCGCGCAACAGTTCTACAGCGGGCGCCTCCAGCGCCTCTACCAGGAGCTCGAAGGTCTCCATTGCTGCACTATGCAGCTCGCTGCCTTTCGGCGCGCATGCCATGGTTCGAGACGCGAACATCAGGCGATAGATGCCGTTGCGGCGCAGGCCGAAATCAAGCGTGAGCTGCGCGAAGCGCGACAGCTTCGACTGCTTCGACGGCTTTTCAAGCGCCGCACGCATCATGGCGCTGAACTGGCGGAACGCTTCGGCCGTCACAGCCGTCAGCAGCGTCTCGCGATCGGCAAAATGCTTGTAGGGCGCCGGCTGCGAGACGCCGAGTTTCTTGGCCAGTGCGCTGATGCTGATCGCTTCGGGACCGCCCAGTTCCACTTCGTGCAACGCGGCCTGAACCAGGGCATCACGAAGATCCCCATGGTGGTAGGCATTCAGCGCTTTACGTGCGGGTCGAGGCGACATTCAGTTCCATGATCTATAACTTTTGCCTTGACAGCACAACGGCAACGCGAATGTAATATGATATAACTTCGCGGTGCTGCGGCCGATCTGTGCCGCTGCGCCGACGGAAAGGCAGCGCGAGACAATGCGCGCCACAAAAGAGGGGAACGTTGCGATGGCTGCAAAGCTGAAGGTCCGCGTCGACCAGGACAAATGCCAGGGACACGCGCGCTGTAAGTCACTGGCCCCCGAACTGTTCGACCTCGACGAATTCGGCAACGCGCACGAAACAGGCGACGGTTCTGTGCCTGCGGGCCTGGAAGACAAGGCCTGGCTCGCCCAGAGTAACTGTCCGGAAATTGCCATCGAGGTGACCGAAGAATAATCCGGTCGCGGATCTTTCATCCATCACGATCTGAACGAACCAAGCAGAGGAATTGCTCCGATGTCCGATTCCGCCAGCATCATGCCCGAGCATCCGCCAGTCACCGACTGGATCAACGATTTCGACCATACCGACCCGGTGTGGACGGAAGATCCATTTCCGATTTGGGAAAAGCTGCGCGCCGCTTCGCCGGTCGTTCACACCGAGCGCTTTCTCGGCTGCTACATGCCGACCACGTACCAGGCGGTGAAGGAAATCGCCTATGACACCGAGCACTTTTCTTCCCGACGCGTGATCGTGCGCGACGTGCGCCCGGAGATCACGGCCCGCGCACCGCCGATCACCTCTGACCCGCCTGAGCACAAGCCGGCCAAGCAAATTCTGCTGCCGCCCTTCACCCCGGACGCGATGAAGAAGCTGGAGCCGCGGGTCCGCGCGATCTGCAACGAGCTGATCGACGAGTTCATTGCCGACGGCAAATGCGACGCCGCCGCCCGCTACACCAAGCACATTCCGGTGCGCGCCATCGCGCACATGCTCGGGATTCCCGAGAAGGACGGCGACCTCTTCATCAAATGGATTCACGGCATCCTCGAACTCGGCATCAAGGACGACAACGCGCTGATGGAGGCGGTGAAGGATATGACCGGCTATTTCGCCGGCCACCTCGAACAGCGCAAGAAGAATCCGACCGACGATCTGATCTCGACATTAATGAAGGCAAAGGACAAGGACGGAAACCCGCTCACGGACGAACATGTGCTGGGTTCGCTGCGGCTGCTGTTGATCGCCGGCATCGACACCACCTGGAGCGCGATCGGCTCCTCGCTGTGGCATCTGGCGAAAACGCCCGCGGACCGCGAGCGCCTCGTCAAGGAGCCGGAGCTGATGCCGCTCGCAGTTGAGGAATTGCTGCGCGCCTACTCGCCGGTGACGATGGCTCGTGAGGTGATGAAGGAGACGACGGTCAGCGGCTGCCCGATCAAGCCCGGCAACATGGTGCTGCTGTCGTTCCCGGCCGCCAACCGCGATCCCGCCATGTTCCCCGATGCCGACAAGGTGGTCATCGATCGCAAGGAGAATCGCCACGCCGCGTTCGGCCTTGGTATTCACCGCTGCGTCGGCTCCAACCTCGCCCGCATGGAAATGACAGTTGCGATCGAGGAATGGCTGAAGCGGATTCCTGATTTCAGGCTCGATCCGGCCGGCAAGGTCACATGGTCGGAAGGCACCGTTCGCGGCCCGCGTCAGTTGCCCCTGCTGTTCGGGAAGACGAACTGAGTGCTCGAGGACGGGCATCGCGTCCCGGACGCAGCGCGGCACGAAGTGCTGCGCTGCTGAGCCGGGACCCGTTCCTGCGCATTGAGATGGGTCCCGGCTCTGCAGCGCAGCGCCGAGCAGGCGCTGCACCGCGTCCGGGACATGCGGTCCCCTGAACGGCGGATCAAGACACATAAGAGGCGAAGAGATACACCGCCGGCAGCAGACGGGAGGTCGTGATGAGCCGTATCTTTGGTGCAGTCTGCCAGAACGGATATGTCGTCCGCGATATCCGAGCCGCCATGGATCATTGGGTCAATGTGATGGGCGTCGGGCCCTGGTACTACATCGACAGGGTCAAGACCGATTACTTCCGCCACCGCGGCCAGGACTCCGCCATGGAGATGAGCGTAGCGCTCGCCAATTCCGGCGATCTTCAGATCGAGCTGATCCAGCAGCGCAATGACGCGCCCTCAATGTACAAGGAGTTTCTCGACTCCGGCCGCGAGGGCTTGCAGCATATGTTGTACTGGACCCGCGAATATCAGGCCCTCTACGACCGCGCGCTGTCGCTGGGCTATAAAGTCGGACACGAGGGCCAGATCGGCGGCGAAAAAGGGCGCTTCGCCTATTTCGATACCCAAGCCCATCCCGGCACCGTGGTGGAGATTTCAGACATCAGCGGAAGCAAGGGAAGTTTCTTCGAGCACATCCGCCGCGTTGCCGCCGATTGGGACGGCTCCGATCCGATCCGCGAAGTCGGCGGCCGCTGAGCGATGCGCGATCCGGCAACCGTGAATTAAGTTACGACCACAGCGCGGACCACGACGGCCACAAGAACGGCAAGCGCAAGGAGAGGCGAATGGCCAGACTTCCCCTGATCGATCCGGCGACAACCAGCGGTGACGTGCGTGCGTCCTTCGATCGAATGCCGGTCGTACTGAATATCTTTCGGATGATGGCGCATGCCGAGGCCAATTTCATTCCGGCGATGCGATTCGCCAATTCGATCCTGCACCGCCAGAAGCTCAGCCACGTCAATCGCGAATTGCTGATTCTTCAGGTCGCGCAATGGGAGCACGGCGAATATGAGTGGCGGCAGCATGTCGCGCTCGGCGTCGGCGTTACCCAGCGGCAGATCGACTGCATCGAACAGGGCAAATACGAGGACGCCGCCTTCAATGCCGCCGAACAGGCGCTGCTGGCGTTCGGCCGGGAAGTGATCGAGAACGTGCGCGTCGCTGAACCGGTCTTTGCCGCCATGCGCAGGCATTTCAGCGAGCAGGAGATCGTCGAATCGATCCTTGCGATCGGTTTCTACATGACGATGGCCCGCTTGACGGAAGCGACCGAGGTTGACCTCGACCCCGCTGCTGGGATGACCGTCTTCGAGGGCGGCCAGAAGCCAACGGGCTGACATTGACCACGCCCCCGGTTGCAGCGATCATCGGCCGGTCCAACGATGGTGTGGAGCACAGGGATGACGAGTGAGCCCGGTTCGAGCGGTCCGCGACCACTAGGCGAAATCGCCAGCTATCACGCCCACATCTACTACGATCCGGCGACCACGCGGGCCGAGGCCGAACAACTGCGCGCGTGGATCGGCGAGCGCTTTTCGGTCACGCTCGGACGGTGGCACGACGTCAAGGTCGGCCCGCACGATCAGGCCATGTACCAGGTCGCCTTTGCCCGCGAGATATTCCCCGAACTGGTGCCTTGGCTGATGCTCAACCATGGGAATCTGAGCGTTCTGGTCCATCCGAATACGACCAATCCGCGCCGGGATCATCTGGCCGACCCGATCTGGATCGGGCCGGCGCTGGCCGTACATGGCGATAAGCTGCCGGAGCACGCCGAGATGGAAGAGGCGCCGGCACCGAATACCAATCCAATTCTCCGGCCTTGAGCGCGGCTCTGCTGGCGAAAACCCCGGCCCGTTTACCAATACGAGGCTTGAACCTGTGAATTCGGCTGGTCATGATGGCCGAAAGCGCCTGTCTCGATTATGCCTTACTTTGATCTGCATTATGGTGGGACTTATTCGGTGAATCCCTTAGGAATCACTCTATTCCGAAGCGCCGATCCGGGGACGAATGGATAGAGCCAAGACCAGCGCAGCCGGGCTTGCGTCAAGTCGCGGTACCCGATTGCTCCGTGAGATGGCATTCGGGACGGCGGCGCTCGCCATGGCATTGGGGTTGGCTGCCTGGGTGACCGATTTCGATGTGGTCGGCTTGGTCAAGCCCGCATCCGCGAACGTCGGCAGCACATCCTCGTTCGACGAGCGCTTCGGCCACGCCTCGGTGCGACGTTCGCTGGCCATCAACTATCCCTGGCGCGCCGTCCCCCGCCCGCAGCGCGCGGACTTCGATGCGGAGTTCGCGTACATCGAAATCCTGTTGGGCGGACAATCGCGCGAGGAGCAATCGCGTGAGGAGAACGTGCAGCCTGCGCCGCCGGCCCCGACAGTCGAAGCGGCCATCCCGCTCCCGAGATCCCGGCCGGTCCTGGCCAACCTTCAGTCGCCGAGAAGCGATCCGCCGCCGGTCTCGTCCGACAACCGCACCATGTTCGAGAAGCTTGCCGATCTGGTGCCGATGCGCTTCTCGCTGGCCTCGTTGACGCCGGGGGATGGGCTGCTCAGCGAGCGCAAGGATCTGGCGGCGCTAGGCTATGACAGTCAGACCGCCGTCTACGACATTTCGGCCCGCGCCGTTTACCTGCCGAGCGGCACCAAGCTCGAGGCACACTCAGGGCTGGGCAGCCTGATGGACAATCCGGCACATGTCGACCAGCGCATGGTCGGCGCGACGCCGCCCAACATCTACGATTTGAAGCCGCGCGAGAAACTGTTTCACGGTGTCGCGGCGCTGCGCATGACCCCGATCGGCGAAAACGAAATGCACGGGCGAACGGGCCTGCTCGTGCACAGCTACCTGCTCGGGCCGAACGGTGATTCCAACGGCTGCGTCTCGATCAAGGACTACGACAGGTTCCTGCAGGCCTACCGGAACGGCGAGGTCAAACGGCTCGTCGTCGTGCCGAGTCTGCGCGAAGGTCTCACCGCGTCGCGGCGTTCGCCATCTCCGTCATGACCGCAGTTGCGGGCGATGCCGCCGATTCCGACACCCCGCTGCGGGCGGTCTTCAAGATCAGCCTGAACGGCAGGACGGTGTCGATCGCCACCGTAGGGGAGGCCTATCGCTTCATCACCAATCTCTCATCGATCGAATGGATCGAATTTCGCGCGCTGCACGCCGATGCCGTGCAAGCACTGGAGGGCGCCGCTGATAACGCGATGCTGACCGTACAGGCGACCAACGCCTTGCGTGCGCTGTTCGTCCGCGCGAAGCTGTTGTGAAGGCGCCAGCCTGTCAGTGGAAGCCCCACGGTTATGGCTCATGGACGCTCGAGAAAATATGTCCCCAGGGAAAGTGCCCCCATGCCCTTAAGTCACGCCGAAATTGAAGACGATTGTCTGATCCGGGAATTGGTGCAGAACTGGGCAATCTGGCGCGATGCCGGAGACTGGGAGCGTTTCCGCACGGTCTGGCATCCGGACGGCCGCATGATGGCGACCTGGACGCAGGGCACCGGCGACCAGTTCATCGAAATCAGCAAGCAGGCCTGGGCCAAGGGCGTCAGCATTCTGCATTTTCTCGGCGGCATCTCGGTTGACCTCGCAGGCGCCCGCGCGATTGCGCAGACGAAGATGACGATCTCGCAGCGTGCCGAGGTCGAGGGCGTGCTGTGCGACGTGCTCTGCACCGGGAGATTCTACGACTTCCTCGAAAAGCGGGAGGGACGCTGGGGCATCGTGCTGCGCCAGCCGATCTATGAGAAGGACCGCATGGACCCCGTCACGCCGGGTACGGCCCCGGTGCTGGACAAGGCTCTCCTCGAGCAATTCCCGCCGGGCTACCGCCATCTCGCCTATTTGCAGACCCGCATCGGCTATACGGTCAAGCGCGACATGCCCGGCCTCAAGGGACCCGAGGTCGAGGCCCTGTATGCGCGCGGCGCGGCGTGGTTGCAGGGCAGGCCGCTTAGCTGATCTCCTTGCGCACGGTCGCTGCCGCGTCGCACATCGCCTTCAATTTTCCAAACGCGACGTGGCGCGGCATGTACTTCATGCCGCAATCGGGCGCGATCACGAGCCGGTTGGCTGCGACGTGCTTGAGGCCGTTGCGGATGCGGCCGGCCACCACATCGGCGGATTCGATCTCGGGATTACCGAGGTCGAGCACGCCAAGCATGATCTTCTTCGACGACAGGTCCTTGAGCACGCCGAGATCGAGTTTCGGCTGCGCCGCCTCGATCGAAATCTGCTCGGCACTGGTGTCGGCGAGTTCAGCAAGGAAGGAATAGCCGGTCGGCTTGGTCGAGCCGGGGACGACCGCGGCATAGCCGAAGCACAGATGCACCACGGTCGGCACGGTGATGCCTTGCAGGGCGCGGTTGATTGCCTTGACGGCGTAGCGGCGGGCGAGGTCCGGGTTGTTGCGCACCCAGGGCTCGTCGAGCTGGATCACGTCAGCGCCGGCCTTTTGCAGATCGAGCGCCTCGGCGCTGACGGCTTCGGCAAATGCCATCGCCAGCTCTTCATCGTCCTTGTAGTACTCGTTCTTGGCCTGCTGGCTCATCGTGAACGGGCCGGGCAGGGTGATTTTGGCCGCGCGGTCGGTATTCCCCCGTAGAAATTCCATGTCGCGCAGCTCGACCGGGCCGCGGCGTTTTACCGGACCGACCACACGCGGCACCGGCGTTTCGTGTCCGCTGCGCGAGGTGATCATCGCCGGATTTTCGCCATCGATGCCTTCAAGCGCGGTGGCGAAGCGATTGGAATAGCTCTCGCGGCGGATTTCGCCGTCGGTCACGATGTCGATGCCGGCGCGCTCCATGTCCCTGATCGCAACGATGGTGGCGTCGTCCTGCGCTTCTTCCAGGTGCTCCGCAGGCAGCCGCCACATCGCGTGCAGGCGTGTGCGCGGCACCACCTTTGACAACATCGCGCGATCGACCAGCCATTCCGGCTGCGGGTAGCTGCCGACGACGGTGGTTGGCAGAAGATGTTTCGGCAGGTTCATTTGTATCTCCTTGCTCTTATTGTTGTTCCTCTCACATCAAGCCGCGCGTGTCGCAGCCGCCGCAACCTCGTCCTTTACGGGATTGCGCAGCACGCCGATGCCGGATACCTCGACCTCGACCACGTCGCCATCCTTCATCCACAGCGGCGGCGTGCGGTAGGCGCCGACGCCGCCGGTGGTGCCGGTGACGATGACGTCGCCGGGGACCAGTTCGGTGAAGGTCGAGCAGTAGGCGATCAGGGCAGGGACATCGAACACGAGGTCCGAGATCGGCGCGGCCTGCACTTCGACGCCGTTGAGTCGGGTCGCAATGGTCTGCTTGCTGATATCGGGGATTTCGTCCGTCGTGACCATCCATGGGCCGAATGCGCCGGTGCCGACAAAATTCTTTCCCGGCGCGAACTGCGAGGTGTGACGCTGCCAGTCGCGGATGCTTCCGTCATTGTAGCAGGCATAGCCCGCAAGATGCGCGAGCGCCTCTTCCCGCGAAATCCGGCGGCCGGCCTTACCGATGATCACAGCCATCTCGCCCTCGTAATCGAAACGTTCGGATTCCGGCGGCCGGATCATCGGCTGGCCGCCACCGACCTGGCTATTGGCGAAACGGGTGAAGATCATCGGATGCGGCGGCGTGGGGTGGCCGCTTTCGGCAAGGTGCGTGGCGTAGTTGACGCCGATGCAGAAGATCTTGTCCGGGTTGGGCACGGTCGGCAGCAGCTCGATTTCGGCCAATGCGTAATCGGGACGCTCACCTTGCAGCGCCTTCAGTTCGTCAAGCAACCCGTTGGCGAGCAACGACTTCAGGGTTGGATAGGCCTTAAGCCGTTTTCCGGCATCGATAATGCCTGCGTTCGTGACCAGGCCGTACGTTGCCGTTTGACCTGCCTTGAAACTCGCGATCCTCATATGACACTCTCTTCGATGTTGGAAACGTAGGGCTGGATGGGCAGCACGATCTTGCCCGACCGGATCGGGACGCAGTCGGGCGGAAAGTCCTGGTGGAAGCGCGCGCCGGCTTCCTCTGCTCGGTCGAGAAAGCGCTCGAGGTGATCCATGGCGCCGCCAGGCAGATCGTGCAGCACCATCAGGCTCCACGGCTGCGAGCGGCACAGATCGAGGGCTCGGTCGACCCAGCCATCGGGATCGTCCCAGTCGCGCGGGATCGCGTTCCAGAGCACGCAGCTATGCCTGTTGCGGATGAGGTAGTCGACCACGGAGGGCTTCAACAGCCGCCGATCGAGATTGCCGCCGCCGCCGAACGGCCTGAACCAGCGCGCTGCATGCGCGAGGTTGCCGATTGCATCTTGCGTCCGGCCGATCTCGCTTTGTGCCGCGTTCGGATCGCGTTGCTGCCCGAGCGGCACGGTGTGCGTAAAGGTGTGATTGCCGATCCAGTGACCTTCATCATGCGCGCGCGCCGCCAGCCGGCGGCGCTCGCCATCGCCGAGCTTTTCGCCGATCAAGAAGAACGTCGTCTTGATGCCGCGCTCGCGTAAGGTATCGAGCACGCGCGGCGTGACGCCGGGCTCGGGACCATTGTCGAATGTCAGCGTTAGGTCGAACACGCTCACGCTCCGTCAGGTCGCAGGCTGCAGGGCAGCGGGCGCGACTTCGCCGGCGGCGTCTTGCCCGGCGCGCGTGCCGGTCTGCCAGATCGCGGCCTTACGCTCGATCCATTTGATAGCGGCGTTGAAGGCGATCGCCATCGCCAGCACCAGCAACACGCCGGCGAAAACGTGCGGACTATCGAGAATGGTGCGGTAGCGCGAGATCAGATAGCCGATGCCCGCCGACGAAATCAGCATTTCCGACACCACCACACCGACGATCACAAGCGCGCCGCCGACGCGCAGCCCCGACAACACGGTCGGGATCGCCGCTGGAATGATGACGCGAACCAACCGCTGGCTCAGCGTCGCGCCCATGCTGCGGGCGGCCAGCAGCAATTGCGGATCGATGGTCTGGATACCCGCGGCAGTCGCCAGCATCGTCGGCAGAAAACCATAGATCGAAGCGAATGCGATCTTGGATTCCGAGCCGATGCCGAGCCAGACCGTGAAGACGGGATAAAGGATGACCAGCGGCACCGCATAGAGGCTCGAAACCATCGGCATGATCAGGATGCGCGGCCGCGGCAGGCTGCCGACGATGGCGCCGAGCAGGATGCCGCCGCCGCAGGCGAACGCCATCGAGATTGCGACCTCGTAGAGCGTGACGGCAAGGGCGTGGCCGTATTCGCCCGCCTCATTCCATCCGGCCGCGAGCGTCGAGGACAGTGACGGCAGAAACAGTTCCGGAATGAAGCCGGCACGCGGCAGGATTTCCCATAGCGCAATCAGGCTGATCACGATCAATCTGCGAAGTGTTGCCGCGCTCATGCCTACCTCACGCCGATTTGCGGATATGCCGCCAGATGCGGTCGCGCAGGCTGCCGAACGCGTCGCCGCTCAGCATCTCATAGGTGCGCGGTCGGGGCAGCGAGACCTGCAGATGATCGACGATGCGGCCGGGGCGCGGCGACATCACGATCACCTCGTCGGCGAGATAGACCGCTTCCGTCAGGCTGTGGGTCACGAACACCACCGTCTTGCCGGTCGCCGCCCAGATCCGCAGCAGCTCGTCGCCCATGGTCATGCGGGTCTGTTCGTCGAGCGCCGCGAACGGCTCGTCCATCAGCAGTACCGGCGGATCCTGCACCAGACCGCGCGCAATCGAGACGCGCTGCTTCATGCCGCCCGACAACTCGTGTGGATGGCGCTTGCCGAAGCCGTCAAGCCCGACGAGCTGCAGCGCGTCTTGCGCCCTGGCGCGGCGATCGTTTTTAGTGACGCCGCGCAGCGCCAGCGGAAACTCGACGTTTTCTTCCGCCGTCAGCCAGGGGAACAGACTGGCTTCCTGAAACACCACGCCGACCCGGTTCGGATCGGGCTCGGGGATCGGCGCACCGCTGATGGTGATGGTGCCGGAGGTCTGCTGGCGCAAACCCGCTATCATCATCAAAAGCGTCGACTTGCCGCAGCCGCTCGGGCCGACCAGCACCACGAAGCGGCCCGGTTTGACATCGAGCGAGACGTCCTCCAGCGCGACGACATCCTGCGTCGTGGTCTTGAAGATCTGCCCGACATTGCGGACTTCAATCGCGCCGGCCGGCTTCAGCGGGGTTATGTTCGCCAATGGCTGCATCGTGTTTCCACCCATCTGACCAGTTCATTGAAGGCAATCGCGATGGCGGCGATCATCACCACGCCGGCCAGCAATTGCTTCATCTGGAAGTTCTCGCCCCAAGTCGCAATCTGGTGCCCGATGCCGTCGCGCGAGGCGTACATTTCGGCGAGAATGACGCCGGTGAGGTTGAAGATCATCGAGATCCGCAGCGCTTCCAGCAGGACGGGGAGCATGCTCGGCAGATAGACGCGGAACGCGGTCTGAACAGGTGTCGCGCCATAGGAGCGGGCGACCGTCAAATGCTCAACCTTGACCGACTCTACCGCCGTCGTGGTCGATATGATCACGATGAAGATCGTCGAGAAGAAGCCGAAGCCCACCTTCTGCGAAAAGCCGACCCCGAACACCAGGATGAACATCGGCAGGAAGATCGACTTCGGAATGCTGAAGGCGAAGAACAGCAGCGGCTTTGCCACCTCGGCAAAATAGCGGTTCTCCGCGATCAGGAAGCCGATCAGCGCGCCGACCGGAACCGCGAGGGCGAACGCGGTCACCACCTCGGTTGCGGTGACCGTGAGATCCTTGCGCACACTCGCGCGCTGCAAGAGCTCGCCAAGCGTTGACAGCGTATCAGAGGCGGAGGGAAGCAGGCGCGGATTGACGATGCCGGTCCGCGACAGGATTTCCCATATCGCAAACAGCGCCACCACAATGGCAACCCGCGCCGCCTTTACCGCTAACCCGCTTTGCATCGCGCGTATCTCAGAACTTGGTCGGAACCGGCTTGAACTGCGTCGAGATAATTTCCGCGGCCGGCCCAAGGTCCTTCATGCCGCCCGCCTTGGCCATGTCGAGCGCGAGCTGGAGCTGTTCCGGAATCTTCGGCCCATCCATGCTGCCGTCGGTTTCCAGCTTCATGATCGTGTTCTCATACTCCAGCGCCGCGATCTCGGCGGGAATTTCATAGAGTTCGGTGATCAGCTTGACGGAGGCGTCCTTGTTGGCGCGCATGTACATCAGCGCGCCATAGAGCGCGTTCAGCGTCTTCTGTACGAGTTGCGGCTTGTCCTGCACGTATTTGTCAAGCGCGATCCAGCCGGCGGCGAGGTTCGGCGGCACTTCCTTGGAGAAGTCAAGGATGGTGCGTGCTTCGCCCGATTTTGAGATCTGGAAGCTCAGCGGCGAATAGACGACGGCCGCGTCGACATTCCCGGCAAGCAGGTTCGGCACCAGGCCGCCGCCGCCGACGGGAACACGGGTGAATTCGATCTTCTTGTCCTGCTGGGTCCACAACGCCAGCAGGTCGGAGCCGGAGCCCGCGGAGGTGATGGCGACCTTCTTGCCGTTCAGGTCCTTCACTCCAAGCGTCGATTTCGAAAGCGTCATCAACTGCCAGCCGTAATAGCCTGTGGCTGCGCTCGCGAGCACCTTGGAATTCACGCCCTTCTTGCGCCCGGCCGATACCAACGAACTGGCGTCGAGAATGACGTCGGCGGCGCCCGCCGCCATCGCCTCGAAGGTCTCGGCGCCGCCGCGATAGATCGTGAGTTCAGCCGCGATGCCTTCCTTCTCGAACAGTTTTTGGCGCACTGCGGTTTCCGCGATCGTCGTCGGCCAGTAGGTTTTCGTCGGAAGCCCGATGCGCACGGTATCGGTAGCTTGCGCCATGCCTGATGCGCCAAGCACGGTGGCGGCCGCAATCGTTCCCAATAAATGGCGTCGCGTTATTCTCATGGTGACGTTTCCCTTTGCTTTTCTTGATTTGATCTGGTCTTCAAACGGTCGATCAGGCGGTGTCGCCACCTCCGAAGGTTTTGGGTGTAGCGAGCTCGACAAGGTGCATGGTCGTCATGAAATGCTCCGAGAGCGCCGCGACCGCGGCATCGGCATCGCGCTTGAGCACGGCACGCACGATTGCCGCGTGTTCGGCCTCGACGTCGCGTGTGTGTTCCGTGTTGCGCCGGATCGCAAGCCTTCGATAGCGTTCGCTCTGCTCGTGGAGGACGTCGCGAAAGCCCAGCAACCATTGCGAGCCGCAGGCGTTCACGAGCGTCCGGTGGAAGACGCGGTGCCGCACCACCCATTCTTCATAGTGATGCGTCGGATCGTCGGGATAGGTGTGGGGGACGGCGCAGAGCGCCGTAAAAGACTTCTCCACCGAGGCAAGCCATGCCGCATCGCCACGCTCGATCGAACGGCGCAGCGCCAGACCTTCGATATCGACGCGGGTCTGCGTCACGTCCCTGAGGTCGGCTGATGATACCGGGCTGACACGAAAGCCGCGCTGGTCGGACGCCTGCACCAACCCGTCCGCGACCAGCCGCGACAGCGCCTCGCGCACCGCGGCGAGGCTGACCGAAAACTGCTTGGCGAGACCGGCGATGTGCAGCTTCTGGCCAGGTAGTAGCCGGGTCGATAGAATATCCGCGCGCAGCCGTTCCTGAACGGCGGATGTCAGGCTTCGCGGCCGTTCGTCGGCGAGGCGCTCGCCAAAACTCAACCCGATACTGCTCATGGCGGGCAGCTTGGCGAGAGTAGGTGAAATCGTCAATCGAAAATCGATTTTTTAGCTAAATATTTATCGACGCTTGCTTTTCTTCCTCGCCGGTTCGTTTCAAACCGACGAGCCCCCGAATATCTCTCGATGAGCCGGATCAAAAAATAATCGTGACAACCTCCTTGCACTTGCCTAGATAGTTCGCGTGCGAAATAAATTGATATCATCGATATGAGCCCACGTCGCGAGCACCGGCTCGTGTTCCTGCTTAACGTCGCGCAGCGCCGGCTGCAGCGCTGGATGGCGGCGCGATCCCCGCACGGCGGCGTGACCGCCGCGCAGTCCGGCCTGCTCTTCGTCCTGGGTCAGCGCGACGGCGCCCTGATGGGCGAGGCCGGAGCGGCGCTCGATCTTGGACCACCTGGCATCAGCGGATTGGTGGACCGGATGACGGCGGCGAACCTGATCGAGCGGCGCGCCGATCCGGATGACGGGCGTGCATGGCGTCTCTGGCTGACGCCGGCCGGCCGCGCGGCGATGGCGCAGTCGAAAGCCGGGCTCGCCGACGTCAACGCGCGGCTCACGGAAGGGTTTACCGACGCCGAGATCGATGTCGTTGCGCGCTGGCTTACCACCATGCAGAGCAGATTTCCCAAAGGAGAAGACGAATGACCGAGCACATCAAGATCGAGAAGAGCGACGGGATTTTGAGCCTGACGATGGCTCGGCCCGACAAGAAGAACGCGCTGACGAATGCGATGTACGGCGCGCTTGCGGACGCGATCGAAGCCGCCGAGACGGATTCATCCGTCCGCGTGCTGCTGATCCGCGGCGAGGGCGACATGTTTACCGCTGGCAACGACGTCGGCGAGTTTGCAGCCATTGCAACCGGCGCACTTCAGGGCGAGCGCCATGTCGGCCGCTTCCTGCAGGCGCTTGCACATTCGAGCCGCCCGCTGGTCGCAGCCGTTCAGGGACGCGCCGTCGGTATCGGCACCACGATGCTCTTGCACTGCGATCTGGTCGTGTTGGCCGAAAATGCGCTGTTGTCGACCCCGTTCGTTAATCTGGCGCTGGTGCCGGAAGCCGCTTCCAGCCTGCTGATGCCGCTTCGCATCGGCTATGCCCGCGCCTTCGAGATGTTCGCGCTCGGTGAGGCGGTCGATGCCAAATCCGCATTCTCCTGGGGACTTGCCAACCGCGTGGTGCCGCTCGACAAGCTCGATGCGGAAGCGAAGGCTTTCGCGTCCCGGTTGGCGAAACAGCCGGCGGGCGCCGTCAGCACGACCAAACGGCTGATGCGCAATCCGGAACTCCTGATGGCGCAGATCAAGGCCGAGAGCGAGCAGTTCGCGGCTCGCTTAAAGACCATGGAGGCGCGTGAGGCTTTCGTTGCGTTCGCCGAGCGCCGGCCGCCGGACTTTTTGAAACTGGCAAGCTAGCCGGCGCCGGCTGCATTGAAGATCGTTTTTCCTCGCCTGCGACGGCGAGGCAATTGACCGCCCGTGGCGGCCCAGCTACCTCTTTGGGCCGCCCGCGGGGGAAACAAATGAACAAGAACAATGACACTTCCGAATTCGATTACCTCATCGTCGGCGCTGGCTCGGCCGGATGCGTGCTCGCCAATCGATTGACGGCCGACGGCAAGCATTCCGTCTTGCTGCTGGAGGCCGGACCGAAGGACACCAATCTCTGGATCCACGTGCCGCTCGGCTACGGCAAACTGTTCAAGGAAAAATCCGTCAACTGGATGTACCAGACCGAGCCGGAACCGGGCTTGAACGGGAGGCAAGTGTTCCAGCCGCGCGGTAAGGTGCTTGGCGGCTCCAGTTCCATCAACGGTCTGCTCTATGTGCGCGGCCAGCATGAGGATTACGATCGATGGCGCCAGCGCGGCAATGCCGGCTGGGGCTATGACGACGTGCTGCCCTATTTCAAGAAGGCCGAGAACCAGCAGCGCGGCGCGGACAAATATCACGGCACCGGCGGCCCGCTGCCGGTGTCCGACTGGCGGCATCACGATCCGTTGTCGGAAGCCTTTGTGACCGCTGCGTCCGAGATCGGCATTCCAACCAACCCCGATTTCAATGGCGCCACGCAGGAGGGCGCGGGATTTTTCCAGACCACGACAAGGCGTGGGCGCCGGGCCAGCACGGCGTTCTCCTACCTTCGTCCCGCCAGGAAGCGGCCTAACCTGCACATCGAGACTTCCGCGCTGGCGCAGCGCATCCTGTTCGAAGGACGCAGCGCCAAGGCGGTCGAGTACAAGCAGGAAGGCCGCGTGCGCACGGTTCGGGCGCGCAAGGAAATTCTGGTCTCCAGCGGCGCATACAACTCGCCGCAACTGCTGCAGCTCTCCGGCGTCGGACCGGCGGATCTGTTGAAGCAGCACGGCATCGAGATCGTGCTCGACGCGCCCGGTGTCGGCAACGATCTGCAGGACCACATGCAGGTCCGCCTGATCACGCGCTGTTCGCAAAGGTGTACGCTCAACGATGTCGTTAATAATCCGATCCGCAAGATGATGGCGGGCATTCAGTACGCAGCCTTGCGCAAGGGGC
The DNA here is from genome assembly GCF_018398875.1 of Bradyrhizobium sp. sGM-13. Taxonomy (GTDB): domain Bacteria; phylum Pseudomonadota; class Alphaproteobacteria; order Rhizobiales; family Xanthobacteraceae; genus Bradyrhizobium. The sequence continues at coordinate 232,178 of NZ_JAGWDK010000010.1, read as the reverse complement.
CGCTGACGATCGCGGCCGGCACGTCAGGCGCTTTCTTCAAGACCAGCCCACGGCTGGCGTCGCCCGACATCCAGATTCATTTCCTGCCGTTCTCGACCGACAAGATGGGCGAGAAGCTGCACGCGCTTTCCGGGTTCACCGCCTCCGTCTGCCAGTTGCGCCCCGAAAGCCGCGGCTCGCTGCGTATCAGAAGCGCGGACCCTTCGATGCCGCCGGAAATCCGTATCAACTACCTCGCCACCGAAACCGATCGCCGCGCTTTCATCGACGGCATCCGCATCCTGCGCAAGATCCTCGCAGCCCCCGCGCTGAAGGCTTACGCGGTCTCAGAAGTCGATCCGGGTTCGAAGGTGCAGAGCGACGACGAGCTGCTGGATTTCTGCCGCCGCACCGGCAGCACGGTCTATCACCCCACCTCGACCTGCCGGATGGGCAGCGATGCGCTCGCGGTCGTCGACCAGCGCTTGCGCGTGCGCGGCATCGAGGGCCTTCGCGTGGTCGATGCCTCGATCATGCCGGACCTGATGTCGGGCAATACCAACGCGCCGACCATCATGATCGCCGAGAAGGCGTCGGACATGATTCTGGAGGATGCAAGGTAGGCAACGGCGTCAGCGGCAAACACCGCTGTCATCATCCGTGAAGGCGGATGATCCAGTACGCCGTGACGTCTCGGCTCTTACCTCCGCTGGCGGTTACTGGATGCCCGCCTTCGCGGGCATGACGACGATGTCGCGCATCATCCCTTCCACCCCCGCACCCGCTTGAGCATCTGCTCGACATGGGCGATCGGCGTTTCCGGCTGGATGCCGTGGCCGAGGTTGAAGATCAGCCGTCCTTGCGCGTAGTTCGCCAGCACGTCGTCGACGGCGCGGTCGAGTGCGGCGCCGCCTGCGATCAACACCAGTGGGTCGAGATTGCCCTGCACGGCGACACGGTTCTGCACGCGCTCGCGGATCATGGAAGGTTCGGCCGCCCAGTCGATGCTGACCGCATTGACGCCCGTTGCCTCCACATAGGCCGGCAGCAGCGCGCCGGCGCCGCGCGGAAAGCCGATGATCTTGGCGTCGGGTACTTGCGCGCGCACGCCGGCAACGATGCGCTTCGCCGGCTCGATCGACCAGCGCTCGAATTCGCGCGGCGGCAGCACGCCGGCCCAGGTGTCGAAAATCTGCAAGCAGTCGGCGCCGGCCTTGAGCTGGCCGAGCAGATATTGGATCGAATTCTCCACCAGCACGTCGATGATTTCAGCGAACGCCTCGGGATGACGGTAGGCCATCATCCGCGCCGGCGCCTGGTCTGGTGTGCCTTGTCCTGCAACCATGTAGGTTGCGACCGTCCAGGGCGCGCCGCAGAAGCCGATCAGCGCGATCTCAGGTGCGAGCTCGCGCTTCACGCGGCGTAACGCTTCATAGACCGGTTCGAGCTTGCCGAAATCGGCATGGCGCGCGAGCGCCGCGACATGCTCGGGGGTATCAAGCGGATCAAGCCGCGGACCTTCTCCGGCCTCGAAGCGCACGGAGCGGCCGAGTGCGTAGGGGATGACGAGAATGTCGGAAAAGATGATCGCCGCATCGAAGTTGAAACGGCGGATCGGTTGCAGCGTTACCTCGGCGGCATATTCCGGCGTAAAGCACAGGTCGAGAAAGCTTCCAGCCTTGGCGCGCAGCTCGCGATACTCCGGCAGATAGCGGCCGGCCTGTCGCATCATCCACACCGGCGGCACGTTCTGCCTGCGGCCGGAGAGCACTTCGACAAAAGGTTTCACGACGGATTTCTGAGACAAAACGTGGATTCCTGCGGGCGAGGCTGATGCGCCTCTGATACACGCAGGTTCCCTCGAGGCCAAGGACGGATAGCGAGGGCAAACGTGGAACCGGCGTAAAACGGGGCCGTTATCTCACTCATGGAGGTTCCTATGGCCCAGAAGTTCAATCCTGCTGCGCATGACAAGCACGCCGACGATCCCCGCGAAGCGCTGAAGGCCGACCGAGAAATCCATGAAAAACTCGAGGCCGGGCTGGTCGACACGTTTCCGGCATCGGACCCCGTGAGCGCTGCGCAACCGGCGCCGTCGAAAGCCGATCACGAACATGAGAATCCATCGCTGTGGCACAGGGTTCGCGCCGCCTTCCGCTAATGCAAAAATGGCGCGAATTGTTTCGCGTGGCAAACGGCCCCCCAAAGGGAGGGCGTTTCTGTTTGTACTTCAATAGTGCGGCGGCGGCTCGTTCGCCGGACCGGGCAAGTTGCTTTCGGCTTCCCGCAGCCGCTCCTTCAGTTCAGCCAATTGGCGCGTCAAGGAATCGATCTGGTGCCACTGTGCGGTAATCGTGTGATTCAGCACCTCGATCGTCTCATCCTGGAACGTCGCCCGTATTTCCAGTGCGTCAAGGCGCTCGCTCAGTGCGGTGACGTCATTCGTGCGCGCCATCGTTCCCTCGTCGCTGCCGCAGGCCATGGCCCAGCGCCACGCGTTCGTCGAACACGAAGCATTCGCCGCGCCAGCGGCTCTCATTCTCCGGTACGCCTTCGAGATAGCGGAGGATGCCGCCCTTGAGATGATAGACCTCGTCAAATCCGTGCGCCAGCAGATAGGCGCTGGCCTTCTCGCATCGGATACCGCCAGTGCAGAACATCGCAATCTTCTTGTGCTTCGCCGGATCGAGTTTCTGTGCGGCGAATTCCTTGAACTGCCCAAAGCTCTTGATGCCGGGGTCGACCGCGCCTTCGAACGTCCCCATCGCCACTTCGAAGGCATTGCGGGTGTCGATCACCAGCGTGTCCGGCGCTGCGATCAGTTCGTTCCAGTCTGCGGGCTCGACATAGGTGCCGACCTGTCGGGTCGGATCGACCGCCGTATCTCCGAGCGTAACGATTTCCTTCTTCAGCCGGATCTTCAGACGCCGAAACGGCATCTCGGAAGCGGTCGAAAACTTGAGCTCGAGATTACTGAGCCGGCCACCGAAAAGCGCGCCGTGCTGCAATTCGCTGACGAACGCGTCGATGCTCGCATCGCTGCCCGCAACCGTGCCGTTCATGCCCTCATGCGCCAGCAGCACGCTGCCCTTCAGCCCGAGGCCTGCAGCAGACGAGCGCAGCGGTTCGCGCAATTCCCGGAAGTCCGGCAGCGCGGCGAATTGATATAAGGCGGCGACCTTGAGCGGCATGGCGATCGTTTATCAGGCGGGCCGCGCAGGGGAAACCCCGTAAAGCCCTGCATATTCCGCGCATTGCCCCTGACGTGCCATTGGCATGCCAGCCATTGCCCTGCCGGGGATGAATATGCCAAAGAACCGTCTGTAAACCCGCCCGATGCTTCCGCGGGATGCTCAAGAAACGCTGAAAAGAAAGCACTCGCGATGAGGAATTTCCATTTCGCCGGCCGCTCCACGGTCCATGCCCAGAACGCGATGGTGGCAACGTCGCATCCGGAGGCCGCATTGGCCGCAATCAACGTGATGCGGGCGGGTGGCACGGCGGCGGACGCCGCGGTCGCGGCTTGCGCGTTGCTCGGCGTCATCGAGCCGCAATCGACCGGCATCGGGGGCGATTGCTTCGCGCTGATCCAACCCAAGGGCGAGGGCAAGATTGTCGCCTATAATGGCTCCGGCCGCGCGCCGATGGCGGCCAAGGCCGAATGGTACCTCGAACGCAAGATCCATTCGGTACCGCTGACCTCGGCGCATGCGGTGAGCATTCCCGGCGCGATCGACGCCTGGGAGACGATCCTGCGCGACCACGGCAAGATGGGACTCGATACGCTTCTGCAGCCCGCTATCAAGGCTGCCGAGGAAGGCTACGTCGTCGCGCCCCGTATTGCTTTCGACTGGAAGAACCAGTTCGAGAAGCTGAAGAACGGCACCAACACCGAGCGCTATCTGCTGCCGCACGGCAAGCCCGCGGTTGCCGGCGATGTGATCCACCAGCCCGAATTGGGCAAGACCCTGCGTGCGATCGCCAAGAATGGCCGCGACGCCTTTTATACCGGCGAGATCGCCGCGGACATGGTCGAGACCTTGCGCGGCATCGGCGGCCTGCACACGCTGGAAGATTTCGCCGCACATTCGACCGAGGCGACGTCGCCGATCGGCACGATGTACAAGGGCCACGATGTCTGGCAGTGCCCGCCAAGCGGCCCGGGCATCACCATGCTGGTGATGCTGAATATCCTTTCCCGCTTCGACCTGACGAAGTTTCCCGCGCTCAGTGTCGAGCGCTTTCATCTCGAAGCGGAGGCCGCGCGCATCGCCTACATGATGCGCGAGCAGCACATCGCTGATCCGCAGCATGTTCATGTCGATGTCGCCGGAATCCTCGCCAAGGAGTTCGCCGAGGAGCACATCAAGAATATCAGGATGGACCGGCTGCTCGACCTGCCGAACGTCGCGCCACCGATGAATCCATCCACCGTCTACATCACGGTGGTCGACAAGGACCGCAACGTCTGCTCGTTCATCAACTCGATCGCGCATTCCTTCGGTTCGGCGATCGTTTCCAACAAGACCGGCATCCTCCTGCAGAACCGCGCCGGCGGCTTCCGGATTCAGCCCGGCCATCCCAACTGCATCGCGCCGGGTAAGCGGCCGCTGCACACCATCATCCCGTCGCTCGCGACCAAAAACGGCCGCGCGGTGATGCCGTTCGGCGTGATGGGCGGCCAGTATCAGCCGGTGGGACAGACCCATGTGCTGACCAATATGCTGGACTATGGCTGCGATGTGCAGGAAGCCATCGATATGCCGCGCGGCCTGCATTATGAGGGCGTCTACCAGCTCGAGGACAGTGTGCCGGCCGAGATTGTCGAGGGCCTGAAGAAGATCGGCCACAAGACTACCAGCGTGGTCGGTCCGCTCGGCGGCGGCCAGGCGATCTGGATCGACTGGGACAAGGGCACGCTGACCGGCGGTTCCGATCCCCGCAAGGATGGTTGCGCGCTGGGCTACTGAGCGTCTAGAAGCTCCGTCTCTCCAGAAAGAGGTTCAACAGATGCGCTTCTCGCGACGCACGATCATCCGAACCGCATTTGCCGCCATGGCAGCCGCGGTTTCAACGCCCGCTGCCATCAGGATGGCAGCGGCCCAGACCGCAGGAAAACCCATGACCACAGCTTCAGGCTTGCAGATCATCGACAGCAAGGTCGGCACCGGCGCCTCGCCCAAAACCGGCCAGACCTGCGTCATGCATTACACCGGCTGGCTCTACGAGAACGGCCAGAAGGGCAAGAAGTTCGATTCCTCCGTCGACCGAAACGAGCCGTTCGAGTTCAAGATCGGTCAGCGCCAGGTGATCGCCGGCTGGGACGAAGGCGTCGCATCGATGAACGTCGGCGGCAAGCGCACGCTCATCATTCCGCCCGCACTCGGCTATGGCGCGCGGGGCGCCGGCGGCGTCATTCCGCCGAATGCGACGCTGATGTTCGACGTCGAATTGCTGGCGGTGAAGTAACCGCACACTGAACGAGGGAGCGCATCGTGAAGGTCTCGATCCTCGACGACTATTTCGACACGCTGCGCACCCTCGATTGTTTCGGCAAGCTGGCCGGACACGACGTCACAATCTGGAACGATCACGTCCAGGATGTCGATGCACTGGTGGAGCGCCTGCGCGATACCGAAGCGCTGGTCCTGATCCGGGAGCGGACGCAGATTCGCACACCGCTGCTGGAACGCTTGCCGAAACTGAAGCTGATCAGCCAGCGCAGCGTCTACCCGCATATCGACATCGACACCTGCACCCGGCTCGGCATCGTCGTGTCGTCGAGCCAGCATGCCGATAGGCCGTCCTATGCGACCGCCGAATTCACCTGGGGCCTGATCCTGGCGGCAATGCGCGCCATTCCGCAGCAGATGGCGGCGCTCAAGGCCGGCAAATGGCAGATCGGCGTCGGCCACACGCTGCGCGGCAAGACGCTCGGCATTTATGGCTATGGGCGGATCGGTGCTGTTGTTGCCGGCTACGGCAAGGCGTTCGGCATGAACGTGCTGGTATGGGCGCGCGAACCGGCGATGGCGAAGGCCCGCGCCGACGGATACGAGACTGCGGCAAGCAAGGCTGATTTCTTCGAACGATGCGACGTGCTTTCGCTGCACATGCGGCTCGTCGATGCCACGCGCGGCATCGTGAAAGCAGAAGATCTGGCGCGCATGAAACCGTCGGCGCTACTGGTCAACACCAGCCGTGCGCCGCTGATCGAGCCGAACGCGCTGGTCAACGCACTGCGCGCCGGAAGACCTGGCATGGCGGCGGTGGACGTCTACGAAAAAGAGCCGCTTCGCGACGTCAACGATCCGCTCCTGAACATGGACAACGTGGTCTGCACGCCGCATCTCGGCTACGTCTCGCGCGACGAATACGAAATCCAGTTCACGGATATCTTCGATCAGATCGTTGCCTATGCCGCCGGAACACCGACGAATGTCGTCAATCCGGATGTGATGTCCAGACGGCGTTGAATAGGCGGGGTGCGCCCGGCCATGACGAAAACCGGGACGCCTATGCGCCGCCGGCTCCCTTAATCTTCTGGTTTGCGGCCCCGGATTTCGATACCGTTCGGGACAAACGATATTTCGAGAAGGCGCCCAATGACCGGCACGCATGACCACACCCATTCACACTCCCACGATCACGACGAGCGCTGGAAGCATGACGGCGTTCGCGTGATTCCCGGTAATCAGCTCGATCCCAACGTGCCCTCGACCGCGGGCATGGATCGCAAGGCCGCGATCAATTTCGCCCGCGTCGGCGCGCAGAAATTGTGGGCGGGCACGGTGACGATCCGGCCCGACGCCAAGACAGGCGCGCATCACCACGGCCATCTCGAAAGCATCATCTATGTCGTGAAGGGCAAGGCGCGGATGCGCTGGGGCGAACATCTGCAGTTCACCGCCGAGGCCGGCCCCGGAGATTTCATCTTCGTGCCGCCCTACGTGCCGCACCAGGAGATCAATGCCAGCCGCGACGAGGTTCTGGAATGCGTGCTGGTGCGCTCTGACGGCGAGGCGGTGGCAATCAATCTCGACATCGAGCCCGTGGAAAAGCCGGAGACCGTGCTGTGGGTCGATCCCGTGCACCGCGATCCCGCCGAGAAAAAGTGACGATTGCGATTTTGCCCGGCCTCGCCGCTGCTTGAGAGAATCCCATGACGCTTGTTCGCTACGAGAGCACGGACCACGTCGCCACCATCATGATGGATCGTAGATCCTCGCACAACGCGCTCAACAACGCCTTGTGCGACGAACTGCGGCAGGCCTGGCAGCGTTTTCACGACAGCGACGATCGCGTGGCGGTGCTCGCCTCGTCCGAGGAGGCGTATTTCTCGGTCGGCGCCGACGTGAACGATCTCCCTGTCAACATGTGGCATGCTGTGCCCGGCTTGGGCGTTGAGCTGGACAAGCCGGTGATTGCCGCGACCTCGGGCTGGGTCGTCGGCGGCGCCTTCGTGCTGGTGCAGATGGCCGACATGTGCGTGGCGTCGGAGACGACGCGCTTCATCTACCCCGAGGGCAAGATCGGCACCACCGCCGGCGGCGTCTCCTCAGTGATGGCGCGCATGCCGCACAAGATCGCCATGGAATTCCTGCTGGTCGGTGAGGAAATGTCGGCGGAGCGGGCCTATCAGATTAGCTTCGTCAACAGGGTCGCGCCGAAGGGGCAGCATGTCGCGCTCGCCCAGGAGATGGCCGCAAAAATCGCCGCGAATGCGCCGCTGGTGGTTCGGGCTCTCAAGAAGCTCGCCCGCGATGCGATGCCGAAGGGACCACTGGAGACGGTCGCCGAGGTGCGGCGGCTGCTGGACGTCGTGCGCGACAGCGACGACCTCAAGGAAGGCGTCAAGGCGTTTGCCGAAAAGCGCAAGCCTGATTTCAAGGGCAGGTAGCGGCCATTTGCCGTCGGGGTCCAGTGAACGCGCGCCAACTCGCCGCCGGAAAATAAATTTTGAAACGGGATGTCGGACTTGTCCCCGTCCGTTCGTCCTAGGTCCGAACCCCGCGAAAAAGGAGCCCATCATGGCTAAAATGATCTTCGTCAATCTGCCGGTCAGCGATCTCGCCCGCTCGACCGCTTTCTACCAGGCGATCGGCGGCGAAAAGAATCCGCAATTCTGCGATGACACGGCGTCCTGCATGGTGTTCTCCGAGACCATCTACGTCATGCTGCTGACGCACGACAAATACCGCCAGTTCACTGCGAAGAAGATCGCCGACGCCAAGGCCAGCAGCCAGGTTCTGATCTGCCTTTCTGCTGACAGCCGTGAGGCGGTGGACGATATGGTCAGCAAGGCACAAGGCGCAGGCGGCGGCGCCGATCCGGGCCCGAAACAGGAATACGGCTTCATGTACGGCCGCAGTTTTGAAGATCCCGACGGCCATCATTGGGAAGTGATGTGGATGGATGTCGCGGCCGCAACCGGTGCGCAATCCGCCACGGCCGCCGCCTGATATCGAAGCGGGGAATGGTCAAGCGAATTTCGTAGGGTGGGCAAAGCGATAGCGTGCCCACCATTTATGGTCGCGATACAGATGGTGGGCACGGCGCTCTCGCGCCTTTGCCCACCCTACACCTACACCTCTGTTAGACCTAATCGCGTGACCACGGCCGCTTCGCCGACGCGCGTTTGCGCATGCGCTGGAGCTACAACCAGGCCAACTGAAGACCGCGAACAAAAGCAGCTACAGAAGTTCATTTAAAGCCGATCGATTTATCCCGACATCGCCCCGGGTCGCACGCGCGTTTCGATGTGGCAGAATTATCACTCGCGCGGCTTACTCGCCCGCGGGTTAGTGAATGCATTCGATGCGATGGACATAAAAATCCGAAGCCATCACACTGAATTTCGTCGCAATGTCAGTTCGCTCCAGATTCCGCCCCAGATCGTCCGTGAAGCCAGCAACCCGATCATTTTCTGTTCTGTCCATTTCGATGATGCGCACGGGCATCACCGCGGGACTTCTTTTTGTTCTCGCGCACTTCGCGATGCTGATCGGCGTCACCGCACCGGAAAAATTCTATTTCGACGAGGTGCATTACGTCCCGGCGGCGCGGCAGATGCTTGAGCCGGTGATGCGAGAGCCGATGCTCAACCCGATGCATCCACCGCTCGCCAAGCAGTTCATCGCCCTGTCGATCCATGCACTAGGCGACGGACCGCTAGGTTGGCGCTATCCGGCCGTGCTGTTCGGATCGCTCGCCGTTGTTGCGGTGTATCTGTGCGGCCTGGCGCTGTTCGCCGCCCAGGGTCCGGCGATTGCGGCGAGCCTGCTCGCCTTTTTCAATCAGATGCTGTTCGTGCAATCGCGGATCGCGATGCTAGATATTTTTGCACTCGCTTTCGGCCTGTTCGCCATCGCGGCATTCATGCATGGCTTTCGAAGAGAGCGGCCGCATCTGTGGTTCGCGCTTGCCGGGATCGGCTTTGGCCTGTCGGCCGGCTGCAAATGGAGCGGGCTGTTCGCGCTCGCAGTCTGCATCGCCATCGTCGCCGTGATCCGCTTGATGCAAAGCTGGCGCACTCACTTCGCGGATGCTCGGCCGGAGGATTGGTACCGGCCCGATCTCTGGCCCGGTTTCAAGGCCTGGCATTTTGCCGTCTGCTTCGTACTAATTCCGGCCGTAGTTTATCTTGCCAATTTCATTCCGCTCCATGGATTGTCGGCTTCGGATATTCTGCAGGCGCAACGGCGCATCTTCAGCGATAACACGACGAGTGCGATTGCAGGCCACACCTACATGAGTTCATGGCCGTCCTGGCCGCTCCTGGTGCGCCCGGTCTGGTATCTCTTCGACAAGATCGACGAAGACCATATCGCCGCCGTGGTCTTCCTCGGCAACCCGCTGATCCTGTGGCCGGCGCTGATTGCGGTCGCGATCTGCCTGCGCGACTGGATGGTGACGCGGCGGGTCGACGCCTTCCTGATACTGGCGTTCTATTTCGGCCCATACCTCGCATGGGCATTGCTGCCGCGGACGCTCGGCTTCATCTATTACTATATGCCGGCGGCGACCACGGCGAGCCTTGCGCTGGTGTATGCCTTGAAACGCGGCAGCATGCCCGGTTGGGTGCTATGGGCCTATGTTGCAATCGGCTTTGCCGGCTTTGCTGCAATGTTGCCGATATCGGCCGCGTTCATAGGTACCTCGATGGCGACATTCAGCCGCCTGATGATCTTCCAGAACTGGATTTGAGGCGGCCATTCGCGCTGTTCAGCCAATGGAAAATCCGCCTGCCGCTGGCGGCAGGCGGATCGGCTTTCAAGACCTCATCTTTCAAAACCTCACTTGGAGGCGGTCTTGCTATCCATGTTGACGACCTGAACGCGGCGGTTGGTGGGGTCCATCGGCGTATTCGCATCCTTCGGCTTGGTCTCGCCGTACCCGACCGTCACGAGATTGGAACCGGCGATGCCGTAGTTCTCGGTCAGGTACTTCTTGATCGTATCGGCACGGCGCTCGGAAAGATCCTGGTTGTAGGCCTCGCTGCCGATCGCGTCGGTATGGCCGGCGACCACGAAGGTCGAACCCTTCAGGCTCGAATCGGAGAGCGCCTTGCCGAGTTCCTGCACAGCGGAAACCGAGTTCTTGCTGATGTCGGCCGAATTATAGTCGAACTGAATCTCGAGATCGATCTTCGGCTTGCTCGCGGCAAGTTCCGCGATTTCCTGGCGCTCGCCGAGCGACAGCGACCGGGTCTTGCGGTTGCGTAGGGTATCGACGAAGCCGATTTCCTTGGCCTTTGCGGCAGCATCAACCGGCTGCTGCGGGCCGGTCGAAAGGCCGCGGGTCGCGCCCGGCTTCGGCTTCAGAGCGTCCAGGATCTTGTCGGCCGAGACGGTGTCGCCAGCGACGGCCAGCCCCGCCGTCATCGACAGCGCGGCGCCGATAGTCATGATCGAGAGAAAGCGGGTCATTGTCGTAATCCTCACTGTTAACGCCGTGCAAACGGGCGTGCATGACGTTTTGATGCTGCGACGATAGGACGGGTTCAAAGCATGCAATGTGATTCAAATCACATTGGTAAAGGCTGTCTGATGTCGAAGTCGAGGCTGGTGGGCGCCGGAGGTCGCGGCGCTAGATGCGCTGTCGGGACTGAACGGTCCAAGCAGGTGCAACGACGCTTCGCCGGATAACGGACCGCTCCGTCACTTCCCGCCGCTGACTTCGGAAAAGAAAAAGCGGCTCGTCCCGCCGGCGCCGATCTGTGGACAACAAATCGGCCAGATGCGCGTCTAGCAAAACCACTCGCAAAAAAATCTGAAGAAGAATTCGTTCGGGGCAACCAAACGGGCGGGCCGGGTGTTACAGTCAGTCAAACGTCAGCGTGAGTATCTGGGTCATCGCACCAGCGCATCGGAGCCAGCCGGTTCCGGAAGTTCAATGCCAACACTGATCGGCGCGGCGATGATCGCCGCTGCAATCTTGCTGTCGACGCTCCTCAATGCGCTCGGCAGCCGCTATGTCGGGTTTGAAAGCCCGACGGAGGAGAGCGCGTGGCTGGTCGATCGCCTCACCGGCCATGTCTACAAATGCCATGCGCCGCAGCCCGGCCGCGCCTCGTGCGAGGCCGAGATCGCAACCGGCAGCGTCGGAGAGCAGCAGAAACGGTGAGGTGATTCGCGCCGCGAGGCGGCGGTCAGGGAACCCGGGACTCCCCGCACGCGCGAATCCCGCTACATTGCCGTGCGATGCCTCGCACGACCAAGCCCCATCCCCTGACCAAGCTGGAAGCCCGGCGAATCTGGCTGCGCGCTCAACGGCTCGACACCAGCGAACCATTCGGCGCCGGACCGCAGGCGGTCGCGGCTGCGGTGGACCATCTCGGCTATGTCCAGATCGACACCATCCACGTCATCGAGCGCTGCCATCACCACATTCTCTATAGCCGCATCCCGGCTTACGCCCGCGCCGACCTGCGCCAGGCGCAGAGCGTCGACAAGAGCGTGTTCGAATACTGGACCCACGCTCTGTCCTATGTGCCGGCGAAGGATTTTCGCTTCTTCGTTCCGGCGATGCGAGAGCACCGGCGCGAAGGCCACCCATGGTTTGCTTCCGTCAAGCCGGAGGACACCCGCAAGGTGATGCGGCTGTTGCGGCGCGATGGCGCGCTCACCATCCGCGACATCGAGGACGACATTCTGACCGAGAAAGAGCATCTATGGCAGAGCCGAAAACCCTCGAAACGGGCGCTGCAGCTCGCGTTCTATACCGGCGAGGTGACGATCTCCGAGCGCACCGGCATGCTCAAGACCTATGAGCTGACGACGCGGCATTTCGGTTGGGACAAGCCGCCAAGGCCGGCTCCCTCGGCGGAGATCACCGCCTATCTCCTCGACCGCGCGCTTCGCGCCCAAGGCGTCGTCAGCCTGGATTCCGTCTGTCATCTCGACGCGCCGAGCAAGCCCGCGGTGCGGCGCCTGATCGAGGCGCGGGTGCGGCGTAAGGAACTGGTACCGGTCGCGCTCGAAGGCGCCGGCAAGCAGGAGCACTGGGCGCGGCCGGAAGTGCTGGAGGCGAATGGGACGGCGGATGTAAGCGATGGTCCGGTGCACATTCTCTCGCCGTTCGATCCCCTGATCATTCAGCGCAAGCGCACCGAGCTGTTCTTCGACTACGGCCACCGCTTCGAGGCCTATGTGCCGAAGGAGAAGCGCCTGTTCGGCTATTTTGCGCTGCCGGTGCTGGTCGGCGAAGACATCGTCGCCGCCATCGATCTCAAAACCGACCGCCAGAACAAGAAGCTGCTGATGCAGAAATGGAGCTGGGTCGGCAGGGGTGCGGTGAGGGCGGCGCGCAAGGACTACAAGCGGCGCATCGAGGAAGAGCTTGATCGCTTCGAGCGCTTTCAGTTGGGGGAGTAGGGTTTGCGTTCAGGAACCCGACTCCGCCTTATCGGTTAGTTCCATGTGCCACAGTCCGGGAGGGCGACATGGGCAAGGACAAATCGGTTATGGAGAAATTCACCGACACGGTGAAGGAGATTGCGAACACCGCAACGGAAGCTGCCAGCCAGGCGCTGAAAGCCGACGAGCCGGGGTTCAAGGCCGACGAACGCGCGGCAGCCTACGTTCCGCTTGCTGCCGATGGTCTCGTGTCCGATCCGCTGATGGTCCCGTCGACCGCAGCCGCACCAGCACGGCGGAAACGCGCAACGGATAAGCGGCGCAGCGTGCCGGCGGCCAGGGCCAGGAAAGCCGGAGCTGCCAAGTCTCGACGTGCGAAGTCTCGGACTGCGAAGACTCGAACTGCAAAGGCCGGAGCCGCCAAGACTCGAACCGCACAGGCTCGGAGCGCCAAGAAGACGGCGAAAAGGTCGGCCGCAAGGAAATCGAGCAGCCAGAAATCAAGGCCGGCGAGCAAGGCCGCGAAAAGCGCGAAGAAGGCCACCGCAAAGAAGTCTCGCAAGAAAGCTCGACGTGCCTGATGCAGGGGATGACGGGCGAGGCGAAAGCCGTATGGCCGGATGCAGGAGTGCACCAGCCCGGCGTTCGGCGCGAGGCTTCCTGAGTTCCGCTGTGCCGGGCTAGGAGCGGGCTGGTCCGGAGGCAATTCCGTTGGGAAGCAATTGCCTCCTACTCATCCGTCTTCACGAATAACCTCACCCGTTTTCACGAATTCATGATCTCTGACGAATATTGACATTCGTCAGTCGCCAATCAATACTCTTCATCAGTTCCGCGATGGAGAGTTCAATGTTCGCTCGGTCCATTTTCTCTAGCTATTACAGGCTCTTGACAGGAGCCTTCTTGGCGTTTGCGGTGTTCGTGCTGGCCGGCTGCAACGAAAAAGCGACTGAGGCAGCCGCTCCCGGGCGCCCGGTTCTGGTCGCCACCGTGCACTATGCGGCCGAGACGCCGGAACGCAGTTTCGTTGGCACCATCCGTCCCCGGATCGAGACCGACATGGGTTTTCGCGTACCCGGCAAGGTTGCCCGGCGTCTGGTCGAGGTCGGCCAGACCGTGGATGTCGGCCAGCCGCTCGCGACGCTCGATGAGGTCGATCTGAAACTACAAGCCGAGCAGGCGGAGGCTGAATTCCGCGCCGCCACCGGCGTGCTGGCGCAGGCCGCCGCCGCCGAGCAGCGCGCCAAGGATCTGCGCGCCAAGGGCTGGACCACGGATGCGCAGCTGGATCAGAGCCGCGCCGCCGCCGATGAAGCGCGCGCACGCCTTAATCGCGCCGAGCGGCAGGTCGAACTCACCAAGAATTCGCTGTCTTATGCGACGCTGCTGGCCGATAGCCGCGGCGTCGTCACCGCGACCCTGATCGATCCCGGCCAGGTCGTCGCCTCCGGCCAGACTGCGGTCCGCGTTGCACGCTTTGGCGAAAAGGAAGCCGTGGTCGCGATCCCCGAAACGCTGGTCGGCCGCGCCAAGTCGGGCTCCGCCACCGTGACGCTGTGGTCGGATTCGGAGCGGAAATACACCGCGAAGCTGCGCGAGATTGCGCCTTCCGCCGATCCGGCGACGCGGACCTATCTGGCCAAATTCTCGCTGCCGGAAGCCGACGACAAGGTCGCGCTTGGCATGACCGCCACACTGACGCTTGCCGATGCCGCCAGCGAGCGCGTGGCAAAACTGCCGCTGTCGGCGCTGTTCAGCCAGGGCAGCAATCCCTCGCTCTATATCGTCGACGATTCCGGCGCGGTAACGCTGAAGCCGGTCATCGTGAAATCCTACGATAGCAACTCCGTCGTCATCGCAGGCGGTGTCCCCGAGGGCGCCAAGGTGGTTGCACTCGGCGTGCAGAAGCTCGATCCGGCCCAGAAGGTCCGGGTGGTCTCGTCGCTGTCGTTCTAATCCCGTCAATCAACCGGCGCCGTCATTGCGAGGAGCGAACGCGAGGAAGCAATCCATAGCGCCACAAGCGGATGAATGGATTGCTTCGCTTCGCTCGCATGACGGTGGAAGTGCAAACGTATTTCGAAGTTGGAGAGTGACATGAAGCGCTTCAATCTTTCGGGCTGGGCGGTGAGCCATCCGACCCTGATCCTGTTCCTGATGATCGCGCTCGGCGTCGCCGGTTACTTCTCCTACCAGCGGCTCGGCCGCGCCGAGGACCCGTTCTTCACCGTGAAGGTCGTGAACGTTTCTGCGATCTGGCCGGGCGCGACCGCCCAGGAAATGCAGACCCAGGTGGCCGACCCCATCGAGAAGAAGCTGCAGGAATTGCCGTACTTCGAGAAGGTGCAGACCTATTCCAAGCCGTCGTTCACGGCGCTGCAGGTCACCTTCAAGGATTCGACGCCGCCGAAGGACGTGCCCTATCTGTTTTATCTGTTGCGCAAAAAGCTCGCCGACGTGCAGGGCCAGTTGCCCGCGGGCCTGCTCGGGCCGAACGTCAACGACGAATTTTCCGACGTCGATTCCATTCTCTACATGATGACCGGCGACGGCGCCGACTACGCGCAATTGAAGAAGGCCGCCGAAGGCATGCGTCAGCGCCTGTTGAAGGTTTCCGGCGTCACCAAGGTCAATCTCTACGGCACCCAGGACGAGCGCATTTTCGTCGAATTCTCCCACGCCAAGCTCGCAACGCTCGGCATCACGCCGCAGGCGCTATTCGATTCGCTCGCCAAGCAGAACAACGTCACGCCCGCTGGCACAGTGGAAACTTCCTCGCAGCGCGTGCCGCTGCGCGTCACTGGCGCGCTCGATGGCGTCAAGGCAGTCGCGGAAACCCCGGTCGAAAGCAACGGCCGCGTGTTCCGGCTCGGCGATATCGCGACCGTCACCCACGGCTTCGTCGACCCCCCGACCTTCGTCGCCCGCCAGGAAGGCAAGCCTGCGATCGGCATCGGCGTCGTCACCACCAAGGGCGCCAACATCCTCGAGCTCGGCAAGGAAGTCGAGAAGGCGACTAACGATTTCATGAAGGCGGTGCCGCAGGGCATCGAGGTCGAGCAAATCGCTGACCAGCCAAAGGTGGTCGAGCGCGCCGTCGGCGAGTTCGTTCATTCCTTCATCGAGGCGCTGGCGATCGTGCTGTTCGTGTCGTTCGTCGCGCTCGGCTGGCGCACTGGAATCGTGGTCGCGATGTCGGTGCCGCTGGTGCTCGCGATCGTGTTCATCGTCATGAACGCGATGTCGATCGACCTGCACCGCATCACGCTCGGTGCGCTGATCATCGCGCTCGGCCTGTTGGTCGACGACGCCATCATCGCGGTGGAGATGATGGTGGTAAAAATGGAACAGGGCTGGGACCGCGTCCGCGCGGCGTCCTTTGCCTGGGAATCAACTGCGTTTCCGATGCTCACGGGGACGCTGGTCACGGCCGCTGGCTTCCTCCCCATCGGCTTTGCCAATTCGGCGGTCGGCGAATACGCCGGCGGCATCTTCTGGATCGTGGCGATCTCGTTGGTCGCGTCCTGGTTCGTGGCGGTGATCTTCACGCCTTATCTCGGCGTCAAGCTGTTGCCTAATATCGCCGTGCACCACAACCACGATCCGCACGCGATCTACGAGACGCGGATGTATCGGGGCCTGCGCGCCGTGGTGCAGTGGTGCGTCGACCACCGTATCAAGGTAGTGGTGGCGACCGTCGGCGTGTTCGCGCTCTCGATCGTCGGCTTCGGCCAGGTGCAGCAGCAATTCTTCCCGCTTTCCGAACGGCCTGAGCTGTTCCTGCAGCTACGCCTGCCGGAAGGAACCGCCTTCAACGTCACGGAAAAGTCCGTCAAGAAGGCCGAGGCGCTCTTGAAGGATGACAAGGATATCGCGACCTACACCGCCTATGTCGGTCAGGGTTCGCCACGCTTCTGGCTCGGCCTCAATCCGCAACTGCCCAACGAGGCCTTTGCCGAGATCGTGATCGTCTCCAAGGACGTCGAGGCCCGTGAACGGATCAAGGCACGGCTAGAGAAGGCGGTCGCCGAGGGCGACCTGTCCGAAGCGCGCGTTCGCATCGACCGCTTCAATTTCGGTCCGCCGGTCGGTTTCCCGGTCCAGTTCCGCGTGATCGGCCCCGACCCCAATTCCGTGCGTGACATCGCCTACAAGGTCCGCGATGTCATGAAGCAAAATCCCAATGTCGTGGAACCGCAACTCGATTGGAACGAGCAGTCGCCTTACTTGAAGCTCGTGGTCGATCAGGACCGGGCCAGGGCGCTCGGCCTCACCCCGCAGGACGTCTCGCAGGCGCTTGCGATGCTGATCTCGGGCGCGCCGGTCACCACCATCCGCGACGGCATCGAGAAGGTCGGCGTGGTCGCGCGCGCGGTGCCGTCCGAACGGCTCGACCTTGGCCGCGTCGGCGATCTCACCGTGACCTCGCGCAACGGCGTCGCCGTGCCGCTGCAGCAGATTGCCAGGATCGAATATTCCCATGAGGAGCCGATCATGTGGCGGCGCAACCGCGATATGGCGATCACGGTGCGGACCGACGTCGTCGACGGCGTGCAGGCGCCCGACGTCACCAACCAGATCTGGCCGAAGCTGAAGGAAATCCGCGATCATCTCGAGCCGGCCTACCGGATCGAGCCCGGCGGCGCGTTCGAGGAATCCGAAAAGGGCAACGCCTCGATCGCCCTGCTGTTTCCGCTGATGGCGCTGGTGATGCTCACCCTGCTGATGATCCAGTTGCAGAGCTTCTCGCGCCTGATCCTGGTGTTCCTGACCGCGCCGCTTGGCATCGTCGGCGCCTCGCTCGGCCTCAACATTGCCAACCAGCCGTTCGGTTTCGTGGCGCTGCTCGGACTGATCGCGCTGGCCGGCATGATCATGCGCAACGCCGTCATCCTGGTCGATCAGATCGAGGCCGACGTTTCCCAAGGCCTGACGCGGAAGGAAGCCATCGTCGAAGCCACCGTCCGGCGCGCGCGGCCGGTGGTGCTGACGGCGCTGGCGGCGATCCTGGCCATGATCCCGCTGTCACGCTCCGCCTTCTGGGGGCCGATGGCGATCACCATCATGGGCGGGTTGTTTGTTGCAACCTTCCTGACCTTGCTGTACCTGCCGGGCCTTTACGCCCTGTGGTTCAGGAAGAGCCTGGACGAAAGCGGTCAGGCCGAGCAGCCCGATCTTGCGGCGCAACATCAGGCCAAGGAGCATCCCAAGGGTCCGCACGCAATTCCGCTTGCCGACGCCGCAGAATAATTGAACATTGAGAGCTGACATGACGCTGATTTCGGACCACATCGAGACTGACACCCGCGAAAAGATCCTCGTGGTGGCGGAGCGTCTGTTCAGGCAGATGGGCTACCAGAAGACGACGGTCGCCGACATCGCCAAGGAATTGCGGATGAGCCCCGCCAACGTCTATCGCTTCTTCGATTCGAAGAAGGCGATTCACGAGGGCGTGGCGCGGACCCTGATGGGCGAGGTCGAGGTCGAGGCGCAACGGATCGCGTCGATGCCCGGACCCGCGGCAGTCCGTCTCCGCGACATGATGAAGACCATCAATCGCATGAACACCGAGCGCTATGTCGGCGATTCCAAGCTGCATGAGATGGTCGAGATCGCGATGCAGGAGGACTGGGGCGTCTGCGTCGCTCATATGGAGATGATTGCCCGGACCATCGGCCAGGTGATCGGGCAGGGCGCCGCCTCCGGCGAGTTCGAGGTTGCCGATTTGCAGCTCGCCTCGCTTTGCGCCTGCACCGCGATGATGCGGTTCTTCCACCCGCAGATGATCGCGCAATGCGCCACCAAGCCCGGCCCGACGATCGACGAAATGATAGATTTCGTCATTGCCGGCCTCTCGCCGCGCGCCAAGGCGAATTGAGCTCTTCGCCACTTGACTCCGCCGTCATTGCGAGCGAAGCGACTTGTCCGCCGTAGCCTTAGCGAAGGCGGAAGCAATCCATCGCGCCGCGTGCCGTGACATGGATTGCTTCGTCGCAAGTGCTCCCTTGCGCAAACGCGTCGCGTTTGTCGCAGGCAATGACGAAGAAGGACGAGGTGGAATGGACGCCAAGAGCCGAAAAGACCTGCATTTCTACGAGCCGAAGAACGGCCACGGCCTCAAGCACGACCCCTTTAACGCCATCATCGCGCCGCGCCCGATCGGGTGGATTTCCTCGCGCGATGGCAAGGGCAACGTCAATCTGGCGCCTTACAGCTTCTTCAACGCTTTCTGCTATCACCCGCCGATTATCGGCTTTTCCTCCACCAACTGGAAAGACAGCGCGGGCAATATCCAGGAGACCGGCGAGTTCGTCTGGAATCTCGCCACGATAGATCTGGCGAAGCAGATGAACGCGACGGCGGCCCACGTTGCCGCTGATGTCGACGAGTTCAAGCTCGCAGGCCTTACGGCCGCGTCCTGCAAGCTCGTCAACGTGCCCCGGGTGGCGGAAAGCCCCGTTGCCTTCGAATGCAAGCTGACGCAGATCATCCAGTTGCAGGGTAAGGACGGCGAAAAGGCTCAGGCCTGGCTGACGCTCGGCGAAGTCGTCGCCGTCCACATCGACAAGGCCTTCATCAAGGATGGCGTCTATCAGACCGGCCTCGCCCATCCCATCGTCCGCGCCGGCCGCCGTGGCGACTATTTCGAGATCAAGCCGGAAAATATGTTTGAGATGATCCGGCCGGATTGAGCGAATGTAGTTCGGATAGAGCCAACGAGTCGCCCGCACGCGCGCCCCACGGCAACACGGAACTCCGACGCGCCGAAATGCTTATCGTCTGTATTTCGGAGATTGCCGATGATCCGCTTGTTTGCCGGGCTGACCGTGCTCGCCTGTCTTGTCCACCCGGCCCTCGCAGGTCCCGATGCGGCAGCCATCAACAACGCGGAGTTCAGAGGCAAGCCGCCGGCCAACGACAAGATCGATCCCATTGTCGTCAAGGCCCAGGTGCTGCTCGACCGTGCTAATTTCTCGCCGGGCGAGATCGACGGCAAGCTCGGCGAGAACGCCCAGAAAGCCTTGCGGGCGTTCGCCGAAGCCAAAGGCCTGATGGTCAACAAGCAGCCGCTGACGCCGGAGATCTGGAGCGCTTTGATCGCGACCAGCGCGGATGCCATCGCCGTCGACTACAAGATCGCAGCGGCAGACGTGAAGGGGCCGTTCCTCAAGAAGCTGCCCGCCAGGATGGAAAAAATGAAAGGGCTGAAGGCGCTCAATTACACCAGCCCGCGCGAGGCCATCGCCGAAAAATTCCACATGAGCGAGGCGCTGCTCGCGGCCCTCAACCCCGGCAAGAAATTCGACGAGGCCGACCAGACGATCTCGGTGATCAATGTGATCGCGCAAGAGACGAAGCCAATTGCAACCCGTGTCGAGGTCGACAAGAGCTCCCAGACCGTCAGGGCGTTCGCGAACTCCGACCTGATCGCCTTCTTTCCCGCGACCGTCGGAAGCGAGGAAAAGCCGACCCCGAGCGGCGTGCTCAAGGTGATCTCGATAGATGCTCGCCCGTACTACCGATACAACCCGGATTATAAGTTCAAAGAAGTCCGATCCAGGCGCGCCTTCACAATCAAGCCCGGGCCGAACAACCCCGTCGGAACGCAGTGGATCGGACTTTCCGCGGAAGGCTACGGCATTCACGGCACGGCCAATCCGTCGAAGGTAAGCAAGGCGGAATCTCACGGCTGCGTGCGTCTCACCAATTGGGACGCCGACAAGTTGGCAAGGCTCCTGAAGAAGGGCACCGAGGTCGCGTTCATCGAGCGCGAGGTGGCCAACAGGAAGTGACGTCTGGTGGCAGGAGGGCTGGCACGCAATTTTTCATGGTCGCCACCAACATCATTTGCAATGACGCATGCGAGCGGTGAATATGCGCCATGTCATTTGCCCCGCTCCAGAACAATGTCCGACAGCTCTACGAGGGTGCAACGCCGGAAGGCGTCCGTTTTCGCTACGCACTACTAACGTTCGATATCGTAACCGTCCTGTTCATCGTCGCGACATCGTTTTTCCCCTCCAACGATATCACTGAAATACTTGATGTCCTGTTCGGCATCGTGATCCTGGCGGATTTTTCCGCGCGGCTGCTCGTCAGCCGGCATCGAATGCTGGAGTTCACACGCTTCTCGACATGGACGGATGTCGTCGCGATCATTTCGTTCCTGGCGCCGCTGGCCGGAGAGGCCGGTGGTTTTCTGCGGATCCTGCGAACGCTGCGGCTGCTGCGCGACTACCAGATGCTGGTGCGGCTGCGCCAGGACAGCTCATTCTTCCGGCGCAACGAGGAAGTCATCTTCGCGGTGACCAATCTGGCGGTCTTCATCTTCGTGATGACTGCGATCGTCTATGAGACCCAAAAATTCCGTAATCCTCAGATATTGAATTATGCGGACGCTCTCTATTTCACCGTCACCGCGCTGACGACGACCGGCTTTGGCGACATCACCCTGCCCGGGACTGTCGGCCGCATGATCTCGGTAGCCATCATGATTTTCGGCGTCACCCTGTTTTTCAATCTTGCCCGCGCGCTGCTCTCGCCCAACAAGGTGCGGTTTGCTTGTCCCACCTGCGGATTACAGCGCCATGACAGCGATGCGGTTCACTGCAAAGCCTGCGGTACGGTGTTGAATATTCCCGACGAAGGTTTGACGTAGCGCGGCTGCCACCGGATCATTCGCCCGTGGCAAACGCGTCGTAAACCAGCTTCTTGAACGCGGGTGTGATGCGTCCGCGTTCGTTCTGGGTCTGCTCCAGCAGGATGTAGATCATGTCCAGCTTCGGGTCGACACCGAAATAAGTGCCGCTGCCGCTATCCCATTTGAGTTCGCCGATCGAACCTGGCGGCGGCGGTTTGGCATTTCCCGGATCGGTGCGCACGGCAAATCCATAGCCGTAGCCAAAGCCATCTCCGGGAAAGTAGTAATAATCCCGCGCGACGCCGGAGCCGGGCCCGATATGGTCTAACGTCATCGACTTGAATGCGGCTGGGCTAAGGTAGCGTTTGCCATCGAGTTGCCCGCCGTTGAGGATCATCTGGGCAAAACGGGCATAGTCGTTCAGTGTCGAGACCAACCCGCCGCCGCCGGATTCCCATTCCGGATGGGCACGGCGTTCAGTCTCCGCACGTTTCAGGACGGTATCGCTTGGCAGCGGCTCCGCCATCCGCGCGCGTTCGTCGGCACTTTCCAGCACGAATTTCGTGCTGGTCATGCCGAGCGGATCGAAGATGTGCTGCTTTTCAAACTGATAGAGTGTCTGCCCGGATACGATCTCGATGATCCGTCCGAGGACGTCGGTTGAATGTCCGTAACGCCAAAGCGTGCCGGGTTGTCGTGCCAGGGGCAATCTGGCGATGCGATCGGCAAACACCTTGTTGGTATAATGCCCATCGAAAAGGCCTGATTCCGAATAGGCCTTCATGATCAGCTTGCCGCCGATGTAATCGTACGTGATGCCCGACGTATGGCGGAGTAGATCCATAATGGTCACCGGCCGATCCGCCGGGACAAGCGTTAAAACGTTCTTGCCGTCAAGAGTGTCAGAACCGACAAGTACCTTCGCGTCAGCAAATCCCGGAATGAATTTGGATGCGGGATCGGCGGGCGAGAGCTTGCCAGCGTCGATCAGCATCATCGCCGCGACGCTGGTGATTGGCTTCGTCATCGAATGAAGCGCAAAGATCGTATCTGATGTCATCGGAGCCTTGGTCTCGACATCCTGAACGCCGAAACATTTCAGATAGACCGGTTTGCCGTGTTGCTGAATCAATACGACGGCACCCGGCAGCCGCCCCGTTGCAACCTCATTGTTGAAAAATTCGGTGATGCGTTCGAGCTTGCTCGGAGACGGCGCGGGGACTTTGGCCGCCTCGTTGGCCGCAGCCATGTCAGTCGAGATCGCCAATAACAGGACCGCAGCAAAAAGTCGTTTGCCGCGAGATACAGCGGTGCAATGCAATATCTGCCGGGTCGGCCTCTTCATTTTGATTTGCCCCGCGGACCGACTGACTTGCCGGATAATTCGACCAGTTGCCGAATGACTAGCATGTTGCGCACCTTGTCGCCACGTGGGCAATTGCCCCCAAGCGCGATGACAGACATGCATTGGACGAGTTGATGCCATTTTCGGCTGCAAGCTTGAACCGGGGCTGAAATCAAAAGCAGCTCTCGCAACCGGGCACGGACCGGACTAACCTAAAGTTGCCAGGCCGGATCAACGGCCGGCGAAAAGATTGGGAGGATGCGATGATACGCCAGGAGCGGCGCGATTCACGACGGCATGATCCAGAAGTCGCGATTTCACGACGAACGCTTGTCCAGGGGTTGGCGGTATGCGCTGGTGCTACCATCGCGGGAGCCGGCAGCGCATTGGCCCAGACCGGTCCTGTGGCGCCTCCGTCAACAGTCACCAGCCCGCCGCGCGATTTCAGTCCGCGCGGTGCCCCCACCACCTATTTCTGGGACCCCGACATTATCGCCGTCGATCCATCCTTCAATAATCTCGCCCAGCCCAATACGGCGATCAAGCGCCTCTACACCGGCCTGTTGTGGGCCGAAGGCCCCGCCTGGAGTGCGCAGGGACGTTATCTCCTGTGGAGCGACATTCCCAATAACAGGCAGATGCGATGGTCGGAGGATGACGGTCATGTCAGCGTCTTCCGTACGCCGTCCAACAACAGTAACGGCAACTCGTTCGATTTCCAGGGACGACAGCTTTCCTGCGAGCACCTCACCCGGCGCGTCGTGCGCTATGAGCACGACGGCACCGCGACCGTGCTGGCTGACTCCTATAACGGCAAGAAGCTGAACTCGCCGAACGATGTCGTCGCACATCCGGACGGCAGCTACTGGTTCACCGATCCGCCCTATGGCGGCATGCTCTATGAGGGTGAGCCTGACGTCGCGGGTGGGCCGAGCAATCCCGCCGGCAAGCTCAATCCGCGGATCGGTCAGCCGGCAGGCTTCGTGCCGGGCAAGCGCGAACTGCCGACCAACTGCTATCGCATCGATCCGTCCGCCCGTGTCGACCTCGTCGTGACCGAGGAACAGGTACCCGATCCCAACGGCCTCTGCTTTTCGCCCGACTACAAGAAGCTGTATGTCGCCTCTACCGGCAAGGGGCCGGGCGACACTGGCCCGGGCGGCAAGGGCGACATGTTCGTGTTCGACGTCGGCACCGATAACAAGCTGACCAACCACAAGCGGTTCAGCGATTTCATGGTCGACGGCGTGAAGTGCGGACCGGACGGCGTGCGCTGCGACGTCAACGGCAATGTCTGGTGCTCCAGCAATGCCGGCCGTGCCGTCGGCTACAGCGGCGTGACGGTATGGTCCCCGGAGGGCAAGCTGATCGGCCGCATCCGTTTGCCCGAAGTGTGCGGCAACATCTGCTTCGGCGGCCCCAAGCGCAATCGCCTGTTCATGGCCGCGAGCCAGTCGCTCTACGCCGTGTACACGGCAACGCAGGGTGCCGGACCGGGCTGACTGGCTAGCCTTGCTCACGACGTTATTCTGGGCTCTCGCTTCGCGAGCCCGGAATGACGAGTGGACGATTCATTAAAATTTGCTGCAAATTGGCAACCGTCAACCAACCGCTCCGGCAAAAGTTGGGCACGCTTAAACTGAGCGTTTATTGCGAACGGTCCACCCTTCCTCGCACGAAGGGAGGCTCGTCCACCAATGCCCATATTCAAATATTTTACTGTCGTAGGATCGACACTGCTCGTATTCTTGTTTGTTTCGAACGCTTACCTCACCGACGACGAAAGCAATTTGCGCTTCGATGGATCGATGTACGGGAGCGCGCTTTACGCGCCTCGCGTTGCAGAAACCCAAGCGACCACGGAGCTTCGCTTTACCCGCGATGTCACGCCTGCCGTTCGCGTCAGGGAAGTATTTGCCGTGTTCGTCCCCAATGAGCGACGCCGCAACAAGCGTGAGTCATAACACCGGCGTGCCCGCGGTTGAGACCGGTGGGCACTCCCGAGCGGCATCCATCCGGCAACGTTGCCGGTCTCTAAACGCCGGATAATGCAGGCATTTTGGAACAGGTCCGGGCCTCTGCCGTTATCTCCAAGTTCAGTTTCGCTTCATTTCCAGATGCGAAGTGTCTCCGAAACCCGTGCTTTTCAGCTAGGATGAACCCATGTTTGGTATAGGTGAGGCGAGACGTCGCGCCCCGATCATGAGGAGATCGCCATGAGCTTCCGCCGCGATTTCATTAGCAAACCGATCTTCGCTTTCGCGCGCGGCGCTATGCCCGCGATGTCCGATACCGAGCGAGAGGCGCTGGAGGCGGGCGATGTCTGGTGGGACGCCGATCTCTTCACCGGCAATCCGGACTGGTCGAAATTGCTGGCTGTCGCGCCGGCGACGCTGACTGAAGAAGAAAAGGCCTTTCTCAACGGCCCCGTCGACGAGCTTTGCGCCATGCTCGACGAGTGGAAGATTAATTGGGAATGGCGTGATCTACCGCCCGAGGTATGGTCCTTCATCAAGCGCTACAAATTCTTCGGCATGATCATTCCAAAGGAGTTTGGCGGGCTTGGCTTCTCGCCTTATGCGCATTCGGAAGTGGTACGAAAGCTTTCGTCGCGCTCGCTGACCGCTGCCGTCACCGTGATGGTGCCGAATTCGCTCGGACCCGGCGAGTTGTTGATGCGCTTCGGTACCAAGGAGCAGCAGGACAGATGGCTGCCGCGGCTCGCCGAAGGCGCCGACATTCCTTGCTTCGGCCTGACCAGCCCTGAAGCCGGCTCGGACGCGGCCTCGATGGTCGACACAGGGATCATCTGCAAGGGCAATTTCGAGGGCCGGGAAGTCATCGGCCTGCGCCTGAACTGGCACAAGCGCTACATCACGCTCGGTCCCGTCGCGACGCTGCTCGGTCTCGCCTTCAAGGCCTATGATCCCGATCATCTCGTGGGCCAGCAGGAAGAACTCGGCATTACGGTCGCCCTGATCCCGACCCATCTGCCCGGCGTCGAGATCGGACGCCGCCATCTGCCGGCAATGCAGATGTTCCAGAACGGTCCGAACTGGGGTCGCGACGTGTTCATTCCGATGGACTACATCATCGGCGGGCAGGAGCGGCTCGGGCAAGGCTGGAAGATGCTGATGACGGCATTGGCTGCTGGCCGCGGCATCTCGCTGCCGTCGCTGTCGGCCGCGGGGGCGGCGTATGCGGCACGCACCACCGGCGCCTATGCCCGCATCCGCGAGCAGTTCGGCATCTCCATCGGCAAATTCGAAGGCATCGAGGAGCCGCTCGCGCGCATCGCCGGCACCGCCTATCTGCTCGATGCCGCGCGGCGGCTGACCTGCGCCGCGCTCAACCAGGGGCATCATCCCGCCGTCATCTCCGGCATCATGAAGCTGCACGCCACCGAGCGGATGCGGATCGTGATCGACGACGCCATGGATATCCATGGCGGCAAGGCCGTGATCGACGGACCACAGAACTACATGGGCAGCCTCTATCGCGCGGTGCCGGTCGGCATCACCGTTGAAGGCGCCAATATCCTCACACGAAATCTCATCGTGTTCGGGCAAGGTGCGATCCGCGCTCATCCATTCCTGCTCGACGAAATGAATGCTCTGGGTGAAGCCGACCGGCCCAAGGGCTTGGAAGCCTTCGACAAGGCATTCTGGAGTCATATCGGCCACAGCTTCAAGTCCATGTTCCGTGCCTGGGGCCGAAGTTGGACCTTCGGCCTGTTTGCGCCAGCGCCCGATGCCGGCGAGGCGACGCGGTTCTACCGCCAGCTCTCGCGCTACTCCGCAGGCTTCGCGCTGTGCGCCGACATGGCGCTGTTGACGCTTGGCGGCGCGCTCAAACGCAAGGAAATGCTTTCGGCCCGGTTCGGCGACATTCTGTCCGAACTGTATCTGCTGTCCGCCGCGCTGAAACGCTGGCAGGACGAGGGACGGCAGAAGGAAGATTTCGCTGCGCTGGAATGGTGCATGGCGAGCGGCTTCAAGACCATCGAGAACCGCTTTGCCGAAATCCTCGCCAACCTGCCGAACCGGTTTGTCGCGGTGATCCTGAAATTCCTGATCCAGCCGTTCGGTGCGCGCGTGCTCGGCCCGTCCGACCGCATCGTGCATCAATGCGCGCAGCTCGTGCTGGAGCCATCGGCGGCGCGCGACCGGCTCACCTCCGATCTGTCAGCCGTCGATGATGATGGCGGCATCGCCCGGCTGGAGAAGGCGTTCCGGCTGGTGGCGGCTGCGGACGACGTCGCTAAGCAGATGCGCGCCGCGCGGCTGCATGACTGGAAAGAGGCGGTGAACAAGGGTGTTATCACTCAGGCCCAGGGCGAGAAGCTGCAGGCTGCACATGAAGCCGTTGCCAAGGTGATCGAGGTCGACGATTTCGCGCCCGAGGCGTTGTCGCCGATTTACAGCAAGGGGGCCGACGTGCATCAGTTCTTCCAGGAACTGGGTGAACAGAGGGCTGCAAGCTGATGGCGCGACCGGTCTTTATCGTCGACGGCAGCCGGACGCCGTTCTTGAAAGCGCGCTCCGGCCCCGGGCCCTTCACGCCGGTCGATCTCGCCGTGCAATGCGGTCGGCCGCTTCTGGCGCGGCAGCCATTCGCACCGACCGCCTTTGATCAGGTCATCCTCGGCTGCGTCAACGTCATCGCCGACGAGATGAATCCGGCCCGTGTCGCCGCGCTCCGGCTCGGCATGGGCGAGAAGATGGTCGCCTTCACCGTGCAGATCAATTGCGGCTCCGGCATGCAGTCGATCGACACGGGCTATCGTTACATCCGCGAGGGCGTCTCCGACCTGATCCTGGCAGGCGGCGCCGAAGCGCTGAGCCATGCCCCGCTCGTCTGGCCGCAACAGGGCGTGCGCTGGTTCGCAGGGCTTGCAGGGGCAAAAGGCGTCGGCGCGAAAATCATCGCGGCGCTGAAAGTGAAGCCCGGCTATTTCAAGCCGATCATCGGGCTTGAGCGCGGCCTGACCGATCCCATCACCGAACTCAATATGGGTCAGACCGCCGAGGTGGTCGGCCATCTCTTCGGCATCACCCGCGCGCAGTCAGATGCCTATGCTGCCGAAAGTCACAAGCGACTCGCAAAGGCGCAATCGCAGGGCTGGCTCAAAGATGAAGTAGAGACCGCATTCGCGCGCGACGGAAAGTTCTACGATCACGACGATGGCGTGCGGCCGGACTCGACACCGGAGAGCTTGGCAAAGCTGAAGCCGGTGTTCGAGCGTCCCTGGGGTAAGGTCACCGCCGGCAATTCCTCGCAGATCACGGATGGCGCGTCCTGGGTGATCCTGGCTTCCGAAGAGGCCGTCGCCAAGCACGGCCTGATGCCGAAGGCGGTCATCCTCGACAGCCAGTGGTCGGCGCTCGATCCCGGCATCATGGGCCTGGGGCCGGTGCTGTCGGCGACGGAGCTTCTCAAGCGCAACAAGCTAACGCTTTCGGATATCGAGAGCTGGGAATTGAACGAGGCGTTTGCGACGCAGGTGCTGGGTTGCCTCGCCGCCTGGAACGACGAAAAATTCTGCAAGGAGATTCTCGGCCTCGACGGCGCGGCGGGCGAGATCGATCAGGCAAAGTTGAACGTCGATGGCGGCGCCATCAGCCTCGGCCATCCCGTGGGCTGCAGCGGCAACCGCATTGTGCTGCATTTGGTAAACGCCATGAAGCGATTGGGCACCAGGCGCGGCATCGCCACCGAATGTATCGGCGGCGGGCAGGGCGGCGCGATGTTGATAGAGACGGTGTGAGCATGGATAGCCAGATCATGAACGTTCTCGGCGATCGCGTGCTCGAACTTGGGCCGAAGCCTGGCGCTGAGGGGCCGTACAAGAATTTCAGGCTGACTCGCGATGGCGACGGCGTCGCCTGGCTATTGTTCGATCGCGAAGGCACCAGCGCCAACACGCTGTCCGCCGATCTAATCGAGGAGCTCAGCAAGATCCTGTCCGAACTGGAAACCGCGCGGCCCACCGGTCTCGTCATCCGCTCCGGCAAAAAATCCGGCTTCATCGCCGGCGCGGACGTCAATGCCTTTCGCGGCGCCACCGATGCGGCGGCAGTCGAGGCCGAGATCGGCCGCGCCCATGCGGTGATCGATCGGCTTGAAGCCCTGCGCCTTCCGAGCGTGGCCGTGATCCACGGTTTCTGCCTCGGCGGCGGCCTCGAAGTGGCGCTGGCCTGTCAGATGCGGATCGCGATCGAGGACGCGCGGTTTGGCTTCCCCGAGGTGATGCTCGGCCTGCACCCCGGTCTCGGCGGCACCGTGCGCTTCACCCAGCTCGTCAATCCGATGCAGGCGATGCCGCTGATGCTGACCGGCAAGACCATCGATGCCCGCCGCGCAAAATCGCTCGGGCTGGTCGATGCCGTGACGCAGGAGCGGCATGTCTTGAATGCCGTGAAGGACGCGGTGTCCGGCCGCTTAAAGCGCGCGAAGCCCGGGCTGCTGAATAATCTGCTCAGCCTCGGCTTCGCCCGGGGCTTCCTCGCCTCGCGCATGCGCCGCGAGGCCGGCAAGGCGGCGCGGGAGGAGCATTATCCCGCGCCTTATGCGCTGATCGATCTCTGGGAAAGGCACGGCGGCGACCGGCGCGCGATGCTGAATGCGGAGAAAGCGTCTTTCGCCAGACTGATGGTGACGCCGACCGCGCAGAACCTGATCCGCGTGTTCTTCCTGCGCGAGCAGATGAAGAAGCTCGCGGGATCCGGCAACAGGATCGAGCATGTTCACGTCATCGGCGCCGGCGCCATGGGTGGCGACATCGCCGCATGGTGCGCCGGCCAGGATTTGCGGGTGACGCTCGCCGACATGAAGCCGGAGCCGATCGCAGGCGCGATCAAGCGCGCGGCCGATCTCTACGGCAAGATCCTGCGCAAGCGGACTGCCGTGCGCGATGCGCTGGACCGGCTGATGCCGGACATGCAGGCCGAAGGCGTCCGCAACGCCGATCTCATCATCGAGGCGGTGCCGGAAAAGCTGGAGCTGAAGCAGAACGTCTATGCCGACCTCGAACCGAAGATGAAGCCCGGCGCGATTCTTGCCACCAACACGTCGAGCATTCCGCTGCAGGACCTGCGCACCACGCTGCAAAAGCCCGAGCGGCTGCTGGGGCTACACTTCTTTAATCCCGTCTCGCGGCTGCAGCTCGTCGAAGTCGTCAGCCATGATGGCACGGATGCGCAGCTCCTGAAGGAGGCGCTGGCGTTCGTCGGCGCCATCGACCGGTTGCCGCTGCCCGTAAAGTCGTCGCCCGGCTTCCTCGTCAACCGCGCGCTGACGCCCTACATGCTGGAAGCGATGCTGATGCTGGACGAGAAGATCGACAAGACAGTGATCGACGCCGCCGCGAAAAAGTTCGGCATGCCGATGGGGCCGATCGAACTCGCCGACCAGGTCGGCCTCGACATCTGTCTCGACGTCGGCGACATGCTGCGCTCGAAATTCGGTGATCAGTTGCCACCGACGCCGGCCTGGTTGCGTGAGAAGGTTGCCAAAGGCGAACTCGGCCGTAAGGCGGGCAAGGGCTTTTACACCTGGAAGGGCGGCAAGGCCGATACCTCATCCGGCCTGCCCGCGACATCGGAACCTTCTGCGGAAATGACCGACAGGCTGATCCTGCCGATGTCGAATGTCTGTGTCGCCTGCTTGCGCGAAGGCATCGTCGACGATGCCGACGTGGTCGACGGCGCCGTTATCTTCGGCACCGGCTACGCGCCGTTCCGCGGCGGTCCCCTGAACTATGCGCGAACCCGAGGGATTGAGAATGTGGTCTCGACGCTGCGGGCGCTTACGGAAAAATTCGGCGGAAGATTTGCGCCGGATGCCGGTTGGGAGAATTTCAAGTGAATGAACCACGTCTGCACGCGCCGGTTTCGACTGAGACCGAGACCCGCGGTGATCTCTGCATTCGCACGCTGGCGATGCCAGCCGACACCAACGCTAATGGCGACATCTTCGGCGGCTGGCTCTTGAGCCAGATGGATATCGGCGGCGGCGTGTTCGCTTCCAAGATCGCGAAATCGCGCACGGTGACGGTCGCGATCGAGGCGATGAATTTCCGCAAGGCCGTCTATGTCGGCGACCTCGTTTCAGTCTACGCCAATCTGGTGCGGGTCGGGCGCACCTCGATCACGGTGCATCTCGAAGCCTGGGTCGTGCGTCGCAAGGAGTTGCAACAGATCCTGGTGACCGACGGCAACTTCACCTACGTCTCGATCGACGACAACGGCCGTCCGCAGCCGGTCAGTCCGGACGGCGTGATCAAGACCTAAACCTTACGGGCAGGGACGCTCGTAGCCGTCACGGCCGATGAAGGTGCCACGGCGCGGATCATAGGTCTGCGAGCGCATGCAGCGCGGGGTGTCGTCGTAATACCGGGGCGGTGGCGGGGCGTATTGCGCCTGGACGCCGCAGTAACGCGGCGAAACTGCGACCCAGCCGTCAGGCTGTTCCATGTAGCAACCGCCCTGATACCAGCGATAGCCGCCGGGCCGCGGCTCGCCCTGGGCGCCGATCGCAGCACCCGTCGTCGCCCCGACGATGGCGCCAACCGCCGCACCGCGGCCGCCGCCGAGCGCGCCGCCGACAATGGCGCCCGCCGCGCCGCCGAACAGCGCGCCGCCCAGCGTGCTTTCCTGCGCCGCCGCCTCTTGGAGCGGTGCGCAAGCCGCAAGGGCGACCAACATCGAGAGCGCGAATTTCGGCATCATGTCAGTTCTCCAGCCATTTGAACGATTCGCCAGCGTGTTCCGCGACCAGCTTTGGCATAGGTTGGCCTTGCGGCGCAACGGCGGAAGCAGGAACAATTGGCCTTGCAACCGGTTGTAGGCCCGCAATAAATCTGAGGCTGGGCCATGTCGGACACCTACATTATTGAAGTCGGCTCGCAGCCGGCAGGGATTATCGTGCGCGCTCCCGGCGGCTATCAGTTCTTCGCCGCCTCGCCCCGTTTCAACCAGTTGGAAGGACAGATATTTCGCAACGCGCGCGAGGCCGAGCGGGCGGCTCACCGTCTCGTCAGCGGGATGACGCTGGCGGCGTAACCGCCAGCGGCCGGTCTTCCGGCGGTCAGAGCTTGGTGGCCGACCGCGACAGCAGCTTCCAGTCCGAACCCTGTTTCTGCCAGTTCATCAGGACGTGCAGGTTCTGCGGCGTCTTCTTGCCGTCGGTGAACTCCTGCTCGCCGACGAAGTTGAAGCGCACGATAGCCGCCGGGCCGACGATACGGATGGTGGGGTTCTTGTATTCAAGCGAGGTCCATTTGTATTTCGCATTCTTGACGCCCGTCAGCAGTGCCGCCTTGTCGTCGACAGCTCCGCTGGAGTGGCTGTAGCTGAGTTCTTCCGCGCAGAGCGGGGCGATCCCCTCGGCATTGCCGGCCGCCTGCGCTGCACGGAAGGCTTCGACGTTCTTCGCGATGGCATCCTCGTCTGCGCCGGCGAAAGCGGGGACCGCGCTCATGAGCGCAACCCCAAGCCCAAGTGCTAGTACGGGCAAGGCGAGCTGACGGCGATCGATCTTCATGGTTTCCTCCATTCTTTTCTGGTTGTGATCACAGTGTTGCAGCCACAAATTGCTTTGTCGAGCGGCCGGGCGCATGTGCGGCTCGCACGGCTTCGGGCGGCGGTCGCCTTAACCAGGATTCGTTGTTTCGCCCTGCCAAACGCCTTTGCGGCCGATCTCCCTCGTTGACCGCGCTCCTAATCAGCCGCACCATAACGGCATCTTTGTGCCCAAGTCTGTTCTTCAGGGGTGCTGCCATGGCCGGATTGTCCCACCGTCAGACTGAAATCCTCAACATTGCCCGCGCCTTTGGCCGGGTGATGGTGGAAGATCTCGCCAAGCGGTTTGAGGTCTCGGCGCAGACCATCCGAAAAGACCTCAACGACCTTTGCGACCAGCGCTCGCTGACGCGCATCCATGGCGGCGCCATTATCGCCTCCGGCGTGGAGAACCTCGCCTATGAGGCGCGGCGCTTCGTGGCGGCAGAGGAAAAGCGGGCGATCGGCGTGGCCGCTGCATCGCGGATTCCGAACGGCTGCTCGCTGTTCATCAACATCGGCACCACGACGGAAGAAGTCGCGAGCGCGCTGACCTCGCATGAGGACCTGCTAGTCATCACCAACAACCTCAACGTCGCGATGCTTTTGTACCGGCATCCGCGCATCGAGGTGATCGTGGCGGGCGGCGCGGTGCGCCGTGCCGACGGGGCGGTGATCGGCTCGACCGCGATCAGCCTGATCGGCCAGTTCAAGGTCGACTACGCCATCATCGGGGCCTCCGCGATCGACGAGGAGGGTGCGCTCTTGGACTTCGACTATCGCGAGGTGCAGGCCGCGCAAGCGATCATCGCCAACGCCCGCAGCGTCATGCTGGTCGCGGATTCCACAAAACTCCGCCGCAGCGCGCCGGTGCGCATCGCCCATCTCAGCCAGATCCAGACCTTTGTGACTGACGCGCCGTTGCCGGCGGGTCTTGCCAGCATCTGCAGCCACCGCGGTATCGAGGTGGTCCAGGCGATGGAGAAGCCGGCGGCGGATATCGATGATTCCGGCGGCGAGCCGGCTTCGACCGTGGTGCGGCTGAAGTAGCGCGCGATTATCCGAGCGAGCCGAGCAGTGATCTCGTTTTCAGGAACTCCCGACACTTGGCGAGGCCAGGCCAAACGACAAGGGAGGCCTGCGCAGCCAGTTGAAGCTGAGATGACGGCCGGCAGCCTCGAAGGCCCGTTGAGCGGAGGCAGTCTGTAGCTCACCAGGATTCCACCCATAGGCGTTAGGCGCGCGCAGATTAGAAAATCTGACTCAACTGTCCAGGAAAAATGGTTTGTGCGCGACGAGTGCAGCGGTGCACGAGGTGACGTTTCGAGGACAGGAGAAACCTGATGCACATCCGACGCATCAATGCCGAAACAGTCACCGTGCCGACGACTGGCTACAGCCAGGCGCTAGAGGTCAGCGGTCACACCCGTCTGCTTTTTGTAAGTGGCCAGATTCCACTCGGCATCGACGGCACTGTGCCTGAGGGCTTTGAAGCGCAGTGCAGGCTTGCTTGGCGAAATGTCGAGGCTCAGCTCAAGGCAGCCGGCATGACCCTCGACAATCTGGTCATGCACAGGACCTACCTTGCCGACCGGCGCTACGCCCTTGTCAATCGCTCCGTGCGAAACGAAGTCCTGGGTGGACGGGAAACAGCGCTGACAGTGGTTATCGCTGGCATTTTCGACGAGGCGTGGCTTCTCGAAATCGAGGCCGTGGCCGCGGGCTGATACCGAGACCAATGCGCCGCACTGAGCCGGTGGTACGGACCCGTGCGGCCAAACCTGAGCTTACCCCTCAAGTAGGAGACCCGGTTCCCCGCTTTCGCCTTGCTTTCGTTTTTCTTTGTGATTAACTCCCATTCGAAAGCAAAGTCGCCGAAGTGAAGAGGCGATCGCCGGGGAAGCGTTTCGTTGGATCGGATATTCGACCTCGCCATTATCGGAGGCGGCATCAATGGCTGCGGCATCGCGCGCGATGCTGCGGGCCGGGGCAATTCCGTTTTCCTGTGTGAAATGAACGACTTGGCGAGCGGAACGTCGTCCTGGTCGACCAAGTTGGTGCATGGCGGGCTGCGCTATCTCGAATATTACGAGTTCCGGCTGGTCCGCGAGGCGCTGATCGAGCGCGAAGTCCTGTGGCAGATCGCGCCTCACATCATCCGTCCTTTGCGTTTCGTTTTGCCGCACCACGCTGGCTTGCGGCCGGCCTGGCTGCTCAGGTTAGGGTTGTTCCTGTATGACCACATCGGCGGCCGTCATCTCCTGCCGCCGACGCGCTCGGTCGATCTGGTCCATGACGAGGTGGGCAAACCCTTGATCGCCAACCGTTACAAGCGCGGTTTCGAATATTCCGATTGCTTCGTCGATGACGCGCGCCTTGTCGTACTCACCGCACGCGACGCAGCCGATCGCGGCGCCGAAATTCACACCCGCTCGCGCGCGATCGAGATCCGGCAGGTCGATGGCATCTGGCAGGTCACCGTCGAGAACACGATCAGCGGCGAGCGCACCACCATCCAGGCGCGCGCGCTGGTCAATGCTGGCGGTCCGTGGGTGGAGCAGGTGCTGTCGTCGGGCTCAGGCGTCAACGCGCGGGCAAAGGTGCGGCTGGTACAGGGCTCACACATCGTGGTGCGCAAGCTATATGAGCACGACCGCGCCTACATGTTTCAGAATGCCGACGGCCGCATCATCTTTGTCATCCCCTACCAGGACGACTTTACGCTGATCGGCACCACTGATCGCGACTATGAAGGCGACCCCGCCAAGGTGAAAGCCAGCCCTGAGGAGATTCAATATCTCTGCGCCTCCGCCAGCGAGTACCTGAAGAAGACGATACTGCCCGCGGATGTGGTCTGGACCTATTCCGGCGTCCGCCCGCTCTATGATGACGGTGCCAGCGAGGCCAAGGCCGCGACTCGCGATTACGTGTTCGAACTCGATACGCCTGGTGGTGCGCCGCTGCTGTCGATCTATGGTGGTAAGATCACGACCTATCGGCGGCTCGCCGAGGAAGCACTGGAACGGCTTTCACCATATTTGAGCAGCGACAAAGCGAAAGAGGGCTGGACAGGCAAGGCGCCACTGCCTGGCGGCAACATGGATGTTTCGGCGGTCGCCGCGCTGACGGCAGAACTGATGCGGAAGTATCCGTTCCTGACCTCGGCGCATGCTGGCCGGCTCGCGCATGCCTATGGCACGCGCGCGACAAAATTGCTCGGCAATGCGAAATCATTGGCCGATCTAGGCCAGGCGTTTGGCGCTACCTTGACCGAAAGCGAGGTCCGGTACCTGATTTCGACCGAGTGGGCTTGCAGCGCCGAAGACGTGGTGTGGCGAAGGTCCAAACTCGGCTTACGACTGTCGGCCGATGAAATCGCCGTGCTCGACGAATGGATCAAGTCCAGCAGCGCCTCCGGTGAACGTGCGTTGCGCGGAGCGGGAGGGCGGACATGAGCGTCACGCTCGAACACGTCACGCGAACCGTGGATGGCATGGCGACCATTCGCGACGTCTCGCTGACGCTGGAGCGCGGCACGCTGAGCGTGCTGCTCGGGCCGACATTGTCGGGCAAGACCTCGATCATGCGGCTGCTCGCCGGTCTCGACAAGCCGTCAACCGGTCGCGTGCTGGTCGACGGCAACGACGTCACCGGCGCCGATGTGCGGCAGCGCTCGGTCGCAATGGTCTATCAGCAGTTCATCAATTATCCCTCGCTGACGGTGTACGAGAACATCGCCTCGCCCTTGCGGGTTCAGGGCCGGCCGCGCGAGGAGATCGACCACCGCGTGCAGGAGGCCGCGAAACTCTTGCGGCTCGAGCCCTATCTGAAGCGTACGCCGCTGCAGCTTTCCGGTGGCCAACAGCAGCGCACCGCGATCGCACGTGCGCTGGTCAAGGGCGCCGACCTCGTGCTGCTCGATGAGCCTCTCGCCAATCTCGATTACAAGCTCCGTGAAGAGCTGCGCACCGAACTGCCGCGCATCTTCGAGGCGTCGGGCGCGATCTTCGTCTATGCCACCACCGAACCCTCGGAGGCGCTGCTGCTCGGCGGCAACACGGTGTGCATGTGGGAAGGCCAGGTGCTTCAGGCCGGCAATACATCGCAAGTCTATCGCCGTCCCGATACGCTGCGGGTCGCACAGGTATTTTCAGATCCGCCGCTCAACATCGTCGGTATCGAGAAGAAGAACGGGCAGGTCGCATATGCCGGCGGCATCCAGGCGCCGGCCATCGGGCTCTATGCGCAGCTTTCCGACGGCCCCTATCGCGTCGGCTTCCGGGCCCACCAACTCGAAGTGGCGAACGGCGTCGCCGGCCGCCACGCGTTTCACGCTACTGTCACCGTGACTGAGATCACCGGCTCGGAAAGTTTCGTGCATCTCAACCGCGACGCTTCCAACTGGGTTGCGGTGCTGCCGGGCGTGCATGAATATGAGCCCGGCCAGACGCTCGATGCCGTGCTCGATCCCGACAATGTCTTCGTGTTCGACGCCGCCGATCGCCTGGTCGCAGCGCCCGCCATCGCGTTTTCAAGCGAAATGCGTAACGTTTCGCTTGGAGAAAACGCATCAAAAGCCAAGAGCATGTGAGGGAGATGCGATATGGCACGCATTGACCTCGTCGATCTCGCGCATTCCTACGGCGGCAATGACGCTGCGCCCGAATCCTTTGCGTTGAAGCCGGTGACCATGACCTGGCGGCAGGGCGGGGCCTACGCGCTGCTCGGCCCCTCCGGCTGCGGCAAGACCACGCTGCTCAATCTGATCTCCGGCATCGTCACGCCGTCGCGCGGAAAAATCCTGTTCGACGGCGCCGATATCACGCCGCTGTCAACCCAGAAGCGCAACATCGCGCAGGTGTTCCAGTTTCCGGTGATCTACGACACGATGACGGTCGGGCAGAACCTCGCATTCCCACTGCAGAACCGCGGCGTGCCGAAGGCCGAGGTCGAGGCGCGGGTGAGGCAGATCGCCGATCTCCTCGATCTGACGTTCTATCTCGACCGCAAGGCGACGCGCCTGACCGCGGACGCCAAGCAGAAGATTTCACTCGGCCGCGGCCTCGTCCGTTCCGACGTTGCCGCCGTATTATTCGACGAGCCGCTGACGGTGATCGACCCTGAATTGAAGTGGCAGTTGCGCTCGAAGCTGAAGGCGCTGCATCGCGAACTCGATCTCACGATGATCTACGTCACCCATGACCAGACCGAGGCGCTGACTTTTGCCGATACGGTGGTGGTCATGCATGACGGCCGCGTCGTGCAGAGCGGCACACCGGCCGAACTGTTTGACAAGCCCGCGCATACGTTCGTGGGTTACTTCATCGGCTCGCCCGGCATGAACATCGTGCCGGCTGTCGTGAGCGGGCATGAGGCCCGGATCGACGGCCACATCATCGGCCTGCACCGCAATTACGGCGTGCTGCCGGCGGGTGCGAAAATCGAGATCGGCGTGCGCCCGGAATTCGTCAATATCGCCGCTCCCGCGTCGGGCCTGTTATCGGCTGCGATCGAACGGATCGACGATCTTGGTCGTGCCCGCTTCGCCCGCGTTCGTATCGGCGACGCCAAGTTTGCCGCGCGCGTGCCGCCCGGATTCTCCGTGCCTGACAATATGGTCGGGCTGGTGTTCGATCCCGCGCATGTTCACGTCTATGCCGACAGCCGTCTGGTCGAGGGGGTTGCCTGATGGACAAGATCGTCAACCAAAAAGCCTGGTTCCTGGTGCTGCCGGTATTCGCGGTGGTCGCGTTCTCCGCGATTCTGCCGCTGATGACGGTGGTGAACTATTCGATGCAGGACACGTTCGGCAACAACCAGTTCTTCTGGAACGGCGTCGGCTGGTTCAAGGAGCTGCTCGATCCCTCGACCGATCTCGGCGGACGCTTCCTGGCCTCGCTCGGCCGCAATCTGTTGTTCTCGGCCATCATACTTGCAATCGAGGTGCCGCTCGGCATCGTTGTGGCGCTGTCGATGCCGCGCGAGGGCTGGACCGTCGCCGTATGTCTTGTGATCCTCGCTTTGCCGCTGCTGATTCCGTGGAACGTGGTCGGCACGATCTGGCAGATCTTTGGCCGGCCCGATATCGGCCTGCTCGGCTATACGCTCAACAGCCTCGGGTTCGACTATAATTACGTCTCCAACGAGTTCGATGCCTGGGCGACCGTCATCGTGATGGACGTGTGGCACTGGACCAGCCTCGTCGCGCTACTGTGCTATGCCGGGCTGAAGTCGATCCCGGATGCGTATTACCAGGCGGCTCAGATCGACGGCGCCTCGCGCTGGGCGGTGTTCAAGGCGATCCAATTGCCGAAGATGAACCGCGTGCTGCTGATCGCCGTGCTGCTGCGCTTCATGGACAGTTTTATGATCTACACCGAACCGTTCGTGGTGACCGGTGGCGGTCCGGGCAACTCGACCACCTTCGTTTCGATCGAACTGGTCAAGATCGCCCTCGGGCAATTCGACCTCGGCAAGGCTGCCGCTCTCTCGCTCGTCTACAATTTGATCATCCTGATCGTGTGCTGGGTATTCTACACGGTCATGACCAATGTCGGGACCGAGCGTCCTGAGAAGAAGGGAGCCGCGTGATGCACTCGATTCCCGGCCGCCGCCTCATCATCTCGCTGTTTTTGATTTTCTTGCTGTTGCCGATCTACTGGCTCGTCAACATGAGCTTCAAGACCAATGCCGAGATCGTCACCACGATGACGCTTTGGCCGCACCAGCCGACGCTGGAAAACTACAAGCGCATCTTCACCGACGAGAGCTGGTATTCCGGCTACATCAACTCGCTGACCTATGTGTTGATCAACACCGTGATCTCGATCGCCGTGGCGCTGCCGGCCGCCTACGGCTTCTCGCGCTACCGCTTCCTCGGCGACAAGCATCTGTTCTTCTGGCTGTTGTCGAACCGCATGGCGCCGGCCGCGGTGTTCGCGCTGCCGTTCTTCAATCTCTACTCGGCGATCAATCTGTTCGATACGCCATGGGCGGTCGCGCTGGCGCACTGCATCTTCAATGTGCCGCTGGCGGTCTGGATTCTCGAAGGCTTCGTCTCGGGCGTGCCGCGCGAGATCGACGAGACCGCATTCCTCGACGGCTATTCATTCCCGCGCTTCTTCGTCAAGATCCTGGTGCCGCTGATCGCGAGCGGCATCGGCGTCGCCGCGTTCTTCTGCTTCATGTTCTCCTGGGTCGAATTGCTGCTGGCGCGTACCTTGACCTCGGTCAACGCCAAGCCGATTTCCGCGATCATGACCCGCACGGTCTCAGCCGCGGGCATGGATTGGGGGCTACTGGCGGCGGCCGGCGTGCTCACCATCATCCCCGGTGCCTTGGTTATCTGGTTCGTCCGCAACTACATCGCTCGCGGTTTTGCGCTGGGCAGGGTGTAGCAGCCATGGAAAACATCGCATGGATGGCCTGGACGCTGCCGACCGCGATCTTCTTCGTGATGCTGGCGCTGACGCTCGGCGTGATGACATGGCTTGGGATCGCCTATCCCGAAGCCGAGCGCGTCGGCATCCTGCGAATTCCGACCACGCGCGGCGACCGGCTGTTCATTTCGCTAGTGCTTGCCGCCGTCATCCATCTGTTGTGGATCGCCTTTGTCGGCACCGATCCGCTTCTGACGCTGCCGATCGGGGAGGGCGTTGAGATTTCGAGCCTGTGGCTCGCAACCCTGATTTCGCTCGTTTCGGCCGTTGCGGTCTTTCGCACGGTCTGAAACGGCGGAAAAAGACAGATCCGGGATCAACCCGGGCCTGAATATGTGTTTGTCGCTGCAACGGAGGATCCAACATGCGACGCTTGAGAGGAAGAAACGGTCCCTTGACCAAGGAGAGCTTTCTGACGATGACCAGCGCGGCTGCGCTGATTGCCGCATCCGTGACCATTGCCGCACCTGCGCGTGCGGACGACGCCGTCAATCAAAGGTGGATCGACAGCGAGTTCCAGCCCTCGACGCTGTCGAAGGCGGACCAGATGAAGGAGTTGCAATGGTTCGCCAAGGCGGCCGAGCCCTTCAAGGGCATGGAAATCAACGTCGTGTCGGAAACGATCACGACGCATGAATATGAAGCGCGCACGCTGGCGAAAGCCTTCACCGAGATCACGGGGATCAAGGTCAAGCACGACCTGATCCAGGAAGGCGACGTCGTCGAGAAGCTGCAGACCCAGATGCAGTCCGGCAAGAACGTCTATGACGGCTGGATCAATGATAGCGACCTGATCGGCACCCACGTCCGCTACGGCCAGACCGTGATCCTGTCGGACTACATGACCGGTGAGGGCAAGGACGTCACCAACCCGCAGCTCGACGTCAACGACTTCATCGGCAAATCCTTCACCACGGGCCCGGACGGCAAGCTCTATCAGTTGCCCGACCAGCAGTTTGCGAACCTCTATTGGTTCCGTTACGACTGGTTCTCCAATCCGGAATACAAAGCCAAGTTCAAGGCGAAGTATGGCTACGAGCTCGGCGTTCCCGTGAACTGGTCGGCCTATGAAGACATCGCCGAGTTCTTCACCAACGACATCAAGGAGATCAACGGCGTCAAGGTCTATGGCCACATGGACTATGGCAAGAAGGATCCATCGCTTGGCTGGCGTTTCACCGACGCCTGGCTGTCGATGGCCGGCAACGGCGACAAGGGTATCCCGAACGGCCTGCCGGTCGACGAATGGGGCATCCGCATGGAAGGTTGCCGTCCGGTCGGCTCGTCGGTCGAGCGCGGCGGCGACACCAACGGCCCGGCGGCGGTCTATTCGATCACCAAATACCTAGACTGGATGAAGAAGTATGCTCCGCCCCAGGCGCAAGGCATGACCTTCTCCGAAGCAGGTCCAGTGCCGGCGCAAGGCAACATCGCCCAGCAGATCTTCTGGTACACCGCCTTCACCGCCGACATGGTGAAGCCCGGTATCCCGGTCGTGAACGCCGACGGCACGCCGAAGTGGCGCATGGCACCGTCGCCGCACGGCTCATACTGGAAAGAGGGCATGAAGCTCGGCTACCAGGACGCCGGCTCCGCGACGCTGCTGAAGTCGACCCCGCCCGATCGCCGCAAGGCGGCCTGGCTCTATCTGCAATTCATCAACTCCAAAACGGTTAGCTTGAAGAAGAGCCATGTCGGCCTCACGTTCGTGCGTGAATCCGACATCTGGGACAAGTCGTTCACCGAGCGCGCGCCGAAGCTCGGCGGCCTGATCGAGTTCTACCGCTCGCCCGCGCGCGTGCAGTGGACACCGACCGGCAACAACGTGCCCGACTATCCGAAGCTCGCGCAATTGTGGTGGCAGAACATCGGCGATGCGTCGTCCGGTGCGAAGACGCCGCAAGCTGCGATGGATGCGCTGGCCGCAGCGCAGGACTCGGTGCTCGAGCGTCTCGAGAAATCCGGTGTGCAGAAGGAGTGCGGGCCGAAGCTGAACAAGAAGGAGACCGCCGAGTTCTGGTTCGCCAAGGCCGAGAAAGACAAGACCATCGCGCCGCAGCGCAAGCTGGCGAACGAGAAGCCGAAGGGCGAGACGGTCGACTACGACGCGCTGATCAAGTCGTGGCCGGCCACTCCGCCGAAGCGGGCGGAGGCGAAGTGAGCTTCGCAGACTACGAGTGATGCAAACACGCGAAAGGCCGGGAGCGATCCCGGTCTTTTTTCTCACCTCTCCCCGCGAAGAGCGGGGAGAGGGAGCGCACTGTGCCTCACTCCGCCGCCTGCGCCGCTGCCAACGTCGGATAATCCGTGTATCCCTTCGCCCCGCCGCCGTAGAACGTCGCCTTGTCCCACTCATTCAGCGGCGCGCCCTTCTTCAGCCGCTCGACCAGGTCGGGATTCGAGATGAACGGCTTGCCGAATGCGATCAGGTCGGCGGCGCCGGCTTCGAGCACTTTGGTCGCGAGGTCGAAATCGTAGCCGTTGTTGGCGACATAGGTGCCGCTGAAGCGCTTGCGCAAGGACGCGTAATCGAACGGCGCGATATCGCGCGGGCCGCCGGTCGCGCCTTCGATGACATGGATGTAGCTCAGCTTCAGCGCGCTGAGCCCATCCACGATATGATCGAACAGCGGCTGCGGATTAGAATCGGACACATCGTTGGCCGGCGTTACCGGCGAGATGCGGATGCCGGTGCACTCGGGGCCGGCAATCACGGCCACCGCCTGCGACACTTCCAGCATCAGCTTTGCGCGGTTTTCGATTCCTCCGCCGTAAGCATCCGTGCGCTTGTTGGTGCCGTCCTTGGCGAACTGGTCGAGCAGGTAGCCGTTGGCGCCGTGGATCTCGACGCCGTCAAAACCGGCGGCCAGCGCATTCTCGGTGCCGCGCTTGAAGTCGTCGATGATATCCGGAATTTCCGATAGCTCCAGCGCGCGCGGCTCGGAGATTTCGGTGAAAGTGCCGCCCACAAATGTCTTGCCCTTGGCGCGGATCGCCGACGGCGCGACCGGCTTGCCGCCGCCGGGCTGCAGCGTGGTGTGCGAGATGCGGCCGACATGCCAGATCTGGATGAAGATGCGCCCGCTTTTTTCGTGCACGCGGTCGGTGACCTTGCGCCAGCCTTCGACCTGCTCCTTCGAATAGATGCCGGGCGTGTCCTGATAGCCCTGGCCCTGCTGCGAAACCTGGCTCGCTTCGGTGATGAGCAATCCGGCGGAGGCGCGCTGGCCGTAATAGTCGATCGCGAGCGGGCTCGGCACCATCCCGGGCGGTACCGCGCGGTTGCGGGTCAGCGGCGCCATCACGAGGCGGTTGGGGAGCGTAATCGGCCCAAGCTTGAAGGGCTCGAACAGTTTGGTCTGGCTCATGTCGGAGATGTCCGGATGGATGATGATAAAGAAGAGTTGGGCATTACGGGCAGTTTGGCAATGCCAGAGCCATTCGGCTTGCGCAGACGAGCTGCGCACGGTACCGGCCGCACCGGTGTCGAGCCGTAGCGTTTGCGCGCCGGCGTAGGATAATTGTTTCGCAATCGGCATCGGCGCAGCATAGGCAATCTCTCTACGGGCGCCGGATCACAGTGGTTCAGGCTTCCTTCATCATGCTGTGGCGCGCCGCAGATCCCATGCGTCGATTGTCCAGCTCC
Source organism: Bradyrhizobium sp. sGM-13 (assembly GCF_018398875.1). Lineage (GTDB taxonomy): Bacteria > Pseudomonadota > Alphaproteobacteria > Rhizobiales > Xanthobacteraceae > Bradyrhizobium. The sequence goes on along the minus strand of NZ_JAGWDK010000010.1, from coordinate 188,711 downwards.
GCGACGGGTGCGGTGGAATCTACCTGCAGCAGCTCGAAAGTCAGGCATTCGCAACCGATCGAGCGAAGCACCTGGCTGGCGGCCTTCTGGGCGCTGTTGCCAAAACTCTGGTGATCCATCTGAATTTCCAGACGGGACTTTCGGCTGCACACCGCTTTCGCGACCGATTGCAGGCGGATGAATATTTCGTCCCGGTAGTTCTGGGTGCTTTCGAAAGCGGCCCTGGGATCGACGATTTTCGTCCGGACGACATAGACGAGGTTGACCGCAAAGCGGTCGGCGGACACCGCACCTTGCGTGAACCGAAACACCTCGGGGCGCAAATCGATCCGCGCCAATTGGCGGCTGCCGGCGCGGATCCGGTGCCGGCCGGGCATCAGGGCCTTTTCAAAACGCCCGTTCCGGTAGAGCAGCACGGTTTCGAACTGCTGCACCCAGACCCGATCGAAGCCGAGCAGCGTCATGACGCCTTTCCTGAACAGCGTCGAAATCCAGGTCCATGCGCCGGCGATTAGAACGATTACGATCAAAGAAAAAACGATAGAGCCCAGAAGTTCACCCACTTTTATCCTTCCCTGCCGTGTTCTTATCTCGTTGGCGGATACCGCGATCTCAGCTCTTCTCTTGGCTCTTCCTGCGTCGAAAATAAGTCATTCTATCTGAAGTAGAACGATTAAACGAAAAAGCGCAGCTCTTCCCTGACATTTGGATTTCCGATCGGCACATCATGACGCCGGATTGCCGGCGTTTCCCCGTCGTCCCTGCCTCCGTGCGCAATCGCGCACTCGGCGCGTGGACCCATAGCCACTGCTCGCGGTTGTCGGCGGGATAGCGGCTCCAGCTCCGCGTCACAATTTGCATTCGTGGTTATGGGTCCCTGCGTTCGCAGGAACGACGTGGGGCGCGTTTCCAATCAATTTTTCAAACAGCGACGAGGGTGCGCATCTGCATTCTCGCGGCGCATTGCGCCCGAGGCTTGCATCTTCTGTTGTCCCTCTTGAAATAGAGGGCGCAGGGAAGACCGGGTGCTTGCTGCACCCGCGATCTCGTGTGCAGGTGCGCATAAGGAACGCGCACACGAGCATACAGGTACAGCGGGAGCATCCCGGCCTTCCCTGCGCAATGGCTTTACGGCTTACTTCGTGCTCTCCCCGGAGAACGGCTCTTTTGCCTCCGTCGCTGCGCAAATAGTTTCACGCAGCTTAGCGCCAGCACCGCGGCGCCCATACCACACGACTTCGCCGTACGCTTCCTGCGCCTACGTCTTGCGCATTCCACGTCCATCACATCTCACCGCACGTTCGTGACGATCGCGAGCGCCCCTCAATGGGTGAGACGGGCGGAATTATGCGGCTGATTTGCCCCTCGTGTTAAGCGGAACATTTTTGATTCCCGGGCTTGACATTATTTCGGAAAATCAGAAGTGATTTGCCCGTCGTGCCAATTGGTCGCAGGCCGCAGCACGAAATCGCGCTTGTGCGGCAGGCAAATCAGTCCGCGGCCCGCAGGGGGCAAAGGCGCAAAGCGCCGTGCCCACCAACTCACGCCGCGCTCGTGATGGTAGGCACGGCGGACAGGTCGTCGCGCACGCGTCGCATGACGTTGCGGCGATTTCCGGTTCAAGTGTCAGATAGCGTGGATTGCGCCGCCGCACTCTAGCCATGTTCGGGTACGTCGGCCCCATCAGTCGCGTACTGCCGGATCTTGTTTCGCATCGTGCGCACCGAAAGTCCGAGCAGGCGCGCGGCGTGGGTGCGATTGCCGTGACAGCGCGCCAGCGTCTGCAGCACGAGCTCGCGCTCGATCGCCTCGACCGTCGAGCCGACCAGCATCGGCACAATCTCGTGGGGTGAGGGTGTCTGAGAATCCGATAGCGGAATCTCGGGGACGAGGACACAGTCCGCGCCAAGGCAAAAATCATCATGCTCCCGGGGCATCAACACCTCCCGATCGACGCTTGCTCCGAAACGCGGAGCAGAAACATCAGGAATCACAACCCCCTGCCGAAGGGAAGCGTGGGCCCGAATGGTTAACGGAAGGTTAATAGGCACTCATCCGGCTACGCTTGCTGCAGAAGCGATTAAGTAATCAGGAATCGGTTCGGTGGTGTCTCACTTCGATGTCTGGCAGCGAAGTGAGGATTGCAGCCTTTCCGCCACCAGCGCCTGGAGTTGCCATAACGATTCGTCGTGAATGCCCAATTCCTCCAATCGGAATACCGTTTCTCTGAGGTACTCCGCGCAGGAGCCCCAGTGTCCCGCAGCTGATGCCAAAATGTCAGCGGCCTCATCTAACTGCAACTTCCCGGCGTAGTGGGGGCTTTGACGGTTTACCGCCATTCCGAGAGCCCGGATCAGACCTTCATCTGTTTCAACGGTCATCCAACGCGGTACGTTCACCGCTGGCTTGACCACCATTTCGCGGCGAAACAGGACATTTAGGCTCGCCGAGATCTGCGCCGGAGGGAGCTTAAAGACCATACCTTTGCACCTGCCGCCGCGATCAAGTGCGAGCATCAATCCCGGCCTATCTCGGGTGCCCCGAAAGCGGGCCACCCGAAAGCAAAACGCTCGATGCCATCCGCGAACTGTGGCTATCCGGCTTTCGGTAAATTCACATGCCGGCTTCCAGAGAAGCGAACCATAACCAAAGAGCCAGACATCACCAACTGGAGCTTGTGCGAGAACGTTGCCTATGGCCACGTCGTAATCTTCATCAGTCATGTACACCGCGCCGGGACTGGGGCCTGCATCCTCGACCAAGCGCGTGGCGCGAGCCACGAGATCGGCTGTGAGCGCCATCTCTCGAAGCGTTCTCGGCATGGTATCTGTCCCTATGAGAGGTGACAAAACTAATCCATCTGCCTCAGCAGCAAGTAGCCCGCAGGAGCATAGCGATATGCGGGCGGTTTAAAAACCCTGGATATCGCTTCGCTCATCCGGGCCGCGCCTGTCGATTGAGCGATGATCAGTCGTTGCTCCAGCCGCGTGACACAAGCACTGCGCGGCTCATTTCCTTCTCGTATATCCCGTCAGCGCAGTGCCCCGTCAAAGGTCGAGTCTGAACGGCACCCAGGCGTCGGCGACCGGAGTGTATGCCTCGCCTACAAGCTCGGTTTCGTGCACCTCGATGTTGTGAAAACCGTCCCAGGAAATGCGCGGGCTATGCCATCCGGAGTTGCCGGCTCCTATCGCAATGAAATCGCTCGAACACTGGAATACGACGGAGCCGAGCAATCGAATCGAAATAACCTGTTCGATATCCACCGCCATGCAATCGATGACGGTACGGCTCTCCGGATCGACGAAACAAGCCTCACCCTGCGCCACGACAATGACGCAGGTTTCGTCGGGGTGATTAAGAACAACATTGCAGGCGGTCTCGCCTCCGATGAAGTTACCCACCCACGGTTCAGATGCCCTGGGATAGAAGCGCACCACCAGCCCTTCGCGATGTTCGCGCGCGCCGTTCCTGGTGAAAGAGATGGCCATCGGGCCATACGGCGGCAAACCTGGTAGGATTTCGAAGCGCATGAATCGGAGCTCGCGAGTAGGGCCGAGTTCGTGAAAACTTTGTAGGAATGATATGCGGGCGGCTCCGGATGTCGCTGCGCTCATCCGGGCTACGCTTGCCACTCGCTACCGCGCCAGCTCCTTGGTCCGTTCTTCGGCCACAACTGGTTCCGCAGGCCTGCTCGACCGGACCATCAGAAATGTCCCGGAGTCCGTCGTGCCCGGCACCTTCCAGCGTCCGTCGATTTCCGTCGCCTCGGCATTGACGACTCCCTCATAAGAGACGGTGTTATAGCCGTGGCCGGGCGGCTCGTAACGTTTGATGAACGAGACGGCGCTGCCGGATCGATGACCCGCAATTGAAGCGTTGTGGGTGCCAATCGGGCAGCGGGGCACTGTGCAGGGTTCGGTCACGTTTCCTCCGAGCGCGCCACCGGATTCGATGAGCGTCGCCAGAAACGTGACCATTCCGATCTGCCGCTGAACATAGGTGCCGTCCCAGACACCGGTCAGACTATCGGTCATTGCGGCCTGGATGCGTGCGCAGTCCTCACAGCAGCCGATTGCTCTCCTTCACCTTCTCCGCATCGAGATACACGTTTGAGCCCATCTCCTTGAACTTCTCCGACATCTGCTTCATTCCATCCTCAATCGTCCCACTCACCGACATCCCCACGCTCGCCGGGTCGTTCAGCGTCGCTGCGTAATCCCGCACGTCCTGCGTGATCTTCATCGAGCAAAACTTCGGCCCGCACATCGAGCAGAAATGGGCGACCTTGTGGGCTTCCTTCGGCAGCGTCTCGTCGTGGAAGCTCTTTGCCGTATCAGGATCGAGGCCGAGGTTGAACTGGTCGGTCCAGCGGAAGTCGAAACGGGCGCGGGAGAGCGCGTCGTCGCGGAGCTGGGCGGCCGGGTGTCCCTTGGCCAGGTCAGAGGCGTGGGCGGCGATTTTATAGGTGATGACGCCGGTCTTGACGTCGTTGCGGTCGGGGAGACCCAGATGCTCCTTCGGCGTGACGTAGCAGAGCATGGCGCAGCCGAACCAGCCGATCATAGCGGCGCCGATGCCTGAGGTGATGTGGTCGTAGCCCGGCGCAATGTCGGTGGTCAGCGGGCCCAAGGTATAGAACGGGGCTTCGCCGCATTCCTTGAGCTGCTTGTCCATGTTGATCTTGATCTTGTGCATCGGCACGTGGCCGGGTCCTTCGATCATCACCTGGCAGCCCTTGTCCCACGCGATTTTTGTCAATTCGCCGAGCGTTTCGAGTTCGGCAAATTGGGCGCGGTCGTTGGCGTCGGCGATCGAGCCGGGACGCAGGCCGTCGCCGAGCGAGAACGAGACGTCATACTTGCGCATGAGGTCGCAGATCTCGTCGAAATGCGTGTAGAGGAAGCTTTCCTTGTGGTGCGCCAGGCACCACTTCGCCATGATCGAGCCGCCGCGCGACACGATGCCGGTGACGCGGTTGGCGGTGAGGTGGATGTAGGGCAGGCGGACGCCGGCGTGGATCGTAAAATAGTCGACGCCCTGTTCGCACTGCTCGATCAGCGTGTCCTTGTAGAGCTCCCAGGTCAACTTGACGGGATCGCCTTCGCACTTCTCCAGCGCCTGATAGATCGGCACGGTGCCGATCGGCACCGGCGAGTTGCGCAAGATCCATTCCCGCGTCGTGTGGATGTTGCGCCCCGTGGAGAGGTCCATCACGGTGTCGGCCCCCCAGCGGATCGCCCACACCATCTTGTCGACTTCCTCTTCCACCGAGGAGGTGACAGCGGAGTTGCCGATATTGGCGTTGATCTTGGTCAGGAAGTTGCGGCCGATGATCATCGGCTCGAGTTCGGCGTGGTTGATGTTGGATGGGATGATGGCGCGGCCGCGCGCGATCTCGGAACGCACGAACTCCGGCGTGATGAAGGCGGGGACCTCAGCGCCAAAACTTTCGCCGTCGGCCAACGCGGCTTCCGCGCGCTCGAGCTGCTTTTTGCGGCCGAGGTTTTCGCGCTCGGCGACGTAGATCATCTCCTTGGTGATGATGCCGGCGCGGGCGAATTCGAGCTGCGTGATCTTGTGCCCGTCGAGGCCGCGGATCGGCTTGTGATGCGCGGTGAAGGCCTTTGCGGCGTGCGAAGCGCCGACATTACCGTTATCTTCCGGCTTGATCTCGCGGCCCTCATATTCCTCGACCCCGCCGCGCTCCTTCACCCAGGCGAGGCGGTTGCGCGGGAGACCGGCGTTGACGTCGATGGTCACGGACGGATCGGTATAGGGGCCGGAGGTGTCGTAGACCGGCAGATTCGGTTCACCCGCGGCTTCGGAGAGGATGATTTCGCGCAAGGGCACGCGCAGGTCGGGCGCGGCATCCGGCGTTGAAAAAATTTTTCGCGACGAGGGCAGGGGCCCGGTGGTGACGGCGGGAAGCGTGGTGTTGGGGTTGGAGCGAATGTTCATGGAATCCTCCGTTTTATGGCGTCGTTCCGGACGGGTCGCGAAGCGGACCGATCCGGAACCTCGAGGTTATTGAGCGAGATTCCGGGTTCGCGCTTGCGCGCGCCCCGGAATGACGCCGGTGGAAATCTCTTCCGTCATTGCGAGGAGCGAAGCGACGAAGCAATTCATTCTGTCCCCGTGCGGAGAGGTGGATTGCTTCGCTTCGCTAGCAATGACGTCTGTGGTTTCTCGCAAATTCATCACGCGGCCTCCGCGCTCTGGCCCAGCCACTGCCGCACCCGCGCGTCGGGGTCGGTGTTCTGCGTGACGTCGCTGACGACGGCGATCGAGTCGGCACCGGCGGCGTAGATTTCGGCTGACTGCTCGAACTTGATGCCGCCGATCGCGACCAGCGGGATGTTGCCGATGCGCTTTTTCCATTCGGTGATTTTTGGAATGCCCTGCGGCGCAAAACGCATCGATTTCAGCGTGGTCGGGAAGATCGGGCCGAGCGCGATGTAGTCCGGTTTGGCGGCAAGCGCGGTCGCCAACTCCTCGTCGTCGTGGGTGGAGATGCCGAGCGTCAGCCCTGCTTTGCGGATTTCGTTGAGGTCGGCGTCGATCAGATCTTCCTGCCCGAGATGCAGGTGCTTTGCGCCGGCGACGATTGCTGCGCGCCAATAATCGTTGACGACGAGTTTGGCGTCGGTGCCCTCGATGACCTCCAGCGCGTCGGTCACGATCTGCAGCGCCCCGGCGTCGTCGAGATTCTTGGCGCGCAACTGGATGGTGCCGGCGCCGAGCAGCGCCAGACGCGCCACCCAGGCGACGCTGTCGACCACGGGGTAAAATCGATCAGGATACGGCATGCCAGAACGGGGTCCCGATCACAGGGGTGGAGGGCGAGGCGAAGTCGCGGGCTTCCATCAGGCCGGCTTCATAGGCGGTGCGGCCGGCTTCGACGCCTGATCGAAACGCCTGCGCCATCGCGACGGGATCGGCAGCTTTTGCTACCGCCGTGTTGAGCAGCACGGCGTCGTAGCCGAGTTCGAGGGCATGGGCGGCATGCGACGGGGCGCCGATACCGGCATCGACCACCAGCGTCACGTCAGGCAGGCGCTCGCGCATCAGTTTTAGCGCATCGCGGTTGGTGATGCCCTTGGCGCTGCCGATCGGCGCGGCCCAGGGCATCACGACCTTGCACCCCGTTTCGACCAGCCGCATGGCCACCGAAAGATCCTCGGTGCAATAGGGGAACACCTCAAAGCCGTCCTTGATCAGGATTCCGGCCGCTTCGACCAGGCCGACCACGTCGGGCTGCAGCGTGTCGTTGTCGGCGATCACTTCGAGCTTGATCCAGGGTGTACCGAACAGTTCGCGCGCCAGCTTTGCCGTGGTCACCGCCTCGCGCACACTGCGGCAGCCGGCGGTGTTCGGCAGCACGGTGACATCGAGCTCGCGGATCAGCGACCAGAATGCATCGCCCGTCTTGCCGCCGGCAGCCTCACGCCGCAGCGACACCGTGACGATGTTGGCGCCAGAGGCGCGGATCGCCTCCTGCATGATCGCCGGCGAAGAATAGAGCGCCGTGCCGATCAGCAGTCGAGAGGAGAAGGTTTTTCCGTAGAAGTTCAGCATGATGTCGCAACTTTCAATTCGTCGTCCCTGCGAACGCAGGGACCCATACCGCGTGGTCTCTCATGCTGGCGCGGTGGCAGAGATCTTTCGTCAACACGACCGCCGGTGGTTATGGGTCCCTGCGTTCGCAGGGACGACGGGAGGAGAAAGCTCGCGCATGTCATCCCCACACCACCACTCGTCATCCCCGCGAAGGCGGGGATCCAGTACGCCGGGACGGCTGTGATCAACCCGATAGGCCGCGGCGTACTGGGTCGCCCGGTCAAGCCGGGTGATGACAGCGGAGTTTGAGGCGCGCAGTTACCCATCCTCACCCTCCCTGCCGTGGCGTGATGATCTCGATTTCGTCGCCGGCCTTCAGTGCGGTCTCAGCCCAGCGGCTTTTCGGCAGCACGTCGTAATTCACGGCGATCGCGAAATGCGTGCCCTCGTATTCGAGCTCCGAGAGCAGCGCGTCGACGCGCTCCGAAGCGATCTCGCGCTGTTCGCCGTTGATGGTCACACGCATCGCATCACCTCATTGTCGATCTGGCCGCGCTGCACATAGGCGAGCGTCAGCTCGGCCAGCGCCGGCGCCACCAGAAAACCGTGGCGGTAAAGGCCGTTGACCGCGATCTTGTTCTTGCGAACCGTGATCCGCGGCAGGTTGTCGGGGAAGGCGGGGCGCAAGCCCGAGCCGAACTCGACGATGCGCGCTTCGGCAAAAGCCGGATGCACGGCATAGGTCGCGCCGAGCAACTCCAGCGCCGAGCGCACGCTGACGCCGGTGTCCTCGGCCTCGATCGAGGTCGCGCCCAGCATGAATTTGCTGTCGCCGCGCGGGATGACATAGAGCGGCCAGCGCGGATGGATCAGACGCACCGGGCGCGACAGCTCGACTTCGCTCGTCTCGATGATGATCATCTCGCCCTTGACGCCGCGCAATTCCGGCTGCTCGTCGCGCGCGGAAAGCCCGCGGCAGTCGATCACGATGCCGTCGAGATCTTCCGCACTGATGTCGCAATCGAACTTGATCGTGCCGCCGGCCGCCGTGATGCGCGCGTGCAGCTCGGGCAGCACCTTGCGCGGCTCGACATGGCCCTCCTCGGCATAGAACAGACCATCGCGAAAACGGCCGTCCAGCGAGGGTTCGAGTTCGCCGACGCCGCTTGCGTTGAGCCTGACATGGCCGGTGGTGAGCTTGGCAAACCGCTCGAAATCGGCGCGGTCGCGCGGATGCGCCACCACCAGCGATCCCTTGAACGGGGTGTTCGGAAAGAGCTCGCGCCACAAATCCAGCGAGCGAAAACCGAGCCGGCCGATCACGGGCTCGGACGTCTCTGCCTCGCAATAGGGCGCCAGCATGCCGCCGGCCCAGTGGCTGGTGGAAAGCGTCATATCGGCGTCACTGCGCTCGTACAGAGTGACGGCGTGGCCGGCCTGTGCGAACAGCAAGGCCTGCCAGGCGCCGGCAATGCCCGCGCCGATGATGGAGACGGGGGAATCCCCCCACAGATCTGACTTCTGGTACATCCCTGTCCCTTCGCCGGCATGACCCGGATCAGGTTCAAAGGGTCACCGCGGTCCCAGGCCTCTACTTTGAAGAAGTAGAACTGCCCAAGCTTGCGGTATCTCAGCTCCTCGTCGGAGCACCCCTCGGAACAGGCCTAATGTAGGCGGTTGGGCGGAGGTGTCAACGCGGCTTTGCAGGAACTTGCAATGCTGCCGTGCCTCGGACGCAGCGCAGCGCCTTTTAGCGGTGCGCTGCTGAGCCGGGGCCTAGGGCGGCTAGTATTGGGTCCCGGTTCTGCGAGCAGCGCAAACGCGCGGCTCCGCGCCCGGGACACGAGGTTTGCTGTCGGGGTTAGCTATTTTGCCGCCTGCAGCGCGTTCGCGTCAGCCGGCATTCCAACAGGCGCGGCGACGATTTTCGGCGTCGCACCGCTCGCCAGCACAGGCGCGATCTGCAGCGGCTTTTCCTGCCGCTGGCGCTTTGCGGCGTAATAATAGCCGCTCGCATAATAACGTACGGCGCGGCTGTGATCGCCGCCCGCGGCGCGATAGGCGCCGGCGAGGTATTTGATGCCCCAGGCGAGATTGGTGTCGGGATCGCGCAAGCCCGCGGCGTCGCCGGTGTAGCCGAGTCCGCGTGCAGTCGGCAGCTTGATCTGCATCAACCCGATGGTGCCGCCGCGCCCGACCAGGTTCGGATGATACTTGCTCTCGCGCACGATCACCCGATGAACCAGCGCTTCCGGCACGTTGTTGGCGGCGGCGTGGGCGGCGACCATGCTTTGATATTGCGCGCGGCTTTGCGCCATTGCGTCGGGCGAAAGCAGCAGCACGGCCGCGGCGGCGAGCCAGACAAACTTCGGAAAACTTTTCATAAAATGATCTCGGCGGATGGACGCGTGAACGAGTGGGCGCTTTCGATTAGTTCCACCGGCGGGCCAAGATGTGGCGAAAAACCGACGACATCACGGCGAGATGTTCGCGGCTCATGCAAGTGTAACGAACATGTCCAGCGTGACGCTTACGTTGTGGGTGCGATGCATCGCATCGAGCGACGCGAATCTGCGTCATGCGGACGCGCAAGGAATGTCGTGCAAAAGACGCAGTCAAGGTGTAAAGAAGACGTCGGGACAAAAACCAATTCATTCCGACAGCAAACCTGTCCATTCAACGACATTTAAAAAGCGAGACGCCGTTACGACGTCCGAAATCTAGGGAGATGCGCCATGGCTCGACTCGACTCCAGCTATCTGCCTCGCGGAAATCCCTGTGCCCAGTGCGGCAAGCCGATCGCGAGACCGGATTGGGTGGAGAGCAGTCCGGGCCGCACATCCTTCCTTTGGTTCTGCCGCGCCTGCGACTATCGCTTCGAGGCGATCGCAATCTACGAGGAAGCCGACCCCGACGCGCTCGCGGCCTGACACGCGCAGGCTTCATTCGACGCTGCAGCATCATTGCCGGCGCCGCCGCCATACTTGGGCCGGCGGCCACGTCGGGGCATTTCGGAAATTCCGAATAGGGCAGGCTGTTTGTCGCAGAGCGGAACCAGCCGCGCGCTGCCACGTTGATCCCTTCATCCACGTGTGGAGGGTCCAATGGCAAGCGATGTCATGGCCAAGCCGCATCAGTTGATCGCGAGCGACCGCGTCGAGGGGACCGCGGTGCGCCGGCCGAACGGGGACATGATCGGCCACATCGAACGGCTGATGATCGACAAGGTCACTGGTAAAGTATCGTATGCAATCCTGAGTTTCGGCGGGTTTCTGGGCATCGGAGCCAATCTGCTGCCGCTGCCCTGGGGACGGCTTCGCTACAACACGAAGTTCGAAGCCTACGAACTCGACATCGACGATGAAGAGTTGAGGCGCGCGCCGTCATTCCGTGCGGACAAGGATTTCGACTGGGGCGATCGCGAAAAGGAAGCCGAGCTGCATCGCTACTACCGCATGCCGCCGTACTGGGGCGGCTTCTGATGCCGTGTCGCACGGCCTGTTTCATGCGAAAACGCGTGGAACACTTGTTGAAGTGCCGGGTTTTCCTCAGAGCGTTTCTGAACTGAGGAGAACGGATATGTTAACGAAAACTGCCGTTGCCGGCCTCGCGGCGTCCGCGTTGCTGGCGAGTGTAGCGTTTGCGCAGCAAAGTCCTTCGGCAACGACTGACAGCGCCAAGACCGCCGCACCTGCGGCTGCAACCGATACCTCGTCGTTCAAGGGTACCTGGCGGGCTTCGAAGCTGGTCGGCCTGAACGTGTACAACGATAGCAACGAAAGCCTCGGCTCGATCAACGATCTCCTGACCGACAAGAGCGGCGACATCAAAGCCGCGGTGATCGGCGTCGGCGGCTTTCTCGGTGTCGGCGAGCACCTGGTTGCGGTGCCCATCGACAAGGTGAAGTTCGTTGATGAGCCGATTGCCTCTACTACCGCGAGCGCGCCCGCGACCGGTGGGGCACGCACAGGCGCAGGCGGAGGCACCACGACGGGTGCTGCGACGGCGCCTGCCGCGGCGAAGAAGAATCCGTGGTATCCCGATCACGCCGTGTTCAGCGCGACGAAGGATCAGCTCAAGGCGATGCCGGAGTTCAAGTACTCGACCGAATGAGGCCGCGGTCTCAACACCAGGCCTACTAGGCTTCCTCAAAATGGCCGGACGGCGTGATGCCGCCCGGCCATTTGATTTTGCAAATGCCCGTTCGCGCAATGCTGCACCGCAGCCTATCTGCCCGTATTTTCCGATGATAGGTTGTATCGCGGCAGGAGCATCTGCCTCCTGCCTTGCATGGATCCTGCGTCAACGGGAGGACGACATGGCGGACAGCGTCTACAAGGTCATCGAGCTGATCGGCACCAGCACCGAATCCTGGGAGAAGGCCGCCGCCGGCGCGGTCAGCCGCGCCGGAGAAACCCTGCGGGATCTTCGTGTTGCCGAAGTGGTCCAGCTTGACTTGCAGCTTGATGCACAAGGCAAGGTCGAAGCCTACCGCGCCAAGCTGAAAGTCTCATTCAAGTTCGAGGGGTCGTAGTCGGCAGTTTCGTAGCGGTTTCGTAGGGTGGGCAAAGGCGCTTGCGCCGTGCCCACCATCCAAGACTGTGCTGGCGATGGTGGGCACGGCGCGCTTTGCCCACCCTACGATCTGCAACGTCACAGCGCCGGCAGCGCGCTGACGTGGACATTGATGGCGCCTTCAGCTTCCGCGATCACGCGCAGCGTTTTGGAATCGAAGGCGATGCCGGCGAGCCGCAGCTTGCTGATCTCGGCGGAGACGCGCAGACCGTCCTCGTTCTTCTGAAGATCGGCGATCGCTGCTGCAATCTTCTTCTGCGCGTTGCCGGCGAACGGCTTGAGGTCGATGACAGCCTTCTCCGCCAGCGTCTTCTGCAGATGCGGGATCGCCGCGCGTGCCGCGGCGCCCAACAGCCCGAAGGCAGCCTCTGACTCGACGGCGAGTTCGATGTCGGTCAGCCGCAGCGTCTGCTCGGCCTGATCGAGCACCGGCTTGCCCCAGATATGCACGTTGGCCTCGCCGCCGAGGCCCAAGAAGCTCTTCCTTTCCCTGGCGCTGACCAGAAGCGAGATCAGCAGGCGGTTGCCGGAAGCGGCCACGCTGGCGCGCTTGACGGTGACGTCGACCGCGCCCGACCCGTCTTCAGGAAAAGTCTTCCCGGCGAACTGCGCCTCCACGATCTTGTTGATCTCGGTGAACGGCATGTCGATGGGTACGCCGATCGCGACCCGTCCCGGCGTCGGTGGCACCATCGCGATCGTAGCGGGGAACGGGCAGGAGGGCTTGGTTTCGCCCGGTGTGATCCTGGTTTCCGCCTCGATGCCGAGCATCAGTGTCAGGTTCGAAGCATCGACGCGCGGCTGCGCGGCAACCGCCCGGGTGGGGCGCAATTCCAGCCACAGCGCCGGCATCGTCGAACCGGCTGCCGTGCCCTGCAGCGGAATCGAACGGCAGGCCTTGGCCCACTGCGCCTGCGCGTTCCGTTCGAAAGTCGGATCGTTGCGCATGCGCGCCTGCACCAGCGCGATTTGCTCGGCGACATTCTGGTCGATCAACGGCTTCACCTGCGCTGGCACGTTGACGCGCGCGCCCGCCACGCTGAGGCTGGTGTCGCCGAGATTGACCTGCGCTGCGAGATTAGGCTCGATGCGCCAGTTCGCGGCGATCTGTGGTCGCGCTGATATGACGACGTTGCCCTTGATCTCGGCACTGGCGTTGAGGTTCTTGATGTTCACGCTGCCGATCTGCTTGGAGACGTTGCCGCCGAGCAGGCTTCCGAGTGCTTCGCCAACCGCACCCGTCGCCTTCGCCGACAGCGAGCCGGTTACATTCAGTGTGCCCGTCAACGGCGTTGCCAGCGACAGCACGTTCTGCGCGCCGGTAGCTACGATCGGCCCGCGCGAGGCAGTCCAGCCGATGTCGGCGTTCTGCAGGATCTGCGATATCGGATTGTCGGCCTTGCCGGCGAAATTGCGCGGCGCGCCGCGATCGGCGGCATCGCGGATCGCCGACAGCGCAACCGCAATGGGCGCCATTACCGTGGATGCGCGCGCCGCCGGCGGCAGCGGCGGCAATTCGGCGAGCACGGGCGCGCTGTTCGTGGCGCGAGGCGCGACGAAGTCGATCACCTTCAGGCTGACCACAAACGAGATGACGAGGACCGAAAGCGCGATCGCAATGGTCTTGACCCGCATCGGCAGACGCATCGTCCCCCTGACCCCAATAAATCGCCCCACAACGTTTTACAGGGGTGGCGAGGGGGACGCCACTGCACATTGTCACGACGTCAGATCAATGCAAAACGGCCCCGGCGAGCGCCAGGGCCGTTCTCGCATTAAGAAAAGCTAATGCCTCAGCGGATGGTCCGGCTGAGATCGGCGCGGCGATCCGTCATCGGCAGCACGATCACCTTGGTTCCGACGCTGACCCGCGAATATAGATCAATGACGTCTTCGTTGGTGAGGCGGAGGCAGCCTGAGGAAACGCGGGTGCCGATCGTCGAGGGATCGTTGGTGCCGTGGATGCGATAGATGGTGCCGCCGAGATACATCGCGCGCGCGCCGAGCGGATTACCCGGGCCGCCGGTCATGTGCCGCGGCAAATAGGGCTGCCGGGCGATCATTTGCGGGGGCGGGGTCCAGGCCGGCCATTCGGCCTTGCGGGTGATCGTCTGGGTGCCCGACCAGGTGAAGCCGTCGCGGCCGATGCCGATGCCGTAGCGCATCGCCTGGCCGTTGCCGAGCACGAGGTAGAGATAGGTGTTGGGCGTATCGATGATGATCGTGCCCGGCGCCTCGCGGGTGTAGTAGTTCACGACCTGGCGGCGCAGACGTGCCGGCAGTTCGAAGCGCTCTTCCTCCTCTGGCGCAGCCGCAACCGGTGGCGGGGCCGCTTCGATCTGCGGCAGGAAAAACGGAAACAGCGGCAGCGGAGCCGCAGTGGCGGGCGTGGAAAATGCGGTGGCGCCAATCGCCAGCGCGCCAAAAGCGGCGGCCGCGAAGCGGCTCGGTATCGATAAATTGGACATGATCGTCCCCCTGTTGCTCGCACCAGTTCGGCGCGTCGTTGGGGAAACTCCTACAGATGAACCGTTTCAGGACATTTGCACGAAATCGCCAAAATGGTTTCGTGGCGTTAGGGAATTGTTTCGTTAAGGTTTCGTTGACGGGCCGTGGGTGTGCCAGGCGCAATCTGCTCGCGTAGGTCGGGCTTCAATGGGTTCAAATCGGAACCCTTGGGATTTGGCGCCGTTGGTGTCGCAGTCTAGAGACAAGCGAGGCCGCCATGGCGAAACCAACGCTTTTAGTTGGTGCCGTTGCCTTGTTACTCTTATCCATTCCTGCCAATCCGGCATCGGCGCAGCACGTGATTCCCAATCCGGGGAGGTGCGCCCAGTTTTATCCGAACGCAAATTGCCAGAATTATGGGCCCGGTAATCCCTACACGAGCTATGGCTGGCGACGAGCGGGACATCGTCACTATTGGGGCCATCGTCATCATCGCCGCCATTGGCGCTGACGCGAACCAGTGGAACGAGCGCGCGGCCCGCCGGCGGCCGCGAGCACCCGCGCGGTCGGCGACGGTGCCGTTGTCGGCATCCGGCGCTTCGCGCCACCTTATCACATCTCTGAAAGCTTAAAGGGCGCGTGTAACCAATGCCGCCACCCGCCTCTGGAAGCCACTGATCTGTCTGAATGCTTCCCGGCGCTCTGATCCTTCAGGCAGCCGTTGCGCGGCTTCCCACAAGTTCACGAGCAACCGCGCCATATCGATCAATTCATTAAATTCCGGCATTCCAACGGTGCGTTGGCTCAATGTTGGGGTCCTCTTCGAACGGCCTAATGTGAGGGAGGATCGCGGCTTGATGGCGCGCGGTCAGTAAGGGAAGAGAGTAAGTACAAATGGCAGTTTCTATGCAGTTGCCGCGCGGGAATTACTGGCGCAGCAAAAGGTGCTCTTCTCCACGCACGCGGCGTAACATTGATCTCCACGTTTTACTCATGTCGAAAACGAAGATCGGCCAGCATTTGCGGCATCCCCTGTGTCATGCAGCCGTCATGTTAAAGCCGGTGCGTTCCAGGGCGGCTACGCGCTGATAATCGCTGGCCTCTACCCTCACCAGCCGAGGCCAAGGCGAGCTGGGTTTCTCTCGCCCTCATGCTTCAGATCGTCCCAAATAGGAGGCGATCAGCTTCCGCGACGATGACAGGACCGGCTGCGCACCGTTGCGGGCATAGGAACAGACATGAAAGCCGCGAGTTGATCGCTGAATGGCGGAAGTCGATCCTGAAGGGCTATTCGGCTATGAGAAACATCGTAAACGAGACCGGTGAGATCATCGCCAAGGCAACGCGTGACGGCACGTTGGTCGGCGGGCACCACCGCATCGCGGTGGCGGCTAGCCTCGGTCAAAAGCTGCTTTGGCAAGACAGCGGCGAACCTGTAAGCCTTGATGCCTTCTTCAGGCATCCGCATTCGAGTAGTTCTCAGCGGCACATAGCTTCAGGCGCTCGCTGACGTAGCGCCAACAGGACCAGTCCTCACTGAGTATGACGAGGAGCACATCATCACGTACATGCGCGTGCTTGATGCGGATCAACAAGGCGCCCGATTAGCGGGATGTCTCCCGGATCGTGCTGCGCATCGACCCAGACACCGAGGCCGACCGCGTGTGTCTAGCGTTCGAAAGCCACCTCTCGCGTGCCAGATGGATGACCGAGCAAGGTTATCGCCATCTGTTGCGAAGCGGCACCTGACCATTAGCGACGCCTGCCTTTGCCTGTAACTTTCGATCATGGCAGGCCTAGCCTTCTCGGCTACGGCCTTGATGGTGTGGAACGGATTGTCAGGGGCGCTTGGGTCGCGGTCGTGGCAAAGGAGGTGATACAGGGGCCGCGAAGACAACGGGCTTGGCCACGGGAGGCTGCGGCTGCGCGACTGGCGCGTGGTTCAGGGGACTGCTGTCGCGGCCCACAATGTAAGCCCCTAGCGCCGTGACACCCAGTAGAACGAGTAGCGTTTTTGCCCGCATACTCGCACCGCTACCTTTAACCGGTCTTTCGAGCATTCATGGCCCGCTCAACCTCGTCGGCTAGTTCATCCCAGATGCCGCGCAAGCCGATCGAACATTTCGCTTCGCTTTGTCGGTAGCCAAGTCCCTGACAAGCGCGCATTCGGCCGCGTCTTGCGCAGCTTCTCCAAATGGGTTTGATAATCCTTCATCGTCCCCTGCCTATCTTAATTTTCCGTGACGGTGGCACGGAGAACAGGAGGCTGACCTAACAAATGTTGGGTCGGCTGCATTACGTCCGGCGCCGGCAAATCTAATCGAAGGAGGAAAAGCCCACCTAACCAATCAGGCCTGGCCAGCGCGCATCCGCGGCGCGTCGACCACGTCGGCGCCAGCAAGCACGGCGCGGCGGTCGGCGACTGCGTGGTGGAATTGTTCGAGCGCGAGGGCGATCACTGAGAGGTCGCCTTCCTCGACGGTGCCGTCGTCATAGCAATCTAACGCCTCGCGTAACATGCCGTCGGCCGCAGCTTGCATGTCGGCCAACTCTTCCGGCGTTTCGGCCTTCCTTGCCCTCGAAATCAACTCAAGCAGATGATCGCGATGGGCGATGTACTGCTCGCGCTCGTCCCTGTTCCAGTAGTGCCTGAACCAGGCGCCGGCGGAGCCCAGGCCCGACAGAATCAGGATCGCGAACCAGATGTAGTCGGTGTATTTTTCGAGGAACGTTCGCTCGTTGCCGTCGATATAGGCGGCTGCGCCCGCGTGCGCCGGCAGCGCTGCGTCCTTTTCGGTATCCGGCTTCTCGATCTGCGAGGCGGTCGGCAATTCACGCGCGAGCTGCTGGCGGTTGGTGAAGAGCTGGCGGGCGAAGGCAGCGACCGCCGTATCCGACAATGATTTTGGCGCGATGATCAGGTGGTTGACGGCAACGGTGTCGACCTTGTCTTCCGGCCGCTGCGGTGAAGAGCCGAAGATGCTGGCAGGAATTTCCTCGGATTCGTAGATCGGATTTTTCTTGGCGATCGCGTCGGAAACCTCGATCGGCAGGAATTTCGGCTCACCGCGGGCAGTCGCGGTTGCAGCGATCGCGTCCACGGTGATCTTGCTCTTGAGCGGGCCGACCGCCATGAAGGCGTCGACCGACTGATCTTTCGCCATTTCGCCGAGCTGACTGGTGGCGAACTGGCTGATCGTGACCTTGTCGGGATTGATGCCGGACTCTTTCAGGATCCCGCGCAACAGCGTGACATTGGCCTGCGTGCGCCCGATCACGCCGACACGGTGGCCGGCCAGGTCATCGAGACTCTTGATCTTGGGCGTGGGCTGCTTCTTCGAGCCCTTAGCGGGAAGGCCGGAAGGAGCCCACAGCACGACGACATTCTTGCGCAGGATGGCAACCGACTCGGCATTCGTCGGCAGGTTCAGGTCGCCGCGCGCCACCGCGAGATCGGCCTTGCCGTCCGTGAACAGGGCGATGCTCTCCGCCGTTCCTTCCGTCGTGATCGGCGCCAGTCGCACCGAGCTGCCCTCGCGCGCAAATGTCTGCGCCATCAACTGGACCAGCTTCTGGTCGTCGCTGCCGGCAGGGCCGACTGCAATCCGCAGCGTCGTCGGCCGCAGCACGTAATACAGCGTGCCCGCGGCGACGCCGAACGCGAGCAGGCCGGCGGCAAGGATCAGAAACGCATAGCTCTTCCGCTTCCGCCGGCGGCGGGATCGCGCAGGATTGTCGTTGTGGTCTGTCATCTCGCTGTCACGTTACACGAAAATGCGTGGAGGGGACTTAAAAACATCCTTACATATCGATGACGTCATACGCTTGAAATATCCATGGCTGAACGTCGGATTTGAGAATCATTAATCTCGGGTCCGTACATGAAGATATTGATTGCGACCGATGCGTGGCATCCGCAGGTGAACGGTGTCGTCCGCACGCTGACGTCGTTGGCGCGCAGCGCCTCTGCGCTCGATGCCGATATCAGCTTCCTGACCCCGGACGGGTTTCCTTCCCTCGGCGTGCCGACCTATCCCGGCTTGCGCGTCGCACTGCCGAACCGGCGCGAGATCGCGCGACGGATCGAAGAGGCGGCGCCCGACGCCATTCACATCGCAACCGAGGGGCCGATCGGCTGGATGGTGCGCGCCTATTGCCGCCGCCGAAAGCTTTCGTTCACCACGTCCTATACGACGCGCTTTCCCGAGTATATCGCCGTCCGCACCGGACTCCCGGCCGCCGTCGGTTATGCAGTGCTGCGGCACTTTCATGCCGCGTCTTCCACGGTCATGGTCGCCACCGACTCGCTGCGGCTGGAACTTTCCGCGCGGGGCTTTCGGAAACTCGGCTTCTGGACGCGCGGCGTCGACACCGAATTGTTCAACCCGCATAATCCAGCGGCGCTCGATCTGCCGCGGCCGATCTTTATGACCATGGGCCGCGTCGCGGTGGAAAAGAATCTCGATGCGTTCCTGTCGCTCGATCTGCCGGGATCGAAAGTGGTTGTCGGCGACGGACCGCAGAAGGCGCAGCTTGCGCCAAAATACCCTGACGCAATTTTCCTCGGCGAGAAGAAGGGCGCGGAGTTGACCGCGCATCTCGCTGCTGCCGACGTCTTCGTGTTTCCGAGCCTTACCGATACGTTCGGCGTCGTGCAGCTCGAGGCACTGGCGTGCGGCACGCCGGTTGCGGCATTCCCGGTCACCGGCCCGAAGGACGTCATTGCCGATCATCCGATCGGCGCAATCGACACCGATCTGCGCAGCGCGTGCCTGCGCGCGCTGACGATGTCGCGCGAGGCCTGCCGGAATTTTGCGCTGGCGCGCTCCTGGGAAAACAGCGCGCGGCAGTTCCTCGGCAATCTGACCGCGCTGCAGCCGAGTCGCGTGTTGCGACCGGTGCGCCGGGCGCCTGCCGCGAGCGCCGTGCAGGGCTGAACCGAAAAGTTCGACCATCAACACAAGTCATACGCGTGAGACGAGAAGGCAGAACCAACCATGGCAGACATCATCAAGCTTGACGGTACCAGATCCCTGGATTTCGACCGCGAAACGGTCGAGCAGGCGTACGATCGCTGGGCACCGGTTTACGACCTCGTGTTCGGGGGCGTGTTCAGCAAGGGCCGCAAAGCGGCGATCCAGGCGACGAACAAGATCGGCGGCCGCGTGCTCGAGGTCGGCGTCGGCACCGGCATTTCGCTACCGCTATACGCGCCGCATCTGCGCATCTTCGGCACCGACATTTCGGAAGCGATGCTGCAAAAGGCGAAGAAGCGCGTCGATGAACTCGGCCTGAAGAACGTTGAGGGCCTCGCCGTCATGGACGCCGAAAACCTCGAATTCCCCGATGATTGTTTCGACGTGGTGATGGCGCAATATGTCGTCACCGCGGTGCCGAACCCGGAAAAGGCGCTCGACGAATTCGCCCGCGTGCTGCGGCCGGGCGGTGAACTCATCATCCTCACCCGCGTCAGCGCCGACGCCGGCATGCGCCGCTTCATCGAGCAGCGGCTGCAGCCAGTGGTGCGTCCGCTCGGCTTCCGCACCGCCGAGTTCGCCTGGTCGCGCTATGCGCAATGGCTGGCGGGCGCGCGCGGCATGGAGCTGGCGGAGCGCCGCCTGGTGCCGCCGCTCGGCCATTTCTCGCTGGTGCGCTTTCGGAAAATCGACGTCGCCGCGGCTGCCTGACGCCCTGATCGCCGTTGCGCCATCGCGCCGCTGCGAACTGTCACATGTCATTATCATGATGTCACATGCCGGACATCGAATCTCAGTAGACCCGATCCCATCGGAATTTGGGGGAGAACATGATCAAGAACTTTCTGCAGGAACTGCGTACCCAGCGCTGGGACGACCATCGCTACTATCACCACAGCCGCATCAACCAGTCGCTGCACTTCGTCAGCGCGGCGAGCTTCCTGTTCGCCTACGCGATGCTGTTCTTCGATCCCGTGGTTTCGGCGCTGGTCGGCTGGCTGGTCTCGATGACGACGCGGCAGGCCGGCCACTTCTTCTTCGAGCCGCGCGGCTACGACCACGTCAACCAGGCGACCCACGAGCACAAGGAAGAGATCAAGGTCGGCTACAATCTGCAGCGCAAGATCGTTCTGATGACGATCTGGGCGCTGTCGCCGCTGGTCCTGTATCTCGACCCGACCTTGTTCGGCCTGTTCACGCCCTGGACGTCGTCTGCGGACTTCATGCGGCAGGTCGCCAAGATCTGGCTTGCGGTCGGCATCGGCGGGCTGTTGTTCCGCACCGTGCACCTGTTCTTCATCCGCGACGTCGAGACCGGTTTGGTCTGGATGACCAAGATCCTCACCGACCCCTTCAGCGACCTGAAGCTGTACTACAAGGCACCGCTGGCTCTGATGAAGGGCGAGCTGATCGATCCGGGTCTGGAGAAGCACGTCAAGCACGCGTGATTGTTGCGGCTTGATCCAGCGAAGCGTCATGGCCGGGCTTGTCCCGGCCATCTACGTCTTGAACGTCAGACGAACTAAGACAGCAATTGTGAGGTCGTTATTGCGAGCGAAGCGACTCGTCCGCCGTAGCTCTAGCGAAGGCGGAAGCAATCCATCTCTCCGTGCGGGGACAGATGGATTGCTTCGTGGCTTCACTCTCGCAATGACGGCAGCCAGCCAGGGCTATGACGGTAAATAGAAGAACGCGAACGCCCTCAGCGCCGAAACCGCTTCCGCAGCATCTCTCTCAGAATCCGCCGCTTGATATTCTTGTTGGTCAGCGAGCCATCATGCCACCACCAGCCATCGCGCTTCATCTTCTCGCTGGCCGCGACAAATCGGTCGGCGACTTCATTGAAATCCGCATCCGTGTAGTTGAGGCTGAAGATCAGCCGGCCGGTGCCGACCCAACTCAGCGCCAGTCCTTCGGCGCGCAGGTAGTATTGCAGCATCCAGTTGTAACGGGATGGCTCGGTATATTGCACCATCCAGATCGAGGAGATGTTGCTGACGCGGACCGGCAGATCCTGCGCGGCCAGCCGCTCGTTCAACGCCTTGGCGCGGCCGTTCCAGGTCTCGTCGAGTCCCTGGTAGACGGCATTGAAGTTCGGGCTGGCGAGGCGGCTGAGGAATTCGTCCATCGCCGTCATCACGTAAGGATGCGAATTGAAGGTGCCGCGGGCAAAGCAGACGTCGGCGGGGCGATCGTCGCGGAAGCGCCGCATCAAGTCCTTAGCGCCGCAGACCACGCCGACCGGCAAGCCGCCGGCGAGGCTCTTGCCGTAGGTCACCATATCGGCGCGGACGCCGAAATATTCCTGCGCGCCGCCGGCGGCGAGGCGGAAGCCGACGAAGACTTCGTCGAAGATCAGAACGATGCCGCGCTGGGTGCAAACCTCGCGCAATTTCTTCAGCCAGTCGGTATAGGCCGCACGATCGAACGCGCCCTTTCGCGAACTGTCGACGAGTGCGGAATCGCCCGGCGCGTTGGCGTTCGGATGCAACGCCTGCAAGGGATTGACCAGCACGCAGGCGATGTCCTTACGCGTTCGCAGCACATGCAGCGTGCGCTCCGACATGTCGGCCAGCGTATAGGTCTCATGCGGCGATACCGGATTGCCGACGCCGGGCTGCACGTCGCCCCACCAGCCGTGATAGGCGCCGGCAAAGCGAACCAGGTGCGTGCGCTTGGTGTGGTAGCGCGCCAGCCGCACCGCCTGCATGACGGCTTCAGTGCCGGACATGTGGAACGAGACTTCGTCGAGGCCGGAGATCTCGCACAGCCGGCGGACGTTGTCGGTGATGACGGGGTGATAGGGGCCGAGCACGGGGCCCAGCGCGCGTGCGCGCTTTTCGGCTTCCGTGATGCACTCCTTGTAAAAGTCGTTGCCGAAAATGTTGACGCCGTAGGAGCCGGTCAGGTCGTAGAAGATGTTGCCGTCGACATCGGTGACGGTGACGCCGGCGGAAGACTGCATGAAGGCACCGGTGCCGAGATTTTCGCGCACCAGCCGGCTGTACTGGAACGGCACCCGGTAGGTTTCCGTAAACTGCAGGTCGGAGATGTGCGTCGCGGCCTCGGCCGTCATCTGCCGGCCCTTGGCGTAGCGCTCCTCGTAGAGGCAGGCGAGCCGGAAGAAGGCGTCCTGCCGCTGCATGGCGACATCGCTGGGCGCGCCGTCGGACGCGAAGAAATCGTCGATATCGAATTCGTAATGCGGCACCAGCCGCGCGACCATTTTGGACATTTTGGAATGCCCGGTCAGCGAGCGGTGTTTGGCGCGCGACAGCGCCAGCCGCGCTTGCAATTTGGGGAACACTGCCGCGGCGCTGGCGACCGCAGCGGCGGACAGGGAAAGAATCGGAAGGGACGAATCCATGCCTGAAGCGCTAGCCAATCCTGCTGACAGATTGATGACAATCCGGCGCCTGATCGCCCGCTTCACCCAGCAGGAAGACCTCAACTTCCTCCTGACCAACCGGGTCCCGCGGGCGGCGCTGACGCGCTTCATGGGCTGGTTCAGCAAGATCGAAAATCCGCTCGTGCGCGATTTTTCGATTGGCTGCTGGCGGCTGTTTTCCGATCTCGATCTGTCGGAAGCGAAGAAGACCGAGTTCAAGAGCCTGCACGATTGCTTTACCCGCGAGCTGCGTCCCGGGCTGCGGCCGGCGGATCCCGACCCGCACGTCGTCGCCAGCCCCTCCGACGGCATCATCGGCGCGTTCGGCAAGATCGCCGATACCGAGCTGTTCCAGATCAAGGGCGCGCCTTACTCGCTGATCGACCTGCTCGGCGATCCCGCGCTGGTCGAGCAGCATCGCAACGGCCGCTTCCTGACGCTCAGGCTGACGTCGAGCATGTATCACCGCTTTCACGCGCCGTATGACGCCACGATCACGAGGGTGACATTCATCCACGGCGATGTCTGGAACGTCAATCCGATCGCGCTGAAGCGGGTTGAGCGTCTGTTCTGCAAGAACGAGCGCGCCGTGCTGCAGGCGCGGTTGCCATCGGGCGAGGCGCTTACGCTGGTACCGGTTGCCGCCATTCTCGTCGCCAGCATCCGCCTGCATTTCCTCGATGTCACACTCAACGCGCAGAGCAGGGGACCGGTGGACTTCGCCTGCCTTGCGCGGGTCAAGAAAGGCGACGAGCTCGGCTGGTTTGAGCACGGCTCGACCATCATCGTGCTGGCGCCGGAGAATTTCGAATTTTGCGACAACGTCGCGGAGGGCGGGCGTATCCGCGCCGGTGAACGACTGTTGCGAAAGCCGCAGGTTTAATCTCGATTCTCCGGGCTATTGCCTCTATATGCTCGCGGTCGCAGTCGCAGTTGCGAAAACGCGGGAAGAGATGGCGAGAGCGCCTGTTATGGCGGCGGGAGGAATCGTGTTGCGGCAGGCGGAGCCGCCGCTGATCGCCGTGGTGCGCCTGCGCAAGCGCAATGAATGGGTCTTGCCGAAGGGCAAGCTCGACGACGGCGAGACGCCGCGCGCCGCTGCCGAACGCGAGGTGATGGAAGAAACCGGCCACGACGTTGCCGTGCATGAATTTCTGGGCACGCTGGCCTATGAATCGCGCGGCGGCGCCAAGGTGGTGCATTACTGGCGCATGGAGGCGGGTGATCTGCCCACGCGCATACCGATGCGCGACGTGAAGGCGGTGGACTGGCTGCCGCTCACTGAGGCCGTCGAACGGCTGTCGCGCGGCTATGAGCGCGCGTTTCTGGAAAATGTCGGACCGATCGCAATGGCGGCGGCGAATGGTGTGGAAGGCGTGGCGTTGCCGATAGCCGCGCAGCCTGTTGAAGTGCCCAAGGCTGGGCGCGTAGGCTTTCTTCAAAATCTGCTTCGGTTGTTCCGCTAACTCTTGTCCCGGGCGCGATGCAGCGCACTCCCGGCGATGCGAAGCATCGTCCGGTAGCGCTGCTTCGCAGAACCGGGATCCAAGCCTCGGCAGATAGTGGACCCCGGCTCTGCGGTGCACCACTGCGTGATGCACCGCGTCCGGGGAATGACGAGCAATCAGCTCACGCGCTTCCAGGTCTGGCCGCCGCAGAACATGCCGCCGAACGCGCAGCCCTGGACGCGCAGTGAGCTGGCGCCTTTCAGCGCGATCGTCGAGTCGTAGTTGCGGCCGCTGTCGGGATCATGAATCCGGCCGGTCCACTTGCTGCCCTGCGGCTTCATGTTGATCAGGATCCTTTCCCCGGTGTTGACGGAATAGCCGCACAGATTGGCGCCGCATTGCTCGATGCGCACGTTGCCCTTGTTCTCTTCCGTCGCCCAGACGCCGATCGGCGAGTCGGCAGCGGGCGCTGCGGCCGCAGCCGGCTGCGGTGCAGGCGCGGCGGCTGGGGCGGGCGGCGGAGGCGGAGCGGGCGGTGCGACTTCGGCTTGTGCAGGTGTTGCGGCCGCGACGGTGGTTTGAGGGGGTGCAGACGTTGCAGTTGGTGCTGCCGCGGGAGTCGCAGGCTGCGCCGCGCCGGCCTGGGCGGGTGCAGGAGCGGGTGTCGCGGGTTTGGCCGGCGCGGTCGCGACGACCTCATCGTCGTCCTTGCTCTTCGAGCCCAGCCCTTTGAGGTCGATATTGCCGAGCGTCCCGTTATAGCCGGGCGCGGTAATCTTGATGCAGGAAATGGCGTTGCAGTTGCGCGGCGATTCGACACGAATGCGCTCGCCATTGATCTGGAGGGTAATGCCGCCCGCATGCGCCGAGGTGGTGGCCATCAACAATGCGGCGAGGATGTACAGCTTCTTCATGAGAGCCTCCTGAGCGGCCTGTGAGCGGGTGGCGGTGAATGTGGGCAGACCCTACGCGGGCGCAGGGACGCGCTCTATGATGCAGGTCACGAAGCGCTAGAGCCTTTTCGGTTCTGATTGAATCAGAACCGGGCTCTAGATTCTTGTTTTGACGCGTTTTCTTGACGCGAACCGGCGTCCACTTCGCTTGAAAACGCTCTAGGCAGCGCCGAAGTGGCTCGGTGATTCAAATCACATCCAGCCGAAGTTCCCCGCGACTAGTTTTCCGCGATCATCCGCGGGAGGCTTCGATGAAACAGCTTTGTTTTCTCGGCATGCTGATGCTGCTTGGTTCTTCCGCCCATGCCGGCGCGATTTCATTCAAGATCGGCGGCCATCGGGTGCACATCGAATCCTCCAGGCATTGCCGTTCGACGTCCTGTACCTCGATGTCGGTCTCCAGAAGCCTCAACTGGCGCCACAAACGCGACCGCCATGACGATGATCGCGATGGGGCCGTGCCGGCGAAGCCTGCACCACAGACGGTTTCGCCGCCTGTGCCGCCATCGGAGCCGCCCAAGGCCATCGTCACCGTGCCCCCGCCGGCCGTCTACACCCCGGCGGCATCGATGACGCAAATCGTCGCTGCGCCGCCGCCACCGCCAACTCCGCCGCCTGCGTCCCCGCCGGCTCAGCAGGTTTCGATTCCGTCGCCGCCGCCACGGCCTGCGAAACCGGCCGAAGCTGTCCAGCCTGCGCTACAGGCTGAACGCGTCTCGCGTCAGGCCGAGGAGGAGCCATCGGATTCGCCGATCGGCGACTGGCAGACGGAAGGCAAGGGTAGGGTGCGGATCGGAAAATGTGGCAGTGCGCTGTGCGGCTATGTGCTCAATTCATCGTCGAACGAGAAGGGTGAGGCTATTCTGATCAACATGAAGCCGAAGACGGAAAGGCAATGGACCGGCGGCGTCTACAGCCAGGACAGCGGCGAGACGTATTACGGCACGATGTCGATGAAGGAGGGCAATACGCTTCGCGTCGAGGCCTGCGCGCTTCTCCGCTTCTACTGCTCCGGCAACAATTGGAGCCGCATCACGCGTCGCGCCGACAGCCTGACGATGGTGTCTGCCGAGCCGCGCTCATGAATGGCTCGCGAAAACGCCCGGTGACTTGGCCACCGGGCGTTCGGGTCCATTGTCTGGACGGGAAGTCTAGAACACGCCAAGCACAATCGCGCCGACGAAGGCGATTGCAACATACGCAGTTACAATGCCAAGTCTGCTGACGAGAGGACTTACGAAATCCATTGGGAAGGCTCCCTGGGTTCACGTCTGCCCGCACCTAACGCTTAAGGTTAGCAAAACGTTCCCGGCCCAAAAAGTCAGCGCCGCTGTCCATCCACGGACTCTGCACCGCCGGCACCCCCGGCAACGTGGTAAAAAAATCGTTAAATCAACATGTTGAAGAGTCTTTAAATAAATTAGTTGAACGTGCGCGGGATGACGCGCGGAGTTCGTTTGTATCTCGTCGGCTCCTTCGTCCTCGTCTCGCTAGCGGGTTGTGGCCGCGGATTTTTTCAGTCCGCTGAGCGCGAACCGTGGCGTACCGAGGCCGAGGTCGCTTGCCTGAAGTCCGGCGCGGTCAAGGAGAGCCCCGACCTGGTCCGGATCGATCCGATTTCCGGTCCCGGCGTGTGCGGCGCGGAATATCCGCTGAAAGTGGCGGCGCTCGGCGAAAACATCACCTCTTTCGGCTTTGCCGACCAAAGCCTGCGGCCGCCCGCCAATATCGGCAATCAGCCGCGCTGGCCGATCGCGCGCGCCCCGGCGGCTCCGCCCCAAGGGGACTATTCTGGGAACTCTTCAGGCAGCTATTCTGGAAACTATCCTGGGAGCCATTCAGGAAACTATCCGAATCCGGCGCCGCGCCAGCCGAACTATGCCGCGCCGTCGAACGGTCCGATCTCGCTCTCCGCGCCGGGTGTCGCCCCGCAGCAGGATGATATCGATCTGCCGCCCGAAGGGGCGCCGACGCCGCACGGCGGCGGTTACGCGGCGCCACCATCCTATCCACCGCGCGACCGGTACACCGCGCCGTCTTCTGCGCCGTACTCGCCGCCATCCCATTCGCCATCGCCGGCTGCGCCGCGGCTCGGTCCCGCGCAGGGCAATTCCGTCAGTGCCTTCGGCCAGGTCTCGATGAAGCCGACGGCGACGCTGGCGTGTCCGATCGTCTCCGCGCTCGACCGCTGGCTCACCGATTCGGTGCAGCCGGCGGCGATGCGCTGGTTCGGCGTGCGCGTCGTCGAGATCAAGCAGATCTCCGCTTATTCCTGCCGCGGCATGAACGGCAATCCGCATGCGCATATTTCCGAGCACGCGTTCGGCAATGCGCTCGACATCGCAGCCTTCACGCTGGCCGACGGCAGGCGCATCACGGTCAAGGGCGGCTGGCGCGGCGTGCCGGAAGAGCAGGGCTTTCTGCGCGACGTGCAGGCGGCCGCCTGCCAGCAGTTCAACACCGTGCTGGCGCCGGGCTCCAACTCCCACCACGAGGATCACCTTCATGTGGACCTGATGCGCCGTCCCTCCCGCCGCACGATCTGTCAGCCCGCCGCGGTATCAGGCGAACAAGTCGCCGCGCGCGCCCAGCGTAACCCTTACGCGTCACGCGATCCCTATTCGACGGGATCGCTCGGAGCCAAGAAGTCGATCTCGCGCTGGTTCAGGGGCAACAGCAAGGTCAACGAGGAAGACGAGTATGAGGATCATTCGCATTGAGCGAATGCCCAACGCGTAGGATGGGTGGAGCGAAGCCATACCCATCAATGCCGACATGCGTAACGATGGGTTTCGCTTCGCTCTACCCATCCTACGAGATCTTCACGCTCACTCTGCAATCTTCTCCAATAAATCCCGCACTACGCCCTTCAGCAGATCGAGCTTGTAGCCCGTCATCGGCAACGGCTTCGCGCCCACCGTCGCCTGCTCGGCGGCGCTAGCGATATTCGCTGCGCTGGCCTGCTTGCCCTGCAACGCAGCTTCCGCAGCCGCAAGCCGTAGCGGCACAGGGGCGATGCCGCCGGCGGCGAGGCGGACGAACTGGAATGCGCCGTCTTTCACCACGGCGCGGGCGCAGACTTCGACCAGCGGCCATTCGGAATGTGTGCGGCTGATCGCGCGCTTGTAGAGCGCGCGCTCGCCTTGTAGCGGTGAAGGAAGCTCGACGCTCTTGATCATCTCGCCCGGCAGCAGCGCGTTGTCGGAGCCGCCGTTGCGGCCGTCGCCGAGGAGCTCGCCGATCGTCAGGGCGCTCCGTTGGTCGGTCATCACTTTCGCATCATAGGCAAGCAGTGCCGCGGCCATCGTCGAGGGATGCGGCGCCACGCAGGGGCCGAGGTCGAACGCGACGTGGTAGAGATGATTGCCGGACCGCGCCGGACAATCCGGTCCGCCCTTCCTGAGACAGGCGATGTGCGGATTTCGGAAATACCAGCAGCGCGAACGTTGCGCGAGATTGCCGCCGAGGGTCGCGAGATGACGGACCTGCGGCGTCGCCAACCCTTGCGCGGATGCGGCGATGCCCGGATACGCCGCGGCGAGGCGTGCATCGGCCGCGATGGCGGCAATGGTGGTGAAGGCGCCGAGGCGCACACTGCCGTCGGCGCCCCAATGCATGCCGATCGTATCTGATGTGGCGGCAATATCGATCAACGGCCCCGTCGAGACGCCGCTGCGGCGCCGCTCGGAGAGGTCGGTGCCGGCGGCGCGGAATTCGCCGGCTTGCGTCGAAGTCATGGCTGATGCTGTCATGCGGCGGCCCTCCCTTTGAGCGCGGCGACGAGACGGTCAGGGCGGATCGGCAACTCGGTCAGCCGAACGCCGGTGGCGTGGTGAATGGCATTGGCGACTGCGGGCGAAGTCGGCACGGTTGCGACCTCGCCGATGCCGACACTGCCGCCGAGCACGTGATCGAATCCGCCCTGGTCGAAATGCACGTCGATCATGGGCGTGTCCGCAATGCCGGGAATGCGATAGTCCTCCATGCCGCCGCTGAGCACGTCGCCGGTGCGGGAATCGACCTCGCGTGCTTCATAGAGCGCGTAGCCGATGCCTTGAATGACCGCGCCGGTGGCCTGGCTTCGCGCCAGCGCCGGCGCTGCGATCTTGCCGACCGCGATGCCGGTATGAACGTTGACGACGCTGACATGGCCGAGCCAGGTATCGATTTCGAGTTCGACAACCTGCACCGAGCTCGGCACGCCGGCGCCGATCGCAAGATTGGAAAAGCGCCGCATCATCCAGCCGAAGATCCAACCCATGAAGCCGGCCTGCTTGAGCGGCGACTGGATGCCCGGCGCCATCCGCCTGGAGTCTTCCGGCCGCACGCCTGATGCGGAGAGGTCGGGCGAGGCCGCGAGCATTTCGCGCCATGGCGCGTTGGAGCCGGGGACCGGTTGCCGTTTTGCGTTCTGCTGGATCGCGGCTTTCAACTGCTCGATCGCCAGCAGCATCGGCGGGATCACCGAAGCGGTGACACGGCTGCCGCCCGAGCCCGGCCCTTCCGGCAGCTTTGAATCGCCGATCCGGACCTCGACCTCATGCGGCTCCAGCCCGAACTCGCGTGCGAGCGTATTGGCGATCACGGTGCGGGTGCCGGTGCCGATGTCCTGCGTCGCGGTACTCGCGATCAGGCGTCCACCCTTCACGGCTACTTCGACCTTCGAGCCAGGCTGCCATAGATAGAGCCAGTAGCCGGTGGCGACGCCGACGCCGCGGCGATAACGGCCGCTTTGCGCGGCGACCGGCTTGCGGTTGCGCCAGACCTCGAGGCTCGAAGCCCAATCGTACAGCCGCTGACGGTTGGGATCGGGATCCCAGCGTTTACGCAGCGCAATCGGATCAATGTTCATGCGCACCGCCGCTTCGTCGATCGCCTGCTCCAGCGCAAACGCCATTGGGGGCCCGCCTGGGCCGCGGAAGGGTGCGCCTGCCGGCAAATTGCTGATGACGTCGAAATCGGCGAGCTCCTTTCCTTCCGCCGGATAAATCAGGCGCGCCAGTGCCGCGATGGTTGAATTGGTCGCAGCTCCCGTATCGGCATAGGCGACGAACGAAAGCGCTTTCAATTTACCCTGGTCGGACGGCAGCAGTGCGACCTTCATCTCCGCCGCCGGTCGATAACCGGTGACCGAAAGCTCCTCGTGCCGATCGTAGGCGACGCGTACCGGCGCCTTGGCGTCGCGTGCCAGTTCAATCGCGGTGGTAGTTTCCACGCCAAGCGCAGCCTTCGAACCAAAGCCGCCACCGACATGGTCGGCAATTACGCGCACCTTGTCGTGGTCGAGCTTGTAGCGCTTGGCGATCAGCTCCATCAGGTGAAACACGGCTTGCGTCGAGACATGCACGGTGAGCCGGTCGCCGTCGAACCGCGCGACCGCCGCATGCGGCTCTAGGCAGGCATGCTGTTGCGTGCCGGTGCGGAAGGTGCCCTCCACCAGCAGCGGATTGTTTGCGGAGCGCGCGCTGTCGATCCAGCTTCGCACCTTCTTCGGCTTCTTGGAGAACGCCGCCGAGGGGCCGCGGATGTTGCCTTTCCAGGAAGCCGGCGCACCGGCTCCTTCGGAGACGTTGCCGGCCTTCTTGCGCGTGGATTTTTCGAACACGACGGGCGCATCGGCCCTGCGCGCTTCATCGAGCCCGATCACCGACGGCAGGCGTTCGCTTACGAGGTTGATGGCAGCGATGGCGGCCAGCGCCGTCTTGCGATCTCTGGCCGCGACCGCCGCGATCGGTTCGCCGACGAAGCGGACGATCCGGTCGTCGCCGAGCAGCGAGATCGCCGCGCTTACACCCGGCATGGCGCGCACGGCGGTGAGATCGAGCTCACCGATGCGCGCATGCGCGAACGGTGAGCGCAGGATCACGCCTTCGAGCTGGCCGTCATGATGGATGTCGACGGTATACTTTGCCGATCCCGTCACCTTGTCGCGCGCTTCCATGCGGGGCGGAACGAACTCCTCGCCGTCGAAGCGGCCGGCGCAGGCATCCGCCACGGCGCGAAAGATTCCGTCATAGGCCCCGCAGCGGCAGAGATGCCCCGACAGCGCCGCGCCGATTTCCTCGCGCGAGGGCACCGCCGTTCCCTTGGCCGCACGCCAGGAATCGTGAAACGCCGCGGCCTCGACGATGAAGCCCGGCGTGCAGAAGCCGCATTGCAGGGCGTCGTGCGCCATGAAGGCCTTCTGCACCGGGTGAAGTTTTTCCGCGCCGATGCCTTCGACCGTGGTCACGTTTCGATCCGCGGCTGATCGAGCCGGCATCAGGCAACTCACGGCAGGCTCGCCGTCGACCAGCACCGTGCAGGCGCCGCAGACGCCGGCCCCGCACACAAGCTTGGTGCCGGTGAGGTCGAGCGCGTCGCGCACGACGTCGACCAGCAACGCATCGGGATCGTCGGGGAGGGGAGCGAGCTTGCCGTTGATCGTCATGGTGCTCATCTGCGATCTCCAGGTTTGCGGGCGGATTTCTTGTCGGATTTTTTGGCTGGCTTCGGTTTGGCCCCGCGCGGCGGCTTCGCCGGGCCGACGGCCCCGGCGATCAGCGTGCGCAACATGACTTCCAGATCCTTCAGAAAGGCATCGGCCGGCTGCATCGCGGGGTAGGCGGATTTGGCGCCGTTGACCGCCATCTCCACGCATCGCGCAAGATCGCGTGGCGTCATGCCCGCGTTGAGAACGAGGCCCTGCTTGCGGCAAACGCGTGTGATCGTCGCGTCGAGCTGATCCGCATAGGCGGCGGCATATTTCTGATAGAGGTCGCGCGCCTGCAGGAGATGCTCGGAGAACAGCTCCTCGACATGCGGCGAGCCGTCGAGCGAAGCGGCCAATTGCCCGAGCTTGGCGGAGACCGATGCGACGAGAATATCGGCAAGGCTGCCGCCTTGCTTCTCGGCGGCGCCGGCCGCGGCGACTTCGGCGGCGAGCGCCTCCTCATGCAGCCGTTCGATGACGGCGCGAAACAGCGCTTCCTTGGATTTGAAATGATGGTAGAGCGCCTGCCGCGTCAGCCCGGCGGCTTCCGCCGCCTGTTCGATCGACGAGCGCCGAAAACCGTGCCGGCGAAACACCAGCATCGCGGCATCGAGAATGCGGGTACGCGGGGCCATTTGACGAATTTGACAAAAGTAGATGAATTGTCAAATCACGGAGGCGCGAGGACACGCGGGCCACAATGGGCAGGCGGGACGTCACTGAGATGACGGCGCTTTGCCGGGCCGACAGCCGTAAGGCCGGTTGCCTTCGCGGCCGGCCGTCTCAATGCTTGCGTTAAAAGTGGCGGCCCACCGAAGGCGCGTTCAGAAACGCATCGATGGTGTCCTTCGGCACATCGCAATATTGATGATAGACCGCGTGGCGCTGGATGAGCATGTGCCGGCTTTCGCCGTCGTAGCATACGCGGCTGATGACGCTGCTGCGGGTGACGTCCTGGCAGGTGAACCGCGCGAGGTCGACGGGGCCTCGATCTTTCACCTCAACGATTTCGGCTGCTTCCCAGGGCGCGGTGAAGAGCAAGACGAGAATGAAGGCGATACGGGTCATTTGGCGTCAACATCCTTCATGCGTCCGGGGCACGAGCCGCAGGTTTCGAGAGGTCAACAACCTGATCGCATCCGTCCAAGAAGCAGTTCGTATTGCGCTGCGGAGGTGTCGCCGAACGCCTCCTGTCGGTTGCTCGGGAGGTCATCATAGCCGATCGGGCTATCGAACTGGCTCATGGTGAAATCGACGCGCCGCCCTTCGATCTGATTGTAGAAGTGCCAGGCGCCGTTGACGTCTGTTTTCAGTATCTCGCCGCCCAATTCGTCCTGGACCACCAGCGCCGTCACGGAACATTGTCCAGCCGCGGGATTGTCGGACCGCCACTTTCCGCCCGTCTCCGCCGACCAGGCCTCGCGCAGTCTGTGATAGAGATCGATCAGCGATGGGCGGCCTGCCGTCATCGATATACCCGTGGGATAGCGTTTGCCGGCTGCCGTTCTAGCAGGTTGTCCGCCACCGCTCCATCGCGCGACCCGCGGTCCGGCCGACAGCCCGCACCTCGCGTTGCGCCGTCGGGGGTTTTCCGCTTTGACCGGTCCGCTATTGTTGTATCCAAGCGGGCTGCATCGGAAGTCCCGCGGGGAGAGCAGTCATGAAAATCAGGAGCGTTCGCGCCCACGTCCTTGAAGCGGCCCTCTCAGAGCCATTTGCTTACTCGCGCGCCTGGTACGATACGCGCACTGCCATGGTGGTCGAAGTCGAGACCGAGGACGGCCTGACCGGCTGGGGCGAATGCTACGGCCCGGCACGGATCACCGCAGCCGCGGTCGGTAGCGTGATGCCCTTGCTGGTCGGCGAGGACCCGCTCAGGACCGATTTTCTATGGCAGAAGGTCTATTCCGCGCTGCGCGATCACGGCCAGAAAGGCGTCGTCATCGAAGCCTTGAGCGGCATTGATATTGCACTCTGGGATATCAAGGGAAAACATTTCGGTGTTCCCGTCCACCAATTGCTCGGCGGTGCGAGCCGGAGCCAGGTACAGTCCTATGCGACGGGACTGTACCGGCGCAAATCCGGCGATCCGCTGCGCTATCTGCCGGATGAGGCGGCAGGTTACGTCGCCGACGGATTTAAGGCGGTGAAGCTGAAGGTCGGCTTCGGCGTGCAAGAGGATGCCGCCGTGACGCGCGCGGTGCGCGAGGCGATCGGCCCCGGCATAGCGCTGATGGTCGATGCCAACCACGCCTACGATGCGACGGCGGCGATCAGTCTCGGCAGGATGATCGAGCGTTACGACATCGGATGGTTCGAGGAGCCGGTGCCGCCGGAAGACATCGCGGGGTACCGCGAGGTGAAATCGGCGATTTCGATTCCGGTGGCGGGCGGCGAATGCGAATTCACGCGGTTCGGCTTTCGAGATGTGCTGGTTTCACGCGCGATGGACATCATCCAGCCCGATACCTGCGCGGCGGGCGGCCTTTCCGAATGCAAGAAAATTGCCGACATGGCGGAGGCGTTCGGCGTCAGGTACAACCCGCATGTCTGGGGTACCGGAATTGCGATCACCGCATCGCTTCAGCTCCTTGCCGTTCTGCCCTCCCACACCCCGCGCTCGCTGGTGCCGCTCGAGCCAATCCTGGAGTTCGACCGGACCGAGCATCCGATCCGCCAAGCTATCCTGACCCGGCCGATCGAACACACAGGCGGGGTCGTGGCCGTGCCCGACGGGCCTGGGCTCGGCATCGAAGTCGACCGCGATGCCTTAACGCGGTCTGCCGTGAGGTGAGGGGAGTCGTATGCTGGTTGAGGTGACGACGCACCGCATCGAAAACCCCGGCATCTGACGCGTTGCTAACGAACGCGTCAGCCGGGATGCAGGAAGAGTGCGAGCAGCAGAATGATCGACAGCGGAACGCCGGTCATCCAAAGAAGTGCACCCTTTGCGGACATCATCCCTGCCTCCGAGCGAGAGACAACTATCCAGCGGATTTTTGGTTCCTAGGCCACGGCCTTCTTGTTGACGCCCTTGCGAAGCGCGACCGTGTTGAGCTTGGTGTTGGCGGCCTTCTCTTCGTTGAGGTTGGTCGTGAGGAAGCGAACGACGTCGTCATGGCCGAGCTCTTCGGCCCAGGCAATCAACGTGCCGTATCGCGCGATCTCGTAGTGCTCGACCGCCTGCGCGCCTGCCACGATCGCGGCGTCAAGCACGGCGTTGTCGTCGATTTCCGCCGTGATCGTCTCGGCTTCCTTGATAAGCCCGTCGATCGCCGGACAGTCCGCTGCCTTGGGTTGCTTGCCGAGCTTCTGAAACACCTTCTCCAGGCGCTCGATCTGGGTGTTGGTTTCTTCGAGATGCGATTTGAGGCCGGCCACGAGATCACGGTTGGTGGCCTTCTCGATCATCTTCGGCAACGCCTTGGTGATCTGGTGCTCGGCATAATAGATGTCCTGCAGGCCATGAACGAACATGTCTTCCATGGTTTTGATGTCTTTCGTGAAAAGTCCCATCTGAACCTCCTGGGTTTATGGATTCCTGACGCAGGACGACATCATTTTGTTCCGGATGCTTTGGTCGTTCCTGATGCTTTGGCCGGTTCCCTGCGACTGCTGCTGCACCACAGCATGATGGCGGACGGCACTCTTGCTGTTGTGTCAGGTGATCGGCAACAATCACGTCGCTCAGTGTACTCGCGCGAAATCATCCATCGCGCGTCATCACAATTTTTTGCGCTGTTTGCTTCGACTGATTCTAATTTGGTTGATCGCCGCATCCAGCAGACTGGAGCAATACTAATTCTAAACGCGTGATTGACCCGCCGTTGTATCTTTCTCGCACTTCATCGCAGTGGTCACGCTTGTTACTGGTCCCGCGCAAAGCGATGAGGACTGGAAATGACTGCAAGTTTGAAGACCGCGGGATGGCTCGGCGCCGCGCTGCCGATTCTCGCCGCGATGATCGACGTAACGCCGGCGCAGGCGCAATCGTCCGCGCGAGAATTGCCGGCGGTCGTCGTCGACCAGCCCTCACGTCCGCCGGCCGCGCGATCGCGCCCCGCGCCCAGGCAAGCCAGCTCTGCGGCGAGCCGCCGCGCGGCGCAGCGCGCGCAGACAGCGCCCGATGCCGCGGCTGCGGCCGACGCACGCGCGGAAACGGGCACCGGCCCGGTGCGCGGCTATCTCGCCAACCAGAGCGGCACCGGCACCAAAACCGACACGCCGCTGCGTGAAACGCCGCAATCGATCACGGTGGTTACCGCCGATCGCGTCACCGATCAGGGTGCGGTCACCGTGCAGGAATCGCTGCGCTACGTGCCCGGCGTGTTCGCCGACGCCTTGGGGCCGGATTCCCGCGGCGACTACCCGCGCATCCGCGGCCAGGACCCGAATATCTATCTCGACGGCACCCGCATGGTGAACACGTGGCAGTTCAACGAATGGCGGCCCGAGCCCTACACGATCGAGCGTATCGAGGTTCTGCGTGGCCCGTCGTCGGTGCTCTATGGCGACACCTCGACGGCCGGCCTTCTGAACTTGATTTCGAAACGTCCGCAGGCGGAAAGCTTCAACGAAATAGGCGTGCAATTCGGCAGCTTCAACCGCAAGCAGGTGCTGATGGATTCGACCGGCAAGCTGACCAAGGACGGTGAGTGGCTGTATCGCTTCATCGGCGTGCTCCGCGACAGCAATTCGCAGACCGATTACGTGCCTGATGATCGCATCGTGCTGGCGCCATCGCTGACCTGGCGGCCGACCAACAACACCAGTTGGACCGTGCTCGGCACGTATCAGAAGGACAACACCGGCGTTTCCACGGCATTCCTGCCGCATGAGGGCACGCTGTATCCCGGGCCGAACGGCCTGATCCCGGTGCGGCGCTTTGCCAGCGATCCGAACTTCGAGAAGTACCAGACCGAGACCGGCGCGGTCTCCAGCCTGTTCGAGCATAGGGTCAACAACGCCGTGAAGATCCGGCAGAACGTTCGCTTCGCGCATGTCGAAGGCATTCACCGGTCGGCCTACCCGAACGTCTATGGCGATCCGTACGATCCGCCGAATCCGAATTTTCCGTTTCTCGATCCGACGCGGCGCACCGTGGAGCGCTTTATCTACAGCCGCGAAACCAGCAAGGACAGTTTGACCTCGGACAGCAATATCGAGCTGAAATTCGGCACCGGCCCAGTGCTCCATAAGGCGCTGGTCGGCCTCGACTACCGCGTTCTCAAGGAGCGCGCGCGATCCGGCTCCGGCTACGACACCACACCGTTCGATCTCTACGCCCCGGTTTATACGGCTGTGACCCCACCAGTGCTTTCGCCGGAGCCTGACCTGCGGCAAAGCCAGCTTGGGCTTTATGCGCAGGACCAGATGCGACTCGGACCGTGGCTGGCCGTTCTCGGCGTTCGTCAGGATTTCGTTGGGAACAATGTGCAGGGATCGCCGAGTGAGGACACCAAGGCGACCACCGGCCGCGCGGGACTGATGTACGAACTGCCGTTCGGGCTGACGCCCTACGTCACCTATGCGCAGTCGTTCACGCCGGTCTTCGGCTCCGCCTGCGTCGGCGGTACCTGCAAGGCGCAGCAGGGCGAAATGGTGGAACTGGGGTTCAAGTACAATCCAATGCCCGGCACGGCGATCAACGGCGCGATTTTCGACACCACCGAGAAGAACCGGCTGGCGAGCGATCCCGGCGGCTCCGTGTTCTCGGTCCAGACCGGCCAGGTGCGGATTCGCGGCGCCGAACTCGAGGTGATCAGCCGCGTGACGCCGGATCTCGATCTGATCGGCGCCTATTCCCACCTCGACGCCCGGGTGGAAAGCGGTGACAATGCCGGCAAGCGTGTCGAAACCGTTCCCGAGCACCAAGCCTCGCTATGGGCGAAATACCGTCTCACCGCGCTCGGCCTGCCGGGCGTCACGATCGGCAGCGGCGTGCGCTATATCGGCGAGTCCTGGGACGGCGCCGACGCCATCCGCACACCCGACTATACGCTGTTCGACGCTATGATCCGCTATGAAACCCGCCCGTGGCGGTTTCAGGTCAATGCCAGCAACATCGCCGACAAGCGCCATGTCACGACCTGCCTGGCGCGCGGCGACTGCTTCTTCGGCATCGGCCGCACCGTGCTGGGGAGCGCTACGTACAGGTTTTAGGACATGACGGGAAGGCGAGGCCGGCCTTACGCAGGCTTCGCCCGATATGTCGCCAGAAACATCCGCGTCGCGCTGTCGACCACGTGCGCGATGCGCTCTGCCGATGGCGCCGGCTCGGCCTGAAACACGAACGGCAGAAACAGCGTCGCCTGGCACATCTGCAGGAATTGCGCGGCGGCGAGGCCGCAATCGTCGATCGCAAGATCGTTCGATCGGACATGGGCCTGCAGATATTCGGCGAGGCGGTTGACCGTCTTTGCCAGCACGTTGCCGTAGAACTGGCGTCCGACCTCCGGCATCCGCTCGGCGATTGCCATTACCGTGCGGATCGAAGAACCGCCGCCCGGCCGGCAGATCGAACCGATATAGGTTCGGCCGAATTCGCGCAGCGTGGTTTCGACATCGCGTTTGGGATCGAGATTGTACGCGATCTTGCTTTTTTCGAGCGCGTCATCCTCGACGATGGCCTCGAACAGCCGGCTCTTGTCGGCGAAGTAAACGTAAAGCGTGCCTTTGGAGACGCCGGCCGACCGCGCGATCTCGTTCATGCTGGCCCCATCAAAGCCCAGATCCATGAACACCTTTCGCCCGCCGTCCAAAATCTGGCGGCGCTTCGAACTGTCCTCCTCACCTAAGGGATGAAACGTGTTTGCCGTGGGTGCAACCATTGGTTTATCTTCTCCCGCAGGAATTCAACCCGGGATATAGCAGGAAGTCTTTTCTCGCTTTATGATCGGTACGGTAGCAACCTAGCTTGACCGAACCGTTCGGTCAATGATATTTTGAGTTTGAGGCGCCACTGCGGCGGGTTTCTGTGGCCTCATGCATCGCGACATTTGAAATGGGAGGCCGGTAATGGCCGCAGCGAGAGACCAGGCCGCACGCGTCGTTCGCGCCGAACCGGACGGGGCTCAGGACGAAGCCGCGCCTGAGGCGAGCTCTCAGCTCGCCGATCAGTTGCGGACTTACGTCGCGGAAGAAACCAGGCGTCGTCCCGCGGAGCCGCCCGGCGCTCCCGCAACTGAAAAGCCAGCCGCGGCGTCCGTCGATGCACCGGCGGCGAAACCGGGCAAGCGCAAATTCGTCATGATCGGCGCGCTCGGCTTGCTCGCGCTGGCCGCGATCGGATACGCCGTCTACTTCGTTCTCGTCGGGCGCTTCTATGTCTCGACGGACGATGCTTACGTTCGCGCCAACAACACCACGCTGGGCGCCCGGGTATCGGGCCATGTCGCGGCTATCCTGCCCCGCGACAATTCGCTCGTTCGCGCCGGTGACGTGATCTTCAGGATCGACGACGGCGACTACCGCATCGCGGTGGAAGCCGCGCGCAGCAAGATCGCGACCCAGCAGGCCACCATCGACCGTATCGGCCGTCAGGTCACGGCGCTCGAAAGCGCTGTCGAGCAGACCAGGGCGCAGCTCGCTTCCGCGGAAGCGGCGATGAAGCGCGCAGGCCTCGACTTCGATCGCCAGCAGGCGCTGAGCACCAAGGGCTTTGCCTCACGCGCCGCCTTCGAGGTCTCCGAAGCCGGCCGCGACCAGAGCCTCGCCGCGGTGAAATCGGCGCAGGCGGCCTATGACGCCGCGCGCGACAATGTCG
Source organism: Bradyrhizobium sp. sGM-13 (assembly GCF_018398875.1). Taxonomy (GTDB): domain Bacteria; phylum Pseudomonadota; class Alphaproteobacteria; order Rhizobiales; family Xanthobacteraceae; genus Bradyrhizobium. The sequence goes on along the minus strand of NZ_JAGWDK010000010.1, from coordinate 149,126 downwards.
AGGTGACGAAGGCGCAGCAGGCCGAGGCGCGCGCGCAGCTCGTGGAGTTGCAGAGCCAGCTTGCCAAGGCGGAACGCGACCTTGCCTTTACCTCGGTGCGCGCGCCCGTCGACGGCACCTTCTCCAATCGGCTCGTCAATGCCGGCGATTTCATCCAGGCCGGGCAGCGGCTTGCCAATGTGGTGCCGCTCAACGACGTCTTCATCGACGCCAATTACAAGGAAACCCAGCTCAAGCGCATCCGTCCGGGCCAGCCGGTGAAGATCTCGGTCGATGCCTACGGCCATCGCAAATTCGCCGGCGTCGTCGACAGCATTTCACCGGCGGCGGGATCGGTGTTCACGTTGCTGCCGCCGGACAACGCCACCGGCAATTTCACCAAGATCGTGCAGCGGCTGCCGGTTCGCATTCGCGTGCCGAAGGAAGTCGCGAAGCAGAACCTGCTGCGCGCCGGCATGTCCGTCTACACCACCGTCGACACCCGCGAGGGCGCAGCCGACGCCGACAGCGAGGCCGACCTCGATGCGCCCGGGATGGTTCAACCGCAGTAATTATTCTTGAAGCCCCCGGGCGAAAACCCGGCGCCTGTGCCGAGCTGACCATGGCCGACGCCACCACCGCAGCGCCTTCTCTGATGAACGCAGCGGCCGACGAGCGCATCCCGCGGCGGCGGCTGTTTGCGTTTCTCATCATGGTCTTCGGGATGTTCATGTCGATCCTGGACATCCAGGTCGTCTCGGCATCGCTGCAGCAGATTCAGGCCGGCCTTTCCGCCAGTTCCAGCGAAGTGTCGTGGGTGCAGACCTCGTACCTGATCGCCGAGGTGATTGCGATCCCGCTCTCCGGTTTCCTGTCGCGCGCGTTCGGCACGCGTCTGCTGTTTGCGATTTCCGCCTCGGGCTTCACCATCGCGAGCTTCTTCTGCGGATTTGCCTCGACTATCGAGCAGATGATCGTGTGGCGCGCGATCCAGGGATTTTTGGGCGCGGGCATGATCCCGACCGTGTTCGCATCCGCCTATACGGTGTTTCCGCGTTCGAAAATCCATATCGTCGCTCCGATCATCGGCCTGGTCGCGACACTGGCGCCGACGATCGGGCCGACGGTCGGCGGTTTCATTACAGACACGATGTCGTGGCACTGGCTGTTCTTCATCAACATCGTTCCCGGCATCGGCATCACCATCGGCGTGTGGGTGCTATGCGATTTCGACAAGCCGAATTTCGCGCTGCTCGAGCATTTCGACTGGTGGGGCCTGCTGTTCATGGCCGGCTTCCTCGGCACGCTCGAATATGTGCTGGAGGAGGGACCGCAGTCGCAATGGCTGGAAGACACCTCGGTCGCGGTCTGCGCCGCGATCTGTGCGATCTCGGCGATCGCCTTCTTCTGGCGCGTGCTCAGCGTGCGAGAGCCGATCGTCGACCTCAGGACCTTCACCGACCGCAATTTCAGCCTCTGCTGCCTGATCTCGTTCTGCGTCGGCGTCGGCCTTTACGGCCTCACCTATATGTATCCGCGTTACCTCGCCGAAGTGCGCGGCTACAGCCCGATGATGATCGGTGAGACCATGTTCGTCTCTGGTATCGCCATGTTCCTCACTGCCCCGGTCGTGGGGCGGCTGATGGCGAAGTACGACGTGCGCTACCTGATCGCGATCGGTCTTGTGCTGTTCGCGCTCGGCTCGTACCTGATGACCTGGATGACGAAAGAGTATGATTTCTACGAATTGCTGCTGCCGCAGATTTTGCGCGGAGCCGGCTTGATGCTGGTGATAGTGCCGACCAACACGATCGCGCTCGGCACGCTGGCGCCGGAGCGGGTGAAGAACGCCTCGGGCCTGTTCAACCTGACGCGCAATCTCGGCGGTGCGGTGGGCCTCGCCGTCATCAACCAGGTGCTGAACCAGCGCACCGACCTGCATATCTCGCGTCTGCACGACCGCGTCACCTGGGGCAACGCCGCCGCGGTCGATACTCTCAACATGTTCATCCAGCGCATGCAGGGCATGGGTGACGCCGCGCTGATGGCGATGAAGCAATTGTCGCAGATCGTGCACCGCCAGGCCGTGGTGATGGGCTATGGCGACGCCTTCTTCATGCTGGCCGTGTTCTATTTCGGCCTGAGCCTGCTGGTGATGGTTCTAAAAAAACCTTCCGCAGCGGCGCTTGGCGGCGACGCGCATTAAAAGCGGCGTAACAACGCCGCTCACGCCCTTGTCATGTTGCAAATCACCCGCGATGCATTTATAAGCTGCGCATTGTCGCTCGAACCGGGGAGATTTGCATGATTTTGATGTATTCGCAGATCGCGCCCTCGCGTCCGATGCTTGTGCTGGTTTTTCGGTCGCGTCGCTGAGCGCGATCTCTGCCGGGCCTGACGCCCAATCTTTCCAAACTTCCCAACGACTTAACGACAGTTTTCAACGACGCATGCGTTCGGCCCGAGGCCGCCCCGCGCGTCAAAACCAGATGGAGCCGGTTTGCGCCATTCGCGCAGCCGGATGACGCCATGACCTTTCAAACAGACAAACGTCCCGCGGCGATACGCGTGGTGATCCCGTTCGTGTTCCGCCACTGGCTGCAACAGCCCGGCCGCGCCGCCGTCGTAACCGGCGGCCTGTTGGGGGCAACGGCGGCCGACCTGTTCATGCCGATCTTCTCCGGCCGGCTGGTCGATGCGCTGACGCTGGGCACCTCCGATCCGGGCGCGCGACAGGCTGCGTTTGCAGCCTTCGGCGGGATCGTCGCGCTCGGATTCGTGTCGATAATCCTGCGCCTGACCGGCCTGCAGGCGATCGTGCCGTTCACGCTCACGACCATGTCAGACGTGTCGCGCGACGCTTTCGCGCGCGTGCAGCGCTTCTCGACCGACTGGCACGCCAACTCGTTTGCCGGCTCCACCGTGCGCAAGATCACGCGCGGCATGTGGGCGCTCGACCTGCTCAACGACACCATCTTGATGGCGCTGCTGCCGTCGCTATTTGTGCTGGTCGGCTCGATGATCCTGCTCGGGCTGCACTGGCCGGTGCTAGGCGCGGTCATCGCGGTCGGCACCGTCATCTATGTCTCGATGACGATGGCGTTCTCGGTGAACTACATCGCGCCGGCTGCGCGCGTCTCCAACGCTTGGGACACCAAGGTCGGCGGCACGCTGGCGGATGCCTTGACCTGCAACGCGGTGGTAAAGTCCTTCGGCGCGGAAGCGCGCGAGGATGCGCGGCTGGCCGGCGTCGTCGGACGCTGGCGCACGCGGGTGCGTCGGACGTGGTACCGCTATAACTACACCTCGACGGCGCAACTTGCCGTGCTGTTGTGCTTTCGCGGCTCGGTGATCGGCGGGGCGATCCTGCTGTGGATCGCCGGCCGCGCCACGCCGGGTGACGTCACCTACGTGCTGACCAGCTACTACATCATTCATGCATATCTGCGTGACGTCGGCATGCACATCAACAACCTGCAGCGCTCGGTCAATGACATGGAGGAGCTGGTCGCGATTCACGACGAGCCGATTGGCATCGCCGATGCGCCGGATGCCAAGCCGATCGACATCCAGGGCGGCCGAATCGTGTTCGACGACGTGACGTTCCATTACGGCGGCCACCGCGCGCCGCTCTATGATGGACTGTCGGTCGAGATCCGCGCCGGCGAACGGGTCGGTCTGGTCGGCCGCTCCGGCTCCGGCAAGACCACGTTCGTCAAGCTGGTGCAGCGGCTCTACGATATCGGCGGCGGGAAAATCCTGATCGACGGTCAGGATGTCGCGAAAGCCACGCAGCAATCGCTGCGCAGCCAGATCGCGATCGTGCAGCAGGAGCCAATCCTGTTTCACCGCACGCTGGCCGAGAATATCGCCTATGGCCGGCCGGGCGCCAGCATGGCGGCGATCGAGCAGGCGGCGCGGCTCGCCAACGCGCATGACTTCATCCTGCGGCTGCCGAAGGGCTACGGCACGCTGGTCGGCGAGCGCGGCGTCAAGCTGTCGGGTGGCGAACGGCAGCGCGTCGCGTTGGCTCGCGCGTTCCTGGCGGACGCGCCGGTGCTGATCCTGGACGAGGCAACCTCGAGCCTTGACTCAGAGTCAGAGGGCCTGATCCAGCAGGCGATGGAGCGGCTGATGAAGGGACGGACCTCGATCGTGATCGCGCACCGGCTGTCGACGGTGCGCAGCCTCGACCGCATCCTGGTGTTCGACCGCGGCGAGATCGTCGAGCAGGGCACGCATGCGGCGCTGACGGCGCGCCCCGGCGGCATCTATCGCGGGCTGTTCGAGCTGCAGGCCACCGAGTTCAGCCGCATTTCGGCGGCGGAGTGAGAGCCGTATTGTTGCGAACCCGATCGATGTCGGAATATGTTTTCTGGCACCGAGAGGGGCTCGCGCGATGCGCTGGTTTCGATCAGGACGCCGCGAGCTGAGGCGGCTCGCGATCTCGCTGCGGCAGTGACGGCGCCGGCTTGGCCCGCGTGCGCGTCGAAATGGCGACCGTCACCACGACGGCAGCAGCGAACAGCAGGATCTGCAGCGTGATGGTCTCGCCGTTGAAGAACGCCGCGAGCGCAAAGGTGATGAAGGGTTGCAGCAACTGGATCTGCGAAACCCGCGCGATGCCGCCCATCGCTAACCCCGCATTCCACGCGAAGAAGCCGATCCATTGCGAGAACAATGCGACGTAGAGCAGCCCGAGCCAGGGTTTCAGCGCGATGTGAGTGATATCGGCGGGCATGGTCAGCACGGCTGCCGGGATCGACAGCGGCAGCGCAATCACCAGAATCCAGCTTATGACCTCCCAGCCCGGCATTTGCGAGGTGAGCCGGCCGGAGAATGCGTAGCCGATCGCGGCGACGACAACCGATGCGAACAGGAATAAGTCACCGGCGACAAGCGCGCCGCCGCCTTGCCGCAATGCGAATGCGATCACCAGCGCGGCGCCGGCCACGGAGGCGATCCAGAACAGCGGCCGTGGCCGCTCATGAGTGATGGCGACGGCGACCAGCGCGGTGGCGATCGGCAGTACGCCCAGCACCACGCCGCCATGCGAGGCGTCGACCCGCTGCATGCCCATCGACATCAACAGCGGAAAGAGGATCGCGACGCAAAGCATCGCAATGATCAGTTGCAGCCACAGCGCGCGCGGCGGCAGCGGTCGGCGTAGCACCAGAAGGAGCGCCAGCGAGCACAGCCCGGCGATCGCGGTGCGCAGCGCGGTCAGTGCAATCGGATCAATTTCCGCAACCGCAATCCGCGTCGCCGGCAGCGTGCCGCCGAAGATCGCCATGCCGATGAAGCCCAGCAACAGGCCGAGGCGCTCGCGCGAAGCAGGGGAGCTCATGACGCGATTGGTTAGCCGCTTTGCAGGTCAGCGTACAGCAATCTACTCGGAGCACATGGCGGCTATGCGCGGCTATCTCGGAGCAATGCTGCTCCACACCAATCCGACCCCGGAAAGAAACAGCAGAGCCAGCACGACGTCGTAGAAGTTTCGATCATTGAGGGCGTGATAGGTGCGCATGCCAAGACGGGCACCGATCAGCGTGCCGGGCAGCGCCAGCATCGCCAGCCAGAACACGTCGAATTCAACAAAGCCGCTGGCGATCTGCAGCATGAGCGCGGCGCCGAGCACGCTGCCGTTGAAGATCTGGAAGACGCCGCGGCGCTGGTCCTTGGTCCAGCCGCGGATGCTGGCCCACAAGGTCGGCAGCGGGCCCGATAGGCCGGCGAGGCCGCCGAGGATGCCGCCGGCAAATCCGACGGCTGCGTCTGCCGGCCGGCCGCCGAAGCGGAAGGCCATCGGCTTGCGGATGAAATAGAGTCCGGTGGGAAATACCAGCAGCATCACGCCGACGCTGAGCTTGAAGTTTTGCGGGTCGGCGCGCGCGACCAGCAGCGCCCCGATCGGCATGCCGACAAGGCCGCCGGCGACGAACGGCCACGCCAGCTTGAAGTCGAGAACTTTCCACATCGACGGCAGCGTCGAGATTTGCGAACTGACCGAACAGATCAGGACTAGCGGCACGGCAATGGCCGGCGGCAAGATATAAAGCCAGATCCCCAGCGCCATCAGCGCCGTGCCGAAACCGGAAAGTCCGGAGACAAAACCGCCAGCGAGCGCGCCGGCAAGTAGGATAACGTAGGTGGTTAGATCCACTCTTCTCTTTCCCTCACGTCATTCCGGGATAGTCCGAAGGACCAGACCCGGAATCTCGAAATTCTCAGGGGCGCAATGGCGCCCCATAGTTCGATGCTTCGCATCGCTCCGGAATGACGACATGCAATTTGTACCGACGTTTACACGACGCGGCGGACAGGTACTATCGCAATCCAAGCCTTCAACAATAACTTGGTGGGAAACGGGCCGATGAGCGTAACTCCAAAAACCTTCCTCGTTTGTCACGGCGCGTGGTCCGCGGGCTGGGCCTGGAAGAAGATGCATCCGCTGATGCAGGCCGCCGGGCATCGCCTGATCACGCCAACCTACAGCGGTCTCGGCGAGCGCGCGCATCTGGCGCATCCGGGGATCGATCTCAATTCGCATATCGAAGACATACTTGCCGTCATCGAGTATGAAGATCTAAGGGACTTCGTGCTGATCGGCCACAGCTACGGCGGCATGGTCGCGACCGGCGTCGCCGACCCCGCCCGTGATAAAATCAAGCAGCTCATTTATATCGACGCCTTCGTGCCGCAGGACGGCCAGTCGCTGCTCGATTTGAATGAGGCGGGGCGGGCGCGGATGCAGGAGCTTGCAAAGAGCGGCGATGGCTGGCGCGTGCCGCCAAACCCGACGCCGCCAGATACGTCGCCCGCCGACGTCGAATGGCTCAACGCGCGTCGCGTCGACATGCCGATCAAGTGTTTCGAGACCAAGCTCAAGCTGCAGGGCGGCGCGCTGACGCTGCCGCGCAGCTACATCTACGCCACCCGCATCACGCCCGCTGACACCTTCGGACCATTCGCCAGGATGACGAAGGTTGATCCCGCCTGGAGCTATTACGAGATCGACGCCAGCCATGCGCCGAATGTCACCGCGCCCGTGGCGCTGATGGCGCTGCTCCAGAAGATCGCGGCGTAGTCCCGTTACCCCATCCACGGGATGTTGCCGGCGGATTGACTCTCCACCATCCGCCCAACAAGCTAGCCAACCGGGGTCGACATCGATCGCAGAGGGCAGGGCCATGGCGGCCAGAACGACTTCAGTCATCGAGACATGGTCGACCGGCCTGGTCGAACCGGAACGGCGCCTCGACTATTGGATCGGCGCCGTCTGCGAATGCTTTCTTGAAATGGACATCACGACGCCGGTGCGGTCGGGATTTGATTGCTCCGTTCAGCGCGGGCAACTCGACACGATCGGTATCAACCGCGTCGAGGGCTCGGCGCAGCACGTCTACCGCAGGAAAGCCAGCCTCGCGCGCAGCGCGTCGAACTACTATTACCTGCTGTGCAAGACCGACAATGACTGGACCGCCATGCAGAACGGCCACGCGTCCCGCCTGCAGCCCGGTGATCTCGTGCTGCTGGATTCGCGGCGCTGCTACGAGTTCAACTTCCCGCTGACCTCGAACACGCTATCACTGGAGCTGCCGATCGCGTGGGTCGAATCCTGGATCACCGATCCGGAGCGACGCATCGGGCGGCGCATCGACGGACGCGCCGGCTGGGGCGCGGCGCTCAGCGCGTTTGCTTGCCAGTTGACGCCGCAACTGGCGATCGAGCGACCCTTGCCTGCCCAGGTTCTGACCGACCAGCTCGGAGCGCTGCTGGCGCTCGCATCCGGAAGCGAGATTCCGGCCGCGCCCTCCGAGCAACGCGATGCCGCGAAGCTGTTGGACCAGATCGGCCGCGTCATCCGGCTGCGCTATGCCGAACCCGGGATGACGGCTGCGACCGTCGCCGCACATCTGCGTGTCTCGGAACGAACCCTGCATCGCTGTCTCAACAAAGCGGGCCTGACGTTCAGCGGGTTGCTCAACGATTGCCGCATGGCGGCGGCGCGTAGGATGCTGAGCGAGCCGCGGTTCGATCGCATCAGCGTCGGCGGGATCGGGCTGCGGGTCGGCTTTTCCGATCCGTCCCACTTCATCCGCCAATGCCGCAGATATCTCAGCATGACGCCGGGCGCCTTCCGGCAGCAGCGCTAGAGGTTGGCGCAATCAGGCGATGGTGGTGGCCGAATCCGGCCATCCGGGAATAGCCGTCCCCATCAATGTCTGATCTCCAAAAAATCAGGGGGAGACGGAATGTCAGACATTTACGTTCTTGTTCACGGCGCGTGGCACACTGGCGCCGAGATGGAAGCGGTGGCCGAACATCTTCGCAAAAGCGGCCATGTCGTGCATTGCCCGACGGTCGCCGGCAACAACAAGGATGACGATCGCGAGAAAACAGGCCTCGAACAGGCGATCTCGTCCGTCGTCACTTACATCGAAGCGAACAATCTGCGCGAAGTCAGGCTGGTCGGCCACTCCTATGGCGGGATGGTGATCTCGGGCGTCGCCGACCGTTTGACGGACAGGATCAAGCGCCTCGTCTACGTCAATGCCTTCGTGCCCTTGGATGGGCAGTGCCTCAACGACATGGTGCCGCCGCACTATATCGGCCTGTTCGATGCTGTGGCCGCTGCCAAAAACAACGCCGTGATGCTGCCGTTCGAAATCTGGCGCGATGCCTTCATCAATGATGCCGATCTCGAACTGGCAAAGTCGGCCTATGCCAGGCTCAACCTGCATCCGTACAAGACGTTCACCGACAAGATCGCGCTGAAGCGTCCACTGGCAGAGCTGCCGATCGGCAAATCCTATGTCAATTGCCGGCAGGACATTGCCCTGCCGCACGGCCTGCCATGGCATCCGCGATTGTCGGAGCGGCTGGGGCTGTTCCGACTGGTCGAATGCGACGGCAGCCATGAGATGTTCTTCAGCAACCCCGCGCGGCTGGCGCAGGCGATCGGGGAGGCGGGGCGCGACTGAGAGTGGTACGCGCGACGTCAAACAAAATGGGCGAGGGGCCCGGCGTGTTCGCGCCGAGCCCCTCATTCACAAGATATCAGCCAGCCTGTAAGCCGGGTTCTGTAGGGCACCATTCTTTCGAATGATACGTGACGGCCATTCCTCTGGGACCATGTTCGCACATGGCCTCGAGCAACCTACCCGGACGGCGAGCCTGACATAGCCCTGCGGCGTTATCGCTTTCGCGAACAGCCCGCGTTGCCGTCCCTATTCGGTTTTGCTCCCGGTGGGGTTTGCCATGCCGTCTCCGTTGCCGGAGACGCGGTGCGCTCTTACCGCACCTTTTCACCCTTACCCTCCGAAGCCCGAAGGCGAAGGAGGGCGGTTCGTTCTCTGTGGCACTTTCCCTAAGGTTACCCCCGCCGGACGTTATCCGGCACCGCATGTCGATGGAGCCCGGACTTTCCTCCCCCGCAGCCTTTCGACCATAGCGGGAGCGGCCGTCCGGCCGACTGATGCCTTACGAATGGGGATTCCGGGCCGCCGCGTCAAGCGATCACGATGTTAATCGGGTTCCATATGCGCGATTTTGACAGACGTGGCCCGGCGGCATTTGATGCTGGCTGGTCGATTTGAGGATCGGTAGCGGAGGCGCGATGAACATTCCTGCCGGTCTCGGCGAAGCACTGCTGCAGAGCGTCTCCGACGCGATCATCGCGACCGATCGCGAGGGGCGTATCACGTTCTGGAATCCCGGCGCCGAGCGGATCTTTGGATTCACGGGCGGGGAGACCATCGGCCAATCGCTCGACCTGATCATCCCTGAGAATTTGCGCGCGCGGCACTGGGCGGGCTTTCGTCATACGATGGCGACTGGAACGAGCCGCTACGGCCAGGGCGATCTGCTGTCGGTGCCGGCGTTGACCAGGGATGGACGCCGCATCTCGGTTGAGTTCACCATCGCGTTGCTGCGAAACGCGTCGCAGGAGGTGGCGGGCACCGTGGCCGTCATGCGCGACGTGACGAAGCGGTTTGAGGAAGTCAGGGAGCTGAAGCGGAAACTGGCGGAGGTTGGCGGGAAATCCTGAATATCCGGTGGCAAATGTTCATGTTTCTTGTATCCCCGCTTGCCGGAACGGGCCGCCCTGTCGCCAAAAATAAACTTCCGTGACGATGTCGTTTTGCGGGAAGCCCATTCGACTGGGTGTCGGCGATCCAGCCGGTAAGAAGGAGTTTCCAAGATGCAGTATCTGTTGTTGATTTATCGAAACGAAGCCGAGGAGGCAAAAAGGAACTCTTCCGAACTCCAGAAAACCACGGCGGAATACCGCGCCTTCACCCAATCCATCATCCAGAGCGGCAATTTCAAGGCCGGCGACGCGCTGCAGGCGACGACGACCGCCACGACAGTGCGCGTTCGCGACGGCAAGATGTTGACGACGGACGGTCCGTTTGCGGAGACGCGCGAGCAGCTCGGCGGCTATTATCTGGTCGAGGCCAAGGATCTCGATGAGGCGCTGGGCATTGCCGCCAGAATTCCCACCGCCAGGGTTGGCTCGATCGAGGTCAGGCCGATCATGGTCTATGATTGACGTCCAGCGATGGCATGACACCACGCGAGATCGAAAAAATCTTTCGCGACGAGGCGGGGCGGGCGCTGTCCACGCTGATCCGCCACGTCGGCGATTTCGATCTGGCCGAGGATGCCTTGCAGGATGCGTTTGCGGTGGCGCTGGAACGCTGGCCCGCCGCCGGCCTGCCGTCCAATCCACGTGCGTGGCTGGTCAATGTCGGTCGCAACAAGGCGGTGGATCGCGTCAGGCGCAACATCGCGTTCCGCGGCAAGCAGCAGGAATTGACGCATGAGTTGTTGCTGAATGCGTCCGAGTCGTGCGAGCCATCCGACGGCGGGGTCGTCGACGACGACATGCTGCGGCTGATCTTTACCTGCTGCCATCCGTCCTTTGCTATCGAAGTGCAGGTCGCGCTGACGCTCAAAACGGTATGCGGCCTCACCACGGCCGAGGTCGCGCGCGCATTTCTGGCCAGCGAGGAAGCGATGGCGCAGCGCCTGCTGCGTGCCAAGCAGAAGATTCGCCTCGCCGGCATCCCTTATGAGGTTCCGGAACGCGAAGCGCTGGAGCCGCGCCTGCGCGGTGTGCTTGCGGTCATTTATCTCGTCTTCACCGAAGGCTATGCCGCCACCTCCGGCGCGGATCTGATGCGGCCGGATCTGGCGCGCGAGGCGATCCGGCTGGCGAGGTTGCTCGATGCGCTGATGCCAGCGCGTGGCGAGATCAAGGGGTTGCTCGCCCTGATGCTGTTGCACGATGCCCGCCGCGCCGGCCGCGAGACCGCCGGCGGCGACATCGTGCTGCTGGAAGAGCAGGACCGCAGCCTGTGGGACCAGCGCCAGATCGCCGAGGGCTTGGTGCTGGTGGAGGATGCGTTGCGGATACCGGGGCGGCCGCAATCCTACGCGGTGCAGGCGGCAATCGCCGCATTGCATGCGCGGGCGCCGAGCTATGAAGATACCGATTGGCCGCAGATCGCCGGGCTGTATGAAGTGCTACTGCGGATCAGTCCGTCGCCGGTGATTGAACTCAATCACGCCGCTGCCATAGCGATGGTCGACGGCCCGGCACGCGCGCTCGATCTGGTCGATGCGCTGGAGGCGCGGGGCGGACTGAAAGGCTATGAACTGCTGCCGGCCGTGCGCGCCGATTTGCTGCGCCGGCTGGACCGGCGCGATGCGGCGCGCGAAGCCTATCTGGCCGCGACCGCGGCAACGCAGCTTGAGCCGCTGCGGCGATATTATGCGCGGCGGATCGCTGAGATGGGCTGAGACCGACGGAGGTCATTCCGTCATTGCGAGAGAACTACCGCGCCGCCACCGTCGTCATCGCCTCCGCCGGCAGGCTCGCCAATAGCGCGTGCAGCGTGCTCATGGTCGAGTGATCGGCGATGCCGTCAACACGCGCGGGTCGGAAGTGGCGCTGGAATGCGGTGACCACTTCCATGGTCGGACCGTCGAACTTGCCGTGGGTCGGGATGTTGTAGCCGTATTTGGCGAGCGCCGCCTGCATGTTGGCGACGCCGTCTGAGATGCTGCCGAGCTTGAGCGTTTCACCGCGCACGATCGGCGCCGGCTGCACCCAATGGCCGACGCCGGAATTCGCCAGCAAGTGCCACGGGAATTTTTCGCCGGGATCCTTCTTGCGCGCCGGCGCGACGTCGGAATGTGCGAGCACGCGATGCGCAGGTATCTTGCGGCGGAGCATGATGCCGCGGCACAGCGCGATCACGGCGGCGATCTGGCGCGATGGGAAATCCGGATAGCCCCAATCGTGGCCGCTGTTGATGATCTCAACGCCGATCGAGCAGGAATTGATGTCTTCCTCGCCCGCCCAACAGGACACGCCGGCGTGCCAGGCGCGCTTGGCTTCCGGCACGCTCTGCACGATGCGGCCGTCCTCCAGCACGATGTAATGTGCTGAGACGTCGGTGCCGGGGGTGCAGAGCTGGGCGATCGCGCCTTCCACATCCGGCATGCCGGTGTAGTGCAGCAGGATCATATCGGCGAGGCGGCCGTCGTTGCGGTCGCCATAGTTCGGCGACGGGATGATGTCGGATGCGATCGAGGAATCCGGGGTAAAGGTCTTCATGTCGGCGTTGGCCCTGGGAACGGGAAGGGCGCGTTGACGCCTCGAATCAATACCAGCAGATGTGAACGAACCAGAAGCCATTTTTTAAACCCAAACCGGGCGGCAGAGCGGCAACATCGTGTTCGAACGGCAATATCGTTTACTATTCATTTACCGCGTGCCCGCGCAATGCGGCGGCCGAGTTCCCTCTCGTATTTTGACCAGGTGTGGGCGAGGCGCATCACTCTTTTTCGATGTCTCGAAAGCGCGGAAAACCCGCGGCCGACCATCAACGCTTTCTTAACGCTAAGTGCCGTTACTAAGTGGTGAATAGCCGAACCGGGTTGGGGCGGCCGAGGCCCTCTTTCACGCTCGAAATTGCCATGGCAACCCAGCAAATTCCGTCTGGAAATGAGGGGTCGCGGGGCCGGGCGAGAGGCGGCAATCCCACCTGTTCGCGGCCATTTGGCCGGAAAAGCCCGGCGAAGCGCAGAGATTTGAGGCGCAATGGGCCCGTTCGCGTCGAGTTTTCGTACCACAGACTGGAAAACGCCAGAGGACGGCGCATGACCCCGGCTGCGCCGCGCCACATCTCGGTGCTTGGCCGCGAGGCGATCGAGATGCTCGATCCCCGGGGCGGCGGCATCTATGTCGACGCGACCTTCGGCGCCGGCGGCTACAGCCGCGCGATTCTCGATGTTCCGGGAACGCAGGTGATCGGCATCGACCGCGACCGGTCGGCGGTGGCCGGCGGGTTCGACCTGGTCGAGCAGTCCGGTGGCCGGCTGACCCTGGTCGAGGACCGATTCTCCAACCTTGCCGAAATCTGCGCGGCGCAAGGTGTGCCTGCGGTGGACGGCGTCGTGATGGACGTCGGGGTTTCCTCGATGCAACTCGATCAGGCCGAGCGCGGCTTCTCGTTCCGGCTCGGCGGCCCGCTCGACATGCGGATGGGTCACGACGGGCCGACGGCGGCCGATGTGGTGGCGAAGGCCTCCGAGAGTGACCTCGCCAACATCATCTATATCTTCGGCGAAGAGCGCCATTCACGCGCGGTGGCGCGCGCCATCGTGGCGGCGCGGAAAGAGGCGCCGATTACGACGACCCAACAACTGGCCGATATCGTCGGCAGGGTGGTGCGCTCAAAGCCGAACGAAATTCATCCGGCGACGCGCACGTTTCAGGGCTTGCGGATCTTCGTCAACGCCGAGCTCGACGAACTGCATCTCGCACTTGCGGCGGCGGAGCGCGTACTGAAGCCCGGCGGGCGGCTGGTGGTCGTCTCGTTCCATTCGCTGGAAGACCGCATAGTCAAGGATTTCCTCAACGCGCGCGGCAAGGCTGGCGGCGGTTCGCGGCATTTGCCCGAAGTGGCGCAGGCGGCGCCGAGTTTTCAGATCCTGACGAAGCGTCCGGTGATCCCCGGTGAAGCCGAGCTTGCCGCCAATCCGCGCGCGCGTTCGGCAAAACTTCGCGCTGCCGAGCGCACCGCAGCGCCGGCGCATGCAGCAGGCCGCCTGCCGGCGTGGCCGACCCTTGCCGACGTGATGAGGGGAGGCTGATCATGCGGATCATCCACTTCCTCGTCATCGGCGTGCTGGTGTTCGCAGCCGCCTATGTCTACCGGATCAAGATGGAATCGACCGCGCGCGTCGAGCGTGTGCTGCGGCTCAACGCCGAGATACGCGAGCAGCGCGATGCGATTGCGGCGCTGCGCGCGGAATGGGCCAAGCTCGATGCGCCGCTGCGGCTGCAGGGGCTTGCCGAGCGCCATCTCAGCCTGAAGCCGCTGGTCGCCACGCAATATGACCAACTGAAGAACTTGCCGGAACGGCCGCCGGCTTTTGCGCGGCCGGGTGCGCCTGATCCGATCGGCGCGATGATCAACACCATCGAGGCTGCCGCCGAGGCGCCGTCCACGACCGGCTCCGTGCCCGCACCGGGAGATCGGCAATGACCGGCCGCGCGCTTGCCAACTCCAGAAGGCCCGCGGAACCGTGGCGGCGGCGGCTGATCCGCAGCCTGCTCTATGGGCGCAACGTCGACCGCGCCGTCAAGGCGCGGGCGCGGGTGGGCCTTGCGATCCTGCTATTTGCGGCAATTTATGCTGTGCTGGCCGGACGTCTGGTGATGTTCGCCGTCGGCGCCGACAGCCACGGCGGCCGCCGCGCCGCCTCGCAGGACGCGATTGCAACCGCGCGGCCCGACATCGTCGATCGTAACGGCGAGGTGCTGGCGACCGACGTCAAGGCGCCGAGCCTGTTCGGCGAGCCCAGGCGCATCATCGACAAGGACGAGGCAATCGAACTCTTGACCGCCGCGCTGCCGGACCTCGACACCGCGGAGGCGCGCACGCGCCTGTCGTCGCGCAAGGGATTTGTGTGGCTGAAGCGCGAGATCACGCCAAAACAGCAGCACGACATTCACAAGCTCGGCATTCCCGGCATCGGTTTCCTGCGCGAGAACAAGCGCGTCTATCCGACCGGCGCCGCGGTCGCGCACCTGATCGGCCTCGTCAACATCGACAACGCGGGCATCGCCGGGATGGAGAAGTGGCTGGACAATAACGGTCTGGCCGACCTGCACCGCGCCGGCTTCGCCACCGATCGGCTGCAAAAGCCGGTGGAACTGTCGATCGACCTGCGCGTCGAGCACGCGCTGCGCGACGAATTGTTGAAGGCGAAAGAGAAGTACAAGGCCAAGGCAGCTTCCGGCCTCGTCTCCAATGTCAGGACCGGCGAGATCGTAGCCCTGGTGTCGCTGCCGGATTTCGATCCGAACAATCCGAAAGAAGCGCACGATCCCGAGCGCATCAACCGCCTCACCACGGGCGTGTTCGAAATGGGCTCGACCTTCAAGGCGCTGACGCTGGCGATGGCACTGGATTCCGGCAAGGCCAACCTCAACACGCTCTATGACGGGCGCGGGACGCTGAAGTTCGGCAAGTTCACCATTCACGACACCCATCCGGTCGGCCGCGCGATCACGCTGTCGGAAGTGTTCACCTTCTCCTCCAACGTCGGCGCGGCCAAGATCGCGCTGGCGCAAGGCGTGGAAGCCCACAAGGCATTCCTGAAAAAGCTCGGCCAGATGGACCGGCTGCGCACCGAGTTGCCGGAAAGCGCATCCCCAATCGTGCCGAAGCGCTGGACCGAGCTCAACACCATCACGGCTTCCTTCGGCCATGGCATCGCGGTGGCGCCGCTGCAGGCGGTGATGGGCATCAATGCCTGCATCAATGGCGGTCTTTTGATTCCCCCGACCTTCCTCAAGCGGTCGGAAGAAGAGGCGCGGGCCATCGCCAAGAAGGTGCTCCGAACCGAAACCTCCGAGAAGATGCGCTATCTGATGCGGCTGAACGCCGAGATCGGAACCGCCAAAAAGGCCGACGTGAAGGGCTACTATATCGGCGGCAAGACCGGCACCTCGGAAAAGGTGGTCAATGGCCGCTATTCCAAGAAACAGGTGCTCAATTCCTTCACCGCGATCATCCCGGCTGACAATCCGCAGTATCAGTTGCTGGTCATGCTGGACGAGCCGAAGGCGTTGCCGGAAACCCATGGCTTCATCACCTCGGGCTGGAACGCGGTGCCGACCGGCGGCAAGGTGATTGCCCGCATCGGCCCACTCCTGGGCATTGAGCCGCGCTTCGACCTGCCGCCGTCCGACCGCCTTATTCTTGCAGCATCGAAGACAACCCAGTAAGGCGTAGGAGGAGCATGATCCGGAAAAGTGGAGACCGGTTTTCCCTCGCGATAAACGCGAAGCGTTTGCGCGGAGATCATGCTCCCAAAATAGAGATGGATCATGATCCAAATCGGATCATGATCCACGCGCGCCAAACTGCGCCGGGCCGGACTGGAACAAGATGAAACTTCGCGACCTCTTCAGCGATGACGCTGCGATCGAGCCGCAGGCGGAAGCTGTCGATGTGAAAGGCCTTAGCGCCGACAGCCGCGCGGTGAAGCCCGGTGATCTGTTCTTCGCGCTCGCGGGGACCAAAACCGACGGCGCGCGCTTCATTGATTCCGCGGTCAAGGCGGGCGCGGTAGCGATCGCCGGCGAGCGTGTCTCTTCGCACGCTCGCGTTCCCTTTGTCGTCACGCCGAACCCGCGCCGCGCGCTGGCGCTGGCGGCGGCGAGATTTTATCCGCGTCAGCCGGCGACCATCGCGGCGGTGACCGGGACCAGCGGCAAGACCTCGGTCGCGGCGTTCACGCGCCAGATCTGGGAACGGCTCGGTCATGCGTCCGCTAGCATCGGCACCATCGGTCTGGTGTCGCAAAAGCGCACGGTCTACGGCTCGCTGACGACGCCGGATCCGATCGCGCTGCACAGGCAACTCGACGAGATCGCGGGCGACGGCGTGACGCATCTGGCTTTCGAGGCCTCCTCGCACGGGCTCGACCAGTTCCGGCTCGACGGCGTGCGCATCGCCGCCGGCGGCTTCACCAATCTCTCGCGCGACCATATGGACTACCATCCGTACGAGGCGCATTACCTCGCCGCGAAACTGCGACTGTTCCGCGATCTCGTCGTGCCGGATGGCGCGGCCGTGATTTCGGCCGATCATGATTGTTCGCAGCAAGTGATCGAGGCGGCGCAGGCGCGGGGTTTGCGGATCATTGCCGTCGGCGGCAACGCAGATGGCGCGGGCGAAGGCATCCGCCTTGTCGGCGTCACCGTCGAAGGATTTGCGCAAGATCTCGCGCTCGAACACCGCGGGCGCAACTACACGGTCAAGCTGCCGCTGGTCGGCGAATTCCAGATCGAGAACGCCCTGGTCGCCGCAGGACTTTCGGTCGGCACCGGCAGCGACCCGGCCGCGGTGTTCGACGCGCTCGAGCATCTCGAAGGCGCCAAGGGCCGGCTGGAGCGGGTCGGCGAGCACAATGGTGCGCCGATCTTCGTCGATTACGCGCACAAGCCGGATGCGCTGGCCAAGGCGCTGCAGGCGCTGCGGCCTTACGCGAAGCGCAAGCTTGTCGTCATCTTCGGCGCCGGCGGCGACCGCGACGCCGGCAAGCGTCCCATCATGGGCGCGATTGCGGCCGAGAATGCCGATCAGGTCATCGTTACCGACGATAATCCGCGTAGCGAAAATCCGGCTGCAATCCGCGCCGCCATTCTGGCTGCGGCGAAGGGCGCAACCGACATCGGCGATCGCGCGGAAGCGATCCGGGCAGGGATCGCGGCGCTACAGCCTGGCGATGCATTGCTGATCGCCGGCAAGGGGCACGAGACCGGCCAGATCGTCGGCGACAAGGTTTTGCCATTCAGCGATCACGAGGCGGTGGCGGCCGCGCTCGCAGCGAGGATGGCATGAGCGCGACACCATTGTGGACGGTTGCCGAGGTTGCGCGCGCGCTGGGGCTGTCGGGCGAATATCCGGACACGCCGACTGATTTCGTCACGCAGGACAGCCGGCTGGTGAAGCCCGGAAGCCTGTTCGTGGCATTGAGCGGCACGCCGAGCGGCGGCTTCATCTCCAGTTTCGCCAGCGCGCGCGACGGCTGGGAATTCGCCGGCAAGGCCGAGGCGGCCGGCGCGGTGGCGATGATCGTTCCACACGCCGTCGACGGCGTCCGCGTTCCGCAGTTGATCGTCAAGGATACGCTGATCGATGGCCTGTGGGCGCTGGCGCGCGCGGCGCGGGCGCGCTTTGCCGGTCCGGTGATCGGGCTCACCGGCAGCGCCGGCAAGACCAGCACCAAGGAATTCCTCGCTGCCTATCCTGCCGCCTACGCGAGCCCGAGCAGTTTCAACAATTTTTGGGGCGTGCCGCTGACGCTGTGCAATGCCAGCCCGCGAGCGAGCGTGTGGGTGGTCGAGATGGGCATGAACCAGACCGGCGAGATCGCGCGGCTGAGCGAGCTGACAAAACCGACGGTCGCGCTGGTGGTGAACGTGCAGCCGGTGCATCTGGAAAAGCTCGGCAGCCTGGAGGCGATCCGGCGCGAGAAGGTGAGCATCGCGCAGGGCCTGCCGAAAGATGGCGTGCTGGTATTGCCTGAAGATGTCGCGGCGCCGGAATGGAACGGCAAGGTCGTTCGCTTCGGCGAAGGTTCGGATATTCACGCATTGAGGCATACGCCGGAAGGCGAGAGCTGGAACGTCGCTGCGCAGGTGAACGGCAGCCGGATCGAATTCGGCCTGACGCCCGGTGCGCCGCATCGTCTGCAGAACGCGTTGGCCGCGCTGGCGTCGATCCATGCCGCGGGGCTCGATCCGGTGGCGCTGGCGAAGGAACTCGGCGATGTCGGCATCATGACCGGCCGCGGCGTGGAGCAGAAGGTCCACGGCGTGACCGTGATCGACGACAGTTTCAATGGCAATCCGGCCAGTATGGTGGCCGCGCTCGGCAGCCTGAAGGCGCGGCCGGTGACATCAGGCCGGCGTGTTGCCATTCTCGGCGACATGCTGGAATTGGGCGCCGATGCGCCGGCGTATCACGAGAAACTCGCGAAGGACCTGCCGGGCCTCGACGGCATCTACTGCGTCGGCCCATTGATGCGCCATCTATACGACCTCGTGCCGGCAGAGCGGGCGCTTGGCTGGCACGAAGATCCGACGACGCTCGATCCCCAACAAATCGCCGCATTGCTGCGGGACGGGGACGTGGTGGTGGTCAAGGGCAGCAAAAAAATGTTCTGGGTGAACAAGTTTGTGCCCAGGCTGCTGGCTGCCTTGCAGGCAAAAGCGTAAATTGGCGCGCTCGTTGCTTCCGCGAGAGGCGATTCGTCAATACCTTATGCTTGACCAAGATTTGCTTGGTTTGAGGATGAAAACGATTATCAAGGCGTTTCCGGAGCGCTTCCCGCTAAAGACGGCGCAACCAAGCCGCGTGATAGGGCCTACCTGAATGTTTTACTGGCTGATCGAGCTTTCCAATACTGTTCCCGGTTTTGGCATCTTCCGCGGCTTCTTCAACGTGTTTCGCTACATCACCTTCCGCACCGGCGGGGCGATGGTGACGGGCGCGCTGTTCGTATTCCTGTTCGGGCCTTGGATCATCGATCATTTGCGGCTCAGGCAGGGCAAGGGCCAGCCGATCCGCACCGACGGCCCGCAGTCGCATCTGATCTCCAAGAAGGGCACGCCGACGATGGGCGGGCTGATGATCCTGTCGGGCCTCGTGGTGGCGACGCTCTTGTGGGCCAATCCGCTCAACCCCTATGTCTGGATCGTGCTCGCGGTGACGCTCGGCTTCGGCTTCGTCGGATTTTACGACGACTATCTGAAGGTGACCAAACAGAGCCATAGCGGCTTTGCCGGCAAGCTGCGGCTTTTGATCGAAGCGGTGATTGCGCTCGCGGCCTGCTACGCGCTGGTGCGGCTCGGCCGCGATGCGACATCGACCTCGCTCGCAGTGCCCTTCCTGAAGGATGTCGCGATCAATTTCGGCTGGTTCTTCGTGATCTTCGGCGCCTTCGTCATTGTCGGCGCCGGCAACGCGGTGAACCTGACCGACGGCCTTGACGGGCTTGCGATCGTGCCCGTCATGATCGCCGCCGCCAGTTTCGGCATGATCTCGTATCTGACCGGCAATGCGGTGTTCTCCGATTATCTGCAGATCCGCTACGTCGCCGGCACCGGCGAGCTCGCGGTGCTGTGCGGCGCGGTGCTTGGCGCCGGCCTCGGCTTCCTCTGGTTCAACGCGCCACCGGCCTCGATCTTCATGGGCGACACCGGCTCGCTCGCGCTCGGCGGCATGCTCGGCGCGACCGCGGTCGCGGTGAAGCACGAGATCGTGCTCGCCGTGATTGGCGGATTGTTCGTGCTGGAGGCCGTCTCCGTGATCGTGCAGGTGACCTCGTTCAAGCTGACCGGAAAACGCGTGTTCCGGATGGCGCCACTACATCATCATTTCGAGCAGAAGGGCTGGACCGAACCGCAGATCGTGATCCGGTTCTGGATCATCTCGGTGATGCTGGCGCTGGCCGGCCTCTCAACGCTAAAGCTGCGGTGATAGCTTGATTCCCATCACTTCTTTTGCAGGCAAGACGGTCGCCGTCTTCGGCCTCGGCGGTTCGGGCTTGGCGAGCTGCCACGCGCTCAAGGCCGGCGGCGCGAAAGTGATCGCGGGCGACGACAGCGCCGACAATGTCGCCAAGGCGGCGCAGGCCGGTTTCACCACGGCCGATCTGCGCACCGTATCGTGGTCGAATTTCTCGGCCCTGGTCCTCACCCCCGGCGCGCCGCTGACGCATCCGGCGCCGCATTGGTCCGTACTGATGGCGCGGCAGGCCGGCATTGAGGTGATCGGCGACATCGAACTGTTTTGCCGGGAGCGCCGCCGTCACGCGCCCGAGGCGCCCTTCGTCGCCATCACCGGCACCAACGGCAAGTCCACCACGACGGCGCTGATCGCGCATCTGATTGATGTCGCGGGCTACGATACCCAGATGGGCGGCAATATCGGCACCGCGATCCTCTCGCTGGAGCCGCCGCGGATGGGACGCGTGCATGTGGTGGAAATGTCGTCGTACCAGATCGACCTCGCGCCCTCGCTCGATCCCTCCGTCGGCATTCTCCTCAATGTCAGCGAAGACCATATCGATCGCCACGGCACGTTGGAAAACTATGCCGCGGTGAAGGCGCGGCTGGTTGCCGGCGTGCAGCCGCAGGGCACCTCGATCGTCGGCGTCGACGACATCTGGTGTCGCAACATCGCCGACCGGCTCGACCAGGCGGGAAAGCGCGTGGTGCGGATCTCCGTGAAGAATCCCTTGCCCGACGGGGTCTATGTCGAGCGCGAGATCATCGTGCAGGCCTCCGGCGGCGCGCGCAACGAGATCGCAAGGCTGGGCGGCATCGGTTCGCTGCGCGGCCTGCACAACGCGCAGAATGCGGCATGCGCTTCGGCCTGCGCGCTGGCGATGGGCATCTCCATCGATACACTGCAAAACGGTCTGCGCAGCTTTCCGGGGCTGGCGCACCGCATGGAGCAGGTCGGCCGCCGCGGCAACGTGCTGTTCGTTAACGACTCCAAGGGCACCAACGCCGACGCCGCCGCGCATGCGCTGTCGTCCTTCTCTGACATCTTCTGGATCGCCGGCGGCAAGCCGAAGCAGGGCGGCATTACGGGGCTGACCGAATACTTTCCGCGCATCCGAAAAGCCTATCTGATCGGCGAAGCCGCGCAGGAGTTTGCGGGAACGCTGGGCGAGCGCGTGCCACACGAGATTTCGGAGACGCTCGACGTGGCAGTGGCCAACGCCGCTCGCGACGCCGAAGCGTCAGGGCTCGTCGATCCCGTGGTGCTATTGTCCCCCGCCTGCGCCTCGTTCGACCAGTACCGCAATTTCGAAATCCGCGGCGCTGCGTTCCGCGATCTGGTGACCGCGCTGCCGGGTGTGAAGCCGGTGGTGTGAGGGCCGAACCGTCGGCTCCACTTGGGCCCGACTGGCTTAGTTTGGCGGCTCGTGCTAAACTTACTGCCATGGAAACTTCACCGACCCGCGACCTCCCCAAGGAATTCTTGTCTGATCTGGAGAGGAAGTTTTTTTGGTGGGAGCCTGTTGGTCCTCAGCCCCGCTCGGATATCAGGATTCTCGCCCAGGCGATGAGCCTGGCGGGTTTTGAGGAGGTGAGGCGGTTGGAGCAGGTGGTTGGCTACGATCGACTTGCCGAAACGATGCTTCAGGCGCAGCCGGGATGGATCGATGAGCGGTCATGGGAATTTTGGCGTGGCCGCTTGATGCACGCAACCGGCCGCCGGATACCCGACGCCGCTCCGGTGAGATCGTTCGATGCCGGATCCGTTTGAACCTCGCATCGAAATCCTTCCGTCGGCCCAGAAGGAAATCTGGCCTCAACTGGCTCCGGCACCCGATCTGTCATTCGTGTTGTATGGTGGCACTGCCGTTGCGCTCCACTTGGGTCATCGCGTCTCGATCGATTTTGATTTCTTCAAGGCCGAACCCTTGGACAAAGCGCGTATCGAGACAAGTTTTCAATTTGTCCGGAATGCACGGACGATCCAGGAAGACAAAAATTCCCTGGTCATGGACGTGCCGATGTCGTCCGGATCGGTCAAGGTATCCTTCTTTGGCGGGCTCGCGCTTGGGCGGATCAACGATCCGCTTCGAACACGGGATTCGGTACTTTTCGTAGCCTCGCTCGAAGACCTGCTTGCCACCAAACTGAAGGCGATTCTGGATCGCGCTGAAGCCAAGGATTATCGCGACATTTCTGCAATGCTCTCCGCGGGTGTTTCGCTGGAAAAGGCGTTGGGGGCGTTTGCGGTAAACTACCGACGAGATCCCGCAGTTCCTCTCAGGGCTATGGGTTTCTTTAAGGACGGTGATTTGCCGTCCCTTCCTAAAGCCGATCAGGATCTGCTTCGCGCGGCGCGAGACCGGGTTTCCGACGTGCCGGAGGTGCCTATGTTGAAGGGATTGCTCTCGGCTGAATGAGCCGGCATGCCGCAATTTCGAAATTGTCGCGGGCGTACTGGATGGTCGCTCCTGCTCATTCGAAGAGCGTCGTAAATGGCACTCGTGTTCCCGCACGCACCCGGGTTCGTTTCGCGGCTGCACTATTGGCGGCCTTCGTTTCATTCCGCCGTGGATGCGGCGTCGCCGATATCCGACAGTGTGACTCTCAGCGAGTCGACGATTTCGTGGAGCACCGTCCAGTACGCGACCTCTGCGGAAAGCGGATTCGTCAGCGGGTCGCTCGACAAGAAGACCATCGTCGATCGCACGTTCAAGACCTACGTGATCGAGAATCGTTATCTGAAGGTAACGCTCTTGCCTGAATATGGCGGACGTATTCTTTCCATCATTTACAAGCCGACTGGCCATGAACAACTTTATCGCACCGAAGTAGGCGTGCCTTACGGCATCAACGCCAGCAATTTCTATTACGACTGGCTGATGGTGTATGGCGGCATCTTCCCGACGTTTCCCGATGCCGAGCACGGCAAGGCATGGCTGAAGCCGTGGAATTTTAAGGTCTTGAAGGAGAGTGCCGGCGAAGTGACGGTATCGATGTCGCTCAAGGATGATTTTGCGTATTCGGCAGCGCCAACGCAGTTTCTCAAGGGATCGACGGGTGTCGAAGCGACTTACTACGTCACGCTGAAAGCGGACCGCGCCGCTCTTGATGCGCGCGTGGTGCTGAAGAACCCGCAACCCTACGCGATCGATTACGAGTACTGGACGTGCACGACACTCGCACCGGGCTCGGACCCGAAGAACCCCAAGACGACCGGCGGCGCCGAAATCATCGCGCCGATCGAGGCCTACAGCACGCCTGCCTGGTCGGCCAACCTGTCTGAAGGTGATGAGAGCTTTGGTCCAGGCAAGAGCCGTTTCGAAAAACTGCGCTACTTCAAGAACTGGCCGACAATGGGTATCGCGTACGCGGCGCCCGATATGCAGGGCGGAAACTTCTGGGGTGTGATCAATCACGACAACGAGGAGGGGATCATCCGCATCGCGGACAATACCGTCACGCGGGGTTTGAAGATGTGGACGTGGGGATTTCCGTCGTTCACGAATGAAACCGACGCACGCAAGGACCCGAGCGAAGCGCGGCCTTACGTCGAATTGTGGGCGGGCGTGTCGGACCAGTTCTTCCACCGCGCCAAACTTCCTGCAGGGAGCGAAGTGTCTGTTACGGAGACCTACAGCCCGATCGTCGGCATGAGCAACGTGACGGATGCGAACGAGAATATCCTGATCAATCTCTCGGCCGCGGCCCCAGATGTGAAGCTTCAGTTCTTCAGCATCGAGCCGGCCACGCCGTTGCGCGTAACATTGAAGCGCGGCGATGCGATATTGTTCAACGACGCCGTGGAAGCCGACCCGAAGAACGGAAATCGCATTTCCGCTGCGCTTCCTCTCGGCGCCGGCGGCGAACAGGTGCGGCTGACGATCACGACCATGGACGGCAAAGAGCTGATCGCGGCCGAGACAAGGTAATTTGACTGTCGGATGGGTGGCGCTGCCGGATTTCTCAAAAGTTACCCGTCCCATTAACCCCCCATAAACCATCCTGCCCCACCAATGGGCGTTACCTCTGCCATTTTGGGAACGCCCATGCTCGCCCGTGACCAACGCACCCCGTTTTCGGACTGGTGGTGGACCGTGGATAAGCTGCTGCTTGGCGCGATCATGGCGCTGATGCTGGGCGGCGTCATCCTGTCGTTGGCGGCGAGCCCGCCGGTGGCGACGCGGATCGGGCTTGATCCGTTCCACTTCTTCAGCCGGCACATGCTGTTCCTGCTACCGTCTCTCCTGGTGCTGATTGGGGTATCGTTCCTGCCGCCCAGGCAGATCCGCCGTCTTGCGCTATTGGTGTTCGTGGTGAGCGTTCTCTTGATCGTCGCGACGCTCGTCTTCGGTGCGGAGGTGAAGGGATCGCGGCGCTGGATCACGCTGCTCGGAGTCAACATCCAGGCTTCCGAATCCGCCAAGCCCGCCTTCGTCGTGGTGGCGGCCTGGCTGTTTGCGGAATCGACCAAGCGGCCGGAAATGCCGGCGACCTCGATGGCGATGGTGCTGCTGCTGACGCTGGTGTCGCTGTTGGTGATGGAACCGGATTTCGGCCAGACCATGCTGATCCTGATGGTGTGGGGCGCGCTGTTCTTCATCGCAGGCATGCGGATGATCTGGGTAGCCGGCCTGGCCGGCGTCGCGATGGCCGGGTTGTTCAGCGCCTATCTGCTGGTTCCGCACGTCGCAGGCCGCATCAGGCGCTTCCTGAATCCGGCATCCGGCGACACCTTCCAGGTCGACATGGCAATGGAAGCTTTCTGGAACGGCGGCTGGTTCGGGCTCGGGCCCGGCGAAGGCATCGCCAAGCGCAGCCTGCCGGACAGCCACACCGATTTCGTGTTCGCGGTGGCGGCGGAAGAATTCGGCATCATCCTGTGCCTGGCGCTGGTTGGGCTGTTCGCCTTCGTCGTAATCCGCACGCTGACACGAGCCTACGCGAGCGAGGACATGTTCTCGCGCTTTGCGGCGTCGGGACTTGCGATCCTGTTCGGCATGCAGGCTGCCATCAACATGGCGGTCAATCTGCAACTGATCCCCGCCAAGGGCATGACGCTGCCCTTCATCTCCTATGGCGGCTCGTCGATTATCTCGCTGGCCTATGGCGTTGGCATGATGCTGGCGCTGACACGGCAGCGCCCGCGCACCGAGGTGGAATCGATGAACGCGGCCGGCGTGGCGCGCGGCTACGCCTGAGGGCGTGACTAGCGCTGCGGCGTCGGCTATTTGAAGCCATGGACAACATTCCTCTTATTCTGCTGGCTGCCGGCGGCACCGGCGGCCATTTGTTTCCCGCTGAAGCGCTCGGGGTTGAACTCATCAAGCGGGGCTTGCGCGTGCGGCTTGCGACCGATGCCCGCGCGCTGCGCTATAGCGGGCTCTTTACCCGCGACAATATCGACGTGGTGCCGAGCGAGACCGTGCGCGGCCGTAATCCGTTGTCGCTGGCGCGAACCATTATCATGCTCGGCTACGGAACGGGCGTAGCGTTCAGCCTGGTGCGGCGGCTGAAGCCCGCGGCCGTGGTCGGTTTCGGCGGCTATCCGACGCTGCCGCCCTTGATCGCGGCACGGCTGCTCGGCGTGCCCGGCATCATTCATGATGCCAACGCCGTGCTCGGCCGCGCCAACCGTTTTCTCTCCAAGTGCGTCAATGCGATCGCGACCTCGCTGCCCGGCGTGCTCGATCGCGATCCCTCGCTCGCGGGAAAGACGACCACGGTCGGCACGCCGATGCGCCCGGCGATTCTTGCCGCCGCCGCGCAGCCGTTTGCGTCTCCGGAACCTAACGGGCTGCTGCGCTTGCTGGTGGTCGGCGGCAGCCAGGGCGCGCGGGTGATGAGCGACATCGTGCCGGGCGCGATCGAACGGCTCGAGCCGGTGCTGTGGAGCCGCATCGCCCTGACGCAGCAGGTACGCGAGGAAGACATGGCGCGGGTGCGTGCAGTCTACGACCGGCTCAAGATCGAGGCCGAGCTCGCGCCATTTTTTACCGACCTGCCGGCGCGGCTGGCGTCCAGCCATCTCGTGGTCTCGCGCTCCGGCGCCGGCACCGTGGCGGAACTCGCCGCGATCGGCCGGCCCTCGATTTTGGTGCCATTGCCAGGGGCGATCGACCAGGACCAGTTCGCCAATGCCGGCGTATTGGCGAAGGTGGACGGCGCTTTGCGGATTCCGCAAGGAGAATTCACCTCCGACCGGCTGGCCGCCGAAATCTCTGCCTTTGCCGCCGAGCCCGCCCGGCTGACCGCGATGGCCGCCGCCGCCCGCCAGGTCGGCCGGCTCGATGCCGCGGAACGGCTGGCCGACTTGGTGATGAAAACGGCAGGAATTTGACGTCCACGTCGGCCCAAAAAGCGCTTGTCATGCCCCGCGAAAGCGGGGCATCCAGTAAGCCGCGGCGCCTGATTTGAGCCTTGGCTCTAGGAATACTGGCTTCGCGGAATACTGGATCGACCCGCCCAATGCGCAATTGCGCACAAGGCGGGCGACGACGGCCAAGGACAAGCCCATGAGACTGCCGCGCGAGATCGGACCCATTCACTTCGTCGGGATCGGCGGCATCGGCATGAGCGGCATCGCCGAAGTGCTGGTCAATCTCGGCTACACCGTGCAGGGCTCGGACGCCTCCGAAAGCGGCAATGTCGCGCGGCTGCGGGATAAGGGCGTTAAGGTTTCGGTCGGCCACAAGGCCGAGAATGTCGACGGCGCCGACGTGGTCGTCGTCTCGACCGCGATCAAGCGCGACAATCCCGAGCTGATGGCGGCCCGCGCGCAGCGCATCCCGGTGGTGCGTCGCGCCGAAATGCTGGCCGAGCTGATGCGGCTGAAAAGCTGCGTCGCGATTGCCGGCACCCATGGCAAGACCACGACGACATCGATGGTCGCGGCGCTGCTCGACGGCGGCAATCTCGACCCGACCGTCATCAATGGCGGCATCATCAACGCGTATGGCACCAATGCGCGGCTGGGAGCGGGCGACTGGATGGTGGTCGAAGCCGACGAGAGCGACGGCACGTTTTTGAAACTGCCGACCGACGTCGCCATCGTCACCAATGTCGATCCTGAGCATCTCGATCACTTCAAGACTTTCGAGGCAATCCAGGACGCGTTCCGCAATTTTGTCGAGAACGTGCCGTTCTACGGCTTTGCGGTGATGTGCATCGATCACCCGGTGGTGCAGAGCATCGTCGGCCGGATCGAGGATCGCCGCATCATCACCTACGGCGAAAACCCGCAGGCCGATGCGCGGCTGATGGACCTGACGCCGATCGCCGGCGGATCGAAGTTCAAGATTGCGATCCGCGACCGCAAGACGGAGGCCACGCACGAGATAACGGACATCGTGTTGCCGATGCCGGGCCGGCACAACGCGTCGAATGCGACCGCGGCGATCGCGGTGGCGCACGAACTCGGCATCTCCGACGAAGCGATCCGCAAGGCAATCGCGGCATTCGGTGGCGTCAAGCGGCGCTTCACCCGCACCGGCGAGTGGAACGGCATCACCGTGATCGACGACTATGGCCATCACCCCGTCGAAATCGCTGCAGTATTGAAGGCCGCGCGTGATTCCTACGCCGGCAAGATCATCGCCGCGGTGCAGCCACACCGCTTCACCCGCCTGCAGTCGCTGTTCGAGGAATTTTGTACCTGCTTCAACGATGCCGATGCGGTCATCGTTGCGGAAGTCTATCCGGCCGGCGAGGCGCCGATCGAAGGCATCGACCGCGACCATTTTGTGCTCGGCCTACGCGCGCATGGCCATCGTGAAGTGATCCCGCTGCCGAGTTCGACGGAACTGGCAAAAGTCGTCCGCGGCATCGCCAACCCCGGCGACCTCGTCGTCTGCTTAGGGGCCGGCAACATCACGCAATGGGCCTACGCACTGCCCGGCGAATTGAAGGCGTTGGGGTGATGGGCGCGTTACTTCCAGCCCCGTCATGGCCGGGCTTGTCCGGGCCATCCACGTCTTCGTTGGAGTTGAGAGAGCTTTCGTGACCTTTCCCGACATCACGCCCGATCTGAAAGCCGCGATGCCGCAATTGCGTGGG
Organism: Bradyrhizobium sp. sGM-13; assembly: GCF_018398875.1. Classification (GTDB taxonomy): domain Bacteria; phylum Pseudomonadota; class Alphaproteobacteria; order Rhizobiales; family Xanthobacteraceae; genus Bradyrhizobium. Next base: position 120,487 of record NZ_JAGWDK010000010.1, on the reverse strand, counting down.
CGGCTGTTGGCTAACCAGGCGCTGGCAGAATTGACCTGGTTTCGCGTCGGCGGGCCGGCGCAGGTGCTGTTCACGCCGGCGGATGAAGACGATCTCGCGTATTTCCTAAAGCTGCTTCCGAAGGAATTGCCGGTCTATGTCGTCGGCGTCGGCTCCAATTTGATCGTGCGCGACGGCGGTATGCCGGGCGTGGTGATCCGGCTGTCGCCGCGGGCGTTTGGCGAGACCAGGGCCGAGGGCGATATCGTAAGCGCGGGCACGGCTGCGCTCGACAAGCGCGTGGCGGAAACGGCGGCGGCGGCCGGCATCGGCGGCATGGAATTCTTCTTCGGTATTCCCGGCAGCATCGGCGGCGCGTTGCGGATGAATGCCGGCGCCAATGGAAGTGAGACCAAGGACGTACTGGTCGAGGCGACCGGCATCGGCCGCGACGGCACGAAGCATGTCTTCTCCAATGCCGACATGAAGTTCGTCTATCGCAACAGCGGAGTCGACCCCTCAGTCATTTTTACCTCCGCGCGCTTTCGCGGGCAGATCACGGACGCCGAAACCATCCGCGCCCGGATGAACGAGGTGCAGAGCCATCGCGAAACCGCGCAGCCGATTCGCGAAAAGACCGGTGGCTCCACCTTCAAGAATCCGCCCGGCAACAGCGCGTGGAAACTGATCGACGCCGCCGGTTGCCGCGGGCTTCGCGTCGGCGGCGCACAGGTCTCGGAAATGCACTGCAATTTCCTCATCAACACCGGCAACGCCACCGGGCATGATATTGAAACGCTGGGCGAAACCGTGCGCGAGCGCGTTAAAGCGAATTCTGGAATCGAGCTCCACTGGGAAATCAAGCGGATCGGGATTCCGAGATGACCGTCATTCCGGGGCGTGCGAAGCGCGAACCCGGAATCTCGAGATTCCCCGATGCGCAATTGCGCATCTGAGGTCTGGTCCTTCGGACCGTCCCGGAATGACGAAGCAGCGAAGTAGCGAGGCAGCAAGGCTGATGCGAACGACCATTCTCTTTGGCGGCACCAATAAAGAGCGGCTGGTTTCGGTGGCGACCGCGCAGGCGCTGCACCGCGCGTTGCCGGAAGCCGATCTCTGGTTCTGGCATGTGGCAGACACCGTTCACGAGGTCAGTTCGAAGGCGCTGCTCGAGCATTCGCGTCCCTTCGAGGATGAATTCAAGCCGGGCAATCGCGGCATCGCGCTGGAAGCGGCGCTCGACAAGGCGACCGCGGAAGACCGTGTGCTGGTGCTCGGGCTGCACGGCGGCCGTGCCGAAAACGGCGAACTGCAGGCGATGTGCGAAATGCGCGGCATTCCCTTCACCGGATCCGGCTCGGCGTCTTCGAACCTCGCTTTTGATAAGCTTGCGGCGAAACGGTTTGTGGCGATTGCAGGTGTCGCGGCTCCGGCCGGCGTCGCCTTGGAAAACCTTGACGCAGCGTTTGCCGAATACGGCAGGCTGATCGCAAAGCCGGCGCGAGACGGTTCGAGCTACGGCCTGATCTTCGTCAACGCCAACCAGGACCTGGTCGCAGTCCGCAACGCCGCTAGACTCGAAGAATATCTGATCGAGCCCTTCATCGACGGCGTCGAAGCAACCTGCGGCGTGCTGGAGCAATCGGATGGCACGGTGATGTCGCTGCCGCCGATCGAGATTGTGCCGGGGGAGGGCACCTTCGACTACACGGCCAAATATCTGCTCAAATCGACTCAGGAGATCTGCCCGGGGCGCTTTTCCCCTGACATCACTGCACAACTGCAGGATCAGGCGCTGCGGGCGCACAAAGCGCTCTCCTGCAGCGGCTATTCCCGGACCGACTTCATCGTCTCGGCGAATGGGCCGGTTTACCTCGAAACCAATACCTTGCCGGGGCTGACTGCGGCCTCGCTCTACCCGAAGGCGCTCAAGGCGCAGGGGATCGAGTTTCCGGATTTCCTGCGTGATCAGATCGCCTTGGCCGAACGGCGCAGCCGGGAGCGGGCGTGGCCGGCCCCCGCCGATCATTAACGGGGAACCACGGCCCGACCACTAAAATTGTTTCAAAATCCTAACAGTTGGCCGGCAAACTACTCAAAAGACGCACCAAAACGCGCCCGCGTCCCCGCGTTTTTACACTTTGTTTACCAGTAAGTCCGAAGGTTAACGCTGGCGGCGCATGTGGCGCTTGGCTGCCGGGGTGTGCGCTGTTCCGAGTTCCGGTCAGCCCTTAAGTCCGGCAACGCCGAGACGTCATCTGGGCCAGGACCCGCAAAAAAGCTTGCGGGAACAACACTTGGACAGGCTCGTGCAATGGATGGTGCAGGACGCCTCACGCGGTCGGTGAGATCGGTGGGGCCCCAGGCTGACCTGAAAGCAGCCGCTATCGGAGCGGTCGTGCTGCTGCGCGAGCGGCTGGGCCGTCGCGCCCGGGTCCCGGCGAAGCCCACGATCGATCGCGAGCCGCCGAATCGCCTGGTCCGTCTAGTTGAGCGTTATCTGCCGAATCGTCTCGGCGTTACCCTGACCGTGCTGATGCTACTCGGCAGCGCCGGTCTTGGGATCGTCAAGGGCGGTCATGTTGACGAATTCATGGTTGCAGTCAGCGATACCCGCAACGCGCTGGCCAATTCAGCCGGGTTCCGCATCACCGAAGTTGCCATCAACGGACGCAAGCAGTTGAGCCAGGACGAGGTGCTCGCAATCGGCGGCGTCAATGGCCGCTCATCGCTGCTGTTCCTCGATGCCGCCACCCTGCGCGACAAGCTCAAGGCGAACCCGTGGATCGCGGACGCGACCATCCTGAAGCTTTATCCTGGCCAGTTGCAGATCGACATCGTCGAGCGCACGGCGTTCGCGCTGTGGCAGCAGGACGGCCGGCTGTCCGTGATCTCCGAGGACGGCGCGGTGCTGGAGCCCTATGTATCGCGCCGCTTCGTGACGCTGCCGCTGGTGGTCGGCAAGGGCGCCGATGTCAGGGCCCGTGATTTCCTCGCGCTGCTCGATCGCTATCCGCAGGTCCGATCGGTGACCAAGGCTGCAATCCTGGTCGGCGAACGGCGCTGGAATTTGCGGCTGAAGGACGGCCTCGACATTCGCCTGCCGGAGAACGACGTCGGCAACGCGCTTGCCATGTTGAGCAAGCTCGACAAGGAGGACAAGCTGTTCTCGCGCGACATCGTCGCCATCGACATGCGCCTGCCGGACCGGCTGACGGTGCAATTGTCGGAAGACGCGGCCAAGGCTCGCGAAGAACTGTTCAAGGACAAGAAGACCAAGAAGAAGGCCGGTGATTCAGCATGACCGGCCTCGATCGCAACCAGACCCCGAAGACGCGTCCCGTCGACCACAAGCGTACGGCGATGGTAGCCTCGCTCGATATCGGCACCAGCAAGATCGCCTGCATGATTGCGCGGCTGAAGCCGTCGCCGCCGAGCGACGCGCTGCGCGGCCGTACCCACGCGGTGGAACTGATCGGCTACAGCCAGATCCAGTCGCGCGGCGTCAAGGCGGGCGCCGTGGTCGATCTCGCCGAATGCGAGCAGGCGGTGCGGCAGGCGGTGGCGCTGGCCGAGCGCATGGCCAAGGTCCGCGTTGAATCAATATTGCTGTCGGTTTCCGGCGGCCGGCTGCAGGGGCAGCTTGTCGAGGCCGCTGCTGACATCAGAGGCGGCGCGGTTACTGCCGATGACGTTACTCGGGTGACCTCCACCGGCATGCGCCACGCCACCGGCGAGGGCCGCACGGTGCTGCACGCGCTCCCGGTCGGCTACGCGCTGGACGGCGTCAAGGGCATCCGCGATCCCCGCGGCATGGTCGCGCGGCAGTTCGGCGTCGACATGCAAGTCGTGACGGCGGATGCCACCGTCGCTCGCAACCTGATGCTGGTGGTCGAGCGCTGCCACCTCAATGTCGAGGCCATGGCGGCGAGTCCTTATGTCGCAGGCCTGTCCGTGTTGACCGACGACGAGGCTGATCTCGGCGCCGCCGTGGTCGAAATGGGGGCCGGATCGACCACGATTGCGACTTATTCCGGCGGCCGCTTCGTGCACGCGAGCGGATTTGCGCTCGGCGGGCAGCACGTTACAATGGATCTTGCACGCGGCGTCGGCGCATGCATTGCGGATGCCGAGCGAATCAAGACGTTATATGGCACCGTGCTGACCGGCGGGTCTGACGCGCGCGAGCTGATGTCTGTACCGACTGCGGGCGAGGAGCACGATGCGCCGCAGATCGTATCGCGCGCCACGATTGCCAACATCGTCCGGCATCGCGCCGAGGAGATTTTTGAAATGGTCCGGGACCGGCTCGCGGATTCCCCCTTTGCGGCAGAGCCGAGGGCGCGGGTTGTGTTGAGCGGCGGGGCTTCTCAACTCACCGGCACCGTCGAACTCGCCACGCGCATTCTCAACCGGCCGGTCCGGATCGGCCGTCCGCTCGGTTTCGGCCGACTGCCCAACGAGGCCAAGAGCGCTTCGTTCGCGGTTCCCACCGGCCTCCTGGTCTATCCGCAATACGCTCATCTTGAACACGTCGAACCGCGGCATACGCGGCAGCTCAAGACAGGGACAGACGGCTATTTTGGAAAGGTCGGACGATGGCTTCGCGAGGGCTTCTGATGACCGGTCCTGTGACCAAACGATTTTCACCAAATCCCGCGGCCGCCGGCCGGGGCGAACCAACGCGCGCGTCGTAGAGAGGCAACCATGGCACTCAATCTGACCCCCCCAGACATCAGCGAGCTGAAACCGCGGATTACCGTCTTCGGCGTCGGTGGAGCAGGCGGCAATGCCGTCAACAACATGATCACTGCCGGGTTGCAGGGGGTCGATTTCGTCGTCGCCAACACCGACGCGCAGGCGCTGACGATGTCGAAGGCCCAGCGCATTGTGCAGATGGGCACCCAGGTGACGCAGGGCCTCGGCGCGGGGTCCCAGCCTGATGTCGGCGCGGCGGCGGCGCAGGAAGTGATCGACGAGCTGCGCGACCATCTCTCGGGCGCCAACATGGTGTTCGTCACCGCCGGCATGGGCGGCGGCACCGGCACCGGCGCCGCTCCGGTGATTGCCAAGACCGCGCGCGACATGGGCATCCTCACCGTCGGCGTCGTCACCAAGCCGTTCCATTTCGAAGGCCAGCGCCGCATGCGCACCGCCGAGTCCGGCATCGCCGAGCTGCACAAGGTAGTCGATACGCTTTTGATCATCCCGAACCAGAACCTGTTCCGGGTCGCAAACGAAAAGACCACCTTTGCCGACGCGTTCGCGATGGCCGACCAGGTGCTCTATTCAGGCGTCGCCTGCATCACCGATCTCATGGTGAAGGAAGGCCTGATCAATCTCGACTTCGCCGACGTAAGGGCGGTGATGAGGGAAATGGGCAAGGCGATGATGGGTACCGGCGAGGCCACCGGCGAGAAGCGCGCGCTGACCGCGGCCGAAGCCGCGATCGCCAACCCGCTGATCGATGACAGCTCGATGAAGGGGGCGCGCGGCCTGTTGATCTCGATCACCGGCGGCAAGGACCTCACGCTGTTCGAAGTCGACGAAGCCGCGACGCGGATTCGCGAGGAAGTCGACCAGGACGCCAACATCATCGTCGGCGCCACCTTCGACGAATCGCTCGATGGCATCATCCGCGTCTCCGTCGTCGCGACCGGCATCGACCAGTCGCAGATTGCGCGCAACGCGGGCACCACCGCCGCTGCCACCACCACCGCAACCGCCGCCTCTGCCACGCCGCCTTCGCCGGACAACCGGCTGGCCGAACTGACCGCTCGCCTGCGCGCCGACAATGCGCGCCTGGCCGAACGCGCCCAGAAGCTCGAGCCGGCGGCCGCGCCGCAGGCGGTGGCTCCGGCACCGGCACCTGCCGCTACGCCTGCGCAGCGCGGCAATGTCGAGCGCGCGGCGCTCGCCGCGATCGCCGCGGCGGTTGAGACGCCGCAACAGGCCCCGATCCAGCCCGCCTCCTATGGCGACGTCACGGTTCGGCCGATCGCGCAAAAGCCTACGCTGTTCCCGGACCACAAGGAGGCCGCCCGCGTCGAGCCGGAGGCGCCGGCGCCGGAAACCTTCATCCCGCAGGCGGCCGAACGTCCGCCGGCCCGCACGCCGCGGATGCCGAAATTCGAGGACCTTCCGATGCCCGCCCAGGCCGAGATCCGGCACGCCCGCGGCGAGCCTGAGGAGGAGCACCCGCAGAAGACGCGGCTGTCGTTATTGCAGCGGCTGGCCAATGTCGGCCTCGGCCGCCGCGACGAAGAGACCGAGCCGCCGATCGCGGCACGTGCCTCCGGCCCGTCGATGGCGCCGCTGCCCGAACGCAAGCCGCAGCGCACGGTCGCCCAGCAAATGGCGAATCACGAGCCGGTATCGGAGTATGCAAAGCGCTCGGCGCCGCAGGGTCTGGACGCCCATGGCCGCCCGGCACCTGTTGCGCCGGCGCCACAGGGCGACGACCATCTTGATATCCCGGCCTTCCTCCGACGCCAGGCCAACTGAGCTTTTGTTACAATCGAGGTGATCCAAGGGGCCCCGGCTGGAACAGTCGGGGCTCTTCTCTTTGCCCTGGTGCCGAGGTTCAGCGAACAGGCCAACCATCTGATTTTAAATCATTAATTATTCATTTCGTGATCAGGTATCGAGGCTCGAACAGCGTCTGGCCGTGTCGGAGTTTGGTTAACCCTTGGCGCGAATGCGGCAGAGATAGGGTAACAATCCGTAAAGAAGCGTGAGTTGTGCACCTTAGGGCAATGACTATGGTCTGCCGTGACTTGGGGATGCCTAGAACGCGAATCGGCGCTAGCGCGCGGTTCCTGTCTTTAGGTTAAGTCGGGTAGTGGGCAGTTATCGATGAAATTCAGCCGCCAAACCACGCTTCGGTCGCAAGCCACCGTAACGGGCGTTGGCGTTCATTCCGGATTACCTGTCAACCTGACGCTTGGACCTGCTCCTGTGGATGCGGGTTTTGTTTTCGTCCGTACCGGCCTGGATGAGGCCGATCGCGAGGTCCTCGCAGTAGCCGCCTCCGTAATCGCCACCGATCTTGCTACCGTTCTTGGCGACCGCGAGGGGCCGCTGGTTTCCACCGCCGAACATGTCCTTGCTGCCCTGCGCGGCATGGGTGTCGACAACGCCGTCATCGAACTCGACGGCCCCGAAGTTCCGATCATGGACGGCAGCGCGGCGGCTTTCGTTGCCGCTATCGACCAAGCCGGTATCGTCACCCAGTCGGCCTCCCGCCGCTTCATTCAGGTGCTGAAGCCTGTGCAGGTCGCGATCGGCGACAGTTTTGGCGAGTTGCGCCCGCATGGCAACGGGTTCCGCGTCGAGGTCGAGATCGCCTTCGACAACGCCATGATCGGCTGCCAGAAATATTCCATCGATCTCAGCCCCGAAAGCTTCCGCCGCGAGATTTCCCGCGCCCGGACCTTTGGCTTCATGAATAACGTCGCGCGGCTCTGGAGCGCCGGTTATGCGCGTGGCGCCTCGTTTGAGAATACGGTCGTGTTCGACGAAGCCCGCCTGCTGAACACCGAAGGGCTGCGCTTCAGCGATGAGTGCGCCCGCCACAAGGCGCTGGATGCGGTCGGTGATTTGACCCTGGCTGGTCTGCCGCTGCTCGGCGCCTACCGTTCGGTACGTGGCGGTCACAAGCTGAACCACGCCGTGCTGACCGCCCTGTTGGCCGATCGCAGCGCCTGGCGGGTGGTCGAGGCTGAACCGGCACGCCGTCCCCGCGCTTATGTCGAGGCCGGCGCAGGCATGGTGGGCGGCATGATCGCCCCGGCCTATGGCCCCGACGTTTCCTGACTTTCGTCTTTGCAAACCTCTGAATTTTGAGCTGTTTTGCGCCGCTTGGGCGCGTTTTGCGTAGTAACCACAGTGGTAACGTGGCCGTTCAGCCGCCTTAATCCGGGCGAATTGGCTGCGTATTCGGTTGGTCCAGGACCATTTTTCGGCTAGAGAAGCCCGCGGTAGCACCACAAGGCGCCACGGGCCTTGAAGAATTGGGCACCGAGCGTATTGGGCTCAAGAAATTTGGGGCACGGGGAATATGACGTCCATGACTGCGGTTCACGGACGGGCGGGCTCACTCATCAGTCGCATCACGGGGCGTCAGGTCACAAATTCCATGTCGGCACAGCGTATGACGCTCGAATCAGGCAAATCACTCGGGCGCTCCAGCCTCGCTCGCGCCGCACGCTCGCTGCGGCTGGCTGCGGGCCTGATTGCGCTCGCCATTCCCTTGAGCGGCTGCGGCACCGGCGCGCTCTGGGACAAGTTCACGCAAAAGGACGACACATTCAACGAGGAGCCGGCGGACAAGCTCTACAATGAGGGCTTGTACCTGATGAACCAGCGCAAGGATCTGAAGGCGGCATCGAAGAAATTCGAGGAGGTCGATCGCCAGCATCCTTATTCCGACTGGGCGCGCAAATCACTCCTGATGTCGGCCTACTCCTTTTACAATGCCGGCGATTACGATAGCTGCATCGGCGCAGCGACTCGCTACGTCACGCTGCATCCCGGCAGCGCCGATGCGGCTTACGCGCAATATCTGATCGCGGCCTCGCATTACGACCAGATCCCGGACATCTCTCGCGACCAGGGCCGTACCGAAAAGGCGATCGCGGCGCTGGAAGAGGTGATTCGCAAATATCCGACCTCGGAATACGCCAACTCCGCCAAGGCCAAGCTCGAAGGCGCGCGCGACCAGCTCGCGGGCAAGGAAATGGACGTCGGCCGCTATTACATGGAAAGGCGCGACTACACCGCCGCCATCAACCGCTTCAAGACCGTGGTCACCCGCTACCAGACCACCCGGCATGTCGAGGAAGCGCTGGCGCGACTCACCGAGGCCTATATGGCGATCGGCATCGTCGGCGAGGCGCAGACGGCGGCAGCCGTACTTGGGCACAATTTTCCTGATAGCCGCTGGTACAAGGACGCCTATAATCTTGTAAAGTCGGGCGGTCTCGAGCCGAGCGAAAACAAGGGTTCGTATATTTCCAGGGCCTTCAAGAAGTTGGGTCTCGGGTAGTGGAGCGGATTTGACATTCGCTCGATACTTGCCGCGACTTCGTGAAGCGAATGTCAAATCCATAAAGCTCCACTACCAGCTTGATATTTGCTAGTGGTCCTTTTGATTCTAACATTCGCAAAAGTGGCTCCCCGAGCGGGGAGCGAATGTTAGAACCGGACCACTAGGAATTGACTTCGCATGCTGGCGCGTCTGTCGATCCGTGACATCGTCCTGATCGAACGGCTCGATATCGAATTCTCCCGTGGCCTCGCGGTGCTGACCGGCGAAACCGGCGCGGGCAAATCCATCCTGCTCGATGCCTTCGCGCTAGCGCTCGGCGGCCGCGGTGATGCGGGTCTGGTTCGCCATGGCGCGGAGCAGGGCCAGGTGACGGCCACCTTCGACGTTCCCAAGGGCCATCCCGCGACAAATATCCTTTCCGAGAACGGCCTCGACGACACCGGCGAAATGATTCTTCGCCGCGTACAGCTCGCTGACGGCCGCACCCGCGCCTTCATCAACGACCAGTCGATCAGCGTGCAGACTTTGAAGGCGGTCGGCGCGGCGCTGGTAGAAATTCACGGCCAGCACGACGAGCGCGCGCTGGTCGACGCCTCGACGCACCGGCAGTTGCTCGATGCCTTTGCCGGGCTGGAGAAAGAGGTCGCCGCGCTGGCGACGCTATGGGAGGCGCGGCGCACCGCCAATCAAGCGCTCGACGAGCATCGCGCCAGCATGGAACGCGCCGCGCGCGAGGCGGATTATTTGCGGCACGCCGCCGACGAGCTCAAAGTGCTGAAGCCGAAGGACGGCGAGGAGACCGCACTCGCCGAACGCCGCACCACCATGATGCAGGGCGAGAAGATCGCCAGCGATCTGCGCGAGGCGCAGGAGGCGGTCGGTGGCCACAACTCGCCGGTGCCGGCGCTTGCGGCGGCCGTGCGCCGCCTCGAGCGCCGCGCTGCCAATTCGCCGGCGCTGGTCGAGCCGGCGGTGAAGGCGATCGACATCGCGATCAACGCGCTGGAAGAGGCCGACCAGCATCTCAGCGCCGCGCTGGTTGGGGCCGATTTCGATCCGGCCGAACTGGAGCGGATCGAGGAGCGGCTGTTTGCGCTGCGCGCCGCCTCGCGCAAATATTCGACGCCGGTCGATGGGCTGGCGGCACTCGCCGCCAAATTCGTCTCCGACGTCGCGCTGATCGACGCCGGCGCGGACCGGCTGAAGAAACTAGAAGCGGCGGCTGCTGAGGCCGACCAGCGCTACGGCGCGGCGGCGGCGAAGCTGTCGGCGGCCCGAGCTAAGTCCGCCGAAAAACTCAACAAGGCCGTCAATGCCGAACTCGCGCCGCTGAAACTCGATCGCGCGAAATTCATGACGCAGGTCGACACCGATGCGAAGTTACCGGGGCCGCAGGGCATCGACCGCGTCGAGTTCTGGGTCCAGACCAATCCGGGGACAAAGCCGGGACCGTTGATGAAGGTCGCCTCCGGCGGCGAGCTGTCGCGGTTCCTGCTGGCGCTCAAGGTGGTGTTGTCCGATCGCGGCTCCGCGCCCACGCTGGTGTTCGACGAAATCGATACCGGCGTCGGCGGCGCGGTGGCGGATGCGATCGGCGCGCGGCTGTCGCGGCTCGCCGGCCAGGTCCAGGTGATGGCGGTGACGCATGCGCCGCAAGTCGCGGCACGCGCCAACCAGCATTTGCTGATTTCCAAGGACGCGCTCGACAAGGGCAAGCGCGTCGCTACCCGCGTCAACGCGCTCGCCGCCGACCACCGCCGCGAGGAAATCGCCCGCATGCTGGCGGGGGCGGAGATCACCGCCGAGGCGCGGGCCGCGGCGGAACGGCTGTTGCGCGCCGCGACGGCGTGATCTGCTCGTGTCCCGGACGCGGTGCAGCGCTCTTCGCGCTGCTCCGCAGAGCCGGGACCCACACCGGCGTGGGCCCCGGATCAGCAGCGCACCCGCCATAGCGCGTCGAAGACGCGCGTAAACGCGCTTATGGCGCTGCGCCGCATCCGGGGCACGGCACCTGCGATCGACTTTGCCTCTAGGCTTCCTTTCGTCGTATTCAACACCCATGGCCAAGACAGCGAAAACAAAAACCCTCACCGACGTCGGAAAACTCACCAAGGCGCAGGCCAAGGTCGAGCATAAGCGGCTGGCGCTGGAGCTCGAAGGGCACGACAAGCGCTATTATCAGGAAGATGCGCCCAGCATCAGCGATGCCGAATACGACGCCTTGCGGCAGCGCTTTAATGCGATCGAGAAGCGGTTTCCCGAGCTCGTTACAGCGGAATCGCCATCGCAAAAGATCGGCGCGGCGCCGTCGGGCCGCTTCAAGAAAGTCCGCCATGCGGTGCCGATGCTGTCGCTCGACAACGCCTTTGCCGAACAGGATGTGCTCGACTTCGTCGGCCGCATCACGCGTTTCCTGAAGCTGCCGGATGACAAAATCAACTTTTCCGCCGAGCCGAAGATCGACGGGTTGTCGATGTCGCTGCGCTACGAAGGCGGCGAGCTTGTCACCGCCGCAACCCGCGGCGACGGCGCGGAAGGCGAGGACGTCACCGCAAATATCCGCACGCTCGAGGACGTGCCGCAGAAGCTAAAAGGCCGCAACGTTCCTGATATCTGCGAGGTGCGCGGCGAGGTCTACATGACCAAGAAGGCGTTCCTTGCGCTGAACGAGCGCCAGAAGGCCGCAGGCGATACCGTTTTTGCAAACCCGCGCAATTCGGCTGCAGGCTCGCTGCGTCAGAAAGACCCGAGCATTACGGCCTCGCGCCCGCTCGGCTTCTTCGCCTATTCCTGGGGCCAGATGAGCGCGATGCCGGAAAAGACTCAAACCGACATGATCCACTGGTTCGAGCACTGCGGCTTCAAGACCAATCCGCTGACAAAACTCTGCCACTCCGTCGAGCACTTGATCGCGTTCCATCACGAGATCGAGGAGCAGCGCGGCGAGCTCGACTACGACATCGACGGCGTCGTCTACAAGATCGACCGTATCGATTGGCAGGAGCGGCTCGGTTTCGTCTCGCGCACGCCGCGCTGGGCCGTCGCGCACAAATTCCCGGCCGAGCGGGCCATGACGGTGCTGCGCGACATCGAGATCCAGGTCGGGCGCACCGGTTCGTTCACGCCGGTCGGCAAGCTGGAGCCGGTCGGCGTCGGCGGTGTGATCGTACAGAACGTCACGCTGCACAATGAGGACTACATCAAAGGTATAGGCAACAAGGGCGAAGTGCTGCGCGAGGGCCGTGACATCAGGCTTGGCGACACCGTCGTGATCCAGCGCGCCGGCGACGTGATCCCGCAGGTGGTCGATGTCGTCATCGACAAGCGGCCGAAAGGCGCCAGGGAATTTCACTTCCCGAAGAAGTGCCCTTGCCCGCTGCATACCGACGTGGTGCGCGAGGAGACGGCGACCGGCGAGGAAGGCTCGCGCGCCCGCTGTACCGGCGAGTTCGCCTGTCCGTTCCAGAAGATCGAGCATCTGAAACTGTTCGTGTCGCGCCGGGCGTTCGATATCGACGGGCTCGGCGAGAAGCAGCTTCAGTACTTCTTCGACCGCGAGTGGGTGCGGGAGCCGGCCGATATCTTCACGCTGCCGAAACGCAACGCCAAGCTGAAGCTCGAAGCGATCGAGGGCTACGGCGAAACTTCGGTGCGAAACCTGTTCGCCGCGATCGAGAACCGCCGCCGCATTTCGTTGGAGCGCTTCATCTACGCGCTTGGCATGCGCCATGTCGGCGAGACCACCGCGCTGGCGCTGGCGCGCGGCTACGGCTCGTGGGATGCCTTCCACGACGCCTGCCTCAAGGTCGCCAAGGGCGACGAGGACACCATCGCCGAGATGGATGCGCTCGACCAGATCGGCGACACCGTTATCAAGAGCGTCGCCGCCTATTTCGGCGAAAGCCATAACCGTGGCATCGTCGAGCGGCTGGTCAAGGAGCTCAGCGAGATCATTGACGCGGAAAAGCCCAAGAGCAATTCGGCCGTCGCCGGCAAGACTGTGGTGTTCACCGGTTCGCTGGAAAAGATGACACGGGACGAAGCCAAGGCCACCGCCGAGCGGCTGGGCGCCAAGGCCGCCGGTTCGGTGTCGAAGAAAACGGACTACGTTGTCGCTGGGCCGGGTGCGGGTTCAAAACTCGCGGAAGCCAAGAAGCACGGCGTGCCGGTGCTGACGGAAGATGAGTGGTTGAAGCTGATCGGGGAGTGAGAAGGCGCGCGTCATCGCCCCACACAAAACCGTCATCACCCGCGAAGGCGGGTGATCCAGCATTCCAGAGGCCGTAGTGATTGAACCGAGAAGCCGCGGCGTACTGGATCGCCCGCCTTCGCGGGCGACGACAGTCGAATGTGAGGCGCTGATGTTGCGCGCATGCGCTCACAACATCCGCGAGTCTTCCTCCTCCGCCTTTTTCACCAGTTCCTCGCTCACCACGACCGTCCGCCGCGGCACAAGGAAGAACATCGCCGAGGCACACGCGATGGACAGCGCGAAGATTGCCGCCGTCAGCGGCAGCGTGGTCGTGGAGTGGCCGCCAAGATACGCGCCGAATTGCGAGACCAGCGCGCCGATGCCCTGTTGCAGAAAACCCATCGCGCCGGAGGCGGTGCCGGCGGCCTCGGGACGGGCGCTGATAGCGCCGGCCGCGGCGTTGTTCATGACGAAGGCGTTCGCGACCATCACGATCATCTGCGTGCCGAACAGCCAGAGCGGCGCCTGGTTGATCCCGGCAATGCTCAAGACGAGGTTCAGGAGGGCGCCGCAGAATTGCACCGCGAGCCCGAACCAGATCAGCTTCTCCAGCGAGTGCCGCGGCGCGAAACGGACGCAGAACACATTGCCGATCAGATAGGCAAATCCCGTCGTCGCGAACCACGCGCCATATTCGGCCGTGGTTCGGCCCATCTGCGTCACCACGATGTAAGGCCCGCCGCCGGCGAACATGAAAATGATCTGGGAAGCCAGCACCTGGCACAGCACATAGCCGATGAAGGCGCGGTTGCGCATCAGCTTGCCGACGTCGCCGCGGAAGCTGCTGCTCTCGCTGCGTTCGGCGCGCGTCTCGGGCAGCGCAAGCGCGATCAGGACCGCAACGCTGAGCGAAGCCGCCGTGATGAAATAGAAAATGGCGCGCCAGCCGAACGCGGTCTCCAAGAGGCCGCCGACAAGCGCGCTGAGCATCTGCGCCATCATCATGACGGCGATCACGAGGCTGATCATGGAGCTGATGCGGTCGCGGCTGTAGAGGTCGCGGATGATGGCGCGGCTCACCACCATGCCAGTCGCGCCGCCGAGTGCCTGCAGGAAGCGCGCGGCGATCAGTTGCGGCAGCGTCTGCGCCAGCGAGCAGCCGGCGCTCGCCGCCACCATCAGCGCAAGGCCTGCGAGCAGCACCGGCCGGCGGCCGAACTTGTCCGACAGCGGCCCCATGATGAGCTGCGAACAGGCGATGCCGACCATATAGAGCGACACCGTCATCTGCGCGACCGAGATGTCGCCGCCGAACGTCGTCGCCAGCACGGGCAGCGCCGGCACCAGCATGTAAAGCGAGATCGGCGCGACGCCGGTCATCGCCACCAGCATCAGCAGCATGATTTTCGATGTCACGACGGCATGATCGTCCGTCGCGCCGGGCGGCTTGCCCACGACGCCGTGCATTTAGTTCCGACCCTGTTGGTTGAATCGGACTGTAGCGCGGTGGCTGACGGCGAATACGGTTGTTTCGGCATGCGGCCATGCCGAATTCGTACAACACACTCCGCTGTCGTCACCCGCGAAAGCGGGTGATCCAGTATTCCAGAGAAGTCAGTGATGAATGGATAGGCCGCGGCGTACTGGGTCCCCCGCCTTCGCGGGGGATGACAGCGGCGGACGACGCTGATTAAAGCGGCAGCATCGCTGCCGTCGCCTCGTTCAGCCACAGTTTCGTGGCGTTGTCGTCGAGGTGCGGGCGCACCGCGCGGTTGACGCGCTCGTGATAGTCGTTGAGCCACTTCAGCTCCGTCGCGCTCAACATGTTCACGTCGATCAGGCGGCGGTCGATCGGCGCCAGCGTCAGCGTCTCGAACGCGTTCACCGGCTTCTCGGCGCCGGGTATATCGGTGCCGATGACGAGTTCGAGGTTCTCGATCCGGATGCCGTAAGCGTCGGTCTTGTAGTAGCCAGGCTCGTTGGAGAGGATCATGCCGCGCTTCAGGGGCGTGGTGCCGAGTTTCGAGATGCGCGCCGGGCCTTCATGCACCGAGAGATAGCTGCCGACGCCGTGGCCGGTGCCGTGCTCGAAATCGAGGCCGGCCTGCCACAAAAATTGCCGCGCAAAGGAGTCGATCTGCGCGCCGGTGGTGCCGTCCGGAAACACCGCGCGTGCAATCGCGATGTGCCCACGCAGCACGCGGGTGAATCGATCGCGCATTTCGTCGGTCGGATTGCCGATTGCGATGGTGCGGGTGACGTCGGTGGTGCCGTCTTCATATTGCGCGCCGGAATCGATCAGCAGCAGATCGCCGGGCGAAATTCGCCGGTTGCTCTTGCGGGTGACGCGGTAATGCACGATGGCGCCGTTCGGCCCGGTGCCGGCGATGGTCGGAAACGAAACATCCTTCAGCGCGCAGGTCTGGCGGCGGAACGTTTCCAGGGCCTCGACGGTATCGATCTCCGTCAAAGCGCCCGACGGCGCCTCGCGGTCGATCCAGGCGAGGAAGCGCGCCAGCGCCACCGCGTCGCGCCGGTGCGCGGTCCGCGTGCCCTCGATCTCGGTGATATTCTTCACCGCCTTCAACAGGCTCACCGGATCGTTGCCGCGTACCGGTTTTCCGCCGGCGCCTGCGATCAGCCGGCTCAGCGCGTCCGCGGCGGTGGCGGCATCAAGCGCGATCGCGGCGCCGCTGCGCGCAAGCTCGGTCAAATCAGGCACCAGCGCGTCGGGCTCCCGCACATCGGCGGATTGTTCGAGGTGGTCGCGCGTCAGGTTGGACAGCTTGCGATGATCGATGAAGATGGTGGGGCGGCCGTCCTTCGGCACCAGCGCGTAGGACAAAGGCAGCGGTGTGTGCGAGACGTCGGCGCCGCGGATGTTGAAGGTCCAGGCCACCGCGTGGCTGTCCGACAGCACCAGCGCCTCTACCCCGAGCTTGTTGATCTCCAGCCGGATGCGCTTGAGTTTTTCGGCTTCGATCTCGCCGGAAAACTGCACGCCGTGAGTGGCGACGCGGCCGAGCGGCGGGGCCGGGCGCTCGGTCCAGATCGAATCCAGCGGGTTGGTTTCGACCGCAATCAGTTCCGCCCCCGCCTTGGTGCAGGCGGCGGCCAGACGCTCGGCTGCCGCCGACGTGTGCAGCCACGGGTCGAAACCGAGGCGGTCGCCGGCCGCAAGGTGCTTGGTCAGCCACTGCTCCGGCGGCGGATCGGCCAGCGGCTCGATTTGCCAGGCCTTGCGGTCGACCTGCTTGGCGGCCTGCAGCGTATAACGGCCATCGACGAAAACCGCGGCTTCGCGCGGCAGAACGATCGCCATGCCCGCCGAACCAGTGAAGCCGCTCAGCCAGGCCAGCCGCTCTTCGGAGGCCGGGACATATTCGTTCTGTTGCTGATCGGCGCGCGGAACCACGAATCCCATCAACTTCCGTCGCGCCAGCTCCTCGCGGAAGCGCGCCAGCCGCGCGGTCAGCGCCACGCCGCCTTCGGGTTCTTCGAATGTCTGGAAATGGGCTTCGAACATTGCCTGGTCACTTTAGGGTTGGGTGGAGCGGTCCGCAATGCGGCAGTCTCCGCCACAATTTGGCATAATCTGTGCTTCAATATGTCGGTCCGCGCTAGTCGGACGGAGCGGATTGCGGTGTAGCCGCTCAGCTCAAGGTACCGGGAGAAGCTCCAGGAGTGTTTCAACTCAACGAAGAGGGGATACACCATGCCTGCTTTCACGTTTGAGAAGATTTCACCACCGGAACGTCGCGGCCCCGTGCCGCCCGTCGCCAACAAGAAGCAGCGCGGCGTCATCGTCCAGATCCTCGACCGGTTCGCGGAAGCACGCGTCAAGCGGTCGTTGAAGAAAGAAAAGGGCGCGGTCGCCCGCAACCGGCACAGATCAGCCGACTAGATTCTAGTTCACCTTGCGCAGCAGGACGCTGCTCCAGCCGTCGATGCGCAGATGCCGCACGGGAACCAGCCCGCGGGCGCGATAGGCGGCGATGACGGCGGGCGCCTGATGGGTCAAAAGCCCTGAGAGAATGACCAGCGCGCCCGGCGCCAGATGCCGCGCCATCGGCCCTGCCAGTTGCCGCAGCGGATTGGCCAGAATATTCGCCAGCACCAGATCGAACGGCGCGGCTTGCGCAAATTGCGGAGCCGAGAAGCCGGTGGCGCGGACCGCCCGCACCAGATGCCCCGATATGTTCAGCCGCGCATTGTTGCGGGCGACGTGCACCGAGGGCGGATCGATATCGCTGGCCAGCACTTTTTCATGCAGCGCCTTGGCCGCCGCAATCGCCAGCACGCCGGTGCCGGTGCCGAGATCGAGCACGCGGCGCGGGCGCCAGGCTTTCAGGACATGGTCGAGCAGCAGAAGGCAGCCGCGCGTGGTGCCGTGGTGGCCGGTGCCGAAGGCCAGCGCCGCCTCGATCTCGATGCCAAGCTTGTTGGGCGAGATCCTGTCGCGGTCATGCTGGCCGTGGACCACGAAACGCCCGGCGGGCACGGGAACGAGGTCCTCGAGGCTGGCCTTGACCCAATCCTTGGCCTCGACCGTATCGAAGGCGATGCCAGCGGCGATTTCCGCGCCGGCCGCATCGGCGACGAGTTCGCGGATCAGCGGCTGATCGGGCGGCTCGCCAAAATGCACCGTGACGTCCCATCGGCCATCCGGCCGTTCGAACGCAGCGATTGCGGCCTGGCCTTCAAAAAAAACTTCGGTCAGGGCGTCGACGACGCCCTTGGCTGTGTGCTCGTCGCCGACAGCAAAATGAACGCGATGTGTGGGGGCGAGGGAAGTCATTGAAGAACCTGCCGAAAGCGGGGAAAGATACGATTGGGAACGGGCGTTTTCGTTCAACTTGAGCAAGTTTCATGTCGTGCTACTCAGAAAAGTTGCATGTTTCCACCGCCTGTCCACAGCCGAGCGGGGAAGTTGCCAACCGGTTGTCGACGGAACCATACCGATGTCTTCCACAGCCGTTGCCGCTGGTTATCAACAAGCAATCCACAGGCTTCTCCCGCCGTTGCCCACCGGCTTTACCCACATTGTCCACTGCGTTCTATCCGAACAGGGCGCGGTGATCGCCCAGGATCACCTTCGCGGCGTTGTGGCCCGGGGCGCCGGTGACGCCGCCGCCGGGATGCGCGCCCGAGCCGCAATGATAGAGGCCCTTCAGCGGCCCGCGATAATCGGCATGGCCCAGCATCGGCCGTGCCGAGAACAATTGATTGAGCGTCAGCGCCCCATGAAAAATGTCGCCGCCGAGCAGACCGAACTGCCGCTCGAGATCCAGCGGCGACAGCACCTGACGGCCGATCACGCTTGTCGCAAAGCCCGGCGCGAATTTGTCCACCGTCGCAATCATGAGGTCGGCGACCTCATCGCGGTGATCGTCCCATGACCTTCCATCCGGCAATTCCGGCGCGACGTGCTGGCAGAACAGGCTCGCGACATGCCGGCCCTCCGGTGCAAGGGAATCGTCGAGGGTCGAGGGAATCAGCATTTCCACCACCGGCTCGCGGCTCCAGCCGTGCTCTCGCGCGTCCTGCCAGGCGCGATCCATATAACCGAGGCTGGGCGCGAGGATGATGCCGGCGGTGAGATGGTCGCCGGCGCCGGGCAGGGCGGTGAAGGAAGGTAGCGCATGCAGCGCGACATTCATCCGAAAGGTGCCGGATGCGTTGCGCCAGCGCGCGATGCGTTCGAGGAATTCCGGCGCCAGCGCGCCCGACGGCACGAGCCGCGTATACAGCAATTTCGGATTGACGCCGGAGACGACGTATTTCGCGCGGATGGTCTCGCCATTGTCGAGGACGACGCCCGCGGCGCGCCCGCCCTCGACGATCACCTCGCGCACGCCGGCGTCCGTTTCGATCTCGACGCCATGCCCGCGCGCAGCGCGCGCCATGGCTTGCGTGATTGCGCCCATGCCGCCGATGGCGTGGCCCCATACGCCCTTCTTGCCGTTCACCTCGCCGAACGCGTGGTGCAGCATCACATAGGCGGAGCCGGCGGCGTAGGGGCTTGCGTAATTGCCGACGATGGCGTCGAAGCCGAACAGCGCCTTCACCAGGTCGCTTTCGAAGCGCTCGTCCAGCATTTCGCCGGCCGAGCGCGTGAATAGGTCGAGCAGGCTGCGCTGCTGTTCGAGCGAAAGCTTACGCAGGATGCCGGCCGTGCCGACGGCGTTGAAGGCCTCGCGGATCGCGCCGATCCCAAAGCCCTCAACGAGGTTCGGAGGCGCGCGCAGCACGAATTGTCGCAGCACATCGGCGATGGCTTCCAGTTCGCGCGAGAAGGCCTCGATCGTGACGGCATCGCGCTCGCTGAGTTTAGCAACCGATTGCCTGGTGCGGCCCTCGCCAGTCAGGAGATAGCTGCCGTCGGGGGCGGGCAGAAAATTCTGCGCGCGGCGCTCGACGATGCGCAGGCCGTGTTCGGCGAGTCTCAGATCGGTGATGATCTGCGGATTGAGCAGGCTGACGGTATAGGCGGCCACCGAATTGCGGAAACCGGGATGGAATTCCTCGGTCACCGCGGCGCCGCCGACCGTCTTGCGGCGTTCGACCACTTTCACGCGCAGGCCGGCCATCGCGAGATAAGCCGCGCAGGTGAGGCCGTTATGCCCCGCACCGATGATGACGCTTTCGGTTTCGCTCATGTCCGCTTCAAGAAGGTTTGATTAGTTTGAACCTGTCATTCCGGGATTGTCCGAAGGACAAGACCCGGAATCTCGAGGTTCCACAATGTCAATTGCACATCGGGGTTCGATGGTTTGCACCGCCCCCGGAACGACATCTCATCCCGCATTGCCCGTCATGTTGCCATATGCTCTATCTGCGCTTCCGGCACAACCTGCCGGAATGCTCGCCGCCGGCTCCCGCCGGGTTCAAGCCGGAGCTTTCATGATTTCTGAACCGTCTGCCTCGCGAAACCGGCTGGTGCTGACCGTCTATACCGCTGCGATCTTCGTCAGCGCGTTGTTATTATTTTCGGTGCAACCCCTGTTCACCAAGATGGTGCTGCCGCGGCTCGGTGGCTCGCCGGCGGTTTGGTCGGTGGCGATGGTGTTCTTCCAGTCGCTGCTGCTTGGCGGCTATGCCTATGCGCATTTTTTGATGCAGGCGCGCAATCGCACGATTCCCGTGGCGGTTCATCTCGCGCTGCTTGCAGTTGCGATGCTGACGATGCCGCTGTCGATCGCAAGCGGGTGGGGCGATCCGCCGAATTCAGGCTATGCGCTCTGGCTGCTCGGCCTGTTTGCGGTTTCGATCGGCCTGCCGTTCTTCGCGCTCGCGGCCAACAACCCGCTGCTGCAGGCCTGGTTCGTCCGCACCGGCCACCCCAACGGCCCCGACCCGTACTTTCTCTACGCTTCCTCGAATGTCGGCAGTTTCCTGGCGCTGTTGTCCTATCCGGTGCTGCTGGAGCCGATGTTCACCCTGCGCATGCAGAACCTGATCTGGACCGGCGGCTATGGCCTCTTGATCGTGCTGATCGCGACCTGCGGCGTGTTGTTGCTGCGCTCGCCAGTGAGGGCGGCGGAACTGAATTTGGCGCCCGACGATCGCGACGTGCCGGCGCCGTCATGGATCTTGCGCGCTCGCTGGATCTTCCTCGCGGCCGTGCCGTCGGGGCTGCTGATCGCAGTGACGGCCCATATTTCCACCGACGTCGCCGCAGCGCCGCTATTGTGGGTGCTGCCGCTGTCGCTCTATCTCCTGACCTGGGTGCTCGTCTTCCAGTCGCGCCCGTTATTGCCGCACAAATGGATGTTGCTGGCGCAGCCGCTGGCGATCGCCGGCATCGTGGTGCTGCTCGCGTTCGGCGGCGAACAGAATCTGCTGCTGACGCTCGGCGGCCACCAGTTCTGCTTTTTCGTGATTGCGATGGCTTGTCACGGCGAACTGGCGCGCACGCGCCCGGCGGCGAAATATCTCACCGGCTTCTATGTCGCGCTGTCGTTCGGCGGCATGGTCGGCGGCCTCTTTGCCGGTTTGATCGCGCCGTTCACCTTCTCATCGGTCGCGGAATATCCGATTCTGCTGGCGCTGGCGGCGCTGTGCCGCCCGACTGGCGGCGAACGTTTGCCGCGCTGGAGCGCATGGTACTGGCCGTTCCTTGCGGTGCTGGCGGTGGCGTTGATAGCGCCGGCCTGGTCGACCGGAAAAGTGTTCAACTGGTTCGAAGATCATCGCGTTTGGGTGATCGGCGCAGTCGGAGTGCTGGCGGCGCTCCTGGCGCTTACCCTCAATGCCAATCGCTGGAAGATCTTTGCGACCGTGGTGGTGGCGCTGGTATTGCTGCGCGCCTATCCTTCCGACGACGGCCGGGTCGAGACGGTGCGCAGTTTCTTCGGCGTCCACAAGATCGTGGTGACGCCGAACGGCCAGTATCACGTGCTGATGCACGGCACCACGATCCATGGCGCCGAGAAATTCAAGAACGACGACGGCACGCCGGTCACCGGCCAGCCGGAGCCGATCACCTACTACTACAGGGACGGCGGCATCGGCCAGGCGATCACGGCGATCCGGGAACGCAAGGGCGCGCCGCTGCGCGTGGCCGTGATCGGGCTCGGCTCCGGCACGCTGGCCTGCGCCTCGGAGCCGGGCGAGGAATGGAAGTTCTTCGAGATCGATCAGACGATGGTCGATACCGCGCGAAACCCGAAATATTTTACCTATATTCAGGTCTGCGAGCCGAACATGCAGCCCGTCATCGGCGATGCGCGGCTCACCTTCGCGCGCGAGCCCGACGGCGCCTATGACCTGATCATCGTCGACGCCTATTCGTCGGATGCGATCCCAGTTCACCTGGCGACCGAAGAGGCGATGGAAATCTACAAGTCCAAGCTGGCGCCGCAGGGAGCGGTCGTGATGCACGTCTCCAACCGGCATCTGGAGCTGTCGAGCGTGGTCGTCGGCATCGCCGATGCCAACGACTTGAAGAGCTGGGTCTACAGCGAGGATTCCGGGCGCGACAGCGAATACATCTTTTCGACCTCGGTCGTGGTCTCGGCGAGGGAGGAGACTGACGTCGGCAAGCTAGCATCGTCGGAGCAATGGGCGCTGACGGAAGCCAGGGAAAACCAGCGGGTCTGGACCGACGATTATTCCAACGTGCTGGGCGCGGTATGGCGGCGGCTTAGAAAAGGCGAGGAATAGGCGAGTTGCAGCCGGGCAGGGTGCGCCTATGATCATGGCCTGCCCTGAACCGATGGAGCGACGATGGCCAATTTCACTCCCGTATCGGCCGCGATCGGTGGCGCCCTGATCGGGCTTTCCGCTGTCCTGCTGATGTTATCGACCGGCCGGATCGCCGGGATCAGCGGTATCTTCAGCGGCCTGTTGAATTTGCGCGGCGAGGACAAGGGCTGGCGTATCTCCTTCGTCGGCGGGCTCATTCTGGCGCCTATCCTCGCTGGCCTGATCGGTTACGGGATGGCGCAACCCAAGCTGCCGTCGAGCTGGGCTGTTATTGTCGTGGCGGGCCTCTTGGTCGGATTCGGAACGCGGCTCGGCGGCGGCTGCACCTCCGGTCACGGTATCTGCGGCATAGGGCGGCTGTCGCTGCGCTCGATCGTCGCCACGATCGTCTTCATGGTGACGGCGGTTGTCACCGTCGCGATCACCCATCATGCGTTGGGAGGCTGAGCCATGTGGATCATCGCTCCCTTGTTGTGCGGCCTGATCTTCGGCGCGGGCCTGTTGATTTCGGGCATGGTGCAGCCAACGAAGGTTCTTGGCTTTCTGGATATCTTCGGAGCATGGGATCCGAGTCTCGCGGTGGTGATGGGCGCGGCGCTGGCTGTGTCGATACCCGGCTTCATGCTGGCTGACCGCAACGCGCGGCCGTGGTTTGCCGGGCAATATTTTCGGCCGGGCAAATCGGGAATCGATCTGCCGCTGGTTTCAGGCGCGGGGCTGTTTGGAATCGGCTGGGGCCTCGTCGGGTTATGCCCGGGGCCGGCGCTGGAAAGCCTGGCGACGTTGTCGCCCGGAATCATCGTCTTCGTCGCCGCGATGGCGGCAGGGATGATTGCTCACGACGCTTGGCAACAGTCGCGGCTGGCGGCGCAGCGCGAGCGCTTGCTCGCGAGCGCGACGGACGGCTGAGGACGTCCTGCGACCGCGATGGACTCGCTCGTTAATCCTGGTAGGTCAACAGCCCGCGCTGCTGATAATATTGCTGCCGCGGCTGGTAGTAATAGCCCTGCGGCGCCGGCGGATAGCCGCGGTTATCGTAATATTGCGGCTGTTGCTGCTGATAGGCCTGGGTGTCGTAGACGCGGCGGCTGGGCGGCGCCGGATAACGCGCCCCAGTGGAAGAGCCATCGGCCGGATAGATGTAGCCATCATCGGCTCGCGCCTGTGGCGCCACGCGCTGCTGCTGCGGCGTGATCACGACGGGGTCGCCGGCTGCGGAGTCGTATTGCTGTTCATATTGCGGCTGCGGGGCGCGGCGCGCGACGGCCGTATTGCCGCGACGCGGATTGCGTGCGAGCGCGACCTGGGAGGAGCCGGTCAACGTCACCGTGGTGTTGAGTACGCCTTCCTGCTTCACCAGATCCCACAGCTTCGCGGCATTCTCGCGCGACAGCCGTACGCAGCCATGCGAGGCCGGGCTGCCGAGACGGCTCACGGAATCGGTACCGTGGATGGCATGGCCGATCTTGGTGAAAAAGATTGAATGCGGCATCGGCGCGTCGTCGAATTCCTTGGAGTAATGGTCCTCTTCCATCCGGAAGGCGCGGAAGCTGCCGTTCGGCGTTTCATAGGAGGGAAGACCCGAAGACACCGGCCAGCGGTAGCGCTCGACGCCGTCGACGGCGACGGTCATCTGCTGGTTGTCCTTATCGACTGTTATGGCGACTTTGGCTTGGGCGGTGCCCGAGGCGAACAGTGTCAGGGCGGTGACGGCAATGAGGAAGGAACGCATTTTACCTTTGGCCTCCAGGCCCCTGTATGAAGCGCCGGCTCTCCGTCCCCGGCATCCAATATGCCCGGAAACCGGCACTGGTTCCAGTGGCCTGCGTCCGCAATCGTTAACGCGTCCCACGGCGCAAACAAGGCGTCAGAGCGGCGCAATCGGCGGCAAAGTGCTGACATTTTCGCGAGCGGCCGCGCGCTGCGCGTCTTGTCATCGACAGAGTTGGAGACCGTCATTCCGTGATGGTCCGTTAGGACCAGACCTCAGATGCGCAATTGCGCATCGGGGAATCTCGAGATTCTCAGGTGCGCAATTGCGCACCATAGTTCGGCTCTGCGAGCCGCCCCGGAATGACACTGCGTGTCAATTCTTCAGCCGGTACCCGGTCCTGAAGATCCACCACACCAGCACCATGCAGATGGCGAGGAAGCCGAGCGTCATGCCGAGGCTCAAGGCCACGCTGACGTCGGCGATCTCGTAAAAGCTCCAGCGGAAGCCCGAGATCAGGTATACGACCGGATTGAGCAGCGTGATGGTGCGCCAGCCCGACGGCAGCATGTTGACCGAGTAAAAACTGCCGCCGAGAAAGGTCAGCGGCGTCACGATCAGCATCGGGATCATCTGCAGCTTTTCGAAGCCATCGGCCCAGATGCCGATGATGAAGCCGAACAGGCTGAAGGTCACCGCCGTCAGCACCAGGAAGGTCAGCATCCACCAGGGGTGATGGATATGCAGCGGCACGAACAGCGCAGCGGTCGCCATGATGATCAAGCCGAGGATGATGGATTTGGTCGCGGCCGCGCCGACATAGCCGATCACGATTTCGATATAGGAAACCGGCGCCGACAATATTTCGTAGATGGTGCCGACGAATTTCGGGAAGTAGATGCCGAACGAGGCGTTGGCGATGCTCTGGGTCAGCACCGACAGCATGACGAGGCCCGGCACGATGAAGGTGCCGTAGCTGACGCCCTCGACCTCGGTGATGCGCGAGCCGATCGCGGCGCCGAACACCACGAAATAAAGCGAGGTGGAAACCACCGGCGAGACGATGCTCTGCAGCAGCGTGCGCCAGGTGCGGGCCATTTCGAACAGATAGATGGCGCGGATCGCGCGGTAATTCATGGCGCCCTCACCAGGCTAACGAAGATGTCTTCCAGCGAAGACTGGGTGGTATCGAGGTCGGAGATGTGGATGCCGGCATTGCGGAGGTCGGTGAGAAGGCTGGTGATCCCGGTGCGCTCGCCCTTAGTATCGTAATCATAGGTCAGCAGCCGGCCATCGCTGGACAATTGGAGCTTGTAAGGCGCGAGGGCGGGCGGAATGGCCTCAATTTTCTGTTGCAGATGCAATGTCAATTGCTTCTTGCCGAGCTTCTGCATCAGCCCGGCCTTGTCTTCGACCAAGATGATCTCGCCCTTGTTGATGACGCCGATGCGGTCGGCCATCTCTTCGGCTTCCTGGATGTAATGCGTGGTCAGGATGATGGTGACGCCGGAGGCCTGCAGGCCGCGCACCACGTCCCACATGCCCTTGCGCAATTCGACGTCGACGCCCGCGGTCGGCTCGTCCAGGAACAGAATCTGCGGCTCGTGCGACAATGCTTTTGCGATCATCACGCGGCGCTTCATGCCGCCGGAGAGCGTGATGATCTTGGAATCCTTCTTATCCCACAGCGACAGGTCCTTCAGCACCTTTTCGATATGCGCCGGGTTTTTCGGCTTGCCGAACAGGCCGCGGCTGAAGCTGACGGTGGCCCAAACGGTTTCAAACGAGTCCGTGTGCAGTTCCTGCGGCACCAGGCCGATCAGCGACCGCGCCGCGCGATAGTCGCTATTGATGTCGTGGCCGCCGACGGTGACGCGGCCCTCGCTTAAGTTGGCGATGCCGCAGATGATGCTGATCAGCGTAGTCTTGCCCGCGCCGTTCGGCCCGAGCAGCGCGAAGATTTCGCCGCGCTTGATATCGAGGTTGATGCCCTTCAGCGCCTTGAAGCCGGAGCCGTAGGTCTTTGAGAGATTGGATACGGATATGATGGGAGGTGGCGCAAGCATGGCATTCTGAAGCGAGGTGTGGCGAACGGCGCAGCGGCACTTCGGCCGGGGTCGACGCGGAAGGGGGTGGGAACCGGGAGATAGGAACGCTTTGCCACTTATGCAATCGTGCGGGAAAAATTATCGCCCTACACCCGCTCCACAAAACTATCGACCACCTTCTTTTCGCCGGCCTTTTCGAACGCAATCGTCAGCTTGTTGCCGTCGATCTTCACCACATGGCCATAGCCGAACTTCTGGTGGAAGACGCGATCGGCCAGCGAGAATTCTGAAACCGTGCCGGTGGATTTCGCCACCAATTCGCCTTCGATTACGATCGGGCCGCGCTTGTTGCGGGAGAAGCCGCCTGAAAATGACGATTGGCTTTCCTCAAACCCGCCGCGGGCCTGACCGCTGCGGCCGCCCTGGCTGCGGTTGCGATTGGCCTGCGCACGCTGCCAGCCCGGCGTCGTATAGCTGGAGCCGAAGGATTCGACATTATCGAAACGCGAGGGGCCGTAGCCGCCGGTGCCGCCCCAGCCGGAGCCGCCTTTCGACTCGGTGATCTCCACATTGGCCGACGGCAGTTCGTCGAGGAAGCGCGACGGGATCGTGGTCGACCAGGTGCCGTGGATGCGGCGGTTGGTGGCGAAATAGAGTTTGGCGCGGCGACGGGCGCGGGTCAGCCCGACATGGGCGAGGCGGCGCTCTTCCTCGAGGCCGGCGCGGCCTTGTTCGTCGAGCGTGCGCTGGCTCGGAAACAGGCCTTCCTCCCAGCCGGGCAGGAACACGTTGTCGAATTCGAGCCCCTTGGCCGAATGCAGCGTCATCAGCGACACCGCCTCGTCGCTGGCCTCACCGTCGCGGTCCATCACCAGCGAGATGTGTTCGAGGAATCCTTGCAGGTTCTCGAATTCCTCCATCGAGCGCACCAGTTCCTTCAAATTGTCGAGCCGGCCGGCGGCGTCGGCGGAGCGGTCCTTCTGCCACATCTCGGTGTAGCCGCTCTCGTCGAGCACGATTTCGGCGAGCTCGGTGTGCGCGGTCACCTCGCGCTGGGCGCGCCAGCGGTCGAATTGGAGGATAAGGTCGCGCAGCGCACCGCGCGCCTTCGGCTTCAACTCGTCGGTCTCGACCACCGCCCGGGCCGCCTCGAACAGCGGCATGCGCCGCTTGCGGGCGTGGTCGTGCAGCAACTGCACGGTGGCGTCGCCAAGCCCGCGCTTCGGGACATTGACAATGCGCTCGAAGGCGAGGTCGTCGGCGGGAGAATTGATCACGCGCAGATAGGCCAGCGCATCGCGGATTTCGGCGCGCTCATAGAACCGCGGACCGCCGATCACGCGATAGGGCAGGCCGAGCGTCACAAAACGATCTTCGAACTCGCGCATCTGGAACGAGGCCCGCACGAGGATCGCGACCTCGTTGAGGTTCTCGCCAGCGCGCTGCAACTCCTCTATCTCCTCGCCGATGGCGCGGGCTTCCTCTTCCGAATCCCAGGAGCCTGTGACGGTGACCTTCTCGCCGTCGACATCCTCGGTGCGCAGCGTCTTGCCGAGCCGGCCTTCGTTGTGCGCGATCAGATGAGAAGCGGCGGCGAGGATGTGGCCGGTGGAGCGGTAGTTGCGTTCAAGGCGGATGACTTTTGCGCCGGGAAAATCGTGCTCGAAGCGCAGGATGTTGTCGACCTCCGCGCCGCGCCAGCCATAGATCGACTGGTCGTCGTCGCCGACGCAGCAGATGTTTTTGGGGGGTGAGGAGGAGGCAGCGGCCAGCGTCTCCGTCATTCCGGGATGCGCTGAAAGCGCAGACCCGGAATCTCGAGGTGAGTCCTCTTTACCTCTGGATTCCGGGTTCACGCCTTCGGCGTGCCCCGGAATGACGGGAGAATCGATGCTCTCCGGAATGATGGCCGACAGCGGCACTCCCGGTCGCGACGGCGCCTGCGACAGCAGCCGCAGCCATAGGTACTGCGCGACGTTGGTGTCCTGATACTCGTCGACCAGAATGAACTTGAAGCGGTTCTGGTATTGCCTGAGCACATCAGGGTTTTCGCGAAAAAGCCGGATGTTCTCGAGAAGCAGATCGCCGAAATCGGCGGCGTTGAGGATTTTCAGCCGCTCCTGATAGCTGGCGTATAGCTTGCCGCCCTTGCCGTTGCCGAACATCGCGGCTTCCCCCGACGGCACTTGGCTGGGCGCCAGCCCACGGTTCTTCCAGCCGTCGATCAGCCCGGCCAGCATGCGCGCCGGCCAGCGCTTGTCGTCGATGTTCTCGGCCTGCAGGAGCTGCTTGAGCAGGCGGACCTGATCGTCGACGTCGAGCACGGTGAAATTGGATTTGAGCTGTACCAGCTCGGCGTGGATGCGGAGGATGCGTCCGCCGATCGAGTGGAAGGTGCCAAGCCACGGCATGCCTTCGACGGCCTGACCGAGCATCTGCCCGAGGCGGAGCTTCATCTCGCGCGCGGCCTTGTTGGTGAAAGTCACCGAGAGGATTTCATGCGGCCGCGCGCGGCCCTGGCTCAGGATATGGGCGATGCGCGTAGTCAGCACGCGGGTCTTGCCGGTGCCTGCGCCCGCCAGCACCAGAACCGGCCCATCCAGCGTCTCGACCGCCTCGCGCTGCTCGGGATTGAGCCCGTTGAGATATTGCGGGCCGGCGGCGGCCCGCGCACGCGCGGCGATGCCGCCAGCCGCAGGCTGGTGCTCGGGGACGCCGTGATGGGGCAGTTTGCTCGGCTCGGTCATTTCTCGAATCGTCTTGGCCCCACGATGGCACCGTGAGGCGGTAAAGGGGAGCCTTCATAGCAGGGATCAAGGGCCATATAGGACCTGTCCGGCCGTTTTGACAGGTTTTATGCGGTCGCTGTTGCCGGCCCGATTTTGCGGCTTTGCGGCGATTTTGTTCCGCCGAAATGGTCAAATTTCGCGATTCCGCCGGCCGGAACCAACATTACCGACCCGGATTGGTCCTGCAGTCGATGCGTGACGCTCAGCCGCCGCCATCGAGATAGTAACAGCCAATCGAGGTCGTATCATGCTGAGCTGGGTCCTTACATTTCTGATCATCGCTTTGATCGCGGGCGTTTTGGGTTTCGGCGGTATAGCCGGCGCCTCCGTCGAAATCGCGAAGGCGATCTTCTTCATTGCCGTGATCCTGTTTCTGGTCTCGGCGGTGGTCGGACTGGTGCGCGGACGAAGCAACGTCTAGCAGGCCGGCACAACGTCGAGCTATCGCGCCGCGCGCAAATTAGCGCGCGGCGGCCGGTGCAAGGGTGGATGGGCCAAGACTGGATTGTCCGACGTGACGGGCTACCAGTTCCGCGAATTGCTTCGAATGGGTCGCAATCATGAAATGAGCGGCTCCGGCGATCGTCGCGCGGACGGCGTTCGGGATGCAACGGCCCAGCATATCGTTTGCCCGACTTGCGGCTGGATGACTGTCTTTTCCCCAAATGACAAGCGTGGGGACCGCAACGCTCGCCAGCAACGCGGGCGTGAGGCGGAAACCATAGGCTGATTCCCAGTCCAACAAATTCGCCGGTGTCGTTTCGACTGCATAGTCGCGCACGCGCTGAGGCCATGCAGCGAAGGTGCCTGCGCCACCATAGAAATCGATCATCCGTGCGATCGCGTCGGTTTCGCCGCGCTTGAAGGCATCGGAATAAGTGCCGGACATCTTTCGGAAAGCTTCATAGTGGGTCATCTCTCCGGCTTCCCGCAGGATTTCCATGGCAGGAGCTTCGGCAATGGTCAGGCTGAGCAGGGGAACGTGCCGCCGCAGAGCGACCGCAAGCGAGGCCAATCCGCCAAACGAATGACCAACGAGATGCACGGGGCCGCCTGCGCGGTGGATCACCGCCTCGATGATTTCGCTCTCATGCGCGATGTCTGCATTGCCTGAAGTGCGACGCTCGGCCGTGCCGCCATACCCCAACAAGCTGGTTGTCACGCAACGGAACCGGTTCTGCCAATGCGCCATGACCGGCCGCCACGCGGCGCCGGTGCTGCATGAGCCCGGCACAAGCACCACCGTCGGGCCCGTTCCGGTCTCGTGATAATCGATGGTGCCGCGGGTCTCAAAAATCATCTCGGACAAACTCCTTGTGAACGCAACGAACGGACGGCGGCCTGCTGAGGCAGCCGCCCGTTCGACTGATGGCGTCAGCGTTTGACGATGACGATTTCCAGATATTCGCTCGGCAGCACCATCGTGCCGTCCTCGGCGCGGTTCATCGACGCGATCAGCGTCAGGATGTCGTC
The DNA here is from genome assembly GCF_018398875.1 of Bradyrhizobium sp. sGM-13. Lineage (GTDB taxonomy): Bacteria > Pseudomonadota > Alphaproteobacteria > Rhizobiales > Xanthobacteraceae > Bradyrhizobium. The sequence continues at coordinate 90,039 of NZ_JAGWDK010000010.1, read as the reverse complement.
GGCGAGGCGGCGCTGGTTGGTTCCATCAAGTGCGGCAAAGGCTTTCAGCGTCGGGCCGTAGTAGTTCCTGAACACGTCGAGAAAATGCATCGGCGAGCGGTAGCGGAACGTGAAGTGACGCTTCTCGGCCTTGATAGAAGCTGCCGATGTTCCAAACATCTCGGTGATGCGCGCCTGGGTGCCCCACAGCGCAGGCGATTTCGCGCCCGCCGGCGGCGGCAAATATTTGCCGAGCGTCTTGAACAATTGCCCGATAAAGCCCTCCGGCGTCCAGTTGGCGAGACCGATCTTGCCGCCGCTCTTGCATACCCGCAAAAGTTCAGATGCCCCGCGGTCCTGATCCGGCGTGAACATCACGCCGAAGGTAGACAGCACCGCGTCGAAGGTCGCATCGGCGAAGTCCAGCGCTTCCGCGTCCGCTTCCTTGAACTCGACTGATAGGCCTTCGGCTGAGGCACGCGACCGGCCGCGGTCGAGCAGGCTCGGCACATAATCGGTCGAAACGACGTCGCACCAGCGGCGCGCCGCGGCAAGCGTCGCATTGCCGTTTCCGGCAGCGACGTCGAGCACCTTCTGGCCGGCCCGGAGGTCGAGCGCCTCGCACAGCTCTTCGCCGACGATCTGCAGCGTGGTGCCGACGACGGCGTAGTCGCCGGACGACCAAGCGCCGTGTTGCTTGGTTTTCAGGGCGGAAAGATCGATCTGGCCGGGCTGCAGGGTTTGGGCGGCAGCGGATGTAGCCATGTTCTACTCCTTTGAGCGGGTGAATTTGGCGATTTCAGCGTGCTGCCGGCTTAGTCCCCGGGCCCGCCGGATGCCTATCCAGTTCGCGACACGCCTATCCGGAACGTGAACCTTTCCGCTATTCCCGGGACACACCACCAGGGGCCTTCGGAGTTGCGGATGATTGCTGGCCAGAACGTTTCATCGGCGACATCGGCGCTGCCGCGCGGCGTCAGGCGTGCGCTTGACGCGATGCGAGCCAATCTCGGTCATAGTTGGCGGTTGACGGAGCTTGCCGCGATCGGCGGTGTATCCGGCAGAACCCTGCAGCGGCAGTTCCTTAGCTTTGTCGGCAAGACCCCGCGTGCCGTGCTCCGCGAGATCGGGCTCGAATGCGCCCGTCGCGAGCTGTTGCAGGGTACGCCTGATATCAAGATCATGGACGTGGCGCTGCGCTCCGGCTTTCCGCATTTCGGGCGGTTTTCAATCGAGTATCGCCGCCGCTATGGCGAAACGCCGTCGCAGACGCTGAAGCGGCAGGAGGTGCTCACCGACGCGCTCGGCGCGATGCTTCGCTATTCGTATCGCGGCGAGACCGGCCCATGCTGGCGTTTGGGCCGATCGAAACGGCTGCGGAGTATAAGGAGATCGCAGCCGACATCGCCGATGACCTTCTCGTTGCTCTGAGCCGCGCAGGGATTTCGGTGGCAAGCCAGTCGAGGACCGCACGCTACCATCTGACCGGCACGATCCGGGGATCGGGCGCACAGGCGCGCCTGATCTTCCGTCTGATCGACAGCGAAACCGGTTGTCAGATTTGGGCGCACCGTACTGACAATATCTTGCGCGACGAAACCTCAACCGGGGAACATCTCGCGATCAGGATCGCCGCGATGCTTCAGTCAGGTTTGCGCCTTGCCGAGATCGATCGCGCGCGGCACAAGCCGGCGGCCGGCCTCAGCGCGCACGATCTCGCGCTGCGTGCGATGCCGGGCGTTGTCGCTCTCGATGCCGACGGCAATGCCCGCGCGCTTGAATTACTGGAGCGCGCGATGGACCAAGACCCCACCCATCCGCTCGCCACTGCGCTGGCGGCCTGGGCGTATGTTCAGCGTGCGGTCTATCATTTCACATCCGCGCCAGTGGAAGAGAGGTCCCGAAGTCTCGAACTGGCGCGTCGGGCTCAGGCCCTTTGCGGCGACGCCACCGTGCTTGCCGTGCTCGGCAATGGGCTGACGTTGCTCGGGGAGCTCGATACTGCGGACCAGGTCATTCGCAAGGCACTCGCTGTCGACGGTGGATCGGTCTGGGCGTGGAGCCGCAGCGGATGGATCGACGTCTATAAGGGCGAACCGGAATCCGCGATCGAGCGTTTGAAGATTGCGCTCGATCTGGCGCCGCACGATCCGCTTGCCTTCAACAGCATGGTCGGGATCGGCTGTGCTCATTTCAATGCTGGCCGCTATGCCGAGGCAGCGAACTGGCAGGAGCGCGCGCTGATCGAACATCCCTCCGCAAGCTGGGTGCACCGAACCATGTGCCCGGCCTATGTGCTCGCCGGACAGGTGCCACAGGCCCGCCGCAGCCTCGGCGCGCTGCGACAGCATTACCCCGATCTCACGGTAACGGAAGTCCAGCGCGGCATGCCGCCGCTGCCGCCAAGCCAGTGCGATCTGGTCGTCGGCGCGCTGCAGGAGGCTGGGCTGCCGGCCTGAACGCGGCGCTATTTCGAAGACATCATTTCGAAGGCATGGCGACCTTGCGGCCGATACCCACGGGCCGGGGGACTGCGGCGTGTGCGCCGACCACCGCCTGGATGCGGGCGCGGATGTCCGGCGGGAACGGGGCCACTTTCCGCGCCTTCATATCCATATGGAGCGTCATGTTTTCCGAGGTGGCGGAAAGCCAGCCTTCGGTCGCGTGCCGCAGTTCCTCGAACGTATGCAGGCGTTTTTCGTCCGCAGCCAACAGATATACGGAAATCTGGACGGGATCGCCGAGATGGATCTCGCGCAAATAGCGAACATGGGCTTCGGCGGTGAAGGTGGAGCCGTGGCGCTCCTTCATGTAGGTGGGTCCGATCCCGAGCTGCAGCCACATCTGGTCGATCGCGCGATCCATCATCACGTTGTAGTAGGCCATATTGAGGTGGCCGTTATAGTCGATCCATTGCGGCTCGATCTGCATTACCGAGGAACGGAACGGGACTGAAGGCAGCGGCATATCCGTCAAATTATCCTCGTCGGCTGCACTGGTCGTCATCATCCATCCCTTTGTTTTTTCGGGTCTCTTGACCCCCCATATATCCTTTGCCACGGTCCTCTGAAAGCCGGGAGGAATTAGCGTGACGATGACGATATCGAACGATGTGAAGCGGCCGGAGTCGCAGGCGCTGGCAAGCGCGGTCGAGGCGCTGGCGGCGCGGTTCGGCAACCGGCTGATCACCTCGCAGGCGGTGCGCGAACAGCATGCCCATACCACCACCTGGTTGCCGACCCAGCCGCCCGACGCGGTGGTGATGGCGCAGGAAACCGCCGACATCCAGGACGTGGTGCGGATCTGCGCCAAGCACCGCGTGCCCGTGATCGCCTTTGGAACCGGCACCTCGCTGGAGGGTCAGGTCAATGCGCCGGCGGGCGGCATCTGCGTCGATCTGCGAGACATGAACCGGATTCTCGAAGTTCATGCCGAGGATCTGGACTGCGTGATCCAGCCCGGCGTCACCCGCAAGGCGCTGAACGAACACCTGCGCGACCAGGGATTGTTCTTCCCGATCGATCCCGGCGCCGATGCTTCGCTCGGCGGCATGACCGCGACGCGGGCCTCCGGCACCAACGCCGTGCGCTACGGCACGATGCGCGAAAACGTGCTGGCGCTGAAAGTGGTGCGCGGCGACGGCGAGATCATCACGACCGGCACGCGGGCGAAGAAATCCGCGGCCGGCTACGACCTGACGCATCTGTTCGTCGGCGCCGAGGGTACGCTTGGCATCATCTCCGAACTCACCATCAGGCTGCGCGGCATCCCCGAGACGATCGCGGCCGCGGCATGTTCGTTCGAGACCGTGCGCGGCGCCTGCCAGGCTACCATCCTGGCCATCCAGACGGGCATTCCGCTGGCGCGGATCGAGCTGCTCAACGCCGAGCAGGTGCGCGCCTGCAACGCCTATTCCAAGCTGACCCTGCCGGAGACGCCGCTGCTGCTATTGGAATTCCACGGCAGCGAGGTCGAGGTCGCCGAGCAGTCCAGGAATTTCGGCGAAATCGCCAAGGAATGCGGCGGCGGGGATTTCACCTGGACCACCAAGCCCGAGGACCGCACAAAACTTTGGCAGGCGCGGCATGACGCCTATTGGTCGGTCAAGGCGCTGCGGCCCGGCGCGGGCGTGGTGGCGACCGACGTCTGCGTGCCGATTTCACGGCTGGCCGATTGCGTCACCGAGACCGAAGACGATCTGAAACGGCTCAACCTGCTGTCGCCGATCGTCGGCCATGTCGGCGACGGCAACTTTCACTGCTCGCTGGTTTGCGACGTCGACAACAAGGAAGAAATGGCGCGCGGCGAGGAGTTCATGCATCGCCTGGTCGAACGCGCGCAGTCGATGGGCGGCACATGCACCGGCGAGCACGGCATCGGTCAGGGCAAGCAGAAATACCTCAAGGCCGAGCTCGGCCCCGAGGCGATCGACGCCATGCGCGCGCTGAAGCAGGCGCTCGATCCGCAGAACATTTTCAATCCCGGCAAGATCGTGCCGGTGGGGTAGTGCGGACTCGCTAACACGGAGCGGACGTCAGCGGCGACGCACCTTCATCGAAAGGATGTTCTTGCCGCTTCCTTGACAACCCAGTCAACAAACAGTGCGACACGCCTGTCATTCGCCAGGGCGGCAGGCCAGCGGATGACGTGCGCCTTGCTGGACGTCATATCCCAGTCTGACGACACGACGCGGCAAAGCCGCTTTTCCGCGAGGGCATCATGAACAAGCAAAGACCTGGCTAGAACGACACCGCTACCCTGCAAAGCGGCAGTGATTGCCGTACCGAGATTATCGAAGCGAAGCCCGGCCTGAACGGGAGCCGTGAGGCCCAGCCGTTCGAACCATACCGGCCACGACCATTCCGCGCCGTCGTTCCGGCCGGCGAGGCCCTTGTGCAGTATTGGTAAAGTGCCGAGCACGTGCGGCTCCCGCAATGGCCGCCCACGCGGCAGCAGAGACGGGATCGCAACCGGGAAAACCATCTCGTCGAACAGCAAGCGCTGCGTCGACGTGGCGCGCGCGCCAGCTTTGGGAATCCATCGGATCTGCACGTCGAGATCGAGGGCGCGCGCTTGAACATCGCTTTCGATGATGCAGAGTTCGATCGCAATATCGGGATATGCGGACGCAAACGCGGTCAGACGCCGCACCAGCCAGCAGTTCGCAAGGGCAGAGCCGAGTCCGATCTTGAGTGTTGGAGGCCGCACCGACGCACGCGAGCGGGCACGTAGCTCTGCCATCTCGTCAAGCATCCGCCCGAGTCCCTCGGCCAAAGTAACGCCGGCAGCGGTCGGCAACAGACCGTCCCTTGTACGATCAAGCAACCGCGCGCCCACAAAGCCCTCAAGTTTCTTCAGTCGATGGCTGATCGCGCTCTGTGTGAGTCCCAGCTCACCGGCCGCGAGCGTCATGCTGCGATGGCGCAGCGCCGCGTCGAACGCAATCAGGCCATCAAAAGGGGGAAGAGCACGCATGCCGGCACTATGAAGGATATTCATGGCGATGTGAACAATTGGCGTTGGCAAAAAGCGGCAATCCAAGACACGAGTAGCCGCACGATGACACAGCCGATAAATATCGCAGACAGCGACTCCGGTCGGCCTGTACAATCCATGATGCCGGCCTTGCTCCTGGGGATGGCGCCCTTCCTCGCCAATTTTGATGTGACGGCGGTAGCCATCGCGTTGCCGGCGGTCGCGCGTGAACTCGGGTTCGACGTTGCTGGGTATGCGTGGGTCATGGATGCCTACAGTTTGGCCTTCACAGCCTGCTTGTTGTTTGCGGGAGCGTTGGCGGATCGGTATGGGCGACGGCGGGCGATGCTAGTCGGCAATGGCATCTTTGCACTCGCGTCTTTGGCGTGCGGGATGGCATGGGACGGACCGACGCTATTGGTTGCTCGTGCACTGCAGGGGATCGGGGCCGCATTCATCGTGACTGGCGGCTTCGCGCTGATCGCCAGTGTCTATGTGCAGGCAAGGGCGCGCACAGACGCGTTTGCCTTGCTTGGTGTCATGTCCGGCGTTGCCATGGCATTTGGCCCGACGGTTGGCGGACTTGTCTCATCGTGGATCGGCTGGCGCTGGATTTTCCTCATCAACCTGCCAGCCTGCGCTTTGGTCGCGTGGGGCGTACCGCGGTTGGTCGCGGAAGCACGCGAGGCGGTGCCCCGGCCGCTCGACATCCTGGGCGCCGTACTGTTTACCTCCGCGCTTACTGCGCTTGTCGAGGCGCTGTTGCATGGTCGCACGTCGACGTCACATTTGGTGGCGGGTCTCGCGCTGAGTGCGGTGTTTCTGGCTGTATTCGGCATACAGCAGCGAAGCCGCGCCGACCCGATCCTCGATCCCGGCATATTCGTTCAACGGGCCATGATCGGAATTGCGATCCTCCTGTGCGCCGTATCGATCGGCTACTGGGCGATCCTCGTCTACTTGCCACTCTTCTTTGCTGCCGCTTTCGGCTGGCCCTTGGAAGTGGCCGGCATCGCGCTGCTGACGGCTACGCTGCCGATGCTGTTCCTGCCGCCATTGGGCGGCCGGCTTGTCGATCGTCTGGGATGGCGGCTCCACTTCGCCCTGGCGCTCGCGATTTTGGCAGCCGGCAATGCCACCATTGTGATCGCGCTGCTCTCGGATGGTTCAGCGCCGCCGCTGATCCCGACGTTCTGCGGGATCATCGCGATTGGGGTCGGTGTCGCTTTGGCTCACCCGCAACTGTCCGGCGCGGCCGTGTCGCTTGTGCCGGCGGATCTTGCTGGCTTGGCATCTGCCGTGACAGTCGTCATGCGCCAAGCCGGCTTCGCGGTCGGCATCGCAGTTCTCGGCGCGGTGCTTCATAACCAGGGATCGGCGATCAGCTACATCTGGCTGTTCTCAGCAGCGGCAATGGCATCAGCGGCGGGACTGGTCGCGGCGCTCGCCTTGCTGCCGGCACCAACGGCCGCGTCGAAAAAGTAGCAGCGCCAGGAATGTCAGAATCTGTGCCCATCGCGTCATTTCGGCATCTGCGCAGCAACGGCGTCGCTTTATGCACTTCGTGCGCGTGGGCGCCAGTTATCACTTCTGATGCTCGCTCAGGATGGTCCGGCGGAGGTTACTGCCGGATCATCCGGTCACGCTTATCTCATGCTTTAGCGTACGGGCGGCGCGGTGATCGCCTTGCGGATCGTCGCGAGCGGCGCGGTGTCGTCGAACTCAAGATCTTCGCCAACCCGCTTCAATCCGAGGTCGCGCCACAGCGACGCGAGATCGGGCGTCACCGGCTTCGACCCCATCTCGTTGTGAAGCCGGGTCAGCACGTCGACGCCGACGGCTTTATCGGCGGTTGCAAGGATGCGCTCGATCGGCCAGCCCTGCTCATGATTGCCGCCGGCGGCGAGCACGCCGCGCATCGCGTCCTGCAGGCCGAGGCGATTATCGGAGGCTTTGCGGATTTCGATATCGGCGAGCAGGCAGAACATCGCGCCGCCCCAATATTTCCGCCCCCAGGTGCCGGTGTTGTCGAGGCCCTGGTCGCCGGCCTGCGGCAGCCCCTTCGGCATGTCGCGCATCATCGCCTGCCAGATTTCCCGCGCGCTGAGGTCTCCGGCCTGCACCCGCGCGACCGGCTCGATGTAAACGGCCAGCCCCTCCGACAGCCACGCGTAGCGGTCGGGCATGTCGGGCAGGGCGGTATGCACCATCTCGTGCACCATCACCCAGTCGCGCCGCAAAATATCTTCCGTGGAGTCGCGGCCGAGCGGAATGCGAATGGCGGCGCCGCGATAGCCCCACGTCGTACCGCCGCGAATGCGCCCACCATCGACGGGCACCAAGAGCAGTCGGAGCGAGTTGACGGGAAATCGCCCGTAATAGGTCGTCACGGCCCGAGCCGACATCCTGATCCAGTCGAGCAGTTTTTCCCTGGACAGCATGAAGTCGCCCGGCGCGAGCGCGACATGGATGATGCCGCCGGGCACTTCAATATCGGTTTTGGGCAGCCGGTCGAAAGCGTCGTAGGGCATCCGGTCGCGCATATATTCCGATTGCGCATCGGCGCGGAACGAAACGGCGCTTGCCAGCATCGCGGTGATGATAGCGGCGGCCGCGGTCCAGCGAAAGGCGCTGGCGACCTTCATCTTAGCACGGTTTGGACCGTGGCCGACCGCTCCTCACCTGGGCGTTGCGCGATGAACGAGGCGGCCTGTTCGTGGAGATCGCCGAGCATGGCGGCGAGCAAGGCTTCGCCCTTGGCCGACGTCGCCCGTGTTGGATCGCCATAGCTGCCGGAGCGGCTGTAGTTTGGCGAGTACGGATCCGACGGCGTCAGTGCGCCCGGCGTCTCCTGGTTCAGGGTGGGGCTGGCTTCGGCGCGCGTCATGTCGACAAGATGCGGTGCCAGCGCCAGCATCAGCGACGTTTCCAGTTCATCCGCATGGCTGCCGTGGCTCTGTTCGGCCAATTGCCTCGCCACGCGCGGATAGCGCGGACCCTCGTGGATCCACAGATGCCTGATCCGCTCGCTGTCGAGGCGCGCCAGTGCGCGATCGACCGGGGCTAACGTGCTGATCCCCGTATTGAGCACCAGCAGCTTTGGAATTCCGCCGGCGAGAATTTGCCCCGCAATCTCGCGCACCAGCGCCTCGAAGGTCGAAATCGACAGGCTGCTGCTGCCGGCATATTCGACGAAGGCGGGATAATGGCCGTACGTCAGCGTCGGCCAGATTAGCGCGTCGATCTTTTCCGCCATCCTGGCCGCGAGCCATTCGGCCTGGATGCGGTCGGTGTTGAGCGGGAGGTGGAAGCCGTGCTGCTTGGCGGCGGCGCCGATTGGCAATATGGCCACCGCGCCACCACCGATGCGCCGCGCGACTTCGTCCCAGTGCATGCGCTCGATGAAGTGGCGATCGGTGTCCATTCCCATTCGCCGAGCGCTCCTCTTCATGAGCCGACGGAGACATCCGTCAAAAGTCCCGCCGTGATCCAGCCGTGCAGATAGCCGGCGCCGCGGCCTGCCGCGCCGTCGGGCTCGTCATAGGTCGCGAGCATTTCGCAGAGCACGCCGAACGGAATGCCGTTCGCGGCCTCATCCCACATCATCGCCTCTTCCGCCGCAAGCTCGCGGAACATCGGCGTGACGTCCTGACGCCAGATCAGAAGATGCGCCGGCTGCTCCAGTGCGGTCGCGTCGGCCGGCGTTTCGTCGTTTTTGAGCGCGAGCCAGATCGCAGCCGCATTGGTTGCAAGATCGAGCCTGAAGGCACTGGGATGCGGCTGAAACCTCAGGCCCGACCATGCCTCGGGCGCAAAGCGCGCCATGTCGGCCAGTTCGACCACTTTGCTTTCCGCGGCGTCGAAGGCGTCGTTGAGCGCCTTTTCCAGCGCGGCCAGATCCGACAGTACGGGATGGTCCGAGTAGGGCTTCGCCGATTTCAAAAACTCCGGCAGGCCGTGCGAGAACCAGCGCAGGTTCGGATGCGCGGACGGGCGCGCCTTGACATAAGCATAGCCCATCTCGTCGAACATTTCGTCGCCGAGATAAAGGTGCAGCAGTTCGTGGTCGTTGCGCATTGCCTCGACCAGCCGCGAACCGTAGGCATAGCGATAGACGCCGAACAGCGTTTCGCGCTTCTCGCGCTGGCTGTCGAGGATTTCAGCCAGCACCGTATCGTCGCCATCAAGGATGCCGCGCTGAAACTCGGCTTGCTGTCGCGCAAAATCGCTCATTCCGCCTGCGTGCACCTCGGCAAGATTTTTTCGGCCATCTCGCGGGTCCTGGCAACCTCAAGCAACAATTCGTCGAGCGGCGGGATGTTATCGTCGCGCTCGATCATGGTCGAGACCCGGCCAAAACGCCTCAACGCCGCGGCATAGAGATCCCAGACATCCTCGCACACCGGGTGGTCGTGGGTGTCGATGATATGGGTGCCCATGTGGCTGTGGCCGGCCATGTGAAACTGCACCACGCGATCCGCCGGAATGCCGTTGAGGAAAGTCATGGGATCGTAGCCGTGGTTGAAGGCGCTGACATAGACATTGTTGATGTCGAACAGAAGCCAGCATCCGGAGCGGCGCGACAATTCGGAGAGGAATTCCCATTCCGTCATCTCGGAATTGCTGAACTGCACGTAGGTCGAGACGTTCTCGAGCACGATGGCGCGGCCGAGAAAATCCTGCACCAGTTGGACACGGCTGACGACGTGATCGAGCGCTTCCCTGGTGTAGGGAATCGGTAGCAAATCATGCAGGTTCTTGCCGTGCACGCCGGTCCAGCACAGATGGTCCGATACCCATTTCGGCTCGACGCGCCGGGCGAGATCCTTCAGAGCCTGCAGATATTCGAAGTTCGGCGGGGCGGTTGAGGCGATCGACATCGACACGCCATGCATGACCACGGGGTAGCGTTCGCATATCCGGTCCAGCGTACGCAAGGGCTGGCCGCCGGGCAGCATGTAGTTTTCGCTGATCACTTCGAACCAGTCGATCGGCGGATTGCCGCTCAGGATTTCGTCGTAGTGCTGATGGCGCAAGCCGAGACCGAAGCCGAGGAAGGGCGGCTTGGCCGATGTCACCGGGCGGTCTGCAAGCGCAGCCGCCGAAGTATCTGGCAATCGGCTTGCGATGTTCATCTTGTCTCCGCTCGAACGGCGCCGCAAACGCGGCGTGTCCCAAACTGCACCGTCAACCTAGCATGGATGGGAGGCCCGGCCTACACCGGGCCTCGATCGGACCGCGACTTAAGACGGCATATACTTGCCCTTGGCGGCGTCGCACTTTTCCTTGGTCATGGCCGAGAAGCCCTGCCCCTTGCAGGCGTTCTGGCCCTTGCAGGCATTGCTGGCACCCTTGCATGCGCTCTGGCCCTTGCAGGCATTGGCGCCGACGCACTTACCTTCGCCGGCGGCATAGGCCACGGTCGACACGGTGGCGCCGGCCAGGAATAGAGTGGCTGCAGCGGCAGCGAGGGTGGCGCCGGACTTCGAAGTCATCTTCATTTATTTCCTCCAAAGGAAGTGTGAGGGTGCATCGTCCGCAAGCCGCGACAGTTCCGGCCGGCAAACTGCGCCCGGAGATAGCTACGTGGCGGGTCTGGATTTAGTTACACGCGAGGCCGACTTTATTTTGGCCGCAGGGTCGGAAACAACGGGGCCCGGCAAGCGCTGGACCCTCGTTGCACCTGATCAGAACGATCAGCCCTTGACGAACTTGGCGCCCATGGCGGCGCAAGCCTTCTCGGAGGTCGCCGAGAAGCCTTGACCCTTGCAGGCGTTCTGGCCCTTGCAGGCGTTGGCCGCGCCCTTGCAGGCGCTCTGGCCCTTACAGGCATTACCGGCCATGCACTTGCCCGCGGCGGCGTTCGCAGACGTCGATACCGTCGACACCACCGAGCCGGCGAGGAACAGGGTGGCGGCGGCAGCGGCGAGCGTCGCGCCGGATTTGGAATTCAACTTCATGACGATCTCCTCGATGATTGTTTGAAGACAAAAAGTGACGCCGTGAGATCTGTTGATCGTTCGATCACAGACCCCGCTGACGCAGGGGAGGGACGGATGGCAATCAGATCGCGGTGGCTTGCCGGAGGACGTCAGGTCTCCGTGATTTGAGTGCTCATCCGAAGCCAGCTACGGGGGATGGGGCGATTTGGTTACAGAGTTTCAAAAGAAAATTTTCTTTTTTGCGGTTGGACTTCCCGTCCATGTCTAACCCCGGCGGCGTGAGAGTATTTCATTTGCGTGCAGCAGTGATCTCCGCAAGCGCGCGCCGCGCAGAAAGCGCGGCGCTTCAACGGATTAGCGCAAGCATCGGCGGTCGTTTGCGTTGCACAACGAAATTCGATCCAGCTACCCCGCACAGGCTTCAGCTTCGCTATCTGCGCGACGGTGGCCCGCAGCTCCTCGGCGTTGAAGGACGGAAACGAGCAGATGCGATTGCTGCAGGTGAACGCCGCGGGTTCGCCGAGATCGGGATATTCGACGTCGGGGTTGGGCAGCTTGCCCTCGCGCAGATCGAGCCACTCCAGTCGCTTGTAGCGGGCCGGCAGCGCGCGAGCCAGCGCATGCAGGTTTTTCGCGCGGGCGTCGTCCTTGTGTCCGACGATTGTCAGGTGGGTAGGCTCGATCGCGAGTTCTTCGTCGGCGAGCAGAACGCCGGGCAGGGGACGCATCATCCCGGCCGAGGCGCTGGCGAGATAGCGCATCGCATGCGCGGCCTCTTCGCGATAGGCCTCGTTGCCGAAGTAGCGGTTGAGCAGGTTCATGAATCTGACGACCTGCACCTGATCGTCGATCAGCTTGGCGGGCTTGGCGAGCACACCGGTTTTGCCTTCCGCCGTCTTCGAGGTCACGAAGCCGCCGATCTCATCGTGGAAGGTCGCGACGAATTCGCCGGCCTTGGCGCCTCTGGTGAGCCAGTCGCGGTTTCCCATGGCCGCATAGAGATCGAGGAAGGCCTGGCCCATCGCCAGCGTGTCGCCGATGAATGGCCCGCCGCGATCCTTCTCGCCTTGACGGAAGCCGCCGCCATCGGGGAGCGCGCGGTTGTCGATCACCCATTTCGCCGCGCGTTCTGCGATCGCCAGCACCTTCGGATCGTTGATGACGTTATAGTAGGCCGAAAGCCCCGAGATCGCCCAGCCGTTTTCGCGCGCATACAGGTTCTTGTCGATGCGCGGCATGCCGAGCTTGCGCCGCTCGCCGTCCGACAGCGCGTAGTATGTGTGCCCATCGGTGTCGTGATCGAGATCGGCATCCTGGCTGACATAGAACGCGCCCTCGGTACTCCTAAGAAACTCCGCGAGATAGCGTTCGATGTTGCGTGTGGCAGCAAGATATTTCGGATCCTTCCACAGCGCATAGGCCTGGCTGTATTGCCGGAGATATTGCGCCTGAAACGACATGATCTTTTCGAAATGCGGAAGAGTCCAGGAGCCCGCTTCGGAATATTGGTACACGCCGCCCCAGACCGGATCGATTAGCGCGATGGCGGCATCAAGCGTTTGTCGGGCGCGCTTGGCCGCGGTGGCGTCGCCGGACTCGGCGCGGGTGATCGCAAGGTCCATGCTGTCGGCGTCGATGTATTTCTGGTTCTCGCCCCAGCCGCCGAGCTTTGCCTCATAGGATTCGTCGACATTCTTCATCAGCGCAGCGCGCTGTTCCTTGTCGAGGAAGGCGGAGGTCGATGGCTTCACCTCAAAGGCTTCGCCGACTGACGGTCCGGGCGAGGGATCGTCGATGATCGCCTTGAGCAGCGCCTGCATCCGCTCGGGCTCGATATGGCCCCTGATCTTGGCGATCTCGGTGCCGTCGGGGCCGAACACGATGGTCGCCGGCCAACCCCAGTCGCCATAGCGGCTCGACAGATCGGGGTTGGCGTCCTGATCGACCCGCACCGGCAGATATTTCGCGGCGAGCAATTCCCTGACCTCGGGATTGGCGTAGGTCGTCTTCTCCATGACGTGGCACCAGTGGCACCACACCGCCTCGAGATCGAGAATGACGAAACGCTGTTCGGCCTGCGCGCGGGCGAATAGATCGTCGCTCCAGCCACTCCATTTGGGCCCGTCCGAAGCAAACGACGGTGATGCCGCCAGCCCGGCAAGTGCGAAGGCGGCAATGCGGACGAATTTCATGGTAGCTCCCGGAAGCGTGGCGTTTTCTCCAGCTACGCAGGCGGCAAGATCAGGGCTCAAGCATTAGCCGATGTCACGGGATTGTGAGCATCAGGTTGAAGCTTTGGGGTGGCCGCTGGCATTCACCAGCAACCGGTCCAGTGACGCCGCGCCGGGACCGGCAATCGCAAGCCACATGAAGCCGGCGAAGTAGGCAGCTTCCTCAAAACCGAGCAGCGTCTCCAGTGAATCGACATCGCCCCATTTCGCCGACTTGATGGCGACGACCATGACCACCGCCAGCATCGCAGCCGGGATTCGCGTGAACAGGCCGAGGATCAGCATGGCGCCGCCGAAGAATTCGACGCCGGACACGAAGGGGGTGAGGATTGTCGGGAAAGGGATGCCCCAACCGGCAAAGTTTTCGGTGACCTGCGCCAGATGATTGAGCTTCCTCAACCGGCCAGCATGAAGGTGTAACCGACGATGAGCCGCATGATGAGCGGGCCGGCCCAGGAAAAATGCGAGGCGATCTGCGCGGGCAGCAGGACGAGCAGATTGAGGATGGAATACATGCGACCCCCCCTTGAGATTTCGTGACGCCGCGACCTGCGGCCGCGTCGCGGGCCGCGGTGGCGGCACTCTGGTCCTGACAGGAAATTCGATGGCGCCGACCCGCCTGTTACCGGGGCTTAGCCGAAATTTTGCAGGGCGGGGAAAGTCTCCAGCAGCCAGATGCTGATGCTGGTCACGGAGCCGGTCAGGAAGCCGATGCCGGTGATCACCATCAGGATGCCCATGGCTTGCTCGACCTTGCCGAGGTGTCGCTTCATCCGCGCAAACAGCGAGGAGAACTGCTCGATCATGAAGGCTGCCAGCAGGAATGGGATTCCGAGCCCAGCCGAATAGACCGCGAGCAGGCCGGCGCCCTTGGTGACGGTGGCCTCGGCGGCCGCAATCGACAGGATCGCCGCCAGAATGGGGCCGATGCAGGGAGTCCAGCCGAAGGCGAAGGCGAGCCCCATGGCATAGGCGCCCCAGAGGCCGACCGGTTTCGGCATCGGCATCCGCCCCTCGCGCATCAACAGTCCGATCCGGGTCAGGCCGAGGAAGTGCAGGCCCATGATGATGATCACGATGCCGGCCAGGATCGAGAGCTCCGCCGACCAGGCGCGGATCAGGCCGCCGATCAGCGAGGCGCTTGCGCCAAGCGCCACGAAGACGGTGGAAAAGCCGAGCACGAACATCAGCGCCGATGCCATCACCGCGCGCTTGGAGGCCTGCGTTGGTCCATCATTGGCCACATGCTCGATGGTCGCGCCGGTGAGATAGATCAGGTAGGGCGGCACCAGCGGCAGCACGCAGGGAGACAGGAAGCTGACGAGACCGGCAATCAGGGCCGCCGGGATGGAAACATCGTGCATTGCATGACCTTCGAGAATTGCCGCAAGGCATAGCGCCGTCTTGGCTGGTACGGAACAGGCAATCGACAACTTTCGTCGGCATTACGGCTCTCCTGCGGTCACAGAGCTGTGTCCGGGGCGCCGAAATTGCCTCGCTGGCGAAACAGACGCTGGTATGGTCCCGTACTGCGGTAATCAGACCGTCAACGAGACCCCGCATGCGCCTCGGCATCCGCACCGCCATTTCCGCCCTCGTGCTGACGTCGATCGTCATCAGTGCCGTTGGCGTGCATCTTTTGTGGTGGCGTACCGCCCATCAGGTCAGCCAGACGCTCGCCAACACCATCAACGACCAGATCGTATCCGCGGTCAGCGACGAACTGCAGTCCGTCACCTCAGAGGCGCGCTCCTCCATGATGGCGGTGCGAACGCTGCTGGCCGAAAAAGTGTTCGACCCGCGCGACGCCAGAAAACGCGAGATCGTTTTCCGCTCGCAGTTACTGTCGCAACCGACGATCTCCTGGGTGGCATTTGGATGGCCGGACGGCTCGTTCTTTGCCGGGCACAAGCTCGGCGACAACGTCATCGAAATGCTCGAAATCACGCCCGACCGCAATTTGCGCATCAATCGCTACGAATTCGTCGGTAACGATCTTCGGCTCAAGGCGAGCTGGTTCGAAGACACCGACTATTCCATGACCGAGCAGGAATGGTTTCGGGTTGCCAAAGAGACCAACGACGAACACTGGTCGACGCTGACGACGCATCCGCGCGGGGAGCGGCTGGCGGCGGCCTTTTCTGCCCCCATCGAGATCGATCAGAAACCGGCCGGCGTCGTTGCGATCATCATCGAGCTGACCCGCGTCTCGAATTTTCTGTCGCAGCTCACGGTCGGCAAATCCGCGGGCGCCTTCATTCTCGAGCGGGACGGCAAGGTGGTGGCCTCGCCCGATCCTGATGCCAGCGAACTGGTGGCGCTGAAGACCGATCACTCGCTGTTTCCGGTTGCGGTTGATGCGATCCGAAACGCCGGTAGCGCCTATGAACCCGGCGAGGGGCAGCCGTTCAACACGACGGTGACGCGGGACGGCAAGGCCTATCAGGCCGTGATCACGCCGATATCGTTTCCGGGTTGGTCGCTGGTGACGGTGGTGCCGGAATCGGAATTTCTCGGACCGGTCCAGATGACGATCCGAAACCTGCTGATCGGCCTTGCGGTCCTGATCGTATTTGCCGGGCTATTGTCGGCGTGGCTCGCCCAGCGCCTGATCGCAGCTCCCCTGATCAAGGTGGTGAACGAGATCAGGCATGTCGAGCGTTTCGACCTCGATAAGGTGCAGCGGCATCCGTCGCGGCTGGCCGAGATCGGAAACCTGTCGGGCGCGATCGGCGACATGGCGCAGGGGCTTGCCGCTTTCGGAAAATACATTCCGGCCGACCTGGTCAAGCGGCTGATCAGCGACGGCAACGGCGCGCGGCTCGGCGGCGCGGTGCGGCCGATGAGCGTAATGTTCATCGATCTGGCCGGCTTCACCGGCATATCCGAGCGGCTCGGCGACCGCATCATCCCGCTGCTGTCGCGCTATTTCGATTGCGTCTCGGCGCAGATTCAAAACCAGAACGGCACTATCGACAAATTCATCGGCGACGCCGTGATGGCGTTCTGGGGTGCGCCGTCGCCCAATCCCGATCATGCCGTTGATTGCTGCCGGGCGGCCTTGGCGTGCCGGCGCGCGGTGGAAGAGGCAGGCCTCGTCGACGACCACGGCCAGCCGGTCAGGATCCGCATCGGCATCAATTCCGGCGACATGCTGGTCGGCAATATCGGATCGGAGGTGCGGCTGAACTACACCGTGATCGGGGATGCCGTGAATATTGCGAGCCGGCTGGAGAGCACCAACAAGGTGTACGGCTCCACGATCATCATCGGCCCCGAAACGCGAAGGCTCGCCGGGAAGAGCATCGTGGTTCGCGAACTCGATCGTCTCGCGGTCTATGGCCGCGCGGGCGGCTTGCAGATCTATGAATTGCTCGGCCTGGCCGACGAAGTCGGCGCACCCGCCTGGGTGGCTTCGTACGAGGCCGGCCTTGCCGCCTGGCGTGCGCGGGATTTCTCGGCTGCGATCGGCGCGTTCGAGAAGGTGCTGGAAATCCGCGAGCACGATGCAGCCTCAGTGACGATGATTGAGCGCTGCAGGCAGCAGCTCGAAAATCCGGCCGGCGAAGATTGGGACGGAACGACGGTGGCGCGGACCAAGTAGGCCGACGCGACTTTGCCGCCTTGCCTTGCGGGGGCGGGTTGGCCATAGATGTGCCGGCCTTGACGCTGCATTCGCTTAGCGATCGATAGGGAAGCCGTTCCGCGTTGAAAGTGCTGTTGACCCATACGCCGCAGTCGCGCGCCCAGTACTACGGCGACCGTAGTCTTGCCGGGCTGCAGGCCGTCGCGCAGGTGAAACTGCATGAAGCAAGCGACGCGCTCGACGCGGCCGGCCTGATCGAGGCCGCCCGCGATGTCGACATCATCGTGGCCGACCGGCTCACCGCGGGGCCGGGCGAGATATTTTTGGAGCTGCCGAAGCTGCGCGCCTTCGTTCGCTGTGCGGTCGACATCCGCAACGTCGACGTCGAAGCCGCTTCGGCCGCCGGCGTTCTGGTCACGCGGGCTGGACCTGGTTTCATTCACTCGGTTGCCGAACTCGCGCTCGGCTTCATGGTCGATCTGTCGCGCGGGGTTTCACGTGCGACGGCCGACTACCATGCCGGCCGCAAGCCGGAGGTCGTCATGGGCCGGCAACTGGCCGGCAGCCGCCTCGGCATCATCGGTTATGGCAGCATCGGCCGCTACCTGGCTGATATCGCCAAGGTGTTGGGCATGGAGATCATGGTCGCCGATCCCTTTGCGACCGTCAGCGATGCCGCGATCCGGCATATGCCGCTCGACGAACTGCTGGCGCGGTCTGACTATGTCGTCTGCCTGGCGGTCGCCAACGAGCAAACCGAAAACCTGATCGGGCAGGCGGCGCTGGCGCGCATGCAGCCGCACGCCTTCTTCATCAATCTGTCGCGCGGCAATCTCGTCGACGAGGCGGCGTTGGCAGCGGCGCTCCGCGAGAACCGCATCGCCGGTGCTGCGATGGATGTCGGCCGCGCGCCGGACCAGATGCCGTCGCCTGAGCTTGCAAGCCTGCCGAACGTCATCGCAACCCCGCATATCGGCGGCCTGACGCCGCCGGCGATCGAGAGCCAGTCGCTGGAAACGGTGCGGCAGGTGGAGGCGATTGTAGCGGGCGAGGTGCCGGTTGGTGCGGTGAATGCGGAGCGGTGGAAGCGGAGATGATAGTCGCGCGTGGCGCCAAGCGAGCCCGCTATGGCGGGTCTACATTGCCGCGGCCCCGTTTGCGTTTCTCCTTTAGCGTAGTCGGGGGGTAGCGCGCTGGCGGGATCGGGGGATCCGCAACGTGCCGCGCCAGTTGCGGAGCAGCGGCGCTGGTGCCCGTGAGCCGGAATACGGCCCCGCTCCTGTTACCTCCGCCGCGAATGCCCCCAAGCGCATAGGATTCATCGCAAGGTAGCACGACGTCCGGACCAACGCGGACCGGCGGGGGCGGGGGGTTGCGCGCAGGGCCGGCGGACGAGTAGGGCGACTTGCGCTGGTTTGCGATAACGAAGCCGCCGGCGACGTGAATTCTGGCGCGGCGGCCGGTGGCAATTCCATTGATGCTGCCAAATCGATCGATCAGCGACTTGGTCTTGTCGAATTCTCCGGCGGCATATTTGCAACTAGCGTCGGCCGAATGATGCTGCTCCCACTGCTGGTCGACAAAATATGAAAGCTTGGCGCGCGTGCGCACGCCCATGTTGGGATCACTGCGCGCCACATAGGCATGGACGTGCGCGTTGACGCCAATCCCGGTGATCTTGATTTTCCAGTCGCCATGCTGGGCGGTTTCGATGTTGGCCGTGGGGTTGGGCGGGACAATGGTCGGTTCGACCTGAAGCCGCCACATCGTGTTGCCACCCCGGACGACTGGGAGGTCCACGCCGGCAGGCGGAAGGACGGTCCCCAGCGGCGGAGGCGACGGCGGTGCTGGGGGCGGTACATAGGCAGGAGATCCGCTGGGCGGCGTAAGGGTGACTGTTGTCGCGGGCCCGACGGCTGCGGTCTCCATCCATACCTCCGCAAAGCAGAGCACCGAATTATCAGGAGGAAGGCGCCAGATCCATTCGACGGAGTCGGGGTCGGCAGCAGTACGCCTGGTGAAGCCAACGTGGCCCTCGCTGAAATAGGTGTTTCCAGCCGGCAAAACAATTTCAAGCCTGGGTTTTCCCTGAGTGCCGTCGAACTGCGTGATCAGCGCGTTCAATGCTTCTTCCAGCAGCGCTGTGCCGTCGTGCGGTCCTGTGGTTGGTCCATAGCTGAGATTGACAATCACTTTCTTGGTCACGCCCGGTTTGGCAAATGACAGCATGTATTGGATACCCTGGACGGCATAGTCCTTGAGCCAAACTCCGGTTGCATCACGAATGCATTCGTCCGAGAACTGCACGAATACTACGTCCGCAGAGGAAGCGCGATCGACGCCCGGTTTCCAGCTCGGAGGATCGCGCCGCTCACTCGGTGGACCGACACGTGAAGATGTTGGGGTCCGTCCCGCTAACACGTCCATCACGTGTGCGCCATGAGACACCCGGCGTGCAAGGGTGGCAAAACCGGCGTCCGCGTAACAGCCATCCTCGTCGATGACGTGCGATGGCGTCGAATGCATGTTGATCCATTCGTTGATGCCGATCTGGGCGGGCGCAGTTGCGGGCAGATCGCGCAGGTATTCGACGCCGAAGAGGAAGTCCGGCGGTTCCCTTCCGAAATCGCTGCCGCCGATCGTGACCGGTTTCTTGTTTTTGTTCTGATCCCAGATGCCTCGCACTCGTGTACCGGGGTGCCCACTCGTCGAGGTCGTGAGAAATTGCGCGGCGGCGAACGGACAGCCATCGTCAAGAACCCCGATCAGAAGTTCTTTGGCTCCCTCGAAGCGAGGGGTGATCACCGTTTCTTTCGTGAACCCCGGCAACGACGAAGGTTTCACCGGAAGCGACAGTTCGACCCTGGAGACGAACTCGTTCCAGATTGGCACGGTGTCACTCTCGATCACGGCTCGCTTGCTGGCGCGCACCGTGGCATACCGGGTAGGGCCGACATGGGGACCGAAAGCGTCGCCGAATTCAGGGCCGAGCGCTGCGTCGAACCTGGCGATTCTCCTCGCAAATTCCACGCGCCCTTCGGCCTGATGGAGTTCCACAAGGGGAGCAGCGCAAAATGCTTCTCGTCGAAGAACTCGAAATTCCTGAAGTCCGTCGAAATCGCGTATCGCAAGTATGGTTCAAAGCACTTCGGGTATTGACTGCCTTCGAGCATGGGGCGATCTCCGCGTGAGGATTATGGGACGCCAAATTTGCCCGCCCATTCCGCCTGCGCAGCAGCCCATAGATAGTTCATCAAATGTGACTGCGTTACGCTTGCTCCCGGGGATTCATGGTAGAGCGGACCCAGGCCGAGGTCCTGGCTCGGGATTGTAGGTGTAGATGCGGCTGTGTTGAACGGATTGAAGTCCGTGGTGGTATGGCCATCAATTCCCGCCGCAAGGAACTTCCGACTCATGAACGTTTGCTGACCAGCGCAACGCCCGACAAAGTACTCGCCTAACGCCACGCCCAACATGCGTCCTGCCATGCTGTCGACCGGGAAATGGACTCCCGCCACGACACGGTTGGTTGCGATGCGCGCCGCCTGGCGGTTGAGCTGTTCGATCACCGTCGGGTATCCCGGTTTCGGCGGAGTCGCTAGCGGATCCGGATCGAGATTTAGCAGCTCTTTCAGCACGTAGGCTACGGCATACACCTGCGTTGCGTGTCCGCTCGGGAAGGCTCCATGCCCCGGGGTCGTGATCATCGGCTGGACCTGGGCGTTGTATTCGACCGGGCGCCAGCACGCCAGCGCATGCTTGAAGCGCATTTCCACATACACGCAGAATTGCAACACCATGTTGATGAGTTCGAATGTGCGCTGGGTCCGGTCGGGATGCATGTAAACGATCGACGACCAGAAAGCGTAGGTGGGATCGATCTGAGCCAGGATTTCGGTGGCACGTTCGTTACGCAGTTCGGCCCAGCTCAGTACCATCGGGATTTGTGCCTCGAACGTCGATTTTTGCGGACGTCCGATTTCCGCGATCAACGTCGGGGAGCTGGTAGGCGATGCAGAAGAGAAGACCTGGAATCCGTCGTCCGTCCCCAACGTCGTCGTCTTCTGAAAGCTGATCCCCTGCAACATCTCGCCGATCGCTGTGTAGGCACGGACCCACGGTTCCCAGCGGTCCAGTGCGTTCTCCGCGTCGATATACAACGGCAATGCCGGCGCGTAGTTCGTGAAGTGTGGGGACGTCATATTTTCGGGAACAATGATCGTCCCTTCGCGCCCGAGAATGAGCGCGTCCACCATGATCGAATTGGCAAAGGCATCGGCCATCGTACCAAGCATCGCGCCGCCGGCGCCACCCGCTCCGCCTGCGCCACCCGCTCCACCCGCACCTCCGGCACCGCCCGCTCCACCGGCTCCGCCGGCACCACCCGCGCCTCCTGCTCCGCCCAGTTGAGCCATTCCTGCCCCCTCTGTGAGTTAGTCAGCTTTCCGCCAGCAAGCGCAATTTGTCCGGTTGTGCTCGTTCCGAATGTGTATTGCTTCACATGGGCGGGATGTTTTTTCTCTGGGATCAATGCCGATTCGAGTTGCCGTTTCCCGAGGGGAGACCTGCCATTGCCAGGCAGCACGCCCATTGCCGGCCCGTTTCGAGCTCCGCATTTGGAATGCGCGCAAGATATCGCTCCACCGTCAGTTGCGGCTCGAGCTGTCGCATCCTGCCGAGCGCCTCGCGCGCCTCATCCATTCGCTCCTGCGCCACGAGCGAGATCGTCAGAGCCCGCCACGTGGAAGGGTGCATGCGGTGGTGCACAAGCGATGAGCGCGCAAGCCTTTCGGCATTCTCGTATTGATGTGCGGAAAGCTCTGCTGTCGCGGCAAGGGACTCGAAATAGTAGCGTTGCGGATCGAGCGGAGAGAGCTCCATCGCGCGGCGCGTCGCGTCCACAGCCGCTTTTCCTTCCCCCATGAACGCGTTGACTGTGCCGAGATAGAGCCAGCCGAGCGCGTGGCTAGGGTTGGCATTCACAGCCTCGTTGCAGCGCTTGCGGGCGGTATCCAAGTCCTTCAGCAAGTGACAGTAGACAAATCCTTCTGTCGCCAATGCGAGCGCGTCCGACGGATCCCGGTCGAGAGCGGCGTGGGTTGTGCTCAAGGCCTCGACCGCCTCGCGCTTGCGGTCCTCAGACCAGCCGCGCGTCACCTGCAGAATGTACCAGTTGCCAAGCCACGCGCGCGGGGCCGCGATCCGACTATGCCGGTTAATCAATTCGTCAAGGATCTTGCGCGTCTGGAGAAACTCTTCCTTGCTGGAGCGGTGCATCAACTTGATGCTGCCAAGCAGCAGCGAGTAGCTCTCGAGCGTTGGTAGCGGCTGGGTCAGGATATGCTCGACCTCGGCGTCGAGTACGGACAAATGCACCGCCTGGGCGATACGGTCCGCCAGTTCGCTCTCCGGCCTCAGCAGATCGCCGATCTCGCCGTTCAATCGGTCGGTCCAGACCACCTGGTTGTTGCGCGCTTCGGAAAGCTCGGTAGTCACCATGATCTTGCCTGCATCCGCAACATATGCGCCGCTGAGGACATAGGTGGCGCCAAGATGCGCCGACACCCCTCCGACGTCGTTCGCGCGGCCGCGGAATACGGCAGTCGACAGGCGCGAAATCACCTTCAGGTCCGCCGCCTTCGATAGCCGCCAGATCACGCTGTCGGCAATCAGGTTGCCGACATCGAAAACCGCTGGGCTGTCGCTCCTCGCGGAGAATGGGATCACGGCAATAGTTGGCTGCATGGCCGTTCCGTAGTCGCGCCGCCGGGTAAGGCTTGGATGCGGACTAGGCGGACCAACTCGATAGGCCCGAACCGGTTTGTCAAAATGCTTGAGAATGCATTCACCAAGGTCTTCGCACGATGCATCGACTCCGTGCGTAAGCTCGTCGCGTGCTGTGGCGCTACCGATGGTTTCGCCGGGGCGTGCCAAGCTGGCCAGAGCCGCCGCCAGTTGCTCATGCGCTGAGGCGCTGGCGATCGTCTCGCCGGGGCCGGCCAGCGTTGCCAGCCGTGCCGCCAGATTTACGCCGGTCCCGTAGATGTCGATTCCATCGCTCCACGCCATCGCGGCGTTGATTCCGGCGCGCAGGTTGAAATGCTGGTCTTCGGGTATGCCAACGTTCTGCGCAGCAAGAGTTCGGTGCATTGCGGCGGCGGCATCAGCGGCGTCAGGCACCGTCTCGAAACGTGCCAAAAGGCCGTCACCGAGACTCTTCACCAGGACGCCGTGATAGCGCGGCAGAATCTCAGTAGTGACAATGCCGACAAAGTCTGCCCATCGGCGAACAGTGAAGGCTTCGTGCTCTCGCATGAGCCGCACCGATTCCACGAGGTCGACCAGCAGAACGACGGTCTCTTGATGCACGAGTGCGACGCCCGCGCCCGGTACAACAAATCGCCCGGTCCGGGAGGCCTGTTCTTCGCCTTTATCCACCGCTTCATCGTTCATGTTGAACCAGCTTCGCGATCCCGGCCCCTACATCTTAGATGGTATGGAATCGCTCGCAAGAGCCACGCGAAGAGCACTCGGAATTAAGAGCTGCCAGGCATGATGGGCCTCGGCGAGCAAAAACCATCGAAGGCGCATCGCAATTTTAAAGTGATCAAATGGTAGCAATTCCGGACAAGGTTGTGCATCGAAACCATATCGCGGTACGTTCCGGAGAAAGCCGGATCATTCTGAGCTGCCGATAGAGAACCATTGCAGATGAGAGTGCCGGTAATGCATCCGAATTGCCGTGACATCGATGCAAATCCAGACGAAAAGCCTCCCCCATGCATCTTCCCTTCTTCTACGGCTGGCTGATCGTTGTGGTGACGTTCGTGACCATGGCGATCGGCGTCAATGCGCGGACGGCGTTCTCGCTGTTCTTTCCGCCGATCATCGGCGAGTTCGGATGGGATCGCGGCGTCACCGCCGGCGCGTTTTCGTTCGGCTTCGTGGTTTCCGGCGGCGTCAGTCCGCTGATCGGGCGCATGATGGATCGCCTCGGGCCGCGTGCCGTGATGGAGCTCGGCGTCGCGCTGATGGGCGGCGGGCTGTTGCTGGCGCCGCTGACGACGCAGCCCTGGCATCTCTATCTCACCATCGGCGTGCTGGTCGGCGCGGGCAGCGTGTGCCTCGGCTATTCCGGCCAATCGCTGTTTCTGCCGAACTGGTTCATCCGCCGCCGCGGGCTCGCCATGGGACTCGCCTTTGCCGGCGTCGGCATCGGCTCGGTGACCTTGCTGCCGTGGGTGCAGCACATGATCGAGCAGACCGGCTGGCGCACCGCCTGCACCGCGATGGGCATCCTGGTACTTGCCGTGCTCGCACCGATCAACCTTCTGCTGCGAAGACGGCCGGAGGATATCGGGCTATTGCCGGATGGCGATGCGGCGCCGTCGGCGACATCGCCCGCGCCTCGCTCGAACGTCGTCGATCCCATCTGGGCCGCCACCGACTGGACGCTGCGCCGCGCGCTGCGAACCGCGCGATTCTGGTGGATCGCGCTCGGCTACTTCTGCGGCCTGTATGTCTGGTACGCGGTGCAGGTGCACCAGACCAAATACCTGCTCGACATCGGCTTCAGTGCCAACGTCGCGGTGTGGGCGCTCGGCGTCGTCAGCCTGCTCGGCATACCGGGCCAGATCTGGCTCGGGCATCTCTCCGATCGGATCGGCCGCGAATGGATCTGGGCCATTAGCTGCGCCGGGTTTGCGATCTGCTTTGCGGCGCTGATCGCCTTAAAGTTCGCGCCGGTACTGGCTTTGGTCTATCTCATGATCTTCACGCAAGGCGCGCTCGGCTATGGCCTGACCTCGATCATGGGCGCGGTGGTGCTGGAGATCTTTCAGGGCAAGCAATACGGCAGCATCTTCGGCACCATCATGCTGGCGGCGCTGGCCGGAGGTGCGGCGGGCCCATGGGCGACCGGACTGCTGTACGACCTGTCAGGCAGCTATACGCTCGCCTTTGCGCTCGGCATTGCCGTCAGCATTCTGTCGGCGGTGGCGATCTGGCAGGCATCGCCGGGCAAGGTGAGGGCGGTCGCGGGACAAATGCACAAGGCGCCAATCAAGCACCATACAGCGTAGCCGCGGGATGCGAAGCATCGTCCGGAGACACGCGGATATTTTCGTCTCATGCCGATGAAATTCCCATCGCCCGTTGCAGGTCGCCGATGGCGCGAAAAAAGCTGTCGGGCGGCGTGGTCTCGGGATCGATCAGGCGGTGCAGGCGAAAGCCGTCCTCCAGCGCCAGCACCAGCGCGCCGGCCCATGGCGGATTGAGAATAGTTGTTCTGCCGCTGTTCCTGGCGGTGGTCTCGATGATGTCGGTGACCAGCTTTCGCCGGGCGCGCAGCCGCTTGGCAAGTTCGGGCCGGCGCTTTTCGGCGCGTGCCACGAACAGGATCATTTCCATGTGCAGCAGGGGAGAGCGGCCGAGCGGATCCTGCTGGCTTCTATTCATGGTCTTGAGCGCATCGATGAAGTCGGCGAGGTTCCTGTGCCGCTCGAGCAGATCGCGGATGCGTCCGATCGATTGCTCGACGTGATCCTCGAGCATGGCGATGATCAGTTCGTCCTTGCTCTTGAAGTTCGAATAAAATGCCCCGCGCGTGAAGCCGGCCGCCGCCGCAATCGCCTCGATGCTGGCGCCGCCAATGCCCTGTTCCTCGAACACGCGCGCCGCCGCCTCGAACAGCTTTTCGCGGGTGTCGTCCCTGGTGGGTCTGGTTCGCACTCTTGACATCTGTCCAGTTTAGGCGAGAATGCAACTCAATACAATAATGTATCGAATTCGACCGATCGGCCCGGGGGAAAACGCGCTGAATGGCGCACAGCCAGCAGGAGGTCTCCATGAACGAGCATGTTCAGGCTGCCAGTAGCGCGCCGTTGTTCAATCCGCTGGCCCCGGAATTCATTCGCAACCCCTATCCGCATTACGAGCGGATGCGCACCACCGATCCCGTGCATCTGACGCCGCTAGGGATGTATGTCGCAAGCCGCCATGCCGAGGTCAGCCTCGTCATGCGCGACAAGCGGTTCGGCAAGGATTATGTCGAGCGCACCGTCCGCCGCTACGGCCCCAAGATCATGGACGAGCCGGTGTTCCGCAGCATGAGCCACTGGATGCTGCAGCAGGATCCGCCGGACCACACCCGTCTGCGCGGCCTGGTGGTGAAGGCCTTCACCGCGCGCCGGGTCGAGGACATGCGCCCGCGGATCCAGCAGGTCGTCGACGAGACGCTCGATCGCATCATCCCGCAGGGGCAGATGGACCTGATCGAGGATTTCGCGTTCCGCCTGCCGGTCACCATCATCTGCGACATGCTGGGGATCCCTGACGACCACCGCGAGGCGTTTTATACCGGTTCACGCGACGGCGGACGCCTGCTCGATCCGGTGCCGCTCTCGCCGGAGGAGATCAAGCAGGGCAACGCCAGCAACGCGCTGGCGGCGATGTATTTCCAGCAACTGTTCGATCTCAGGCGCAAAAGCCCGGGCGACGACCTGATCACCCAACTGGTGCAGGCCGAGGAAGACGGCAGCAAGCTCACCAATGAGGAACTGACCGCCAATATCATCCTGCTGTTCGGCGCCGGCCACGAGACCACCGTCAACCTGATCGGCAACGGCTTGCTGGCGCTGCATCGCAATCCAGACCAGCTCGCGCTGCTCAAGGCGAGGCCCGAGCTCATCACCAACGCCATCGAGGAATTCCTGCGCTACGATTCCTCGGTGCAGATGACCGGCCGGGTCGCGCTGGAGGACATCGACGATCTCGGCGGAAAGCGCATCCCGAAGGGCGAGAGCGTGCTGTGCCTGCTCGGTTCGGCCAACCACGACCCGGCGGTCTATCCTGATAACCCGGAGCGGCTGGATATCACCCGGCCCAACGTGAAGCCGCTCTCGTTCGGCGGCGGCATCCACTTCTGCCTCGGGGCCCAGTTGGCGCGGATCGAAGCCGAGATCGCGATCTCGACCCTGCTTCGGCGCATACCGGACCTGCGGCTCGATGACGCTGTCAATGCGGAATGGCGGCCGACCTTCGTGCTGCGCGGCCTGAAGCGCCTGCCGGCGAGCTGGTAAGCCTCTGGCAACTCCCCTGGCCGCCAGTTTTGAGCCCCAGATTCAGTGGGCACAGCCCGGCGAGGCTCCTGTCAGTATGCCGCTGTGACTTCGCCATACTTCTCTCTATATTCCGGGCAGCTCCGGGGCAGGGTTCCGGCATGGCGCGCGGCCTGCGCCGGGGCGTTTCAAGGGGAAGCACCGTGCAGACGACACTGCTCGGCCTGGCAATCGCCTTCATCATTGCGCTGATTGCCGCGCTGGTCGGGCCGTATTTTATCGATTGGAACCAGTTCCGGCCGCAGTTCGAGGCTGAGGCGAGCCGGATCATCGGCGCGCCGGTGCGTGTCGGCGGCAAGCTCGACGCGCGCCTGTTGCCGGCGCCATCGCTGCAACTGCACTCGGTCGTGGTCGGCGGCGTCAACGATCTCGGGAAGGTTCGCGCCGACAAGCTCGACGTGGAATTCAGCCTGGGCTCGCTGATGCGCGGCGAGGTGCGCGCCACCGAATTGACGATCAACCGCATGTCGCTCGATCTCGGCCTCGATTCCAGGGGACGAATCGATTGGCCGGCCTCGGCCGGGACGTTCAATCTGGGTTCACTGGCGATCGATCGGGTCAATCTGACCGGCCGCATCGCCCTGCATGATGCGGTCAGCCGCTCCACGCTCGAACTGAACGACATCGCTTTCAGCGGCGACGTGCGCTCGCTGGCCGGTTCGATCCGCGGCGACGGCAATTTCATGCTGTCGGGCACGCGCTACCCGTTTCGCGTCTCCTCGGGTCAGGGCCCCGAGGGCAACGGCACCCGCGTTCATCTCAATATCGATCCGGGCCAGCGTTCGCTCGCCGTCGATCTCGACGGCGTGCTGAACTTCGATTCCCGCGCGCCGCGGTTTGAAGGCGCGATAACGCTCGTCGCTCCTCCCGGCCAGAAGGGCAAGGGCAACGATCCACCGTGGCGTATCGCCGCCAAGGTCAAGTCCGACTATTCTGCGGCGCGGCTGGAACAGGTCGAGGTGACCTATGGCGCCGAGGAGCGCGCCCTGAAACTTGCGGGCGGCGGCGACATCCGTTTCGGTGCGGCGCCGCTGTTGCGCGCTGCGCTGTCGGCACGTCAGCTCGATGCCGACAGGTTCGTTGCCAAGGAAAATGGCAAAGACAACTCGACCGAGCCGGCTCGCGCGCTGCCGGCACTGCAGGCGCTCAGCTCCGTCATTCCGCATCTGCCGATCCCGGCGCAAATCGAACTCGCCTCCGAGCAGGTCATTTTGGGCGGGCGCCCATTGCAGGACATCGCTGCCGAGCTCGAAGGCGATGCCAAATCCTGGCGCGTCCACCGGCTGGAGTTCCGCGCGCCCGGCGCGACCAGGGTTTCGCTCAGCGAGGCTGGCGCGAAGAGCGCTGTACCGGACCGCTTCAAGGCCGCGCTCAGCGTCGAATCCTCCGATCCCGACGCGCTCTTGACCTGGCTGCAGGGCCGCGGCGACAGCGCTTACCGCAGCCAGAAGCCGCTTCGCCTGCGCGGCGACATCACCGTCGCGCCCGAAGGCTTTGCCATCGACACCATGAAGGCCGACGTCGACGGCGGCACGGTGGAGGGGCGGGTGGCGGTATCGCTCCGGCAAGCCGATCATGGTTCCCGGATCGATGCCGAACTGAAAGCGGCGCGTCTCGATCTCGATGCCGCCACGGCCTTTGCGCGGTCGCTTGTGGGGCCGCAAGGCGAGTGGCCGGACGAGGGGAAGCTTTCGCTCGATATCGGCCGCGCCACCTCCGCTGGCCAGGAGCTATCTCCGCTGCTCGCCAGGCTGGCTTACTCGCCTGCGAAGATATCGCTCGAGCAGTTGAAGATCGGCGAGCTTGAAAACGTGACGCTGGACGGCGCCGGCAATTTCGACCGCGTCAACGCGACCGGATGGTTCGCGCTCAATTCGAGCGCTGCCTCACTCGGCCGACTGACCAGCCTGATCGTTCCCTTTTCACCGCCGCTGGCCGCGCGGCTCAATGCGATGGGGACGAGCCCGGGTCCGGCGCGCCTGAAACTGGCGCTCGACCTCACCAAAAATGCCGGGCCGTCCGATCGCGTCCAGGCGCGTGCCACGGCCGAACTCGACTCGCCGCTGCTCAAGGGCACCAGCACGATCACCGCCAGACCTGCCGTCGCGGCGATCCAGGGCATCGATCTCGCCGCGCTCCAGCGCAACGAGGTCTGGATCGATTCGAAATTGTCATCGGAGCAAGGTCGCACCTTGCTGGCATTGCTCGGCTTCGATCGCGCCGTCACGGCGGGCGATGGCCCCGCGCAATTCGAGAGCTCCGCGACGGGCGCATGGGGTGCGCCGTTGCGGCTCAAGGCAAAGATCTCGGGAACGGGACTCGATGCCGAAGCAGAAGGCTCCGCCGAACCATGGGCGCCGGAGGCAAAGGCCGTCCTCGGCCTGAAAGTTCGCAGCGCCGATTTCGCCCCGCTGCTCGATCTCAAACCGGCGGATACGCTGGCGCAGAACATCGGCCTGTCCTCGCGCGTGCAGCTCACCGGCAACAAGCTTACCTTCGACGATCTCGACAGCAGCGTCGGCGGTTCGCGCTTGCGCGGCCGCGTGGCTGTGACGCTCGGCGAGGAGAAGGAGATCGAGGGTGAGATCGGCGCCGACCAGCTCGCGCTGACGCCGGCTCTTGCCCTGGCGCTCGGTGCCGCCGGACACGATGCCACCGAGCCGCTCGGCCCCGGGATTGCGAAGGGTTGGCGCGGCAGCATCGCGTTTCAGGCGTTGCGCGGCCTGCTTCCAGGCGGAAGCGAATTGCAGCCGGTGAGCGGGGTGATCAAGAGCGACGGCAAGTCGCTGACCTTCGATACCATCAAAGGCAGGATCGGCGGCGGCGACGTCACGGCCACGATCGATGCAAGGCCGGGCGCGCAGGGAATTGCCTTGAACGCGAGCGTACAGCTTTCCGGCGTCGACGGCACGGCGCTGCGTTATCGCAATCTCGCGATGCCTGCCGGCCGCGCGTCGATGCAGATGACACTGACGACCCAGGGCCGCAGCGCCTCGGCGCTGGCTGGCGCACTGTCCGGCAGCGGAACGCTGACGATGGAGGCGGCCAAGATCTCAGGCCTCGATCCGCGCGCCTTCGAGGTGGCGGTGCGCGCCAACGACAGCGGGCAGGCCAAGGACGACGTCCGATTGAAGCAGATCGTCGAATCCGCTCTTCCGGCCGGTGCGTTTGCTGTGCCTTCGGCGCAAATCCCGTTCACCATCAGGGACGGCCGGCTTCGCGTCGGCGCGACGACGCTGGACGGCAATGGTGTGCGGGCCATCGTCTCCGGCGGATACGATATCGCCGCCGATCAGGCCGACATCCGCGCCGCCCTTTCGCTGACGATGACGACCGGTCGTCCGGAGATTCAACTGCTTGCCGTGGGGACGCCCGATGCGCTGAGCCGCAGCGTCGACGTTGCCCCGTTGTCTTCGTGGCTGGCAGTGCGTGCGATCGATCACGAAACGCGAAGGCTCGATGCCATCGAGCGCGGCGAACCGCCGCCGGCAGCGCCGCCACCGATCGTGTTGCCTACGGAGGGGCAGTTGCCGATTCCGGAGGCGGTGCCGAGCGCGCCGCTCGTCGCGCCAAAGGGGCGCGACCCACGGCGACCTCCGGCGAAGAAGGCGACCGCGCCGCGTCCGCCGGTCGTCAACGCGCCGCCGGCGCCTGTCGCAGGCCAGCCGCAGGTAGCGCCGCTGCCGCCGCCGATCGACGTCAGGCCTGCGCCGGGCGCCGCCAAGCCGAGGCCGCGTCCGCCGCTTGCGCTGACGCCGCAGTTCGCTAATCCGCCGCCACGCTCCAACTAGGGCGTGGACTCGTTAACGCTGCCGCTTTGCGGAATAAGCCGGACACGGTCGTACGAAGTCAAAATTCGCCTCATCCGGCCGCCGAGGTGAGCACGCCGTGCCCTTCAATG
Source organism: Bradyrhizobium sp. sGM-13 (assembly GCF_018398875.1). Lineage (GTDB taxonomy): Bacteria > Pseudomonadota > Alphaproteobacteria > Rhizobiales > Xanthobacteraceae > Bradyrhizobium. The sequence continues at coordinate 58,807 of NZ_JAGWDK010000010.1, read as the reverse complement.
GTCTCGTAGAGCTTTTAGTCTAGCATGAAGCTGGGGCAGAACTTCATCCGGTGTGGAGATCGTGTGGTCCGACCGCGAAGCTCCAGCGCGTACAGCGTGCGGAGCCGCCTCTTTGCGCGGCGTCGCGTCCCCGTGGGCCGTGCTGGCGTGGGCCTGGCTGCTGGTGGCGATCGCCGTGTCGTTCAGGCCGGCGGTCCCGATCATCTGGGGCGACACGCCGTCCTTTGTGGAATCAGCGTTTCGCACGCTCGAGGCAGGACGGACGACTGTGGCGGGTGGGCGCGATCCGGGCTATCCGGCGTTCCTGGCCGCGCCGTTCGCGTTTGGAGGCGATCTCGGGACGATGGTGCGCCTGCAGCAGGCGGCGTGTGTCGTCCTGATGCTGGCGCTTGCTGCAGCTGCCCAGGCGGCGACGCGCAGCGCCGGGCTCGTGCCGATCATCCTCGTGGCGCGGGCAAGTTCGTCCGTCAGATGGCCTATGGGGCCTCGGTCGCATGGCCGCCCTACGGACTCGACCCTGCCATACCGGTGTCGACCGACGACGTGCCGCACGGGTCCGACATCATGACGCGGCACGGCTGGGCAGTTCAAGCGACCGACCTGCAAGGCGAACCAGTTCGGATCGGCCTCCTGTCCGATTTCCCAGGCATCTTCGCCTATCTGTACAGGGCATTGTCCACCGCCTTCGTTATCGCCGTCATATTTTGGACGGTGGCCGCTGTGCGGCGCCGGCGTTCCAGGTTCCTGACACGTGCAGGAATCGTGATGGTGATGTGGACGGCTTCGATCGCGGCCGCTGCCGGCGCCCACACCCTCGACGTCTGGCGATACCTGATTCCCGCAGTGCCGATGGTGGGGCTCATGCTGTCCCGTTCTACCGTCGAACTGGCCGAAACGGTCGCATGCCGAGCTTGTCGACTGTTCGCTTACGGTCTCCGCCGATCAGGAGTAGAATGAGCCGACGTCCGCGAGCGCCCGTGCCGTAGGCGGCCGGCTGGCAACTCTCCGTCAAGCCGGTTGGCAAAAAGCTGAGGTTTGCCCAGCGATCCACACGACGAATTCCATGACCGATTCCGAGCGTTTGGAAGGTGTTCCTGGCCGCTACTGGCACCGGCTCGAAGACGGGCGCATCCAATGCGATGTCTGCCCGCGCTACTGCAGGCTTAACGAAGGCCAGCGCGGCCTGTGCTTCGTGCGTGGCCGGCAGGATGACCGGATCGTGCTCACGACCTACGGCCGCTCCTCGGGATTCTGTGTCGATCCAATCGAGAAGAAGCCACTGAACCACTATCTGCCCGGAACTCCCGTTTTGTCGTTCGGCACCGCCGGGTGCAACCTGACTTGCAAGTTCTGCCAGAACTGGGACATCTCCAAAGCGCGTGAGTTCGACCGGCTCCAGGACACAGCCTCGCCGGAAGATATTGTCGAGGCCGCGATTGCCACGGGCTCGCGCTCCATCGCCTACACTTACAATGACCCCGTCATTTTCCTCGAATATGCCGTCGACGCCGCAAGGGTGGCGCGCCGACGCGGGATCAAGAACGTGGCGGTCACAGCGGGCTACATCGACGCGGCGGCACGGGAGGAGCTTTACACCTTCATGGACGCCGCCAATGTCGATCTCAAGGCGTTCACCGAGGCGTTCTACAATCGGCTGTGCACCGGGCGTCTCGGCGCCGTCCTCGAGACGCTCGAGTATCTGAGGCACAGGACGAAGGTCTGGTTCGAAATCACAACGCTGCTGATTCCGGGTCACAATGACAGCCCTGAGGAGCTAAAAAAGCTGAGCGAATGGGTGATGACAAGGCTAGGACCTGACGTGCCCTTGCACTTCACCGCCTTCCACCCTGACTACAAGATGCTGGATCTGCCCCGGACGCCGGCCCGCACCCTGACGATGGCTCGCGACATCGCGCGCAAGGTCGGGCTGCAGTTCGTCTACACCGGGAATGTCCATGACGAGAGTGGCCAAAGCACGTACTGTCCGGGCTGTGGCGAGCGGATCATCGGCCGAGATTGGTATGACGTCACCACTTGGCGGCTCACTGGCGACGGCCGTTGCGGCATTTGCTCCACCGCAATCCCCGGCTTGTTCGAGGCACGCCCGGGCAACTGGGGACAGCGGCGCGTCCCGATTCGGATCGGCAGACTGGAACGCTCTTGAGTGAGATGATGCCGGCGTCGGGGCGCCTCACAGCCGCGCGTTAGCGGGAGCCTGATTAGGAGGTCGCGATGAAGATTGACAGCACGATATTTGGCGCGATTACGATTGACGGAAGGACGTATGAGCACGACGTGGTCGTTCGGCTTTCCGGCGAAATTGTGAAGCGGAAAAAGAAGCTGTCAAAGAAGCTGTATGGTACCTCGCACGTGCTTTCAAAAGACGAGGCAAAGTTTCTCTTCGAGAAAGGGTGCGACCAGGTCGTGATTGGCTCGGGTCAGATGGGTAACGTGCACCTATCGCCGGAAGCTGAAGCCTATTTCGAAAGAAAGGGCTGCGAGGTCGTGTTGAAACCGACACCCGAGGCAATACGGATGTTCAACCGGTCGCGCGCAAAGAGAATCGGCCTCTTTCACGTGACCTGTTGAAGAAATGCCCTGGTGAAACCGTGAATCCACGTTGGATCAGCCGGATCGGCGCCCCGCTCATCGCTCTTGTTTTGACCGTTGCGTCGTCGGTTTCGACGGTGCACGCCGTTGAGGATGCTCGCAAGATGAGCGTGGTGTCCTTCGGTCTTTTCGGCGATCAAGGCGTGTTTAGACGCGAGGCGACCGGCGCAGCACGGGTCGTAGCAGGCCGTTTCGAGAGCGCCTCGATCAACGTGCAATACAATTCGAAGAAAGGTGGAGGTGCCACGATTGAAGGCCTGGCCATGTCCTTGCAAGCGGCGGCCAACGGGATGGACGCCGACAACGACATTCTCTTTTTGATCCTCACCTCGCACGGCTCCCGCGCCGGCCTTGCAGTCAAAGCGGGGCGGCTTATGCAAACGCTCACTCCGTCTAAGCTCGCCTACATGCTGGAGCGGACCGGCATGCGATATAAAGTGGTGGTCATCTCGGCCTGCTATTCAGGGGTCTTTATCCCACGTCTGGCGAACCCCGATACGCTAGTAATCACCGCGGCCGATGCCGATCATCCATCGTTCGGCTGCCGGGACAAAGCCAAGTGGACCTATTTCGGCAACGCCTTTTTCAATATAGCACTCCGGCAAGCCAGGAGCCTGAAGGACGCCTTTGTCGTTGCGCGCTCGCTCGTCAAAAAGCGAGAAGTGCGCGAGCGCTTCGAGCCGTCGAATCCCCTAATGGCAGGCGGCGAAAACGTGCACCCGTTGCTCATTGCGCATCCTTGAGCGACCGACCGCCTTCGCGGCCGATGCCTGTCTGCCGAAAACCTCGTCCGTATTGATCTACTGACTGAAACGCGCCGCATGTCTGCCAATGGCACATCGCGTCATTTCGCGGTTGCGCAGAACCGCGACGCTTTAGGAGCAAAGTGGACATCAACTTCGTTGCGTCACGCCACCGGCTTTATGAGTACACGGCCTAGCCGAGCGCAATCTCCCGGCTGATTCCGATCGCCTTCAGAAACGCTTCGTCGTGGCTGACGACAATTAGCGCGCCGTCGAATCCTTTTAGGGCACTCTCGACCTCCTCGATCGAGGCGAGATCGAGATGGTTGGTCGGCTCGTCCAGCAGCAGGAGCAGAGGCGGCTGCGGTCGCGCGAATACGCAGGCCAGGCCCGCGCGCAGCCGCTCGCCGCCGCTCAGCGTCGCCGCGATCTGCAGCGCTGCCTTGTTACGGAACGCAAACCGCGCCAGGGCGGCGTGCGCCGCGTTGGCCGATAGCTCCGGATTGAGGCGCCGCAGATTGTCGAGAATGCTTAAGCCGGGATCGAGCAGGCCGACATGCTGATCGAGCACGGCAATATGGTCGGTGAGGCGGCCAATATCGCCGCTCGCCGGTTTCAACTCACCGGTGAGCAAGCGGAACAAGGTGGTCTTGCCAGAACCGTTGGCGCCGCGGATCGAGATCCGCTCAGGCCCGCGCACCTCGAACGACAGCGGTCCGAACAGACGGCGCTTCCCAAAGGCCATCACCACGTCCTTGAAGGCGACGAGCTCGCGGCCGCCGGGCAGATGGGTACGCGGTAGGTCGATTGAAAGCGGCGTCAGGATCTCGACGTGCGCCTTGGCAATTTTTAGCGCCTCGGTGCGCTCGCCGAGCAGGCGGCTGGCGAGCCCGCTTTCGCGCGCGGCGCTGTTCTCGGCGCGCTCTTTCTCGCGGTCCATGAACATCTTGTCCTCGATGCCCTTGGCGCGCCAGGCGCGGCCGGCCTTGTCGCGGCGCGCCTTCTTTTCCCGCGCCTTCTGCACTGCGCGCTCGGTATTGCGCAGGGCGTCCGAGGCGCGGTCGAGGTCATCGGAGGCGCGGGCCCGCGCCGCCTCCCGCGCCTTCGCAAACTCCGGCCACGCGCCGCCGAACAGGGTGACGCCGACCGGCGTCAGTTCGACGATACGGTCGACGCGTTCGAGCAGCGTGCGGTCGTGGCTGGCGACGAGCACGCCGCCCTGCCAGCGTTCGAGCATCTGCGCCACCGCCTGCCTTCCGTCAGTATCGAGATTGTTGGTCGGCTCGTCCAATAGCAGCAGATCCGGTGCCTCGATCAAAAGCCGCGCCAGCGCCACCCGCGTTCGCTCGCCGCCACTCAAGAAGACGATCGGGCGATCCAGCGGCAGCGCCGGCAGTCCGGCCTCGACCAGCGCCGCCTGTATCCGCGCTTCCAGCGTCCAATCGGCTTCCGTCGCGTCATCAAGCGATCCTTCGCCGCGTTCGAGGCGGCGCAGGCGGGCGAGGCCGCCGGCGACGCCAAGCGCCTCGTCGGTCGTCAGCCGTTCGTCAGTCAGTTGTGCGAGCATGCCGATCGAGCCGATGCGTTGCAGCGATCCGCCGGCAGGTTCGATCTCGCCCGCAATCAGGCGCAGCAATGAGGATTTGCCGCAGCCGTTGCGGCCGACAAGGCCGGTGCGCTCGCGCCCTACGGCGAGCGTCAATCCGTCGAACAGCGGGCGTCCGTCAGGCGTGGCGAGGCAAATGGAATCCAGAACGAGAAAGGCAGGCATGGAGAGCTTCCGAAGATGGACTGAGGTCGCGAGGCGCGGTCAGCTTTGCGATGTCCATTTCACTCTCCAGGGGGCTCTACGCTTCTTCAGCCGGTTACGCCGGGTTCCGTCGGCTGCTTTTGCGGGGACTGCAACGATGTCAATTAGATACGCATTGCCGTCATTCGTCCAGCCAGTGCAGTTGCGCGCGGCCTGGCGGGAATACTTCATTCGCGGCGGGGTCTCTACTTCCGGCTGGAACATAGATGCGCTCACGCAGAAAACCCGGAGGTTTGCATGATGAAGTCGGCAATCAAGTTCGCTACGCTGGCGTTGTTTTCAATGGCTGTGATCGCATCGCCGCCATCCGTTCCGGCCTATGCCGCAGGAGGCGGCGGTGACCCGCCTTCGGCCGCCCCGCCGCCGGACACCAGATCCGCTCCCAAATCGACCTCGAAGTCGAAGAAGAAGCCACCCAAACAGTCGAGCTCCGACGATGATGCGTTCCGGAAAGCGTACCGTGCCGCGCATGCGACGATCTATGAGCGCAACGACTTTGCTGGTGCCATCGAGCAGCTAAAAGCGCTCGGGCGTGACGATAACGCTGATGTTGCCAATCTGATGGGCTATTCCTATCGCAAGCTCGGCGACTACAGGCTGTCGCAGGCTTGGTACGAGCGCGCGTTGAAGGCGGATCCGAACCACGTGCTGACCTGGCAGTATTACGGCCTGTGGCAGGTCGAGCAGGGCAATCGCGACCAGGCGTCGTATCATCTGACGCGGATCGCGGCGATTTGCGGCACGGCTTGTGAGGAGTATCGATCGCTGGCCGCGGCGCTCGAAAAGCCGCCCGGCACCGGACTCATCTATTGAGCTTATGACCCAACAGGGCGGGTGCGTTGCGACGCGCTCGCCTGATCGAGGCTTACGCCTGCGGCCGCGGTGCGTCCGGCGCGGCGGCCGGCATGGCGCGGGTACGGAAATAGTCGAGCACGAAAAGACGGATCGCCGAGGACAGGTTGCCCTGCTGGCGATTGCTGTCGATCTCGCCGACCAGTTCGGACAGCGTCATGTTCCGCAGGCCCGAGATTTCCTTCATCCCGTTCCAGAAAGCTTCTTCGAGGCTGACGCTGGTCTTGTGACCGGCAACGACGATCGAGCGTTTGACGACGGGCGACTTCATGATGCGTCTCCGTCCTCGAGCTTGTGCTGGTCCAGAAGATCGCCGGCGCGATCCTTGCGACGTTCATCGAGCGTGCGTTCGGCCTTGGTCCGGCCAAAGCGTGCGCGGTTGGCATCGGCTTGTTTTGCCAATTGTTCCCGTTCGGCACGCTTCTTGAATCGCTTCAGATTGATCACGTCTCCCATGCACGCCTCCATCATCCGGCGACTCGAAGACATGATGATTCATGGGGCGGAGAAACGTCGCGTCGTGCGCAAGCAAATTTGATGGTCATTCGGAATCCCCGTCTGCCGGCTCTGATAGCATCAAAAAATACATTTCGCTCTGCGAAAAATCGAATAATTCCTGCTCCTACCATGCGTCAACACAACGGCGATAGATGATCCACCTCATTCGTCGGATATCATCCATAATTTATATCTCTGATCCGTAGTTTCCCGGGGGCGATCAGCCCGGCTGTGTCATTTTGTCCGGCTGCACCAGGTGTTCGAATTCGGCGGCGTCCACAAACCCGAGGCGCACAGCCTCTTCCTTCAAGGTCGTGCCGCGCGCGTGCGCCGATTTGGCGACCTTCGCCGCGTTGTCGTATCCGATCCTGGGAGCCAGTGCGGTGACCAGCATCAGCGAGCGCTCCATCAATTCGCGGATTCGCTTTTCGTCGGCGCGGATGCCCACCACGCAATGTTCGGTGAACGAGCGCGCCGCGTCCGACAGCAGTTGAATGGAATGCATCATACAATATGCCAATACGGGTTTGTAAACATTCAATTCGAAATGCCCCTGGCTGCCAGCGACGGTGACGGCGGTCTGGTTGCCGAACACCTGACAGCAGACCATGGTCATCGCCTCGCACTGAGTCGGGTTGACCTTGCCGGGCATGATCGACGAGCCCGGTTCGTTTTCCGGCAGGATCAATTCTCCGAGACCGGAACGCGGACCCGAGCCCAGCAGGCGAATGTCATTGGCGACCTTGAACAGACCGGTCGCCACCGCATTGATCGCGCCATGCACCAGCACATAGGCGTCGTTGGAAGCCAGCGCCTCGAACTTGTTGGGTGCGCTGGTGAACGGCAGCCTTGTGATTTTCGCGACATGCCTGGCGAACAGCTTTGCAAATTTCGGCTTCGAGTTGAGACCGGTTCCAACCGCGGTGCCGCCTTGCGCCAACGGGAACAGCTCCTTCACCGCGGCTCGCAGCCGCGCGATCCCACTCTCGACCTGCGCGGCGTAGCCCGAAAATTCCTGCCCCAGCGTCAATGGCGTTGCGTCCTGGGTGTGGGTTCTCCCGATCTTGACGATCTTGGCGAACGCCTTTTCCTTCTTGCGCAATTCGCGATGCAACTCGTCGAGCGCCGGAATCAGGTCGGAGACGATGCGTCCGGCGGCAGCGATATGCATCGCCGTCGGAAATGAATCGTTCGACGACTGACTCATGTTGACGTGGTCGTTGGGATGAACCGGTTTCTTGGCGCCGAGTTCGCCGCCCAGCATCTGGTTGGCGCGATTGGCGATCACCTCGTTGAGGTTCATGTTGGTCTGGGTGCCCGAGCCGGTCTGCCAGACGACCAGCGGGAAGTGATCGTCGAGCTTGCCTTCGATCACCTCGCGTGCGGCGCGGATGATGGCGCTGGCTCTGCGCGCATCGAGCAGTCGGAGCTCCCGGTTGGTTTGGGCGGCGGCGAGCTTGACGAGACCGAGCGCATGGACGATTGCAATCGGTATGCGGTCATGGCCGATCTTGAAATTCTGTCGCGAGCGCTCGGTTTGCGCGCCCCAATAGCGGTCAGCGGGAACGTCGATCGGACCGAAGCTGTCGGTCTCGCTACGGGTAGATTTGTTTCCGGATGTTTTTGCTCGAGCCATGCGTATGTCCGTTGCGCCGTGAAAGGGCGGAACGCGTACACTACAGCGTAGCGGAGTTTCTCGCGCTTAGATTATTTCTTGCGGAAACGATCCAGTCGCACCACTTCGGCACCCTCGCTCGTCTTTGCCGGCTCGTCCTCGACTTCCGCGGCCGGCTCCGGCGCGGCGACGGGCAGGGCGGACGGTGCGGAAACCGCCGGCACCTTCGCCGCGGGCGCCTCTACCGCGGTTTCCGACGGCTCGAATTGCAGGCCGAACTGTACCGACGGATCGAGGAAGCTCTTGATCGCCGCGAACGGCACCACCAGCCGCTCGGGGATGCCGCCGAACGACAGGCCGACCTCGAAACGATCCTCCGTCACCACCAGATCCCAGAACTGATGCTGCAGGATGATCGTCATCTCTTCCGGATATTGCGCCAACAACCGCGGCGACAGCTTCACGCCGTCGGCGGTGGACAGGAAGGTGATGAAGAAATGATGCTCGCCGGGCAGGCCGTGTTCGGCCGCGTCAGCCAGCACGCGGCGCAGCACTCCGCGCAGCGCGTCGCGCGCCAGCACGTCATAACGGATGTGATCGGTCGCCATGGTCGTCCTGTCAGGTTTTATGGCCGCCGGTCCCCCGACTCGCCCCTTTGCCCCTATGCTACCCCGGCGGCAGCCGCAGGTCAGCAGGCGCGACGGATCGAATTTGCAGCAACGGCTCCCGTCGGCCGGAAATGAAAAGAATTAAGTGGAGGCTTCTGTTGCCAGGTGCCTCCGAACCCCGCCTAGCGGAGCTTAACCCGCTAGGACTTTAGATCGGTCTTTCAAACTGCGTTACGCAGCCTGAGCAACCGGAGCATAGTTGTCGTTTGCAACTATTGCATAGCCCGATAACGGCGGAACAATACCGGGAAAAAACTCGTCCTTTACGCCCTCGTCGATCCTGGTTCGCCCCCGCCGAAACCCACCACGGGAGGGTGGGCTTGGGTGGAGGCGCCGGGTACTGCCCCCGGGTCCGAATGGTTTATTGCGACGGTCATTTATTTCCATAGCCGGCGAACCGGCACCCGCAATATAGGGTGCAGGTTCGGAGAAAAACAGGGCCAAAGGCGCTGAACAGTAAGGGAACATGGTTCCCAACTTTCGGTTTGCTGTCGCTCAGTTGCGGTTCCGCCACGGATTCGACGATTCCAAAAATGTGCCGTCACGTTCATTGCACGTTTTATGCGCAGTTCACCGCCATCCCGGCGCTCGCCCCGCGCGGATCGTAACGTGACCGCAATTCACTCGCGTGTGTTGCAGTGCTCCGACCGCAAAAGTTGCGATCTGTTTGCCCCTTATAGGTCTCATGGCGGCTTTGGCCGCTCCGTTTACCGTCGGCGCTGGAGTGTTTGGGTTTTGCTGGCGTTGTCTGAGGAAAGTCGCTAGGCAGTTTCCGGGACAAGTATCTAGGTTATCCAAGCAAACGGGCGAGAAGCCTGTCTTGGGGAGGAGAGATATCCATGAATGCTACGCCGGGCCATGCGCCGGTCAAATCCATCATGCCGAATTGGGTTCGCAACCCGCAGGAATTTGTCGGCGGAATTGCCCTGATGGCGATTGCCGTGTTCGCCCTTTGGGCGTCGAGCGACTTGCAGGGCATGCGCGGATTTTCGTTCGGCGCCGGTACCGCGCCGCGGATGTTCGGATTTTTGCTGCTGGGACTAGGCGCCCTCATTACCGTCGTCGGCGTTGTCACCGAAGGTCCCCACCTTGCGAAATATCATTGGCGGGGACCGTTTTTCGTGACGATCGCGATTTTGACGTTTGCCTTCACGATCCGACCCATGGGAATGATCTTTGCCGCCATGGCCGCTTTCTTGATCGCGGCATGCGGGTCACCAGAGACCCGGTGGAAGGAAACGCTGATCGTTGCCGTCTGCCTGACGACGTTTTGCAGCCTGCTGTTTCCATACGCGCTCGGACTGCCGTTGCAGCTCCTGCCGACTTTCCTGATCCGGTGAGGGTGCGATGGGAGATATCTTTACAAATCTTGGACTCGGCTTCGGCGTCGTTTTCCAGTTCGTGCAGTGGACACCCGCCTTTCTTGGCGGAATTTCCATTCCGATCCCGGTCAATATTCTGCTGTGCCTGATCGGCGCACTGGTCGGTACGCTGGTTGGCGTGCTGCCGGGCATCGGCACCATAGCCACGGTGGCCATGCTACTCCCGATCACCTTTGGCCTGCCTCCGGTAGGCGCGCTGATCATGCTGGCAGGCATCTATTACGGTGCGCAATATGGCGGCTCGACCACGTCGATCCTGGTCAATATTCCAGGTGAGGCCGGTTCTGTGGTCACCGCGCTCGATGGCTTCCAGATGGCGAAGAGAGGTCGCGCCGGCCCGGCGCTCGCGATCGCCGCGATCGGATCGTTCTTCGCCGGCTGCGTCGCGACCGTGCTGATTGCCCTGCTGGGCGCGCCGCTCACCAGGATAGCGCTGGCGTTCGGACCTGCCGAATACTTCTCGCTGATGGTGCTCGGCCTGATCTTCGCGGTTGTGCTCGCGAAAGGCTCGGTGCTGAAGGCGATCGCGATGATCGTGCTCGGCCTGCTGCTTTCGATGGTCGGATCCGACATCGAGACGGGTGCGTCTCGCATGGCCTTCAACATTCCCGAACTGGCTGACGGTCTTGGCTTTGCCACGCTGGCGATGGGGTTGTTCGGCTTTGCAGAGATCATTCGCAATCTCGATGCCGGCGGTGAAACCGATCGCAAGCTAGTCCAGGAGAAAGTGTCGGGACTGATGCCGACGCGGAGGGATCTCAAGGAGACGACCCCTGCGATCTTGCGCGGCACCGTGCTCGGGTCGATTCTCGGCATTCTGCCGGGCGGCGGCGCCGTGATCGCATCATTCGCGGCGTACACGCTCGAGAAGAAGGTCGCGAAAGATCCCTCGAAATTCGGTCATGGCGAAATCCGCGGCGTCGCAGCACCCGAGAGTGCCAACAATGCCGCAGCTCAGACATCGTTCATTCCGTTGCTGACGCTTGGCATTCCGCCGAACGCGGTGATGGCGCTGATGGTCGGCGCAATGACGATCCACGGCATCGTGCCCGGTCCCCAGGTGATGCAGAAACAACCGGACCTGGTGTGGGGCATGATTGCCTCGATGTGGGTCGGCAACCTGATGCTGCTGATCATCAACCTGCCGCTGGTCGGGATATGGGTGCGGCTGTTGCGCGTGCCGTACCGGTTGATGTTCCCTTCGATCGTGGTTTTCTGCTGTATCGGCATCTACTCCGTGAACAACGCGCCGACCGACGTCATGATCGCTGGCGCGTTCGGATTGGTCGGCTACTGGCTGATCAAGCACGATTTCGAGCCGGCGCCGCTGCTGCTCGGGATGGTGCTCGGGCCGCTGATGGAAGAAAACCTGCGCCGCGCGCTCCTGATTTCGCGCGGCGACTGGTCAGTCTTCCTGACGCGACCATTGTCGGCGGTACTGATGGCGATTGCAGCCGCGTTGCTGATTCTTGCGGTGCTGCCGTCGCTGCGCAAGAAGCGCGATGAGGTGTTTGTGGAATCGGAGAACTGACCTGCGTCGGTGCGCCGCAGCCCGAAGTCTGGTCGACTTCGGGCTAATTTTCTATGCCATGGAAAATGCCGGCCGGCGGGCTCGGCATCGCAACAAGGTCCAGGGAGATCAAAATGAATTGGTACGGTCGCTCGCTTGCGAGCGGTTTTCTGGCAGTGCTTGCGGGACTGGGCTTTTCTTCGCAGGTTCAGGCTCAGACTTATCCGACGCGCAACATCACCATGATTGTGCCGTTCGCGGCGGGCGGACCGACGGACGTCATCGCGCGCATCGTCACCGGCCATATGGCGCAGACGCTCGGTCAAACCATCATCATCGAAAACGTGGTCGGCGCCGGCGGCACCACGGCCACCACCCGCGCCGCGCGCGCCGCCAATGACGGCTATACGCTGATCACGGGGCATATGGGCACACATGCGGCTTCTGTGCCGCTTTATCCCAAGCTCGCCTACCACCCGCAAAAGGACTTCGAGCCGGTCGGACTGCTCGCCGGCACGCCGATCCTGATCCTGGCGCGCAAGGATTTTGCGCCAAAGGACCTCAAGGAATTCATCGCCTACGTCAAGGCGAACGAATCCAAGGTCAACGCGGCGCATGCCGGCGTCGGCTCGGTCTCGAACGTATCGTGCGAGTTGCTGAACTCGGTGCTCGGCGTCAAACCGATCGGCGTTCCCTTCAATGGCACCGGTCCGGCCATGAACGCGCTGGTGGCCGGTCAGGTCGACTACATGTGCGACCAGATCGTCAATGCCGTGCCGCAGATCAACGGCGGCACCATCAAGGCCTATGCCGTGGCGACGCCGGAGCGTAACCCCTCGCTGCCCAACGTTCCCACCACCGCCGAGGCCGGCCTGCCGGCCTTCCAGGCCCAGGCGTGGAACGCGATCTTCGCGCCCAAGGGAACGCCCCCGGATGTCGTCGCCAAGTTGAACAGGGCGATCGTCAAGGCGCTCGACGACGAGAATGTGCGCAAGCGCCTGCTCGAACTCGGTAGCGTCATACCGCCTGCCGCCGATCGTACGCCGGCGGCGCTGGGAACGCTGGTAAAGAGCGAAATCGCGAAGTGGACGCCGGTGGTCAAGCCGGTGAATTAATCCGAACAATCAAGGCTATAGGTGAGGGGCGGGACGCGGGTTCCGCCCCTTGTCGTTTGTTCGGATAGCGATCATTTTTCCGGGTATAATCGGGGCGCGAAGCCGAATCGGCGTGTCGATCGGATGTCCCGGCCGTTAAATTCGCCGTTTCGATAAAGGCCCGAAGCACCAGCCATGAACCAGTACCACGACCTGCTCGAACGTATCCTCAGCGACGGCGCGGAGAAGCACGACCGCACCGGCACCGGCACGCTGTCGATCTTCGGTCATCAGATGCGGTTCAATCTCTCGGCCGGTTTTCCGATGCTGACCACCAAGCGGCTGCCGCTGAAGGCGATCGTGCATGAATTGCTCTGGTTCCTGGCCGGCGACACCAACATCAAATATCTCAGGGATCACGGCGTTTCGATCTGGGATGAATGGGCCGACGCCAACGGCGATCTCGGCCCAGTCTACGGATCGCAATGGCGCTCGTGGCCGGCGCCGGACGGGCGCAGCATCGACCAGATTTCCAACGTCATCGACATGATCAGGCGTAACCCGGATTCACGGCGGCTGATCGTAACCGCCTGGAATCCGGCCGACGTCGACAAGATGGCGCTTCCGCCCTGTCACTGCCTGTTTCAGTTCTATGTCGCGAACGGCAAGCTCTCCTGCCAGCTCTATCAGCGCTCGGCCGACGTGTTCCTCGGCGTGCCCTTCAACATCGCATCCTATTCGTTGCTGACGATGATGGTGGCCCAGGTGACCGGACTGCAGCCCGGTGACTTCGTGCACTCCCTGGGTGACGCGCATCTCTATTCCAATCACCTCGAGCAGGCACGTCTGCAACTGGCGCGGCCGACGCGGCCGTTGCCGGTCATGAAGATCAATCCTGACGTGAAGGATATCTTCGCGTTCCGCTACGAGGATTTCGCGCTCGAAGGCTACGATCCGCACCCGCACATCAAGGCCGAAGTGGCTGTATGACCAGCGGTGTGAGCACCTGATGTCGCTGACGATCCGCCGCGCGCGCCCGGGCGAAGCAGGACTTGTCCTGTCCTTCGTTCGCGAACTCGCCGAATACGAAAAGCTGCTGCACGAAGTGGAAGCGACCGAGGCCGGTATCGATGAGGCGCTGTTCGGCGCCAATCCGCGCCTGTTCTGCGAGATTGCGGAATGGGACGGTGAGCCAGCGGGCTTCGCGGTCTGGTTCGTGAATTTTTCGACCTTCAGCGGTCGCTCCGGCATCTATCTGGAAGATCTGTTCGTCCGCCCGGCGCTGCGCGGTAAGGGAATCGGCAAGGCGTTGCTGGTGCATCTTGCGAGGGAATGCGTGGCGAACGGCTGGTCGCGCTTGCAGTGGGCGGTGCTTGACTGGAATACGCCGTCGATTGAATTCTATAAGTCGCTCGGTGCGGTCTTTATGGACGAGTGGACGGTGTGCCGGGTCGGCGGTCCCGCGCTGCGCGCATTGGCGCAAGGGGAGCGGTAATGGAAATCGTTCTCATCGTCGCTGTTGCCGAAAACGGCGTGATCGGAGCCAGCGGCGCCATTCCGTGGCGGCTGAAATCCGACATGGCGCGCTTCAAAGCGCTGACCTCGGGCAAACCTGTCGTCATGGGCCGCAAGACCTTCGTCTCGATCGGCCGGCCACTCCCCGGACGGACCAATATCGTCGTCACCCGCGACGCTGGTTTTCGCGCCGATGGCGTGGTGGTTACCCATTCGTTCATCAACGCGAAGGCGATCGCCATCGGCGATGCACTGCGACGTTTCGCCACTGAGATCGCCGTGATCGGCGGTGCGAAAATCTACGCGCAATGGATGGACAGCGCCGATCGCCTGGAGATTACCGAGGTGCATACCCGGCCCGACGGCGATACGCGCTTCCCGGCAGTGGATGCAACCGCATGGGAAGAGGCGGCGCGCGTGCGGAATCCGGCCGGTCCGGGCGATAGCGCCGATTTCTCCTATGTGACATTTCGTCGGCGCCGACAGAGTTAACCTCGCTAACGAATGTTTACATTGACAATCATGCCGTCAGGCATAGCTGCTTCGTGCAGGAAGGTTGCGTTGTAAGGGACCTAGCGGTCCCCTATAAAGCCGGGCTGATAGGCGAGGCTAGGCATCCTGCCCAAAACAGGCGGACCCGGGCCCTCGCGGAGGAGAGTTTACATGCCGTGGAAGAATCAAGGTGGGGGTCCATGGGGCCCGGGTCCGAAGGGACCGTGGGGTTCGGGTCCGCAGTCGGGCGGGCCGAGGCCACCTGATCTTGAGGATCTGCTGCGGCGCGGCCAGGACAAGCTGCAGCAGCTTCTGCCGGGCGGCTATTTCAGCGGCATGGGCATCGCGCTCGTGCTGGCCGGCGCGCTGGTAATCTGGGGATTGTCCGGATTCTTCCGCGTGCAGTCGGAAGAACTCGGTGTCGTCTTGCGCTTCGGCAAGCATGTACGCACCGTCGAGCCCGGGCTGAACTATCATCTGCCCTATCCGATCGAAACCGTGCTGCTGCCGAAGGCGCTGCGCGTCTCCACCATTTCGATCGGCATGAGCCTGATCGACGATCCGGCGCGGCGCGGCCGCACCATGCGGGACGTGCCGGAAGAAAGTCTGATGCTGACCGGCGACGAAAACATCGTCGACGTCGACTTCACGGTGCTGTGGCGGATCAAGCCCAACGGCGTCGGCAATTTCCTCTTCAACATCCAGAATCCCGAAGGCACCGTGAAGGCGGTGGCCGAAAGCGCGATGCGCGAGGTAATCGGGCGTTCGCAGATCCAGCCGATCCTCACCGGCGCCCGCAATCTGACCGAGCAGGCCGTCCACGAGCTGATGCAGAAGACGCTGGATACCTACGGATCCGGCGTTCAGATTACGCAGGTGCAGATGCAGAAGGTCGACCCGCCCGCGCAGGTCATCGACGCGTTCCGCGACGTGCAGGCCGCGCGCGCCGACTTCGAGCGTCTGCAGAACGAGGCACAGACCTATGCCAACCGCGTCATTCCGGACGCGCGCGGACGCGCTGCGCAGATCCTGCAGGTCGCTGAAGGCTACAAGGAACAGGCGGTTGCCGAGGCCAAGGGCCAAAGCGCGCGCTTCATGAAGGTGTACGAGGAATACAACAAGGCCAAGGACGTGACGCGGCAGCGAATTTATCTGGAGACGATGGAGCGGATTCTCGGCGGCTCCGAGAAGCTGGTCTATGACGGTGGCAACTCGGCACAGAGCATCGTGCCCTATCTGCCGCTCAGCGAACTGACCCCGCGCCGTCCGCCGCCGACGGCTGGTCAGCAGCAGCAGCAGGGAGGCTCGCGATGAGGTCCCCTGTTACAGGTATTGTCACCCTGATCCTGCTGTTGGTCGTGGTGATCGTGGGTTACAGCTCGGTCTTCACGGTGTCGCAGACCCAGCAGGCGCTCGTGGTCCGGCTCGGCCGGCCCGTTGCCGTCGTGTCCGAGCCGGGCCTCAACTTCAAGGCGCCGTTCATCGACACCGTCATCACCATCGACAAGCGCATCCTCGATCTGGAAAATCCGTCCCAGGAAGTGATCGCTTCCGACCAGAAGCGGCTCGTGGTCGACGCCTTCGCGCGCTACCGGATCAAGAATCCGCTGCGCTTCTATCAGAGCATCGGCTCGATCCAGGCCGCCAACATCCAGCTCACCACGCTGTTGAACGCGGCACTGCGCCGCGTGCTGGGCGAGGTCAACTTCATCAATGTGGTGCGCGACGAACGCGAGGGCCTGATGACGCGCATCCGCGACCAGCTCGACAGGGAAGCCGATCAGTACGGCATTGAGGTGGTCGACGTGCGTATCCGCCGCGCCGACCTGCCGGAGGCCAACAGCCAGGCGGTCTATCAGCGCATGCAGACCGAGCGGCAGCGCGAGGCGGCCGAGTTCCGCGCCCAGGGCGGCCAGAAGGCGCAGGAGATCCGCTCGAGGGCCGACCGCGAGGCGACCGTCATCATCGCGGAGGCCAACTCGACCGCCGAGCAGACGCGCGGCGCGGGTGACGCCGAGCGCAACCGGCTGTTCGCCGACGCCTATGGCCGGGATCCGGATTTCTTCGCCTTCTATCGTTCGATGTCGGCCTATGAAACCGGGCTCCGCTCCAACGACACCCGTTTCCTGCTGCGGCCCGATTCGGAGTTCTTCCGCTTCTTCGCCAATCCGTCGGGCCATCCGCCGGCGGCAGCCGCGGCGGCCGCGGCGCCGAAGCCTTAAACGGCCGGCCCGCACACTACGCATGTTACGGCGAAGCGGGGGGCCGCTTCGCCGGCACAAAATCAAAAAAGGCGCTTGAATAGCGGGGGGATGCCATCCGATGAGGTCCATTGCGTTCGCCGACTTCCTCATCGGTGTGGGCATCCTCTTTGTGCTTGAAGGCCTGATGTTCGCAGCCAGCCCGGCCTGGATGCGCCGGGCGATGAAAAGCGCATTGGCGACGCCGGACAATATCCTGCGGATCGTCGGCATCGTTTCCGCGATCATCGGCCTCCTTCTAATCTGGTTCGTGCGGCGGTAAGGTTCCTCCGTCATTCCTGGATGGTCCGAAGGACCAGTCCTCCGATGCACAATTGCGCATCGGGGAATCTCGAGTTTCTCAGATGTGCAAATGCACATCTGAGTTCGCGTCGCGCCCCGGAATGACGGTAATCAGCGGCCGCAACTAGCTCTGGCGCCAACGAAATCGTGAGCCGCGAGCCGCCCGTTTTCCGCCGGAATGTCAGGCGCAGATGCTTGCGCCGAGGACCCGTTCGGGCGCACTGTGGGCCCCAAATTTGAGCCTTTGGAGACGAGCCGACATGACCGGTGCCAGACCCGCCTTGAAAAGCCGCCTGCGCCTGATGGGAATTGCGATCTCGCTCGGTGCCGCCAGCATGCTGGCTTCAATGCCGGCCAGCGCGCGCGGGCCGGACGGTATCGCCGACATTGCCGAGAAGGTGATCGATTCCGTCGTCAATATTTCGACCTCGCAGAGCGTGGAAGCCAAGGGCGGCAGGGAAACGATGCCGCAACTGCCGCCGGGCTCGCCGTTCGAGGAATTCTTTGACGACTTCTTCAAGAACCGGCGCGGCGGCCTGCCCAAGGGCGGCGACAAGAGCGGCGAAATGCAGCCGCCGCGCAAGACCAATTCGCTCGGCTCCGGTTTTATCGTCGATGCCGCCGGCGTCGTCGTTACCAACAATCACGTCATCGCGGATGCCGACGAGATCAACTTGATCATGAACGACGGCACCAAGATCAAGGCCGAACTGGTCGGCGTCGACAAGAAGACCGACATTGCGGTCTTGAAGTTCAAGCCGGTGAAGCCGGTGACTGCGGTGAAGTTCGGCGATTCCGACAAGCTGCGGCTTGGCGAGTGGGTGATTGCGATCGGCAATCCGTTCAGCCTCGGCGGCTCGGTCACGGCCGGTATCGTGTCGGCGCGCAACCGCGATATCAGCCAGGGGCCATACGACAGCTACATCCAGACCGATGCCTCCATCAACCGCGGCAATTCCGGCGGGCCGCTGTTCAACCTCGAAGGCGAAGTGGTCGGCGTCAACACGCTGATCATCTCGCCGACCGGCGGTTCGATCGGCCTCGGCTTCGCGGTGCCGTCTAAGACGGTGGCCGCCGTAGTTGATCAGCTCCGGCAGTTCGGGGAACTGCGCCGCGGCTGGCTCGGCGTGCGGATCCAGCAGGTCACCGAGGAGATTGCCGAAAGCCTCAACATCAAGCCCGCCCGCGGCGCGCTGGTCGCCGGCATCGACGACAAGGGGCCGGCCAAGCCTGCCGGCATCGAGCCCGGCGATGTCGTCGTCAAGTTCGACGGCAAGGACGTCAAGGACCCGAAGGATCTCTCCCGCGTCGTCGCCGATACCGCGGTCGGCAAGGAAGTCGACGTGGTCATCATCCGCAAGGGCAACGAGGAAACCCGCAAGGTTACCCTCGGCCGCCTCGAGGATACCGAAAAGGTGCAGCAGGCCGCCGCCAAGACCAAGGAAGATCCTGTCGAGAAGCCGGTGACGCAAAAGGCGCTCGGCCTCGATCTGGCCGCGCTGAGCAAGGACCTGCGCACGAAGTACAAGATCAAGGAGAGCGTGAAAGGCGTCATCATCACCGGTGTCGACGGCTCCTCCGACGCCGCCGACAAACGGCTCTCCGCCGGCGACGTCATCGTCGAGGTGGCGCAGGAAGCGGTCGCCAGCGCCGCCGACATCAAGAAGCGCGTCGATCAGCTCAAGAAGGACGGCAAGAAATCGGTGCTGCTGCTGGTGTCGAACGGCGAGGGCGAATTGCGGTTCGTGGCAGTCGGCGTGCAGTAGGCTGTGTGAGAGTGGTGGCTGCTCCGAATGACTACGTCGTCCCTGCGAACGCAGGGACCCATAAGCACCGGCGTTCGTTTTTGCAAAGGCGGCTGAGTCGTCACGCCATGGATAAGCCGCGGCGTATGGGTCCCTGCGTTCGCAGGGATGACGCCAGAATCTCTATCCCCCCACAAACTCCTCGCGCCGATAGCCTTGCGCATACAACAGCGCGGTGAGATCGCCGTAGTCGATCCGCGCGGCGGCAGCAGCAGCTACCGCCGGCTTGGCGTGATAGGCGACGCCAAGGCCCGCCGCCTGGATCATGCCGAGGTCGTTAGCGCCGTCGCCGGCCACCAGCGTATCGATCTCGTCGAGGTCGAAGGATTCGCGAAGCTCGATCAGCGTAGCCAATTTGGCGGCGCGGCCGAGGATCGGCTCGGCAACCTCGCCGCTGAATTTGCCGTCCCGCACTTTCAACTCGTTGGCGCGGTTTTCCTGAAAACCGATCTTGGCCGCGACCGCATGGGTGAACAGCGTGAACCCGCCGGAGATCAGGCAGGTCCAGGCGCCGTTGGCGCGCATCGTGGAAACCAGCTCGCGGCCTCCCGGCGTCGGCGTGATGCGCTTTGCCAGGACTTCATCGACCACGCCGACGGGCAGGTCCTTCAGGAGCGCGACACGCTCGCGCAGCGCGGGCTCGAATTCGATCTCGCCGCGCATCGCGCGTTCGGTGATGCCTGCGACATGCGCCTTCAGCCCGGCGAAATCGGCCAGCTCGTCGATGCATTCCTGGCCGATCATGGTGGAGTCCATGTCGGCGAGAAAAAGCTTCTTGCGCCTGAACGCGGCAGGCTGCACGACAATGTCGATCGGCAGGTCACCGCGCGCCTGTTGCAGGCGAGCTTCGATCGCTTTGATCTCGTCCGGGCCCTTGACCTGGCTGTCAAAGGGAATGTCGACTGCCACTTCGTCGAACAGCCATTGCGCCGTTCCCGGCGAGGGGAGAACGGCCAGCGCGCCGTCGACGACGGTGGTGTCGAGCGCCGGGTTGGCCGGATTGCAGATGAGGGTGGCGACCAGGGACATGCAGACGCATCAGCTAGATTTGAGCAAGGCCGTGCTTATCGCAGGGCCGACCGCCAGCGGCAAGTCGGCCCTGGCGCTCGAATTGGCCCAAAAGACCGGCGGGGTCGTCATCAACACCGATTCGATGCAGGTCTACCGCGATCTCCGCATCATCACGGCGCGGCCGACGCCGGAGGAGGAGGGGCGCGTGCCGCACCGGCTCTACGGCCATGTCGACGCGTCGGTCAATTTCTCGGCCGGAGCGTGGGTGGCGGATGCGGGAAAGGTGCTCGCAGAGGCGCGCGCGGAAAAGCGGCTGCCAATCTTCGGCGGCGGGTCCGGCCTTTATTTCAAGGCATTGACGCGCGGTCTCTCCGCGGTGCCGCCGATCCCGGCCGAGGTGCGCGAAGCCATACGCGCGCGGCTGGAACGCGACGGTGTCGAAGCGCTGCACACTGAACTGGCGCGGCGCGATCCCGTCTCCGGCGAACGCCTGAAGCCGCGCGACCGCACCCGAATTGCCCGCGCCCTGGAAGTCGTGGAAGCCACCGGCCGCGCACTGCCGGACTGGCATCGCGAGGGCCTGCCGCCGCTGCTGCCTCGGAGCGAGTTCTCCGCACTGTTCCTCGCGCCTGAGCGTGAAAAACTTTACGCGCGGATCGATGCGCGGTTCGGCGCGATGCTGGCCGCCGGTGCGCTGGACGAGGTCGCAGCGCTCGCCGCGCGAAAGCTCGATCCCCTGCTGCCGGCGATGAAGGCCCACGGCGTGCCGGCGCTGATCCGGCACCTCAGGGGTGAAATCACGCGCGAGGAGGCCGCCGAAATCGGCTGCGCCGACACC
This sequence comes from Bradyrhizobium sp. sGM-13, assembly GCF_018398875.1. Lineage (GTDB taxonomy): Bacteria > Pseudomonadota > Alphaproteobacteria > Rhizobiales > Xanthobacteraceae > Bradyrhizobium. The sequence goes on along the minus strand of NZ_JAGWDK010000010.1, from coordinate 37,821 downwards.
CGCCATTATGCAAAACGGCAATTCACCTGGTTTCGGCATCAATTGCCGGAGTTCGAATGGGTGACGCCGGAGGCGGCGAGGGGGTGGGTTGGCACCGTCATTCCGAGGCGCATCGAAGATGCGAACTAAGATGTGCAATTGCACATCTGAGAATCTCGAGATTCCCCGGTGCGCAATTGCGCATCTGAGGTCTGGTCCTTCGGACCATCCCGGAATGACGTCCGCTTAACGGCCCATGGCTGCACGCATAAAATTCCCCCTCGCCGAATGCCCGGAACACCGCTACACTGCCTAAATCGCGCCGAGAGCGTCCGTCCCTTGACTTCCGGGGGCCGAACGGTATAACCCGCGCAACCTTTGGGAAGTCCGAGCCGCAAAATGCGTAACATTATTACCAAACTGCTTATCGTCGTCGTACCCAGGCACACCGCCGGGGATGGCTAGCGGCCATCCAAATTCAGGCGGTGTGCATGGGGCCTCTCGGGCCCTTTTTTATTTCCCAAACAGACAACCGAAAGAAGCCGCGCCGACAAGCGCATCCGGAGCAGACCATGACCGACAAGAGCCACGACCCCCATCAGATGACCGGCGCCGCGATGATCGTGCGCGCGCTCATCGATCACGGCGTCCAGCACATCTTCGGCTATCCCGGCGGCGCGGTGCTTCCGATCTATGACGAGATTTTCCAGCAGAGCGAGGTCGAGCACATCCTGGTGCGGCACGAGCAGGGCGCCGGCCATGCCGCGGAGGGCTACGCGCGCTCCACCGGCAAGCCGGGCGTGGTGCTGGTGACGTCAGGCCCAGGCGCCACCAACATGGTGACGCCGCTGACGGACGCGCTGATGGATTCGATCCCGCTGGTGTGCATCACGGGCCAGGTCCCCACCCATCTGATTGGCAACGACGCGTTCCAGGAATGCGACACCGTCGGCATCACCCGTCCCTGCACCAAGCACAACTGGCTGGTGCGCGACGTCAACGATCTCGCCAAGGTGCTGCACGAGGCGTTCTACGTTGCGACCACGGGTCGTCCCGGACCCGTCGTGGTCGACGTGCCCAAGGACGTGCAGTTTGCGCTCGGCACCTATCATCCGCCGCGCAAATCCGACGTGCATGTGTCCTATACCCCGCGGGTGAAAGGCGATGCGGCACAGATCCGAAAAGCGGTGGCGCTATTGGCTGCCGCCAAGCGGCCGGTGATCTATTCCGGCGGCGGCGTCGTCAATTCCGGACCCGAAGCCTCGAAGCTGCTGCGTGAGCTCGTGGATGTCACCGGCTTTCCGATCACCTCGACCTTGATGGGCCTCGGCGCTTACCCGGCCACGGGGAAGAACTGGCTCGGCATGCTCGGCATGCACGGCACCTACGAGGCCAACATGACGATGCATGGTTGCGACGTCATGCTGTGCGTCGGCGCCCGCTTCGACGACCGCATCACCGGCCGGACTGATGCGTTCTCGCCGGGTTCGAAGAAGATCCATATCGATATCGATCCTTCCTCGATCAACAAGAACATCCGCGTCGACGTGCCGATCATCGGCGACGCCGGCAATGTGCTCGGCGACCTGCTGCAGGTGTTCAGGGCGGAGGCGAAGAAGCCCGACATCAAGAGCTGGTGGCAGGAGATCGCTACCTGGCGTGCGCGCAATTCGCTCGCCTACAAGAAGAGCAACGACGTGATCCTGCCGCAGTACGCCATTCAGAAGCTGTTCGAGGCGACGCGCGGCCACGACACCTACATCACCACCGAAGTCGGCCAGCATCAGATGTGGGCGGCGCAGTTCTTCGGCTTTGAGGAGCCGCATCGCTGGATGACGTCGGGCGGTCTCGGCACCATGGGCTACGGCCTGCCGGCAGCGCTCGGCGTGCAGGTTGCGCACCCTGACAGCCTCGTGATCGACATTGCCGGCGACGCCTCGGTGCAGATGACAATGCAGGAGATGGCGACGGCGGTTCAGTTTGAGTTGCCGATCAAGATCTTCATCCTGAACAACCAGTACATGGGCATGGTGCGGCAGTGGCAGCAGCTCCTGCACGGCAACCGGTTGTCGCATTCTTACTCCGAAGCGCTGCCGGATTTCGTCAAGCTCGCGGACGCCTTTGGATGCGTCGGCATCCAGGCGATCAAGCCCGGCGATCTCGACGGCGCGCTCAAGGAGATGATCAAGGTCAAGCGCCCGGTGCTGTTCGATTGCCGCGTCGCAGCGCTCGAAAACTGCTTCCCGATGATTCCGTCCGGCAAGGCGCACAACGAAATGCTGCTGCCGGCGGAAGCAACCGATGAAGCCACCGCCGCGGCGTTCGCCGGCGGCAAGGCGCTGGTGTGAGTGTGAGGATGCGAGACAGGAATTCCATTGTCATCGCCCGGCTTGACCGGGCGATCCAGTACGCCGGGGCGTCTCCGTTCATCTCGGGCGCCTCTGGAATACTGGATCCCCGCCTTCGCGGGGATGACAACAACGAGGGAAGATCGACGGAAGACCAAAATGTTTGACCTCGCCGAGCTCGAACGCGCACACGACATCGTGGGGCAGGCGGTGCCGCCGACGCCGGCGCATGTCTGGCCGCTGCTGGCCGAACGGCTAGGTACGCGCGTCATCGTCAAACATGAGAACCATACGCCGATCGGCGCGTTCAAGGTGCGCGGTGGGCTGGTCTATCTGGAGCGGCTGAAGCGGGAACGGCCGAATATATTAGGGATCATTTCCGCCACCCGCGGCAATCACGGCCAGAGCCTTGCGTTCGCGGCTTCCCGTCAGCGCGTGCCGGCCGTGATCTACGTGCCGCGAGGCAATTCGGTCGAGAAGAACCGCGCGATGCGCGCGTTCGGCGCTGACCTCGTCGAGCATGGCGAGGATTTTCAGGCGGCCGCCGAAGAAGCCCAGCGCCGTGCCCAGTTCGGCGGCCTTCATATGGTGCCGTCGTTCCATCCGGATCTGGTACTCGGCGTCGCTACCTACGCGCTCGAACTGTTCCGGACAGCGCCCGACCTCGATATTCTCTACGTGCCGATCGGGCAGGGCTCCGGCATCTCCGGCTGCATCATGGCGCGCGATCTGCTCGGGCTGAAAACCGAAATCGTCGGCGTGCAGTCGACCGAAGCGCCGTCCTACGCACTGTCGTTTGCGGCTGGCACGGTGGTGACCACCGAAACCAGCAACACGCTGGCGGACGGCATGGCGACGCGCATTCCCGATCCGGACGCATTCGCCATCATCCGCAAGGGTGCCGCGCGCATCGTACAGGTGACCGACGACGAGGTCGCAGCCGCCGTCCGCGCCTACTGGACCGACACGCATAACCTCGCCGAAGGCGCCGGCGCAGCCCCGCTGGCCGCCGCGCTGCAGGAAAAGCAGAGGCTCGCCGGCAAGCGTGTCGGCCTGATCCTGTCTGGCGGCAATATCGATTTTGATCTGTTCCGCAAATGGATCGGCACGGATGCCACTATAGACGCCCAACCGGCGATGGCGTGACGAGAGGACATGTAAGGGGACCACCATGAACCAGCCCGCATCCGCCTACTTCCTGGAAGAGCGCCACGATCCCAACGAGACGCATACGCTCTCGGTGCTGGTGCAGAACGAGCCCGGCGTGCTCGCGCGCGTGATCGGCCTGTTTTCGGGGCGCGGCTACAACATTGACAGTCTCACCGTCTCCGAGACCGAAAGCCACAAACATCTCTCGCGCATCACCATCGTCACGACGGGCACGCCGACGGTGATCGAGCAGATCAAGCACCAGCTCGACCGCATGATCCCGGTCTACCGCGTCGTCGACATGACCATTACCGGCCGCTCGATCGAGCGGGAACTCGCCATGGTGAAGGTGCGCGGCCGCGGCGACAGCCGGGTCGAAGCGCTGCGCCTGGCGGACGCGTTCCGCGCTCGCGTGATCGACGCCACGACCGAGAGTTTTGTGTTCGAGATCACAGGCAATTCGTCCAAGATCAGTCAATTTATCGACCTGATGCGCCCACTCGGCCTTGTCGAGGTGTCGCGCACTGGCGTTGCCGCGATCGGGCGCGGGCCTGAGGGGATGTAAACATGCTGGCGCGTGACTGGTATTACACTCAAAGGCGGCGACTCGGGCTCGATTCGGCGGTCGCCTCGATCTACGACCGGCATGACGACAGCGACGAGCGCGCACGGGCCGCGCTTACCATGCTCGGCGTGCAGCGCGGCTGGCGCGTGGCCGATATCGGTTGTGGCAACGGTGTACTGGCCTGCGAAGCGGCGTTGATGGGGGCCGAGGTCGACGCAATAGATATTTCGCCGGCGATGCTGGCGCTCGCCAATATCCAGGCCCGCGACCGCAAGGTTGCGATCCGCACCCAGCCGGCAGGCCTGTTGAGCTTTGCCTACCAGCCCAATTCCTACGACCTGATCGTCAGCGAATTCACGCTGCACCACCTGCCGGATTTCTGGAAGGCGGTGGCGCTGGCAAGGATCTATGCCGCGCTGAAGCCCGGCGCGAATTTCTACCTGCGCGACATCGTGTTCGTCAGCATGCCCGACGGCACTGAGCGCGATATCGAGCAGTGGGCCGATTTCACCATCAAGAACCACGATTTCCAGCGCGAAGGCGTGGTCACCCATATGCGTGACGAGTACTCGACCTTCGGCTGGGTGATCGAACGCATGCTGACCGATATCGGCTTCACGCTGGAATCGGTCGACTACCACGCGCCGCTGCACGGCACTTATATCCTGCGCAAACCAAAGCCGGATCAACAGAGCTAAAAAAATGAAACCGGCCGATGTTTGCATCGCCGTGCTGGTGGCGGTGATCTGGGGGCTTGCTTTCGTGGCCAGCCGGATCGCGCTCGACGAGTTTTCGCCGGAATTGATGACGACGCTGCGCTTTTCCATCGCGGCCTTGCCCTGCCTGTTCGTGGCGCGGCCCAAGGTTTCCTGGACGGTGCTGGTCGCGATCAGCTTCACGCTGTTCCTCGGCCAGTTTCTCGCCCAGGCCTTTGCCATTGCGCGCGGCGTTCCGGTCGGTCTCTCCAGCGTGATCGTGCAGAGCCAGGCGCTGTTCACGATCGGCTTTGCCGCGCTGTTGTTTCGCGAGCGGCCGAGCGCGGGGCAGACGGTCGGCATTGCTATCGCCACCGCAGGCCTGCTGATGATCTGCGGCACCGTCGGCTACGATTTCAGCGTCAGCGCCTTCGCGATCTTGATGATCTCGCCGCTCAGCTTCGCGGCCGGCAACCTGCTGCTGCGGCATGCGCAGGGCGTGCCGATGTTCGACCTGTTCGCGTGGCTGTGTCTGGTTGCGGCAGTTCCGCTGTTTGCGCTGACGCTGGTCAGCAACGGCCCGCAGCCGACCTGGTATGCGCTGACCCACATGTCCCTCACCGGCTTGCTGTGCATGATTGGCCTCGGCGGCGTCTCCACCAGCATCGCCTATTGGTTGTGGGGCCGGCTGCTGCGGGATTATCCGGCGGCGCAGGTTGTGCCGTTCGCGCTGTTGGTGCCGTTCGTCGGTTCCGCTGCATCGACCGTCGTGTTCGGCGAAACTTTTGGGCCGCTACGGCTTGCCGGCATGGTCACCGTAGTCGGCGGCATCGCCGTCATGCTGCTGTCCAAACCTACCAAGGCTTCAGAAAAACAAGTTCTGCCAAAGATCGCATGAGGCCCCCATGTCGCAATCCCTGCTGATCGCCTTCATCATGTTCGCCACTGTGATGTTCTTCACGCCGGGGCCGAACAACATCATGCTGCTGTCGTCGGGGCTCACCTACGGCTTCCGCCCGACCATCCCGCACATCATGGGAATCACGGTCGGTTTTGCCTTCATGGTCGGCGCGGTCGGTCTCGGGCTCGGGACCATCTTCATCGCCTATCCGGTGCTGCAGACTATCCTGAAATATGCCGGCGTGGCCTACCTGATCTATCTGGCCTGGGCGATTGCGATGTCCGAGCCGCCGTCCGCCGATCAGGACAGCCGGGGTCGTCCGATGACGTTCTGGGGCGCGGCGATGTTCCAGTGGGTCAACGCCAAGGGCTGGGTCATGGTAATCGGCACCATCACCGCCTATGCGGCGATCGCCGCCTATCCCTGGAATATCGCGATCCAGGTCGGCTTAAGCCTGCTCCTGGGTATCCTGTCCTGCACCGCCTGGGCTCTGTTCGGCACCGCCCTGCGGCCGATCCTGACCTCCCGCCGGGCGGTGCGCGCCTTCAATATCGTGATGGCAGTGCTGCTCCTAGCCTCGCTCTATCCGGTCTTCATGGACGCATGATGCCGCAGCGGGCCATGCATAAACGGGTTTCCCCTTCGAGTGAAAATGCTCTAGACAACGCCGGAAATTCGCGGGCGACCGGCGGTCCCACCTGTCCAAACGCCTGATTAACCGGCCGTTTTGGCCATCGATTGAGGAAACGACCATGCGTGTTTATTACGATCGCGACGCCGACCTGAACCTGATCAAGGGCAAAAAGGTCGTCATCGTCGGCTATGGCAGCCAGGGCCACGCCCATGCGCTGAACCTGAAGGACTCCGGCGTCAAGGAAGTGGCGATTGCGCTGCGCAAGGGCTCGGCCTCGGCCAAGAAGGCGGAAGCCGCCGGCTTCAAGGTGATGGAAGTCGCCGAGGCCGCGAAATGGGCCGACCTCGTCATGATGCTGACCCCGGACGAACTGCAGGGCGACATCTACCGCGAGCACCTGCACGACAACATGAAGAAGGGCGCGGCGCTGGTATTTGCGCACGGTCTCAACGTCCATTTCAACCTGCTCGATCCCCGCGCCGACCTCGACGTGCTGATGATCGCCCCGAAGGGCCCCGGCCATACCGTGCGCTCGGAATATCAGCGCGGTGGCGGCGTGCCCTGCCTGATCGCGATCGCCAAGGACGTCTCCGGCAATGCCCATGACCTGGGCTTGAGCTATGCCTCGGCGATCGGCGGCGGCCGCGCCGGCATCATCGAGACCACCTTCAAGGAAGAGTGCGAGACCGACTTGTTCGGCGAGCAGGTGGTGCTCTGCGGCGGCCTGGTCGAACTGATCAAGGGCGGCTACGAGACGCTGGTCGAAGCCGGCTACGCGCCGGAGATGGCCTATTTCGAGTGTCTGCACGAGGTGAAGCTGATCGTCGACCTGATCTATGAAGGCGGCATCGCCAACATGAACTACTCGATCTCCAACACCGCCGAGTACGGCGAATACGTCACCGGCCCGCGCATCGTCACTGACGAGACGAAGAAGGAGATGAAGCGGGTGCTCAACGACATCCAGTCCGGCAAGTTCGCCCGCGACTGGATGCTGGAGAACAAGGTCAACCAGACCTCGTTCAAGGCGACCCGCGCCAAGCTCGCCCAGCATCCGATCGAGGAAGTCGGCGCCAAGCTCCGCGATATGATGCCGTGGATCAAGAAGGGCGCGCTGGTCGACAAGACCAAGAACTGAGGCGCAGACGATCGTGTAGGGTGGGCAGAGCGCAGCGTGCCACCACTTATAGTGACTTCCGTGGAGAGATGGTGGGCACAGCGCAAAGAGCGCCTATTCCCACCCTACGGCGCTGCACCGCGTCCGGGACACGACAGCATTCAGTGGCAGGTTCGATGCGTTACCAGCATACCAATCTTTAAGCCTTACTCGGTATATCCGGCGAGATCGCACAAACGGTCTCGCCGTTTCTTCGAAGGATTACAGCTTCAAGCACATTCTTCATCCCGCCACGCCAGCGACCCAAACGAAGAACTGACGCTTCATGCACATTCTTGGGTGGGAGGCAGTTCAACGATTACGTCAGCGACGGAAAGATGAGCGTTCACCGAGTCAAAACTCGGTTGCTTAATGTGCATTCTCGTTCGTCAAACGAGATCCATCTTCGTTGGTAGCAGGCCAAGCATCGATCTTCATCATGCCGGCACCTCAAATGCCGGATCACCAAGCCTCGCGTCGCCTCGGCAACACGCGTTCCGTCTCCGGAACCTGCCGCACTCTCCGGCATTGTGTGGCTTTTATTTGGCGGGAAAGTCGACGCCGCGAAGCGTCACGATCGCCACCGCACACGGTGTCTCCGTCCCGTCGGACAGCGACGCCACGTCGACATGCGCCACGCCAATCGTGCTTCCGACCTGGATTGCGCGGGCGCGCGCGATGAGTGATTCCCCCTTTGCCGGAGCCAGATAGCTGACCTGGAGGTTTACGGTCACCGCGAACCGGCCAGGCGGCATGGCCGTGGTGACGGCCCCGCCACCGGCATGGTCCGCCAGCCCGGCGATGACGCCGCCATGAAAGAAGCCGTTCGCCTGCACGAGACCGTCGCTTTTCGCGAGCGACATCACGACATGGCCGGGTTCAGCGTGCTCGACCCTGGTGCCGACGGCCTTGGTATAACCGGGCGCATAGGTGACCCGTTCGACCAGTTCGCGGATCGCATCGTGCGCAGACATCTGCGGTTTCGGATGATCCATCGGTCTCTCCCGGCTCCATTGACGGGCGCCATGCTCGGACCAGCGCGAGGCTTAGGCAATCACGATTGCTCCGATATCGAGCTATAGGTATCGTCTATGGATGGATTTCAAGCAGATCAGGTATTTCGTGGCTGTCGCCGAAGCGGGCAGCTTCAGCGCCGGCGCGCGCCGGGCGTTCGTCACGCAGCCGACGCTGTCGGCCGCGATAGCTTCCCTCGAGGCCGAGCTGGGATTCGCACTGCTGGAGCGTCATGCGCGTGGCGTGAGGCTCACGCCGAGGGGCGAAGAGGTACTGGAGACCTCGCGGTCGATTTTGCGTCAGGCTGAACGGCTCAAGGCGGCGTCCGGCGGCAGGCCGTCGGGCAGGCCGCTGCGGCTTGCGATTCTGCCGACGATTGCTCCGGCATTCGTGGCGCAATGCATTGAGCGGTTGCGGGCAATCGAGCCGGGGCGATCGTGGCGGACCGAAGATGCGACGCTTGCCAAGCTGCGGCAGCGGCTTGCCAATGGCCGTTACGATGTCGTCCTGACGGCGCTCGGATCGGCCGCACGCGGCCACCGGCAGTTGGAATTGGCGGCGGATCGGCAGGCGCTGGCCGTTTCGGCGCGTTCATTTCCGCGCGGGCCAGTCTCGCCTGAGATACTGGCGGGCCAGCCCCTGATCGTGCGCATACACTGCGAGCAATTGCAGTCGGCGTCGCGCATTCTCGATGCCTGGAAGGTGCGGCCGAAGGTCGTCGCCCAGACGGACAGCGATGCGCGGGCGCTCGCGATGGTGGCGGCGGGTCTCGGCTTCTGTCTGATGCCGGATAGTTTCGAGCACCCAGAGGTGCGGATGCTTCGCCCCGAGGGTGTCGATCTACCCCGGCGGCTCGGCTTTGAATGGGTCCGGGGCGGCGCCGATGGTTGGCTGGATCGCGCGCTGGATGGCCGGTGACCGGTTCCGGACCGTGTGCGCGCCGTGACCACGGCGCACAGGCAAGACCCAATTCGACCGCTCAATTCGTCCGGATGATTGGCTCTTTCTCGATCTTGTTGTGCAACTGCCAGAAGCGGACGGTGCGCTGAGCCGTCTCCATCGACAGCTTGCGGAAATCGCGTTGCGCGATCTCCAGCGTCTGCTCGCTGATCGGAGGCTTGACCGGCCGGTTGCGCAAGATCGACTCGACCGTCGGCCAGTTCAGCCGCGCTGAGCGGCAGGGAATCAGGATCAGGTCGGCCCGCGGCCCTTCCATCAGCTTCGCCGTCATCTCGATCGGCATGTCGTTGAGGACGGCAAGCGCGACCGTCACTTCGTCGAACTTGTTCGTTTCAGCGAATTTGTACACCGCCGCGTCATCGAGCTCGTTCAGCCCCTTCATCAGCTTCACGAGTTCCTCGGCGACTCCGAAGCTCCGGCTCGGTGGCGGGGCCTCGCGGGCGACCTCGTTCAGGACCCGCTTGATCTCTTCCTGGAGCGCGGGCGGCGCGATGGCCAGCAGGCGGGCGCGGACCGCTTCCTTGGCGCGACGCAGCAGATCGCGCATGCAGTTTGGCGGCAGATCGCCGCGAAGGCCGAGGATCTCGACCAGTTCGTCGTCGGCTGAGGCGCGGGCGACGATGTTGGAATAGCCTGCATCGGAAAACTGCGCACCGGCATTGTTGGCGAGTTTGCGGATCACCTGGTCTTCGCCGCGATCGACGATGACATCGGTCACGACGGCGGGCAGGCTTGTCCGGCCGGAAATGGCGAGCAGGTGATCCTGTCCCTTGCTGCTGGCGATCTTGACCAGCACATCGGTCCCGAGCCGGCTGGAATGGGCGAGCACGCTGCCGGCGACCTCGATCTCGTCGTCCCAGGCGAGATGCTGGATGACTTCGAACGGGGCGTAGTCGAGCGGCGCCAGCCGCTTGGAAAGTTCGGCCTTCGCCCGCGTCTCGACACGCGCGATCAGGAGGCAGAGCACGTCGTCGAAGACCTTGACCTGGTCGTCGCTAAGGCGTTCTCCGTCATGGAGGAAGAGATCGGTGACCTGCCGCAGGGTCTCCACCCGCTTGGCGGATGAACCGCCTCTGACGGCATCTTCAAGTTCGGCAATGATCGAGTGCGCCGGCTGTTGCACCATTGTGGGCAGCCTGTCTGTTGTTGAAGGGTTCGCGCCCACAATGGCCAACCGAGCCTTACACCTGCGTTAAAGGCGGGGACCCGGTAGAACACAGACCGACTGCATGTGAATCGGGCAATGCATCGGCCGAGGTTGTTGCGGACAGACGCACGTCGAAGCAGGCCGCACATTGCAAATTTTGCGTTCTGAATTGCTTTACCAATCCGATCGGGACGTATGCCGCGATTTCGCGCAATAAATCGCCGATGTCGAACCGATCGGCCATCTGCCGCGGCTTCCGGTACCCCGGTCCGGCTGCTATCCTCACCAAATCGTTCCCGGGAAGATTCGAATAGCAATCTGCCGAACAAGACGCCGTCAAGGCTGGCTGCACCCCGCGGAGGAAGCCCACGGAGCCGGCGCTTAAGCATTCCTTCACGACGAACTTCATTAAACTTCTTACAAGGGCTTAGGTCATGAGATCTGTTGTCATCACCGGCGCGTCCACAGGCATCGGTTGGGCCAGTGCGAAGCTCTTGCTCGACCGCGGCTTCCGCGTGTTCGGCAGCGTGCGCAAGCAGGCCGATGCCGACCGCCTCAGGAGCGAGTTCGGGACGAACTTCAAGCCGCTGACCTTCGATGTCACCGATGAAGCCGCGGTGCTGGCGGCGGCGCGCGAGGTCCGCACCGCCCTTGGCGGCGAAACGCTCGCCGGCCTCGTCAACAATGCCGGCATTGCGGTCGCAGGTCCCGTGCTCGAACTCGCCGCTGACGAATTCCGTCGCCAGATGGAGGTCAATTTCATCGGCCCGATCATTGCGACCCAGGCATTCGGGCCGCTGCTCGGCTCCGATCCGGCCCTGAAGGGGCCGAAGGGGCGGATCGTGATGATCTCCTCGGTCGCCGGCAAGAACGGCAATCCGCTGACCTCGGCCTATTCCGCCTCCAAGCACGCCATCGAGGGGCTGTCGGAGAGCCTGCGCCGCGAACTGATGTTGTTCGGGATCGACGTCATCGTCATCGCGCCGGGCGCGGTCAAGACGCCGATCTGGAGCAAGGCCGAGGAGGTTGACATCTCCGCCTACAAAAACTCGCCGTATTTCCCGGCGCTGCAGAAAATCCGCGCCTTCATGCTGCAACTCGGCGCGAACGGATTGCCGTCCGAGATGATCGCCGAGAAGGTGTTCGAGGCGTTGACGCGGCCCAGTCCCAAAGTGCGCTACGTCATCGCGCCCGATCCGATGCGGCAGTTCATGGCCGCCGTATTGCCCAAGCGCACGCTCGACAAGATCATCGCCAAGCGTCTCGGGCTGACGCCGCCGGGATGAGCAAAGGCACCAGCCACCAGTGACGGCAGGAAAGAGCAGAGCCGAGCTGACGCAGATCGCCGACGCGGCGCTTCGCAGCCAACCGGGATGCGAAACGGCGTCCGTCCCCGCCGTGCGCGCGCTTCCCAATGTCCGCGAGGGGCGGAACTGGGAAATCCCCAACGTCGTTCTCGGCGACAGCCTGATCAGCGACGTCGACCGCGCCGTCATGTCGGTGCACCGCCGTCTCGGACGGAAGTTTTACCTGAAGGACGACTAACCCGCCCGTGCCGGCGCCCGGGCACGCGGCGCCATCGCGATCATCCGCAGCGCGAACACGGCCACGAGCGGAATGAGGAACAGCGCATAGAGCGGCATGTCGGGAATCCGCTTGCCGAAAGACACCATGAACTGGAACAGCAGATAGTAGCCGCCCACGAGATGCAGCCGGCGCCAGGCACGTGCGCCGATCGCAGCGGCGGTGCGGTCGAACGAGGTCGCGGCCATCGCGACGATGAAGGCATAGCCGATGCCGCCGAAGATATAGGACGCGATCGAGGTCGCCGCCGCATAGCCTATCGGGTCCATCACGGCGAAGCAGGCAATTGCGACTGCGTGGATGGCGTGCGAGGCGGCAAAGCTGACGCCGAGATAACGGCGGTTGCGGCGCAGCCATCGCGTCCACGCGTTCGGCCATAACAGCGCCAGCGCGGCGGCCGAGAAGGCGAGGCAGAACAGCAACAGCGAGGTGCGCGCGGTGAAGCGGATCACCATGCGCACGCCGTCGACCTCGAAGCCGCGCATGCCGGCGATCCAGATACTCATGGCCAGCAGCGTCAGCGCGAGCAGGGCGAACAGCCGCCACCCTTCGAACCATTTTTGTGTCGGCATGTTTTGCTTCCCCGGCTGCTGATGTAATCACCAGTTACATTTACCCCGCGAATCAGGTCAAGCGTGTAATCAGTGCTTACACTCACGACCGGGTGATGGTAGGAGGGGGCATGCGTCCGTCGGGCAAGCCTTCCGCCGCAAAATCCCCCGCCACCAAGCCGCGCCGCAGCGCTGCGCGAGCGGCGGCGCCAAAACCCTACCACCACGGCGACCTCCGGCGCGTCCTGATCGACGCCGCGCTGCAACTGATTGGCGAGGGCGGGGCGGAGGCGGTCAGCGTCCGGGAGGCCGCCCGCCGGGCCGGCGTCTCGCCGGCGGCGCCGTTCCGGCATTTTCCGAGCCGCGACGCCCTGATCCAGGCGGTCGCGGAAGAGGCACAGCGGCGGTTTCGGGCCGAGATCGAGGCGGCGCTTGCCGCGGCACCGGCCGACGATCCGCTCGGCCGCTTTCGCTGCCTCGGGCTTGCGTACCTGCGCTGGGCGATGCGCAACCCGACCCATTTCGAAATCATTTCCAGCCGCCGCTTGTTCGACCACGACCAGGCGGCCGCCATCTCCAGCGACAATGCCGAATTGATTGCGCTGACGGAGCAGACGCTGGCCGAAGCCTTTGCGGCGGGCCAGCTCCGCAGCGCCGACCTCAAGCAGGTGCAGATCGCCGGGCGCGCGCTGGTCTATGGTTTTGCCCGGATGAATATCGATGGCCATTTTCCGCGCTGGGGCGTGGCCGGGGCCGAGGCCGAGCGGACCGCCGAGGCGGTGCTGGATCTTTTTATCGAGGGGATTGCGAAGTGGAGCTGACTCACTGCGTCATTCCGGGATGGTGCGTCAGCACCAGACCCGGAATCTCGAGCTTCCGGGTCTGGTCCTTCGGACCATCCCGGAATGACGGTGAACACTCCGGGCCGTCCCCGCATTCGCCCCGACGTAGTCCGGCCGAGGGCAAATTCATTGCCTGTTCATGACGATTCCACTACGTTTTTGTGACGCGGCTCAGGTTCCGGATGGGTCGTGCGTCTCCTGGTCGTCGCCAGCCAAGGCTTTGTATTGCGCCGGGTCATGTTGCGTTCCCCCCATGGCGCCCGCGCCAAATCCAGGGCCCTCCGCCGCCACCCTTGCTGCCGGCCTTGCCGCCATCGGCCTCGGACGCCTTTCGGCCGTTGCTGCGCCGCACATAGCGGCGCTGGCGATCCTGCTGCACACCGAAACCGATTTCGGCGGCCGCATGGGTTTTGCCCTGGCCTGGGGCATCCTGAACTTCCTTTTTGTTGCGCTGCTACGGCGTCCGGCGCTGTCGGGCGCGCTGTCGCTCACGCTGGTCGTGCTGCTGGTGCTGCTGTCGCGGCTCAAGCACGACGTCGTGCAGATGACCGCGAACTTCGTCGACCTGATGGTGATCGACCGCGACACCGCGGCGTATTTGTTCACGATCTTTCCGAACTTGCGCTGGAGCGTGGTCGGCGCATCCCTCGTCATCCTGCCGCTGATGTACGCGCTGTGGTGGCTCGATCCGTTCCGCATCCGCCGCCTGCCGGCCACGGCCGGCCTGCTGGCCTGTCTCGCAAGCCTGGCCGGTTATTCCGTCGTCTGGCCCGATGAAGCCTGGCGCGGCTATTACGACGATGGCTATCTCTCCAAATTCGCCCGCTCGGGCGTGACCGCGGTTTCCGACTTCGTCAATTACGGTTTTATGGAATCGGAAGCGGTGACCGCCGAGCGGCTGAAGGTGCCGCTGGTCGATTCCTGCCATGTGGCCGGTCGCCGCCCGCACATCATCATGATCCATGACGAGTCGAGCTTCGACATCCGCCAGGCCGCCGGCGTCAAGGTGCCGCCGGGCTATGGCAGCCATTTCAAGTCCTTTGACGGCCGCGAGCGCAAGTTCATGGCCGAGAGCAGCGGCGGCGCAAGCTGGATGGCCGAGTACAACGTGCTCGCCGGTCTGTCGTCGCGGTCGTTCGGCCGCTTCTCCTATTTCGTCACCCGCATCGCCTCAGGCCGGGTCGAGCGCGGATTGCCGCTGGCGCTGCGCCGCTGTGGCTACAGCACCATCTCGCTCTATCCGGCCTACGGCGCCTTCATGGGCGCGCGTGGCTTCCAGACCTCTACCGGCATCCAGCACTTCTATGACGCACGCGCGCTCGGCGCCAAGGGCATCGAGCCCGACAGCTTCTTCTACGACAAGGCCGTGAATCTGATCGCCGAGCAGCCGGTCAACACGCCGCTGTTCACCTTCGTCTATCTCGCCGCCAACCATTTCCCCTGGGAAACCAAATTCCGCCCCGACCTGCTGCCGTCCTGGCGCGCGCCCGGCAACGAGCCCGTGGTCGACGAATATCTGCGCCGCCAGACATTGAGCGCCGGGGATTATGCAGCGTTCGTCGCCAGCCTGAAAAAGAAGTTCCCGGCGCAGCCATTCCTGATCGTCCGCTACGGCGACCATCAGCCGGAGTTTTCCTCGAACCTGCTCGATCCCGGCCTGGATGAAGCCAGGGTAGCCCGCAAGTTCGATACCCACGACCCGCGCTACTTCACCACCTATTACGCGATCGACGCCGTCAACTTCGAGCCAGTGAAGAGTTCCGCGATCATGGACACGATCGACGCGCCCTATCTGCCGCTGGTGATCCAGGAGGCCGCCGGCATTCCGCTCGACCCCTCGTTCAAGGAGCAAAAGAACATCATGCTCCGCTGCAAGGGGGTATTCTATGCCTGCAAGGATGGCGCCGAGGCGCGCAGGTTCAACCGGTTATTGATCGACGCAGGATTTATCAAGGGCCTTTAGGGACGAGACATGTCAGCCGTTGCTGAACCCGGAATGAGCAAAGGCATCCGCGCAGGATCGCGCGGCGTCCGGTTCTTTGCTCTGGCCGGCGTGATCGTGGCGCTTCACCTGGCGGGGCTCGTGGTCCTGCTCACCAGCGAATACGGGCCGTTTGCGATCACGCTGGCCATGCTGGCGTGGGTTTTCGTGAACTGCTTCCTGCTGCTCGTGCTGCAGCGGCCCGGCATCTGTGCAGCGATTGCAGTGACCCTCATCGTGATCCTGATCGAGCTGTCACGCTTCAAATTCGGCATCCTGCAGCTCACCCTGACGTTCCTCGACTTCCTGATCATCGACCGTGATACGTTTTCGTTTCTGCTCTCGGTGTTTCCGCGATTGCAGACCCAGTTGATCGTGGCGGGGATCATTGCCCTGCCGCTGTTGTGGCTGGTCTGGCGTTTCGATCCGTTCCGGGTGCGGCGCCGCCTGGCGTTGATCGGTCTGGCCGCGAGCATTGCGTCGATATCGGCGATGTCGGTCGCATGGCCCGAGCAGCCGTGGGAACCGTTCCAGGGCATCAACCACATTTCCAATCTCGCGCGCTCGGGCGTGGTGGCGGTGTCGCGGCTGGCTTCGACGGGATGGATCGACGCCGATCCGCCGGCAAATGCCCCGCTTCGCCTCGCACGGGAAGCGCACGCCGCCGGCCGTTCGGCGCTGCCGCCTGACGCTGCCTGTGATGCCGACGCAAGGCGGCCGCACATTATCATGCTGCTCGACGAGTCGAGCTTCGACGTCAGGTCCGCGCCAGGCATCAAGGTGCCGGCGGGATACGCCGACTACTTCAAGTCCATCGACGGCAAGCAGCGCACCATGATGGCGGAGGCAACCGGCGGTCCGACCTGGTACACCGAGTTCAACGTGCTGACGGGCCTCTCGGCGCGATCGTTCGGCGATCTCAAGTTCTACGTGACGAGGATAACCGCGGGTCGCGTGACCCGTGGACTGCCACAGGCGCTGCGGAACTGCGGGTACAAGACCTTCTCGCTCTATCCGACCTATGGCAACTTCCTTGGCGCGCGCACCTTCCAGAAGGGAGCCGGCGTCGGCCATTTCGTCGACATGGCGGATATGGGCGTGAACCAGGACATGCAGCCCGACAAGTTCTATTTCGATCAGGCGCTAAAGGTGTTTGCGCGCGAGCAGCCTCAGCAGGCGCCAATCTTCATGTTCGTCTACCTCACGGCCAACCATTTTCCCTGGACCGACGTCTACCGGCCCGATCTGACGCCGCCGGGCTGGACGCCGCCGGGCAACACGGCGGAGGTCGATGAATACATTCGCCGTCAGACCATGACGGCCAACGACTATCGCGAATTCACCGCGCGGCTGAAGCGCGACTATCCGGACCAGCCATTCCTGGTGCTGCGTTTCGGCGATCACCAGCCGGCGATCTCGCAAAAGATGCTGGAGCCCGGGATCGATCAGGCGACGCTGGCGAAACGGGTGATGGCCGCCGATCCACGCTACTTCTCTACCTACTATGCCATCGACGGCATCAACTACCAGCCGCGCAACCTGTCATCGGCGCTCGAAACGCTCGACGCGGCGTACATCCCCCTCGTGCTGCAGGAAGCCGCCGGCATCCCGCTTGATCCGACCTTTGCAGAGCAGAAGAGCATCATGCTCCGCTGCAAGGGAGCCTTCTATGACTGCAGGAAAGGCGCGGAGGCGCGCCGGTTCAACCGGCTTCTGATCGACGCCGGCATGATCAAGGGGCTTTGAAGCTCTCTCCGTTATGCGCGATCTCGTAGGGTGGGCAAAGCGAAGCGTGCCCACCATCTATTCGCCGAACGAACCCTTGATGTCGCGCAAATCGCCATCCCAATCCTCGGCGAGCAACCCCCGTTGCACACAGCAATGATGGTGGGGCCTCACCGCTTCCCCACCTTCGCCCACAGCCACTGCGCTACCGCATCCGGCGAGCTCGCGGCATCGTTGCCGGATGCGCGCAAGTTTGCCTCGCGCATGGTGGCGATGTCGATCTTGCCGAGCAGCGGGGCCAGTGTCTTGCGCAAGGCCTCGTCATTGGTGCGCTTTGGCGCGAGCAGCACGATCGCATCATAGGGCGGGATTGCGTGCTTGGGATCGCCGAGCGTCACCAGATCGTACTTCGCGATCAGCCCGTCGCTGGTGTAGCCGGCGATGACGTCGACTTCGCCGGAGGCGACCGCCGCATACATGAAGTCCGGCTGCATCTGACGTTGGCCGCGGAACGACAGGCCGTAGGCCCTGCGAAGCGCGGCCCATTCGGGGCGCGAGAAGAATTCATAGTCGCCGGCGATCGACATGTTCGCCGCGCGCGAGGCGAGATCAGCGACGGTGCGGATACCCAACTGCTCGGCGCGTTTGCGCGGCATCACCAGCGCATAGGCGTTCTCGAAACCGAGCTCGCCGAGCAGTGTGATGTTCTGCTTCGCTAGTATCGTCTTCAGCTCGGCCAAGAGCTCCTGACGCGGCTTGATGTCAGTGCGGTGAAACTGGTTGGCCCACAGCGTGCCGGAATAGTCGATGTAGAAGTCTATATCATCAGCCGCCAGCGCTTCGAAGATCACGTTGGAGCCGAGACCTTCGCGCGTAGTTGCCGAAAGCCCAGCCTCCTTCAGCCGCTGCACCATCAAGGCCGACAGGACATACTGCTCGGCAAAAGTCTTGGCTCCGATGATGTAGTTCGTCTGCGGCCGCACCAGGTTAGGCGTCAGCGTAGCAACGACGAGCGCCGCAATGCCGACGCTGCCCAGTGTCGCGCGAAAACGGCTGCGGTTGCGCAAGCCGTTTTCGATCAGCGCCAGCAACTGATCGACCAGCAGCGCCAGCACGGCGGCGGCAACGCAGCCGAACAGCACGAACACCCAGTTCTGGGTCTGCAGCCCTGCAAAGATGTAATTGCCGAGGCTGGTCTGGCCGATCGGCGTTGACAGCGTCGCGGTGCCGATCACCCAGACGGCCGAAGTTCGGATGCCTGCCATCATCACCGGCAGCGCCAGCGGCAATTCCACCGTGAACAGCGATTGCCGCGGCGTCATGCCGACGCCCTGCGCCGCTTCCAGGATTGCAGCGTCGACGCCCTGCAGCCCGGTGATGGTGTTGCGCAGCACCGGTAGCATCGAATAAAGCGCCAGCGCCAGCACCGCGGGCAAAAATCCGAACGCGGAAAAACTGACGCCGAACCATGACAGCGACAACGCCGCGAGCGCCAGGAGCAGCGGATAGAATAGCGCCAGCAGCGCCAGCCCCGGCACCGTCTGCACGATGCTGGCAAGCCCGAGCAGCGCGCCGCGCATCACCGGCCGATGGCGTGCGATGATCGCGAGAGGCAGGCTGACAAGCAACCCCAGCGCCAGCGCGGCGACGCTGACGCGGACGTGGTTGCCGAGATAATCGGGCAAATGGCCCAACGCCTCGCCCCAGCGCGGATCGGCGAAGATGCTCATGCCGCACCCTCGCGAGGAAGCAATGCGCTCAGCCGCTCGGTCTGCCGCCGTGGCGTGCGCAAGAGTTCGCCGACGTAAGCGTCGTCGGATTTGGAAAGCTCTGATGGCGTGCCCTGCGCCAACAGCCGCCCGTCGCACATGATCGCGATGCGGTCGGCGAGCAGGATCGCTTCCGTCATGTCATGGGTGATCATGATGGTGGTCAGGCCAAGTTTCTTGTGCAACTCGCGAAAATCGTCGCCGAGCGCGTCGCGGGTTAACGGGTCGAGCGCGCCGAACGGCTCATCCATCAGCATGATGCGCGGGCGTGCGGCGAGCGCCCGCGCCACGCCGACGCGCTGGCGCTGGCCGCCGGAGAGTTCATGCGGCAGCCGGTCGCGATATGGCGTGCGGTCGAGCCTGACAAGGTCGAGCAGTTCATCCACCCGCACGGAAATATCGGCGGGCCGCGTGCCAAGCAGCTTTGGCGTGATGCCGATATTGCCGGCGACGGTCAGATGCGGAAACAGCCCGCCGCTCTGAAAGACATAGCCGATCCGCCGCCGCAACAGGATCGGATCGACGTTGCGGACATCCTCGCCTTCGACCGTGATGGTGCCAGAGTCAGCCTCGATCAGGCGATTGGAGAGCCGCAATAGCGTGGTCTTGCCCGAGCCGGAGCCACCGACGATGGCGAGGAGTTCGCCCTCGGCGACGTCGAGCGAGACGTCGTCGACGGCCACCACGCGGCCGGCGTCGAACGTCTTGACGACATGCGCATAGGCGATCAGTGGCATTGCGGGCATTCGGCGCGGTCCCCAGCTTTGGCGGTTCCTGAAGGATACAGTGATAGCCGATAAATGGCCCAGTCGCGAATGTGGGAATTCAAGTCCCGCTTTGTTGTGAAAGCAATTGTTCGAGATGGTCGACGGTTTGCCCGGTCCCCTAGCTTCAGACTGACAGCATTTTCAGCAATACGGATTCAGTCAGCGGGAGAACACATTCTTCAACTGCACCAGGAATGTCACCACCCACGCGCCCGCATACATGCCAGCAAGACCAAGTGCCGTTCTGCGATCAATCAAAGACAGGTTGGTCCACCACCATATCCGGTAGAGCCATAGTCCTGTCGTGCCTAGACCAAGCAAGCAGACCAGCATCTTGAGAAAGGACGAGTTCGCGACACCTAGAGCACCAAACAGTAGCGTTGCCGGAACGAGAAACATGGTGCAGGCGGATATCAAAGTCTCGTTCATGGCTCCCCAAGGCATCTACGAATCGCAGGCTACATATGCAGTTTGCAGCAACCTGTACCCATCTGGAAGGCATGTTGGGGCGACCGATCCGCGTTGCAGCGCCGCGTTGAACTTATCCTTTGTAACGGCTAAGGCATCCGTTCAAATCTTTGGGGAAGAAAACATGGCGGATACCGCACAGCCGGCAGCGGTCGCGCTTGGCGATGCGACGGTGGCGTTTCGCGTGGCCGGCGACCGCGTCTATACGGCCGTGGAGAATGCCAATTTGTCCGTCGCCGATGGCGAGTTCGTCGCCATCGTGGGGCCGACGGGTTGCGGAAAATCGACATTGCTCAACGTTGCAGCCGGGCTTTTGAAGCCGGCGGCGGGATCGGTAAGAATCTTCGACCAGCCGCTGACCGGGTTGAACCGCGATGCTGGCTATCTCTTCCAGGCCGATGCGCTGTTTCCCTGGAAGACCGCACTCGACAACGTCGCCATCGGGCTCGAGATCAAGGGCGCGCCGCGCGAACAGGCGCTGCAGCGCGCGCAGGATTGGCTCACGTCGGTCGGACTCGGCGCCTTCGCCAGCCGCTATCCGCACATGCTGTCCGGCGGACAGCGCAAGCGCGTCGGTCTCGCGCAGGTCCTGATACGTGATCCAAAAATATTGCTGATGGATGAGCCGTTCGGTCCGCTCGACGCCCAGACGAGGCAGATCATGGGCAATCTCTTGCTCGAGTTATGGAACGCCGACCGCAAGGCGGTGCTGTTCGTGACCCATGATCTCGAAGAGGCGATCGCGCTGGCCGATCGCGTCGTGATCATGTCGGCAGGACCAAGCGCGCGCATCATCGGTGACTGGCGCGTAAAGCTGCCGCGGCCGCGCGACATTTCGGAAGTCCGGATGGAGAAGGACTTTCACGAACTGCACCGGGAGATCTGGAGCGTGTTGAAGGACGAAGTGATGAAGGGCTACGTACAATCGACGCGAAGTGCGGAGGCAGGCTGATGTCCCGCTCGACGCTGCTCCTGTTGCAATTGCTGGTCGCCGTCGTAGCTCTGGCGGTGTGGCAGTTCCTCACCACCGTACCGGTGTTCGGAAAAATCCTGCTGCCGCCGTTTTTCTTTTCCAACCCGATCGATGTCGGCAGCCAGATCGTCAAATGGTTCTCGTCAGGCGTGATCTGGAAGCATTTGATCATCACGCTGTGGGAATCAATCCTCGCTTTCGTGATCGGATCGGTCGCGGGCGTGCTGGTCGGCTTCTGGTTCGCCCGACAGCCGCGCGTCGCTGCGGTGTTCGATCCCTATGTGAAGATGATCAACGCGCTGCCGCGCGTGGTGCTGGCGCCGATCTTCACGCTGTGGCTGGGGCTCGGCATCTGGTCCAAGGTGGCGCTCGGCGTTACGCTGGTGTTCTTTATCGTGTTCTTCAACGTTTATCAGGGCGTCAAGGAAGTCTCGAACACCGTGCTCGACAATGGCCGCATGCTCGGCATGAACGAGCGGCAGTTGATGCGGCACGTCTACTGGCCCTCGGCGCTGTCGTGGATGTTTTCCTCGCTGCACACGTCGGTGGGTTTTGCGGTGGTCGGCGCCGTGGTCGGCGAATATCTGGGCTCCGCCGCGGGCCTCGGCTACCTGATCCAGCAGGCCGAAGGCGTGTTCGACGTCGCCGGTGTCTTCGCCGGAATGTTCGTGCTGTCGGCCTTCGTCATCCTGATCGACTTCGGCGTGACGCTGGTCGAGCGGCGGCTTCTGGTGTGGCGTCCGACGGCGGCGGAGGGCAGGGGCTAGCGCTCTTGCCGCGTCGAACGCCGCGCGGCTTGTTTGGCAGCATCGTTTGATGGCGGTCCATTGATAATCACTGATTGTGTAGCGCCTGATTCGAGGCCCCAGTTGCGAGTTTGAATCACATCCCCGGCAGCGCCATCAAGCCGCAATGGCTCCCGTGAATCAGCTAATGCTCCGAATTTACTTCACGTCCAAGACCCAAGGCCCGCCGCATGGATCGCCCCGGTCGTCCTCCGGGCGATAACGATATCGTGGAACAATATAGTAACCCAATAAGGAGTTGTCCTTAACACGTTAAGCCGTAGTCACGTCGGCTGTTAGGGAATAGCCTCGAGAGGGAGCGCTGCCCCGGCGTTAATCCCCATGATCCGCGCCGGTCGCCATTGTTCATTAGTTCACCAGGAGTGGCAGCCATGGCGCAGAACTTAGTAGCCGGATTGGTCGTCATAGCTTTGATTATCATGGGCGTGCTTGCCTACGCCCAGAAAAATGAGGGGTGCTTGCACGGGCGCTCGCTCCAAACGTTCAAGCCCTGCGGATCAGTTAGCGTTGACATGTAGGCAGTCATAACACTGCAACTCCCTCGTATCGAAAGTTGCTATACTGCCGATTATGGGCGTGACCACTGCAAACAAGATCACGATGTCGCCTGTTGGCACCTTTGAGCCATGTCCGCCTGAGAATGTCCGTTCACCGGGATAGACCGGAAGTCGCGGTAGTCTATCAAACCTACAGGATGACCCCAACCGATATTGACCCATCCTTCACGAGCCACGTTCAAAAGGTCTCCGCAGCTGGCTGGATACTAGAACAGTCCGATACAACGCTCTCCCTGCGTGTGTGCTCTTTGGTCGCAATACAGGGACAGCGGACCGTCCTATGGTGGCCGTGACATGATCCACGTCCTCGACATCGATCCGCGCATTGCGCGGCATTGCTTGCACGCCGGACGGCTCCAAGCAGGAGCTTAGCCGGACGGTAGTTGGTGCCGTCCGGATTACCCCCTTCCTTCATCAAACAGATTTGGTGTGTGGCTTTTCCGCGAGGAAAGCCCAACAAGGAGGCATGTCGTGAACAACCCCTTTTTCCCGGACGTCACTCTTCCGGCGTCTGATCATCGCCGCTTGGAACGGCTCGCGCAGGTGGGCGCAGATCAAGGCGACGTGGACGCACGTTTTCTGTTGAGTGAGATCAACCGTGCGGAAGTCGTCCCTGATCGTGCGGCCAGATTGGACAGCATCGTCACCATGGGTTCGTGGGTGACGTTCTGGATCACCTGGGGCTTCGCCCGCGAGACAAGGCAACTGGTGTACCCCGAAGACTACATGTCCGCGCGAACCCAAATTCCCGTGATGTCACCGTTGGGCGCGGCGTTGGTGGGGCTGAAGGTCGGAAGCGAAATCCCCTTCTTCACCGCTGGCCGCACCAACGTCGTCAAGATCGAACGCGTCAGTCGAGGTGATCCGAATGATGTTGTCAGGGTTCTGTTTAGCAATCCGGTGGTCAAGGGCAAAAAGCTCTTTGATGACGATGATCCAGGACCATCAGCCGCTTAGGAAAGGAGAGAAGGTAATGAGCAAGACTAATCGCAAGGACAAGCCTGAAATCGTGTTGCCGCCCATCACCGTGATAAAGGATGAGGCGAGGCGTCTCAACGCTCTGGCCAGTTCGAGCGCGGTGCTCTTCCCGCGCGTGGCCCATTTCCTTGCACGGGAGATGGAGCGTGCAAGCGTGGTGGCGGACAGTTCCGATCTGTGCGGCGTGGTCCGCATGGGCTCGCAGGTCCGGTACTGCGATGACAAGACCGGTGAAGTCCGGGACGTGGTGTTGGTGTATCCGCACGAAGCGGACATAACGCTAAAGCGGGTCTCGGTTCTTACGCCGGTTGGCGCTGCGTTGATCGGCCTGTCGGTTGGCCAGGCCATCGAGTTCCAAACGCCAGGCCATAACAAGCGGTGCTTGACGGTATTAGGCGTGTCCAATTGAAGGAGGCGTTGATATGCGCGACGTTTCAACCAAACAGGCCGCCCTAACAGTCATCGGTATCACCGTCGTTTTGGCTGCCGTGTTCTATCTTGCGATCTTCCTCAAGACTTGAAGGTCTAACCTCTAGCGTGGCCCCTCTCGACTAGGATCGAGCTGGGGCCACTCCCACTGCGGTGACTGCTCAACCGCGTGGATCGCATGACTTCGTGGTTGCGGTCGGCGATGTCTACTGACCACTCGCCGACGAGGTTGATCGAACGGTGGTTGTTGCTGCACTGCGTTGAGTCCGGTTGTGGCACATCGCGTCATTCCGCTGGGATGCGGAATTTGGTCGCTATCCGGGCATAGTGGACGTCGGGTAAGCCACATCAGTCAATCTCGACTTATGAGTACCCCGCCCTGGATTGCTTCGTCGCTGTCACTCCTCGCAATTGACGGAGGAGGGGGCGTCCGTCCGGAACGGCGGCGCCTTCTCAACGCGGTTGCGCTGCTCTATCTTGCGCCCAACAAATGGAGGAACCCATGAAGAAACTATTCGGCCGGCTGGCCGCTTCGCTGCTGGCGCTCACACTGACCTCGGGATTTGCCGCAGCACAAAGCAAGGTCACCATCGCGATCGGCGGCGGCGCCTGCCTGTGCTACCTGCCGACCGTGCTGGCCAAACAGCTCGGCGAATATGAAAAGGCGGGCGTGGCGGTCGAACTGGTCGACCTCAAGGGCGGCTCGGACGCGCTGAAAGCGGTGCTCGGCGGCAGCGCCGACGTGGTTTCGGGCTATTTCGACCATTGCGTCAACCTGGCCGCCAAGAAGCAGGAGCTGCAGTCCTTCGTGATCTACGACCGCTATCCCGGCCTGGTGCTTGTCGTGTCGCCCGCGCACACCAGCGAGATCAAATCGATCAAGGATCTGGCCGGCAAGAAGGTCGGCGTCAGCGCGCCGGGCTCCTCGACCGATTTCTTCTTAAAATATCTGTTGAAGAAGAACGGCCTCGATCCGACCAGCGCCGCGGTGATCGGCGTCGGCTTGGGGGCTACCGCGGTGGCGGCGATGCAGCAGGGCCAGATCGACGCCGCCGTGATGCTCGATCCGTCCGTCACCGTTTTGCAGGGCAGCTATCCGGATTTGAAGATACTGGCCGACACCCGATCGCAAAAGGACACATTGGCCGTGTTCGGCGGTGAGTATCCGGGCGGTGCGCTCTACACCACGACGGCCTGGATCAATTCGCACCCGAAGGAAGTGCAGGCGCTGACCAACGCGATCGTCAACACGCTCAACTGGATCCATTCGCATTCGCCGGAAGAGATCATGGCGAAGATGCCGGAGGGAATGGTCGGCAAGGACAAGGCGCTCTATCTCGCCGCGCTGAAGAACACGATCCCGATGTACTCGCAAACCGGTTTGATGGACCCGAAGGGCGCCGACGCGGTGCTCGCCGTCTTCAGCGAAGGATCGCCCGACGTGGCGAAAGCCAATATCGACGTGACCAAGACGTACACCAACAAATATGTCGAGCAGGCCAGGAAGACCACGGGCGCCAGTCCGAAGTGAAGGGATACGATCGGCGTGAAATCGAGCGACGTGAAGCGATGAGTGGCACGAGGCCTCCGGCCATTCATCGCGTCAGCACGCTCGATCTTGTGGTCGAAACGTGGGCGTGGCCGTTCGCGGAAGCGCGGCGCGCGGACATCGATGCGCATTTTTCCGAGAAGCAGCGCGAAAAGCCTACACTGTGGAACGGCCGCGTCCTGCTCGGGCGCAACCCGGTGTTTTCCGGCGACTGTTTGAGCGCCAGCTATTTCGAAACCGACTTCGCCAGTTTTCTGGCTTGGCGCGACTGGGGCTTTCCTGACGCCAGCGTGTTCAACGGTTTCGGCATGGGTGCGCTACTCTGCGCCGACGGCGCCTTCGTGCTCGGCGAAATGGGTCCGCACACGGCGAATGCCGGGCGCATCTATTTTCCGTCAGGCACGCCCGACCTCGACGATATCAGGGACGGCGCGGTCGATATATCCGGCAGCGTCACGCGCGAGCTCGAGGAAGAGACCGGCCTTGCCCCCGGCGAATGCGACAGCGAGCCGCATTGGTACTGTGTCTACACCGGGCCTGCGCTCGCGATGATCCGCGTCCTGCGCGTCGATATGCCGGGCGCCGCGCTGCGCGAGCGGATCGAGCGCAACCTTGCCTCGCAGCGTCAGCCGGAACTGTCGGCCATTCACGTCGTGCGCAGCGCGCGCGATCTGAGTTCGGCAATGCCGCGTTTTGTCACGGCGTTCATCGAGGCGCAGCTCGCTTCCCGGCTGTGACGCGCGCAATGCGCTTGACATCTGGTCGCGCTACCAATGTGATAGGCGCCAACCAAGAACAAGAAAATGCAGTGCACAAAAAATAATCCAGGGAGAATTCCATGCCGGGGCGCAAAACTGCACGCCTTCTCGTCGGGCTGTCTGCCGCAATCGCGGTGCTGGGGGTGGCGGTTTCCGCCGAGGCTCAGGAAAAGAAAATCAAGATCGGCGTCATCTACGACCTGACCGGTCCGCTCGCCGGCGGCGGTTCGGAGCTGCAGTATATCGGCGCCAAGATCATGCTCGACCAGTACGCCAAGACCGGCGTCGAGGGTTACAAGGTCGAAGCGGTTTATGCCGACGCCCAGAGCAAGCCCGACGTCGCGATCAACGAGGCGGTGCGGCTGATCGAGCAGGAAAAGGTCAACATGCTGCTCGGCTTCTTTTCCTCGGCGCAATGCGTGCCGGTGGCCGCGCGCGTCGAGCAGCTCAAGAACTTCATGTGGATCACGACCTGCATCTCATCTGCAGTGCTGGCCGACAAGAACTTCAAATACGTGTTCCGGCCGCAAGCCTCCGGCGACCAGTTCGGCATGATGACGATGGATTTCATCGCGCAGAATTCCAAGGCGAAGCTCGGCAAGGAGCCGAAGGATCTGCGCGTTGCCATCATCCACGAGGACGGCGCTTACGGTGTCGACGTCTCCAAGGGCAACGAGGCCGGCGCCAAGAAGGCCGGCTTCAACGTCGTGCTGAAGGAAGGCTATTCCGCCACGGCGCCGGATCTTTCTTCGCTGGTGACGAAACTGAAGCGCGCCCGGCCCGACGTGGTCTTCCACACCGGCTACAACCCTGACATCACCTTGTTCGGCCGCCAGGCGCGCGAGCAGGGCTTGAAATTCGCTGCTCTGGTCGGTCACGGCGCAGGCTATGGCGTCTACGAGAAGCTGAAGGAAGGCCTGGGCTCCGACGTCAACTACGTCTTCAACACCGATCCGATCTCGATCTGGCTCGCCAACCAGAAATCGATGGATCCGAAGCTGCCGCCCGTGATCAAGATGGTCGGCGAGGAGTTCGATAAGGCGAAGCCCGGCGTCGCGATTCGCTCCGCGCATGTCGGCATGGCGGCGTCCAACACCTATCTGTTCCTGACCGAGGTGCTGCCGCGCGCCATCAAGAAGTATGGCGGCGTCGATCCCGATGCGTTGCGCAAGGCAGCCCTCGAGACCGATATTCCAGAAGGCGGCACCATGCTGGGCTTCGGCGTCAAGTTCCACGGCGAGGGCACCCAGATGGCCGGCCAGAACGAACGCTCGTTCCCGGTTGTCATCCAGTATGTTGACGATAAGTCGTATGTGGTGTGGCCGAAGAGCCAAGCGCAGCGCGAGGCCGTGCTGCCGCTGCCGAAGGGAACCACGTTCAGCAACCAGTAAGAGCCGGGCAAACGGCTAAGCGGAGGTTCTGGAGTGCTGACGGTAGACGGATTGGTGAAACGCTTCGGCGGCTTCACCGCTGTTAACAACGTGTCGTTCCGGGTCGAGCAGGGCGAGATTCTCGGCCTGATCGGCCCGAACGGCTCCGGCAAGAGCACGATCTTCAACATGCTGTCGGGCACGCTGATCCCGACGGCAGGATCGATTGTGTTCAATGGAACGGAGATCGCGGGCAAGGCGCCGCACCGCATCATCAACGGCGGCATCGGCCGCACCTTCCAGATCCCGCGGCCGTTTCACCGGCTCACGATATTCGAGAATGTGGCGCTCGCAGGCTATTACGGCCAGGGCAGCCATAGCCGCGCCCGCGCGGATGAGGCGGCCGAACGCGCGCTGGCCATGGTCGGCCTGCCGACCAACCGCCACGCCGGCGTCGATGGCTTAGGAGCTGCCGGCCTGAAAAAACTCGAACTCGCCAAGGCACTCGCCACCGGGCCGAAACTTCTGCTCGCCGATGAAAGCCTCGGCGGGCTCGACGAGCACGAGATGGATCAGGCCGCCGACATGCTGCGCAAGATCCGCGACGAGCTCGGCATCACCATCATCTGGGTCGAGCACATCATGGGCGTGTTGATGCGGGTGGTCGACCGCGTAATGGTGCTCGATCACGGCGAGAAGATTTCGGAAGGACTGCCGAGCGCGGTGGCGAGCGATCCACGGGTGATCGAGGTCTATCTCGGCACGGACGCGGATTCGAGCCAGGCCGCGGCTGCCGCCGCCGAAGCGCGGCGCAGGGCAGGGGCCTAGCGCATGCTTGAACTCAGATCGGTCGATGCGGGTTACGGAACCTTTCAGGCGCTGTTCGGCATCAATCTCGACGTCAGGGCGGGCGAGGCGGTCGGCGTGATCGGCCCCAACGGCGCCGGCAAGACCACGCTGATGCGCGTGATCTCCGGCCTGATCCGGCCCACCAACGGCACGATTTCGATGGAAGGCCGCGACGTGGTGGCGACGGCGGCGCATCGCATCGTCGATCTCGGCATTGCCCACGTGCCGGAGAACCGCCGGCTGTTTCCGCGGCTCACCGTCGACGACAATCTGAAGATGGGCGCCTACATGCCGGGCGCGCGTGCCAAATATGCCGAGCGGCTCGAATTCGTGTTCGATCTGTTCCCGCGCATGAGGGAGCGGCGCAGCCAGGTGGCCGGCACCCTGTCGGGCGGCGAGCAGCAGATGTGCGCGATCGGCCGCGCGCTGATGTCGGATCCGAAATTGCTCCTGCTCGACGAGCCCTCGGCCGGACTCGCGCCGGTCGTGGTGCAGCAGGTGTTCGAGCTGGTAAAGCGAATTCGCTCTGGCGGGCTGACGGTGCTGATCGTCGAGCAGAACGTGCAGCAGGTGCTGAAGGTGGTCGATCGCGCGTACCTGCTGGAGGCCGGCACCATCCGCGCGTCCGGCACGTCGGAAGAGATGCTGTCTACCGACACCATCAAGCAAGCCTATTTGGGCGTATAGGGCAAAGCGGCAATGCAGGCATTCCTCGACACCTTCGACATCTACCTGCTGGAAGCCGTGGTCAACGGCATCCTGCTCGGCGGCGTGCTGGCGCTCTTGGCGCTCGGGCTCAATCTGATCTTCGGCGTCATCGACGTCACATGGATCTGCTACGCCGAGCTGGTCATGATCGGCATGTACGGCATGTACTACATGGTCCAGGTATTCGGCCTGCCGTACTGGGCTGCGGCGCCGATCGCGATCCTGCTGGTCGCGGCCTTGGGCGCGGCACTGCACTACATCGTCATCGCGCCACTGCTCACCGCGCCGCCGATCAACCAGTTGCTCGCGACGGGCGGCGTGCTGTTCATCCTGCAGAGCTTTGCCACCGTCGCTTTCGGCATCGACTTCCGCAATCTCGGCATTCGCCTGCCGGTGCTGGCGATCGGCGACATGCATTTCAGCTATTCGCGGCTGCTCGCCTTCGTCGCCGCCTTGCTCGGCATGCTGGCGATCTACTTCTTCATGAAGCGCACCTATACCGGCACGGCGATCCGCGCCGTTGCGCAGGACCGCCAGATCATGTCGCTGATGGGGGTCGATACCAAGCGTATCTATCTCATCACCTCGGCGCTCGGCGGCGCGCTCGCCGGCCTCGCCGCCTGCCTGCTGGTGCTGCAGTATGACGTGCATCCGTTCGTCGGGCTGTCGTTTGGGCCGATCACATTCTTGATCTGCGTGCTCGGCGGGCTCGGCAATTTCGTCGGCGGTTTCATTGCGGCGTTCGTGTTCGCCCAGATCATTTCGCTGGGCGGCCTGTACTCCGACCTTGAATGGGGTTACGTGCTGGCCTTTGCCTTCTTCATCGTCATGATGTTCATCCGGCCCGCGGGCCTTTTGGCGAGGCGCTCGTGAATTCCCGCTATGCCGCCTGGGCCGTTGGACTAGCTGCGCTGATCGCGCTGCCTTTCGTCTATCGTGAGCCTTATCACCTGCACATCCTGGTGCTGATCCTGATCTGGTCGTTCGCCTACACTTCGTGGTCGATCATGGGCCGCTTCGGGCTGGTCTCGCTTGGCCATGGCGGCTTCATGGGCGTCGGCGCCTATGTCACGGCGCTGTTGTGGAACCACCTCGACATCACACCCTGGATCGGCATTCCGCTCAGCATGGTGGCGGCGGGCTTGCTGGCGCTGGTGGTCGCCTATCCCTGCTTTCGCTTCCGCATCACCGGACACTATTTCGTGCTGGTGACGCTGGCGCTGTCCGGCATCGTGCTGCAGGTCATCACCGCGACGCGTGATTACACCGGCGGTTCGCTCGGCTACACGCCGAACCGCGCGCCCAGCGGCCGGGGGCTGCTGGCGCTGCAGTTCGACGACAAGACGACGTGGTATCTGATCGCGCTCGGCGTCTGGGTGGTGGGCCTTCTGATCTGGCGCTGGGTCGACCGCAGCATGAGCCGCTACGCCATGGAGGCGATCTCGGAGGACGAGGACGCGGCGGCTGCGGCCGGCGTCAACGTGACAGCCGAAAAGCTCAAGATCACGCTGATCTCCGCCTTGATGACCGCGCTCGCCGGCGCGCTGTACTGCCAATACCAGATGTTCATCTCGCCGGACACGGTCAGCGGCATTGCGGTGTCGCTGCAGATGGTGTTCGCCGTCATCGTCGGCGGGCTGTATGTCTCGCTCGGACCGACGATCGGCGCCATCATCACCATCCTGCTCGCGGAAGGGCTGCGGATCGGCTTCGGTACCAAGGCGGTCGGCTGGGACAACCTGGTCTACGGCGTTTTGCTGGTGGTCTTCATCATCTTCCTGCCCAAGGGCATTCTTGGTAGCGTTCTCGACAGATTGAAGCCGCAACCCAAGCCCTCCGGGACGAAATGAACAAGAAATCCTCGCCGTCACTTGCCGACGAACTGAAGTCCTATGTCGCCCCGTTCCGTTTCGACGGCGCGGGCGAATTTCACCTCAAGTCGCAGAAGACCAATGAGAAGGGCGGCCTCGACAAGGACGAAGGGACGAAGATCATCGAGGCCAATCGCGAGCGGCTGAACGATTTCCAGGAAAGACTCTACGCCCAGGACCGCTGGTCGATGCTGCTGATCTTTCAGGGCATGGACGCGTCCGGCAAGGACAGTGCGATCAAGAGCGTGTTCGAGGGCGTCAACCCGCAGGGCTGTGAGGTCACTTCGTTCAAGCAGCCGTCGGCCACGGAGCTCGACCACGATTTCCTGTGGCGCAGCATGGTCGCGTTGCCGGAGCGCGGCCGGATTGGCATCTTCAACCGCTCTTATTATGAAGAATGCCTGGTAGTGCGGGTGCACCAGGAAATTCTCGACAGGCAGAAGTTGCCGCCGCAACTCGTGACCAAAAACATCTGGAATGAGCGCTTCGAAGACATCTCCGCGATGGAGCGCTACCTGGCGCGCAACGGCACCGTGATCTTGAAATTCTTTCTCAACGTCTCCAAGGAGGAGCAACGCGAGCGCTTCCTCGCGCGGCTGGAGGAACCCGCCAAGAACTGGAAGTTCTCGCTTGCCGATATTGATGAACGCAAGCTGTGGGACAAGTACCAGGCCGCCTACCAGGACGTGATCCGCCACACCGCCTCGCAGGCGGCGCCCTGGATCGTCGTCCCCGCCGACCACAAATGGTTCGCCCGCGTCGTGATCGGCTCGACGATCGTTAGCACGCTCGACAGACTCGATCTGCATTTTCCAAAGGTCGACAAGGCCGACCGCAGCGAATTCGCAAAGGTGCGTGAGGCGCTGCTGAATGAGGGGAAGGCGAAGTAGGGTGGGCAAAGGCGCACTTGCGCCGTGCCCACCATTGGTGCCGAGTACGCGCGGAAGCGTGGGCACGCGGAGCCTGTCATCACTCCGCGAGCGCCCTTGCGCTCGTCGCCGGGCGCGCGTTCGCGCGACCCGCTGGCTTTGCCCATTCTACCGATTCCCCGTTAAGCGTCACTCCGCCGTTTTCCCGAAAATCATTTGCCAGCCCTTTCGCGTGTCCATGTACTCGCGAACCTGCTTGATGCGATCGCCTGCGACGACAAAGACGAAGCAATAGTCGTTGTCGTACGGCCGTCCTTCGGGGAGTGTCGCGCGCATCCGCTCTTCAATGATCACCGCGTCACCGTCCACATGGACAGCGCGGAACGAGATGTCGATAGCGGAGAACAGGCAATGCATCTCGGAGGCGATAAAGCGGGCGATCTGGTCGGGGCCGATCATGTGATCGGTATGCGCAAGCGCCACCGCCGTCGCATTGCAGCGAGGCGCGATCCATTCGGCGTCCGGCGTGAAGAGCGATGCGATCAGGCCGGCGTCACGCGTGGAGAATGTCTTCCAGGCGTTGAGAACGACGTCCTTGGCTGTCGGATTATCCATGTGGTTGCCTTTCGTGGAGAGTGAAGTTCGATCGTCGCCGATCTAAGGCAGTGCGGCCGTTGCCGCTGGCCGGAATCGGACCTCATCATCGGCGTCCGCTTTCATCTGCCGCGCGATACGCTAGAATTCGGGCATGCTGAGCTTTGGGGTCTGCAACGCCGCGCGGCTGCGGCGCGACGCGCGCTACGACGGTCGCTTCTTCACGGCGGTGCGGACCACGCGGATCTATTGCCGCCCGGTCTGCCCGGTGAAGCACCCGTTGACGCGCAACGTCAGCTATTACCCGACGGCAGCAGCGGCCGAGGCGGCGGGATATCGGCCCTGCCTGCGCTGCCGCCCCGAGACCGCACCGTTCTGCCCGGCGTGGAACGGGACACGCTCCACCGTGGCGCGCGCGCTGAAACTGATCGATAGCGGCGCGCTGGAGCGCGGATCGGTCGCGGCGTTGGCGGAGAAGCTTGGGATTACCTCGCGCCATCTCGCCCGCCTGTTTGAACGCCATGTCGGGGCGAGCCCGCAGCAGGTCGCGAATACCCGCCGCATCCAGTGCGCCAAGCGGCTGCTCGACACCACCGACGACACGATGACCGAGATTGCCTTCCGCGCGGGCTTCGG
The DNA here is from genome assembly GCF_018398875.1 of Bradyrhizobium sp. sGM-13. Lineage (GTDB taxonomy): Bacteria > Pseudomonadota > Alphaproteobacteria > Rhizobiales > Xanthobacteraceae > Bradyrhizobium. The sequence continues at coordinate 4,639 of NZ_JAGWDK010000010.1, read as the reverse complement.
CAGCGTCCGCCGCTTCAACGCCGCGTTCGCCGAGCTCTATGGTCGCTCGCCATCGAGCGTGCGCGCGACGTCGCGTGGGAAGAGGAGGTGAGGGAGCATTTCGCGCGAGCCACCGCGTGACGTAATCACGCTGGTCACCGGCTTTTCAATCTCGGTCGATCGTAGTGGAACTCATATTGACGGAGGAAAGCGCTTCCGGATGGCTGGCCATTAGGTCACCCTCCCTGACCCTCTTTTGGCATTGCGGCGGGCGGCAATTCTCGTCTAGAACAGCCCCGGAACGCCGTCCCGGCAACGAACCGTCAATGGTTTTGGCCGAGGATTGTTTTGGCGTCCAAAAGGGTCTGGCAATGCTGATTCGCAGCGAAAGGTACGGGGTTCGGGATGGAGCGGCCGAGGCTGCCCCCGCAATTCCGGCTGCGTCCGCGCCCCCCCTCCTTCTTGGCGGGCTTCTGCTTCTTATCGGCCCCTGAGGGCCGTCTGGGCGTTTGCGCCTGGGCACTCAGGGGTTCGCGCGAGATCACCAGACCCTTCAGCGCCACTTGAACGGCGCAAGACCCAAAAGGAATTTCAGAACATGACCACCGCCAACAAGTCCGAGAAGGACCGCGTCATCATTTTCGACACTACCCTGCGTGACGGCGAGCAGTGCCCGGGCGCAACCATGACGTTCGAGGAAAAGCTCGAGGTCGCCGAAATGCTCGATGACATGGGTGTCGACGTCATAGAGGCGGGCTTCCCGATCACGTCGGAAGGCGATTTTCAGGCGGTCAGCGAGATTGCCCGCCGCTCCAAGAACGCAGTCATCGCCGGCCTGTCGCGTGCGCATCCCAAGGACATCGACCGCTGCGCCGAAGCGGTGAAGTTCGCAAGGCGCGGCCGCGTCCACACCGTGATCGCGACCTCGCCGCTGCATATGCGTGTCAAGCTGAACATGACACCGGAGCAGGTGATCGAAACCTCGATCGCCAACGTCACTCGCGCCCGCAACCATATCGACGACGTCGAATGGTCGGCCGAGGACGGCACCCGCAGCGAGATGGATTTCCTGTGCCGCATCGTGGAGGCCGTCATCAAGGCAGGCGCCACCACGGTGAACATTCCCGATACCGTAGGCTACACCGTGCCGGAGGAATACACCCATTTCATGAAGACGCTGATCGAGCGGGTGCCGAACTCCGACAAAGCGATTTTCTCCGTCCACTGCCATAACGACCTCGGCATGGCGGTGGCGAACTCGCTGGCCGGCATCGCCGGCGGCGCGCGCCAGGTCGAATGCACCGTCAACGGCATCGGCGAGCGGGCGGGCAACGCTGCGCTCGAAGAGATCGTGATGGCGATCAACGTACGTAACGATAAGTTTCCATGGTGGAATAAGATCGACACCACGCAGCTGACGCGCGCCTCGAAGCTGGTATCGGCGGCGACCTCGTTCCCGGTGCAGTACAACAAGGCGATCGTCGGCCGTAACGCGTTCGCGCACGAAAGCGGCATCCACCAGGATGGCGTGCTGAAGGACGCTTCCACCTACGAGATCATGCGGCCCGAGATGGTCGGCCTGAAGCAGTCCTCGCTGGTGCTGGGCAAGCATTCCGGGCGCCATGCGTTCATCCACAAGCTGGAAGAGATGGGCTACAAGCTCGGCCCCAACCAGCTCGAAGATGCCTTTGCGCGGATGAAGGCGCTGGCCGACCGCAAGAAGGACATCTACGACGAGGACATCGAGGCGCTGGTCGACGAGGAAATGGCGGCCTCGCACGATCGCATCAAGCTCACCTCGCTGACGGTGATCGCCGGCACCCACGGCCCGCAGCGCGCCACCATGAAGCTCGACGTCGAAGGCCAGACCAGGATCGAGGAAGCCGAAGGCAACGGCCCGGTCGACGCGGTGTTCAATTGCATCAAGGCGCTGGTGCCCCATGAAGCAAAGCTGGAACTGTACCAGGTCCACGCCGTCACCGAAGGCACCGACGCGCAAGCCGAAGTCTCGGTGCGGCTCTCGCACGAGGGCCGTTCGATGACGTCGCGGGCGGCGGATCCCGATACGCTGGTCGCGTCGGCAAAGGCTTATCTCGGCGCGCTCAACAAGATCGTCATGAAGCGCCAGCGCGACATGCCGGCGGCGGTGGCAGGCTGAGCCCACGCCAGTCGTGGGGTGGGCAAAGGCACTCTTCGCGCCGTGCCCACCATCCATCATCGACCGCGCTTCTTGATGGTGGCACGCTTTCGCTCTGCTCGCATTACGAAACTTCCAGCAAAACGCGGCTCGTTGGTGCCGCGTTTTTTGCGTAAGCTTCCACCGTCGCTGATCTGCAAGGCGCATAAGCGCCGACCATTGCCTGTGGAAACCCTGACGGGGCATACGAACCAGCGTCAGCTCTGGAAGTCTCGGAATCTGGCGGATCTGCCTTAATCGGAACCCGGCATCCGAGGGCTCATTCTCTTGACCCGATGCCTGACACCTGCCCGTGCGGCCACGATAGATAAGAATCTTTCGCCAAGCCGCTAACCTTTGCCGGGCTGCCTGGAACCTCTCAGCCTTGAGCCCCGCGAAATACATGCCGCTACGGGTGCAGGCGCGTAACATTTGCGGCCTCCAAACCGTAACTCATCCCGATCAACAAGGAGAATACCATGCTGACCCGCCGATTCATTCTTGGAGCCGTGCTCGCCGCCGGAACACTCGCCGCTTCGCCGGCGTTCGCGGTTAACGCGCATGCGTTCGATGCCAAGGCCTTCGCCGCGGCCCAGAAAGGCGGCAAGCCAATTCTGATTGCGGTTTATGCGCCGTGGTGTCCGACCTGCAAGGCACAGGCGCCGATCCTGAGCGATCTGAGGGCTGATCCAAGGTTCAAGGATCTCGTCTATTTCGTCATCGATTTCGATAGCCAGAAGGACCTGCTCAAGCGGTTCGGCGTCCGTGCGCAATCGACGCTGATTGCCTTCAAGGGCGACAAGGAAGCGGCCCGCTCGGTCGGCGACACCAAGCGGGATTCGATCTTCGCCATGGTCGGAAAAGCCGTATGACTTCGTCGTCGAGCGTGCCGGCAAAGGTGACTTGGAGCAAAGGCGACTTGGAGATGGGGAAGCGGCGATGACGATCGGCAGTACGTTTCTGGCGTTTCTCGCAGGAATTCTCTCGATCCTTTCACCTTGCGTGCTCCCGATATTTCCAATCGTGCTGGCTACCGCGGCATCGAGCCATCGTCAGGGACCTTTGGCGCTTGCTGCGGGGTTGTGCCTCTCGTTTGCCGGCATCGGGTTATTTCTGGCGACGGCGGGCCACTCGATCGGATTGGATGCCGACCGGCTGCGCTATGTCGCGGCGATGCTGATCATGCTTGTCGGCATCGTGCTCGTCGCTCCGCGGCTACAGGCGCAGATCGCGCTTGCAGCGGGCCCGATCGGAAATTGGGCCGACAGCAGGCTGGCAACGAGCCGCGCAAGCGGTATAGCCGGACAGTTTTGGATCGGGGTCCTGCTGGGCGCCGTATGGAGCCCTTGCGTAGGGCCGACGCTTGGCGCAGCGTCGTTGCTGGCCGCCCAGGGCAAGGATCTTGGTCAGGTGGCACTGACAATGCTCGCGTTTGGCATCGGCGCGGCGTTGCCATTGCTGGGGTTGGGATGGCTTTCCCGGGAAACAATGGCGCGCTGGCGCGGCCGATTGCTGGCTGCGGGTAGCGGAATGAAATCTGCGCTCGGTCTTTTGCTGCTCGTCGCAGGCATGCTCGTCATCACGGGAGCGGACAAGGCGCTCGAAGCATTCCTGGTCGATGTTTCGCCGGAATGGCTGACTAATTTGACCACGCGGTTCTAGACCCGTCGGCGAGTTGCACACAAAGAGTGGTGCCGGTTACCTGAAATTGGAAACCTAGTTAGGAGAAGTCCGATGAGACTCATTGTCGCTTTCTTGACACTCCTGTTTGTAACGCCCGCTTTCGCGGATGACGGTATCATTACGAAGTCGAGCAACCATTCGGTGAAAGATACGATCTCGCGGTTTGAGGCGGCCGTCAAATCAAGGGAGGGCGCAGGTTTCATTGTGTTCACCGAGATCGACCATGCCGCTGCGGGAAAGAAGTTCGGCATCGATATGCGCCCGCGCACGGTACTCATCTTCGGCAATCCGAAACTCGGCACGCCGGTAATGGCGAAGACGCCATTGCTGGCGATCGACAATCCGCCGAAGGCGCTTGTTTGGGAGGATGATCAGGGCAAGGTATGGCTGTCTTATAATTCAGCCGACTATCTGTATAAGACAATCTATCCGCGGCATGGACTGGAGACCCCGGCTAACTACGCGGCGTTTGCGAAGGTTTTGAACGACATCACGGACGAGGCGACGAAATAGATGCCGGCTCCGACGCACGCATTAGCGGAGCGTAATCTTCATCAGTGCATGGTTGTGGCGACACTGCGTGGATCACGCCCGCGGCTGATACTACGATCTGCAAACTGCTTCGCGCCGTACGCAAGCGGAATTTCAATTACATGTCTGCGACCAATTGGCACGACGGGCAAATCACTTCTGATTTTCCGAAATCCTGTCAAGCCCGGGAATCAAAAATATTCCGCTTAACGCGAGGGGCAAATCAGTCGCATAACTCCGCCCGTCTCACCCATTGAGGGGCGCTCGCGA